>NZ_JBLNIG010000011.1:0-1481 GCF_047711275.1 Candidatus Nitrosocosmicus sp. FF01 | reverse complement strand
ATGATATGCGGGTTCGGTGGGAATAAGTCCCGTAGGGTATAGGGGCCCGATGGAAATAGTCACATATCTGAGGGTAATCAGTTAGAAAAATACATTCTGTCAAGATCTTGAATTAAAATTATCTAAATTCTTGATAGACGAGGATAAATCTAAAAATGTAAATTTTTCGTAACCGTATTACCATATATTTTATAGTTATAGTATAATGTAAATATAATAATCAACCTCATATTCCGTTAGCCAGCACCAATTTGAGACCACGTTCTATGGAATAAGGTGGAAGGATTGTTGCTCATGTTGTATTGCCATCTATTCCAATACAATCTTTTATTTGTGTATCAATTTTTCGTGTATTGAACACAAAAAGGCAGTAGCCGGGAGTGGCAATTAATAAGTAATTCGGACAAGCAAACCCTCTATATGGCTACTCATGACAATATGTCAGACATTATTTTTCATGCCTAAAATCTCTACTCCGACAGGCATGCCATCTTTATCCAAGTCAACATAGAAATTTTTGCTTATAGGTTCAGTTTTTACTATTTTATTATCTGTGAATTTGATATATCCAGCATCCACATCTTTATTATAATAAGAATTCATCCTATCTCACACTGATCTTACTATGATCGAATCCGTCCCATAAAAGTATGCCGGATTTTTATACGTGAGATATAAAGGATCCTGCGAATTGCAAAAATTTAATCGAATACGCTAAGCACAAATTAAGAGATTGGGGAATTATAAGATAGGCGCTTTCTGCTATTTGATCATGCAAATAGGTCTAGACGGCTCTGTTCAGTTAAGAAAAACCTATAGCTTGAAGACGTCTTATTTCATATGTGTTTACCAGAAATAAAACGCCTCCAGAATACGTCTATCGGGGCTTGTATTTGTATTTTTCAGGGCTATCTCTTATGAGAACATCTGAAAGATTATCATACTGTATCAAACGAAATCATGTCACTATCTGGAACTGGATTCAAAAGTACCAACCTAAGATTATCAAGACAAAACAAAGACGAATATGTGAATTCATTGTAGATGAAACATTGCTTAAGGTAGGTTCAGAATACACATGGTTATGGGTTGCAATAGATGCAAAAAGTAAGGAAATTCTCGCACTATCTATCTCTAAAGAGAGAAACATGTTTGTTGCCGAACGGTTTCTGTTAAACATAATCAGAGACTATGGAAAGCATCCAGTTTCAACAGACGGTGGTGGTACTTGGTACCCCATGGCTTGTCAATTCCTTAAATTAGAACACCATCTCCATTCCTCCTATGAAAAAAGTTTGATTGAAAGAACAATACAATACATAAAGGATAGGACAGAGAATTTTGATGATTACTTTCCCTGCAGAATAAAGAACTGCAACCTAAAACATGTAAAAAACTGGTTGAACCCGTTTGTCGACTATCATAATAAGGAATTAAAACCTGTTAACTGAACAGAGCCGTCTAGACTGTTTGAATAGGAA
>NZ_JBLNIG010000010.1:0-4975 GCF_047711275.1 Candidatus Nitrosocosmicus sp. FF01 | reverse complement strand
AATATAACAATTAATGGCACAGAGAGCAGTAACTTATTTTTAGTTCATCACCATGGAGGTATTACTATCGTTAATGGACAAAGCATCATTACAACCAATAACTATAATAGTAGTGGCAATATGAAACCCGGCAAAGCAACTACCGTCATGATTGACCTTAATGGAGTAAGACCTGATGATCCAAGAAGCTCCGCTGGTATTGTATTGTATTTTTCAAAAAAAATTCTACTGGTCATCTAGACATTTTCGATAATATGATCGCAATTTATCAAGTTAAAGCCTCGTCCAAAGGTACTGACATTCGAATGTGACAATGGAGAGGTTCTGATATCTTGTTTGAATAGGCATGTAAATTGATTCTTTTTAACTATCCCCATCCATTTTATTGCTCTCTAATGCAAACAAAGATCAAATCAAAATAATGGATTTGGGCATTCTAAATTATGATTATTGATTCGTATTTCGCATAGTCGTAGAAATATTGTTTAATTACTCTCCGCACACTAGCAAAGGATTAAGTGACTGATAAGATTGAGTCCATCAAAGGTATAAAAAAATGAGATGCGAGAATCCAGTCATGAATCAGATCCTCGATGCTTATAAACCGATGTGGTCGATAAAACATGCCGTTTCCCTTATGGGTTGGGACTTTGAGACTTTTATGCCTAAGGAAGGAACAGAAGAACGGGGAGTGGCCGATTCTCAGCTTCATATGTTGCATAAAGATCTACTGCTAAACAAAGAATTTACAGGCCTTGTTGAATCAGCAAAGAAACTAGATAACCTGGGTGATCTTGAAAAGGGCATACTAAGAGTACTAGACAAGGAAATAACTAAACAGATCAAGATACCCAAAGAATTGACTGAGGCAGAATCATTAGTAAGAATAAGGGGAAACATGGCCTGGAGAGAAGCAAGGGCAAAATCTGATTTTAAGATGTTTGAACCCCATTTGCAGAAAATGATAGAAATAAAGAAAGAAATCGCAGCAAAATGGGGGTATGATAATCATCCTTACGATGCTCTTTTGGATACATTCGAAGAGCAGCTCACTGTAGATGATCTGGATAGGATATTTGGTGTATTGACACCTCGTATTCAAAAGCTCTTTGAAAAAACTCGTGGATTCAAACAGTCCTTTTTGCAAAGAGAATAATCTTGGGAGATTAAAGTATGATTTCAAAAAAGGTGCATAAAGTCTAATCATGATATCTTGGATTCTCTACAGTACGACAAGAGACGATTTAGAATGGATACTTCTACTCATCCTTTCACTGAGACCATGGGGCTCAACGACGTCAGAATAACTACTCGTTATGAAGGAATCGATTTCAAAAAGTCGAGATTCAGTACCATCGATGAGGGAGGTCATGCTTTGTATAATCTTCAATGTGATCGATCATTATCTCTTACTCCAATCGAAGGTGGGTCTTCACTTGGACTCCATGAATCTCAATCAAGGTTCTGGGAAAATATTGTGGGTAGAAGTTTACCTTTTATAAAATTGATATCACCCTTAATTAGAAAGCAAGTGAATTTTGCTAGTCAAACTACAGATGATGAACTGTACCTTTATTTCAATAACGTCAAGGCTGATTATATTCGAGTTGATGCTGATGAAGTAACCTACAATTTACATATAGCGATTCGATATGAAATAGAGAAGAAAATATTTGAGGGTAATCTTAATGTCTCTGAAATTCCTGAATTTTGGAACGATAGAATGGGCAACAGTTACTCGGTGTAAGACCTACAATGGATTCATTGGGTGTCCTTCAGGATACACATTGGAGCAGTGGGTCCTTTTTTGGATATTTCCCAACTTATACTCTCGGAAATTTGGTCTCAGCGATAATTGCTTCAAAGATGCGCAAAGACATGGAGAGTGACGATAGATGCACATAGAGAAGGGCAACTTTGATCCCATTAGAAGGTGGTTACGACGCTTGAAAACTAAATGACGCTGTACCATTGTCTTTTGTAGAAAACTTTGTATTTCCTTGTATGTAGGATGTGTCATTGTTTCTAAGGATTTCCGAATAATTTCCCTCTACAGCAATATCTATCGTACCGTTAAGAATTCCTTTGCCAGCAAAATCTGAATAAATACCATAATCTGTAGATTCCGGTTTTCCTCCTGATGACTGATAAATTTCTACAACAAATGGTTTTCCCAAATTCAAAGAATTAGTAAAGTTTGCGTCGTCAAAAGCTCGTATGTAGAGCGAATTCGCAACTGCCATGGAAAACGAGATTACAAATCCAATAACGAGTATCAATAAGACATTATAGCTTCTGCGTTGAAATTTCATATCTGACATCTTGATATTATTGGATTATTATATTTGTGTTATGTTTATAGCCATAAACTGGCAACAATGGCTAAGATTAGATACCATTAAGAATTGGTATTGTAATGAACGTATTGTTATACATCAATAGAGAATAAAAATATTTGCACATGTTTAATTAGATTCTCAAATTCCACCTTGGTTAATATGTTAAAAAAATAAATGTCAACACCGATAAAATAATTGATGAAAATGGTTTAGAGTTATCCATTTTTTACTGCTTCGATAACACCAATCATTTTAGAATTAGGGTAATGAGTTTGAAGATATTTCCATCCCGATTGACTTAACAGGGTCTTGTATTCTGCTATTGTCCTTTCTCTACCGGTAGTAGCGCACATCATATGTATATCGAACAATTTCGAAAAAGTGTGGCTGGCTAGGTTCTGGCACTATGTGTTCAACAATAAATATTCTGGCTTTGTCGGGTGCAGCTTTATGAATATTTACAAGTATTTGAATGCACTCTTTATCGCTCCAATCATGTAGAATCATTTTCATCATGTAAAGATCTGCTGAAGGGACCTGATCAAACATATTGCCTTTGATATATTTACAACGATCCTGCAAACCCATTTTACTGGGCCAGGAGTTTTCTTGATTCCTTACGACTGGCTCCAATTCCAATATTGTTCCATTGAGATGATCATATTTTGAATGAAGGTGGCTTGAAAGATGTCCCTGGCCACCTCCAATTTCACAAAGGGAAGATATGTTAGTAAAGTCGTAATTGTTTAGTGCTTCTAATACCATGGTAGTATGCATCGCCGAATAACTGCTCATTGCATCGTTGAAAATTTTTGAATACTCTGAGTTCTTACTTGCATACTCAAAAAGATCCATGCCATATTCCGAAGAAAAAGCATTCTGCTGTCCGTCCTTAATCATTCTAGGTAAATGTTTCCAAATTTGATAATGTTCTGGTCCCTCTTCTAAAAGTAAAACTCCTTGGAGGGTTTGAGGATGATCTTTTTTCAGTATTTCTCCCAATGATGTTATAGAGAATCTGCGACCATCATTTTCTTCTTTTGCATAGCCTAAAGTCGATATTGCTCTGAGAATACGATATGCCATAATCTCGTTGAGATTTAAATCCTGTGCAATATGGTGTATATCTACGGGATTTGTTGTAAGGTAGTCGAATATGCCACTCTTGGCGCCTGTATAAAGTATTTGACTTTTCCATCTGCCAAAAATGAAACTTATAGGACCTGTCAAATTCAGACATAGGCCTAATGAATAAGGTCTTTTTATTATATGTTCACTTGAATTACGCTTTAATTTAGGTTATTGTTGTTACTTGAAAGAGTAGCGAAACTGATGATTATATGTATTTTTAAGTGAACTGTCAATTAAATGGCCCCCATAAACTGACTGATATTAAAATGCTTGATGGGCTCTGTTCAGTTAAGAAAAACCTATAGCTTGAAGACGTCTTATTTCATATGTGTTTACCAGAAATAAAACGCCTCCAGAATACGTCTATCGGGGCTTGTATTTGTATTTTTCAGGGCTATCTCTTAGGAGAACATCTGAAAGATTATCATACTGTATCAAACGAAATCATGTCACTATCTGGAACTGGATTCAAAAGTACCAACCTAAGATTATCAAGACAAAACAAAGACGGATATGTGAATTCATTGTAGATGAAACATTGCTTAAGGTAGGTTCAGAATACACATGGTTATGGGTTGCAATAGATGCAAAAAGTAAGGAAATTCTCGCACTATCTATCTCTAAAGAGAGAAACATGTTTGTTGCCGAACGGTTTCTGTTAAACATAATCAGAGACTATGGAAAGCATCCAGTTTCAACAGACGGTGGTGGTACTTGGTACCCCATGGCTTGTCAATTCCTTAAATTAGAACACCATCTCCATTCCTCCTATGAAAAAAGTTTGATTGAAAGAACAATACAATACATAAAGGATAGGACAGAGAATTTTGATGATTACTTTCCCTGCAGAATAAAGAACTGCAACCTAAAACATGTAAAAAACTGGTTGAACCTGTTTGTCGACTATCATAATAAGGAATTAAAACCTGTTAACTGAACAGAGCCAGCACATAGGTTTGCTATCCGCATTATTCGCAATATTTTCCATTACCTTACTACAGTAATTCGTGACATCTTTCTCATTCTGAGTTGGAGACGTGTTTTTTTGTTTTATGCGATGATTATCATTGGAACAAAGATAAGGTTCTATGTTACCATTGTACCACTCTAATTTATGAAGCAATTTGGTTGCCTGAGAATCTGAAGGTCCACAAAAACATCTGTACAAGTTATTATCCTTTGCGAATTTATCCATCGATTTTAATAATTTGATCATAGATTCTTCTTCTGAATAAATTATAAGATGGTGTTTCCTGATTCCTCTGATTGCTGCTGTTCTAACCATTTGTCTACAGCATCCCTTACTATTGAGTTTATGGAAATGCCTTTCTGGGTTGCCAAATTACCCAATTTCTCATGGACTTTATCATTGAATCCTCTGATTTCAAGGGTGCGAGTCACAATGAGAATAGGTTTACAGAATATTTATACGTATTGCTAGCAAGATAGCATTATTTGATCCATTTATATATTGCTAGCATGCTAGCAATATATATGACATAAAC
>NZ_JBLNIG010000009.1:0-8003 GCF_047711275.1 Candidatus Nitrosocosmicus sp. FF01 | reverse complement strand
CGGCTCTGTTCAGTTAACAGGTTTTAATTCCTTATTATGATAGTCGACAAACAGGTTCAACCAGTTTTTTACATGTTTTAGGTTGCAGTTCTTTATTCTGCAGGGAAAGTAATCATCAAAATTCTCTGTCCTATCCTTTATGTATTGTATTGTTCTTTCAATCAAACTTTTTTCATAGGAGGAATGGAGATGGTGTTCTAATTTAAGGAATTGACAAGCCATGGGGTACCAGGTACCACCACCGTCTGTTGAAACTGGATGCTTTCCATAGTCTCTGATTATGTTTAACAGAAACCGTTCGGCAACAAACATGTTTCTCTCTTTAGAGATAGATAGTGCGAGAATTTCCTTACTTTTTGCATCTATTGCAACCCATAACCATGTGTATTCTGAACCTACCTTAAGCAATGTTTCATCTACAATGAATTCACATATCCGTCTTTGTTTTGTCTTGATAATCTTAGGTTGGTACTTTTGAATCCAGTTCCAGATAGTGACATGATTTCGTTTGATACAGTATGATAATCTTTCAGATGTTCTCCTAAGAGATAGCCCTGAAAAATACAAATACAAGCCCCGATAGACGTATTCTGGAGGCGTTTTATTTCTGGTAAACACATATGAAATAAGACGTCTTCAAACTATAGGTTTTTCTTAACTGAACAGAGCCTATGTGCTGTATGGATTTTCTAATAAACGATATTGGACACAATTCATTAACACAGGCACTGACCATTGAAAAAGCATATAATGATGATAGGATAGCTGGATTTATGTACTGTACATACAAGACAGATGTTTTACTTGAGTCCAATACACAGGACCTGATAGAACTATTTGAAATACATGACCAGATCTTTATTCTAAAAAAAGAGGAGGTGTATAAACTACATGTTACCAAGGAAAATGTACATAAGCTATTCCTAAACTAAATATTAATACCCTCTTTTTAGATTAATATTATATTTCGGTTAAATTATGATCATAAACGCTAGCATGCTAGCAATAATCGATATATTTATATGGTGATATCATGCTAGCAATTGATATGAAGAATCGATATGTGAAAACATCTCCTATTGAGAATAATGGATTACAGGATAGTGAAGCGGTTGGAGAAGGTAATAAACCGTGGCTTTTGCCATCAACAGTAAAGATTGGTCTTTCAGGATGCAAGATACTCAAGCGATCAATCATCATAACTCTAGAGAACAAATTCGAATATGACCAAATAAAGGAATTATTGGATTCGATAATGTATCAAAAAAAATTGATGAATTGTTATGGCTTGGACACTGTAAACTGTAATTGGGATCTTAAAAAATTTCCTGTTACTCGAACTGACACCCAAATGAATGGGATACAACGTGATATACAAAAATACAATGAAACAGTGTGTCAATACAATGATTATTCTAAACGCCTTGGATTAGAATATGGTATCGATATTGTTAATGAAATGAAAAAAGGTTGTAACATAATATTTCGTCCCCCCTCAAATAGTTAGGTAGATATCCAATCGTCTAAGTATCATTATTTTCTTTACTTTTGTTCTTAATAAAATAGATTAATAATTAACAACCGAAATAGTAGTTATAGAAAACGATGACTTTTGATGTATTTACATGATCTTTTGCCAAAGTATCTAGGTATTAGACTGCCGCGAAGAGTTTTTAAAGTAACATCTGATCTATGGTCAATTTAATATTCTAGTTTTGGATAATTTTGTCGATCATTAAATAGTTTTATTTATATTCTGATCTAATGAATCGTAAAAATTCATTGTTCGCAGTATCTTTTGCTATACTGCTAGGTTCACTACTTGTTTTCGCTCCTGTATCGGGTATATACGCACAAACTCCAGGCAACGCAACGGATTTACAGACATCCAGTAATTCAATGGGCATGTCAATGAATCATGATATGTCCATGCGATCCCAGGAGACTAAAGAAAAAGAAAACAACTCGACCAGCTCTGTGTCTATTTTTCAGCCGATAATTAATGCATTCAAATCCATGATTACAGTGGATATTAGTGACGCTATTACGACTGCTCAAGGAGCAGTAGGTGAAAATGCTACTACAATAGCTGCATTCTTACACCCCGACAAACATTACATAGTTTATACGGTGATCATACTTGACTCCAGTGGAACACCACACAAGGTTTTAGTCGATCCGGGTAACGGCAATGTATTGAAGGATGAAAAGACATCATTTATGCATTTGATGAAGCTAGCCCATGGTGGTAAAGGTGGCATGATGGGAGGACCTGAAATGGGCATGATGGGCCATGGTGGCATGATGGGAGGACCTGAAATGGACATGATGGGCCATGGTGGCATGATGGGAGGACCTGAAATGGACATGATGGGCCATGGTGGCATGATGGGCCATGGTGGCATGATGGGAGGACCTGAAATGGACATGATGGGCCATGGTGGCATGATGGGCCATGGTGGCATGATGGGAGGACCTGAAATGGACATGATGGGCCATGGTGAAGCTAATTCTGGTAATCCATGGAACTAAATAATCCTGTCTTTATTTTCTATCCTTTTTTTTGTAACATATTGTTAAGTCTATAGTGAAATCTAGTGCAAACAGGTACAAATAGTAATAGATGATTAGTTCAAGATATTATTCTGTGATATTCTCTTGTGCAATTCAGAGAAAATCGTTTAATATTATCTAAAGTACGATAATAACTAACAAACAAACTAAGACAATGGTTGATGTATTGCTAGAAATGAGGGGTATTACAGTTTCTTCTTCAATAAGCATGGTCATCTGGTACGACACTTACCTCTCATTTCTGATCCTGTAAAAGCAGCTTTACTACTATCTATATCAAACCAGCGAAATTAATCAGACTTGCAAGAGTTGTGGAATAATAATAAATCAAGGGGAGATTTGGATTTAACATTATAAACAAAAATAAGTTCAATTTAAAAAAAGCTAGCAATATATTCAAATAGATTAACGATTTCCATAAAAAATACACTATTGGTATATTATTGATTGCAATTTACGTTGTTATTCTTTTTACTGTTCCTCCTCTTGTAATTGAAAAGAGTGTTACTCCCATAATTGCAGGTATCACTGTAATCATGTTGGCTGTCTATGTCATACTTGGACTTGATATACTCCATCGGACAGTTATTGTAATGTTTGGAGCAATTCTAGCAATAATACTGGCCATTATTCTGGGATCAATTTATGCTGAAGATAGCCTACATTTTGTCGTAGAATTCGTGGACTTTAACACGATAGGTCTTTTATTTGGTATGATGATTCTAGTTACCATACTTGGTGAAAAGGGGGGTATTTCATCAAGTTGGGATAAAATTGGGAAAAATAAGTAAAGGCAATGTCTGGATACTGATGGTATTATTATGTACCTTTACTGCTGTTGCCTCAATGTTTGTTGACAATGTTACAACTATATTTTTAATGATTCCAGTAACTCTCTCTATAGTACGAACTTTAGGACTACAACCTTTTCCATTCATAATGGCTCAAGTTTTAGCTTCAAATGTTGGAGGATCAGCAACCTTAATAGGCGATCCTCCAAATATCTTGATCGGATCTGCTGCGGGTATAGATTTTAATTCTTTTCTGATATATTTGGGACCAACAATTGCTGTGGTTTTTGTATTTATTTTATTGTTAATTAAACTATTTTTCAGAAATGACCTAAAAAGTGCCCAAAAATTAGGACAACAAAAAAGATATCCAAGAGTTGATGGATAGGGATGAAAATATGATAGTAGTACACCATAAGGGATTGCTTTTAAAGTCCTTAATCGTTATAGTGGGTGTAGTTATCCTGTTTTCCTTACAAACCATAACACATTTGGAAGTATCAATAGTAGCCATAGGTGGAGCAGCAGTATTATTAATAATAAGCAGAGTTTCTTTAGAAAAAATTTTACATGAAGTTGATTGGCCTACTTTGTTATTCTTTATTGGCCTATTTGTTATTGTAGGAGTAGCAGAACATGCGGGACTAATAACCATACTTGCAAATATGGCTATTAATATAACCGGAGGTGATCCTTGGCTAACATTTTTTATGATAACATGGTTATCAGCTATCGCAGGTGCATTTATTGATAACATTCCCTTTACAACGACAATGATACCATTAGTTCATACTTTACATACAGATCCGACAATTGCTGCTGCTTTTGGTCCAGATAGTGGCTATCAGTTTAGTCCATTGTGGTGGGGTTTTCCATTAGGAGCAGATTTGGGTGGCAATGGATCTTTAATTGGATTTAGCGCAGGGGTAGTAGCTGCGGGACTAAGCCAAAAGTTTGGACATTACATATCCTTTACTAGGTGGATAAAAATAGGATTTCCGTTTATGCTTTTGACCCCGGTAGTAGGCAATATCGTCCTTTATGGTTTGCTTTTATTCGTCTACTAGGAGACACTTCGCTACAAAAGGACATCATCCTCTGACTTTACGCAAACAATATTGATATTTTTGGGAATTAAAGCTGAATTATTGATGCTACTGATCTGAAGAGCTTGAAATAATATTAACATCAGGACTCTTCGCCTGCTTATGAAAAACTTTAATTATTGCGATAAAAAGTATATTTGGTGGGAAATATACGAATTTTATTATTAGTTGTAATTTTTGGTGTATTTCCCATTAATTTTTATCCAGAAACTGAAAATTCATCATTACTAGTATTTGGGATATCGGCATCAGATAATAATAATATTATTAACACTTCTGCACAGCCAGGAGCTAATCAGACGAATTCTCCATTAGACTTGCTTGTACAGGATTTTGCAGTTATTATGATAGTTGCCACAGTGATGCTGCTCATTTCTTTTAAGTTAAAGCAATCTGCGGTAATTGGATATATTATCGCAGGTATGGTTATTGGACCATACACACCCCCATTCTCATTGATTCATAATTTAGACACTCTAAATGCCTTTGCAGAACTAGGAATAATAATGCTGTTATTTGTAATTGGAATTGATTTTCCAATAAATAGATTGAGACAAGTAGGCCGTATTTCTGCAATAGTAGCAGTAGCAGAATCCATGGGAACACTTTTGATTACATTTGTTGTTGCCCAATTTCTTGGGTTTTCTTACTTTGATTCACTATTTATTGCACTTGCACTTTCTATCACTAGCACAGCAGTTACACTAAAGGTACCTGAAGAACTGAATATGATAAAAAACCAATCAACAACATTGTTGCTTGGTATATCTATAGTTGAAGATACTCTCGCAATTGCAATATTGGGAATACTTCAGTCCGTAGTAACACAGGAGGGTAATGCCTCATTTGTTAATCTCATACCCTCAATTTTGATTGTAGGTGCCTTCATAGGCGGTACATTATTCATTGGTTCTAGACTTGTCCCAAAATTAGTCGACAGAATAAGCAAAGTAAACGACTATGCATTGGTTTTGATATCCATTCTAGGCGTAGCTTTCTTTTTATCATTTCTAGCCAAATCCGTCGGATTGTCTGTTGCAACAGGTGCGTTCTTTGCCGGAGTTCTTATCGCTGAGGCAAGAAGCGCGTCAGTTGCTAGGGTAATTACTACTCCATTAAGAGATATGTTTGCTGCTTTGTTTTTTATTTCCATCGGGGCGCTAATGGATATATCACTTATTCCAGCCTTTATAGTCCCTGCCTTAATTCTCATTGCTGTTTCTTTATCCTCAAAGCTTGCAATAGTAAGTGGTGGACCATCCTTAGCCAAATATGGAAAAACTACTGCCCTCAGAACGGGGATAGGGATGTCTGCTGCTAGAGGAGAGTTGTCCTTAGTAGTGGCCAAGGTAGGACAAGATACGGGTGCTGTTTCAAATTCCGTCTTTCCTATATTGGGAGTAGTAACGATATTAACCACATTCATAACCCCGTATATGCTTAAACTTGGAAAAAGAATCAGTTTTAAATCAGATCCAGGTGAGAGTAGCACAACATCTCAAGTTTCTGACCAAGATAAAGATAAGGACAACAAAGATTCAACAAGTGAAAACAATAATTGATGGTTATAAATAATAATTCATGGGGATAATGATAAAAATGAAACTATGTCAGATCACCACAAGACTTGAGCTGCTCTGTCGCCTACAATAGACAGTTCACGCAATAAAAATCTCCATCTACAAGTTTCAACCCATAGAAGATGACTGCTCAGAGTGATCAATGGATCATGAGGACTAAAAATCAAGGTGAAATTAACGTTACTATTTAAACGATTGATGTAATGACTAATTAATTTTTGGATTTGGATAATACGTTTAGAATTATATAAGCAAGCAAGCAAGCAAGCTTTCAAATGCTCTAAAAATTACTTTCATCTGATAAACCTAAACCGACAGAATCTGCAAGATAATCATGACATACCATTTGATAAAACAAATTTCGATACATCTCCGCAGCTAGAACAGCTTTGTATTTTTGAAAAATTCTTATGGAAAATGGGATTACCTATTCGGCAGATGTATTGAAACCTGTAAAGCCAAGTAAGACAATCAAACTCTACCCATCTACCTACCAGGACGATCTATACGTTCCAATTTTCCTCAATTATTTTAAATAGAATTTTAAAAATAAAAGAACGCTTTTCAGATTATACTAAATTTATGTAGTTCTTAAAGAGAACGTATGTAGCTATTAGAAATAAAAAAGAGGACTTGTCTATTTACCTTTAATCATCATCCTGTCCTAAATCTCGCTCAAGCTGATCTTCTACATCACACAATAAATTATCCGATGTGTCGATGTAGTTCAAAACACCAGTAAGATTATTATTTTGTAATTCGGTAATTGCTTGGTCCAATGATGCTTTACTTGTTCAATGTCTTCTATGCTGACCTATGATGAAGTCGAGCTTGTTGAATTTTGTTGGGCTAAAATGGGCGAATTTGAATTCATGCTGGAGAAAAGTCCAACAAAAATTGCGACCAACCCAAAGGTGAATACCAAATTTTTTCGATTTATCATGGTGAATTATATATTTCCATCATATTAAAATATAGTTAATAAAGAAATTTTGGTTGAATATGAACTAACTACCACATTTCGGGTAGCAATAGTAGGGATGTACATTACATGATTCAATGGGAGAATTATCCTTAGTTGTAATCAAGGCTAGGCAAAGGTAGTTGGTGCAACTTTTAGTTCGGTTTTTCTCGTGTGGGTGTAGTAACTATCGTTATTAGATTCATAACGCGCCATATCTTTTAAAATTAGAGATGATTATCAAATTTGCTTGCGACCCTGACGACACAACGATAACATCATCAACCTCTACTAAATCGGACAAACAAGACGATGAATCCCCATCCAATCAGTGTAATACATGAATACTTGTTTGACGGCAACAACAATAATGATGCTTATCTGTCAATAAACTCAAGAATTTCTATAGATACGGTAGATAACAATTTCAGTACATCCAAGCAAACAATGTAGTTTAGTAACAGCTTACAATGCGATTTTGTCGTTGTAAATTACATACCCTTTAAAAATGAGGGTAATATATGATTATTGGGAATATCCCGAATGTCTGATATTAATTCCGAATTGGACACCCTTGATACTGGTACCATGGAATTTATGAGATGGCTAGTAAACAAGGATACCAATTCTGGGAGTACTATAATAATAGTCAAAGACTATCTCGATAATAAATATGTCATTTTATTTGACAAAAGTATCTCAAAGGATGTTATTGTTGGTTACAGGGAGGGTATGCCGTGGTGCGTGACCTGTAATACTGATGATTGTGGTCATGTAGGATTTGCCATTTGTTTGAAGCAGAATTATGATCGAGATGGCCAAGTGATTTTTTAAAATTTCGTTTAATTAGACCAGTTTAGAATGTGATGTAGGGTTATGTCGATGATATAGCGCGTACGCACACACACAGAGAGAGAGAGAAAGCAAAGAAAATTTAAACGATCTTTGTACAACGTTTAAAAAATGATTTCGAACTATATACTTGATGAGT
>NZ_JBLNIG010000008.1:0-13088 GCF_047711275.1 Candidatus Nitrosocosmicus sp. FF01 | reverse complement strand
AACCAAATAGTTCTATGGACTTCTGGAGCGTCTACATATATCCCTAACTTACCTTTTAGAAACGATAATTTTTCACTATTAGTGTTATTAAATAGAATTATTCCATGAAAGATGAGCCCTCTTTCATTAACGACCCCAATGTCAGAAGATATCCACCTTATGCTTTGACCATCCAGTGTTTCAATTGTTCCGTTGCCTTTTCCCTGTATTATGGTGGATTGAGCATCGAATGTATTGATAAAGGTCATATTGTTTGTTACGTTACCTATGTCTTTCATAATTGCCTCTTCTAAGAATATTTCCTCTGTCACAAGTGTAGGTGAGGTAGAAAGCTCTCTTGTATTTATGAAAGTTCCATTAAGGGTTTGATATATGGGTTGTGAAATATTAAAAGAGTTTGTTTCTATTTTTAAAAAGCTGATCGGTTCGGTATTATCATTAACAGCAAGATTTTGACCTACTACTGCTTGATCATAGCATATTATGGAAAGACCCAGCCCAAGGAGCATAATTATGCATATAAACATTTTCATGCTTCTCTAAAAATTGATCACAAATATAAAAGCACGCGGTCTTAAGCCACATTTTCCATTTTCAATTAGGAATATACCCAAAAAATTGACTGTATTGTAGGAAAAGTTCCTTGTGTTAGTAGGGTTCGAATACAATTATTTAGGTGCAGTATTAAAAAGTCTGAGGAGTATCCCAAATTAGTATTATTATTAACTAGAATTCAGATATTTAAAATCGATAAAGTTACCTTTGAGCTATTTTCCAGATACTGTCAAAATAGTCTACAAAAATACCCGCTATTTCACTAGAAGTAATTAGAATACCGGTTATTGTTTTCCAGTCTATGATTAAAAGCTTGTCAGCAAAGATGTCAATAGTTCCTGGCAATGGAAAATTTACATGACGCAGTTTTACATCCTTTGGGATTTCTTTAAAATGTTGAGAGTTTTTAAAGTCTGAGTTGACTATTCCCCTCTCAACAAGTCCTTTTGACTTTTGATACTTGTAGAATCTAGAATAAAACGGAGATGCATTTTCGTGAGCATTAGGATATGGATAAAAATATCTCAGAATGTCTCCTCTCTTTGAATCACTTAATAAAGTCATGTATGCAGAACGCAATGATCTCTCTCCCATGAATATTTCAGATGTGCTTCTCTTTGCCGCATTGACATTTTTGGATAAATCACTAATGATCTGGGTTAGCGCTTCTTTTTGTCTCCTAACTTCATCTTCCTTTCTCTGTATATATTCATGTAACCGGGATGGCTCTAACGACTGAAAATATTTAATATTATCTTGTAGGTTGTAACTTGCTAATCCTTTTAGGATAAGACGGTCTAACACATTGTAAATCTTGGATTGGGATACACCAGACATTTCTACAATTTTGCCCACTCGTGATGGTCCAATATGTATCATTGCCAAGTACACTTTTGCCTCACCTGGGGTTAATCCTACATCAATTAATTGATCAACACAGTTTTTGTTTACAATTACCTCATCTTGGCTTTCCTTCACTGTAACCCCTATGGGGGTAAGTGATACTTATGTATTACACATAGTTAATTAAAGGTATGAGTTCTATGATCCAATTAGAGCCAAAAAAGACTATAGTGAAGATTATGATATCTCATAAGAGCAAGGATACAGTATTTAATTTCTTTGAAGATGTAAAGAATTTGGAGATAGGAGGTGCTATTAGTAACATTGACAAAGACATTGACGATTGGCATACGTTTAAACATGTAGTTGCGGGCAGTGCTCGCTTAAAGATAGTTGCTAATGACAATCAACTCGGAATACTAGACCATTTATTTGAAGGTGGAGGTTTATCATGGACAGTGTATGTTAGGGTAATTGATAACGGCTACGGCAGCACAACAACTTGGACATTTCTTAGACCAGATGGACTCACTGACGCACAATTTGAAGAACAATTAAAGGGATTTGATGTTGAAATTGAGAAGTGGAATAATTATTTATTAAATAGCATATCCTGAAATACTGGTCTTCTGGATTTAAGGTCTAGATATAATAATTTGTAACAGTCCTTATTCTTTGGTATTTTTACACATATGGGAATAAGTATACTCCTTGAAAAACACATACATTCACAAAATGACGTCCGGATATTCGTATACCAGTTTTAGTAATCCTTTTATGTATTCACTTTCAGAAATACTGAATGCCAATTAAAATGAGCAAGAAAGGTGGAGGAACAAAAAAGAGATCATTTGATGAAGGCGTATCGGATCTGAAGAAACAAGGCAAGTCAGAAGAGTCTGCACGTAAGATAATGGGATCTATAAAGAAAAAACAAGAAGGCAGTAGTGGTTCAACTACAAAGAAGAAAAAGAAAAGTTAAGAATTCTAATCATCTTGAGCAAAATGTTGCCTAAATCTATGTTTCTTAGAGTAATTGTTATTGGATTGTCCCATCCTTGCAGCAGAGTCACATTGGCAGTCGAATAGGGCTCAATAACATCTTTATCACAGTGAATTCTTTTATCTAGCTAATCGTATTTGTGCTTAATTTCGATAACTTTAACATAATATTTAGTAACAGTCTGGACGCGTGGGGATTAAGTCGCTTGTCATAATAGGGTTCTATAACATTCTAACGTCGAATACTTTAGAAAGAATATAAAAAGAATGTGGAAAAGTATAAAAATTTTGGACTAGTCTAGATCTTGTGTGCAAAGGTAAATGTTCTGAAGAGAGATCCATTAATGCATCTACATTCATGAAACTAAACTCTAAATGTAGTGTTTGTCAAAAAGCCTTTAACACTACCGAAATCAAATGTTATTGTTGCCATTCAAGACTAAGAAAAAGAAATGCATTGAGTAAGAACGACTCTTTAAAGACCATTCAAATTATGGCTCATAAGAAGAGATATTAGCAAAGAAAATAGCCCATTTGTCAGATCTGTATAACTTATGGCCAAAGATAAACCAGAGTCAAATCTTAGTCAAATTCTTAATATCTCATATCTGCTTGTAGACATCCAGTGAGACATTTTCAAGGTAGCACAGATTAATTAGTTTGAGGCAAACAAGTGGAAAAGAGTTTATTCCAGGCAATATAATATTGTTACTATATCATATATCATTTAGTTTGGGCATGTGGGGATACGGTTCAAGGTTGAATCCAACCTAGACTTGATAAAAATAAAAATAATTAATTTAGCCAATTGTAGTGATGCACCAATATAGAGAATATCATAGTCCTTGTTAAACTTTGGTTGATCAACCATTATCCCTGCTATACCTCTCCTCTATAAGATCTATGATTTTTCTTATTGATCTATCTTCATTCAAGTAATGAGTCTTTTTTAAGTGATCAAACATATTATGACTCATCCAACTTTTAATTTTTATCTGATCCTTCCATTCGCGTAGAATCCAATTAACCGTTTCATAAGAACAAATAGGACATCTTAACGGTTTAATATCATTCAATATTTAGTATTTGCAGTATCCTTATCTATTATCATCTCTGTCTGTCACTCACTATCCTCATTTACAGATAATTGAATAGTTATTGGTTTTCGTCCCTTGTAATGTTCGTATATAGTTTTGATTAATTCCTTATCGAAATAGTTTAATCCCAAATGAATAGAGTTACCCGAATTTATTTCAGCCATGGTTATCTTAATTCCATCAGAAAAATCATCCCATTCGTCTATAATACATTCTTTAGATTCAATGATTTTGTTTGTCAAGATGTATTTCGCTTCCTTCTTTTTAGATTTATAATTGTTCTGTCCATAATTCCATCAATCCTGTTACTTCTCTGTATTGTAAATTTTGCCGTTCAAAGGTATGGCTCCAAGGATATTGATATCAAACATTCCAGTGGAATTACCATATTACAGTATCATGCAGTTTGGGCGCGCGGGGATACGGTTCAAGGTTGAATATAGTCTCAACATATTACTCTGAGAGGCCTCAAAAAGTTTACAATTTATTATGCAATCATATGCAAAATTTATTTACTAAATTTGATAATACAATTCTATACAATCCTTAACTTTAATCTCTTAAACTCCAGGTCATGTGTTATGATTCTAAAATTATATACGTTGAAATGGTGATAACTTTAGTAAAGATTTAGAATAGTATAATAATTGCTTCATTCTTTTGCAAAATAATGTATCAGTAAAACAACCTATATCGACCAAGAACCCAGGCTGGATAATTTATTCAGTAATGAATTAAAAACGTTAAAACCACCGCTGATTTAACCTTTCATTTATTTAACATATTATTTAACCTTCATATAACAAGAATATAGCATCATTTTAGGTAATAAATATAACAAATAAAATACCCTTTGAACCAATATGAATAAAATATACCTATTTGCAATCGCTGCTATTCTTGCAACAGCATCACTGATGGTTACTGGAACATTTACATCTACCGTATTTTCTCAAATACCAACTACTTCAGGTACCGACCCTACCGAAAATACTGGACCAGGAGTGTTACCAAACGGCACCGTTGTTAACACAACGACGAGTAACGCAACAACTGGCGGATACTGAGATTTCAATAACACCAATGTAGTTTAAGAAACTACAAACAATCCCCTCTTGTTCCTCCATAATGCACCAAGCAAGGTCCCATCCCATCAAACTGTACAATGAAACCCAAGTTTTAGAGAAGAAAAACTAATCTATTTTTTTTAAGAAGATTAAATATCCTTGAAATACTTAAGTATTGTTCAACTGCAGTGATCAGATGAATTTTGATGCTGCATTCGTGAAGGAAAATGGAGTTGAAATTGGCATTTTCGCAACGACTATGGATGTAATAAATGACAAAATGCAGGCAGAGAACTTAATCACGTATTGCGAGGAACGAATTCTTGCAGGTTATCAGGTAGTTTTAATGGCCCAGGATAGCCAAGGTGTACCACATTATTATGGGAGACAAGACCTAACTAGAATACTGGAGGCTACCAAATTTAGTAAAATTCACTTTAGAAGATATACTAAACCATAGCGTCAACGACTCGTTAACCCAGTATAAAAGAATAAACCGAAAAAAAATACAAATTAAATAGTCGTTGTCTAATCAATTTTAAAAAATTTCAATAAACAATAACAACAACGATTTTGGCTTGTATAAATATAGAACGGGTCTCCTAACAATTTCGATTACGCTAAGCAAAGTCTATGCATTAAATAGAATTCACTATTTACAAAAGTAGTAATTATCTAAGATTGCTACTATTGGTATGGATTGAAGGAATTTTATCTGTAAAGCGAAAAAAAATAAATAATTGTATGTGCAAAATCAGTTATTGCAACTAATTCCTAATTTCATAATAGGATTAGAATAATTGTTACGCTTTTGGTTATTGCAACATCTGCATTTACATTCTCTAATCCTTTGTTTGTGAATTCTACAACTCCATATGATTCTGGTTATGACCACGGATGTAATGATGCCAAAATATCTGACCCGTCAGATAGATACATAAATCAGCCAGAAAAGGGACCCTCTTATCATACATCGGAATTCATGGATGGTTATTATCGAGGTTTTGATATTTGTGCTAATGACTCAGATAAAGAGAATGACAATGATAACGACAACAACCGAGTTGAAAGCCAAGAATCTTCTTCAAGTTCAGGTTTAAAGATAACTAGTTCCTCAAGTTATCGTCAAGGAGACTACTTTTACATTGTAGGAGAAGTTCTTAATACAGATTCAAACGACAAAGAATATGTCAAAGTTATTGCAACATTGTATGACGATAATAGAAATGTAATAGGAACCGGATTTACTTATACTGATCCATCAACAATTTCATCACAAGAATCCTCACCTTTTAAAATAATAATAGGGGACATTGATGTAAGCAGTATTGATTAAATAGATAGTTTCAAACTAGTGGCTTCTGATAAGTAATAAAGTAAAACTCACACATGGAAATTTCCCAATTAAAAAGTAGTTTATTTATATGAACTCGTGAGGATACGGTTCAAGTTTGAATTGAATCACCTCTATAAATTTCCTGAATCATTAGAAAATTAAAATATTTTCAAAATAAAGAAGGTGTAGTTTCAGTAATTTTTGTCAATTGGTCATATAATAATCTTCAATATTATCAATATTCATACAAAAAAAAGCAATTGCCTGAATCTGAGCAATAGAATTCTAAATACTGAGAACGATATAATTGAATTAATTAAACTTTTGCTCATAAGCAGTTAAATATGATAATGAACATCAAGATTTGATCAAAATTGAAGAAAACTGTAGTCATCGCTACTTTTGCACTGTCGTTTATCTTGACGGCATCTCTAGTGAGTAAAATATTAGATCAAGCTGTATTGGCTCAGGACTTGTCCACTCTTAAAGACGAGGCAACAAAGTTGCTGACGGGAAATGACAATAGTCAAAGAACAGATAATACATCAGCATCAACAACAGATAACTCTACCTCGTCTGACTCATCATTAACGCAGAGAGCAACCGATGCATTAAGCGCATTCTTAAAATAGAATACTAGAATCAATATAGATATAGTATTTTATTTACCTGTAATTATTATTTTATTGTCTCTCAAATTTTAAAAGATTATAATTTTTTATTAATTGTCATAATCTTTCTGAGCTGTGGATGATAACAAGTCTATACAAAACACGGTCTGAATTAATAATCATTACCATGTAAAATAACATCCAGTTTGGGCGCTCGGGGATACGGTTCCAGATTGAATCCAATCCTGGCAGATAAAATTGTAAAATGGTATCTCTCCATTTCTCTTTAACTTCTACTTGAACAAAATCATTTGAGTCAAATACTATCAACTCAAATAATATGAATTTTTAATTAAATAATATTTTATTGCTTCGAGTATATCATGTCTATTTTGATTGATCTAAATCACCCCGTCAATCGCGCTTCCCCCATTCACTGATGAAGTTGCCATTGGTGTCAAACTTTTGGACACGATGATTCTCGTCGTCAGTTACATATACAAAACCTGAGGCATCCACTGCTACACCTTTGGGGAACTTGAACTCCGCTTTGTCAGAGCCTTTGCGTCCCCATTCACTGATGAAGTTGCCATTGGTGTCAAACTTTTGAACGCGGCAGTTGCCATCATCAGCTACATACAGATGACCCAAATCATCCACTGCTACACCTTTGGGGAACTTGAACTCCGCTTTGTCAGAGCCTTTGCGTCCCCATTCACTGATGAAGTTGCCATTGGTGTCAAACTTTTGGACACGATGATTCGCATCGTCAGCGATATACACATAGCCAGCCGAACCAACTGCAATACCATAAGGGTGCTTAAGCTGACCAACTCTCGAACCTTCTGAACCCCATTCACTGATGAAGTTGCCATTGGTGTCAAACTTTTGGACACGATGATTCTCGTCGTCAGTTACATATACAAAACCTGAGGCATCCACTGCTACACCTTTGGGGAACTTGAACTCCGCTTTGTCAGAGCCTTTGCGTCCCCATTCACTGATGAAGTTGCCATTGGTGTCAAACTTTTGAACGCGGCAGTTGCCATCATCAGCTACATACAAGTAGCCTGAGGCATCCACTGCTACACCTTTGGGGAACTTGAACTCCGCTTTGTCAGAGCCTTCTTCTCCCCATTCTTTTCTAAAATTTCCATTAGTATCAGATTTCTGAATGCGATGCTTCGCATCGTCAGCTACGTACACGTAGCCTGAGGCATCCACTGCTATGCCTTTGGGAAACTCAAATCTCATTGCGAAGCTTGGCAACTTCATTAAATAAAAGAATATCTGTTGTGGCATGACTTTGAGTTAAGAAATTAGATATAGACGATCTAATAATTACTTAATATCATCTATGATCACATAAATCGACATGATTCAAAGCCGAATAAGATCTAGAATTAATTTGACATGAGAGGTTGGGAATGGTTCAGACCCCAATAGTTATTATATACCATTACCATATCATATATCATTTAGTTAGGGCGCTGGGGATTAAGTTCCCAGTGATAAATGGGTTCTACCATAATGTAGACGAAATTCAATCAAGACAGATAGAAAATAGAATATGGTTAGGATCAGGTTCGCTTCCACCTTTTACGACTGAAGAAAAAGTAACTAAAATTAAAAACAAAATTAGTAAAATGGTCAATTAATTCAAGTAATAGACCTCGAGTGCATTAGTAAAATTGAACCAATTTTAGGATCATATGTATATCAATGTTACGGAACCTGTTATCGATTGATTCCCAAAGGGAGTACACAATTTTTGATGGATACAAAATATACAAAAATTGGTAGTGCCACAAATCAATCTAAATTTGTATTTATATTTGTGATATTTATTCTCGTTTAATAATATGACGTCCTAATAAAAATCGTAGTGTATCTTCTAAATCAGTATTCATGAAGGGGTAACTAACAGAAGACAATTTCTTTGGTAAAATAAGGGAGCTAGATGATACAACATAATCTGCAAATTCTCCAAATACAAGTTTTAGAGTTTTTTTTGATAAGGATATCTGAACCTTATTATCAAGTACGCGTGATAGGATTCTTGTAAATTCTGACATTTTAGTTGGATTTGGAGAAACTACATTAATAGGTCCTTTGATATTGGAATTTTCAATAGAGTAAATAATGCTACCAATAACGTCTTCCATCGATACCCAACTTATGTATTGATTTTCATCTCCTAATTGCAAACCAATCTTTAATACAGCTGGTTTGGCTAGCTTTTGCAATATACCTCCCTTAGGTGTTAAAACCATCCCAAACCGTGTATTTATTACTCTAATTCCAATAGATTTTGCAGATTCAGTAGACTCTTCCCATTTCTGACATACACCTGAAAGAAAATCAGAGCCTGGAGGGGCGTCTTCGGTAAGCACGTCTTTCCCCCGATTTCCGTAAAACCCAGTAGCTGAGGCACAAATGAGAGTTGATGGAGGAGTTTTAAGATTGATTAATGAATCACAAAGTAACCTTGTACTTCCAATACGGCTTTTCACTAGTCTTTGTTTTTTAGAATTTGACCATCGTCCAAAAATATTTTCCCCACTTAGATGAATAACTACATCATATCCCTCCATTTTGTCAATATTTATTTTATTTTGGTCCGGATCCCATATCACTACATTAGGATCGTTATAATTTTGATTAGATGAAGGTCTAGTCATTCTAGTGATTTGGTGCTCTCCAACAATCTTTAAAAAAGGGACAAGTGCGGACCCTATCAGACCAGTAGAACCGGTTATCAGAATCTTCTTGCCTTTGTTCCTTCTTACTAACTTCCATAAATTCATGTCATTTTTTAGGACCCTATGTCTGTAATGGAAGAGTTGAGACAGATTGTTGTGTATCAGATTATTGACAAATTTGAAACCACCGAAGCCGAGTGGAGGGGAATAATCAATCCTGTCCTCCATTATACAATTATTAAATTCGTCTGGATTAAACGAATGAGTATGAAGCCAATATCGAAATGGACCTTTTATCATTTTATCTTGAAATTGCCTATTTTGTATATAACCTAAATGTTGTGCTATCCATCTTATTCCTAATGGACCTAAATTTATTCTAAGAATGGTAATAGACCCATTTTCTATGTTATTGTTGTTTTTGAGTACCCTCAAGAAACTCCAAGGAGGTATTAGTCTCTCTAATGCTCCTTCTCGTGTATGATATTCAAAAACATCTGCTACATGTGAAGAAATATTTACTCGCTTTAAAAAAACGTCATGTTTAGGCTTTTTGGAAGACAAGTAAGGCATTATTATAGTAATTGATCAATCTACTTATTTACTATAAAATTTTTTAATTGAGTTGGCACTGGTTTATTGGAATATCTATGAGATTGGCATGTATATATCACGAAATAATATCGCTCACTATTCTATCTTCTAACTAATTTTCACCCGGTTTCTTTCATTATTGTACTAATATCCTATCTATCTATAAGAGGTAAAATCTTTGAAAACATTCTTATGATGATTTGCCACACCTCTTTGTCTTTTTTCAAATTCGAAGTATCGATATTTAATTATACTCGGTTACGATCAAAGCATATCCGGCATGTAATTTTATGGATCTGTCTAAACTAACGATCATACTGATGGTATGAAGTGTTTTATCAAGAACTTGGGTAATACTTTAATTTGTAATATAATTTCTATTAAGTAGTTACTTATATATGAACAAATAAATTCCAAATACTCTATTAGTTATCTAAAATAAATTCACATTCGATTGAGGCAAAGTAAATACAAATGGGGGGGGATTACTACATCTCGAATAATAGTGTGATTACCATATAGCAGATCGGTGAGTTTTGGTACATGTGTGGGGATTAAGTTCCTTGTGTTAGTAGGGTTCTATTACAATTTAAACGATATAATCGAATTAAACAGAAATAAAGATCCAACATGCTAAAATCCATTAAAGGTAATCAGATGCTTGAGAATTGAAACCAATAGATGAGAATGTGGACACAATTAGCATATGCAGGCATTGGATCTTGGTATTGAGATCTGTTGGCGCATCTCAAGACCTTTATTGGCTTTCGCCAAAGCCTACATCCTTTTGCAGAAGGAGTATACATATACGTGAAATCATAATAAATTATTTTCTAAAGCGGAATTTTTTACCTGTGTTTTTGTAATTTTATTTTTATCCGATAGTATTGGTGACAATTTAAAGACATGATTTGATAATTTCATTTGTACAGAAAGTATAATCCCATAACAACAATTGAAGAATAAAAATTATTTGCTATTAATGGATCGCCCATTTTAGATCATCGAGTATTAATTTTTTAATGCAATTATTGTCGATAACCACTTCCTTACATTCATTGCTTTTCATTGTATTGCAATCCTTGTCTGACTCATTACAGATATGTTTTTTGATCCTATCAAAACACTGGTATCCTTATCTTATGGTAACTGTGGCAAGACTCATGACAGACCCAATCACAAAAGCAGTAATAAAAAATTCTGCCATTGTTTGGAAGACGGCTGTGAATTACTAAATCCCTAGGTCTTATTTTTATTCATATATTTAGTAGAATAGAAAAATTATATCAGATTTGTTAGCTAGGTGCATATCCTAATTTTTAACCGTTCTAGAATTAAATTGAAAAGTTGGAAAATAATAATAATAATAATGCTATAGTGCTACTCCGTCGGATAGCATTTAAGATTTTGATATAATCTATTATTAATGATTTTTCAGATATTCATTAAAGGAAATAATAGACGATAAATGCAAGTAGGGATGGAGAGTGATTATTATCGCTATCGCTATGGGTGTAGAACAGATGTTCGTCGACGAATGTTTTGATTTTACCCGCTAAAATGTTTTAATATTACAAGAATCACTTTATTCATCTTGAAAGTCGGTATTTCACTACCACAAGCTGGTTCACAGGCAACAAAAGAAAATATGCTACATATGGTACAAGCTGCAGAAAGCGAAGGTTTTGATTCGATATGGACATTTGAAAGACTTCTTTGGCCGATTAACCCTCAAACTCCTTACCCTGCAACCCCAGACGGAAGTCTCCCTCAAGAGTATCAGATAATGCTTGATCCTTTAGAAACACTCTCATTTTTAGCTGCAAATACCAATAAAATTTCCTTAGGTACATCGGTATTAGACATGCTATTTCATAATCCTGTAATTTTAGCAAGAAGACTTGCTACGCTGGATGTGTTTTCTGAAGGTAGAGTCATTTCTGGATTCGGAATAGGCTGGTCCAAAGATGAATATCAGGCTTCTAATATTCCATTTAATAATAAGGGAAAAAGAGCCGATGAATACGTCAAGATGCTAAAAAGGATATGGATGGATGAAGATGTTGAATTTAAAGGACAGTATTATAATATACCCAAATCAAAGATTGGACCGAAACCGGTACAAAAGCCACATGTTCCCATTTATCTTGGCGGTTTTAGCCCCAATGCAATAAGAAGAATTGTTGAAAATGATTTAAATGGCTGGCTTGGCATTATTGGTGGTATTGCACCATTTGGTTATGTTCAAAGTGTTGTGAATAATTTTAGAAATGAAATAAATAAGACTAACAAAGATTCTGCAAATTTTAAAGTTATTCTCCTAGCTTATCCATACCCTAAAGATAGTGCTGTTAATTCTGATAATAATGCTGATAGACCTACTTTAACAGGAACAATTGATGAAATTGGTGACGATATAAGGAAAATAAAAGACCTGGATGTGGATCAGATAATATTTGCTTACAACTTTTCACCTATTGGCAAAGATATTGATAAAATGATTGACCTTACAAAGCAATTTTCAAAATTTGCTAAATAGGTAAACTTGATCAAAAGAAAAAAATCATTCATTCTTCCAAAATATTATTTTTTGTGGTTTAACTATTATACAATGATGACCAATTCCTACTTTTTGGTATTGAGTATATTTTTGATAAAGGAATTTATGCCCTTGTTTTAATATAGGAATTTTATTGTTATCATTATCACATTCACAGCATTCGCCGTTTTCTTCTACATCTTTTTCTCCAATTAGATATGCTTTACCTTGAATCATTACAGAAACTAATTTGCTCCAATCCTCATTATATTCATCTATTAGTAATGCAACATTGGGGCAATGTTGAATGTTTTTAACTCTTTTTAGTTTTTCAACAGTTCCTTTTTTTCTTTTTTCGTCTAAAGGTATAAAATAATGGCGGCCATCAAATGCAAAAACGACAGGTACTATATGAGGTATCTTTTTCTCATAATCAATTGTTGAAAGTCTGGCAACTCTTGCTCTATTTATTATTTCTCGAATAACAACATTGTTTGATTGCATAAGTTATCATTCAACTTCATTATTGCCGTATTTCTATTTATATATGGGTTTGGATCAGAAAAAAGGCAGTTAATGATTTATTCCATATAAAAAAACAATGAGTAATAACTTAAGGATTTTTATCTAAAATTTAGCGGTAGTATTATACTTAAGCCCAAAGTAAAGAACATTCAATAAATAATAAAGGTTGACTCCTGCACTCAGTTCTTCCTCATTATACGCTATTCTTATTACTTCA
>NZ_JBLNIG010000007.1:0-15930 GCF_047711275.1 Candidatus Nitrosocosmicus sp. FF01 | reverse complement strand
TATTACCTGAACATATTCACACAAAACTCTAAAATAGCTAATATATATTGAATTATAACAATAAAATTTACAGGTATGAATACAACTAAAACATTACTAGTATCAACAGCAGTTGTTCTAGCACTCGCATTAGTTTTGGCTCCACTTGCAATCTCAGAAGATGCATTAGCAAAAAAGAGTAACAAGGCAAAACAAATAATTAGTCAGTCTCAAAAATCAAAACAAAATAGCCAAGTAATTTCAGGTGGAAGTTCCATAGCTTCTGGAAATAATATAAACTTCCAATTCCAAGCCAATACAGGAAGTAACGGCCTAGCTCAAGCAAACGACTAATCTTTTTTTCTTTATTATGCAAGAAAGTATTTTTTTATTTCTAATTTTAGTTGACTATGTTAATTATTTGTGTTTTCAACAGCATTATAGTATAATATGACAAAAAGCCTGTCCTTGATTTTTCAAATTGACTTTACAAATAAGATCCATAAAGATGCAACAATACCAAATCAGATAGGCAATCGATTAGTTGGAGATCCATTCTTCTGACTAGAAAAAAAGATTTTATAAAAGAACACTCAAACCAAATTAGAGTTTTTGTTTATTGAAGGTAGGCAAACTACATTCTTTACCCCCGGATCTGGAGTCTTCAAACCGGTGCATAGCGCTTGCTAACCTTTGTTCATATTGGGTGCAAAGACATATCAAGATATAATCGAGACCACATGAAATTAAAAAAAGACTCAATCAATCAGAGCGTTTCTAATTATTATGAATAAAATGTATTAACACTTTCGACCATCGACCTTAATGGTTAGAATCATGCTATCAAAATAGGATATATACTTATCGTAAAAATTGGAACCCGAGGTATCATATCGAATCACGTACAAGGTATTTTCGGTGGGAATATAGACTTCTTTAGTTTTCAATACGTTACCATGTGGAGTAAGAGTTTCATAAATAATTTGATGTGTTGAAAGGTTATTGATGTCTTTTTTAATCGATTCCTTAATGTTTACATTTGTTTCTGATAGGTAAAATTCCATAAACTCGCCTATACCTTCAATAGATCTGTCATGATAAGCAGTAATGTTTTCTGCTTCTAATTCTACAACGGTTTTGAATCCTTCTGGGACATTGGGTCTCAACTCAGCCATGACAAGAAGTGAAGATTGTCCCGACAGGTACTTTTGATTAGATTCCCTTACAATCCAACTGGAAGGGTAATCTATTGATAAGCCACATAGCACATTGGAGTAAGTGTTATCCAAAGGTATATTCTGAGCGAAAACAATTGAAATCAGTGATGATAAAAGCAGGAAAATACCAGGTAAAAATAAAAAAACAAAAGCAGTTCGATGTCTCATTGATTTCTATAAAATTCTGAAGAGATTTGTTTATTAACATTTTGAAAGACTAGTTAGAAAAAGTTTGAATTTGCCTTACGATTATAGTAAGCGGAAACGGTTTTATCGATTATTTTTTCTGCAAAAGTTGGGTTAATGAGGAAAGCTTAACCATCCTATTAACCCCGTATCACTGTTATGGTCGTGTGAATTAATCCATTTGTCTTTCCAATGTCCAAATCCAAAGAACCCTTCTCCACCTCGTTCATGCTCTCCGAAAAATCCGTGAGCATAATCTCTATTTTCAAAAAAAATAGCATGTTTATAGAAGTCTTTTAACGACATTGCATCGGATTTATACAAGACTGCCCCATTTTCGGGATCCACATAGATTTGATACATGGTGTTATTCATGTGGTTTGCCCCAAAGAATTTGTAAACAAGATTACCTTGTCCAACTACATCAAGATGTCCTCCAATTATTAAAGTACTATTGTCAAATTGGCTGGTTGCTGTTTCAGCAGCTTTTGCAAATGATACATTTAGACCGCTACCTATTACATTTTGAGATTTTTCTATTACATTTATTGTGCTTTCAATTACTGGAGATTGATTTGCTTGGATATTAGACTCATTGCCTAGTGTAATGAAAGCTGTGACAAAAGTTATGGCGGGAGTTGATAAAAAGATACTTGCTATAATAATAGTAGTTACAACTGTTGCTGATACTATGAGCAATTTTTTTGTTTTCTGGCTTGAATTATTGTTTATCATTTCCTTAAATACGTTCTAAATTATTATAACCTTTGTTTACCTATGATACGTAACTTAGTTACTTGTTAGTCAGAAATATAATAATCTGGGAGCTATATGTACAAATTGAATAGTGTCTTGGCAACAAGAAAAAGATTCCGAAAGCAAACTGAAAATATTTGCAAGCAACAACAGATATTCTAGTTCATCTAAACTTGGAAAACCGATCGATCCTTTAATTCTCAGTATTATTTGACAGGTCTTTGCTGTTAACTAGTTGCGATCAAACCCAGTCTGGCTTATGACAAGACTATTTTCGTGATCTTCATTGTCAAAGACCAATTGTCTGATTGTGCAAATCTCTAGTATTTCTCATCATCTTTATCCAATTTTTCATCAATTTTTCTCTGCATTTCTTTATATTTTTTATATTTTTTATCCCATTTTGAAAGTACAAACCACTGTCTGATTCCTATTCCCAACCATACCAAAACTACCATCACTGGAATTAATGGCAAATATCTAAATGACGGGTTAGAGTTGGACCTGTCTTCCCATGGAGCGGTTTTAGCAGTTCCTCCTACATTGTTTGTTTCTTCACTTTGATTGATGTTACCGCTTATAACTCCGTCATTACTACTACTACTACTACTAGCAGCACCGCCATCACCACTACTGAGACTACTACTTCTGTTAGCATCCATACCTGCACTTCCTCCATCGTCTTCCCTTATCCTGTCATTTGTCCACCACCATCTCCCACCATTAATGCCATTTTGATCGTCATCATAATCATTATCATGAAACGGAAAACCAAATAGTACAAATGATAACATAAATGCTATAGGCGGAATAATCATAATTGTAAGTAACATGATTATAAACAACTTTTTTGTTTTGTTTAGTTGATCGATTATTCCATCCATTATGAAGAAAATACTAGAGTCTGATCTTTCCTTATCATCGTTATTAGGTTTAGATTTACTCAAATTACTCTCCTCCTTTCTCCTCTTCTTCTTTTACTTTTTCATTTCTTGGAAACAATTCCTCATATGGTGCAAGAATTTCGTTTAAAATCGATCTTCCTCTTTCTGAAATTTTGTAGTTGATTATGATTTTACTGCCCCATGTTTGTTCCATTCGGGTTATCAAATCTTTGTAGACCATATCATCCAAAATCTCTTTGTGTTTCACATTATTCAATCCACAATAGCTCATGAGCTTGCTTTGATTGATTTCACCATATTCACAGAGTTTCAAGAGAATATCCTTCCTGATAAATATTCGGTCACGGTATTCATGAACCACAATGAATCAATTAATCATTATATCTTCAACTTTGTACCAAAAATGTTTATTCGATCCAAGGACGACCAAATTGTATTTCGAAATGTAGTTCTGTTGCTGCTGACAAATGAAAATGAAAGGTGATTTCATATATTATTTGTGTTTGTATGAAAGCTAATAAAATACCTTAGGTAACAAAGTTACGTCTCATAGGTCCAAAATGGTTAATATACCTGAAAAGAACGGTTACTGAATGACAAAATCAGGAAAATCACTATCAATCGAGACTGGGAAATTTAGAAAATCAGCATTATATTTAGTATCAATTACAATTGCAGTAACGCTAATATTTTCTACTCTTATGGGCATATCTACTGCCGTCACTACTTCCGGTGCGAATAATCTGGTATATGCACAAAGCAAGTCCACTGACACCATTAATGCCTCAAAAATAGTAAATGCATCGAAGGATGACGTATGGAAAATAATTTCTGACCTGGATAGTAATCCGAATTACTGGCCTATTACAGTGGTAGATATTATTAACGACAGCAATAGTAGAGTTGAGCGAGAAGTTACCGTGCCCGCTCCCCCTTTCATGGACAATAAAGCTCTTCAGATAATAGAAATCAATCCAGAGCAGTATATGGTCATCGAAAATCAAACTCAGGGGGCAGTTACTGGTGTAAAGACTATAAGCCTCTATCAGGTAGGAGGAGATGCTAACAAAACTGAAATCAACATTCTCTGGAATTTGGACTTGTCCAATATACCAAGCATAGGGCAAGAATTTGCAAAGAATGGTATTAGCAATTCTGTAAATGAGGCTCTTGACAAAATTGAAAATGACCTTCTTTGATAACTTCATCGATCTTGATGAAGAAAATTAGAAAAAATGGTCAATTCTAAAATATGGGATAGAGATCAAGAGATATTCAATCTGTTGCTATCTCCTCCTGATCATCTCATTTTTTATCTTTCCTTAATGTTTTGTGCTGTTTTAGGTTAGACAAATGCTATAATAAATTCTCTACCTCCGACCATGGCCTACTCTCGTTTAGATAGCAGTTCCCCGCAACCACTTTATTATCGATGTGTATGTTTTAATTTCACTTCCTAATCTAAGATATGGACCTAAGATTCAACAATGTTCAATTTTTATGTTACTTGTGAACTATTCAATTCAATTCAGTGAATTTGTTCCCGATAAACTTCTAAATTTAATATAGTTTATTTACATTATTATAGTCATGATGCACTGTCCCCATTGTTCTTTTGCCTTTCAACCTCAAATGGAAAAAAGATGGCGATGGAACAAAAGAACAAAAATGAATTACGAAATTTATCATCAGTTTTGTCCTGGATGCCAGCGACTTGTACTAGGCGTATATGAATATTCAGATGAAGTTACATCTCTAAGGGAGAATGAGATCATGGATAAATTAAAACTCTTAAAATTCTAATTTTTTTTTAGATTCCTGATTGAATTATGATATCCGTTAATCATGTTGAGAAATATGATGTTCAAAAATCCTCATATGTCAAAAATATGTTAAGATTGCAAAATTTTGCAATTTATAGCCAAAAAGTATGTTATATTTGGATCGTGAATTATTTACCCAAATAGTGGACCATATAGATTATAAATGATGATCAGAATAAAATATTAGGGTATGGAATGTCCCCGCTGCTTCTTAGAAATGCAATTGAGTGTCAAAAATAATGAGGAGGTATGCGAATGTCCTGGATGCGAGGGGTTGTGGTTAGATGCAGAGATAATTGGGAATATATTCGACTTGAGTATGGAAAAAGAATGTGATTGTAATATGAATAGTGTCGAGCAACCCGTTACAAAAGATCTTCCAAACGAAACGGATTATTACTTTTATAAGAAACCATTTACTGAAAACGCGAATCCTGATGAAGTAGTTGGTTTTGAATAAGCCGTCGTTGATTAAATGTTATTTACGTATTATAGTAACAAAAATTAATTAGATTATTTTCTAATCAATCATACCTACCTTTATCGAATGGATCAATTATGGTCCAATCAGAAGAATTACTCTCGTATTCTTTTATGGGCGCACTTGGATCAAAACCGGGTTGATTAAACTCGGTAGTATTTCCTATGGTATTATTCAGTGCTTTTTCTTGTCCTACTGTTACGTTATCTTCTGTAAATGTCATATTTCCCTTTCCGGGCAAAAAAGATACATCTGCATTGCTGTCTGACTGACTATCAAAAACTCCTCCTGGACCACTAGAAGCGTATACACTCACACCGCTTGCTGCAATTAATGGAGCAATTAAAACCAAAAGCAAATTTCTAAACATATTATTGTTTGTGCATAAATTATTAAATAGTTAGGTATTTTGTTGAATGAAAATATTATTGATATAAAGATGGGTTGATACTTTATTGATCTGGATTTGCTTTTTCTTGATAAGGGTTGGGGGGAGAATCTTTACAAATTAATAAATAACATCAGTATAAATTTTTCCGCGATCCAAAGTTTATTTTTGAATAAAGGTATCGATTATCGGTTAAGTTTATCAAAACAAGATGATGTCAAATGCATAATCGCGTTGTATAATTCAGAAATAATAAAGGCTGTCGATCCTTCTGTGATAACCTAATGCGTTTACAAACCACAATATCTGCTCATTCGATTGCCAAATTATGAATCTCTCTTAGAGTCAGAAATTCTCAACAATCAAGCGATTTCTTTTTAACAATCGGAATATCGGCCAGATCAAAATTTAAACCTTCATTAATATGAATATACTAGAATGTTATTACATTTTAATACCACTATTATTTTTCTATGACAATAAACTCTGTATCAACTCATATTGTCTCATGAACTCTAATCCTTTTTGAGAAATGGTGTAGTGAGGAACTTCATTATGGTCCATACTTGACAGCAAATTTCTGTCTGTAACCTTTCTGACCAATTCGCAGGAGAAGAGAATTGATATCACGGTTTTGTTAGTTGTAATCCTGTATTTTGTTAATGGACCGTGGTGGTTATTCAGATAAACAAGTGCATCATAAAGAGAATCATAATAACTTTTATGCTTTTTTAATTTAGTTTTATAATCTCTTATTATCACTGGCATGATTTAATTAATCATATTTATCATAGTCAATAAATTTTAAATCCTTAGTGTAACTAAAATAGACAATAATGATATGTAATAATCATACAGAATATTCTTCTATATTGTAAAAGAGAATAAAGTGAAAAGAGCAATAAGTTAAAACCAAACTACAAAGTTCCTAATGATTTGTCAATCAATCTAAAAAGTATGAACAGTTACAAATGCCTTATGATAGTATGAAGCTACACAAAATAATGTAACAGGATTTTGTAGACTGTGTTGTGAATGATCTACGAACTCTGCTAGATACTATCATCGGTTTAGCTGAACATCTTAGAGACAAAACCACAAATTTTGATCGAAAAAATTTTAGATGCAACTCGAATTGACTGCAAATTTCATACTCTCAAAATAACACAATTTAGTATCAATCAACTAATCCGGTATGTGGTACGGTAGTTCAAAAATAATATTAAAAAATCTGCAAATACCCTGTGCTTTGAGTATTATAATAACTTGGGTAACACAAATTATGCAATAAATGTAGATAGTGTAAAAATTAGGGCATATAATAAGTAGTCTAATTTAAAATACTATAAAGTTTCGATCAGATAAGGTATCTTGTGTATTCAGATGTATTGAGCAGAAGGAATTGATTAGAGGTGCGAGTCGATCCAAAAGGAATAACTCATCTATTGTTGTTCCTATTTTAGACTATGGTAGAGGAATAGATTCTGAAATCCTTCCAAGGATTTTGCCAAATTTGATTCAAAATCCTGTAGTATAACAGGAATAGGATTGTATTTCTCTAAAAATATTATGAAAGCATATGGAGACAAGATTTGGGCAATAAATAATTTAATGGGGAGGAGCTACTTTTAGTTTTAGTTAGGCTAAAGTTAATTTTATGTAAATTTGCAGTTGAATTTGGAAATCCTTAAGAAACAGATATGATCAGGTATCATATCCTCATTTTGCTATTATTACATCGACTGCTGATACTACTGCTGGAAGTAGTCAAACTACTTACGATCCTTCTTTTTTGAACTTGGGGAAATCTCTATTTTCCACCTTCATCCTTCTTAAATTGACTCCTTTTTCAGCTAAAATATTAACGTATAAAAACAATTATTCTCAGTATTTAGATATGAGTCAAAAAGATAATGAACAAATTGATGCATCTTTGCGAAACCTCTTTGAAGACAAAAATCTTGCTTTCGTTGCTACGATTATGAAAGACGGATCTCCACAGATAACTCCTACGTGGGTGGACATAGACAACGACAACCAAATTCTTATCAATACCGCAGTCGGGAGAATAAAACAGAAAAACGTGGCACGAGATCCCATAATTGCTATATCAATTGCAGATAAGAATAACCCCTATCACATGGTCACTGTTAGAGGAGAGGTAGTCGATCAAATTACTGGGGAACTGGCAGATGAGCATATAAATAAAATGGCCAAAAAGTATCTAAACAAAGATAAATATCCCTTTAGCACTCCGGGCGAAAAAAGAATTCTATTGAAAGTGAAACCTACAAAGGTCGGTTCTATGTAAAAAGTTTCAATATCAACAATAAAAAATTTTTTTAATTTTTTCAATCAACTATCCATGTAATTTTTCATACTATTGCTGCAAAATAAATATCATGAATCAGCGTAGTAAAACAGGTTGTGCATTTACACGCGTTCGAAATAACGTATATGGTTTCATACGTAAATCTTTTCCCCTGTTATAGCGGGCTTGACGATGTAACTGATTAGCAGTGACATATAAGTATCCATCAGTTGCAAGAGAAAGAGTATCTGGCCACAACAATCGCGTGTCATACACTATCGTTTCCCACACTTTATTATAGTAATTAAGCCGAAGGATTGCATTATGCTCATAATTGGTTGAGTATATATTCCCTTCAGAGTCTGATTCTAGGCCATCTGATGCACCACCTCTGTCACCATGATGATGGACAGTTTCTGCCACCTCTTCTTCGGAAAAGTCTCGATTGGCCAATGCATCAGTTTCAACACTAAATAAACTACGGCTTCCAAGTGGACAGTAAAATATTCGAGATCCATCCGAACTTATGGCTATGCCGTCTGCACCCATATTAGCACATTGTTGAATAGTTCCATCAGGCTTGTGTTCCAAAAATGGCCTTCCTTCCACTAGGGGAAGAAAAGTTTGAATGTCCTCCGCTTTGGTAGAAAAGTGGTCATTTAACCGACGCCAGCTTTCTCCTGTTGCAAGATCAACAGCAATTAGTCCATTTGAACCTTTCTGAGAAGAATCTGTGATAAACGCAAATCCTTCGTTTCCTCTTCTGAGATCAAAACGAATATCATTGAGATAGGTAGTTGGAAGTGCAACTGTTTGAGGAAAGAGAATTTTTTTTATTACTTGATTTGTGTCTAAATTTATGTAAATCAATTTCGGACCTCCAAATTCTGTTGGCTTAAATAGCGGACTACCAGTATCAAGTATCCATAAACGATCTGCTGGATCTACTACTACAGATTGTACAGATACTAAGGTTGACGCCTGATCTTGCTCGTCCGTTTCGTTTATTTCTTGATTAGGATAAGCAATGGTTTGGCCATCTCGAATTTCTGCTACTGTAAACTTGACGTCGTCACCCCATTTTGGAAAATTTACAAAAATTCTTCCTGTATGTGATACTGTCACCCCTGTTGGCATGGCATCATCAAAAAAAGCAACCGGTTCTAAAGCACCTTGCGGTCGGGAGGTTGGTAGTTCATGAGCCGGTATGCCATCAGATTTTACCGGTGTTGCAGTTGAGCCGGCTTTTCCTGACGCAACATTGTTTTTCATGCTTATCTGGGGATAACATCCCTGAAATACCCTAGCAAAATAAAAAAACTATTGGTAACGCCTTTCATGTTTAATGCCCATTTCGATCTGATTTTGTTTAGATAGTCTTATACAAATCCCGGCTCTGTTCATTTAACGATAAACCTATAGCTTGAAGATGTCCTATTTCTTTTATGGTTAGTAGAAACAGAACACCTTCAAGGTATGTATATTATGGCTTACACTTGTACTTTTCAGGTCTGTCCTTAAGGAAAGCCTCGGAAAGACTATCTTGTTTTATAAAGAGAAACCATGTTACCATTTGGAACTGGATACAAAAATACTATCCTCTAAAGATATCCACAAAAAGTAAAAGATTTCTGAATTCATTTTGGATGAAACCTTGATCAAGGTGGGATGGGAATTTATATGGTTATGGGTTGCAATAAATGCAAAAAGTAAGGAAATTTTCGCACTATCTATCTCCAAGGAAAGAAACATGTTCGTTGCTGAAAGATTCATTGCTGGTTTAGTCAAAGAACATGGAAGACATCCAGTTTCCACTGATGGAGGCACATAATACCCGATGGCTTGTAAGTTTCTAAAACTAAATCACCACCTTCATTCTAATATTGAGAAAAGCCTGATTGAAAGAACTATACAGTATATAAAGGATAGAACCGAATGCTTTGACGATTATTTTTCCTGTCGAGTAAAGAATTGCAAACTAAAATATGTGAGGAACTGGTTAAATCTTTTTATCAACTATCATAACAAGGAGTTAAAATCCGTTAACTGAACACAGCCCAAATCCCCTATTGATCATGTTTTAAGTCTAAAGAAGACAACCTCAAAATGTGTTGTTGATTTATTTGAGTTATTATATGATACATACAATATCGAATATTCTGGGAGACCAGTAGTCGATATTTTGTGACTAGTATCTTCAAAAGATACCACTTAGACTATTTACTATCTAAATCCAAACGAGTGCTCTAATCTTATGTAAGGTTATTTAATGCTTTTTAATAAAAACTGTAATTTTTCCATTTTTGATCAAAGAATAGATCTCTATATCTACTATCAATTAAACAAATGTCATTTAAGCAAGGCAGATAAATATCATATCAAACTTGATCCAAATCAAAATAATGATGCTTTCTTAAACCAATCTATTGTGGTATACCAAAGCTAAAGGTACATCCCCTCATGTCATGATTATTCTTAGCCCAAATTCTACCTCCATGAGCCTCAATAATTTTTTTACACAAATACAATCCAATACCAGCACCATAGTACGAATCAGAGGCAAATTTCGTAAATAATCGTGCTAGAATTTCTGGTTTGAGGGATTCTCCGTCATCAGTTACGTTTAATTCTACTACATCTTTAGAATGGATTCTTTTCTCACTCATTGTTAGTATTATTTTTCCTCTGTTCCTAACAAATCTCATAGAATTGTCGATTAGATTTTGGATTACCTGACTCATCCTAAATTTGTCGGCGAATACAAAATACTCTTTGTCAAAATTACGGTATTCAAAAGTTATAACCCTGTTGTATTCAATGTTGTTAACAAAGTCTGTAACGATGTATGTTACTAATTGATTGAGACTAAATTTTTCTTTATTTAGGTAAAGTATATTACCTTCGAGCCGCGTTATATCTAATATGTTTTCAGATAACCTGTGAAGTTTTTTTGCATTAGATATGGCAATACGCAACAAGAAGTTTTGATCGTTATTTTTGATTTCATTCTTTAGAATTTCTGTAATCCCTAAAATCGATTGCAAAGGGGTACGTAACTCATGAGCCACCAAATCCATAAATCTGCTCTGCATTTTGCCTTGGCCTTTTAGTTTTTCATGTGCATCCTTAAGTCGTTTATGTATTTCTGATTGATTCCAAAGGTTATTGAAAATCGCAGTAATAGTTTCAGATGTCTTGATACTTTCAACAAATACGGCCATTCCCAATGCCTGTGTAAATTTCTGTTGATTATCGTCTACTACTTCCCACATAACCGTAGTCTTGTTATCAAAAACTAGGATCCTATTAAACGATGCCATTGTCGGTTCAAGATCCTTGAATATAATATTTTGATATTTAGATTTTATTTTGTTCGTTTCATGTGCATTCTCCGAGTCCGGAATAGTTAAAACTCTTAGTTTAACCCCTTTAAACCCTAGTTCATTTAGCATTATAAAGCCACCCTCCAGCTCAGAGCGATAAAATCCATTTGTAGAAGGAAGTATAATGAGAACCTCCTTTTTGGCCAATGCAAATAATTCATAAATTCTGTGCATCACATCACTTGAGTCGTATACTATGTCGATTTTATCGTCTGTTTCATTTTCTATCTCGTTTATCCTTGCCTCAAAATCCATTCCATTTTTCCAAAGTTTTTCAAATATCATGCTATAGAAACTCAGATTTGCTTGATCATCATTTAGAAATAAATTGTCCATTACCATCCTGCCGTCATTAATTCTTTCAATCGTTGATGCAAAAAACCGATCTGATATAGCAAAATCAAAAGCTGGTTTCTCATGGATATGGCGTATCTTTAATCCACTTTTAGCAAGTGATCTTACTAGATCTATATCATTTTTGTTTCTAATCGATGTTAGCCACCTAACCCCTCCATGTTTGCCACTTTTTTCCTTTGCTACAATTGAATTGAAATTTTCAAAGTAATCTTGAAATTCAAATAACATTCCACCAATTGATGAATAAATACAAATGAATTCAGAGTTATCTACAAAATAAGATAGTTTATCTGCAATTTTCTTATCGATTTTAAATCTTGATGCTGATGTGCCAGGAGTAGTAATAGTAACAAGATCATTTAAATCGAGGTCATTGACTGTACCTTCATTTTGAGTTTTATAATAAACACCGTTTGAAAATAATGCTTCAAAAAAAGTATGTGAGGCTGACAAGAGGTCTTCACTATTGCTGTAAGTACCATTTAAGATAATTGTGCCGGATGTGTTGCAATTGAGTTTAATATATTCTGATTCTGAAGTTGCAATTATTCCTCTGATGTTATCGAGTTGTTTTATTTCTGTAAATGAATTAAGAATAGATTGAAAATCAGGATAGTTTTGTATAGGGCTTTTGATAATGCCTCTAATGACACCACCTTGTTTCTTTAGTTGTTCGCAGAGTTCCGAGAATTCTGGGCAAGAACCTAACAGTATTAAACCATCTACGCCCACCACGATGTCTAGTCTTGATTTAACATTTCTAATTAACCCGTACAGGCGATCGAGAGCATTTTCATCGTTTTGAATAGTTTGAACATTATCGCCCATCGTCAAAATTATTCATATTATGGTGAAACTTATATTTATGGAATTCTATTACTAATTTAAGAATCAGACTTTAATAAGTGTCATTAAATCAAATTTAAATCTGATAATCGAAATCTGTTTCTATAATACAAATCCATTTTTAAAATCCAACTCAAAATAGTAATATAATGAACTACTAGAATGAGTTGGCAACTGATGAAAATAAAAAAAATTATTCATATATTTCACAATAAATCAAAGTTCGCTTTGTTGGTGGCACCAAAAGAAGTTCAGATACACAAAGATGTAACTTGGCCTCATCTTACAGAGTTCTTTTTAGATCTCTTGTATGGTTATTTTACGCGGTTGAGTTAGACAATAATTCTACAGATTTGTCTAGATTGGCATTTATCTCATCGATATGATCTTGTAATTCTTCAACTGGCACTCGGTCTAGGATCATCTTGCGCAATTCTTCTCTCATTTGAATTTCAGTAGTTTCCATTAAAGGCCTGTCTATTTCAGCTAATCGACCCTCTACATACTCATAGTTATCTAGATAGGCCGTAGTTGCAAGCTCTTCTGCTCCTGTATAATTCTGATTGGTATATTCTATAACTGTTTGATTCAATAGACCTCTTATTACAGAAATAAATTCAAGTGGAGTTTCTGGTTCGCCTGTTCCACTTGATGTGACATTATTTGCTGCTTGCGCATGAACACTTGGTAAAACCGTTAGTGTGCCCCATATCATAACTATAGATAACAATGAAAATAAAAACAAATTTGTTACGGTCTTTTTTGTAAAATTCATAGTGTATATAACTGAAATATTTTGGTTTATTAAATTATGATGTTCATTATAATATTTGAGAATCAGGTGACTAGTCTAAAAATGTAAGGAAATGATTGGTAACGATAAAACGGTTTCTCATCTGACATTCTTCCAAATCTAATTTGGTTTTGGATAATTTTGATTGATCTGATTATCTAAAGCCTATTTGGATTAATAAACGATATTAGATAACTTGTTTCTGCTAGGTCCATAAATACTTGCGATATATCCCTCTATATTTTTGAGCTTGTCTATTCTTGCTGTAAAGCTATACTTCTAATCTATGGTCCCCTACTTTTGCAAGATCTTCCCTGGAAAATAAAGGAAGGTATCTCTAACTACTTTTGTAATGCACAAGGTGGCGGGTAAATTGTAACCATCATCCAATAAGTCAATATCCGTTAAACTATATGGGCACCAAATATTCAAGCTGAGTTTGTCTTTGTAAAAATTTGTATTGCCTGGTCGTTTATTTGCGCCTAAACAATCAAAGAATAGAAATTGAAAACAACTGGTGTGGACATTAAAGATCGTTTTATTTCGTTCGTTTAGCACAGAATTTTTTTGTCAGCGGGAAGGTCTTCTTCACTGTTCATGTGTTGATGAAATTAATTTTATCTATGGTAAAATACTATGTTTCATAATTTTTAGTGATAGGCATGAGTTATGTACGTGACGATAAAAATTATACAGATCCAAGTGAATCAGGGGTAGACTCGTCTGTGCAAAGAGTAGGTGATCTGACAAATGAACCGCCAATTAACGAACCAACCAACAAAACCATTGTGTCTAAGCTTGCAAACTTGCTTGAAGATCTCAAGTTTCCAGCTACAAAAGAGGAGATTTTGGATCACATTAACAGAAAGTCACCATCTATGGGCAATAGAATAAACGATGTATTTGAAAGTGTTCAAAATAATCTTGAAGAGGAATTCAATATGAGAATACATACCAAATTGGACTAGCATCAAAATTAGTAGAGGCCAATGAAGTTTGAAAATTTCATGAATTCATAAACTGATTACCAACCGATAGGTTAGACTAGTGATCTAAACTAGTTAGTTTCTCTTTAGAAAACAATCTCAATAGTAACAAAACTATTTTAAAAAATTCTATTTAAGATGAACCATGGTTAATAGTCACTAATAGTTAATTCAAGTCCCTTACATATAGAATAAACGCCCTCTCCCTTAGAACACTGGAAAAAGAAGAGCCTGTTCTACTAGGGTTTGCTTATCTTTTTATTTTTATAGAATCGATATGAAAGTCCTCCTATTATGCCACCTACGACGATAATTGCGACTAGATCAAATACAAAAGAATATTCCTCATATAGGTTGCTCCATACATCGCCTATGAAGAAACCGATTGTTGTTAAAAATGTGCACCATACAAATGAACCTGCAAAAGTAAAAATAACAAACGTAGATAGTTTCATTTTTTCAATTCCAGCGGGAATAGAGACTAGTTCTCGAATTCCTGGAGCCATTCTGCCAAAAAATACAGCAGCTGAACCATGTTTATCAAACCATTTTTCAGATTTTTCTAGCTCTTTTTCTCCAATTCCAATGCGATTACCAAGTTTAAGTATCGCCACTCTCCCTATTCTTCTTGATATATAGTAAATTATTAATGCACCACAGGTTGAACCCCCTGCCCCTGCCATTGACATACCAATAACACCTTCTATAAACCCCAAATGTTTCGTAAATGCGGTAATGCCTGCCAAAGGAAATATCAATTCACTGGGAATGGGTGGGAAAAGATTTTCTACCAATGCAGCAGTAAAAACTCCTACATATCCATACTCTGCTATCCACGATGTAGTAACATTTACTATACTCGGTATCAAAGAAAGATCAGAATAAGGGTTAACATTTTCAATGCCGGACGGGTTGGCATGTAGTAAGCTTGTATCCGTACCGCGCAATTCAGTAACTGTGAAAGTAATGTTGTCTAATAAAGTGACATAGATTAGTAGAGAGAGAGTTAAAATTCCTGCAGAGGCTGAAATATACCGCATTTTGTCTTAGTTGATTGTATGAATTTTGGTTCTTAAATTAAATCTACCAATACAAAATAAATCTGAATCACAATAGTCTCTTATACACACAATGGTCTTTGACTCATACAAAATATTTTCTGGAATCAATATGTTATTCTGTATCTAATATACTATTTAACAATCTTGTCCACTGATTTCTTTCAAAATCTATTCAATGATTTGGATGATTACTTTAGACTACTTCATAAACAAAAAATAAATCTTTATTATCCCGAAATCTATCGGGAATCTACTACATTGAAAATAATATAAAACGGACCTAAGAGTCATTTATGTATATTTGCTGAGCTTAATTATTAAAACAACTGTAGATTCATTGACTCGTTTAAAAAAGAATTATTACCGATCAGTTTATTGTTTTATTGGTTAATTACTATTTAATAGGAATAACACTGTAAAAATCCAATAATGAGAAAACAAAAAAAAAGATTAGTCGT
>NZ_JBLNIG010000006.1:0-45417 GCF_047711275.1 Candidatus Nitrosocosmicus sp. FF01 | reverse complement strand
CATTTTAATATCAGTCAGTTTATGGGGGCCATTTAATTGACAGTTCACTTAAAAATACATATAATCATCAGTTTCGCTACTCTTTCAAGTAACAACAATAACCTAAATTAAAGCGTAATTCAAGTGAACATATAATAAAAAGACCTTATTCATTAGGCCTATGTCTGAATTTGACAGTACTATAAGTTTCATTTTTGGCAGATGGAAAAGTCAAATACTTTATACAGGCGCCAAGAGTGGCATATTCGACTACCTTACAACAAATCCCGTAGATATACACCATATTGCACAGGATTTAAATCTCAACGAGATTATGGCATATCGTATTCTCAGAGCAATATCGACTTTAGGCTATGCAAAAGAAGAAAATGATGGTCGCAGATTCTCTATAACATCATTGGGAGAAATACTGAAAAAAGATCATCCTCAAACCCTCCAAGGAGTTTTACTTTTAGAAGAGGGACCAGAACATTATCAAATTTGGAAACATTTACCTAGAATGATTAAGGACGGACAGCAGAATGCTTTTTCTTCGGAATATGGCATGGATCTTTTTGAGTATGCAAGTAAGAACTCAGAGTATTCAAAAATTTTCAACGATGCAATGAGCAGTTATTCGGCGATGCATACTACCATGGTATTAGAAGCACTAAACAATTACGACTTTACTAACATATCTTCCCTTTGTGAAATTGGAGGTGGCCAGGGACATCTTTCAAGCCACCTTCATTCAAAATATGATCATCTCAATGGAACAATATTGGAATTGGAGCCAGTCGTAAGGAATCAAGAAAACTCCTGGCCCAGTAAAATGGGTTTGCAGGATCGTTGTAAATATATCAAAGGCAATATGTTTGATCAGGTCCCTTCAGCAGATCTTTACATGATGAAAATGATTCTACATGATTGGAGCGATAAAGAGTGCATTCAAATACTTGTAAATATTCATAAAGCTGCACCCGACAAAGCCAGAATATTTATTGTTGAACACATAGTGCCAGAACCTAGCCAGCCACACTTTTCGAAATTGTTCGATATACATATGATGTGCGCTACTACCGGTAGAGAAAGGACAATAGCAGAATACAAGACCCTGTTAAGTCAATCGGGATGGAAATATCTTCAAACTCATTACCCTAATTCTAAAATGATTGGTGTTATCGAAGCAGTAAAAAATGGATAACTCTAAACCATTTTCATCAATTATTTTATCGGTGTTGACATTTATTTTTTTAACATATTAACCAAGGTGGAATTTGAGAATCTAATTAAACATGTGCAAATATTTTTATTCTCTATTGATGTATAACAATACGTTCATTACAATACCAATTCTTAATGGTATCTAATCTTAGCCATTGTTGCCAGTTTATGGCTATAAACATAACACAAATATAATAATCCAATAATATCAAGATGTCAGATATGAAATTTCAACGCAGAAGCTATAATGTCTTATTGATACTCGTTATTGGATTTGTAATCTCGTTTTCCATGGCAGTTGCGAATTCGCTCTACATACGAGCTTTTGACGACGCAAACTTTACTAATTCTTTGAATTTGGGAAAACCATTTGTTGTAGAAATTTATCAGTCATCAGGAGGAAAACCGGAATCTACAGATTATGGTATTTATTCAGATTTTGCTGGCAAAGGAATTCTTAACGGTACGATAGATATTGCTGTAGAGGGAAATTATTCGGAAATCCTTAGAAACAATGACACATCCTACATTCAAGGAAATACAAAGTTTTCTACAAAAGACAATGGTACAGCGTCATTTAGTTTTCAAGCTATAGGCAACTACAAACCAGACGGCACTTTTAATAGCAATGGAGTAGGGATCTTCGAAGATGAAGCAAAAGGCGAGCTTTCTTTTCTTAGAAATTGGGTGACCATTTATAAGGATCAAGTAGATAAAAACGGCAATGGAACATTTCTAATGTGGCATCTAAAGTAGATAGAAGAATAAAGCACAGGAACAGAGAGCAAGCTAGTGGAGATACAATGCCTAGAAATTTGATCAATCCATAGGCTCCTCTTGACCGTATACTCTTAAGATCTGTTATAAATAGAGGTACCGACTATCAATATTTCTCTTGTTGTGTCCCTAGATGGGTGCGTAACAATATAAGAGAATAATTTGAATTTGGAATCGTAATATTTCTTACTATAGATACATTCATGCGGTGCTCTAAAAGATCTGAATTGAACTCTTCAATTTAGTATCAAATCTTGAAAGTCATGTATTGCTTAGACCAAGAGTTTGAGTTTACCTTTGAATTTTCAAAAACTACCTATCAGTTTTTGTATATTCTCAGCCACTAATTTTTCAACAGCCTTTTTTGCACCATCTAATAATGTCATGGCTCAAATATCCTGCTTCGATCCAGTGAGAATAAATCTTGGCGCCAGGTTTTTTTTACTTGATTGGCAGCTTGTGCGTGATCTACGTGTACATGGGTCAGAATTATACGTTTTACATTTTTGATATCGTATCCTATATCAAGTATATATTCTTCAAGCATCGGCAATCGAGAAAGAAAAGCTGGGTCAATCAGAGTCAAATTATCCTGATCCTCCACAAACAAGTAAGAAAAAACTTTTCCACGTGGATCAGGATGAATTACTCCATCGATTGAATATACCTTAGGAGTTATCTGGGTCATATGATTTCAAATGATTAATCATATTGATTTTTAAACTTATTCACTTTGATTTCGGAAATTTCATTTTATGATTTATGATTGCAAGACAAGAAATTATTAAAAAACCGCTATTTACTAGAATGGCTATGAGCAGTATATGTAGGTATCTGCATCTACCAATCGATCAATTTTTTCTTGTAATTAAACTGGCTCAAAAATGGGAACATCTGTAGTAATTATCTGATTTGCGTTTGTACAGTTGATAATAAAGTCAATATCAGGTGCCTTTGTACATTCGGATTCCATTTCCTCTTTGCTAGCATTAAGAAACGCCTTAATCCACAATCCAACAATTTCGTAGCACGTGGCCTTAAAGTCCAAATTTGAGTGACTACAAAAGTTGAACCCAACAGCTGTATTGGCATCTCCCTTCATAATTGTCTTTAGCGTGCCTAACAAACAATCGTTATGATAAATTGTTTGGCTTGCTATGTAACAAGCCGCTATTGCTAATTCAGGACTTGTGTATGCAGCAGTTTCTAACAGCCTACCTACACCTTGATAGCAGAATTTGGAAAATTTTGCAGGAGATATATTATCACAATTTGAAAATGTTTCTGAAAGATTGTAATCTAGCGATAGACCATTTTTCACCATATAATAAGCCGGATAATAGTAGTAGCACTGAGATGCAAATTTTTCAACAGTTGTGTCGCAAGGAGAAAAAGTATTATCTAAATCAAAGTCACCTTCTCCTGTTTCAAAGAAGTACTCAATGTTCTCCATAAATATACCCCTTGAGCATGCACTCTGTGCCCATAATGGTACAAACTCATTACAACGATCAACAGCTGCTGCAGTATCATAATTATATAATTTTATCAATCCATGCCCCACTCCATGAATACAATCACGTTCGTGTAGCCAACTTATGTTTTCTTGACCAACGGGACATAGATTCGCAATAGAAATTTGATCCTTTTCTAAGGTATTGTTAGAAAATTGTTCTCCTTCAAAATAACTTTGAAAGATACCATGATAAACCGAACCCCCACAGTGTACTGTTGCATACTTGAGTGCTTCTTTGGGACTTCCTACATAATCATATAGCCACGTTCCAAGGTGGTGACCATCATGATGACAAGAGTAATTGGCTTCGTCAAAAAGGCGAACAAGATTCAAAAATGTTGCTAAAACTAATTCACGGTCTGCTGTGGAATTATCGAGCTCGTCTAGTGCCATCATGGGACAATGATCTTTGCTGGCAAACACATCATGACAAGATACCATAATTTGTTGGGCAAATGCCTTCGATGAATTATTTGCTGACACACCAGCCTCGTTTAGGCTATAACGGGACAGATTCTCAAATGAGTTGTGTACGCCGTGGTCTTTGTGATCGCTTAGTGAATAGACTTGAACACTACTGCCCAAAACAAGGGCAACAAACATTATTACAATTGTTAAAACTGATTTATATTCTAAGGACAACATCGTTGGTCCCTAGTATTTGTCTATTGAATCGAAAAACTCAACTATGTAACAAGGTAAAAGAGTGGTAATCCTTATTAAATTGGGAAAATTCATAAAATCGCTATTATTATATTTCTGAACACATTTGGTAAACTTGCAAAAATGATTGTTCAATGTGAATTCGATCATGAATAATAATTTCATATGTTATTTAACTATTCTGTAAAAAGATTACATTTACTCAATATTTGCGGTTTCTTGTCAAAATATCAAAGAAGTAGAACAGCTAGGTACATTGCTGCTGGTGTGATCGCCTGAAATTTTGCCAATATACTCTCGACTGACTAGTTAAATCAGGATCAAAAGATTGCACATGTGTCTCATTTTGGGACAAAACAAGGTAAACCAATCTTGATAATCAATTTGACATATCAATCGCAAACCTACTATTTTAAGATAGTGAATCAAATATCTTGTCAAATAAGTTGGTTGAAAAGTTGCAATAACACTACTCAAATAAATCTACTTGATTTCGAAATTGAAAATCTAAAAAAATTAAAGTCATACGTTCTTACTTCTTATCTCTGATTCACCGTCTTTTAATCACGAATATGGGTAGGGCATTAAATAAATTTGAAAAGGATTTTACCTTTATTACCCAGGGCTTAAACTCAATTTTTTCAGTAAGTTGTTTCGACTATTCCGATCCTTGTTGAAAGTAAACATAACTATTACACCTTCCTCAACATGCTAAAGGTCTAGGCGTACATTACACATGCCTCTGAATTTATTTCTCTATTAGCCAAATTGTTCTTTTTATATCTGGAGTCTGTTTGTCAAAACCAGTCGCATTACTTAAAAATGAGAAACTTGAACTATTAGTGATTTCAAACTGGACTATTCCATTAAATAATTCTCCCTGGTCATTGATTATTCCAATATCTGAAGAAATCCAATCAATACTCTCCCCATCTTCTGCTGTGATGGTACCATGGGCTGCACTCTGAATAATGCCTTCTGGCAAGTGAGTATTTATGAAGGTCATGTCATTAGTTACATTACCTACGTTTTTCATTACTGCCTTTTCTATAGCATGATCTTGGCTAATTATTGGTGTATCCGATGTTAAATTTTTAGTTTCAAGGAAGGTTCCCGAATATGCTTGATATACCGGTTTGGAAAAATTCAGGGAATTAGTAATCATATTGTTCAGCATGTGACTTGTTGTTTCATTATTTGCAGTTTGACCGAACACATTTTTATCATCTAGTAGTAACACATTAATACTAATCAATAAAATAGAGACAAGCAATATTTTGGTTTGCATATACATAGACAGCAATGAACAATAATATATAAAAATTCTTTTAGATATTATATATAACACGGATTTTCTTAACAAGTGCTTATCCTTGATGCCTGGTTTTTATCTTGCCAATCTTTACCAGATACCTAGAGATGTTGGTAACATATCAAAACTTTGGTCATTTATTTTGTCTTCGTTCAGGTGGATTACAGCCATTGAAGGATCGATTGATAGAGTGGACATAGGGTACTTCTTCCAATGGATTTCAGTCATTGAGATACCTGAAGCAATTTGCAATTAACCCATTTTAAGTAGCGAACAGCACGCATTTGATCATGTAGCTTGACAACTTTTGTTTTAATTGAGATAAGGGGTAGAGGCATATGGACATATATAACAAAAACATTATGGAAAATAAGGGAGATTGCAACAAATATGATTTGATATTTTCATATATATTTGAAGACTCCATTGGTGATTACAAATTCTAATAACATAATCGATGTATGGTAGAAAGAATAGCAAACAGATATTTTACATTTAAGTCGTTGTGGTCATCCTGTTTGACCTTATATTAATAATGGCTCTCAAGCTGGCGTAAATCAAAGCAATCTGCAAGATATATCCACCAACAATTAAAACAATTGCATTTAGAGGTTTAGAAAATGTCATCATTAAATTAACATGAGGAGGTGCAAGGCTATTGCCGATGATAACAAGTATGGCTATGGGGATACAGGCATACAAAGCCTTACTGTATCCCCTCCATAACAAAACAGATAGCGTGATAAAAGATAATTCTAAAGCAATTGCTCTATCAATAAAGTTAGGGTTACCAAATGGAATAGCTATTAGACCTGTTACAACGATAAAGATTAAAACGACTAAAGTAGCTCGAAGATAAATACTCATTGGATTCTTTCATTCACTCCAGACAATACAAAAGGATTTTGGAGTAACATAAATTGAATTCATTTTGGACCAAAGGAGAAAGATTATGAATTTAAGTATTTGGTCTCCAAATAGGCAATAAAGTAATCCGGGTTGTAGTCTTCATTCAGACTATTTTCAAGAAGCACTTTGGGAGCATATGTGGAACCGTATTGGTGTATTTTTAGTCGTAACCACCTTCTGATCGGATCAAAGTTGCCCTTCTCTATGTCATCTTCGTAGCTCTCCATGTCTTTGCGCATCTTTGAAGCAATTATCGCTGAGACCAAATTTCCGAGAGTATAAGTTGGGAAATATCCAAAGAGACCACTGCTCCAATGTGTATCCTGAAGGACCCCCAATGAATCCATTGTAGGTCTTACACCGAGTAACTGTTCCATTCTATCGTTCCAAAATTCAGGAATTTCAGAGACATTAAGATTACCCTCAAATATTTTCTTCTCTATTTCATATCGAATCGCTATATGTAAATTGTAGGTTACTTCATCAGCATCAACTCGAATATAATCAGCCTTGACGTTATTGAAATAAAGGTACAGTTCATCATCTGTAGTTTGACTAGCAAAATTCACTTGCTTTCTAATTAAGGGTGATATCAATTTTACAAAAGGTAAACTTCTACCCACAATATTTTCCCAGAACCTTGATTGAGATTCATGGAGTCCAAGTGAAGACCCACCTTCAATTGGAGTAAGAGATAATGATTGATCACATTGAAGATTATACAAAGCATGACCTCCCTCATGGATGGTACTAAATATCGACTTTTTGAAATCGATTCCTTCATAACGAGTAGTTATTCTGACGTCGTTGAGCCCCATGGTCTCAGTGAAAGGATGAGTAGAAGTATCCATTCTAAATCGTCTCTTGTCGTATTGTAGAAGATCCAAGATATCATGATTAAGCTTATCCACCTTTTTGAAATCATACTTTAATCTCCCAAGATTATTCTCTTTGCAAAAAGGACTGTTTGAATCCACGAGTTTTTTCAAGAGCTTTTGAATACGAGGTGTCAATACACCAAATATCCTATCCAGATCATCTACAGTGAGCTGCTCTTCGAATGTATCTAAAAGAGCATCGTAAGGATGATTATCATACCCCCATTTTGCTGCGATTTCTTTCTTTATTTCTATCATTTTCTGCAAATGGGGTTCAAACATCTTAAAATCAGATTTCGCCCTTGCTTCTCTCCAGGCCATGTTTCCCCTTATTCTTACTAATGATTCTGCCTCAGTCAATTCTTTGGGTATCTTGATCTGTTTGGTTATTTCCTTGTCTAGTACTCTTAGTATGCCCTTTTCAAGATCACCCAGGTTATCTAGTTTCTTTGCTGATTCAACAAGGCCTGTAAATTCTTTGTTTAGCAGTAGATCTTTATGCAGCATGTGAAGCTGAGAATCGGCCACTCCCCGTTCTTCTGTTCCTTCCTTAGGCATAAAAGTCTCAAAGTCCCAACCCATAAGGGAAACGGCATGTTTTATCGACCACATCGGTTTATAAGCATCGAGGATCTGATTCATGACTGGATTCTCGCATCTCATTTTTTTATACCTTTGATGGACTCAATCTTATCAGTCACTTAATCCTTTGCTAGTGTGCGTAGAGTAATTAAACAATATTTCTACGATTATACGAAAGACTAATCAATAATCATAATTTAGAATGCCCAAATCCATTATTTTGATTTGATCTTTGTTTGCATCAGAGAGCAATAAAATGGATGGGGATAGTTAAAAAGAATCAATTTACATGCCTATTCAAACAAGATATCAGAACCTCTCCATTGTCACATTCGAATGTCAGTACCTTTGGGCGAGGCTTTTACTTGACAAATTGCGATCATATTATCGAGAAAGTCTAGATGACCAGTGGAATTTGTTTTGAAAAATACAATACCAGTAGAGACTCTTGGATCATCAGGTCTTACTCCATTAAGGTCAATCATGACGGCAGTTGCGTTGTCGGGTTTCATATTGCCACTACTATTATAGTTATTGGTTGTAATGATGCTTTGTCCATTTACGATAGTATACATTCATGGTGATGAACTAAAAATAAGTTACCGCTCTATGTGCCATTAATTGTTATATTAGGAGTTAGAGGAGGCTTTATCCTTCTTTCACCCGTATAGGATACCTGAGTAAATGTTTTATTGATTGAATTAAAGCTAGTCAACGTATCTGTTCCATTCAAAAATATCCTTCCCAGAACAGGATTTGAATAGGCAAAATTAGTTATGGTTGTGTTACCAATGGTTTTATTGATGTCCATGTTATCTATTCTAGTAGCATTTGAAGTTTGAAATAGTATTAGTGACACTCCACTAGTTACTAACACGATTGCAACAGTTCCTACCAATGTCTCTGTTTTGATAATCTTACTCATTTTCAAAGCGGCAATGGATTTCATATACTTGTCTAGACCCTTCTGGTATATCAAAAAGCCCTTTTGGTTTAAGACCATCAACTCATTTTTTGAGGCTAATGATCGTACTTGAAGTAACTTAGCTACTTGTCAAATAATAGAATCGTTTAATTTGATTCTATTGTGCCAGTTACGAATATCAATATTTATCCCTATTTACAATCAAGACTACTCCTATCATTAATATGAGGGTTGCAAATACTATCTGCTCTGTGATAGGTTCTCTTAGAATAACCCATCCCAGAATCACAGTAACCACAGGACTTGAGTAAGTAAAAGTATTTGCTAATGATGCTGATGTATTTCTGAGAACCCAAAAAAACCTACCCATCCCACTGACCCTACGGTGATTAGATACAACAATGAGGTCATGGATTCCGAAGAAATTGAACATACATGAAAATCCTGTAATTCGCCAGTCAGGAAGCTCATTGCAATTAAAAAAAATCCACCTACAAATAACATCATGCCGGTTGAAACTAGAACATTAACAGGCAGAATTACGTTAGAGGAGTACAGCGACCCAACCGACCAGCTAAGTGCAGCTATTGTCAATGCGAATATGCATACCAATTCAAATGTATTACCTGGAGAATCGAATTCTAGAAATTGTGCTGCCAAAGAAGGAATAATAAGCATTATGAATCCAATGGAACCCATAATAACTCCAAGTACTGTTAATTTCATTACCTTTTCTTTAAATGGTATCTTTCCAATAAGTAATACGCATATAGTAACAGTCGAAACAAAAGTGCAGTAACACTTGAAGAAAGATATTGCTCGCACCATGTCAAGACCCCTTGTCCTCCAAGAATTAATGCAGATCCAATAATTGTTGCTTCCCTCCATTGTCTCTTATCAAGTAGCGAGTGAAGTTTGCTCCAATGACCGGTCAGGATATTTTGACTTTGATACTGATATAGATTAGTATGAGAGTCGTTGTTTTTGGAAGGAATTAGAATATATACTGATATAAGAAGTCCACCAGATAACACATATCTTATTCAAGACATCAAAAAAGGAGGATGGTATCTATAGCAATTTTGATGGTGATATAGGTAGATCCTATGACTACCCAAAGCATTATCAATATTAACCAAATCTTGATCTTATTCATAAAGAGATACCATAGATAACCAATTAATTCATTCTTGATTTTTTTCTAGGTTTCGTTTCAAATCTAATAATAGCCATGAAAGAATGATGAAACTGCATTAGTGATTTCATTTCGAAATTGGATTCATAATAAGGTACATAATGAGGGATAAATCGGATTTAATAAAATCACAAAATTGTTTGTGGATTTAGGTGAATTATCGACAGACTTCACACCATTGTTTTTGGCCTAAAGGTTTGTAGTTGAATCAAACCTCAACCAGTTAGTTTTCTCTCTAGTTACTGCTACTTCCGCTATCACCACTGTCACTGCTACTTCCGCTATCACCACTGTCACTGCTACTTCCGCTATCACCACTGTCACTGCTACTTCCGCTGTCACCACCTTGTTGTGCAGCTGCATTGTTTCCACTATTTGCTTGGTCTTGAGTATTAATATTATTGCATGAATCGTCTACATTCCCACCAGAAGCACATTGTGCGTTTTGGTTGGAGGTTTGTGATTGGCCGATACCTTGGTTGGCAGAGTTACCACCGCTACCACTACCACCACTGCTACCACTGCTACCACCGACGCCTAATTGACCCAATACGTTACTACCACTATTTACTTGGTTTTGGAAGTTTGCATTATTACAAGATACTATAGCATCCTTACCAGATACACATTGTGCGTTTTGGTTGGAGGTTTGTGATTGGCCGATACCTTGGTTGGCAGAGTTACCACCGCCACCTTGTTGTGCAGCTGCATTGTTTCCACTATTTGCTTGGTTTTGGGTATTAGTGTTACTACATGAATTGCTCAATGAACCGCCTGCTACACATTGTGCGTTTTGGTTGGAGGTTTGTGATTGGCCGATACCTTGGTTGGCAGAGTTACCACCGCTACCACTACCACCTTGTTGGCCTACTGCGTTACTACCAGTATTTGCTTGGTTTTGAGTGCTTGTATTGTTACAAGAATCAGCTACATTGCCACCAGATACACATTGTGCGTTTTGGTTGGAGGTTTGTGATTGGCCGATACCTTGGTTGGCAGAGTTACCACCGCTACCACTACCACCACTTTGAGCACCCGCATTGTTTCCAGTATTTGCTTGGTTTTGAGTGCTTGTATTGTTACAAGAGTTGGCTGTGTTTCCGCCTGCTACACATTGTGCGTTTTGGTTGGAGGTTTGTGATTGGCCGATACCTTGGTTGGCAGAGTTACCACCGCTACCACTACCACCACTTTGAGCAGCCGCATTGTTTCCTGTGTTTGTTTGACTTTGTGTATTTTGGTTGTTTCCAGAATTCGTAGTATTACCGCCAGATGCTACTCCACTGTTTTGGTTGGAGGTTTGTGATTGGCCGATACCTTGGTTGGCAGAGTTACCACCGCTACCACTACCACCTTGTTGGCCTACTGCGTTACTACCAGTATTATTTTGGGTTTGTGTATTTTGGTTGTTTCCAGAGTTGTTTGTATTACCGCCAGATGCTACTCCACTGTTTTGGTTGGAGGTTTGTGATTGGCCGATACCTTGGTTGGCAGAGTTACCACCGCTACCACTACCACCACTTTGAGCAGCTGCATTGTTTCCTGTGTTTGTTTGAGTTTGTGTATTTTGGTTGTTTCCAGAATTCGTATGTATTACCGCCAGATGCTACTCCACTGTTTTGGTTGGAGGTTTGTGATTGGCCGATACCTTGGTTGGCAGAGTTACCACCGCTACCACTACCACCACTTTGAGCAGCCGCATTGTTTCCACTATTTGCTTGGTTTTGAGAGTTTACGTTATTACAAGAAAAAAGTGTACCGTTACCCGACACACATACACCAAGTTGGAGTGAAGATTGTGATTGGCCGATGCCTTGATTAGCCGTGTTAGTTGTAGCGTTTACATTCATTGTCATTGAGGTTGGACCTAAAATCAAAATGAATGAAATGGCAACAATAACTAAGGAAAGATTATTAAAAGTTTTAATGCTATTCATTCAGCACTTATTACCAATATGAGTATATAAAGTCATGTATATTATTATCAATTCAATTAGAAATTTGCTAATTTCTTCTTTTTCATTTGCGGTCTTTTTTATCCAATATTACCAATGGAAAAATTAGTATTGTCTCTAGGCTTTTATCGGGGGTGATGATAGAATGTGAATTTCAGACTTATTGAATACTAGATATACAGTCTCGATATGGTATTCAGGCTCCACACAAGATAAAAATGGCGTGTCATAAAAAAAGGTCCCAAACCATCTTTTATTTTCATTCAATAGAGTTATTCTACTTCCGTGAGTTGAGTTGTTTATCAGATTTTTTAATTTTTGCAAAGACTAGCGAGGCAAAACCTCTTGCAACAATACTGATTGGCTGACCATATACACTCCAAAATTCCTTGAATTGCTCATCAAAGTTAAGAGGAGGGATCACACTAACCGTCAAATTCATTGATGGATTTGTTACATAGCCGAATGAAGGATACTTACCAGTTGTTTGGAGAATGGGACTCATGGTTATGCTTTCATTATTATTAGGTGCAATATCCAAAGATTCAATCATAGTTTCCAAAAATAGAGAAGCAGTAAAGGGAATAGTATAGAAACCTTCAGGTGTTTGGGGAGACGCAATTATCTTAAATAATGAAGGGCGAATACTTTCAATTGTTGCGGATAATCCGCTCGAGTTAAAATCCGAACCCTCTCCAGTGCTGTCACCATTGAAACTGATGTCTGTAACATTGTTAGAAAAGGTTGAATAGATATTGGCAGGAACCATCAGTTGTTCCCCTTGTCTTATCACTATATCCTTTGGAGAAGTTACAATGGTTATTGCTGATGGAGGAACTCCAATCAGTAAAATCACTAATCGCACTCTCGTTAAGAGCCCTGGTTGTATAGAAAAGGATACCATACTCACTAGGATTATCAATATAGCTCAGATTCAGGTTCATTTTAATATATCCGGGTCCAAGGTTGGGACAACCAAGAGTTTGAGAATAATTTGTGTTAGAGTATAATAGTATTTTGCTTCCGGTTGAGGCTAATTGATAAAGATACTCGCTCCAATTTCCATTAACTAACTTTTGATGTTTATAGAATATCGATTGAACATAAAGAATAGAATTACTGTTAGTGCATCTAATTGAATAAATAGGTAACAACAGATTTGTTACCATTCATTATCTTGATATTACGTAATACGCTGAAATTGTTGAATTTGTTGTTATGATATTGAAATGGGATTGATGAGACAATGACAAAGACACAAACAAGGATGATACGATCAGGTCAGTTTGGGTCCTATCAATCATCGATTCTTATCCCTTGTACGGCTAATACTTTGATATGGTCCATAATTGGACCAGAACAGACTGACTTTGAACTAATTGGGCAATTGGGACGGCGTTTGTTGCTTATTTATACAATATTTTTAATTAAATTCAGACTATGGCATGATTCGGATTATCCTCTGATTTGGTAGTCATATTTTTGATGAAGGACACAGAATGACAAAATTTTATATTACGAGTATGCAGAAGCATAAAAATTTTCATTAGCATTATCTACTGGTTGAATAATATTAGGAATACTAATTAACCGTGTTATTTTGAATGTTTCCTCTTTCTTGAGTGTTTATTGAATCTAAACGGTTACTTTAAGAAAGAATTGTCAGATTCATGGCCATTTAATGAACAGTTGCTAATAGTCTTGCGACTTACACTATACAGAGCAAAAATCAAAATACCTATTGCAAAGAATCTCAATGGAATCTGATAATTTGTAAGAAAAGTAGTAGCAATTATACCTGCACTTCCAAATGTAGAAATTATTACAAATCCGATTGAAGAACAGCTTGCACAAGTACTAAATAAAGTCGTCAGAAACGAACTCGAAAGTAACGATTTGTATTCACTATTTATTGAATTTCTTAATAGGTAAATATTCATTGAAACAGTGACTCCCAAAAGTGTTGCACTTATGGTAGATAGAATGAACCCTACTATAGCATCATTTGGTAGGTAAAAATACAATATAGGGGAGAAAAATAGCAGTTCATCAAAGACATTAAAAACTACCCAAAAAACAGTAAAAACCAGAACGGTTATTCCAATATACAAAATTGGATTTGAACCATATACTAATCTGAATACAAAAAATCCGGACATCTAATTCTTTTTGATCTTGCTTTCCAATTCGTCGATAATTACCTTAAATATAGGAAAAGGCTTTGGACCTTGAATTTTTTCAATCATTGATCCATCACTGGACATTATTATGAAAGATGGTGTATCGGTAAATCCCAGGGAATTTGCCATAGCAATATCCCTGTCTACTAATGACTCATATTTTTTAGTGTCAAAACATGAATCAAACTGAGTAGAATTGATATCAGGTAGTTGGGAAGCAAATTTCTTTATGTTGTCAACATCAACCCATCCAGAATCGATTGCACCTTGATTTGTATACAAAATCTTATGAAACTCCCAGAATTTTCCTTGGTCGTTTGTGCATTGTGCTGCAAGAGAAGCGTTTTTTGAATCAAAACCTCGATTCGGAAGATGTTTGAACACATAGACGGCTTTGTCTGATTGAATATAAGATGAATTGATCTGTTGTTCTGTATTGTCTACATATCTTTTACACAGGTGACATTGAAAATCGCTAAAGTCTATAACCACTAGTGAAGCATTTAAATTCCCATAATAAGGCGAACCTTGATTAATTAACGTAGATAGGGTAAGGTTATTGTCAGGGGCTAATGCAAAAGCCATTTTCTTCACTACATGTTGATTAGATTCTGCATAGCTGATATTTAATACCACAAATAGTAAAAAAGATAAAAAGACAAAAGATGAACAAATATTAACTTTATTTTGAGTAAATATCATACTCTAGATTAAATATCATCGTTTCCTGTATAAATCCTCCTTTTATTCGTGATCCTATTATCTACTGAAGTTCGACCAGAACAGAAAACCGTTTTGATTTGATGATCCTAATAGAGCTATTGATTTCTACGGTATTAGATAAGAAATTACATTAAAAAATTCTAACTTTTATCATTTAAAATAGTTTCAGACTCGGAAGAAGGTAGCTCAAAAAGAATGAAATATTTGGATAAAATGGCGGGCGTTAACGGGGAAACACCATATCAATCGATAGATGAAGCGGATACAGCCTACACATTACATTGGTGTAATTAATATCTTGGGGCTTAGTGACGTACCGTGATGACATGGTTTGTTGCACAATGGGCAATTCTTTCTATCAAAATTAATACAACGACAAACATGATCTGCAAGTGAATCTTTGGATGTTTTGATAGATTCTTTATTACTAGCACAAGATGAACACACAGTGTTGGTAGTCTCAGGAAGCACTATACCACCACAAATCTCGCATGCTTTCATTTCTCAAATTCTATGTCGATATTATTGATAAACTCTTTGTAAATACCAATAATGAAGATAATTCACAATATTATATGATTAAGTAAACCAACAACATTTATGCCTAAAAAATAATAATAGTAGTAGTATAGACAAATGCGATACTATATACAGTGACGCATTTGATGGAAATCATTAGGATATCCACATGATGTTTGATAACAGATTTTCATTTGATTGATTTTTCAGTAGAGCATTTATGCTTTCCACTCCAGTTAGGTTTAACAAGACATAACCAAGTTTTTCCATGTCGATATCCTTAATATCGCAACTACACAATAAAAATATCCCTAGTTTTTTTTGGGGATCAATTCCTGCATAGGAATTCCACCCATTGATTGCACCAGCGTGATTCAGTATTTCAGTTCCAAAATTAGTAAATACACCCTAAACCAGAGCAACATAAGCATCATAATGCGTTGGATTTGATATCGATGCAGAATGACTTAACAAATGTTGTAGTTGGATGGAGGTATCGAGTTTGGTATGGAGTAGACCAATGTTAGCTGACAAATATTTGACCAAGTCATCAGCCGTAGAATGGAGTGCACCAGCACCTGCGATAATTTCAGGAACAATAGGTGTCTCAATTTCAGATCCGTTTAGATGGCCAGTTGGATACATGTAATTTACCTTATGATCTGAGAGTATAATTTTAGTGTCATTTACACCCAGTACATTGAGAATCCGATTTTTGATAGGACCCACATGAGATATTCCACCTTGCTTTAGACTCAATAAGTGATCAAGTAATCCCATCCCGTAATCAGAGTAAAGGAAGATCGTACCAGGTTTGGTGGTTAATGTAATTTTGGACAACGCTTTTTACATTCGGGCTGAATAATAATCTGAATTAAGTCCCCAATTGTATTGTTTGACCCTGTGTCTGAAGGCATAAAGGGAAGACCCGAAGTATGAGTTGCAAGGTTTTCGAGCGTTATTTTTGTACCATGATATTGAGGTACGGTTTCCTACTTGGGAAGGTACATTTCGATTGAATCATGAAGATTTACAATTCCTTGAGTCATCATGTCTGCTTATACTAGAGTAGTAAATCTCTTTGTAATCCATCCAATGTCAAAAAAAGGTGCTTCCAGTGACCGGTATATTATTATCTTTAGAAACATTCCCATAGCCAGATATCTTTACTTCACTAGAATCTACAAACCCTATTACGATGGCGGCCTTAGACTTGTTGACCATATCCTCTAAGATTATCTCCCTGATACTACTAGGTGATTCGTTAGAGTATTCTTTTAATTATGACTTGTCCAATTTTCAGTACCGTCTGACATGTTTCTGGAATAGGAAACAGAATAAATAAACGGTATTGAAACTACAAGATAGAATGTAATAATAAATATACCTGCAAATATGAACATAGTCAAAGGCTTATGGTGTAAATTTGCATACATATATTACTTAAATATGAATCGCTAATGAAATGAACCGTCGAGATATTTTTTGAACATAGGTATTGGAAATCAAGGAGTTTAATAAATTTAATTTATTTCACCACTGATGAATTAAATGCCTGCATACAATCAAATGAAATCTATACAGTTACTACTAATAGGATGTTGACTTAGTGCTTCTCAATATGATACAATTCTAATGAAACATCGGAGAATGGGGATTTGCTTATGTCCAGATAATTTCCTGTAAAATGAATTGATATTGTACGGCAATTCATTACCATAAAAGAGTGTCTGTGTTAGCGACAAGCGAAAGAAATTTGATCAATTTCTTTAACCTAATTGAATCAAAACCAATGAATCAAGAGAGCGCATAAGATGTTTTCAGATACAGAATTTCCTCCTCTCAGAACTTTATTACGGTAAATCACGGATGCTATCCATTGTAATACATGAGCAAAGAAACTATTATTAGTGATATAATAGTATTCAGGAGCAGAAAATTTCGAGTAAAAGTTTTTTCTATGTGTTTATTATTACTGATCTATAATGAAAGCATTGTCAAATATTGAAATTTTTGGATTATCATTTGTTATGGTTGTGGTATTGGTTTTGTATACAAATCTTTATTTTGATGCTTTCGGTCAGGGAAATGAGAAAAAGTATGAGATGGTATTAGAAAGTCAAAATTACACCCATAAAGGAATTACGGGTGAAATTGTTGGTGAGATTTTAAATAATGGAACAGACACTGTAAGGGCAGTAGAAGTATCTGCTATTTTTTATAATGATAGTGGGATTGTAGGATATGAATCAGATCGCACTGACCCTACTACTATAGATTCAGCGGAAAGAGCAGTGTTTGTTTTGCCAATAATTGACGAAGTCATCTTGAGTGATGCTGAAAACTATGAATTCACCATTAAATGGCAAGACGAGTATTCAAGAGATTATTTTGTGAGATTAACCGGGGGCGATATACCAGATAACAGTGACAGCGGTGGAGATGACAGTGACAGTGACAGTGACAGCGACAGCGGTGGAGATGACAGTGACAGTGACAGTGACAGCGGTGGAGATGACAGTGACAGTGACAGTGACAGTGACAGCGGTGGAGATGACAGTGACAGTGACAGTGACAGCGACAGCGGTGGAGATGACAGTGACAGTGACAGTGACAGCGACAGCGGTGGAGATGACGCATAGGAAAGAGACTATAGATAAGCAGGTGTTTCTCACAATTACACAGTGTTAAACATACTTTCGGTATAGCAAGCAAATATCCTCATTAATGCATATTGGGCCATGAATGGCTGGAAGAGTCATTGTTGCCCAGGTATTCTTAATCGGTTGAGTTTCAAGTATAAGGTAAAAGTTATTGTATGAATAAAGGGTAAATTTCGTCATATAACATTATAGGATTATTTGCAAGGTCAAATGAGGTTTATAGTCAATAAAGAATCAAAAAACTATTTTCGCGAGAAGATATTAGTTTTTTTGATTAGAGAGATTGACATATCTTTTGATGCGCTGATTCTACTTGTAAATTGGTAAATAATTCTTAATTTACAAATTTACGGTTTTTGAACATTGGTAAAAAAACCAGATACTCAACTCATTATTCTAACTGCTATTTGTGTTTCATTATTATTGTACTCCAATAATTTCATGATAAATAACTTATCGTATGGTGCCTACATTAAAGCACCTTTAGCACCAAGCGGACCTTCAATTAATGACGATAACCTCCTGGTTCAAAAAGTAACCGATGGACTTGAAATACCCACTAGTATGGCGTTTTTGGGACCAAATGACCTATTAGTTACAGAAAAAGAAACAGGGAAGGTTATTCATATTGTGGATGGTCAGATACAAGATGAACCAGCTCTTGATGTGACAGTAGCCAATAGCATAGAAAGAGGCCTGCTAGGCATTGCCATATCAAAACAACCAGATGGAAAGACCTTCGTGTTCATTTCGTTTACTGAATCGGGTAATGAAGTGGATGGAAGTGATGTTGAAAGTAATGTAGACCCAGCAGGTAATAGACTATATCGGTATGAATATGTAGATGGTCAGCTGATCAATCCTGTTTTGTTATTAGATTTAACCGCAATACCACCCAATGATCGAGGTGAACATAATGGAGGTAAGATCCGTATTGGTCCAGACAACAACATATATTTTATTGTAGGAGAAGTGGGAGGACACAGAACCCAGGCTCAAAATATTGAAGATGGACCACCACCAAATGGTTTAGGAGGAGTATTAAGGATTACACAAGATGGTCAAATTATACACGGAGAACCCTTATTTGGTAACGAATTACCTCTAAATTTATACTATGCAATGGGTATTCGAAACAGTTTTGGCATGGATTTTGATCCGGTAACAGGAAACTTATGGGATACTGAAAATGGACCTTACACCGGAGATGAGATTAATTTGGTTTTTCCGGGCTTTAACAGCGGTTGGTCGTTGATTCAAGGATTATCTCAGAACGACCTGCTTGGTTCTGGTGCAACATCTGATGACCTTGTTTATTTTGGAAAAGGAAGTTATGCTGAACCTAAATTATCCTGGGTTACTCCAATTGGCATTACCGCATTAAAGTTCTTGAATTCAGATAAGCTGGGAAAGCAATATCAAAATAATATGTTTGTAGGCGATATTAACAACGGTCTTCTATACCGATTCATACTTAATGATGCTCGAGACGAAATATCTTTTGATAGTGGATATACTGGAAACACTGCTTTATTAGCAGACAAAGAAGTTAATGATCCAAAGGAGAATCAACCCTTTATTTTTGGTCAAGGATTTGGTGGAATAACAGATATTGAGGTGGGTCCGGATGGATTTTTATATGTCTTGAGTTATACTGGCTCTTTATTTAGAATTGTACCTTCACCTGCCGGTACAACAACTACGATGAGTAGTTCCGCCAGTCCCGCTAATAATGCTGGCACTACAGAGGATCAGCAAGCAGTCGAACAATCTGAAAATGAGAATGATCAAAGCGTAGCACAAAATGGAAATTCTGTTCCAGCTGTCATCTTAGGATTATACGACGCAAAGTCCTATTCTCCAAACCCAATCACAATTGAAAGAGGTCAAACAATAACATGGTATAATGGGGATACTATTTCTCATACTGTAACTTCAGGAACAGACAATGATGCCAACGCCGGGCAGATATTTGATTCTGAAGCCATAATACCAAATCAATATTATAGCATCACATTTGATGATTCCGGCATATATCCCTACTATTGTTTTTACCATCCATCAATGGTCGGAGAGGTTGTTGTAGAATAAGTACACTTCAACATCCATTTTACATTTATTAGAAGTTTTACGCAAACAACAGACCAGCTACTCCAAAAAATTTTCATTTGATATGATTTCGAGGATACAACAAGGGTCCAATCAATTGACAGGTGCTTGACAATTAGTTTTTCTGACCATGTGGGAATATGCAATCAGATTTCCAACATAGAAATCCGATTAACACTCGAATTTACATAGAGGCAAGGGGTCATGGTCGGGCCTCATAAACGACAATTAGAGGAGTCTGAGTGGTCCTCCTAAATATCGAAAACCCTGCTTCATAAGCAAGATCCTTTATCTTTTTTCACCTGCTTGAGCACCCAATGCTGGACCGTTATCCGCTAAAGAATTAGGTACACAAACAATTGAGGATACAGCATAGGATATTTTACCCATCAGATTTAGATTATCCTCTAGTTTATCATTAGCAAGGGGCTCAACTATCATGCATGTTCCATCACTTTTCAATGATTGTTTCGCAAACTTGAGGGCTCCAAGTGGATCACCCATGTCATGAAGACAATCAAAAAACGTAATCAGATCATAATCGTTTCCTATAGATTCATTGGTAGCGGATACTACTATAAAATTTGTATTGTTTTGTATATTCTCTTTTAGGGCATTCTCCTGGGCAGCCTCAATTGATGGCGTATGGTTATCATAACCATAAAACTGTGAGTTTGGAAACGATTTTGCCATAATTGTGGTAGAAATACCATAACCGCATCCAATGTCGGCAACCTTTGCTCCTTTCATTAATTTGTCTGCTAGTCCTTCCATAGAAGGTATCCATGATTGGACTAAATTTGTTAGATATCCAGGTTTAAAGAATCGTGCAGTACCTTCAAATAGATCATGATGATGTTCGCCCCACTTAAGGCCCTTACCAGTTTTAAAGATTTCTGCGAATTTGTCTTCATCCTTAAATAACGATCTTACTAATTGATAACCTCCCCATAGTAAATACGGGGCTATCTTCGTCTGCTAAAACCATTGCGTTTTCAGGTGCCAATGTAAACTTTTTACTTGTCGCATCATAGGAAATATAATCTGCCGCGGCTTGGCTTGCGAGCCATTCTCGAATGTAGCGTTCTGAGGTATCAGTCTTCTGAGCTAATTCTTCGGATGTTAATGATCCATACTGCTGCAAGGCTTTATACAAACCCAATCTATCTCCCAGCATAACCATCAATGCGCATATGCTACTACCCATATCCCCAATAGATTTCATGACAAAATTCTCTAGTTTTTTATTATCTATAGAAGTTGATTCAGTATTAGCACTCATAGAATTTTCAACAATAACAATTATTTAAGCAAATTGAAAATTGGATCATTTTGGAAAAGATGAAGGAGAGGTATGTAAAATTCAGCTTTGAGAGTGTCCAAATTCTAGATCAATTTTAATCCTTAAACTAAAAATAGAAATTATCTAAATAGGTATAATCGTATATATTTTTTATACTAATATTTTTATGCAACAATTATCACATATGAATGATTTCTGTGTCAAAGACAGCAGCATCAACCTCACCGTCATCTACTACTCTTATAGATAGGTATGTATCTAAAATTGTAATTCCTAGTATATCTACAATTGCACAGGAAAAAGATGTGTTGAGATGTACGTCAGAATGCTGTTCTAACAGAGTGATTTGTAGATGCGGAGTATGTTTGGAGCACTTATGCTATGATCATGCTTACTTGCACAGGCATTCCATGACAGATTTGGAAATTATAAAATAGTGAATTCATGTTTGTGATTTTGGCATACTTTCTTTGAATCTAGTCGCTTGTTGCTACTTTTAGTATCTTATGTCTCTAAAAGACGACCCTTTCATCATGAAACTCTAGAAAGGACAAAAAAAATAATAATATTAGATTTGGGGAACATATGGGGAACATATGGATCAATTTTTACCAGGAATTGACAGTAGTATCCACTTTGACTGAGCAAATTTCAATGGGGCATAGGCTATAGTCATATTTTTTCCATCAATACCTTCTATGATAGATCCCAGTTCTCCATTATTGGCATTTTCAAAACTTTGAAGGTGCTTAAATGATTCTAATCCAGTTGCATTAGATTGAGAATCAGATATTTTAGTGCCATTACCATCTAAGATTAGGAGTCTTGTTTCATTTTTACCATCAGACTCTGATTTTAGCAATTCATCAAATTGTTTCAAATCCAATCCCAGTGCTAACACCCCTATCAAAGTTTTGTTTGTTTCCTTTCCTGAAAAAACCGGGCTAGCTACAACGACGAGTGGCTGACCAGTTGAGGCGGATATGATAACGTTACTTAAATAGGGGCTTTTTGAATCTATTGCTCCATTTATATGATCGCGATAACCATAGTTAGATTTAGAACTATCCGCCTGAGAGGAAAGGAATGGTTTACTAAAATAAGTATCTTCATTTGGAAGTCTATAGTTATATTTGATAAAGGTAATGCTCTGAAGGAATTTGTTAAATTCATAGATTGATAAGCAAGATTCATAATCCGTGTGATTTCCCGTTCTACCGATTGTAGACTGCAGATAATCCGAGATTTTCGAGCAGTTTTGTATCTGAAGAACTTGACTGTTGTGACGGTATAACACTAGGATCATGCGGTATATCGCCTTGAGATAAGGGTTCAATTGCTTGTGAGAAGGTTTCTTTAACAGATGTCGATCCAACCGAGACTGTAAATGAGCCAAGGAAGAGTACTAATACAGAGAACAAAATTAATTTCGATTGATATTCTTCAATCATTGCTTTGATTCATGAACTGTTCTTTATAAAATTTTATCTGCATTGTATGAAGTTAATGGCATAAATTATCATCTTTCTTTTTTTTGTGATTGAATAAGATCTCGTGTCGAGGTCAAATTTCTTAATTATGTTCTATTTAATCCAGATCTATATGAAAAGAATAGATCATTTTCAAAAACAATATTTGATTTAACTTCCTATATGTATAACTTGATCAAAGAAAATACACGATGTGAATTTTTTGCAGAGTCCGCCTGCAATTGCGGATATTGTTGTATTGATGGATGAGACAAAGCAAAATACTAAAAATTTCTAGCACCACAAATTAGTTAGGCAGGTATACATCATTTTCTTTTTTGGAAACACATTATCTATCAATCCAAGACTTTTTTTTATTCGTTATTTATTTCAAATATTTCTTATATATGGATGTCATGATATATCATTTTCGACCACCATTTTTTCCTTTTTGAGACATCATATTATCCTAAGGTTACGCTTTTCGCATTACTAATAATTTCAAATTAGCCTCTCCCCTAAATTGATAACTAGGGATGAGGTCAAAGAAGGTTACAGAAGGAACTGAGCAAACTGACAGTTGAATACCTTCTTTTTCTTCTCAACAGAATCCATGAGGAGGATTTATGAGTCCCATAATGATCCCAGGAGGTATATTTTTCAAAGAATGGTTTTTATGCATGACTTTGTGTGCTGGAAGAATCCATTTCACATCATCACCTGAGTAATATGAAGCAATAGATTATTTACAATTTTTTAATGTTTTTGGTTGAGAAACAATATCATAAAATTAAAATGTGGATAATGTGATAGAATATTATTTTGCGGTTTACAATTTAGAATTAAAATGAATTGAGTAACGTTTTGTAGTATCAAAGTGATAATTCTCGTACAGAGGTTTACATGCTAACAAAATTCCCAAGAAAACTGACCGAACGAAGAATATGAATCACAGAACATAATTGAAATATTAAAAAAAGTAAGTGGGAACAATTAAAGATTTCAAGTAGGTATCAGTGAATCTTGATATACAACCTTTTGGTATAAGTTGGAGTGAATGGCATTAATGAATTGAAATGTTGTCCAGTAATTCCATATTTTAGGGCGGATGGTAAAATAGTCAGATAGTTTGTCGATATGTATAAATCACAAATTATAATCTGAGCTTCATCAGACAAGACATAATTTCGTCAATTAAGTCAAATCCGAATGAAACAGCACAGGTAGCTCCCATTTTACCTCATAGATCTGATGGCATGATTTATTCTGGCGTGTTGACCTTTTCAGCAACCAGTCCTGTGGAAATAGGTTTCCTAAATAGAATAGATATGGATTAATCTACCCTTTCACACATAATAAATCAATTCGGATAATCATCACCCCATTGGATACATCTTGCATCCTCTTCCATCCATAATTTAACAAAACCAATTCTTAAAATTATTGGAGGAATTCAACCTGAATATGGACCGTCGACTCATTATTATTCTGCATCCATTCCTTTTGTATCTGGAGGAGTTGGATTATGGTCACCTGTAGGAGAGCCTTTTGTTGTTTCATACCAATTGTCAGCAAAACTGGTTCAGCCCGAGATAGTAAGTAATATAGTTTTAAACAATACTGAATAGATTGTTACAATCATCTTTATTTTTATTTTGAAAAATCAAGCAAGCCCAATACAGTAAATTTGAATGTCTGCTGGAATATAATGAGTTAAATTTCTATGCTATTTATTTTGGGTCTAATATTAAAGTTATCCAGAAGGTTGCTAATTCGGTTGGTTCAGTCTTTGATACCACAAAATAATTTAGTTTATTGATAAATGATATTATTTGCAAATCAAAAAAGGAAAAAGGTGTTGATAGATTAGATTGGTACGGATTGACCTACTCTATCTTAATTTCCTTGCCTGCAGGTTTGTTTACTTTCTTGTGGTCGAAAGTTATTTCCAGGACACCATTGTTGTAGACGGACCTAGCGGTTTCTATATCGGCTTGTTCTGGCAGATCGATTGTCTTGTGATACTTCCTTGAAGCATCCTTTGCTGTTGTTACCTCAACTTTAGAATCGTATGCTTTTATCTTAATATCAGTTTTTTTGATACCAGGCATTTCTAGTATTACTTTAACCTCTTTATCAGTACTTGTGACATCAACTAATGGCTCTCTTTCCGCAGAAATTGGCGAAGGTTTCTCTAGTTGGGATCCTACACTTTGTATGTTACTGATGTTTTTAAGAGACTTTACATTTCCAAATTCTCTAACTTGAGGTTTTCCGTCGGGTCCAATGGTCATGGAATACCCATAAACTATCGGCCCTACTTCCCTGACCTTACCACCATCCTTCGTTTCGTATTCTCTAACAAGTTCTTTGGGTGCGTTGTTTGACACATTGTTAAATACATCAAACATTCTGTTCATTTCGTCATGGATGGAATCTAATTCATTATCGAAAATATCGCTTGTATTCAACCTATTGAATAACCCTCTTCCTCGTCTTCCAAAAGGCAAATCGAAGAATCGGTTAAACCAGTCATTTGGGATTATATCCTTATTGCTCATAAGTAATATATGTAATACACATTACAATATATAAATTTTTCTTACAATGTGTAATATTTATTGTTTAAGATATAGTGTTACGTAAATCCACGAGTAAATTAGTCCTCCTCTCCTCTAATTGTAGCCCAACAGATATTTTAAAAATCTGGTGAGAATTAGTTAGGCTGTGTTTTTGACACGCATGTAGTATAGTTTAATTTAAGCAGAACTATGTCAGCATTTCATACGGAAACTGTACAACTGGCCATGGTTCAATGGATGATATACAAAACGAATTTGACCATATTTTTCAATTCTAGGTTTAGAGGAGCGGTGGCAAAGATATCCTCTAGAATCACTAATTTTCCACAGATGAGTATTATGTTATTTTGTTTTATTATTTTTACGTGAATTACACATTCTTAGATGATGAATTTCAAAAATGGAGACATAAACCAGATAGTAAAAAAAATTAGAGAGAAGTCTAACCGCTTCTAGAAGATAGCCATTCAAACATATCCCTAAGGACGTACTCCTCCATTGGTCCACTCTGACTAACCCATTCACTTGAAATCGAGAGTGAATGTCCAAGATTCGGATATGTAATTATGAGATGATCTGGATGATCAACCTCCGTGAGTCTTTGTTGCAATAACAATCCTTGTTCAAGAGGAGTAGCGCTGTCATTTTCTCCTTGAAGTATTAAGACGCCAATATCTGAAGATACGTTTCCTATAATGCTCAAAGTGCTTTGAAAGTTAGGATGCGATCTCATCCATTTGGGACATCCTTCATATCCACCATTCCATTCAAAGTATCCATAATGAACGTCACGACAATGGATAGATAAAGCAAAATCGGTAGGAGTAGTAACATTTTGGAATGCTTCTACTAGTGCTTGTTCCAAGATATTTCCTATATCAATAGTGTCATGTGTCATATTACTGGATATAGAACCCACTTGACCGGTCAATGACTTGTTAAGTTGGATTTCAGGATCAAATGGAAAATCAAGTAGGTGAGTAACATTGCCGCCCACTAAATCTTGTAATAATGGATCGTCTGATACTTCTTTAATTGTAAGAGAGTCGTTATCACCTTTTTTTAATACACTTTTAACGTAATCCAAGGGATTTTTGACTATCTGGAAATACAAGAGTTCCTTAAGGCTATCTGCAACTGCTCCCATCAAAACTATATTCCTAACTTTATCCGGATTATCGACTGCAATTCTAGGTGTAATCATTGTTCCTTCACTATGCCCAATTAGTGTTACCTTTTCAGTGGAGTTGACTTGAGGTTGTTGCAAAAGTACAGATAGGGCCTTTGAAGCATCCTGCTTTAGTAGATCAAATGTAGCGTTTCCCCATACATCATAGTCTATCGTAAAGTTTGATGTAATTCCTCTCTTATCGTACTTGAGAACTGCAAATCCTCTTTCAGAAAGATATTGAGATATTTGAAAGAATGTCTGCTTGGCAGGATAAGTTTTCTCGCCTGTCTTATTATCAATGAGTATTAATCCGCCAGTCTCATTCATATCGTTTGCACCTGACCCTTGTATAAGCAGGACACCTGGAAATGGTCCTTTACCAATTGCTGGATATGATAATTGAGATTTAGTAGTTAACCCATCGCCCAAATCTATTTCCAGATCCTTGTGTTTTACAAGATGCAGATCTGATTGAGCAAATGCTTCGGAGTGCAGGGATAAATTAAATGATGAGGATAATATACAATAACTAACGAAGACCCCAATTATCCAACCTAAAAATAGAGCCGCCGATTTTGATCTAATTATCAACAATTACAATAAGAATAAATATTATGATATATAGTGATTATGGTCCCAGAAACAACATCCAAAAAAAATATCAATTTTCTGCTAGCATCAATCGGTCTTTGTACCAATTCGAAAAAGATAAACCTATAGTATTATATTTCCATCTGAAAATCCAGTTAAAACCTAGCGCCAATTCTAATCATTTTCATCTTAACGTGTAGGGCCTCACCAAAATAAATAATAATTATTAAAAAAAACATGCAACTCAAAAATCAATGAGATCATACTTGTTACTTAGAATGAGAATCCAACCAAGAATATAAATCTGCCAAAACCTGGGGATAAATAGGTCCTAATCCATTCTGCCATTTCGATGAAGAATAGAAAAAGTGTCCAAGGTTGGGGTAGGTTATCAAGGTGTGGTCAGGATGATTTACTTTATCGAGTTGTTGATGCAATAACAGACCCTGTTCAATAGGAGTTGCACTATCGTTTTCTCCTTGAAGGATAAGAATAGGTATAGATCTAGAAACATTCCCAATTGTACTTAAATTCGGTATTAAATCAGTTTCTGATTTAATCCAGATTGGACACCCAATTATTTTGGAGCACTTTGACAAATCGAACGCTATTTTATCTTCATATTCCTTTATCAGTAAAGGCTTGAGCTGTGTCTCAATATTGAGATACCCAGTTTCATTATTTTGATTTCCTGAATCGCTTTCTACATTATCTTCCGCTGCTGCTTTGATGGCATTGGTAACATTATCAGTATCCAGGAGAGACAGGTTTACCACTACATCGTCCAGTAGGGGGTCTGATGCAATTCGATCAATTGGGATATAACCTGTATGGTTTGTATCTAAAACTTGCTTTGCGTAATCATAACGTAAATCTACAACTTGATAATAAAGTATATCTTTAATCAAGTTTTGAGCTACTGCACCCATCAATACGATACTCTTCACTTTTGTGGGATTATCAATTGCAATTCGTGGTACAATTATTGTGCCTTCACTATGCCCAACTATGCTAATACTTTTGGGCTCGATATCAGGCTGCTCACTCAAAACAATCAAGGCTTTTTCTGCGTCATTTATGAGATCTGTTACCGTCATGTTGCCCCAAACATTAGAATCCTCAACAGTCAAGTTAGGACCGACGCCTCTTTTGTCATACCGAAGCACTTCAAAACCCCTTTCTGAAAGGTAATTTGCAATCTCCCAAAATGGCTTTACATTCTCATTGAGAGTTGAATTCATATCGGTTGCACCAGAACCGGGTACAAGAAGTACGCCCGGAAATGGTCCTTTACCCATTGCTGGGTAGGTTATCTGAGCGTTAGTAGAAACACCATTGCCAATATCTATTGTCAAATTTCTATACTTGACAATTTGAATTTCAGGTTGTGCAAAGGCTTTGGAAAATGACAACGAGGTCGGATCAAATGACATTGGTAAATAAACTAACATGTTAATAGATATTAGTAATGCCATACCTATTGTGATGGCAAATATTGAATTGACAAAAGATCTAAACAATAGTTATAGCAAAATACTTCTAGTATATAAAATTCCTCGATACTTTTCACGTCTCTTCTATTACAAGAATTACAAAGATGAAAGGAGAGGCTAAATCCGGCAAGACCGAATCAAATCGTGTCATATGACCAAAATGGGGAAATATTTTTGATCAAAATAGTTAAGAAATATGTCATATTTATAATATAGTAGCATCTTACTTGTATGAACAAAGTAAACTTGTTAGCATTTGTGGGAGTTGTTGTAGCAGCATTTCTGAATATTGAGGTGTTGGATTGGGTTGAGGGTCAACCATCAATGGAAAATTCCTCTAATTTAACTAATCCTAATAACCCGACCCTAAAGTTAGATGCACTGTACAATAAGACAAGCGAGCTGGATAATAATTCCACCGAAACTGACAAGAATCTGCCATCGCCCATGTAGACTTAGGGTTAGTTAACAATACCATAACTTTCATTACATAAAAAAACACTATGGTTATTTGAGCAGAATACGTATCCCGTTGGGATCTTGGATTATATGATGTATTTTGAGATTTGATTGTGTGCTGCTCATAAACCATTATGCATATTTAGAATGAAGCGATAATTTTGTGACAAATCGAAAAAAGGTCAAAACTCTGTTATATGGAGCGATAGGAGGAATCATTGCAAGCATAACCATGTATCCATTTCTTTTTCTTACTACAAGTATGATGGGGCTTCCACTAGATGACTTATCTATAGCCAGGGGTATGGCAATAAGCAATATCAAAGACAATTATTATCTCAATCTGACGCTGGGTATTTTCATGCATTTGTTTACTGGAGCCATAGCGGGTGTAATATTCGCCATCATAGTGTCTACTATAAAGAAATTTGTGATCACAGATTTAAAAAGAGGAATTACGGAAGGTCTAATTTACTCGGTAATCATTTTCATAGTTTTGTTTGTTCCTACTACTGTGGGTATGGTCATACCAAATCTGTTTGATATAATGAACCAATCCAATCCTATTCAAAGTAGTTCGGAGGATCGCCAAACTATTGAACAAAATCTAATACCAATATATGGCTTTGGATTTATTGCACATATAGTATTTGGATCAGTATTAGGAATTGTAACATCATTGTTAGTTATCAGAAACCGTATGGTTCAGCTTAAATAAATTTTTTATACAGGGTATATGACAATAGTTACTAAATATAGTACCTTAGTTCCCATACAACGCAATAAAAATAGTATTAGCGAGGATTGGAATAAATCTTAGATTAATAAAATTATAGATTTTTAAAAATTACATCTATGGAATTATTTTATATTTTCAAGTTCCTTAGAACATACTTCACAGACAGTCTCATCTTCTTTGGAAGTAAATAGTATGCCGCATGAAGCACATTTTATTTTATGTTTCTCATACATATATTACTAATATGCAAAACAAAATATTAAAACAACCATGATCAGTCTGTCTGTTAGAATTTACATAAATCCAAGAGGACCCGGTGAGAATATTCTAAATATTAACCTGTAGTTGATTACTGATCCTCAGGATCAAGGGTTGTAATGTCGGTGGTCAGGATTGGATTGGATGTACTATGTTATATGAGATAAAGTATCATTAAATGATAGATGATGATTCGCAAGGATAAGTGATGAATGCAGACACCATGTTACAATAACATATTTCTGTGAGCCGTTATTACACATCCTGATTGTGGCACATGTTTATTCACCAATCATTTGTACTATGATTTTGCGTTCCCTCGGTCTTGTATCTAGCTCTATTAACACTATCTGTTGCCATGTGCCAAGTGTTAAATGACCTTCTATTAATGGAATTGCCAAGCTAGGGCCAATCAAAGATGCTCTAACGTGGGAGTGTCCATTTCCATCATGCCACGTATTATCATGAGCGTATTCAATCTCTCTAGGCGCCAGTCTTGAGAGCATTTCTGGAAAGTCCTTTCGTAATCCTGACTCGTATTCTATTGTTGTGATTGCTGCAGTGGAGCCGACAACAAATACTATAATGGCCCCGTTTTCCATCTTACTTTCTTTGACAACTTCTGATACTTTATCTGTAATGTCAAGAATATCATTTTCTGATCTTGATTTGATCTGAATTTTCTTTGTAATCACAGTCATACTTTGTTCGGATATTTTGTGTAATTTCATAAATTTTAAAATTTTTCTATTAACCGAGTTCTGTGATAAGCGATACAAATTTGACTCATATAGGTACTAAAGCATACCAATTTGCCTAATTCCGTCAAAACCATTCAATCAGATTCGATTAAAAAACCGCAACAAGGAGCTGTTTTTGCCATGAGGGCAATGCGGTCATAGTAATGATATTATGCTATAGATATTTTTGTTATTACAAATAGTAATTTATCTATACCATATCATCCTCAGTAATATATTAATAGTTTTTTATTGTGATATTAAAATTACATCGAATTATAGATAAAAATATTGCAAATTTCATTTACATGGATTTGGCCTAGATCACCGCATAACCTGATATCGGGTTTATGTTCCATATATTATTTAATGGACTGCTGCCAATATTAGTAAATTCAGTATTAATCCAGAGTTGTTTTTCCAGGACAAATAGAATTGAAATCTCAATACTTTAATAAAAAATACTCATCTAGAAAACTGAAATCATCCAGGTTATTGATAAAGTGAATGGAAATACTAAACAGCATCTATCTTACTAGTTATTTGCCTATTGAAGAGAATTGTTTGTATGTCCTACTATCCTGTCCCCTTTGGCTACTAAGCAACAAATGCATTTTTCTCTTACACATGTGCTAGATTGTGTGTGTCCGCAGATAGCACATGTACAAATTACATCGTTTCGTCTATCAGTTATGTCATTTTTCTTTCGATTGATGTAAATCCAATAAATAACAAGGGAAATGCCTGTTAGTATTAAGATAAATGAAGGTACTATTACTCGTAAACTCAATAACAACACACTAAACCCTACAATTACGATTCCAACAATTAATGGCCAAACGACCATTTTGTTGCCTTTGTTACTCTTGTTCTTGTCACCTGTATCAATTGGATTAGAATTAACTTTGCTCAATTTGCTTCATCAACCGTAACAGCGGCAATGTCACTTTGATCTTGAGTTTTCTTTTTCTTCTTCCGAATACTTCTCACCTGTTCAAGAATTTCCAGTAATTTATCCTCAGAAATTTTAGAAATTTTTGAATCACATTCGATTCCTTCCGCATCTAATACTTGTTCTGTAGTTTCTATAATTTCGTTCTTATTCTGTTTTTCCTCTTCAGTAAGCAAACTCAAACTCAAAAATCTTATGTAGGCGAATTCACTCATAACATACTATGGTTGAACCTAATTTATAACACATACTACGAAATGTTGCGACAATTAGTTGATAACATTAAATTTTATATTCACTTCTTTATCGAATTATCCGTTGTTTCCTAAATGAATAAAGCCAACTTCTGACTAGGAAAAATATAGACAAAAATCATATTTTTGAACGCATTATCTTATGATAGAAGAGTTCAAAAAACATATCTTTAGCAAACAGTAGTATGGTAGTTTATTACTCAGATAGAGATCAATATATTACTAATCTATATAAATTATGATGACAAATAGAATAGTGAAGTATATTTATTTAATTTTTATTTCATTTTTTTTAGCATTTCTAACTCAATTAATAAATGCCAATGCAACAAGTAACAGATTTGATTATGCATTAAAAAATATGTCTACGGAAAATAGAAGATTCTTTGTTTAATGTTACCCAACCCTCACATTCCATAGGAGATGCGCTAACTACATCAAGTTTGATATCAAATAAAACTTTGGACCAAGAAAAGGTTGTTAATGGTACAATAAGGGAAACAAATCAACCTTCTGATGAAAGTACACAACATTTACCATCAATAAGAGATGCGCTAACTACATCAAGTTTGATATCAAATAAAACTTTGGACCAAGAAAAGTGATGAAAATTGAACAATTATCTAGTAAATCGAAATTCTAAGTAACGTAGAATACCAATTTATTTTAGTCAGAGTCCCTATCACTGAGATATGGTAAAATTTTCCCGTGATTTTGAACGTAGTTGCAAGAATGACTGGGGCGTACTATAGGGTAAAACACCCCAGAGTCAATGGCATTACCGATGCTGGAATTAAAATGGGTTCATACATCCCAACATTTAGCCTAATTCATGATAGTAAAAAAGTCTAGGCATTAACAATCTCGTTTATGTATGGATATATTGTATAGCGATCCGGTATACAAACCGTCACTTGTGATAAAAATATCAAAATGCAGAGAATCATTTGTGGCTTAAGACCCTTGACTACAGTAACGAGATCCACTCTGCATTGACTCTTGAGCTTATCATTGCATACGTGTAGGTTAACAGGTATACAACATGATCTTTACTGAAATCAAATAATTATTTTTTGTGGTACAAGTGCCAAAATACAGGATGTATTGACAAGCTAGATTTCTTGAATTACTTGTCGAGTCGTCCTGTAATACAATATTGTTGCTTCCTCTACGATTTTGGTAATGACTATAGAGACAGATAATTGAAATGTTAACGTGTCTGTAAATCCAGGGAAATGTATCTAAGACAAAGAATACAACAAAATGCGAAATGAATAGATAAACCGGCTGACAGTACTTGGAAAGTTAGTTGTTGGATTTTCTAACTAACAATCGTACAATCAATCCATTAATCTATCCATCTCGCATTGATTTCTGAATAAATTCATCGTACGCTGGTAGGCCTACATTATACTAAGAATAATTACTAAACAATATAGTTTGTGATACAAATATCAAAATATGGATTGGACGGATGTAAAATTGCTAATCACGATTCAATCAGGTCAGGCACTTTTGAGCATTATTGACCGATTCAATAAGTAGTTTCCGTAATACATTCACTAGGTTTTGTAACATGTTTGAAGTATTATGATATTGACCATTATTATCTCCCTTTTTCTTTTATGACCAATGCCTAATATTCACTTCATAATTTACAAATATTGATACTTTAAATAGCATCGTGCATTATTGAATTTGATCAGCAGGAATGAATTTAGCCAAATGGATAACCAATATTTTTAAAAAATTAAGAAAAGATAAGAAAGCCGATACAAAATCAAGCTTTTATGACACCAATAAGCCAATTGATCAATAAGAAATTTGTTATGATGTAGAGCGAATCAATTACTGGGATTACCTTTTGACTATGGTTGGTAAGTCGATCCGCCCCACATTGAATTTTGAGAGTCTCATTGTACACGTGTAGGTTGACAGGTGTACAACTTTATAATTACTATTATCAAGTAATTAATTTTTGTGGTACAGTTATCAAAATAAAGTACGTATCGGCTACATATAACATTGAGGAATTCGACTATTAGCCGATCCATTATAGAATACATTGCATAGTACTGAATCTATTGTACACAGTTTTTTGTAATACAACATTCATGGGATAAATATTATTTCTTTTGGTACAAGTATCTAATAACGCAAAGAAGGGTGGACCGACAAGATAATAATTTTTGATTTGAAAGCCGATCCCCCCCAGCCTCTGATACTCTTGTAGTATATTGTTTGACCTATCCGAATTGTGATAAATCTTAGAACGTCCTTACGATTATTGCTTGTGATACTACTGTCTAATAATCAGCACGGATTAAAAGAAAAGGAACTATTGAATTTATAGTTTATCCAAATCGAATCGTATGAATTCATGTTAGCTTATGACATGATAAATGGAGTTAGAGTCTCCAGTGATGATTATTGTCTTCAAATAGAGTCTTTCATGTGATTTTAAATGATGTTGATGAATAATATGACGAATAATTCAACCAATTATAAAGTCGGACTACGAATGCTGAAATATAAAAAAAATAAAGAATGAATGACCCTACGGTTAGTCGTTTGATTGAGCTAGGGCGTTATTACCAGTGTTAAATTGGCCTTGGAAATTAAAGTTATTACCAGAAAGGAATGAGCTGCCTCCAGAGATCACTTGGCTATTTTGTTTTGATTTTTGAGACTGACTAATTATTTGTTTTGCCTTGTTACTCTTTTTTGCTAAAGCGTCTTCTGAGATCGCAAGTGGAGCCAGAACCAATGCGAGTGCTAGAACAACTGCTGTTGATACTAGTAATGTTTTATTTGTATTCATACCTGTAAATTTAACTTTAACTTTTCAATATATATTAGATACTTCAAAATTATATGTTAATATTATTGAGTAGTATCGAACAGTAAAATTTTCCTTTTATTATTCTTTGTGATACAATTATCAAATTTAATGTAAGTCGTCTAAATTTTGAATTACGGAATAAGCGGGAGGAGGATCATCTCATGTAATGCAGTGATATATTGAAGAGTAGGATATCATGAAAGCAAATCCTGATCCCCAATTTTTTTATTTAGACGTCCTATTCGATTAAAATACAATGTTGATTGTGTTAGTAGAAAAATCAAACCAGAATGGAATTATTATCAATTGATGAAAAGAGATTAATTTACAAGGGTCTTGGATAAACAAATATTAATCAAATTACCAAGTCATATCATTGTCAATGCTTTAATATTTAATCTTTTACATTGACAGACGCTTATAGGTCGATCTATCGGATTTATCCTACTTTTATCTTAAGGTCCAAGTAGCATGTTTGATTTTGCTGTATTTGATTATAGATAAGGACTAAGAGATCTGCACCCCATGGACTTGTAACAAAAACTTTTCTCTCTGCATGGTACTTCAGAAACCCTTCGTTTATCAAGTGATATAGATATTTTCTTAAAATCCTCTCTGAAATAGCTTCAATGTCTTGAATACTATTATAAATGTCGTAAAAAGATCTCTCTTTAAGACACGTTATCAATATAGGTTCAACAATACATGTTCTTAGGTATACAGGAGAAGTTTCAGCACTTTCTAAACTTTTATCCATTTATTTAATGCACCTTCTTTCTTTGAAACAATTTGAGATGAATGCTTCGAATACATATGCACATGTTAATAGAAGAACTGTTCCAAACCATATCAAGCAGGGCAAAAGTAAAGTATTAATTCTCAAGGTCATGTTTTTGAATAAATCAAAATGCGAGGGATGTGAAGATAATTGGGAATTCTTGTTTCCACAGAATGACGAACTATTGTGTATCTTCTGGAATACAAGTAGGTAATCAAAGTGGTTATTTGGTTACATCCAGAGATCTAGACAGGGCTATTCTGTCTGTACAAGAATGAAGTACAACTTAAGATCGTTATCCAATTATTCTTTGTCAAATAATAATTCGCATAGGGGGACTGAAGAATTTGTACATTGACATAATTATTAAAATCGATATTTTCATGATGAAATTGTTCATACTTTAGACTTTTCGTCATGATCTTCAATACTCTTCAACATTTCTTGTTTAAAAGAAAATTGATACAAATGTCTAAATATTTTCGTTATTACTCTATGAGATAACTAAATTGATTTAGACATTTGTACTAATTTAATGACCTAAAATATGCATATATGTGGACAGGACACAAAATAAGGGATATACACAAGTCTCAAGTCAATGGTTTAGTAATCAATTATTCTTTATTTGGTGTTATTTCAAATACAATTGATTAGTAGAATGTCATTAAATTGGGTTAATACATGTACGTCGACTGATTCATAGAAATTTCAACCTATTGAAATTAAAAATATTACATTATACTCTCCTGGTTCGTTTAACTGACTTGTTTTTCCATTAAAATTTTTGACATCGTTTATTAAAGAAAATGGATCTTACGATCTTATTGATGCGGTTGATAAATGCGAGGACAGGGATCTAAGGACAACATTAATGAATCGAAAATACTCTATTATATAAGAGATAACCCCGGGTTACATCTACGCAGAATTAAGAATGATCTTGGTTTTTCTATGGGGACTATTCAATACTATCTTCGTAAATTAGAAAAAGAAGGAAAAATTACATCCTCTAGGAACGGTTTACACAAGCGTTTTTTTGTAACTGGAATTTTTGGAGAGAACGAAAAAGATATTTTAAAATATTTTAACCAAGATACACCCAGGAACATAATCTTGTATATAGTACAGCAAGGCCAGCCCACTCAAACAAACATAGCGCAGGAATTAAGGATAACTTCCCCTACTGTGAGTTGGAATCTAAATCGGTTGACTACAGCAAATATAATTACAGAAATTAAAGATGGAAGATATAAACGTTATACGTTGAATTCGGATATCGATCCTTTATTATTGACCAAGTTGCTAAAATCTTATTATCCAAGCCTATGGAATAAATGGAGTGACAAACTAGCAGAAATCTATTTATCTCTATCCTTTGATGCTGAAAATAAGGAAAGGAATTAAATGTTAGAAATTTTAACATTATCAACCTTAGTTTCTACATTATTATATTCAAATTTCATTATTATTCCGCTCCAACTGGAATTCATGGGCATTGTTGAAAATTTGGAGAGTTTGTTAATAGGGATTTTCTCAATTGTACTATTGTTACTATCTATCTCGACCTACCAGAAAACTGGCTTAAAGAATGTCCTATACGCAGCGACGGCATTCGCATTGTTTACATTCCAGGTCTTTTTGGAACTAATAATAGAGCGATACTATTCAGTCACATATCCGATGCAGGATTTGTTGAATACATCAATTACTCTGGCCATACTAGGTCTATTTTTCTTATCGGTTGTTAGAACTGCCAGATAATTAATAATGTATCATTCTTTTGAAAAATATCTTTTTAGAATATCAACCTTGAATAAAATAGATAAGAAAGGTATTTGAAACTACAATTAGAATGAATAAGCTTGATAATGATATGAAACATTTGAGTACAGAACCAGAGGAATACCTAATTTTTCATAATTGATAAAACAAAAAAATTCATAGTTCGTAATACCTTTTATTGGATCTGTTTATGTTACGGTCAAGTTCTATGTAGTTTAGATTAATTCTCTTTGGATAAGTAGTGAGAATTGAATTATAGTTTGAACTTGAACGGTTACGTGCTATTAATAGATATATAGCTCAAAATGTTTTTACTTATTATTGGCAACAATCTTTGTTACAGATATTAATCAGACAAATTTGCGAACTATTATCGTGATCTTGTGGAAGTCTTCATAGCAATTGAATCGCAACTCTACTCTAATAATTATATACCATTAACTTAATTTTAATATGCTAAAAATTATCTTACTAGTAGAACAGAACATTTTGCATTTGTCACCACACCCTGAGCCACACTCCCAACCAACATTCTATCGAGCTTTGAGTTGCCCGTGCTACCGACAACGATCAAGTCTATTTTTTCTTCCTCGGCACTTTTGATTATTTCTTTGACAACTGAAGAGGTAGTCTCTTTTACCAGTGTTTTGAATTGGATATCATAGTTTTTGGCCTGCTTCACAATATCATCTAACCAAATTTTCATCTGCTCAACATCATACTCACGTAGTCCCTCCCAGTCGTATTGGGGTAGGCGCCTTAAATAATACGGAATAAATGAAATATATATTGCGATAACTTCTGCTTTGTGTTTTTTTTTGCAATCTCTAGAGCCTTTCTTGCAGTTTTGATCGAAGCCTCCGATCCATCTATACAGACCATTATTTTAGAGATTTCTTCGTTCATAAGATGAGAATTTCTACAAATGATAATAAATTTATTTACTATTTTGATAATATCTTTATATTTACTTACTAGTCATGCGAGAATAATTCATCAGATCAAAACTTTACTCAATCGCACACAATACTATTAACAATCAACATCTCGCTCAAGTTTCGTTACTGGGAAGAGTCATGATTTTTATGTTGTCTTTTACTATGTCTATATTTTATTTGTTGTTGATGATGGTACAAGTTCTTTATCAAATATTCATGAGGTAATATTGAAGGAGTAGTAATCCTTTTACTATTTTTTATTTTTCTTTTTATGCGCTGCTGTTGCTACTCATCAAGTATATAGTTCGAAATCATTTTTTAAACGTTGTACAAAGATCGTTTAAATTTTCTTTGCTCTCTCTCTCTGTGTGTGTGCGTACGCGCTATATCATCGACATAACCCTACATCACATTCTAAACTGGTCTAATTAAACGAAATTTTAAAAAATCACTTGGCCATCTCGATCATAATTCTGCTTCAAACAAATGGCAAATCCTACATGACCACAATCATCAGTATTACAGGTCACGCACCACGGCATACCCTCCCTGTAACCAACAATAACATCCTTTGAGATACTTTTGTCAAATAAAATGACATATTTATTATCGAGATAGTCTTTGACTATTATTATAGTACTCCCAGAATTGGTATCCTTGTTTACTAGCCATCTCATAAATTCCATGGTACCAGTATCAAGGGTGTCCAATTCGGAATTAATATCAGACATTCGGGATATTCCCAATAATCATATATTACCCTCATTTTTAAAGGGTATGTAATTTACAACGACAAAATCGCATTGAAAGCTGTTACTAAACTACATTGTTTGCTTGGATGTAATGAAATTGTTATCTACCGTATCTATAGAAATTCTTGAGTTTATTGACAGATAAGCATCATTATTGTTGTTGCCGTCAAGCAAGTATTCATGTATTACACTGATTGGATGGGGATTCATCGTCTTGTTTGTCCGATTTAGTAGAGGTTGATGATGTTATCGTTGTGTCGTCAGGGTCGCAAGCAAATTTGATAATCATCTCTAATTTTAAAAGATATGGCGCGTTATGAATCTAATAACGATAGTTACTACACCCACACGAGAAAAACCGAACTAAAAGTTGCACCAACTACCTTTGCCTAGCCTTGATTACAACTAAGGATAATTCTCCCATTGAATCATGTAATGTACATCCCTACTATTGCTACCTGAAATGTGGTAGTTAGTTCATATTCAACCAAAATTTCTTTATTAACTATATTTTAATATGATGGAAATATATAATTCACCATGATAAATCGAAAAAATTTGGTATTCACCTTTGGGTTGGTCGCAATTTTTGTTGGACTTTTCTCCAGCATGAATTCAAATTCGCCCATTTTAGCCCAACAAAATTCAACAAGCTCGACTTCATCATAGGTCAGCATAGAAGACATTGAACAAGTAAAGGCATCATTGGACCAAGCAATTACCGAATTACAAAATAATAATCTTACTGGTGTTTTGAACTACATCGACACATCGGATAATTTATTAGGTGATGTAGAAGATCAGCTTGAGCGAGATTTAGGACAGGATGATGATTAAAGGTAAATAGACAAGTCCTCTTTTTTATTTCTAATAGCTACATACGTTCTCTTTAAGAACTACATAAATTTAGTATAATCTGAAAAGCGTTCTTTTATTTTTAAAATTCTATTTAAAATAATTGAGGAAAATTGGAACGTATAGATCGTCCTGGTAGGTAGATGGGTAGAGTTTGATTGTCTTACTTGGCTTTACAGGTTTCAATACATCTGCCGAATAGGTAATCCTATTTTCCATAAGAATTTTTCAAAAATATAAAGCTGTTCTCAGCTGCGGAGATGTATCGAAATTTGTTTTATCAAATGGTATGTCATGATTATCTTGCAGATTCTGTCGGTTTAGGTTTATCAGATGAAAGTAATTTTTAGAGCATTTGAAAGCTTGCTTGCTTGCTTGCTTATATAATTCTAAACGTATTATCCAAATCCAAAAATTAATTAGTCATTACATCAATCGTTTAAATAGTAACGTTAATTTCACCTTGATTTGTAGTCCTGATGATCCATTGATCACTCTGAGCAGTCATCTTCTATGGGTTGAAACTTGTAGATGGAGATTTTTATTGCGTGAACTGTCTATTGTAGGCGACAGAGCAGCTCAAGTCTATGTGGTGATCTGACATAGTTTCATTTTTATCATTATCCCCATGAATTATTATTTATAACCATCAATTATTGTTTTCACTTGTTGAATCTTTGTTGTCCTTATCTTTATCTTGGTCAGAAACTTGAGATGTTGTGCTACTCTCACCTGGATCTGATTTAAAACTGATTCTTTTTCCAAGTTTAAGCATATACGGGGTTATGAATGTGGTTAATATCGTTACTACTCCCAATATAGGAAAGACGGAATTTGAAACAGCACCCGTATCTTGTCCTACCTTGGCCACTACTAAGGACAACTCTCCTCTAGCAGCAGACATCCCTATCCCCGTTCTGAGGGCAGTAGTTTTTCCATATTTGGCTAAGGATAGTACACCACTTACTATTGCAAGCTTTGAGGATAAAGAAACAGCAATGAGAATTAAGGCAGGGACTATAAAGGCTGGAATAAGTGATATATCCATTAGCGCCCCGATGGAAATAAAAAACAAAGCAGCAAACATATCTCTTAATGGAGTAGTAATTACCCTAGCAACTGACGCGCTTCTTGCCTCAGCGATAAGAACTCCGGCAAAGAACGCACCTGTTGCAACAGACAATCCGACGGATTTGGCTAGAAATGATAAAAAGAAAGCTACGCCTAGAATGGATATCAAAACCAATGCATAGTCGTTTACTTTGCTTATTCTGTCGACTAATTTTGGGACAAGTCTAGAACCAATGAATAATGTACCGCCTATGAAGGCACCTACAATCAAAATTGAGGGTATGAGATTAACAAATGAGGCATTACCCTCCTGTGTTACTACGGACTGAAGTATTCCCAATATTGCAATTGCGAGAGTATCTTCAACTATAGATATACCAAGCAACAATGTTGTTGATTGGTTTTTTATCATATTCAGTTCTTCAAGTACCTTTAGTGTAACTGCTGTGCTAGTGATAGAAAGTGCAAGTGCAATAAATAGTGAATCAAAGTAAGAAAACCCAAGAAATTGGGCAACAACAAATGTAATCAAAAGTGTTCCCATGGATTCTGCTACTGCTACTATTGCAGAAATACGGCCTACTTGTCTCAATCTATTTATTGGAAAATCAATTCCAATTACAAATAACAGCATTATTATTCCTAGTTCTGCAAAGGCATTTAGAGTGTCTAAATTATGAATCAATGAGAATGGGGGTGTGTATGGTCCAATAACCATACCTGCGATAATATATCCAATTACCGCAGATTGCTTTAACTTAAAAGAAATGAGCAGCATCACTGTGGCAACTATCATAATAACTGCAAAATCCTGTACAAGCAAGTCTAATGGAGAATTCGTCTGATTAGCTCCTGGCTGTGCAGAAGTGTTAATAATATTATTATTATCTGATGCCGATATCCCAAATACTAGTAATGATGAATTTTCAGTTTCTGGATAAAAATTAATGAGAAATACACCAAAAATTACAACTAATAATAAAATTCGTATATTTCCCACCAAATATACTTTTTATCGCAATAATTAAAGTTTTTCATAAGCAGGCGAAGAGTCCTGATGTTAATATTATTTCAAGCTCTTCAGATCAGTAGCATCAAGAATTCAGCTTTAATTCCCAAAAATATCAATATTGTTTGCGTAAAGTCAGAGGATGATGTCCTTTTGTAGCGAAGTGTCTTCTAGTAGACGAATAAAAGCAAACCATAAAGGACGATATTGCCTACTACCGGGGTCAAAAGCATAAACGGAAATCCTATTTTTATCCACCTAGTAAAGGATATGTAATGTCCAAACTTTTGGCTTAGTCCCGCAGCTACTACCCCTGCGCTAAATCCAATTAAAGATCCATTGCCACCCAAATCTGCTCCTAATGGAAAACCCCACCACAATGGACTAAACTGATAGCCACTATCTGGACCAAAAGCAGCAGCAATTGTCGGATCTGTATGTAAAGTATGAACTAATGGTATCATTGTCGTTGTAAAGGGAATGTTATCAATAAATGCACCTGCGATAGCTGATAACCATGTTATCATAAAAAATGTTAGCCAAGGATCACCTCCGGTTATATTAATAGCCATATTTGCAAGTATGGTTATTAGTCCCGCATGTTCTGCTACTCCTACAATAACAAATAGGCCAATCAACTTCATGCAAAATTTTTCTAAAGAAACTCTGCTTATTATTAATAATACTGCTGCTCCACCTATGGCTACTATTGATACTTCCAAATGTGTTATGGTTTGTAAGGAAAACAGGATAACTACACCCACTATAACGATTAAGGACTTTAAAAGCAATCCCTTATGGTGTACTACTATCATATTTTCATCCCTATCCATCAACTCTTGGATATCTTTTTGTTGTCCTAATTTTTGGGCACTTTTTAGGTCATTTCTGAAAAATAGTTTAATTAACAATAAAATAAATACAAAAACCACAGCAATTGTTGGTCCCAAATATATCAGAAAAGAATTAAAATCTATACCCGCAGCAGATCCGATCAAGATATTTGGAGGATCGCCTATTAAGGTTGCTGATCCTCCAACATTTGAAGCTAAAACTTGAGCCATTATGAATGGAAAAGGTTGTAGTCCTAAAGTTCGTACTATAGAGAGAGTTACTGGAATCATTAAAAATATAGTTGTAACATTGTCAACAAACATTGAGGCAACAGCAGTAAAGGTACATAATAATACCATCAGTATCCAGACATTGCCTTTACTTATTTTTCCCAATTTTATCCCAACTTGATGAAATACCCCCCTTTTCACCAAGTATGGTAACTAGAATCATCATACCAAATAAAAGACCTATCGTGTTAAAGTCCACGAATTCTACGACAAAATGTAGGCTATCTTCAGCATAAATTGATCCCAGAATAATGGCCAGTATTATTGCTAGAATTGCTCCAAACATTACAATAACTGTCCGATGGAGTATATCAAGTCCAAGTATGACATAGACAGCCAACATGATTACAGTGATACCTGCAATTATGGGAGTAACACTCTTTTCAATTACAAGAGGAGGAACAGTAAAAAGAATAACAACGTAAATTGCAATCAATAATATACCAATAGTGTATTTTTTATGGAAATCGTTAATCTATTTGAATATATTGCTAGCTTTTTTAAATTGAACTTATTTTTGTTTATAATGTTAAATCCAAATCTCCCCTTGATTTATTATTATTCCACAACTCTTGCAAGTCTGATTAATTTCGCTGGTTTGATATAGATAGTAGTAAAGCTGCTTTTACAGGATCAGAAATGAGAGGTAAGTGTCGTACCAGATGACCATGCTTATTGAAGAAGAAACTGTAATACCCCTCATTTCTAGCAATACATCAACCATTGTCTTAGTTTGTTTGTTAGTTATTATCGTACTTTAGATAATATTAAACGATTTTCTCTGAATTGCACAAGAGAATATCACAGAATAATATCTTGAACTAATCATCTATTACTATTTGTACCTGTTTGCACTAGATTTCACTATAGACTTAACAATATGTTACAAAAAAAAGGATAGAAAATAAAGACAGGATTATTTAGTTCCATGGATTACCAGAATTAGCTTCACCATGGCCCATCATGCCCATTTCAGGTCCTCCCATCATGCCACCATGGCCCATCATGCCCATTTCAGGTCCTCCCATCATGCCACCTTTACCACCATGGGCTAGCTTCATCAAATGCATAAATGATGTCTTTTCATCCTTCAATACATTGCCGTTACCCGGATCGACTAAAACCTTGTGTGGTGTTCCACTGGAGTCAAGTATGATCACCGTATAAACTATGTAATGTTTGTCGGGGTGTAAGAATGCAGTGATTGTAGTAGCATTTTCACCTACTGCTCCTTGAGCAGTCGTAATAGCGTCACTAATATCCACTGTAATCAGGGATTTGAATGCATTAATTATCGGCTGAAAAATAGACACAGAGCTGGTCGAGTTGTTTTCTTTTTCTTTAGTCTCCTGGGATCGCATGGACATATCATGATTCATTGACATGCCCATTGAATTACTGGATGTCTGTAAATCCGTTGCGTTGCCTGGAGTTTGTGCGTATATACCCGATACAGGAGCGAAAACAAGTAGTGAACCTAGCAGTATAGCAAAAGATACTGCGAACAATGAATTTTTACGATTCATTAGATCAGAATATAAATAAAACTATTTAATGATCGACAAAATTATCCAAAACTAGAATATTAAATTGACCATAGATCAGATGCTACTTTAAAAACTCTTCGCGGCAGTCTAATACCTAGATATTTTGGCAAAAGATCATGTAAATACATCAAAAGTCATCGTTTTCTATAACTACTATTTCGGTCGTTAATTATTAATCTATTTTATTAACAACAAAAGTAAAGAAAATAATGATACTTAGACGATTGGATATCTACCTAACTATTTGAGGGGGGACGAAATATTATGTTACAACCTTTTTTCATTTCATTAACAATATCGATACCATATTCTAATCCAAGGCGTTTAGAATAATCATTGTATTGACACACTGTTTCATTGTATTTTTGTATATCACGTTGTATCCCATTCATTTGGGTGTCAGTTCGAGTAACAGGAAATTTTTTAAGATCCCAATTACAGTTTACAGTGTCCAAGCCATAACAATTCATCAATTTTTTTTGATACATTATCGAATCCAATAATTCCTTTATTTGGTCATATTCGAATTTGTTCTCTAGAGTTATGATGATTGATCGCTTGCATCTTGCATCCTGAAAGACCAATCTTTACTGTTG
>NZ_JBLNIG010000005.1:0-124577 GCF_047711275.1 Candidatus Nitrosocosmicus sp. FF01 | reverse complement strand
TGGGGTCAGCAACGAGGGAGAAGTCGTAACAAGGTGGCCGTAGGGGAACCTGCGGCCGGATCACCTCCTTAGATATAATATTGTGTAGATTAGGGTAGCGGGTTAGAAGATTGCAAGGTCTTCTAATCTGCGAGACTATTTATACAATAATTTTATACTAACAAAATCAAATAAATAATAAATAATCCAACAATTCCTTCATTTTTCACACGTATGTTGATTGAAAAACTAACTATCAATTGCTTGATTGATCTAACGATTGATCGATTGATCGATTGAAGAACTATATATGTGCACGATTATTCTGATATTGTGACATCTGTGTAAATATCACAAAATAGTATATCATCATCATAATTATCATCTATCTGATCAATTCCTGATAAAAAAATAGTAACAGTGTCAGCAAACACAAAAAAAAGTAAGTAGGTAATAATAACAACCGGATGCAATTCTTTGTCAAAACGTCGACTGACGCGAGGAGTGAAAGAAAAAAAAGTGCGACTGACAAAGGATGAAGTTGATGTAGTAAGCGTGAGTTTACAATGATCATCGTGTATAGGAAAAACTCCAATTAAAAAGATGAAAACATAGAATATAGAACTAGAATAACTATTCGCGTAATAATGGAATAGATTTTGTAGTAAATATATTGTAACTGGTTATTGTAGTGCAAACAGCAAACAAAATATAGATTATCAAACTGACAGACAGAAATACACATACATACATACATACATACATACATACACTCGATAAAAAACAAGAATTAGACTTCTACCACAAGTGGAACGAACGAAATAATATAATCATCATCATTAGACTAGATCAATCAAATAAAAAAATATACTGGACTGGTGCAAAGACGCCGATTGGTGGATGACTCGGCTTGGTAAGCGATGAAGGACGTGGCAAGCTGCGATAAGCCTGGGTTAGGTGCATGCGACCGACGACCCCGGGATTTCCGAATGAGGTCTCTCTATACACTCCCTTGCTTCTTTTAGCTTGGGAGAGCGAACCGTCCGAAGTGAAGCATCTGAGTAGGACGAGGAAAAGAAATCAATTGAGATTCCGTTAGTAGCGGCGAGCGAAAGCGGAATAGCCCAAACTGAATCTGTTACGGTAACGTAATAGAGATGTGGTGTTACGGGTATGGCGTATAGGATCCTGTAATCACAGCTAAAGTGTACTGGAAAGTACCGGAATAGAGGGTGATACCCCCGTAGGCGAACGAAAGCAGGATTCTGCCATATTCAGAGTAGCTGGCCTTGGCAGTGGCCAGTGAAGATGGGTGAAAGTAGCATCCAAGGCTAAATATTCACCAAGACCGATAGAATACTAGTACCGTGAGGGAAAGTTGAAAAGTACCCCGGAAGGGGGGTTAAAAGCGCCTGAAACCAATCGGTTACAGACGTGTATGGCTCGAAAGGAATTCTAGAGTCATACGTTCCGTCTAGAAACACGGGCCAGGGAGATTGCTGTCATGGCGAGCTTAACCTTTAACAGAGGGAAGGCAAAGGGAAACCGAATTTGCGCATTTTTTCTTTTGAAAAAAGAGGCAATGGATCTGAAAGGGTCTTGAGTCATGGCAGTAAGGCTAGAAACCGGACGATCTAGTCCTGGATAAGACGAAGGTGAGCGAAAGCTCGCTGGAGGTCTGCAAGGGTCCTGACGTGCAAATCGGTCCCCTGATCTGGGATTAGGGGTCAAAAACCAATCTAGTCCGGTGATTGCTAGTTCCCACCGAAGTGGATCGCAGTCCTGCCTTAGTTGAGATTGCTTGTACTGTAGAGCACCGATCGGGCGGTAAGGGCTCGAAAGAGCTCGCCATCCATTCGAACTCCGAATGTGCAAGCGTCGTAGAAACTAGGAGGCGGGTTTATGTGGGGTAAGCCTCATAACCGAGAGGGGGACAACCCAGACTAAAGTTAAGGTCCCCAAATGTCTACTAAGTGTCAAACCAAAGGGTGTTTTCGAGCAAAGACAGCAGGAAGGTAGGCTCAGAAGCAGCCACCCTTCAAAGAGTGCGTAACAGCTCACCTGCCGAGCTCGAAAGCCCCGAAAATGTACGGGGCTCAAGTAGACTACCGATACTTTAGACCACCGACGATGTCGGTGCGTGGTAGGTGGGCGTAGTGTTTGGGTAGAAGCTGGGCTGTAAAGTCCAGTGGACCGAACTACTAGTGCAGATCCTGGTGGTAGTAACAGCAAAGCCGGGTGAGAATCTCGGCGACCGCATGGGCAAGGGTTTCCCGGCAATGCGTCATCAGCCGGGAGTTAGCCGGTCCTAAAAACAACCTCAACAGAATTGTTTGAATGGGAAACTGGTTAATATTCCAGTGCCTTGAAAGTTCGTTATACCTTTTTTGTCGCTTCCGGATAGGGTAAGCAGAACCGTCGTTCTGTCCAAGTATTCGAGCCTTGAGGAGTGCCGTAATGGCGAGAATTGAGGCGAGATGCGAATGGCCTTTCGCAAGAAGGGTTTACTTGATTCCAGGAGACAATGAAAGCAGAAATAGGAAGATACTTTCAAGACCGTACCGAGATCCGACACTGGTGCCCTGGATGAGAAGTCTAAGGTCTATCGGGTATACCGTATGGCAAGGGAACTCGGCAAAATCACTCCGTACCTATGGTATAAGGAGTGCCTGCAGTTTTTACGAGGAGTAGGGACTGCAGGTCGCAGTGACTAGGGGGTCCCGACTGTTTAATAAAAACACAGGTGGTCGCTAGTCCGAAAGGATGTGTATGGCCTCTGTATCCTGGCCAGTGGCGGTACCTAAAACCTGGGTTCAACTGGGCTAAGGGCCGCTAAACGCCGGGAGTAACTCTGACTCTCTTAAGGTAGCCAAATGCCTTGTCGGGTAAGTTCCGACGTGCATGAATGGAACAACGAGGGCCCCGCTGTCCCTGCCTACAACCCGGTGAAGCCACATAACGGGGACGAACAGTCCTCGAACCTCTGTCGGGGAGAGAAGACCCTGTGGAGCTTTACTGCAGCCTGTTGTTGCGATATGGTTGCAAATGCAGAGAGTAGCTGGGAGCCGTTAAGGTCAGTTCTCCGGGACTGACATAGGCAAAAGTGTAACACCAGCCATTTGTTACCGTATCGCTAACCTGTTTATCAGGGACATCGGCAGGTGGGCAGTTCGGCTGGGGCGGCACCCCCTTGAAAATGTATCGAGGGGGCCCAAAGATTGGCTCAGGCGGGACAGAACTCCGCCGGTGAGGGCAAAGCCAAAAGCCAGTCTGACTGGATTCCCAATGATACGGGATTCAGAGGCGAAAGCCGGGCTTAGCAATCCATCATGTCCTCACTATTGGGGGCTGGTGGTGACAGAAAAGTTACCCTAGGGATAACAGGCTCGTCGCGGGCGAGAGCTCCCATCGACCCCGCGGTTTGGTACCTCGATGTCGGCTCTTCCCATCCTGGTTCTGCAGCAGGAGCCAAGGGTGGGGCTGCTCGCCCATTAAAGGGGAACGTGAGCTGGGTTTAGACCGTCGTGAGACAGGTCGGTCTCTGCCTGACAGGGGCGTGGTTGTCTGAGGGGAAGTTGCCCCTAGTACGAGAGGAACAGGGCAGCGCAGCCTCTGGTTTATCAGTTGTCCGACAGGGCAAGCTGAGCAGCTAAGCTGTTTAGGATAACTCCTGAAAGCATCTAAGGAGGAAGCCTTTCCCGAGAAAAGACAACCTTCCGTAAGGAGAAGGGCGGCCATAGAAGATGGCGTTGATGGAATGGAGGTGTAATTATCAAGCCTTCGGGCGAGGTATTCAGCCTGCCATCACCAATAGCCCAACGCACCTGAATCAAGTTAGCTTTTTTCACTTCAATGTTGCTATCAGATACGGTATTTTTTACTCAGGCTTATTCCATGCGTAAAGAATTGTTATTTTAAATTGTATTTTATGAAAAATTTTTTTGATGGAGTTTTATCTTATAATTTTCCTATGGATAATATCATTCTTTTTGATTATTATATATATTAGACATATTCAGTATACATTACTATTCATTGATATGAGCCTAGTTTTCAATCAGCAGAATATAGACAAAGGAAAAATGGAATTTGTTGAGATACTAGGATACAATATTCGTTGTTTAAGATTCGAAAAGAAAGGTGCAAACAAGACATTGATTTTGCTACATGGATTGGGTGCATCGATAGAAAGATGGTCGGAATTATGGCCCTTTCTACGAGAATATAATGTTATAATATTGGATCTCATCGGATTTGGTTATAGCGAGAAACCGCTGATCGAATACACAATAGATTTCTTCGTTAAATTTCTAGAAGATTTCTTTACGAAACTAAAGATTAACAACCCCATAATAATTGGGTCTTCATTTGGAGGTCAGCTAGTATTAGAATATAGCTTAAAAAACAGAGACTTTTTTGAAAAGATAATTCTAGTATCTCCTGCAGGTACTTTAGAAAGGCCAACATACGTTCTAAGTCAATATATCTTCTCTGGTTTATACCCCACTTTTGAAAACGTACAAAACGCCTTTCAAATGATGGCCAATAATCCTAATTACCATGTAGATGAAAATACAGTAAAAGATTATATCAATAGAATGAGGCTTCCTAACTCCAAGTATGCATTAATTTCTACTCTACTTGCCATGCGGAGGGATCAAACATTGCAAGAAAGACTGGTTGAAATTGCCATTCCTACTCTTGTTATTTGGGGAAGTGAAGACACTACTATACCCGTTGAAAACTTGGAATATTTCAAACAAATGCCCATAGTGGAGACGCATATAATGGAGGGATGTGGCCATACACCTTATGTTGAAAAGCCAAAAGAATTTTACGAGATAGTCAAGAAATTTATAGAATCCTGAGTGACAAAAAAATTTACAACATTAAAATAATGAACTAACAAATATTGAATATATAATGAGCAACGATAATGAAAGTGACATTAGTGATAGCAATAATAGCGTGAAAAAAACCATCGAAAAAACAGCTGAATTCCAGCAGGACATGATGAGGCAATTTTCTAATTTTCAATATAATGCTTTTCAAAACATGTTCTCATCACTTCAAGGATTCACCAATTATAATGCCATGTTCAAAACGAACGTGCAAAGTGGAGGTAGGATATCAATACCTGAGGCAGAAAGGCAAGCTTTGGGGATTGAAGAGGGGGACCTGGTTCAAGTGATTATAATTCCTTTGGCAAGAAAACAAAAATCAACTAATAAAAATCATTAGTCTAGTGGATTTTTATCCAATTGCCTACTTTTGGCAAAACTACGTTTTGCGAATATCCGCTAGCAATTAAACCAACATGACCAGTTGAAAACCTCATTAAATTTGTGTCAGTGCTTGATACAAGACTGTTTAATGATACACTACATTCAGGCGAAACCAGATGATCCTGGTCGGCTACCAAATTTAACAAAGGAACCCTAACATTGGCCAAGTTGATTCTATTTTCTCCTATTACTAATTTGTTTTTGGAAAACAAATTTTTCTGATAAATGTCTTTGATCCATTGTCTGAAGGTTTCACCTGCAATTGGTGGCGTGTCGTAAAGCCATTTTTCTACTCTCAAAAAGTTTTGAATGAAATTTTCATCTTTTAAATTTTCAAACAAATTCAAATACTTGTTCACTCCCTGTTTGAAAGGTTTTAGAGATGCATAGCAGCTATATAGGAGTTCGTACGGAAAGTTTTCATAATGAGATAATACTTTATCGATATCCATATGTTGAGCCATATTTTTTATTACAGTTTTGTCTTTCTCCGTATCTACAACTGGTGCTATAGTAATCAAATTTTTAACATTTTTCTGATGCAAAGATGTGTAAATTAGCGACATCGTTGCACCCATACAATATCCCTGTAGGGAAACCTTATCGATGTTCTCAATATTTTTTACCAATTCAACACATTCGTATATAAATAAATTAACATAGTCATCAATTGTGGTAAATTTATCAAATTTTCCTGGTGATTTCCAATCGATTAAATAAACATTGATACCCTGATCCAAAAGATTTTTGACCCAACTCTTGTTTGGCTGCAGATCGAGAATATAAGATTTGTTAATTAGCGCGTAGACTATTAACAACGGGTATTTATAAGCGCGTTCTTTCCTGGATTTATAATGTAATAACCTATACAAGTTAGTTTCCTTAATAATTTCATATTCGGTGGTTCCTGTTTCTATTTTTTCAATGTCTGACAAAAGTCTTTTCATTTCAGACATTTTATGGAAATTTTCGGGTTTATTTACAAATTTAATGCATTCATTAACATAATAATCTATGATAGTCTTAGTCATCTTTTTTCTCATTTAATTTATTTCTAATTTCAAGCGAAATTTTCTTTATTTCATATAGATTATTGAATAATAAATCTTTTTCTTCCTTTGATAACGATTGTCTACTTAAAAAAGGAATTGACGCATCAAAGAATTTTTGATAGCTATGGTTCAGATCGATAATAATATTTACAAGGTTGTTATAATTTACAGAAAAATCATCAGATTCGAACATTGTTGAAAAGACCTCTTCAAAAGAATCTATTATATGCTTCCTAATGTCCTCTGATTCTTTGTTCTGAATACCCTTAGAAACCTTTTCTAAAGCGAGAAAGTAGGAGTTGATCATCTGAGTCAAATATTTGTTTAAGAAAATTTGATAATTAATCAAAACATTTCCATATTCTCTCATGTTATTCATGTTAATTTGAGGGTCATTTAATAGCGAAATGAAGGGGCCAATGGTCGAAATTTTGTTTAGTTCCGTCAACTGACGATAAAAATTTTCAAAGATACTGACGAACTTTTCATTTACAAAGGGCTCTTTAGTTGGTTCGCCGTTTTCTTTATTCCGAGTTTCATCATTTTCTAGCAATTATGATTTCACCTCATTTTTGTGACCATGCTTCTCGCAACTAATAAGATTTACTTTGTTCCTAATGCCTTTAGTAAAGATTACAGTAGATATTAACTTTCTCAATAAAAATTCCGGGTTTCTTGGTGGGTTATTTGGTGAATTAGCATGGCAACTTTTAGTAGGACAACTTGGTTCAGTAAATTATCTACAATATAAGTTTCATGCTCTCATATACTGTGATTCAGTTCAAGACCCCCGATAATCAACAAAGTTAAGCAATTACAGTGTTTCGTTAAATCTCTAGGTCCGAATAAGCGGGCTCAGCCTTTCGTGGAAGAAAAGCTCGTAATGGAGGTAAACGCATACCTGATCCAACAGTTGTATATAAACAAATTGATCTATGTATAGAATATATATGGTTAATTATTAGTAGTCTTGTGATACATGTATCACTATCCTTATTAAATAAGAAGTAATAAGAGCGCCCATGTATATAATAATACTATTATTCCATTTAAATAAGAATTAAGGCATTGAGGATAATATGCATTTTTAATATATTTGCTAATTATGTTTATGCAAAAAACACTCTAGTGGGTATTATCTGACAATCCGCGCGATTCATTGCCATTGACATCGAGTTCCTGCGCAAACTCCTCTCCTGTTGATTTTATCATTTTTCCGCTTAACATTCCGTGTATCTCTTCAAGTTTTTCAATATAGAGCAAAATCCTAGTATGTCAAATAACTATATTCCTGCAAACGTTTGAATTGGGTTATTTACTACCTTAACCACAATTTTAACGACTTCTAGATCAAGTCTAGAATCTTGTTCGGCTGAATTGCAATATTAGACCTTAGTTCAAGCATCTGAGTTACTCCTGACTTTTTTTTCTCCAAAAGCCTACATTTAGGTATCTGGTTAAAAAAGCTTGTATCAAACTCAACACTCTAGGTTTCGCTTTTGGTACTCATATAATACCTTTACCGTTAGGAAAATTTCAGTTGTTTTATCCTGCGTCCAATTAATTCCATAGTAATTGAATACATTGTCCAAAGAAGTGACCGTATTCCACACCTTGTATTTCGATTGGATATCTAAATTCAAATACCAGTTTCCTGCTCTTTCATCTATTTTCAGATCAACAAAAATTTTATCTTTAATCGAGCTATCTGTGGAAACTACAGTATAATGAGGATGTCTCAATTTTTAGATATCATCCATTGGAATTGGCCTAGTGTTTTTTTTATTTTTGTTGACAGATAATCTCATATACCGAACAATTTTATAAGGAACTCGGATTCAAATTTTGGTGAGGGTCCGTAGCTCAGCATGGATAGAGCGCCTGCCTTCTATCATTATTCCAAGTCTGGAAGAAAGCCGGAAGTCGAGGGATCGAAGCCCTTCGGGCCCGTATTCCTTTGTTTTGTCAAAAGAGACTAAGTTTTTGTTGTTATTGTAAAGTCAGAATATGGTCATGCACAAAAACCTCCTCCTACGTATGGATATTCTCGCACTAACATGATCATAATATTTCATTTGAGGTAGATTAAGGAGATTTTCTTTGTATTGAATGGAACATTAGTTAGTTATTTTTCAACCATGCCTCGCTGAATTTGAGATTCCAATGTTTGCCACGATGCAATTTAATTCAAAATTTTTGAACGTCTGTTAACGTAAAACTGAAATAAATGCATCTTTTTGTTACAGAGGTAATTTTCAAAATGAATTCAAAAATCAATCGAATTCGCAAACAAGACATTCTGAGGTATGGCAGAATTTGTTATCCAGAATTTCTGAAACTTAAAGGGTCAAGGTCGATATGTTTTACAGAACGACAAATTAAGCTAGATGTATATTAAACAAATAATGTTTCTATTATTTGATAAAGTAAAGATGAATAATTTCGACATTTATTGGATAGGGTGATGCCAAGCAGATAATGAGTGTCATAATAAATTTGCATGATGTATTAGTTGATGGTAACATAAATCTTAATTTGGTTCATGACATGTTTGAGCCAAAAGAACATGGATATTCAAAAAACACGAAACTAACACGCTGGAGCTAATGGACTGATCAAAAGAACCTCATGAACAAAATACTGACTCAATCAATCTGTATGGCAAATTATACAAGTATTAAATATATTATTAAAATGGTAAAAAAGTGTCTTCATATAATCATCACCAGAGTATTTCCATTCACAACTCCGGAACATATGAAAGCAAGAATTAACCCCTCATCACCAATGGTTCTCAAACAATTATGATTGTAAATAAAAAAACATTAATGTCTAGTCAAAAACATATCTACAGCCTCACTTTGACAATTTTTTTGAACTATGAAAATCGGATATCCCTGTATTAATCAGTCTATCGGCAAAAAGTCGATTTCGACATTCAGGTTGCGGTCGTATTCAGAAGCCAAAGTTAAAGAATGTATCGAATACAACTTGAATTGTCTACATGAAATCCTCTGCTACAATATCGATCATGGACTTTATTTTTTCAGGATAAGCTCAGATATTATTCCTTTCGCGTCTCACCCGATTTTTCAATTTCAATGGAAAGATATCTTTTCAAAACAGCTTAATCAGTTAGGGCATCTAATCAAGGAAAACGATATTAGGATTACGATGCATCCGGATCAATTTGTCTTAATTAATTCACCAAATCCTTCGATAATTGATAATAGTATAAAGGAATTAGATTATCAATCAGGTTTTTTGGATGAACTTGGTTTGGGTAGTACAGCAAAAATTCAGATTCATGTCGGTGGTGTTTACCAAAACAAAGAAGAATCAATCAAAAGATTCATTAAAACATATACGACCTCACTTTCCAACAAGATTAAGTCGAGATTAGTCATCGAAAACGATGACTTTCGGTTTGATTTAATGGATTGCTTAAGAATTAACAAGGAAATCGACATTCCAGTAATTTTTGATACTTTACATAACGAATGTTTAGGTCAAATTCAGGTCGGTGATGCTATTAAATTAGCAGCCCAAACCTGGAATAGAGAAGATGGAATCTTAATGGTAGACTACAGTCATCAAGAACCAAATTCTAGAAAGGGTAAGCATTCTAACACTCTGAACCATGACTTGTTTGAGAAATTTATTTCCAATACAAAAGGTTTGGATTTTGATATAATGCTGGAGATCAAAGATAAAGAGAAGAGCGCCACCCAAGCAAGATTATTGCTTGACCGAATAAAGACCAAACATAATTGATTTATTTTAATCACAAAATCATAAGAAAATTACTTTGAATACGCGCGAGGTTGTTTGTCATCTCGAAAATCAATTATTATGGAAGTTAGGACCTACTTTTGAGCTGTTGTAGTAAAGCCAATATATTGATCCTATTTGTACTTTAGTGTCTCATAGCCTACAATCCTTTTTCTTTCTATCCTTTCTGATCCAAATAAGTATTGTTGGTATCTTCTGCTCTTTAGGATATATTCAGTAGTGCGTAATTTATCATCATTATAAAGAGTTATCCCCTCAATCTCTGATGTGTATTTAGCGGTTGTAAAATTTCTACTTGTGTTACGGACATCAATTAAATTACTATGAATTGAGGAATAACGAAGTCTCCCCGGTTTATAAAATAGTCTCTCATTATACCTTTCAACCGTAACGTCCTGTCTTTCAAATTGTTGGTCAAACATTTTGATACCATAAACCTCAGGAGATGAATCCAAACCGAATTCGGAATATTCCTTTTGAAATATTATTTTTTCTAGATTGTTTCTAAAGATATTGCCATCAAATCTAGCATATTCATCAGAATCTATTACTATTAAGAAATCTAATCCATAGGAATGTGCAATTTCCAAATATTTGTTTCTTTTCTCTATTTCTGTAAGATTAGGAAAACAATAATATTTTGCATTAGGAAAGGATTCAACTACTTCCTTTGAGCCATCAATACTAATATCATAAAATTCATCAAAATCTTTAAACCTGCCATCTATTGCTATTATTAGATCAACATATGGCGCCACAGAATTTAAACATCTTTGCAATCCTCTTGCGTCATCAAAAAATACAGTTCCTGCCCCCACTCTCATTAGTCTAGAGTAAATTGATACATCTAATATTGATAACTAATCAACATGGTAAAATAGGAACTAAATGAGTCAATTTCTTAACTGAATCCAATTGGTATTGAACATTTGAATAGGTGACTATAGCATTTTAAAGGTCATTTTGATTTAAAGAGGTGAACTGAACGCACACTCAAATTTATGACAAAGAGAAAGATCGCCCAAGCAGAGAGCGAAGCAATCATAGATGCTTGGTAGGGCTCCACTAATTCAAAAGACAGTAATTCATAATGTATCAAGACCTTTGAAACAGAAAATACAATTTCTGAAATAGTAAAAGCTGTTATTAATTTCTTTATGTCACTTTTTATTACATTAAAATCCTTTTCTCCTGTTATGGGATCAAAATATCTAGGTTTATTATCAGAATAAAAGAGAAAGCCAAAAATCGGTAAATAAATACAATATTCAATAGCGAGGGTGACAATTGAGTTTGAAAAGCTGTTACTGTCCAAATATGAATAAAATTGGGTAAAAGCTGCCCCGCCAAAAAAAGCAAAAATTCCAGAAATTATTATATCTTTATTAAATAATATATAATCTCTATATTTTTGATAGAATTTTTTGACAGTCAAATGACTTTTACCTGAACTCACTGAGAGAAGTTATTTTCGAATTATTAAGTTTAAGTCTTTTATTGTTTATTGCAGACGTTTAACAAACGTATCAGAAAGCTAAACTATAGTGGTTTCAATAGTGGTAACAAATCAATCTAGGAAATCGAAAATATTTTCAAAGTATATATTAATGCCCATTCGATGACTGTATTTTATTGACTTAGGAGCAAATGTGATCAGAGGTAGGAGTTTTATTTAATAATCGAACAAAATTGATATACGGGCGATCTACTAGTATTAAAGATTTCCTTGAATGCACACTCTGCGGACAACAATGACCATGATTTTAAGGACAAGGTTGATCCTGCGGTTGGACCCAACGTAATAGAAGAATCGGATTTCATTTCGGTTGAAAAAAGTAGACAGAAAAAGAAGAGTTCTGTAAGAAGCAGAGTCAAAATAGAGGAGATCTCTAACACTATTTTATTTATAGCCGTTTTTATAGGTATTTGGCAAATAGCTTATTTAAGTGGATTTTGGCCCAAGGTATCGTTACCTTCACCCATAATGGTGGCAGAATCATTCTATGGTCTTATTCAAGACAATACATTGTTAGTAAGTATTGGAATTACACTTTATAGACTATTGATTGGATTTGCAGCATCTATTGCCATTGGTGTTGGTGTGGGACTTGCAATGGTAAAGTTTACTGGGTTTGGTAAAACAATGAGCTCATTCGCAATAGGACTGCAGTCATTTCCTAGTGTTGCTTGGGTACCTTTTGCCATACTGCTTATTGGTCTAAATGACATAGGAATTTTATTTGTAGTTATTATGAGTTCCGTATTTTCAGTCATGATGTCAGCATATAGCGGCATAAGAAATATACCCCCCATTTATCTAAAGGCCGCACGAAACATGGGAGCCAAGGGTTTTTCTTTATTTAGGTATTTGATGATCCCAGCAGCCACACCCGCATTGATAATAGGGATCAAACAAGCTTGGTCTTTTGCATGGCACGCTCTCGTGGGAGCTGAAATCCTAATGGCCGCGTCTATAGGAATAGGACACATATTATTGATAGGAAGGGAATTTCAACTAATGGATCAGATAATCGCATCCATGATCACCATTTTTGCTTTAGGAATGATATTCGATAAGGTAATATTTGCTAAATTAGAAGATAAGGTCAGAGAAAAGTGGGGGTTGAGACAGGAGCAGGATATAGAGAACAAATAAGTTGACTGATGGGGCACCCGTCGAATCAAGCTCTACGTTGAAAACCACCGACCATGTCAATCAGGGAATCTGGGTATGCAAAATTTTCATGCATTCAACATTTTTTGCCTATTTCAAATTACTAATAGATAGTAGGTGGGCCAGATCAAATATTCCATGGATTCTAAAGTAAAATTAAGTATTTCTTTTGCCATAATTCTTGCAGTAATAGTATCATCAAATTCTAGTATTAATTGGTCAGTCTTTTCTGGTCTAAACTCAAATACAGACCCACTGACTGGACACGACAGTGATTCGGAATCAAATTCCTTAAGTCTTGGATATTTTCCTAATGTTAATCACGCTCAAGCAATTATAGGAATCGGAACAGGAAATTTTAGCACTGCAATAAATAACTCGGACGAAAACAGTAATTTCACCATAAACGCTCGCGTTTTTTATTCTAACCCTTCGGTTGTAGATGCCTTATATTCAGGTACAGGTAGATGTGGCTTATGTAGCGACCTAATTCTATAATCGATGGATTAATTCTATCTGGTCCAGAAGAATTACGAATTATTTCCGGCGTATCAAGCGGTGGTGCTTCGTTCGTTGTAAGAAACGACTCGGGTATAAATTCAGTCAGTGATTTAGGCGGGAAAAAGTTTGCTTCACCACAATTAGGTAACACTCAGGATGTGGCATTAAGAAAATACTTGGTTGATAATGGTTTTAACACGGTTGAAAATGGAGGAGATGTTACGGTAGTAGCACTAAATCCTGGTGATATAATATCCCAATTTCAGAAGTAAGAGCATAGATGGCGCCTGGGTTCCCGAACCCATTACAACTATTCTAAAACAACAATCAAATGGAAAAATTCTTGTGGATGAAAGAGATTTGTGGCCTAATGGTAAATTTGTTACTGGCAACATCATCGTTAGGACAGACTATTTAAGAGATAACCCTGATGTGATCAAAAGGTTACTTCAAGCACATGTAGACGAAACATTGTGGATTAATGAAAAATTACTTCAATCTAATGATACCAAAGCTGATGAGAAGAATGTGTCTGCTCTTACGTCAGCCTTCAATCAAAGTTTAAAAAATTTAACTGGTAAGACTTTTCCAGATGTTCAATTGGCTGAAGCTTTGTCGAGAATTGAATTCACCACCGATCCTCTTTCTGATTCCCTCTTAAAGATTGCCGATGACACAGACGAATTTGGATATATTAAGAAAGGGGTAAATTGGGATGGAGATCTACAAAAGTTATATGATTTCACTTTATTAAACGAGGTGTTAAGTGAAAAAGGATTGCAAACCATAAAAAGCTAATTTTTTAAGATCTGTATACTTTTTTGCTAATTATCAATAATCTGCAATACCTCTGAATGTCCTTTTGTAACACCTTGAACTGGTTATTTTAACAATGTTCCAATTATTTACACATAGCTATGACCCTAAATAAACTCATAAAACGAGGATCCGAAATTTCTTTTAAGTCATCTGATTAAAGTGGCAGTGGACATTTGTATAATTTTCCCTATTACAATTTATGTGCCTAAATTACATAGTTTCATGAAAAATTGCACATTGAAAATGAATAATAAATAACTTTATGACATTGGTAAGCAATGAATCAAAAATTTAAAGAATCACTTTTCAAAGGTTCTAGAGATCATCAACATAAAAGAAGATCTCTTTCAGTTGCAATTGTAATGATTATAACTGCAGCAACTTTAATTTCTGCACCTATTTCCGTAGCAGGTGCACAAACTGCAGCAAATTCTCAAAAGACACTTAGAATAGGATATTTTCCAAATATTACTCATTCGCAAGCAGTGATTGGACTAAATAATGGCGATTTTCAAAAAACTTTAGGAGAAAATGTGAGTGTTGAAACCGTTAGATTTAACGCAGGTCCATCTGCCATAGAGTCGTTGCTAGCAGATAGAATAGATGTAACCTATATAGGCCCCAATCCAGCAATTAATGGATATTTACTTTCAAATGGAGAAGACGTTAGAGTAATATCAGGAGCTTCAAGCGGTGGTGCTTCGTTCGTTGTAAGAAACGACTCGGGTATAAATTCAGTCAGTGATTTAGGCGGGAAAAAGTTTGCTTCACCACAATTAGGTAACACTCAGGATGTGGCATTAAGAAAATACTTGGTAGAAAATGGTTTTAACACGGTTGACAAAGGCGGGAATGTAACACTTCTTCCAATAGCAAACGCTGATATTCTAACAGTTTTCCTTAAGGGAGAAATTGATGGTGCATGGGTACCTGAACCATGGGCAACTAGGTTGGTTCAGGAAGCTGATGGTAAAGTATTTCTTGATGAAAGAGATTTGTGGCCTAATGGTAAATTTGTTACTGGCAACATCATCGTTAGGACAGACTATTTAAGAGATAACCCTGATGTGATCAAAAGGTTACTTCAAGCACATGTAGACGAAACATTGTGGATAAACAAGGATATGACAGATGCCGTTAAGGAGTTTAACACTCAGCTCGATAGAATAACAGGTCAAAAAATTGATCCACAAGTACTTAGTAATGCATATTCAAATTTGGAAATAACTTATGATCCACTAAAACTAACACTGTACAAGAGTGCCAATGACGCATATGACCTTGGGTTTATTGAAAAAGGGAAGGAAAGACCAAACCTATCAGGAATTTACGACACAAAGTTATTAGATGAAGTGCTTGCTGAGAAAGGGCTCCCACTGATTGATGGGGAAGATAGAGGAGCTACCTCTACCAATAGAACATCTGGAGGAGATGCTGTAGCAGACATAGTGGCATAGTGATTTATCTATCTTTTTTCTGGCAATATTCTAAATGATTTTCTTTGCGACAACTAAGAGCCAGTTTGAATACTTTCAATATTTATTCAAGTTTGTATTATAGGTTTCAACTTCGACAGTCATGACCAAATCCAGAGAGAGAAGGAGCGTTATTTAGATTAAAGGCGTCTCTAGTTTGATATCTTCTAATTCTGCAATATCTGTTGAATTTTGAGACTCAGCTGCCAATGTAGAATTTTGTTGTAAGAGATCGTCGTCGGTATTGGCTGTATTAGAAGGACTATCTTGATGCTCTGAGTCGTCGTCGGTATTGGCTGTATTAGAAGGACTATCTTGATGCTCTGAGCTTTGGCTTTTATCGTCACTATTTATTTCCTCCAATGTTTTATCGAAATTTCGGCTCAGGGAACTAAATACGCCTTCATTATTTTGATCAGTTACCTCATAGGACAAAACGAGAAAGTTGTCAGACACCGAAAATATTAATAGTAATCCAATAGAGGCTGTAGATAAGATTGTTGGAAATCCTTGTAGTACCAATTATACTTGACTTTTATATATAAAGGAATTTGAGATATATTTGTTAAGGAAATTTTATTAGTAAAATTCTTACATAATTATTTCCTGGAACAAATCAAATCATACCAAAAAATTATAATCGATAAAATAATAGTCAGAGTGTGAGGTTGTTTTTCGCTGTATCCGTAGCACTTGTTCTATTGATCTTAATAAACTCATTATCGAGCACCGATTTTTTCATCTTTATCGAGGGTAGCCTCTTACCAAAAATTTTTCACAACGATCACGAAGATTTTTTTGGTTTTTCATTTAGCACTGTTGACGGACAAGAAACCGAACGAAAATTTATTTCCGGTTTTAGTACGGGAAGTTATCCAGTAGGGATTACATTTAATCCATTTACGAATAAGATATATGTTGCAAATCAGTATTCCAATACTGTTTCGGTCTTTGACGCAAAGACAGACAAGTTAATCAAGACTATTCCTACGGGTATTTTTCCATATAGTGTTGATACAAATCAATTTAACAATAGAATTTATGTAACAAATAGAGGTTCTGAAGATATAACTGTAATTGATGGTTCCACGGACTCGGTAATCGACAATATCACAGTAGGAAGATCCCCAGTTCAGGTTTCAGTTGATCCGTCAAGCAGTTGGGTATATGTTACTAACATTGATTCGAATTCTATTTCAGTAATTGATGGAATTACAAATGAAGTAATTAGGACAATAAATGGGATAAATGCCCCCTATGGAATTGCAGTTAATCCGCTATCAAATAAGATATACGTTTCAAACATTGCTAATTCAACATTAACCGTTATCAACGAAGACAATAATAGTTTCATAAAAAACATCAATGTACAAAGGGCACCAGCTGGTATTGATATAAATGAGAAAAAAAATCTAATTTATGTTTCCAATTACGGGTCTGATTCGATCTCTATAATCAACGGCAGTGATGACACAGTTATATCTAATCTGCCTGTGGGAAAGTCCCCGGTAGGATTGAAAGTAAATCCAATTCTAGGTAAATTATATGTTAGTAATATAGCCTCCAACTCTGTTAGTATAATAAATGAATCAAATTTCAAGAAGGTTAAGGATATTGAGGTTAACCCATCTTCTATAACTGAGCGAGCAGAGTATCCTTATGCACTACCCACAAACATCAAGTTTCCACTCATAGCTAGTTTCATTGCAGTTAATCCAATCACCAATTTGACATACGTTACCAATACTGCTTCCAACACTCTATCTCTAATTGATGGAGAAACTGATGATAGTATAGTAAGGATAGGGTTTGAAACCCGACCCGATAATTCTGGATTCATAGAATGCAATGGAGTTAAAAACCTTAATCAAAATACAACTACAGTTCCGACTAACGTAGAAGCAACCTGCAAAGCTGTTCCAGAGAGAGGGTTTTCGTTTGATTCTTGGTCTGGACTAGTCTTTGGTTCCTCAAATCCGATTGAATTTAGGGCATCTGAATACGGAAATATTATTGCGCATTTTAGACCAACTTTGTCAACGGAGCAGTATATCTTTCTAATAGGAGGTATTACAGGAATGTCTTCTGTATTATTAGGATGGTTTTTCAAAGGAGGTCAGAGAAGAAAATTCAACAAGCTAATCCAAGTAACAAACAAGGCAATTGAAGATGCTGATGTAGGTGATAAAACAGAAAGTATAATCAAGTTGGAAAACCTCAGAAGGGATATCTTCAATACATATAGAAGAGGATCTTTAACAGATTTCCAGTTTGATTTTCTAGATAAGCGCTTGATAAGTTATATAAACAAGATTAGTAAGTTGTAGACTCGACTTGCAAATGTGGAAGGATTCAGTTATTAGGCTACCTCTGGATGTTTGGAGCCTACGATTCTATTTAACATCTGTTAAATTAAAGTGATATTTTGTACACAAATTGGAGGAGTCTATCATGATCATAGAGGTACTCATAAATATCATCTCCTCTTCAAAATGAATAAAAAGATTTTTTCATTCTATTGACAGCCACAGAATACTATTTGACGTAAAAACGATTTTAAATGGCCTTTACGAGTTTAAAGCATATACTAATGTTTAACAATGATCAATTAAAGGAGCTTGTTAAAAAGGCAAGAGAAGCCACTCCAAAAAGAAATTTTGCTCAGTCAGCTGAATTAACTTTGGTACTAAGAGATATCGATGTAAAAAAAGGTTTTAGCCTAAACGAGATTGTGGTTTTACCTAATCCTTCCAAGGATGGAGCTTCACTCTGTATGCTTGCAACAGGAGACATGGGGTTACGAGCAAAGAAAGCAGGTGTTGATCAAGTGATGGAACCTGAAACTTTAGATAGAATAGGGACCAACAGGAGAGAAGCCAGAAAAATTGTTCGTTCTTATGATTTTTTCCTAGCAGATGCTACTTTAATGTCATCTGTAGGTCGTTCATTAGGTCAGTTTTTGGGTCCAAAAGGTAAAATGCCTACACCTGTTCCCTACGGAGCTCCAATAGAAAACATTGCATCAAGATTGAGATCGTCAACAAGAATACGATCAAAAAATCAATTAAATATGTCCACAAAAATAGGAGACGAGTCAATGACAGATGAGCAGCTAGCAGCCAATGCAAGTGCTGTAATAGCCTCCGTTGAAAAAAAACTTCCTCAGGGAGACAAGAATTTCAAAAATGCAATAATTAAATTCACTATGGGTAAAGCATTAAAAGCAAGTACCCTTGGGAAGTAATCGGTAGGGATAATAGTAATGAGTCAAACCGCTGTAATCAACAAGTTAGGTCGAACATCATATCCAGAAAGAAAGGTTGCTTTGTATGAGAATTTACAAAACCTGGCAAAATCCTACAGTGTAATAGCCTTGTGTCGAATGACCAAAGTAAGATCTGCTCAACTCATGGCAATTAGAAAGAAGTTTAAAAATGAGATAAAAATTTTGACGATCAAAAATAAAGTGGCTCAAAGGGCATTTGAACAGATATTTAATGATGTAAAGGGTTTGGAATTTCTAAATAAAGAATTGGAGGGGCAATGTGCTCTCATGTTTACAAATTTGAGTCCATTCAAATTGAACCTGACATTTGACAAAAATAAGATTTTTATGGCAGCAAAGGGGGGCGATATAGCACCAAATGAGTTAGTCATACCCGCAGGTAACACAGGAATAAATCCTGGTCCGGTTTTGTCAGAATTCAAAGAATCAAACGTGCCTACAAAAATTGATCAGGGCACAATTTGGGTTTCAAAGGATACTATAGTTGCAAAACCAGGTGACGTAATATCTCAAAAATTGGCAGCTTTATTAAGCAAACTAGATGTCAAACCCATTGAAGCGGGCGTGTCAGTTAACTACGCGATTGCAGAAGGACTAGAATTTAAGGAAAAAGATCTCAAGATAGTAGTCCAAGATTATGTAGATGAGTTAATAAAATCATTCCAAGAAGCTTTATCTCTCTCCGTAGAGGCAGTTTACTTTACAAAGGAGTCAACACCCTTATTGTTGGTAAAAGCTAAACAGCATGGTTTGTCACTGGCAGTTGAGGCAGGATATCTTTCCACTGAAAGTGTTCAATTAGTATTAGCAAAGGCTAATGCAGTTGCAGGAAGCCTCTCCCAGCAGCTAAGTTCCAAAGGTTACTCACCTCAGAACTAATTAATTTCTTAAAGAAATTTTATAATTTTATAATATCCGCTTTACAATTTAATCAATACATGAATTGTCTATTCTGAGGAAAATATAACACTGAAAATATCTTATTATGATACTAATATTACTGAAAATGATTTAATTGTAAAAAAATAAAAAGATTTAGCCGAAAAGAGAAGACAAACCTTCGAGTGCTTCTTCCTCTTTTTTCTCGTCCTTTTTCTCTTCCTCTTTTGGAGCTGCGGCTGGGGCTGTACCTGCTGCGGCACCGGCAGGGGCGGCTGCGGCTGCTGCTATTGGAGCGGCTTTTAATGCATCTTCTATGTTAACTTCACTCAAAGCTGCGACTAAGGATTTAATTCTAACATCATCAGGCTCGACACCTGTGGATTTTATTACACTTTTTACATTATCTTCATTGATATCTTGCTTTAGTTTATGTAATAATAAAGCAGCATATACATATTCCATGATAAGAAAAATTTGATATGTCCATAATATAAAACTTTATAAAATTTGAGAACTGCGTGCTACGGCATAAACATGTTCTTTTAGTTCTTGTGACATAAGAGAATTCATCCGGTTAATCAGAATACTACGCGCCTCAGCCTTTTCATCTTCAGATATTGAATTAAAGTAATTGCTAAATAGCTCAGGCATGCTCTCTTTTATCCAACCATCCAAAACGAAATACCTATTTTCATTTATGGGTATTATTTTATCTACTCGAGGATCAACTACCTCATCAAAATTTCCCGTATCTAATCTATCTATTATAAAGAAAATGCAGTTATTAGGATCAGGATTGTTTAATGCATCTATTGGCTTGCCTTGAGCCCTACCAGCTTTAATTCGTTCTATCAAACCTATAGGTCGAATAAATGTACCCCTAATCCTATAGACCTTGTCAGCATCAGAAACGATCCTGCCTATGACTACATAATTGGATGTATCATCCCTTTTGACTACAAATACAAAACTACCTGCTTTTAACTTTGACATCCCGAACATAATTAGAATTACCGGTCCATAACAATATAATATTTACTAATATTCTGAACCAAATAATCCCCAGATTTTATAATTAAATAATCATTTTAGGTAAATAATTTAATTACATTTATTAATGTAGCCAATAATTATAAAGTTGAGTTAATCTTGCAAAGATTTGATGAATTAGATATGAAAATTTTATCAGAATTAACTAAAGACGCAAGTATTTCTATACCCCAGTTGAGCAAGAAATTGAATATAAACTCATCCGTTTTGTATAGTCGAATAAAGCGACTGATGAAAAGAGAGCTCATAAGAAAGTTTACTGTTATAATAAATGAATCGCAACTTGGTATTAATATTAAGGCAACGGTAGGAATCAATAGGGATCCAAAACTCAAGGAACCTATTCACAATGAACTAATGCAAATCCCAGAAGTAAGATCATTAATTGAAGTCACGGGACGATTTGACATAATCCTATCTGTTTATGCTAGAACGTTAGAGGAACTGCACAAAGTGGTCATAGAAAGGATTGGAAAGATTAATGGGATACAAGCTACAGAAACTTTTGTTGAAATGCAGCGTACAGATAAAGAGCCTGTGTACTCCATCCAGAGTGCTCCTCAAGGATATGTCTAGGATAATATTTTACTCTTATTGTATCAGTTTTGAATTAGAAATATTAAAATTATATTAATGATTTTTAGTCATTAGAAATTAGTTGTTATCATCAATCGGCACTACCGTTCAAAGAAGAATTATGGAGATATTTCAAACATTAAAATTAGCAAAAAAAACCAGCAAAGATGACTATTTTACACATTTAAGGTTAGTTCTATTAGCTATCGGAGCAGTCGGAGGGATTGGTTTTGTCATAAAGATGATTGGTGAATTAATTTTTGTCAACAAATAGACCCTAATTGAGAAAGTGTGAACATTGCTTTTACAATTTTATTCTCATAGTAATATTTTTTTCAACACATAGTATATTTGAAAATAGCAATGTCTGAATCTCCTATACTTATTGATGAAGATAATAAGATAAAAATCAAACCGGAGTTGATGATTACAGAAAATTTGTATCCCATCTTATTTGAAAATTCACTATTTTTGTTTTTTAAAGATGAAAATGAGTTGATCAATTGTTATGAAGTTACTGAAAAGGAATTAGTTGAAAAGGCACAAAAAAATCCTCAAAGAATTTTGGAGATGTTGGAGGATTGGAACAAATAATATACCATTATATTATTGAGTTATGCAATATATTTCATGTCACATAGCAAATACGAAACAGGAAACAGGAAGAGCAACGAAATATTCATAGGCAAAAAACCACTAATGACGTATGTAACAGCAACACTAGTTCAACTGGCAAATGAACCAACGGTTGTGATCAAAGCTCGAGGAAAGAGTATTACAAGGGCGGTAGATGTGGCTCAGATTATTGTCAAGAGGATGAACACGTTGGGTTATAGAGTTGAAAGTGTAAAATTAGGCTCAGATACTTTAACGGGTACTGAAGATGATAAACCAAGAAATGTCTCTACAATAGAGGTTTCTATTTCGAGATCAAAGTAAGTTCATTCTTTTTTTAAGCCTTAGAGCTTTCTTTAGTTAATTCTTTAGAACGCGAAATTTGATATTATGGTAAGTACATATTATGATATGTCTAAAATTAGTAATCACAAATTAGTTCTATTATGTTTATTAACCGGAATCATTATTCCAATTATTCTTATAGGATTTAATAATAATAATCCAGTAGTTTTTGGATCTTTATTTGGTGGAGAGTCCCTAACCATGCTTACCTATACAGATAACAAACACAATTTTGAGATACAATATCCAAATAACTGGGAAAGGTCAGTTAAATTGAATAATGAAGTTATTTTTATCGCCCCCAAAGATGTCAATTCTGTGAGTAATCCGGCTGGATTGGTAGTAAAAACAATACCAACTCCAGGTAAAAACATTTCCACGGTTTCGGCAGCAGAGGAATTGATTTCTCAAATACAGTCAGAACATAAGGATTTCAAATTGGAATCTAATACACCTACAACTATAGATGGAAAAAAAGCAAGTAAAATAATTTTTACTGCAACTGACAGCAAGTTACAAAATAGAAAGGCAATGCAAATTGTAATTTCTAATTATGAGAGTTTGTATGTATTGACGTACAAGGCTTCAACGGACAAATACGGCTCGTACGAAAACACTGCTAATCAAATGATTAATTCTTTTAAATTTCTGCCAAATTGACATTAACAAAATTAATTGCTTAACAGGCTAATAATCATATCAGCCTGTTAAGCATGTTCCCCTTCGGTTTGGTCGATGTATTATTCACTGAAACTAAATCCTATTTAAACCTATCAGATTCTTCAATTTATTAGGAATGCGTAAAATTTTATAAATTAATAGTGCCAGTTAACAGAATGTACTAAATCTAAGCGATTATATTCAAATAGTATGACAAATGAAAACCCTTTTTTACAAAATAGTTATATTAAATAATAGTATTGAAGATAAAAAAGCTTGAACTATTACTTATTTGTTCGGTAGTAGTCGTAACGATAGTAGTACTTTACAATGTGCTCATTTCTGTTCCTTTCAAAGATTACTCTTTAGAAGTTGATGCCTTACGAGATCCCGAATCACTCTTGGTCAATTCAAGAGTTGTGTTAAAAAATAATGGCAAGTTGCCACTAAATGATATCGTTGTCATATATGATAATAATCGAGATATAATAGAAAACTTACAAACGATAAAACCAGGTCAAACAATAATACTTTCCCCTCCTCAAGGTGCAAGTCTAAATAGTGTGAAGGTAGTTACAGCAGAAGGAATAAGTGTTGACAAGCAATTTAGGTCCCCCATAAAAATGCCTGGAATGATAGGGTCCTAAGCACAAAGAAATTTGATTCCAGACACGTAAAATTGAATATGAAATTTAGCCCATGCTAGTATCAAAAACTGAATCAATCCTGACCAAAGGGTTACTACGTGGTTCGTCTAAATTTCTCACCAATATAGACCCATCATCATTAACCAGGACGATCTCACCAGCAAATTCATTGTTTTTGGTCTTAAATCTATAGCTTAAAGTCGATGCCGAATCTTCGATTTTTCGCTTGAATAAATATCTTAACTCATCTCTAAACAATTTTGAATTTAATTTAGGTACAAGATTGCTGAATTTGTGCAAAATGAATGATACCAACTCAAAATTATTAATTTGTTGACCGTCAAAAGCAGACCTTAAAGTTGTTATGGCGGGTTTTAATGTAGATTTGTCTAAAATCTGATTTCTTGTTATTTCAAGATCGTTATTTGAGTTAATCCCTATCCCAATTGTCACCTTGGTTAACTTGCCTGTTTCTACATCGGTATCCATTAGAATTCCAGCAAATTTTCTTCCCCCAATTAGAAGATCATTTGGCCATTTAATTTGGGGAGTTATCCCAACTTGAGATTCTACTGCTTCAGATACGATAAGAGCAGCCAATATCAAGAAAGTGAACAATTCGCTTGTTTCCAATTCGCTCTCAAACATCATGGACATCCAAACTCCACCCCGTGGAGAAGCCCAACTCGATCCTCGTCGTCCTCTACCTCCAGTTTGAGATGCACTTAGTATGAATACTGGAAATTTTGTTTCAGCATTATTGTACAAATTACTAGCAAAATCTTGGGTTGATAAGAGAGTATCAAAAAAATAATATTCTTGAAAAATAGGCAGTTGCTGTTCTGATTTATTCAAAAGATTACAAATAAAATCCAACTTTTCTTTGTCCGAACACTGTATCCTAATCATATACTATTCATGTGGTATTCAGTCTAAAAAGTATGACAAATGTGATTCCCAATATCAACGCTATCCCAAATAGTCTGGAAAACAAGACAGTATTGCCCATTATCTTTACGTAATCCAAATCCCCGACATCATTGGATTCATTGAAATAATTTTTGAAGCCGCCCAAAATTTTCACTACTAAGGGTAATAAAAAAATAGCCGGTAGGAGCAAAATCGTAAAATCATTAGCAAGTTGCATGAAAAAGATGGCTGCAGTAAAATATATCAAAACGAACAACCCAGTGAGAAAATATAACTTCTCTTTGCCGCCGTACCTATCTAACAGGATGGCCAGTGTCCTTCTTCCTCCTTCCCTATCAGGTTTTATATCGGGAATGGAATTAACATATAAAACCGTTGATGAGAGAAGACCCACTACCGCGCCTAAAACAGCTGCCTCAACTGCTAACATAGAAGTTTGAACATAATATGTTCCTACAACTATTAACATTCCCTTAATTCCGACAAATAACTCACCTAAACCCAGATTCACTAGTTTTGTAGAATAAAGTAATATAGAGATCGCAGCAAATAAAAGAATTAATCCAATAATGTATCCTTTTGAGAATACAAAAAATCCTCCTATCATTAATCCTATAAGTAGGAAAACGATACCAGCTAAATAAACTCTGGTAGGAGATAACAATCCCTCTGGAAGTACACCAGTACCTCCACTAAATTTTGTTTTCTTTGTCCTTAAATCAATTCCTCTCTTAAAATCAAAGTAATCGTTGAGCAAATCTACGCTACTGTGAAGACAAAAAACTCCCAAGTATATCAGAATTGCATTTAAAACACTAAACTCCAGTGGGTTTAAGCAGACAGTCAATGCTAGGCCACAACTAACAGCGATAGCAGAAGCGGCCAAAAATCTAAATCGTATAGCTCTGAGCCAGACTTTTAGACTAAATTCAACACACAACCCACAAGATTATAGCCTAATTATACTGTTTTCTTAAAGACTCAAATAGGCCCAATACATGTTTGAATTCTTCGTGGGTTAACGGAGGGTACTTTGAGATCACAATGTTTTGATCGGTATGTTCCATTGATTTCTGACCCACAAGAGGTGCCACAATTCCAGGTGTAGAACGTACAAATTGGAGCAATCTGGTGGATTCAAAGGGCAAATTGACTAATGGTTCACCATCTATTTTTAAACTAAGCAATTTGCCCTGAAATAATGGGATGCTCGTAAACACATGTATGTCATGGTGTTTGGCCGCCTCTAAAATTGATACATTTTGAGAATGCTCATCGATTTTGTGGTTCAGTAACGTATAAGGTTCGGTCATAAACGAGTTGTATGGTAATTGAATGAATTTAAAACCGTTATCATCACCTCCTACGTCATTTGCGATTTTTATTACTTCGTTCAGAGACAAGTAATTTGCGCTATTTTCCTGTGCTGTAAAGCAATCCCACGTTGCCATACCATAATAACGTATCTTCCTACTTCTTCGATATCTCTCATACACCTCAAAAACACTATAAAGCATTTCTAAGTATGTTGGCCTATCAACCTCATTAAACCAACTCTCAAATGAGTTATGGATATATACCAAATCAATAGTATCAAGACCCATATTGCACAATGACCGATCTATACAATTAGATATGTAGGTGGGATTCATAATATTATAAGAGGAACTTATGTCATCGGGATTGATGATATTCTTGTCAAGGTACATTAATCTTAGATACTCGTTCAAATCAACACTAGCAAAGTCCCCGTCATTTGTAAAATATCCGTTCTTTGTACAAACAAAGAGTTCATCTCTATGTGCTACTTCATCATCTATTAATTTGCGTATTGCACGGCCAATACTTTTCTCAGAGAGCATAGACCGGTAATTGAGGGCGGTATCAATAACATTAATGGAGCCTTCCTTTACACTATGATAAATTGAGGACTCTAGATTCATGTCGTCATGTGAAGATAAGTTTCCCAAGTATGTTCCCATACCCAGGGATGAAAGATACATGTCCTCCACAAGTTTGAAATGTGAATTATGGACACCCTTGTTTATTGCCAAATTTCTAAAATTAGTCGTTCCAGATGATGTAGCGTAACCTGAAATGAATTTTTTTTTATCAAACGACACGAGATAGATAAATTAGTCTACGAATTTATAACTATCTCGCATGGCTCTAAATTCAATAAATCTATTGCTTTTCTAATTCAATTATAAAATCTGTCGGATTCAATTCGATGCCACAATTTGAGCACCTATTCATAGTATTTCTCAAAACGTCCCTTATTGGTTTGACGTTTATCATGTGTTTGATTTTGCTATTGCATTTGTAACAATAAATTTCGATTATTGGACAAGACATTATACGTTCTAGATTACTCTTCATAAATTAAATGATGGTTAAATATCGTTGACCTAAAGATTAAATCTAGGCCATTGGATCCATATTCGCAAAATAAATTTTAGGAAATATTAAATATCTATGTATCTTTTTTTTTGAATTGTGCCAGTGGATCCTGTATGTGGAATTGAGCTAAGTGAGGAACTTGCTACAGTATTGGAATTTAATGATAAAAAAATTTATTTTTGTTGCGAAGGGTGCAAAAGGATTTTTCAAAAAAAACCTAAAAAGTATTCAAAGTAATACAACTTTAATAAACGTGCATTCAACATTCATCTATGAAAGCTGCCATTCTAAATAAAAGCAAGATTGTGATAAAGGAAATAGTCTTGCCAAAAGTTGGCAAGAATGAAATACTAATCAAAATGAAAGCCTGTGGTATATGTGGATCGGATTTAGAAAAAGTCTTTGGGAGTTACGGAATGAAATCCTCAAGAATTGGTCATGAACCAGTCGGAGAGATAGTTAAGTTGGGGAAGGCAATTACTGATTTTAAAAAGGGAGACAGGATTTTTGTTCATCATCACGTGCCATGTTATGGATGTAAGTTCTGTAATAATGGAGATTATACAATGTGTGAAATGTATCAAAGAAGCAACATTGAACCCTGTGGTTTATCGGAATTTATTTTGATTCCAGAATGGAATGTATCTAGGGGCGGTGTGGCCAAGATTCCAGATTCAATCGCTTACGAACAGGCTGCGCTCATAGAACCGGTTGCTTGTTGTTTACGTTCTATAGACAAGATCAATATGAAAAAAGCGGATAATGTGACGATATTTGGAGCTGGGCCCACGGGATTAATGCATTTAATTTTGTTAAAGTGCTCAGGAGTTTCACAAATAATAGTAGTGGACATTAACGACTTTAGGTTAGATTTTGCAAAGAAAATTGATTCCACAATTACTACGATTAACGTCAAGGGATCGGACAAAGATTATCTGAAAAAAAGATTAACATCTATTGTTGGTAAGGATGGAGTTGACAAGTCTATTATTTGTACCAGCAGTATATCGGCGTTTGTCCAAGCACTTGAAACCACACGCCGGGGGGGAACGATTTCACTATTTGGCGTCCCGCCCAAAGACAATCAGTCCGTAATAGATCTAAATATGATATATTCCAAAGAATTAAAGATTATTCCCAGTTATGCAACATCAGAAAAGGAGATCCACCAGGCCATTAGTTTGATGGAAAATGGGATAATAAATTTGGAACCTTTGATTACCCATAAATTTAGTTTGGTTGATTCTGAAAAGGCATTTCAATGTGCCCACGTGGCAAATGATTCAATGAAGATCATTATAACAACCGAATGAAATTTGTGAAAATTTTTATAGCTTTTCAATAAACTACAACAGATAGGTATTTGCAATGGACTGGGGAATGAAAAACAGATTTTCACGAATAATAAAGCCAGATAATGCACGGTGTGTTATGCTCGCCGTTGATCACGGATATTTTCTTGGACCTACAGAAAAATTAGAAAATCCAAGAGAAACAATTAGGCCACTTTTAAATTTAGCAGACTCATTGATGCTAACAAGAGGAGTACTTCGATCGTCGGTTTCTGCAGAGAGTAATACACCTATTGTACTGCGAGTCTCTGGGGGATCAAGTATTGTAGGAGAAGACTTATCCAAAGAAACTATTACCACATCCATAGATGAAGCAATAAGGCTCAACGCTTCATGTTTGGCCCTATCAATTTTTGTAGGAAGTAAATACGAGTATCAGACACTAAAAAATTTATCAAAGTTGGTAAACGAAGGCGAAAAATGCGGAATTCCAGTATTAGCAGTAACTGCTGTAGGGAAGGAAATGGCAAGAGATGCGAGATATTTAGGACTGGCATGTAGGATCGCAGCCGAACTAGGAGCGCATGTTGTAAAAACTTATCATTGTGTTGATTTTACGAAGGTTGTTGAAGGATGTCCCGTCCCTGTAATAATTGCAGGGGGGAAAAAACTAGCCGAACGAGATGCGCTCCAGCTAACTTCTGATGCCATGCGAGATGGTGCGTCAGGTGTGGATATGGGCAGAAATATTTGGCAATCAGATAACCCAATCGCGATGATTAAAGCAGTCAGGGCAATAGTGCATGAAAATTTTACCGCCGCCCAGGCATATGATCTTTATTTGAACATGTCAGAATTAAAAAGCACTATAAGAAAAAATCCCTCAGCCAGAACTTGACAAGGTAAATAATTTTTACAGAATAGATGGGAGTGATAAGAAGCATTTCCAATCACATTTCTATCTTTTTTAAAAAAAATTTATAAATTAACTTACACTATAATTATTGATGAACTCAAGTGAAACAATAAATTGCACTTTAACATGTGACAAAATTAGTGTTGTTAAGCCTAAATTACTACTATAATATTGAGTTCTATAGATTGGAGTTGTTTTAGTTATGAGTGAAATGTCTGGTGCTGCGGCATTAATGGCTGCTTTGGAGAAAGAGAAGGTTGAATATATCTTCGGACTCCCTGGTGGAGCGAATCTACCTATTTATGATGCACTGGTAGATTCTAAAATAAGACATATACTCGTCCGGCACGAACAGTCAGCTGCCCATATGGCTGATGGTTATGCAAGGATTAAAAGAAAAGCAGGTGTATGTTTTGCTACATCTGGCCCTGGAGCTACTAATTTGGTGACAGGTATAGCAACAGCTTATGCTGATTCTTCACCGATAATTGCGGTTACAGGTCAGGTAGCCTTACCAATGATAGGCAAAGATGCCTTTCAGGAGACCGATATAATAGGTGTAACGAATCCATGTACAAAATATGCCTTCCAACCTCGACTTGCATCTGAAATACCTGAAATGGTAAAAAAATCATTTTACATAGCGGAAAGTGGGAGACCAGGACCCGTCCTTTTAGATATTCCAAAAGATGTTCAACAGCAGGTTACAAAAATGGAATTTCCTGAATATATCAAGGTTCGTGGTTACAATCCTGTAGTTGATGCAGATTTATCAGAGATAAATAAAGCATGTGAAATGTTACTCAAAGCCGAAAAACCGATTATTATGGCGGGAGGAGGAGTAATTCTCTCAGGAGCATTCTCTGAATTACAAGCCTTAGCAGAATTGCTTTCCATTCCAGTAGTAACAACATTTAAAGGAAAGGGTGCTTTTCCAGAGAATCACCAGTTGGCTTTAGGTCCAATCGGAATGCATGGACATGCAGAGGCAAACAAGATGGTCTTGGAAGCTGATTGTATAGTTGCAATAGGGGCAAGATTTTCGGATAGGACAGTTGGCAGGTTTGATGAGTTTGGCAAGGATATCAATGTTATTCATTTTGACGTAGATCCGGCAGAGATAGGAAAAAACAAATCAGTGAATGCGGCAGTAATAGGGGATGTGAAATCATCTTTACGTTCACTTATTAAATTAGTTCCAAAGAATTTTAGGACAAATGAAGAAATTTCAAAATTATGGTTGGCAAGAAAAAGGGAGTTGGTTAATTACTATGAGGACAGCATTAAAGACTATTCAAGAGAGATTACCGCCAAGAAAGCTTTGAAGAAATTACGTGAATTGCTTCCCGCAGAAGGAATAGTAACTACAGAAGTTGGGCAATGTCAGATGTGGGCGTCATTACACTTTGATGTAATATCACCTGGAACATTTTTTAGTTCCACAGGATTAGGAACAATGGGATTTGGTTTCCCTGCTTCAATAGGCGCTAAGGCTGCAAGAAATGATGTACCTGTTGTCGACATAGCAGGGGATGGATCATTTAGCATGACCGAAAATTCTCTTGCTGTTTCTGTATTAGAGAATTTGCCAGTTATTGTGTTCCTTCTAAATAATCAAATGTTAGGAATGGTCGCGCAATGGCAAAGAACATTTTATAACAGAAGATATAGCGGCGTTCATCAAAAGAATTGCCCGGATTACTGTAAGCTTGCTGAATCATACGGAGCACAGGCATTTAGGGTTTCGTCAATGGAGGAGTTGGATAAGGCAGTCAAGAATTCCATAAAATCGGATGTCGCAACTGTGATTGACATCCCAATAGATCCTGATGAAGACGTATATCCATTCGTAGCACCAGGAACCGGTCTCAAGGATATGATAATAGGAGCGTAATGAATATTGAAAAATAAATACTCAGTTTTCGACGAAGAAGATGCAAACAAGATGTACATATTATCAGTCATTGTAGAAAACAAGCCTGGCGTTTTGTTTAGAATCACAAATCTTTTTAGATCGAGGAACTTTAACATCGAAAGTATAACTGTAGGTATAACAGAAAAACCAGACCTTTCCCGAATGACCATTACGACCGTTTCAGATGTAAAGACCTTAGAACAACTTGTGAAACAGTTGCAGAAATTAATAGATGTCATACAGATTAATGTGCTAGATAAAGAAAACGCAGTTTACCGTGAATTGGCTTTAATTAAGATGAGTGCAAAAGATCCAACTACGAGAATAGAAATTGCAAACTTTGCTTCCATTTACAGGGGAAACATAATGGACATTACAAATGAAACAATTACTGTAGAAATCATCGGTACTCCCGACAAGATAGATGCGTTTAAAAATCTAGTATCCGGTTATGGAATAATACAAGTAGCCCGAACTGGTGTATCAGCTTTACCAAGGGGAACAGTTGACGATGACCTCTAGTAAGAATATAAGGATTTTTGATACAACATTAAGAGACGGCGAGCAGACTCCTGGTGTTACCGTTTCACCAGATCAAAAATTTGAAATCGCCATGAAATTAGATGAATTAGGTGTAGATACAATTGAAGCAGGTTTTCCAGTCGTGTCCCCCGGTGAAATACAAGCGATAAGGAAAATTATGAAACAAGGTCTCAGAGCCGAAATATGCGGATTGGCCCGCACTACAAAAAACGATATTGATGTTGCAATTGGTAGTGACTTGGGTTACATCCATACTTTCATTGCAACTTCCGACATCCACATGCAGTACAAACTCAAGATGAGCAGAGAACAAGTTTTGGAGAAGGCCATTTTCGCTGTAGAATATGCTAAAAAGCACGGTATGATAGTGGAGTTTTCTGCAGAGGATGCTACAAGGAGTGATAGGGAATTCTTGAATAAGGTTTTTAAGGCTGTTGCAGAAGTGGGAGCTGACAGAATAGACATACCAGATACGGTAGGTTATTCAACACCACAATATATGTCGAAGTTGGTTACAGATGTAATCAACTCGACTGGCTTGCCTGTGAGTGTTCACTGTCATAACGACTTTGGATTGGCGGTGGCAAATTCAATTGCGGGATTCCAGGTTGGAGCAAAATGCGCTCATGTTACCATCAATGGGTTAGGAGAAAGAGCAGGTAATGCGGCATTAGAAGAATTAGTCATGGCATGTCAATGTTTATACAAAATAGAACATAATATAAAGACAGAATTATTATATGATGTATCTAAATTTGTCTCCAGTGCTATGGGGATCATCGTTCAACCAAACAAAGCAATCATTGGAGAAAATGCATTTGGACATGAATCTGGAATCCATACACACGGCATCATAAACAATCCTTTAACATATGAACCAATTAGCCCGGAACTTGTCGGAAGAAAACGGTGGATGCAAGCAGGAAAACATGCAGGGGCTCATGGTATTAAGGCGATTTTAGATGAATTTGGTATTACCACAACTGAGTCACAACTTAAAGAAATAGTTGAAAGACAGAAAATAATAGCAGATGCAGGTAAATCGATAACAACTTCAGATCTCTTGTCACTAGCATCAGAGGTAATTAAAAACAAACAATTTGATGAAAGCTTCAAGTTAAATGACTTTCACATTGTTACAGGACTAAATATTATACCGACAGCAGTGGTAAAGTTAAACATTCATGATAAGGACTTTATTGCATCTGAAACAGGTGTTGGTCCCGTGGATGCGGCATTAAAGGCAATCCAGACCATAGCCCATGGAATAGCAAATATAAAGATTAGGGAGTATAAGCTTGATTCCATTACTGGCGGCTCTGATGCACTTGCTGAGGTTTCCGTGAAAGTAGAAGATAAAGAGGGAAATATAATCTCGGCTCGAAAATCTGGCAAAGATATTGTTGTAACTTCCGTTCAAGCTATGATTGACGCGATTAATAAAACCATGCTTAAGAAATTGATAGAGAAAGGCAACAAAGTAAAGTAAAACCAAAGTCTAGGATGTTTTACGTAATTGACTACTTTTGAAATTTCACTTTTAGTGGGAGATGGTATTGGTCCGGAGTTATCTCTGTGTGCAGAGGATATATTACGGTACATACATGACAAATCGGCAAGAATAAAATTTAATATAGCAAAAGTAGAAGCAGGGGATACGGCCAAACAAAAATATGGAAAGGCGTTACCACCAGATACTTTTGAAAAAATTAAACGGTCTCAGGCGTGTTTAAAATCACCGGTTGGAGAATCTGCTGCAGATGTCGTATTGGTATTGAGAAGATTCTTTGATTTGTATGCAAATGTCAGGCCATCTAGAAACTATGCCAACGTTCCTTCCATATCGAAAAATGTAGATTTAGTTACAGTAAGAGAAAACACAGAAGATTTATACCTAGGTTGGGAATTTTTTTCCGACGACAATACAGTAATTTCATTGCGAAAAATAAGTAGGAATGCTTCAAAGAGAATTGCAGAACACGCATTTAAAATAGCGGATTCTAGAAAGGAAAAGAAAGTAACTATTGTTCACAAATCAAATGTCCTAAGATTAAGTGACAGATTGTTTATTGATACAACCAAAGAAGTTTCTAAAAAATATCCCAATATCGAATTTGAGGAGATGTATGTCGATGCTTGTTCTATGGAACTGATAAGGTATCCTAATAGATTTGATACAATCTTGACCACAAACTTATTTGGGGATATTATTTCTGATGAAGCAGCACAAGTGACTGGAAGTATAGGACTTGCTCCGGCGGCTAACATCGGTGAGAATTTTGCAATGTTTGAGCCGGTACATGGTGCTGCATTTGACATAGCAGGTAAGAATATTGCCAATCCTACTTCTTTTATTTTGGCAATAAAAATGATGTTTGACTGGTTAGGTGAAAAGTATCAAGATAAGGAAATGTTAGATCTATCTATAAATATTGAAAAATCAATCGATGAATTGTTCACAAAAAATATAAAGACAAAGGATATCGGAGGAGCTTTGTCAACTTTTGAATTCAATCAAAAATTTTTGAGTATCTTAAATGATAAAGGATTTTAGTAAGTAACGTTACTGTTTTTTTTACTCCCTATAACCTCTAACAAGTCTTTTAGTATCCTGGCGGTAGCGCCCCAAATCAAGTGTCCCCCAACTGTGAATTTAAACATCTGGTAACTACTACTTGAATGGGTTTTATCTATTTCGACAGAATTTGTTAGTCTTTCCAATGGTATTTCAATAATTTCTTCGACTTCTTCATTGGGAACCAAATTGTTCACACCACCATAAATTATAGCAACAAACGGAAAAATCAATATTTTAGTTGTATATGTATTTGTAGGAGTGAGGCATCCCAATATATTCTCTTTACTGACCTTCAACCCTATTTCTTCATAGGTTTCTCTTATTGCAGTGTCCACCAACGAATCGTCATAAACTGACATTCTACCTCCGGGAAATGAAATTTCTCCTGCATGATTTCTTAGTTTTGAACTCCTTTTGGTAAATATTACAATCGGAATATTTTTCTGATTGTAATAAACTATCACTAAAACACCAGAGTTATCAACTCTATCTGAAAGATCAATTTCTGACAAATGTAGCTTGTAAGTGTCCTGAGGCATGGGAATATTCTTAAGAATTCGTTCGCTGAATTGTTTATCTGACAACAAGCACTTGTATATGTTGTGAGAAGAGATTTTATAAAACTTTTTTTACGTAGGGTTAGCTCATTATTTTAACTCTGCATATGAATATAATCTATGAATTGAATCCCCCGAAAATCCTTCATGGGAAAAATATTGATCTATCAAGTCTTAACCTTGAAATAGAAAAATTCCTCTCAAGAGCCTCAATTATATCGGGGATTACGAAATACATACATCTGACGGACTCGGTTTTAGGTATTCCTAGACTCTCTAGCCTAACTGCCGCACATTTGATCTTAAACAAAATAGACGACAAAAATGCTGTCAATTTGACTTGCAGTATAAGAACCAGAGACAGAAACATGAATTCAATAATTCAATGCGTTGCGGATTCTATCATCTTAAATATTAAGGGGTTGCTCTTTATCCAAGGAGACAAACCAAGTTACGGGTCTTTGAACGTCAGATCCCTTTCACCTAAACCAACAGATGTAATTAGCACACTTGATTCGCTGGGATTCAGAAATCTAACTAATCTTGATTTATCAATACCAAACAAGGTATCAAACATTGATTCTTTGCGTAATAAGATAAGAGTAAAGCCTCATAGATTTATTACTCAATCAATAAGTTCGATTGAAGAAATAAAAAATCTAAAGTCATTACTCGAAACTGAATCTGAAAAAGTTGGAAGTATCGACGGAAAGGGTAAGGTCGGCATCAAACTGATCCCTTGTATCATGGTCCCTTCTCTGAAGAATGAAAGGGCTGCAAGGATGATCGGTCTTGATTGGAGTTCCTATAGGGACAACATTTATGAATTCATTTATCAATTGGATGATCTAGGAATTTCCAATATACTATTGACATCACCCAATAGTTTTGACGAAGGAGTTGGTATTCTTGAAAATATCGCCAAATAATGGTTACTGCTACCACAACTATACACTCTTCCTATGTTGTGTGATCTCATTTTTTAATTCATCCAAAACCAATCTGTTGTATTCGAAAAGATTTGAATCCTCAGATAATCGCGGTCTTCGATAATCGATTTCAATCTCTTTTTTAACACGAGCTGGTCTTTTAGTAAATACTACAACTTTATCTCCCAAACAAATAGACTCCGAAATATTGTGAGTTACAAAAACAATAGTTTTTCTAGTTTTTGCCCAAATTAATTGAAGTTCAACGAGCAGGAGATCTCTAGTTTGAGAATCAAGGGCAGCAAAAGGCTCATCCATTAACAAAACGTCTGGATCCATTACTAGGGCCCTTGCTATTGCTACCCGTTGTTTCATTCCCCCAGATAATTGATACGTATATGATTTGGAAAATTTGCTCAAATCCATCATTTCGAGATAATGCATTGCAATCTTGTTTCTCTTTTCTTTTTCTACTCCTACCATTTTTAAACCGAATTCTACATTATCAATTACACTTAACCAAGGAAACAAAGCATTCTCCTGAAACACCATAATTCGATCAGGACCTGTACCAGAAACTGGCCTCCCATTCAGTATTAACTCACCTTCGGTTGGCTTATCGAGCCCAGCAATTATATTAAGAAGTGTTGATTTTCCACAACCTGATGGTCCAACAAAACAAACAAACTGACCTTCTTCAATTGAAAGGTTAACACTGTCTACAGCCAAAACCCTCCTTTCTTCACCCGCAGAGGAGTTTACAGAAAATGATTTAGTGATATTTTTTAATTCCAACTTGGCTCAAGGAAGTAAAGTTATATTTACATTTCATCAATATATTTTAAAGGATGAAAATTATACGCAGCATTCAAGCAAGATATTTGGGACAATCGAACATAAAACCGGGGTCCAATTAGAACGTCCTAATGCAAATCTATTTGCATGATGAAAAAGCTCAGCAAAAAGCAGAGGATAGTGGAATAACTAACCATAGAAGCAATCCTGAAAGAACATGTATCCTGTATTAAATTCGTCCACAAAACCATCACATTGAAGCGCTGAGAAATAACCATTGGTAACACTTGTAGTAAATTGAAAACTGATACTCGAATTTCTATACATTTGAGCAAATTTGTCAACATAACCTAAGTAAGTATAAATTTTACAACTTCAATTTTTTATGAAATTAAACCCGATAAATTACACTGTCTACCTCTTTAATACAATTGATCCTAGCAGAAGGAGAGAGAATAAGCATATATAGTCAGATTGATCCTTGAATAATTTGAAAATCTTTGTCAAAAATTGGCATTGTTATAACTATATTAAGCATTATTTTTGGAGTGACAAGTATGTCAGGTTTGGTTGCTAGCTATGAGAATATTGCTCAAAGGGAACAGCATTGGAACAATATCTTTGATGAAAGATTGTTTCAACTAGACACATAATTAAGCAGCTTTGTAGATATCTGCAAATCCGATTCAACAATTACAGATGATTGCAATACTGAATTTACAGATATTTGGGATAGAACTTGTAATAGAGATGCAGATTGGGATGTTATTGATTCATGCAAAAGAGTTCTAGAATTTCTTATCACTAATTAATATTTTTATTTTCGATAGTGATATCATCCTCCACAAAGTTCAATATTGCTTGGTCTTTGAAAAGATATAGTTTACAAAAAGTAGTGCGATTTTAAAAAAATAAAGTACTAGTATCAATACAGTGTTAACAATGGCATGTGACAACTATGAGGCATGTGACAACTATGAGAATATTCGAGAAACTATACTTCGCTAGTATTGTTCAATTTGGCCCACTGTGTGTAAATAAGTATTGTAAGTTGCAAAAATTGAGAATTTGTGCGGTTAAAGTTGCTGACAAGTTAAATAAAATCCAACAGTATTCTGATACGTTAACCCATGATTACCTTCATTTTATTTTAAATCAAACCAATAGATGATAACCAGCATTTATTCTTCCAAGTCAAATCTTCTAGGTAGTAACCTTTTTTAGTAATCCATTTGATGTTTAAATTATATTTAGTTTGAATAAAAAAATTGTGTTAGATACCAGCATTATAATTGATGGTGTTATAAGTAATAAAATTGACAATAATGAGATAGACGATAGTTATGAAATCATTATCCCTCGACTGGCTATCGATGAATTGCAATCTCAAGCCTGCAAACAACGTGATCATGGATTCGTAGGATTGGGGGAGTTAAAGAAAATTAGAGAAAAATGCATTAACCATAACATTTCAATAAGAATTTCAGGACAAAAACCAAGCTTGAGTGATATAAAGCTTGCCAAGAATGGACGGATTGATGCATTGATTTGCGACATAGCTGAAGAAGAAAATGCTATTCTCTTTACATCAGACTATATCCAGCATCTGACAGCTCTGGCTTCTGGAATACAAAGCACTTTTGATAAATCTATTACCTCTTCTAGTTTTGACATTGAAAAATACTTTGATCAAAATACGATGAGTGTGCATCTAATTGAAGGGGTAGAACCACTTGCCAAAAAGGGAACCCCAGGAAATTTTTCTCTTGAAAAAATATCAGAAAGTAAACTCAACAAACAGATCCTAGACGAGATCATGAATTTCTTGTTTTCTACCAAAGATAACAAGAAAGTTTCCAATATTGAAATTTCATTTGATGGATGCTATGTTTTGATGTACAAGAACCTTAGGATTGTAATCACATTTCCTCCAGTATCCAACAAGATAGAAATTACAGCGGTACGGCCGATAAAGAAATTGACACTGAATGATTATAATTTGGATCCTAATTTGGTAGACAGATTATCAAAGGATGCGGAAGGTATTCTTATTGCTGGCAGACCAGGATCTGGGAAAAGCACTTTTGCAAGCAGTATCGCAGATCACTATGTTTCAAATAATAGATTGGTTAAGACACTCGAATCCCCACGTGACCTACAAGTTCCCGACAATGTAGTCCAGTATGGTTCATTTAAAAACGGTTATGAGAGAGTAGCTGATTTATTATTGCTGGTAAGACCAGATTTTACCATCTTTGATGAGGTGAGGAGAATAAGAGACTTTGAGATGTTTGCTGATCTGAGGCTCACGGGCATTGGAATGATTGGCGTCATCCATGCAAATGAAGCACTAGATGCAATACAACGATTTATCGGAAAAATAGAATTGGGTATGATTCCTCATGTTATAGACACGGTTATTTTCATTAATGGGGGGAAGATTGAAAAAATTTACGAATTAAAGTTAACAGTTAAAGTTCCCTCGGGTATGATTGAACAAGATCTTTCTAGGCCGGTGGTTGAGATTAGAGACTTTTATTCAAACGAAGTGGAATATGAAATCTATTCTTATGGTGAAGAAAACATAATCATACCTTTAGAAAATATTGACAAGAGAGGTCAGGGCGAGAAGAATAATAAGATAAATAGACTTGCAGAGTCCAAAATAAGAGAAATAATAGGACGATATGATACACAAGCCGAGATAAAGATAATCTCAAATGACAGGATACGAGTCTTGGTAAATAAAGAAAGAATTCCAAAGATTATTGGCCGTGGAGGTTCTACAATTTCCGAAATCGAAAAAATATTGGGTGTCAAGATTGATGTGGAGGCTAAGGTACCCTCGATAGGGAGTGAAATACCCTTTAGCATTTCTGAATCTGGTTCTAGAATCTACTTGCTTGTAGATGAGGAGCATATCGGAAAAAAGGTCAATTTGTTTTTGAATGAAGAATTATTGGTCAGCAATCAAATTGGCAAAAGATCAAAATTGAAGATAGACAAGAAATCCGATGTAGGCAGAAAAGTGTTCAACCTCATAATGAGCAACAATCAAGATTCTTTGAGACTTTTTGAGAGTAAGACAGATCAGAAAATATAAGGAAAATAGTAGAGTTTAGAAAGATATCTTTGGAACATAAGTTCCAAAGATATCTTTAAATGAAGAACTAATTTCTCCAAGTGTTACTTTCTCTCTTACCGCAGATATGATGAATGGCATCAAGTTTGTTTCAGGGTTTTCTGCAGCAGCAGTCAACTTTGAAATCTGATGCTGTACTTTAGTGTTGTCTCTTTTCAACTTAAACTCTTTTAGTCTGTTAACTTGTTTGATTTCCAGTTGGGGGTCAACTATAGCCAATTTGGGTTCTAAGTCTTTCTGATCCCTAAATTTATTTACACCTACTATCGTCCTTTCGTTTTTGTCTATCTCTTTTTTTAATGAATAAGCATTCTTTCTAATCTCTTCTTGAAAAAAGTTACGCTCTATAGCGGCCAATGCTCCGCCCATCTTGTCAATCCGAGCCAAATAGTCATTAACACCTTCTATTATTTGTTCTGTCAAGTGTTCTACATAATAAGAACCAGCCATCGGGTCTACGGTCTTTGTAACACCAGTTTCATAAGCTATTATTTGCTGGGTACGCAAGGCTATCTTTACTGATTCCTCTGTCGGAAGAGCTAATGCTTCGTCACGGGAATTTGTGTGTAGAGATTGACATCCTCCAAGAACAGCTGCTAATGCCTCAGTGGTTACCCTTACAATATTATTATCAACTTGCTGTGCAGTTAGAGACTCCCCACTAGTTTGTACATGAAATCTCAAATGAGAGGATTTTGGATCTTTTGCTCCATATTTTTCCTTAATAATCTTTGAATAAATCACTCTTGCAGCCCTAAATTTTGCAATCTCCTCAAAAAATTCCATGGTACAACAGAAAAAAAATGACAATCTAGGCGCAAAGCTATCTATTTCCAGACCTCTACTTAGACATGTATTAATATATTCAATTGCATCGGCAAAAGTAAATGCTAACTCTTGAATTGCATTCGAACCTGCTTCTCTTATATGATAACCCGAAATGCTAATTGGGTAAAACTGTGGAACATTGGTTGAACAGTATTGAATCATATCTCCAATTAGTCGGAGCGAAGGTCTCGGTGGATAGATATAGGTATTTCTTGAATGATATTCTTTTAATATATCATTTTGAGTCGTTCCCCTAATTTGAGATGGAGAGACTCCTTGTGATTCTGCAACAGAGATGTATAATGAAAGTAATGTGGCCGCAGTAGAATTAATAGTCATAGAAGTACTTACCTTATCAAGTGGAATATCCTTAAAGCAAACCATCATATCTTCTATTGAGCTTATGGCAACACCAGTTCTTCCTACCTCACCTTCAGATTGTATATTGTCTGAATCTCTACCCGTTTGTGTAGGCAAATCAAAAGCCAGTGATAAGCCAGTCTGACCATGCTCTAGCAAAAACTTGAACCTGTTATTAGTCTCCTCCGCACTCCCAAATCCACTGTACTGCCTCATGGTCCAGTGTCGTTCTCTGTACATTGTAGGGTATATTCCCCTCAAAAATGGGAAAGTACCAGGGTCTGATTCATATTCTCCTTTAGTATCCTCCGATTTGTAGAATTTTTTTACTGGAATATTTGAATCGGTTTTAATCTGTTTTTGTTCTTCGCTCATAAAATATCAATTGCCAGGAAATACTAATAAAGATAATTCTTCTGCTGCCGTGTATGGGTCTTTTGACTTATCCAACATGGATTTTACTAGTTCCAAAACCTTAGCATTATTTGAATCAATTATCTTTAGTGACTTTTTTCTTATCTCTCTTAAAACCATTGTCTTGAGTTCGTTTTCTAAATCTGTACGCTCCTTATCCTTTCGTTTATTCTTCCAATCATCTGTCTTGATGAGTTCCATTATCTTTTTTGTCAAATCATCTAGTCCCTCGCCTGTGTTAGCGGAAACCTTAAAAATAAGCGGATTACGTGATGACTGTCCGATCAGATCTACCAAAGTTAGATACAAAGTGTTTGATCCATCTAAATCAGCCTTATTTACTATATAGATATCACCTACCTCAGTTAGTCCTGCCTTTACAGCTTGAACATTATCACCTGTATTTGGGTTAAAAATTACAATTGTCAGATTTACTACTTTTGAAATTTCTACCTCTAATTGACCTGCTCCCACGCTTTCGACCAATATTAAATCATATCCAGCAGCGTCAAGAATTCTTATCACATTTCTTAAGGAAGTGGAAATACCACCTGATGCCCCTCTCGATCCAAGACTCCTCATAAACAATTCATCGTCGTCCATTGTCGAAGGCATCCTCACTCTATCTCCTAATATTGCTCCTCCAGTAATTGGACTAGTCGGATCAACTGCCAAAATAGCTATCCTCATTCCATAGTTCTTGAAGTATGGGATTAATTTTCCGATTAGGCTGCTCTTACCTGCTCCTGCAGGTCCAGTAAAACCAATTGTCATGGCTTTTCCTGTTTTAGGGAATATTTTTTTTATAACCTCATGAGCAGCGGGATCTTCGTTATCTATTTTCGAAATCGTTTGAGCAATTACTCTTTTATTTTTGCTCAAAATTCCCTCGACGAGAATATCCATATGCACATGAACATGAATATACATTGCAAATAAATTATTTTGCACTACATCATGGCTGTCTTAAGTTTGCGAGATTAATTAGAATTATTTCACAAACAAGTCATCATTTTCGTTTCTAATCAAGATACTAATTTCTATTTTTTTTTCTATGTCTGATTTTACAAATTCATAATCATAACCTCTAACAATGGCAACAGGTACTTGAAGTGTTTTACCCATTACCAATTCTGCTGCTGAAGCAATTTCATCAGCAATTGCTATTTCTGTTACTTTAAGGACTCTTCCATTCTGGTCTGGAGTTCCTATATAGCTTTTAATTGGATTAATACCGGATATTCCTATTGCTACATTAGTCTGACCATTTCTAAAAGGCCTGCCAAATGTATCGCTGATGATTACTGATACATTTTTCTTTGTTATTTCAAAAATATCCTCCCTTAATTTCCTTGCGGATCTGTCTGGGTTTTCCGGAAGCATTAAGACAAACCTTGGATCTTTGGATACATTACTTTGGTCTATACCAGCATTTGCACAGATAAAACCTTGTTTAGTTTGAACGATGATGTGTTTGTTGGTTAGACGAACTATTTTTTTGGATTCATTTAGGATAAGTTGAATTAATCGGGGATCTTTTTCATGAACTTTAGAGAGTTCCAGCGCTCGATCTGACGGCACGATAGATTCCATATCGACTAGCCTACTTTCGGATTTAGAAATTATCTTCTGGGCTACAATTAGTATATCAAACTCCTCGATGGTCAGCCCGCACGATTTGATAGAAGATAGAATACTTTTGGAGAGATCGTGGTCTGCCCTAATCTCTTCGCTGATAGGTATTGGTATGATTGATAACAATCAATTTACCCTGGAGGACAAAATTTGTTAAGGTGGATTTACTTTTATCCCAAATTTTTCTTTGATTATTGGGATTAGGGAAGACAAATCCTTTTCCTCAATTACTATATTTGCTTTGTCTCGTATTACTTCTACCGGACAAAATCCTACAGTAAATGCAGAAAGATCAAAAAGTTTCAAATCATTAGCGCCGTCGACTACGACGATGATTTCATCTCTCACAAAGCCATTTTCCTCGATATATTTTTTAACGGATGCAGATTTGTCAGATGTAACTCGTATATGTACATCATCCAGCTTCCCATTCCTAAAGATCAAATCATTAGAAAATATTTTGTCAATTTGCAATTCTGTATGTAATCTATCTGTTATGATATTGAACCCACCTGATACCGCTACTAATTTCCAACCCAGTCCCTTTAGGAAACTACATAGTTCTCTTGCTCCTGGCATTATTTCAAGATTTTGGGCTATCCTGTATGCCTGACTATACTCAATGCCTCTTAAGGCATGGACTCTTTCCTTTAGTCCTTCCTCCCAATTAATTTCTCCTCTAATACCTTTATTTGTAATGTCCCAAATTTCCTCTTCTTTTTTGGGTCCTAGGAGCTTTGCAAGCACAGGTAAATACTCCGCATTTAACAATACACCCTCTACGTCAAAAATAACAAGCATTACTCAACTCAATCTCCTTGTTTATACATAATATTAACATATTGCAGAAATATCTATCTAACTCAACATTGATTAATAAGATTAATCAATAATGATATTAATCCTCTCCAAGATTTAAGGACTGATTGATTTTCTTGCCATAGATATGTAACTTTTGAAGATAAATATCAAATGTAGTATTGTTACGTTTTCTCATGGAAAAACATTTAATTAAGTAGAAATGCCTTTATAAGATTATGTCGTCCAATTCTGATGATCCATCAAAGTCTAGCACAAAAACAATTGATGTGAGGGGGTTATACTGTCCTGAACCAGTATTTAGAACAAAAATTGAAATGGAAAGAATGACTAAAGGCGATTTGCTAAAAGTTGTATCAGATGACCCCGATTCTGAAGAAGACATATCAAGATGGGTAAATAGAAACGGTCATGAACTATTATCCCTAAATAAAACTGATAAAGATTTAGAGTTTACCATTAAAAAGGCAAAGTGATATGAGTACATCCACTGTTTATCCATACTCCAATAATGTAATTGAGAGGATTGGTAACACTCCATTAATAGAATTAAAGAGCTTTTCCACCCCTAAAACGAAGATCTTTGCAAAACTTGAATGGCATAATCCTTTTGGATCAGTAAAGGATAGAGCTGCTTATTGGATGATAAAAAATGCCGAACGTCAGAATATTTTGAAAAAAGACAAAAGTATCATAATAGAACCAACGTCTGGAAACACAGGCATTGCACTGACTGGAATTGCTGCACACTTAGGGTACAAGGTTGAAATAGTAATCCCAGAAAAGGTAAGCACGGAAACAAAAAATATCCTCAGAAAATTGGGGGCCGCCCTCCATGAGACTTCAGACGATTTGTGCCCCAGGGTTGGAGCAGGAACAGACCAAAGCATAGCATTGGCATATGCAATATCGAAACCAAGACCTGATGTTTACTATATGCCTAATCAGTATGAGAATGATTCCAATTATTTTGCTCATTATGAGGGTACCGGTCCCGAAATATGGAAGCAAACAGAGGGTAGAGTAACACACTTTTTTACAGGCTGTGGTACAGGAGGTACAATAACTGGCACTGGAAAATTCTTGAAAGAAAAGAAAAGTGACGTCAAGATTGTTGCTATTCAAGCTCAAAAGAATCATCTATTACAAGGGCTCAGAAATTTTGAAGAATCAGCCAAGCCGGAACTATTCTTAAGAAGAGAGGATGTTGTCGATGAGTGGTACACGGCCACCAACGAAAAGTCTTTTAGAATGGCAAAAGAGATAGCGATGAAAGAAAATATCTTGGTTGGACCCTCGTCTGGTTCGGTACTTGCAGGTATGATGGATATGGCAGAAAAGAATTCAGGTAAGGAAAACGTTTTTGTAGGAATATTTGCTGACGATGGTCGCAAGTTTAAGAGTCTTTATAAAGAACAAGGGATATTTACTGATGAAGAATTTGACAAATATTTAAAAAATGGTAATTTCATTTCTCAATTAGCATATGACTAATAACATGTGACAAGAGAGAATTTAAAAACCTCCTATTGTTTGCCTCTGGCTTCTGATAACCATTTTTCAATGTCAAGGGCTGCCATGCATCCAAATCCTGCAGCTGTTATTGCCTGCCTATATCTATGATCATGGACATCTCCGGCTGCAAAAACACCATCTATATTAGTTCGAGTAATATTATTTAACACCACATAACCTCGTTCGTCTAAATCAAGTTGATCCTTGAATATTGTAGTATTTGGCTCATGTCCAATTGCCACGAACAAACCACCAGCATTTAGAGTGGTTTCTGCGCCAGTATTAATATCTTTAATAGTAACGGAAGCAACCTTGCCCGTACCTTCTATATTAACTACGGTTGAATTCCAAATGAATTCAATTTTGGGATTCTCAAATGCTCGCTCCTGTAAAATCTTACTTGCTCTTAATTCATTTCTTCGGTGAACAATTTTTACTGTTTTGCCGAATTTCGTCAAAAAGGTTGCTTCCTCCAGTGCAGTGTCCCCGCCCCCCACAACAACAATCTCTTGATCTCTAAAGAATGGGCCATCACAAGTTGCACAGTATGAAACACCTTTGCCAGAGAAATCACTCTCGCTTTTTAACCCTAACTTTCTAGGGGACGCACCTGTTGAAATTAACACACTCTCTGCTGTATACTCAGCCGATCCCGTGAATATCTTAAAAGGTCTATTCTTGAAATCTACTCTTGTTACTTCATCAATCACTATTCTTGTACCAAACCGTTCAGATTGCTGTTGCATGTTCATCATCAATTCTGGTCCAGTTATGCCTTTTGGAAATCCCGGAAAGTTTTCGACTTCAGTTGTAGTCATCAATTGTCCACCAGGCAAGCTTCCGGAGATAATAATTGTTTTGAGTTTAGCTCTGGATGTATATATTGACGCTGTGTATCCGGCGGGTCCTGAACCAATGATGGCAACATCAAAGTGTGTATCACTCATGTTCCTAGAAACAGTATCATCAATATTGACTGTAGGTTCTTCAGCTGGAGTCGTCATAACATGTCAATTTATCATAAATTCATTTATTAATGTATTATTAATAAATTCTTAAATTCTAAATCATTTATGGCGCAAACTATTGTTTATGGAATACAAATTTTATTATAATCTCTGATTATATTAATAGAAAGACAAATCTAATGAGGATAATCGTATGTGGCATGGGCGTCGTTGGACAAAGCTTTTTAAAATTGCTCTTGACAAGTTCTTCAAGTCTATACAAAGACTATGGAATTAAACCAAGAGTAATCGCTTGTGTTGACAGCAAAGGAATAGCTTTTTCACCAACAGGACTGGATTTGGAAAAGGTACTCGCGACCAAAGAAAAATATGGTAGTTTAGAATCCTTTGATGGACCCAAGTTAACCTCAGATAATTATATTGAAGATTTAGATGCGGAAGCATTTTTAGAGCTCACCCCTACGAATCTTTCGACAGCAGAGCCCGGGTTGTCACATATTATTTCAGCATTACGATCAAAAAAGAATGTTATTACGGTCAACAAGGGTCCGCTTGCACTGTCATTTTCATCACTTATTGAACTTTCAGATTATAATAATGTAATGTTGAGGTTTAGTGGAACAGTTGGGGGAGGGACTCCAGTTTTGGATTTTGCAAAACATTGTCTTAAAGGAGACAAAATAACATCATTTACTGGGATATTAAACGGCACGACAAATTATATACTTACCAGAATGGCTGATGGGTTACCCTTTAATGAAGCTCTAAAGGATGCAAAAGAAAAGGGTTATGCAGAAGCAAATCCTTCATTAGATATCGATGGTGACGATGCAGCTGCTAAATTAGTTATAATGGCAAATTGGATTATGGGTTATAAAGTAACACTGGCCGATGTAGAGAAGGTGGGAATTTCAAACATAGATCCGAACGAATTTGCCAAGGCATCAGAACAAGGAAAATCAGTAAAACTGATCGCAAAATGTGATAAGAGTGAATTATTTGTGAAACCTCTTCCTATTTCAAAGGACGATCCGATTTGTGTGAATGGGACATTAAATGCCGTTACTTTCAGGTCAGAACATTCAGGAGAACAAACGATAATTGGAAAAGGCGCCGGTGGCATGGAAACTGCAAGTTCTATCTTACGAGATCTTATTGAAATTAAGCAAAACATGACCAATTATGAATTAAATTAGGATTTTTGTAAACTCATCTTCCCTCGGGGTACAAAAAAAGAATTATAAGAACAATTGGAAATTAGAAATTCTGTATGTATAGCGGTGAGCTAGAGTTCCAAGCCAAGAGAAAAACCATTTCCATATTGCAAGAAGAAACGAACAAGATATTGAATCTATCCAGGGAACTGGCATTAATGACCGGTGCAATTTTTGATGGAGATAAGACAAAGGTTACAGAATCCTTCGAGAGGATGAGCATAATCGAAAATGAAATTGTTATTTTGAGAAAACAAATTACAAGAGAAGTCATAGCCATTGGAAGCCTGATGACATATAGAGAGGATTTGTTGAGAACCGCCTATTTCATAGATGAAATTTCTGGTTTTATAGGAGGTATTTCTTTTAGGTTGTCAAATATTGATCCTCAAGTCATAAGAGAACGATTTGAAATCGATCTAAAAAACATGATAGATGTTATCATTAATGTAATTTTTAAGATAAATGAAATGTCAAGAACGCTCACGATAAAACCTGAAAACACAATAGAGTTAGCCGGCGAAGTTCAAAGAATAGAATCAGAAGTGGATAAAAAGTACAGAGAAATGACTATAAAAGCGTTGGACTGCCTACACAATCCAAAGGATCTGATGCTTTTTAAAGATACTATCGAAGGGATCGAAGGTATGGTTGACAAATGCCAGCAGGCCTCCAATTCCTTCACGATTTTGGCATTAAGTATTTGATGATGCCATTTACCGGTCAACTAATTGAAAATAGAATACTCATTCATGACTTGCATCAATCGAGAAGTTTGTTTGCTGATGGATATTATGGTAAACCGCTTGGGATATCAAAGCCAAAGAATTCTGAATTCGATTCGCCTTTAGTCTTAGACCTCATTGAAGGCTATTACTTGAATCTAAACAAAAAACTAGACGTTTTTAAACATAATGGAATCGCTGTAGAATCAGATGAAATCTTAAAAGAATGCAAGAAGCAATACGTTAATTTTGAAGTAAAATTCAAAGTTTTCAAGAGTCTTAGAGACAAAGGCTACGTTGTAACACCAGGAATAAAATTTGGCTGTGATTTTGCGGTCTATATACATGGCCCTGGTATAGATCACGCTCCCTTCCTTGTAAAGGTCTTGACGAACAGTGAAAAGATAACAAGTATGGATATCGTACTTGCAGGCAGATTGGCAACAACAGTTAAGAAGCAATTTATTTTAGCAATTGTCAACCAAGGTAACGATTCCGTAAAATTTGTAGGATTTGATTGGTGGAGGGCCTGACTAACATTTTACGGGCTTGGTGACTTTGATTCTCCTCCATTTCTGTTCAAGTTTTTGGTAAATCAAATTTTATGTAGTTTTCTCCTGAAATGGTCAATCTGGCCGAGTATTTTTCGGATCCTGGTTCTAACCAGCCTTTGTAGCGTATAGAGTTTTTGACAATGTCAATAACACTTGGTTTTTTTTCATTGATTTCTTCATAGCAAGATAATATTTCGCCAAATTTAATTTCAGTTTGCTTATTATATTTTGTCAAGTAATAAACAAATAGAGTAGATTTCTCATAATGGTTGGACGGTTTCTTCTCCTTATAAAACTCTCGTAGTCCCGGCTTATTATCACTTGTCTTTAGATCCACAGGTAACGGGGGTATGTTCACAGATAACTTGGGGATTGAATGTTTAGTGCTCTTACTTGAAATAGGAACTTCAGTGTGCATATCAAGTGTTGATGTGTTTCCTCCATTTTTGTTTTTGACTAAATGAATTTTATCGCTCTCGCTTGGAAAAGATTCCAATGAAATCGGGTTATTAGATGTTAGTATGTTATTGACATCCAACTTTGGAATATTTTCCTTGTTATTTATGATAACTTCTTTTATGGCAATTTTAAATATTTCCTCAAACTTTTCTAAATGCTTGTCCACAAAGGACTCGTTTCCCTCAAGTTCAAAAAAACCTTCCTTCAGATTAATTCTGAACTTCGTATCAGAGGTCAATAAAATTTTTCTAATTAATAATTATATAACTATTTGCATCGAGGCAGAATTATAGATAATCAAAGTCATCGGCCTCATGCCAATATTTTAGTCTTTGGTGAAGCCATGGGAAAAAGTTAATTTCTTTGCTTTCGAATTCCTTCTTTACTATTCTTACGATTTTGGTAGATACCTTGCCCGGCTGACCATATATCATTTTTTTCTTCCCAAAGTTAAAACCAAAACCCTCCTCTTTTTCATAAACAGCGGAAACTATTTTTGGTAACCAATACTTGTTGATCGGAGGCACCAAGATATTACCCCTAGCGTCAAAAACAGTTTCAGGTCTGTCTGTGTTAAATCTTACCGTAAAACAACTAACATTTGGAAAATACAAAAGCTCCTCCTGCATAGATCCCGAATCGGTAATTTCGGCCCAGCATTTTCCGCTATCCAAAAATTCGACCACGTGTCCATATTCCTTCCACAAAGGAGTAATCAAAAATTTTTCTGGGTAGCTTTGCTCAAGATCCAATATTGTTGAATAAAGATCATGTCTATTGAGAGCTGATATAGTAGCATTCAACAAGACTAAGACGATTTTGAATTGAGTATTTTTTATCAACTCAACAAGGCCACCTATAATTGCGTTGAATCTATTTTTAGTCAAATTTTCTCTGCGGTGAATATCCATTCGGATCCAGTTTCCCGATTCTAATTTTGGATATAATTCGAATACGCTTTTACTGGGTTTCTTCTTTCGTTTTAAATCAATAGCATCTACAACAGAATTTCCGACTATATGTATGTCATCCGGGGGATAGCCTTCTCGTATTAGATGATCCCTATTTAGTTTGGTAGGGACAAAAAAGTATTTGGTTCCTGCTGAGCAGACCCAGGTATCTATTTGCTCTGGAAATGGTTCCTCACGAGTTAAAAACCATTTCATCGATAATTGGTCAGTGATAAATTTTTCTACTGCCAAGTTATTTGGGACACTCTTTGATTTGATATGCAAAATATTTAATGGGCTCATTGACCGCAGTCCAGATTCATTTTGGCTTACCTTTTGCCCCAATCCAAAGACCCAAGATAACGTCGCTATACCCGCTACTAACGTGTCACCATGTACAATTGGCAAGATCCCTTTATTAGGTAAGTGGTTCTTGGTATATCTGCCGAAATAACCGAATTTAAGCATCAAGTCACTTGACTTTTGAATGAGGTTGCCCCTAATCTGCAAATCACAAATAATAGAATTTTGGAGGTCGAATTCTTTAATGCCATAACCAAGCAAGTCGTCATAATGTTGTCCTGTTGAAATAATGAAAGCAGGTAACCCTTGTCTCTTAGATTCCATCAAGAGTGGTGCTTGTTTATAAAAATCAGGCTTCGTCCCAATTACAATTGCCATTGCCTTGTCCAAGTCCGATTTTTTTGAAAACAAGGAATTGAGATTTTTCTTGTTGATGAGTATAGGGAGGAGTTTCTCACCCACGTTGATTTTTTCTGGATAATTTACACTTGAGTCAATTTCAAAGTTTTTTTCAATATCGAATTCCGCCTTTCTTGTGTGTTTCAATCCTGCTTAATTTCCCTATTTTTCGTTATCGATCCCTATCTCTCTGTGATCGCAGTGTGACGTGTCTATAACCAAGATATCCTATTGCGAGAAGCAAAATACCAAAGGCAACAAAAATCCAAGGTGAATTAATAAGCCACCAGGGCAAGTCAACAGTTGTTATCATAGGAATCAATGTTGAAACATAAAACATCCCAAAAATCAAACAAATTCCTGACGCCAAAACTAAAATGGATGATAGTTTAGAGCCCTCAGATAAGACTCTTGAAAAAAAAGATAAACCAACAGCAGGTGCCAAGGAAATGAAAATTACCTGAAAGTAAGCACTGGAAGGTTCTACGGTGGTAGTTGGGCCTGAGCCATTTGGGCCTATTAAAAAATTAAAAAAACCAATAGAAGTAAAAATAAATAACAAAACAAGGCCTAATATTGCAATTGACAACCATTCGCCTGCCTTAAACATTTTAGATACTCCTATTCTCTAGATACAATATTTTAATATTGTTAATAATTAGAGTACTCCGATTAGTTTAGCCAATTCCTTCCTAGCAGCTTCACCAAGTAATTTGGCTGAATCCTCAGGCGTAGGAGTATTGACAAAGATCCCAAATCCTCGCTCAAGTCCAGACCAGGAAGTTACAAGTGGGTAGATTTCTAAATGCCAATGGAGTTGCCTACTATTCTTCTTCTCAGGCGAAATATGAAAAGCCATACTAAAATCAGTGCGAGCCAATATCTTATCCATTCCTCTGAGGGATGAGCAAACAACTAGTGCGAGATCTTTTATTTCTTTTTGTGTAGCTTTAGAAAAAAAAGTCGAATGTTTTCTTGGACATATCCAAAATTCATAATTATATGTGGGTGCCCAAGGAACCAATGTAATAAAATTGTCTGTAGAAAATAGTTGTCTTGGGCCATTTATCTCAGTCCCAATCATATCACAAGCTGGGCAGCTACCACTTTCATTCATCGACTGATGAAAAGTCTTGGCCTCTTTCTCAATTATAGGCGGGATAGCTGAGAAGGTCGTTATATGAAAGTGAGGATGTTTAATTTTGTTGTCTCCGTTTATTCCTCTACTTGCATAAATCGCCACATATGTAACGCCTTTTTGACTATAAAGCCATCGAACTCTATCCTGCAAAACTAAAAGCAAATTTGTCCATTGATCCACCGATAATTCCGAAAGTGCTAGTTCGTGCTGAGGAGTAGGAACAACTATAAGATCATAACCACACGCAGGCTCCCTATAAAACGGTCTGTCAGAATATTGGTGATTTGACGTTGAAGTCACGATCGGATCCTTGCATTCAAAGACACGAATGGTCCAGTTTTCGTTTTCCTCCTCTGTGGTATCATACAGCCTTTGTAATATACCCTCTTTGACAACGAATGACAAAACCAAATTATTACATTTTTCGACTGAGCAAGGACAATATGGACAATTTTCAGGTTCCATATTATGACTTGTTTGTTGTTGATTGTGAATGATTTCAGAAAATTTATCTAATTGATCAAAATTATTTGGTATTATAACATACTTATCAGGTACATAATAATCTTTTCTTAACTCCGACAACTCTTCTACCTAAAAAGTTCAGTAGTTTGTTTTAATTAAATATTATGTAACCTTTTTTTCTAAAAGCATGAAATCCATTTATAAATTATGTAAAAAAAATTTTCTGGTGACCCAGAAAATTATGCGTTTGTAAAATAGTTTGAAAAATGTGAAAAGTTAAGGGTATTCATAGGGGTTTTCAAAGAATGGTCAAAAATTAAATTATGTAAAGGAGTGAAAGAGATATGCCGCAGCCGACTAGCGAAGTGAAATGGGATTCTGTAAGAAAATACAAACTCACAAAAATGTTAAATGATTTATCCAAAATAACTGGTCATGGTACTGAATTGGTAACCGTATATATCCCCCCCAAGAGGCCAATTCATGACGTATTGTCTCAGTTGAGAAATGAAGCGGGCACGGCCACGAATATAAAATCTGATCTTACTCGAAATCATGTTCAGGATGCTCTAAACAAGACTATGGAGCAACTCAAACTCTATAAGGAACCACCTGAAAATGGATTAGTAATCTTTTGTGGAGCGATTCCTACTGGAAAAGGCATTGGGACAGAGAAAATAGAAATTTATACAGTTGTCCCTCCGAAACCAGTCCAAATTAATTTGTACAGATGTGACGATCACTTTTGGATAGACCACATAAAGGAAATGTTGAAAGATGATAGGACTGTTGCAATAATCTCAATAGATACACAAGAGGCAGGATTAGGCATCCTTACAGGAGATAGGTGGGAGACCGTTGAAACACTTACCTCAGGTGTTTCAGGGAAACATCGACAGGGAGGGCAGTCTGCAAGGAGATTTGAGAGATTGCGAGACAATGAACTAAACGAGTATTATCGTAGAGTGGCAGATTATGCCCAAAAAATTTTTATCGACCAGTATACAGTCAAAGGTTTAATAGTAGGCGGTCCAGGTCCAACTAAAGAGACATTCATTCGCGAAGAATATCTAGATTATAGATTGCAAAATAATGTAATAGCAACCTTGGATACATCATATTCTGGTGATGAGGGTGTCCGAGAAATTATTGACAAGGTCAACGAGCAGGGAATTATGTCAGAGTTTCGTTCGATGGAAGAAAAGAAAATAGTCAAGAAATTCATGGGAGAAGTTTTTTCCGGCAAGGGATTGGGCGTCTATGGATTGAATGAAGTTGTTAATTATCTAAAGAATGGCGTTGCAGAATCAATTATTGCAACTGACAATATTGATCTCTTGTACCTGGAAATTATTTGCAATAAATGTGGAAATGTAATTGAAAAAATTGTGGAAAGAGAACAAGTCATAGACATAAAACAATCTATTATTTCTACGCCATGTTCTAAATGCAGCGGTTTGGATTATCAAATAAAGGAAAAGGATTTCATAGATTATCTTGAGGAGCTTGCATCGCTTGCTGGAACTAAATTGGACATTATTTCTTCAAAAACAGAAGAGGGTGCTCAGATCGAAAGTCTTGGGAAGATAGGAGCCCTGCTTAGATTTAAGCAGATCACATAGTTTGGACCATAAGTAATCATTTGCCATTATTTTTTAGAATTTCCAAGGCAATCTCGATCACTTTGTAACCAAAAATTTTTCCAAGCATTCCACGGTCAGCATTACTTTCTGTATAACGGCTGGTCCCATCAGTCTTAAGTCCTTCTCCAGAGACAAGTAGTGGTATTGGGTCATCTGTATGTGCCTTCTTTATGCATGGAGTAGAATGATCCCCGCAGATAATGAATCGAACATGAGGTCGATTATCCATTTTTTCCAAACCCGATATCAGATTGCTAAAAAAATATTTGTCTATTTCCTCAATATTGCGTTTTTTTCCTCTTGCATCCCCGTCATGGCCGAATTCGTCGGGTCCTTTAATGTGAACATAAATCAAGTCATGATCTTTAAGTATACTTAAGAGTTTTTTAGCCTTTAATTCGTATTCGTTAGTACCTCCTGCTTCATACGATTTCATCCCTACTATTTTTGATATTCCGATCTCCACTGGCATGTCAACTAGAGACGCAAATTTGAGTTTGTATTTTTGGTTAATATCATCAACTCGGGGATACTTATTTCCAGCATCTCTCATTAGAATGCAGTTTACTGGCAATAGACCTCTTGATTGTCTATCCTCATTTATTTGACAATTATCCAAAATCTGTATCACTTGATCCGAAAAATCATTCACTATTTCTGAAGAAATTTTCGAAATTTCATCTTTAGCCTGGGACCTGGCTACAAACAAATCAGTTTGAGATGTGTCAAGGGCAATTCCAATCCCATTCACCTTATCATAGGCAGGGTCTGTATTAGTTATATTTTGGCCCAGTTTAGAATTTTTCATTCTAAACCTCAACACAACTCTGTGTCCAATAGTTGGCTCAATTGAATACTCTACGTCTTTTATCTTTACCTTTTCCTTTATCAAATCGCAGATGGCATTTGAATCTTCTTTTGAAATCGTCCTACCCGCTCTTCTATCCAGAATCCGTTTGTCTGAAGTACATATGGTGGCAAAATTTCCTCTTAGCGCCAGATCGCCTTCGATAAAATCAATACCACATCCAATGCATTCTACAACACCCCTGCCGAAGTATTCCATATCCTTAAAGTTGTAGCCCAGCATGTTAAAGACAGCAATATCCGATTGAGGTGCAATCCCTTCACCTACACTAGTAACCTTTCCAGATACTCCTTTTCTAGCTATCTTATCAAGAAAAGGAGTATAAGCTGCCTCTAAGGGTGTCAAATGATTCAATTCTGGATGAGGCAAGTCCCCAACACCGTCCAATAATACGTAAATTGTTTTAACCTCTGCCAATATTTTGATGTCCGATTCATCAAATTTAATTTTAATGGATCGACAGCTTCAATAACACTAAATAAATAAGCAAAGATGTCTTATGGGATTGTGAGTTACCGAGTTTCCTCAGATTCTAAGAACCAGATTTTTTTGCATGATAAAAATACACGAATCTATCTGGACCCTAGACAACTCTCCTCTGAGAACCTGGTGTTTATATCACATGCACATACAGATCATTTAGTTAGTAAAACTAGTCTAAAAAAATTCAATTTTGAAAAAAAAATTTTGTGTTCCCAGGAAACTATTGCAATCGCCAAGATAAGAGGTCACATATTTGATAATTTTGAAAGTAGTTATAGGGAATTCAAATTCGTGGACACTGGTCATATTCTTGGGTCACGAGGTCTCCTCTTAGAAGACAAAATATTTTATACAGGTGATCTTTCAATGAGAGATAGAGCTTTTTTAGCAAAACCAAAAATACCGAAGGTCGAAACCCTCATTATAGAATCGACATTTGGTAAACGTGAATATATTTTCCCCCCATTAAAACACGTAATCCACGAGGTAAATTCACTCATCTCCAATATGTATGATAAAGGAATCCCCGTTATTCTAATGGGATACTCACTAGGAAAAGCACAAATTCTTTGCTCCTTATTTGGTTCATGGAAACCACTAATAGTGCATGATGAGGTACTGAAGTTTAATCAGATATACAGAAAATTTGGAATTCCCCTTGAAGAAGAAATATCTCTCACCAATGCTATTGAAAAAGAAATATTAGATAAAAAACCATGGATTTTGATACACCCCCTAGTAAATTCTAACCAAGCCGTAATTAACAGGTTGAAGAGAAAATATGGAGCAATCACAATTGGCTTTAGCGGTTGGGGTATTAATAAGAGGTACAAGTATATGATGAATCTTGACCACGTAATTCCTTTTAGTGATCATTGTGATTTTGAAGAATTATTGGAAGTTGTTGCCAGATGTAAACCCAATAAGATTTATACTTTTCATGGTTTTGAAAAGGAATTTGCAACGGAGCTGGTTAGGAGAGGATATGATGCAGAATCAATTTCGCATAAAAATGGTCTCCCCAAACAAAAAGGTAAAGAAGGTATTAAAACAAAGTCATTAGATAATTACTTTTGATGTGGCACCTCATTTTTGTAAATCGTTGAAATAAGGTACTACCTTGTTACCAAATGTTTCTATATTCTTATACAATCCGTCTCCCCAGAACCTAATAATAAAGTGATTGGTGCCAGCCTTTATGAAGCGCTCTAACATTTCTATGACATCGTCAGGACTTCCAACTCCAATTGCTGTTCTTGCCACATCGTCTGGTATTTGAAGTGAGGCCTTTTTCATCTGCTCCATAAGTTCTGGTTTATTCATGGCATATTCTGTGAAATATCTTCTGAAATCAAATTCTGAATCCTGTTGAATGTTATGTACCTTAAGAAGTTCTGGTTTATACAAACTCACTTTTACCGCTCCTTTCATTTTTTCCCAGGCCGACTCACCATCTTCAGTAAAGTAAACATCTACATCATTCGCAAATTCGAAATTGGATATATCACGCCCTAGCCTCTTTGCGTGGTCTTTTATGACATTTGCATGATTCTCGAAAAGGGCAGGTGTGTAACCAATTGGAATCCAACCATCTCCATATGTAGCACATAATTCCAAGGTCTTTGGTGCTCCAGCCGCAATATACACTGGGGGTCTGGGTTTTCTCACAGGTTTAGCCTGCAAACAGGCTTCGACAAGGTTATAATACTTTCCCTCATAATTTACTCTATTATCTGGACTGGAATCAAATAGTTTTTGAATAACTTCCAGTTGCTCCTTGAATTTGGTAACAGGTTTACTGAACTCGATTCCAAAATCAACCACGTTCTGGGCTTCCCCGGCTCCAATGCCCAAAATACCTCTCCCTTTGGTTATACGATCGAGGGTCACTGTTGACAATGCAATAGTAGATGGATGTCTCCTAATGGCATCAGTCACACAAGTCCCCAATTCAACTTTGTCTGTTACGGCACCGATTGCAGCCAACATAAGCCAGGCGTCATTTACAACGGCATTTTTCCATTGTGGTACGTTTGTATGATCCATGGCCCAAACCGAGTCAAAATTTGTTCTGTCCGCAATTTGTGCAGCGGTAATTACTTGTGTCTCATCCAAGCCCAATCTTGCAACATTTAAGCCAAAAGTTAGTCCAAATTTAATTTTCATATAACTATTTCCCCCAACGGTACAAATCTATTGATTAATCCATAATCGCCCATTTCTATACTATCTGTGAAATACAACTTATTTTAAAGTTTTATTATAGTAAGAAAAATGTCTTATCAATTACCAAGATAACTTAGGAAATTTATCAATAATATAATTGCCAATAAACAAATAATAATAATATTTATGTCACAACTATTATCACCATGAATGATCTTAGTAAAACAATACTTGTTACTGGCAGTGGAACAGGGATTGGACAAGCAGTAGCTAGAAAATTTGCAAGTGCAGGATATAATATTATCATATTGGGCAGAAGAAAAGAACCTCTGGTCGAGGCATCGGCAATCCTCAACGAGATTATAAGAGAAGGAAAGTTTGATTCTAGAGTAACTTATTTCCCAGGGGTCGATGTCTCAGATTTGGATGGACTAGTATCAATGTTTGATAAGATCAAAAGTGAATTTGGACACATCGATATCATAGTTAATAATGCTGGAGTATCTGGACCGGTAAAGATTTTTACCAATTCAACTTTTCAAGATTTTAGAGATTGTGTGTCTATTCATTTGAGTGGGACATTTTGGACCAGTGTTAAAGGTTTGGACGTACTTGGAAAATCAGGCAAGATAGTGACCATATCTACATTTTTCACAGAAGAAAACAAGTTTGAACAAAGACCATATAGATTTAGAACTCCATATACTGCAGCCCAAGGTGCAAAGAATAGGCTTTCTGAATGCTTGGCATGGGAGTTAGTCGAACAAGGTATACAAGCCATTGCAACAAATCCTGGCCCGGTTCATTCAGATAGAATTTACAAAACTGTGTATCCAAAAGCAGCTGCAGAATTTTTAAGAATTGGAGGTTTCCCAGGATTGACCAACAAGCAAGTAGAAGAGATATCTACAGAATTGCTCCCCTATCTGGGTGACGATGATGAAATCATAGAGACTCATTCAAAGGAAGTTGCTCAACGCATAGTCGAGGCTAATGCAAATTTAGATTTAGACAAGGTTCAAGATTTGTCAAAAAAACTTTTGCAAAAAATTCAAGAAATTGCGGAAAAAGTGCAGAACAATACCAAGAAAATGATTGTGGATAATGAATTTTTGTCACAAGACGATGTAGCCCAAATGGTTTTCAATCTAGCCGATGTAAATACGAGTAAACTTCTAAACGGGAAAGTCATTCCAAACGATAGGGTATTTTATCCTGTAAAGCCAATTGTCGAAAGAAAAATAAGCTATGATCCTATTAAAACGCTCGAAAATAAAGTAATTTTGATAACTGTAACATCTACTTCCGAAACGGAATTAAGAGAAGTCGCAAAGCTAGCTTCTGAAATAGAAAATAGTAATACGAAACAATTGATAATTTTGAGTCACAAAAATGAACTTTCAGAAGTCTCAAACAGTCTGTTCAAAGACTTTCATCATCATAATTTGGATTTCTCAAATGAAGATGCCGTGAAAAAGGTATTCAATACAATAAATTCTCGTTATGGAAAGGTAGATTCGACCTTTCATTTCACAGGCTCATATGACTATGAGAATAAATTCACTTCTCTTGATCCAAAGAGCTGGAATAGGTTAGTTGAAGAATTCATAAATATACCTCATCTAATTACTCGCGAATCAGCACTATCCATGGCATCTCGAAATGCATTAGAAAGTCCAGATCTTTTTAAGAATGCTAGAGGCAACATCATAATAATAGGTCCACAAGCACCTACTGGAAAAAAGATATCAGGACTCATAAGAGCAAGAGCAGAAGTTTTCAGAGGGGCACTAAGACCTTACGTGACTACCTCAAATCAAGAACTTCATGACGTATTAGGTTCGAATATTAATTTGACGTTGATTCTGCAAGGAAGTGTAAACGGTGATGCAGCAAATTATGAAAAATTAAAAGACACCCTGATTGTGTTAGGATCTCAAGAAGATTATAGAAATAATTTGATCTATTACATTGACGAATAACTATAAAGTAAAATCAATGATGATGTTCAGACTTGTGGAGATGATGTTTTTTCTCATACATCGCTGTCCATACTCCTACCCCTATTGTAGCAAGACCTATGGCCATAATGAGATAGTCGACTACGAAAATAGTGGCCCATACGGAGTTTAGTAATCCAGCAATGAAAAATAAAAGTCCCAACAGAAATACTGATAATCCTGCAATAATTTCAGAATTGATCCCTTGCATAATTCCAAAAAGCGTATTCGAGTATAAAAACTATTAGTTTATTGACAAAGGCTTTCTAATGGAATGAATTTCGCAGCACTTTTTTCTGGAGGAAAGGACAGTACTTTTGCGATAAGTGAATTAATTAGAAAGGGCCATACTCTAAATTGCTTGATAGTTATTCATCCAGTAAGTGATGAAAGCATGTTATTTCATTATCCTTCGACCAGATTACTAAGAAAGATATCTAATGTACTCGATGTTCCCATAATTGAAGTGTATTGTCACTCATTCGATAAGGAAACTGAATCAAATCAATTGTACAGTGCAATAGAGAAAGCCAGTTACTCTTTTCCGATCTCAGGGGTAAGTCATGGTTGCATTAGCAGTAATTTTCAGCTACAGATTATTGACAAGATTTGCAGAAAGTTAAATTTGGATGTATTATCGCCTCTATGGCATATAGATAGTGAATTCTATTTCAATCAGCTGCTCAAACAAGGGTTTGAAATCATTATCACCAGAGTTGCAGCAGGAGGATTAGACAAGTATTGGCTGGGAAAAACTATCGATTATTCGAACTATTTGACCTTGAGGAGATTAAGTAAGAATTTCGGATTTAACATCACATTTGAAGGCGGCGAAGCAGAAACGTTGGTTTTGGACTGTCCCATTTATAAAAAAAGATTAGTTGTTAAAGAAAGTAGTGTATTTTGGGACGGAGTAAGGGGAATATTTGAAATAGCAGAAGTTGATCTAATAAAAAAGTAGATACTATATGCTTGATAGTCTAAAAGACAATTTACGTGTTGCCCTAAAAAAAATTGTTGGTGCTTCAGATGTCAATGAAGAATTGATTAATGAATTATGCAAGGATTTGCAAAGAGCATTGCTAGCTGCCGACGTGAATGTCAGATTGGTTTTACAAATAACTAAGAATCTGAAAGAAAGGTCATTATCTGAGACACCTCCGAAAGGTTTGTCAAAAAAGGATCATATCATTACTATTCTATATGGAGAACTCTCAAGCCTTTTAGGCTATAGTGGAGAAACAATCCGAACTATTGACAGAAAGAAAGTTGAGGAGAACTTGATTGATTTCAATTCAGAGAAGAAGAACACCATATTAATGCTTGGAATTCAAGGTAGTGGAAAAACAACTGTTGTTGCAAAGTTAGCTAGATGGCTTTCAAAACATGGATATAGAATAGGCGTAATAGGTGCTGATACTTGGCGACCTGGGGCATTAACCCAACTTAAAATGAATTGTAGTAAGATAAATACTCAGGTGTATGGTGAGGAAGAAAACAAGAATGCTTTGGAGATTGTTAAGAATGGGTTAGCATATTTTGAAACTCAGCCAGTAGATATCATAATTATAGATACGGCAGGCAGGCATAAAGAGGAACAAGGATTGTTGGATGAAATGAAATCCATGTACTCGATTGTTATACCTGATCAAGTATTTTTGGTCATTGATGGGACGATTGGACAACAAGCTTTCAATCAAGCAAAGATTTTCCATGAGAATGCCAAGATTAGTGGAATTATTCTAACCAAGCTAGACGGAACGGCAAAAGGTGGAGGAGCGATTGCGGCATCATCCGCTACCGGAGCTAAGGTTCTCTTTATAGGTACTGGTGAAAGAATTGACGACTTGGAACAATTTTCCCCAACTAGCTTTGTCGGCAGGCTACTTGGCATGGGGGACATAAAAGCACTTTTAGAAATGGCCAGAAATCTTGAAATTCAATCAGATGAAAATCAGGCCAAAAGGCTTATGAGTGGAAAGATGACGATAGAAGATTTCTACTCCCAAATGGAAAATATGGGAAAAATGGGATTTCGAAATGTAATCGAGAACTTGCCTGGATTGTCAAATTTTGTCAAGGATGACCATTTAGATGTTTTACAACAGAAAATGGAAAAATGGAGATTTATTATTCAATCGTTTACATCAGAGGAAAAGAAGAATCCCGATATCATTCACGAGGCAAGGCGAAAAAGAATCGCTAGAGGGGCAGGAGTGATGGAACATGATGTTAAAGACCTAATCAAACAATACAATAACTCTAAAACAATGATGAAGCAAGCAAAAGGCCGGCAGATGCAGGGACTCATGAGAAGATTTGGTCTTGGTTAGATATTCCAAGTTGCTTAATAAAGGTCAGAAGGAAATAATCTCTCATTCTGTTTTCAACATTCCTCTATGCAAATACTGCCACAAGAGAAATTTAGGCAATAATAAAACCACGTTACTAAAATATTCTACCCGTGTGGCTATAAGATCGGATCTAACCAATAATTGTTTCATCTGTCAGAATTTCTTTGTAGAAACACTTCCATCAATAATCAGCCAAATTAGAGAACATTTATCTGATTTTAAGGAACAGGTTCCGACTATTGATATAGGAACTATCTTACCATTTCAATTCTATGAAAATGAGGACTATTTAAGATCAATGTTCCAAATCCGAGGAAACATGAATATTAAAAATCAAATTAATTCACAGATCAGAGAAAAAATAAGAAATACTACAAGTTGTCGTATAAATCATAGTAATCCTGAGATCAGATTTGATATAACAATCCAAAATGATCGAACATTTTCAATTATACCAAGAAGAGAGTTTTACCTCTTGGGAAGATACCGAAAATTAAAGAGAGGAATTAGTCAAAAAAATAGAACTAAGGGAAATCACCTGCATCTCGATTTATATAATCCAAAATTTCAAGTCGATGAACGTAGTATTGAATCTTTTGTAAATAAAATAATAAACCAGAATTACAAGCCTAATTCATTTAAGATAAGCTGGACCGGTGGTGAAGACAAAAATAGTCTCGTAATGGGTCGAGGACGGCCTTTCATAGTTAAGGCAAGTGGTTGTACCACCTTAATTAGGGAAAAGAGAGTATTTATTGATGATGGTATGGAGATAGAATTCGAAACAATCGATTCCAATGATATTGAGAATATTCATAGATATAGACAACTCGTCAAGGTCTTCGTATTACTTAAGGGAAATCAGGATAATGAGCAAGAGTTGAATCAAAGAGTGAAGAGCTTGGTAGGAATGGTACGATTTGGTACAAAGAAGAAGACGGTGACTCGAAACATTTACGAATCGAGAATTATTGATAAAAGGGGAGAAAATATGGAATTGCTTTTCAATATGGACAATGGCATACCAATCAAACAATTCATAGGAGGAAATGATCCTATAGAACCGGCACTTTCAGAGGTCCTAAGACTAAAATGTGAATGTATAAACTTTGATATTATTGAATTTATGTATTCTAGATAAACTGGAAATCAAATGAAAAGGATCAATCCGTTCTTACTATTTGATAAATATATTGATAATAACAGATTGGATCAAAAAATCGTTCAACAATGCATGAAAAGAATCAAAATAGTTGAGGAAGCAATAAAAAGAGTTGAGAAAAATACTTCCCTGGATTATCCAGATTATTTTATTGAACCAGCCCTGTTTCTAAGTTCCTCTGAAATAGAATACGGTCAATTCAATATTATGTACGCTAGGACTATCCCTATTTGTACGAAACAGAATCAGATAAGAATAATGGTTCAACTGTCCTTACCACTAGTTCTTTATGGATTAAAGGGGACAATTCATGCGGTTGTGGCTCATGAATTCTTGCATTATTTAGATCTGATAAAGAAGTTCATCAATCTCGATATTAATTCAGATTTGATACCCCAGACGGGATTCGAAGCTGGGTTTATAGACACTGAAAAAACCATGGACTACCGAATGGTGTTTAAAAAAGATAGATCCCTAACGAGGATGCTTGATTCAAAGTTTGACCATGGCTTGGTAGACCCAAAGTTGGATAATAAGACTAAAACGTTCTGGATTGAAAAGAAATTGCCAACAAAGCGTATCGTGATCGGAGGTAACTACACCAAATTGCCTTTTCAAGCGATCGCAAATACCCCGATTGAAAACCACTTAAGAAACAAAATCATCGAATGGGCATAACCCCCTTTTAAAAATGCAAAAGGAAATCTAATTAAAAAATTAGTGTCACGACTTGTTTTTTTTAGATTGTTCCTTTTGAAATTCTGTATAACTACATTTGCCACACGTCAATCTATCTTTATGCTCGGCCATAAATACACCCTTCCCGCAACGGGGGCACTCTCTTTTAATTCTTTCTACATTGTTATCAGATATCTTGTAAAATTTTGAAACGCCATTTTTTGTTTTTGAATCTTTACCCATAATTTTTCAAACCTCAATTGTTGCCAAGTTGCTATTACTTTTTCTTTGATTTCGCTTCTGCAGCTGCAGCTTGTTTTGCCTTTAGTTTGGCAGCTTTTTCTTCATCAATAATTTTCTTGCGTTCATCCTTACCCATTATTCTCAAAAACCGGTATCTAGGAAGCTGTTTTCTTGCGTCTTCGATGTCATTATAGTAATACATCATTGCTAATACATCAGGATTACCATACTCACTGGCCAATGAGATCGGAATCAAATTTTTTCTATTGATCTGTAGCTTTTCGGCTATCAAATTCGCAGCTTCGTCTTTGCGGATAGATCCTACGGCATTTTTTATCATCGATTTTATCTCCCTGCGCTTCAGTAATACGTTGTTATTATCTTCTAATAGCACTACTTCTAAACTCAATCTATTCTAATTCTAGTCACTGATTATTTCAATATATATATTACTGAGTCTATCTGTCAACTGTCTTCTGTGTGAACGGACGAAATTTGTGCTTTCTCTAATCCCCAATATTCCTATAAATTTATTCAACTCAATAAGTGACAAATTCAGGTCTTTATTCAGATTAACCATCATTTCTCGCAAATAGCCAATCCTTTCACCAAACTACAACAAGAGACTAATAGCAGTTATCCTAAGAATATTCCTAATACAATGTATTCAATTCTGCATATTTGCCTCAATTACTTTTATGCAACGCATGTATCGAATAATACCATAATAAGTAATTAATATCATAGTCTCCGTTGGAAAAATCTCATAATTCACCTTTTATCCTATTATTTTGTTAGAACAAAAAAAATTAGTGCTCCACAAAGGAAATAGTAAACATTCAGCGTTACCAATCGCATTGCCAATCCCATATGGCAACATTGAACCTAAATTACAAAGGTCCATTAAACAATTTTTGAATATGAACACTATAAATCTAGATTTTTATATGTGTTATTTAATACATTGATTTCATCTGAACAGAATAAAATGTTTTGCCGTGGACATTGACGGAACAATTACATTAAATGGAAATGGCATGGTAAATCTTAATGCTATATCAAAGTTAAGATACCTCGTAAAATTAGGTTATCAAGTTATTTATGTTACAGGGCGATCATCTATTGAAGCATTTGCGCTAGCCGTTTTTGGAGGGACAACACATACAGCTATTGGCGAGAACGGCGGGGTAATAATTACAGCACCAAATGACTTTAGAATACTTGCAGATAAAGAAAAATGTCTTCAAGGATATGACCTATTGAGAAAGGAGATAAAACATGTCTCTCAAAAATCGGTGTTTCCGAGGATGAGCGAAGTAGTACTAGAAAGGACATTTGATTTGGCTCATGGCAATCAGGTACTTATGGATAGCGGTCATAAATTGATACTAGTGGACAGTAATTATGCTTATCATATAAATGAAATCGGCGTTAATAAAGGAACTGGATTGGAAACATTAATGAAATATCTCCAATTCAGCAAGGAAGAAGTAATTGCAATAGGAGATAGTATAACAGATATTCCAATGTTTAATAAAACTAAATACAGTATTACATTTGAAAGCTCCGATGAAACTGTACGTAATAAAGCGACTCACATAGTAAAGGGTGGAAATGGCGAAGGATTAATAAATGCGATAGACTTAGTTTTTGAACAAAAAGCAAGCAGTGAAATCATTTGATTCTTGAGGAAGTGATTGATGAAATTGAGGGTTTTCTAAAAGAAGTATTGACACTCTTTGATCTTAAGAATCCTCAAATTAGTTACGATGTAACTGAATCCCCTTTACCTGAATTTGGCGACTATTCTACAAACATTAGCTTTCAGTTAGCAAAGGTACTACATAAATCTCCTCTTTCAATAGCTGAGGAAATAGTAAGAAGAAAACTAGAGTTATGTAGTAAGTGGACAAACAGACATTATATTGAAAATGCTAGATACGAAAAGCCTGGTTTTATCAATTTTGTATTAAACAGGCAAGTCTTTCTGGGACATTTCCTACAAAATGATAACATAAAAGATATAACATCTACTTCAAGATTCTTCAATCAAAATAATAAAGATACTATTATATTAGAACATACTAGTGTAAATCCAAATAAGGCATTACATGTTGGCCATTTGAGAAATGCGATAATAGGAGATTGCCTATACAGGATATTTAAAAAAACAGGATATAAAGTAAAGGTTCTGAATTATGTGGATGATTCAGGGCTACAGGTAGCAGACATCATAGTAGGATTTAAACATGCTGGAATACCCACAGAGGAGTCGAAATCGAATCAAACTGAATATTTCAAATTCGATCAGTATTGCGGAAACGAAGTCTACGTAAAAGTGAACGAGTTATACAAGAATAGACCAGATCTCCTTGAAAAGAGGACTAAGATAATGAAGGAACTCGAAAATCCCAATTCTGAAACATCGATTTTTACTAAAAGTATAGTAAATAAAGTTCTAATCGAGCAGCTAAAAACGACATGGAATTTCAAAATACATTATGACTTGCTCAATTTTGAATCACAAATAGTACAATCGAGTCTTTGGTATCAGTTATTTGAAATTCTTAAGGAGAAAGAAATTATCAAATATGAAGTGGAGGGAAAAAATAATGGATGTTGGATTTATAGGTCAGCTACAGAAGGAGACAAGATTTTGATAAGGAGTGACTCGACATTAACATACTTTGCAAAGGATATTCCGTTTGCCGTATGGAAACTTGGTTTTTTGAAAAATCCCTTTCTGTTTTCTTTTTTTGCAACCCAATGGGATTCTACCGAGTTGTACTCAACTACATTACAAGAGGAAATAAATGCGAATGTTGAGGAGAACAGAAATGACCGCAATAATTTCACTATTGATTTCGATAAAATTAGTAGAGTCATTACTATTATCGATTCAAGGCAAGAAAGATTACAAAATCTTATAATTGAAATCTTGATCAAATTGGGAATACCTGCTTCAAAATATGAATATCTTGGTTACGAACCTGTTATTTTAAGTAAGAACACTATAGCTATGCTTGGAATCGAGACAGAAAACAACAGGGCAGCTCACATGTCGGGGCGAAAGGGGATATTCGTTGAGGCAGACCTTGCATTGAAATCGCTTGAACAAAAAGCAATGTTGGAGACAAGAAAAAGAAATCCCGAGATACGTGAAGATGAAATGAGGAACATTTCTAAGGAGATTGCAATTTCAGCCATTCGCTATTATTTCATAAAGTATGATTTTGGAAAAATGATTACTTTCGATTTTAACGATTCATTAAGTCTTGATGGAGATACTGCCCCTTACATTCAATACGCATATGCGAGAGGTAAAAAAATCGAAGAGAAATTAAGGGAAATGAATCATCAGCGTAGTTATAAGGAACTTTTACCAGATAAATCCACTATTGAATCCACAGGTGCGGAAATGGCTCTAATCAAACATTTGTGTAGGTATACTATGGAACTAAACCACTCGTCTCAAAATGCCAATCCTAAAATCATGGCAAAATACCTCTATCAACTTGCTACATTATTTAATAACTTTTATGAAAGTTCACCAATTCTAAGTGAATCAAACATTAACTTGGCGCATTCACGAACCATAATTATGAAAAAATGCTTAATCGTATTTGAAGAATGCATGGAAATAATTGGGATTTCACCGCTTAGAAGGATGTAATTTAATGTAATAGGCAAAAAGGTTAATAAATCACAAAAAATCATTTTCCAATAGTTTGATAGATATTTTTGGCCTGTCTGAAAAAATAATTCTACAATTCCCGGGCTTAACGCCTCATTATACTCAACATCCTATTTTTCCTGACATGTTCACGTCTGCAGTTTTGGCAGCAATTATTGCTATAGGGCTAAATCTTGGCATGGCCATGTTGCGAAGGAAAACAACTAACATTGAAAAAATGAAAACGGTAATGAAAGAAACTGGCGAATGGAGAAAGAAATATACTGAAGCAGTTAAAAAAAGGGACAAACAACAAATTGAAGAATTAAAGAAAAAGCAATCTCAGATGCAAAAAATGAGTATGGAGATGCAGCAACAACAAATGAGACCAATGATGCTTTATATGGTCCCATCATTTATGTTATGGATTTTTGTATTTCCCGCGATATTTGGCCAGACGGTGGCATTGTCACCGATTGCAATTCCTTATTTAACTTGTTCCGATGAGAATGTAAAGCTCGATACTCCGGTTCAAACTACAAACAGCACCAACACTGAGGTCAAGCAGGGCCCCTGTAAGGTTCCGGGTCAGGTATTCCTATGGGGATGGTTTTTATTAGTTAATTTTGCATTTACCGGGATAGTGGCTAAGGTAACCAACACAAGTATTCCCACTTTTTAGGTAATGCCTGTTAAGCATTAGTTGGCATCATACCTAATCAAAAAAAGAATATATTTATTCGTGAACAATACTAATATCTATAATGGAAAAGATTTTCGGGAAGAAACTTTTGTCGGATAAGAATAGTTCAGAGTCTTCCCCTTCTGCTGGCAGTTACAAAATTACTGAAGATGACATAAAGAAGGTTAATTTGTATAACAAGGGAGTTAACAAGATGTCAGAAGAAAAATTTGAAGATGCTATCAGATGTTTTGATCTTTCACTGAGAATAGATCCCTATTTTGTAGATTCACTAATTAAGAAAGGTTATTCTCATTTTCATTTAAAACAATATAATTTAGCAATTTCGTTGTTTGACCAGGTACTTGAAATCGATATTAACAATGCCGGAGTATGGAATCTTAAGGGTCTGGTCTATTATAAAACAAAGAGCTATGAAAAAGCTATAGAATGTTGCCAAAAAGCATTAGACATTAATCCAAATGATCCCATGGTATGGTATAATTATGCTTGTTATTTGACTTTGGATGGCAAAGTAACCGAGGGGATGGAAGCATTAAAAAAATCTATAGAACTCGACATATCAAATGCAAAAAAAGCTGTCAAGGATAGAGATTTTGTGAGTGCAAGAATGGAGGAAGACTACAAACGAATAATAGAAGTTGTCATTCTGGAATCTATCCGACAAGGCAATGATCACCTAGGAAAGATAGTGTGGATAACGGGGCTGGATAGCATTGAAATCCAAGATGCAACTACTCGTCTTGCCAACAAAGGCTTACTCATTAAGAATATCAAAAAGACATTTACGGGTAGGGATGAACAGTATGAGCTTACCAAAGAGTTGATCTCAAAAATTGGGGTAGAGAAAAGAAGCACAGGATCAAATTCGAAACATTTTGAACCTAAAAAAGAGGTCTTATTCTCTTCTCAACAACTCAAGGATATTAGTAAAATCTTGTACGAGGCTTCCGAATCATCTGAGAAGGGCGACTTTAAGGCGTTAATGCAAAACATTGATCAGTTGCTAAACCCGATTTTACATGGTACGTTAATACTTGATAACTTCTTTGAAGAACATAGGGAATTGCGGCTATTCAATAGCCGATTGCGAGAAAAAGGACAAGAATATCTTAATTCTAACAAGGACGAGATCTCTAAATTTATGCTGGAAATGGATAAGAAAATCAGAGGATAACATGTAACTAGATTTGAACCATCCTATTTCCCTTTAACAAAAATTTGTTTGCAGATAATAGTTTCAAAGCTTTAACATAAATCTTGTGTTCTTCAATCAAAATTCTTGCAGAAAGGGATTCTATAGTATCATTATCATGTACAGGAACGCATTCTTGTAGAAGAATCGGTCCGGTATCGATGCCCACATCAACTAAATGTACCGTACAACCAGTAATTTTGACACCTGCGAGAAGAGCTTGTTTTTGTGCATGTAATCCTTTGAAAGACGGGAGTAGAGATGGATGAATATTAACTATCTTGTTCTTGTAGGCCTTAATAAATTCAGGTTTCAAAATCCTCATGAATCCGGCCAAGCAGATAAGACTATTATGTTCAAAAATTTCGTTTCTCTGCAATTCCGTCATTAGCTTTTTGTCATACATCTGTCCATTTTCTTCAGGCAAAACAATTAATGTCTTGACTCCAAATTCCTTTCTTGCAATTTCCAAACCTGGCGCTGTGGATCTGTTTGATACTACTATCACATCTTTAACTCCCTCAATCTCTCCACCCTGAATGGCTTGAAGTATTGATTTCATATTACTCCCTCTCCCTGAAATGAGTATAGCGATATTCATCACTTTCCTAGATAATCAATCTAATAATACAATATTAAATCAACTGTTAAGACTAATCTTATGTAAACTTTGCCAGTAATGTTTTTGGATCAATTTAAAATCAGTTTCGATAATATTCTGGTGCAATTGTATATAGAAATCAGCACAATAATATCGAGAACTATTTTAGATTATCAATTTTGTAAAACCACCCCGTCATAAAGAAGCTTCAACGATACTATGACTAATAGTCCGCTAAACAATTTCAATATAAATGAAGAATTTACCCGCATCGACAATAAGCTACCTAGCGTACCGCCTATGACCGCTCCAATTGAAAGTATAAATCCCATTTGATAATCGGGCCTACCCTGCAACATGAACAACATCAGCCCCGAGATAGAAGTGAAAATTAGAGCAAACTGTGACGTTGCAGTCGAGTTTTTCACATTGAATTTCATTATTACAATTAAACATGGTACAAAAATTATTCCGCCTCCGACTCCAAAACTACTCGAAACAATTCCAGCAATAAATGATAAAGACACTAAAACCAGCAGTCTTAGGTTTCTTATAGATAAATGCACTGAATTGAAATTAAAAGGAAGCTTCGAATCATATGTGGAATAAATCCTTTTTCTAAGGAAAAGATATATCGCAGTACCCAGCAGGATTACTGCAAAAAGATATCTAAATTGTTCCATAGAAAAGATATTTGCAAAATGCACCCCAATGAACGTACCTGGTATAGACGAGATTGCCAAAATAATTCCAACTTTTTTTACAACTAATCCTTTTCTCATAAACTGAATTGAGGAAGAAATGCTAGTTGAAAATACAGCCATTAAACTTGTGGCCGAAATTTGTGAGGGGAGGTAGTTAAGAAGGCTGAGGAAAGGTCCGTTGACTATTCCACCGCCTACTCCTACCATAGAACCTACCAATCCGGCAAACAAGGAAACGAAAAAACCAATAAATATTTCAATCAACACCAATTCACGCATACTCTTTGTGCTTAATTCTCCAATCTTATCATATCAGAATTCCTTTGAAGATTTATTCGCCCAGTATAGAATCGCAATGGTGCTAATTCCAGATCCGATAACCCCTGCTATTAGTGCCTCGTAAAAGTACTTTGTAAATAAACTAGGCATAAAAGTACTGAAAAAGCTAGTTATAGATGGTAAGGCCGAATAGATTAAGATACCCCCAATGAAACCAAGGATCCAAAATAGTATGATCAAGAGTACCCTATTCACTATTAATTCCCCATTAAGACATAAGGGGTATATTTTGTTTTGTTATTAAATTTTTCATAGTGGACGTTGGCCCTGTTAACTTAACGTGATTTTTCAAATGTTTTCCAATATTTCATATGGATTAGGATGAATAATATCAGAACATTATGTCTCAAATCGTGCATAAACTCCAAACAAACTTGTCGAAAGTGAGTAGTTTGGCTCAATGACAATTCAAATTTACCCTAATTCAAACGCTTAAGTTAACAGGGCCTGGACGTTAAAAGCCACATAAATAAAGCTATTAATAGGAATAAGGTAAAAATTAAGATGTGTGATTCAAATTGACCGTAACAAAGAAAGAATTAAAACAAAAAGAGAATATTGAAAGATTAAATAATGCAATCTCGACCCTGGATTCGCTAATAAAGAATGTAAATATTCAGCGAAACATTAGAAATATGATTAGAGAGGTTTTGGCAATCTTAAAGGACGAAAAGGGTGGAAGTATCTCTGTTAGAGCTGCAAACGCCATTAGCATGCTAGATGGAGTAACCCAAAATCCACAAATGCAATCACATATCAGAACAAGTTTATGGCAAGTGGTTTCAGCTTTGGAAAGCATTCGCGAATAATTTGCCAATCCTGTTCCTAAGTGGCAGGTTTGCCGGGCTTAGGGGGGGGAGGTAATTTCTCTAATTTGTGACTTGGATTAGCTAAATAATGGCGCGATGCACCTTCTCCGCTTAAAACTATATTGCAATTTATACACCTATATCTTATTGCCAACTCAGTTCAACATTTAGAACGCTATACATAGGAAAAAACCTATCGAATTACTTTAATTTGATTATCTCCCTGTTGTCAGGAACGCTAGACCGTATTCGCATCCGTGAGTAAATCATGCTTGCAACATTCTCTGATTTTGATCTTTCACCATGGTTCACCAGGACTCGCTTCGGGCGTACTTTAGAAACAAAGTTCATTATTTGATTAAAATCACTATGTCCACTAAACCCGTCGATTTTTTGTTTAGAGCAACGAACTGGGATTACTTTAACCTTTCCATTCTTGTCAATCATGCTGGCTTCGGATATTGATCCGTCTAGCACCCTTCTACCAAGTGTTCCGTTTATCTGGTAAGAAACGAAAATAATCTTATTCTGTGGTCCAGGCGAAATTTGCTTAAAATACTCGACTGACGGGCCACCCTCAAGCATTCCTGACGTAGCCATGATTATAGCAGGGGATTCATCAGTGAATACCTCCTCCCTGTTACTTATTCCGTTTATAACGGTAAAATATGATGAGGTAAATGGATTGATACCCTCAGACACTGACTTTCTAACCTCATATCCTAAATAATGCGCGAACGACATATGAATAGCACTTGCTTCAGAGATCATCCCTTCTATAAATATAGGCGATTCTATCAAGCGGCCTTCTCGCATTTCTTTATCCAAAACTAACATAATTTCTTGGGCTCTTCCAACCGCGGGAACAGGAATTAAAACCTTGCCTCCTTGTTTTAGAGTGTGATTAATACTTTCTGTAAAAGATCCATAGACGGTTGCTTGATCAGGCATTAGATCATTTGATGCTCCGTATGTACTCTCCGTAATTATCGTTTCGACTCGAGGATAATTGGCCATTGTCCCATCTAATAATTGAGTTCGTGCGTATTTGTAATCGCCGGTATATAGAATATTGTGAGCACCAGAGATATTGATATGCACAGTAGCACTTCCCAGTATGTGTCCAGCATTGTTTAATGTTATTGTAACGTCTGGGGAAATGTCAGTAGGTTTTCCATAAGGGATTGGAATACAATGTTTTATTATTTCATTTACATCTCTGATTTCATATGGGATATAGGTGCCATTATTTTGGGCTATTTTTACAGAATCCATTTGCAACAACGTCATTAAAGGTAACGTAGGTTCTGTACAATAAACTGGCCCCTTGTAGCCAAACTTATAGAGAGCAGGTAAAAATCCCTGATGGTCAATATGAGCATGACTTATAACTACGGCATCTAATTCATCTAAGTTGAAATCAAACCAATCGATCCTAGGATAAGCATTGTAATTTGTGTTTTCACCCGGATTTATTCCGCAATCGAGCATTATTTTGCTTTCAGGCGTAACTACGACAAAGCAAGAGCGGCCTACTTGTTTGACGCCGCCCAGACAGTATATCAGAACTTCTTTAAGGGTACTGTATCGATAAGGATTCCCACCTAATTTATGATCTATCTGAAACTTAGCCGTATCCTTTGACGCTTCTTGAAAAGTTGTTATTGTTCCATTATTGGATTGTAGTAATGAATTGGAAAGCAAATGCGGCCTGAATATTCTTCGTCCTAGACTTTGGTAAAAGCTTATCCGGTCCTTTGAAGAACTCTTCAGTACTGAGTGGATATTTTTGATGCTATTTGAGGGGATATGAGGTGATCGTCTTGTATGAGCTATCCAACCAGTATTAGTTGCAATATTTATGAAAATTTCGGACGTAATTTCTTCGGGTTTATTAACTTCCAAAATGACCTCACCCGTTGCCTCGTCACAGAAAATTACAGATATAGTTACCTGTTTTGGTAAAATCTTACTTATCACGTTTCGGGTCTCATCTTCGGCCAATCTAATAGAAGGGTCGGTCCTAATTATGAATCTCTTTTTAATTGATTTTGACATGGCCGATAAATGCAAAGTTAATTCAGTCAGTGCAAACCGAGGATTTTTTGTATACAGGGCGATATTAGCAGCCTCGAGTTTTATATTTGTAATTTGAGCTTCTTTAGGTATGGAATTAGAGATCCTATTCTCAAGGGTTTCATCTAATTCATTTTTGGATTTATCAATTCTATTACTTTGAGTAGTATCTACACCCAAGTTAAATTGATTGACACTTGTTCCATGTTTCTTGCTTATTATTTTCTTTTCTGGAATCAATTTAATACATATTCCTTAATTTATTATGCATATCACAAAAAATCAGATATATTGAATACTACGTGTTGATTATTTATGTTTTTAACATCAAACGCAGAACCTATCTACCCTTTGATTTCGCTCTATTTACCACTATTTTTTCGGAAATACCCTTTACCAAGGAATTTTTTTTTAAACCTTTTTTTTCTATCATAATGTACCCGGATTTAATATGAGATCGCTTTGGAAAACGTGCACCTTCATTAATTTGATCTTTGTCAACACTATGTCCTAGTGATTCAACGGCACTAACCAACTCTGAAACAAGCGGGTCATAAACAGCAAGGGATTTAGACACTTTTCTTCCTTTTTCTCTAGACAAATTCTTGTTGAAATAATCTAACCAAATAATGACACTATCGTAATCCTTCATATTTCTAATGCAATTGGTTAACTTATCAAACCATTAAGGGTTTCCTTTGCTGAGCATTGTATGTTATTCCTAGTTATCCACAATAGAGAATTCACATGTACTTACAATTGGATTATACAATCGCAATTCTTCGCACATACGGCTTATCTTATCCAACGCGTCTTTATTGTCATATGCCAAAACTTTAACAGAAAACGATTTAGCAGCTCGGACAGACAAGACATCTTTATAATCTTCCCTTAGAATTAAGTCATGAAGCACCGTTTCTCCCTCAGGGTCATTAAGAAATGGTTTATTACTAATTGTTATATTGACACAAATAATACGCTTTTCGGGAGATGAGGTCATCTAAATATTAACGAAAAAATCCAATATATATACAGAAGCTTTTAATTACAGGCGTTATCTGATATTAAAAAATGGTCATGTCAGCTCAGCCTGGCAGAGCGAAGGTTTTGTAAACCTTAGGTCGCGGGTTCAAATCCCGTCATGACCTGTAATCTCTTGAGAATAAATAAATTTAATTGATTTATTTGATAGCTTTATTTGACAGAATAATTTGTATGTAATAATGATAATCACTAAATGACTATGGAATTACTGGGAGAAATTCTTCATTTTTCTAAAAGCGGCCGGATAATTGTAAAAATTGATCAAAATCGAAAAAACCCTAGAGCGGGATTGCTTGTATTTAACAACGAAAAAAAGATTGGCAAAATAGTCGAGTTGATTGGGTCGGTGAAATCACCCTACGCCTCAATAATTCCATTCATTCAGCCAAGAAGCAAGACTAGCGGCATGAAGGTCTATACTAATCCAACAAATAATAAGGCTCGCACAATTAGAACCCGGAATTACATTAAGCGAAATAAGAAATAGGTGATACGAAATTTCTAGCAATTTGGACTTAAAAAATACATGCCCAGAGTGTGATTCTGCAATTGTGCAGGATATATTAAAGGGAGAATTCATTTGTAGTATTTGCGGTTACGTCGTTCAAGATAATATTGAGGATTTTGGTCAAGATTCGTTTATTAGTGATCCTACAAGTAGGTTTAAGAATACTCGCGCAAGTGGTGTAAATAGCATTTCTTATCACGACTTTGGTCTCCATACAGAAATCGATAGTCAATTTAGGGACTATACAGGCAAATGTTTTAAAGAAAATACGAAGAAATCTATGCTCACTCTTAGAAAATGGAATAGCATAATCAGAATTTCCAGTTCAAAGGAAAGGAGACTTTCCAACGTGCTATGTAGGATAAATGAAATTAGTTCATTATTATCTGTCCCAAAGGTAGTGTGTGAAACTGCAGCATTATTGTATAGAAATTATGAAAACAAATGTGATACTAAAGGAAAATCTACTTCTTGTATGGCGGCAGCCTCCGTATATTATGCTTGTAAAATATGTAAAGTATTAAGATCTTTGAATGAAATAGTTTGTTGTAGTAATTCTATCGACCAGATTAATGAAAACCAAAAACTAGCTTCAAAATACTATCGATCCATGGTTTTAGTATGTGAAAATGACGATTGTTCAGGTCGAAGTCAACCGCAACAGAACAAGATTACTGATTTCATATCTCTACAATCAAAAGATCGCACCTTAAGCAAGGCGGGTCATAACATTGCAAACTTGCAATCAATTAATATAAATCAATACATTTCTAAGCTCAGCTAACACAGCCAAATTTGATATCAAAATAGAAAGACTGGCATTGGAAATAGCAAAGAAGACAGAAAATCATTTGCTTTCAGATGGAAAATCACCTAATGGAATCGCCGCAGCTTACCTTTATTTGGCATCAGTTTTGTTGGGAATTAATATTCTTCAGATGGATATTTCAAAGTTAGCTGGAGTTACTGAGGTCACCATTCGCAACAGATGTAAGGACATCCTTACCTGCTTCAGAATAACTCTAAAAATAAAACCATCGTTAAAGGTATAAATTATCTAAAAATATAAAATATTCGTTCAATAATGGGCGGTAACAAAAAGAAGCCAACTCAATCTAGTGCGAATAAATCACAGGACAATAAGGGAAATAAAAAAGAAGAAACTAAAAAGACTCCAAAGGTGCAGCAAAAGCAAAGATTGTCAGTATTGATAGAAGATGCTCAAGGGCTTAAGGCATTGGATGCCATGAAGGCTATCACAGTACAAGCATTTGCTCGAAATTTAGGAGTCAAAATCTCCGTCGCAAACAATTATCTTAAAAATCTAGAGAACAAAAGCGTTATAAAAAGCGTTGGAGGTTATAGTGGACATAGAATTTATCAAAAAATAAAGTGAATATTTTTTATTGGTTTAGAATTTTAAATGTAAGAATATCTCCTGCGCCAACTGACAGCAACAAGCCCAAATTATCTGAGGTAATATTACCCAGCATGTTGTATTTCTGAGCGGTTGAGGTATCCTTCAAGAAAACCGATATGAAATTTCCAGACGGGCTAAAGGCAATATTCCCTTTCTTGAAGTTACTAACAGGTTTTTCAATCCCGATATCTAGGTCGGTCCTTATATAGATAAAGTTTTCATTATATTTACTAATTAACCCCGAGATGGGCAATCTTCTAATTATTTTTTTTATGGTCAGAGGTGAGAAATGTCTCTTAAATTCAGCACTTATCACATGTTTATCGTTAATCAGCAATTGAATCTCTATACGTGAAACGCTTGAAATAGCACCAGACATACAAAGTATTCAAAAGTTTATAAATATGAACTTTCAGTAACATTTAATTATATTGATAAATCTTTTTGGATAGTAGTGGCTATTAAGAGAACAAAAAAGAAATCAGGTCCTAAGAAGACTGATGATGGCGAGAAAGAAGTGATAGGAGAAAATTCGGATAATAGCCTGAAAATACAGAATGCCCAAAATCAACTTGTGACCGTTTCTAAGGACGAGGATGTAACAAAGAATTACAAAACTTATGATGCAGATGTTGATTTTAAACTAAGAGAGGTAACCTCAAAAAATGACGAAATCATTATTGGCCCAAATCGGCTCACCAGATTTGAAAAGGCTAGGATTACGGGAGCTAGATCGTTACAGTTATCATTAGGGGCCCCCATATTAACTAAAATTCCAACAGAATTGACAGATACCATTATGATAGCCAGATACGAATTGGAGAAAAAGACACTTCCGATTTCAATTAGGAGGATTTTGCCCAATGGTCTATTTCAAGATATACCTATTGATTGGACGACATAGACCAAAACTATCAAGTTTTTCTAACAAACAAATACACATCGTTGAAGTTAGTACCGGTGTAGCCTGTATTTATGGTAGAATGTAAGCCCTTTAGTAAGATGTTTGAATTATGAGATTCCAAGAAGTCGTTGACGTTTAATTTTTTGAGTTTAAGATACTTTAAAGTGGAAGGTGAAAGAATGCCACCCGCAGAATTCGAATTTCCATCAATACCATCTGTACCTATACATATCACACTGCAGTCTGAATTTTTCAATTGATCCATTAATTCCATCATTCTGCAAACTGCTTCCTGGTTTCTGCCTCCAGAACCAGTTTTCGATTTGGAAATTACATTGGTAAGTTCACCACCCATCAGGACTGCAGTATTATCTTTCTGGAGCTGATCAAATATCAATTTTGTAAAACTTGAGAATTCGTTCATGCTAAAATTAAATTCCGAACCTTTGTAATCAACATGATAACCACGAGATTTTAAATGGTAAGCTATTTTTTGACAAAACATCAAGTTATTTCCGATTATATGATTGTCTACGCTTAATGACTTAAATTCTCTTGATTTTACAGTTTCAAATTCGTCTGTTTTTAATCCCCTAGTCAAAGCTCCCGAGACATTCCTCATAGAATCAGATCTATTTTCAAAAATAGAGTACTTTTTTATTATTGCTATTGCATCCGCAAAGGATGATTCATCAAAGTATGTTAGACCCGAGCCAATTGTGCTCAAGTTATCTCCCACGACATCTGACAAAATAAGACTAATTACTTTCCTCTTAGGATTTAAGAGTCTTAGAATCTTGCCCCCCTTAATTTGTGATAAATGTTTTCTGACTATGTTGATCTCATTTATGTCAGCTCCACAAGAGATTAGTAGCTTATTTGCCTCTCTTTTGTCAGACAATGTTAATCCCTGAATAGGAGAGACCAACAGTGCTGATGTACCACCAGAGATCAAAAATACCACTAATTCTATATCATCCAAATGCTGTAATTCTCGGACAAGAATTCTCGATGCTAAAAGACTATTTCTATTTGGGATTGGATGAGAGGATCGTATTATGGAAACCTTCCCTAAACCTAACTGTTGTGTATTCTTGATTTTGTAACCTTTTGGGATAATCAATAAACTTCTTGCGATTGTATCGCCCATCTTGGCAGAAAATCCATTTAACATTTTTTCGGAGGCTTTCCCAACGCTTATTACCAAAATAGACTTACCCCGGGGCAGAGGGTACCCATGGAATTCTCCGTTAATATCAGTAATTCCAAATTTAGAATTTACTGATATCGATGAAACTACTAATTTTTCCGGACTACAATTCTTGAATGCAAATTCAAGAGCATCTAGTGAATCCTCTACCGATTGAAATTTATGGTGCTTTAGAATCGATGCTCGATTTTTGATCAAGCTCATCTAAAATATCTAAATTACCCTCTATTTATAACTCGTCTTCAATTTAACGGTGCTGTTAACTTAAGAACAAATCTTCTCCTTATCATGATAATCAACAAACAGGTTTAACCATTTCCGTACATGGTTGAGTTGAGTTTGCAATTCTTTTTTCTACAGGGAAAGTAATCTTCAAAGCATTCTTTAGTTCTGTCTTTGATGTATTGCATTTTCCTCTCAATCAGACTTTTCTCCAAAGGGGAATGGGTGTGGTGTTTTAGTTTAAGGAATTGACAAGCCATTGGGTACCACTTACTACCTCCATCTGTAGATACTGGATGATTTCCATGAGCCTTTATTAGATCAGATATAAACTTTTCAGCAACAAGCATGTTTCTCTCTTTAGTTATATTTTGTGCGAGAATCAGCCTGTTTTCTGGCTCAATCGCAACCCAAAGCCATATAAATTCTGAACCAACTTTTAGAATAGTCTCGTCTACAATGTATTCTGAAATCTTATTTTTCCTTGTTGATAATTTCCCTTCATGATGACATTTTTGAATCCACTTCCAGATGGATACATGACTTCTTTTTACTCGATGCAGATATGATAATGCTTTTACAACATTTCTTAATGATAGTCCAAGAAAATACAAATACAGACTATAACCAATATACTGTGAAGGTGTTCTGTTTCTTTTACTGATCATGATTGAAATAGAGCAACTTAAAGCTATAGGTTTATCATTAAGTTAACAGCACCAATTTAACAGGTTTGTTACATAAAAATAAATATTATCTTAATCAAAATAAATAATGTTTAAATTCTTCACACCAGTTAGGGCAAACTCAATTTTACCTGTAGTTCGCTCAAGGTTTGCCAAAATTTTAAATCAACGTGAGACAATATTGGAGTTACAATCAGAATTGAGTCTCACAGTTGAAAAAAATAATAATCATGAAAAATTTTTCAGAATTAAGGATCAGATCAATAAATCAATCAGTGAACTATACAAAGAAATTGAAGTACTCGAAGGAATGGGAATTCTTATAAAAAGTTTTGAAGAGGGTTTAATAGATTTTCCGGCAAAAAGATTTGATGAAGAGGTTTGGCTCTGCTGGAAATTGGGTGAAGATAGAGTAATGTTTTGGCATACGAAGGATGAAGGGTTTCTTGGCAGAAAACCTTTATCTTTAAAAGGAACATTTGATGAGGACAAGTTAGAGGATTTGCGGTAAATGGGATCGCATATGAACAAAAAGTTGGATTACTTGTTCAGATTGAAAGGTGAGCCTAAATTCCAAAAATTGGACACCAAAATGATGCCATTTCAGATTTTCAAAAAAATCAGCAAGGAATTCGACAATAATTTCATTTTTGAATCTTTAGACGGGCCTAAAGAACTAGTGGAATCGTCTATTATTGGTTTTGATCCAAAGTACATAATCAAGTGTAATTTAAGAAGTTTGCAAATCCTAAACAAAGATAACGAAATCCAGAAAATGAGTATAAAAGGTCCATTAGAGATCATTAGAAAGTATTTTCCCATAGTCAAGGAACAACAATACAGATATGTAGGAGGGCTAGTTGGCTTTTTTTGCTACGAGGCGATTAGATTTTGGGAGAAAATCCCTATAAAAAGGGAATTGAAATTCCCGTTATGCGAATTTGGCTGGTACGAGGATGGGTTAGTTTACGATCACAAAAAAAGCAAGTTGGAATACTTTTACTATGATGAATCAAGAATTGAAAAAATTAGATCAATTATTGAGATTCCTCGATCAAGTCAAAACTTGAATAAACCAACTTACTCAAATCTCAAGAGAAATGTCAGTAAAAAAATGTATGAAGAAAAAGTGAATATCATAAAAAAACATCTCCAGAATGGGGACGTTTTTCAAACTGTATTGTCAAAAAAAATTACTTTTAAATATGTTGGAGATTCATTGCTGTTATACGAAGAACTAAGAAGGATCAATCCTTCTCCATATATGTTTTATTTCAAAAATGGATCACAGGTCTTGTTGGGGGCCAGTCCAGAAATGCTCTTAAGAATTACAGGATCATATGTTGAAACCTATCCAATTGCAGGATCAAGACCAGTATCAAATGATCAAAAGATTACTAATAATTTCAAAAAAGAGATGAAAAGTGATAAGAAAGAGGTTGCTGAACATACGATGCTTGTGGATTTAGCAAGGAACGATTTAGGAAAAGTTTGTAAATTTGGAACCGTATCTACTCCAGAGTTAATGAAAGTAAAAAGGTTTAGCCATATCCAACATATGGTATCCCATGTTGTAGGCATCCTAGATAACAGGTATGATATTTTTGATGCATTCAAGGCAGTATTTCCAGCAGGAACAATTTCAGGGGCCCCAAAAATAAGGGCAATGGAAATAATTAACAATTTGGAATCAGAAAGCAGGGGTCCTTATGCTGGCGCTATTGGATATTTTTCGTTTAACCAATGTTGCGATTTTGCCATTACGATTAGATCGGCATTCATAAGTGATCAAAAAGGATTTACTCAGTCTGGTGCAGGGATAGTAATTGATTCCATTCCAAGTAAAGAATTTCAAGAAACTGAAGACAAATCTAAGGCAATACTGATTGCACTTCAGGGATTAGATCCTAGCATATCAAATAACACCATTAGACAAAAAAGGAAAGTTAAATAAACCTATTTTAAATGATCACGCGGAGGTTTTGCGAACAAATTCGATTTATTCAAATGGTAATTGATGGCTAATGAAGGGTCTTTTTGCCTACCAGTTAAGACTCCTACCACAATTTCATCCTTTTTGATTATCTCTTTTTTACGCAATTTCCTGATCCCTGCGGGAACTGAACCTGAGGCCATTTCACAGTCAAAACCATTTAAGCCTACTACAGACATACCATCCAACATGTCCATGTCCTCAACTTCTTCTACAATACCATTTGTAAAATCGATCGTCCTTAATGCTTTTGCTATATTGGCGGGCCTTCCAATCTGTATTGCAGTTGCTAAAGTCTTGGGTGAAATGTTATTATTGTCCTGATGTTTATAAAATCTCTCAATAAACGGTATATCGATATTACCTCCATTCCAACTTAATTTTGAATTTTCGAACAATCCATTTACGAGTTGATAAAACGTGTCAGCACCTTTTGCATTTACTACCAACACGCGTGGAATTTTTTTTATCCAACCCCAAGCGTACAATTCCATTAGAGCCTTACCACAGCTCGAAATATTTCCGAGTGCACCCCCGGGATAAACGATCCAATCAGGAGGATTCCAGTTTAAGTGTTCCATAATTCTAAATACTATCGTTTTCTGCCCCTCGATTCTAAACGGGTTAATCGAATTTACTGTATAACCGCCATCGCGCGATGCACTACTCAATGACATTGACAACGCATCATCAAAATTTCCGACAACTTCAATAACCTGAGCTCCAAATTGAAATGCTTGTCCTAATTTTCCTGGAGCTATTTCACCTTGAGGAATATAAACATCACAATCAAAACCTTCATTTGAAGCATACATCGCAGCGGAGGCAGAAGTATTACCTGTCGAGGCGCAGACTATCTTCTTAACAGACAGGAGCTTTGCGTGTGTTACCGCCGCTGCCATTCCGTTGTCCTTGAAAGAACCACTTGGATTATAACCTTCTGGTTGAAGGTAAAAATTATCTGATGGCATATCTACATAACTAGCAACTTTACTCATTTGATATGGTCTTGAGGATCTGCCTTCTGAACCATCTAAAGAAACCAAAAATTCCGAACATTGATCAATATCTTCTGTATCAATGCCAACAAAGTTCAATAACTCACGATATCTCCACACACCGCTCTCATTAAAAATATTTCCCATATAATTTCGCCTTTGATAAAAAGTTTCAATGAGATTTTTATTTGGAGTTTCTTTATATTTAACATCTAAAAGAAATCCACATGAACAGCGATAAACATCATTATCAATTAGATATTCAATTCCACAAGAAGGATTAATACATTTTTTCTTAGCACCAAACTGCATATAATAATAAATCAACAACCTAGATTTATAAACGTAAAAAAAGTAATACTATAGTGGCAGGTTCCTGCGATAAATTTCGATTATTATTGGATGAGGTTTGTAAATCTATACCTGGAGATTCTATTTTACTTTCTGGGGGACTGGACAGCAGCATTTTGTTATATTGCAAGAAGCCGAGAAAAGCAATTACAATTGTGATTGATAGCTTGTCAGGTGATTACAAATACTCTTCCTTGATTGCCAGGAAGTTTAAAGTAAGTCATTCCATCTTCCAACCAAGCGTAAGTTTGATTTATAAGAGTATTGATGAGTTGATTGCGGATTATAAAACCTTTGATCCCATATTTATTCGAAATATGGTCATCCAACAAATTGGATTTCAAAAAGCAATTGAGCTTGGATTCAAATCCGTGATTATCGGCGATGGAGCAGATGAATTATTTGGTGGGTATAACTTCCTCCAAACATATTATAAAGAGCCTAAAATTCTCGAATCAAAGCTAAAGCAGTTGATACAAAATATGAATTTCGTTTCTGGAAATTTGGCGAGAAAGTATAACTTGAAGGCCTATACTCCCTTTCTCCATGAGAATGTAATTGAGTTTGCTAAAGCCTTGCAAATTAAAGAAAAATTAGCAGACCATAATGGAACTATATTTGGTAAATTTTTCCTCAGGAGATGTTACGAGGATAAATTAGGAGATGCCATTGTTTGGAGGAAGAAGGAAGCTTTAGAAACTGGATCTGGGATGTCGAATTTTATTTCCGCATTAGATAAGAAAATTTCGGATCAAGAATACATAAATGACGTTAAGATTGCCAAAAATGATATGGTAACGATCAGAGACAAGGAACACTTGTATTACTATCAAATCTACAGAAAATATTTCCAGGCCCCAATTCATGATTTAGCTAATCATAATTCGGTCTTCAGGAATTGTTCCTCATGCCACTCCCCATTCATTTGGCAAGGATCATTTTGCAAAGTTTGCGGTGCCTACCCAGTATAGCAACTTCCCATCTTGTAACCATAGACTTTAGTTACTATAGTCACAATTAGAAAATGAAATGCATCCTTAAATACAAATTTTTACATTTGCATAAGGGTATAAAAGTCAAATGTCATTTAGCAACAAATGGATCAAACCACAAAATGAAATAGGCAATGTTGGAATGAAATTATTGGAGAATATAAAGCCTCCATCTCCACTCAAACCAAGAATAGAAGAAGCACAGAAGAGACTACATTCGCAAATAGCAAAATTAGAAAGCATGTCAGCAAAGATGGATGAAAAAGATCAGATTATATTTAAGAGAATTATAAGCGCAATGCAAAATCACGATAGCCAATATGCAAAAATTCTATCAAATGAGCTTTCTCAAATCAGAAAGATGAATAAGATGATAACTTCAGCCAAGTTGGCCCTAGAGCAAATTCAACTTCGCTTAAATACAATTACAGAATTAGGTGATGTAGTAGTAACATTAAGCCCTGCTATGTCGGTCATAAAGAATATCCAAGGAGGATTGAATTCAATGATACCCGAAGCAGGACAGTCCTTTGGAAAGATTACTGATATATTAAATGGTATAATGAATGATTCTGGTCAGATCCCCACAGCATCAGAAATTAATGGAAACACAGGCAGTGTAAGCGAGGACGCACTCAAAATAATTGAAGAAGCAAGTGCAATTGTAGAACAAAATATGAAGGACAAATTCCCAGATTTACCAACTTCAGGAATGGATTCAAAAATATCAGAGAGCAATTCTCTTTACTGATGACAGAGGGTTTCTTAACTGAAAGGACTAATCAATTAGAATCCTTTCTAGTTGAACCTTTATACGGTAGATTGTAGGATAGCTATAGCCCTTTTCACGATATTTCTTTACCAACATTTTCCAGTTCTTCAATCTTACCCTGGCTTGTTTCTTAGTTAATAAAGAGGTCTCCATTTTTACTATACTTTTTCTTCCTGGATTCAAATATCCCCCAATAGTAGCTACGTATCGACTATTAGAGAACCTAAGTCCAGATAAAATTACATCCAACGGTAGTTTCTCGAAATAATATCTTACTTCAAGATATTCGTTCCTTAGAGCATAGAATTCAATTCGATACTTTCTCAATTTGCATCACAATAATCATATTTCAGAATTCGAATAATGAAATATCTCAAATTTACAGTATTTTGAAGCCAGAGTAATTAATCTTCTCAATATAATACACAATGTCCACCATAATTTGAGCGAAAGGTAAGAGCGTCTCATCCTTTGCACAAATCGGTTCTGAAATTACATAATTTCTTAATGGCATATCTAATTTCAAAGGAGAATAAGAAACAAGCCAAACCTTTTGTTGATTTGGTTGGATAGTTTTTAACTTATCAACTAAATTCTTGATAATAACATCATTTTTACAAAATTGAATAATCAAAATTTGATCTAAATTCTTGACGAAATTTCTTGCATTAGGGATAATTATACTAACCTCAATTCCATTTAATACAATTTTACGCTGAGAAGGTAACATCATTGTCGTAAGCATAAAATGCATCAAAGCTTCTGCTAAAGAAACCCATTCAGCATCGGGAAGTTTAATCCCGTTTAAAGAATTCAAACAATTTTTCATTAATTCTTCCATTATATGTCTAGAATTTTCATTTTTTTCTTTTAATTTTTGTTTTATGTGTACTGAACCCATTTGTTCTATTTCAGTATAAAGCAAATTTTTCAAATCCATTATTGATAACTTGATTAGGTTTGTTTACACTATTAATTATTTCACAATTAGGATAAGGATTTTATTTACCTAGATCCTAATAAAAACAGAATATTTGTCTAATATCGACAAAGTTTGGTATCCTTATTCTCAAATGTACAACTCTTCAAAGATGTACAACAGAAGAATTGTTGAATCGGGTCAGGATTTTTATTTCATAGATGAAAATGGACAAAAATATTTAGACGGAATAGCAAACATGTGGTGTAATGTTTGGGGATTCAATGAAAATAGAATAACCAGAGGAATGATCGATCAGATTAGAAAAATCCCGCATTCAACGATTTTTGGCCTTACTAATGATAAATCAATCAAATTGTCGGCGGAGTTCCTGAAGTTGACCAAGGGAATGAGTAAGATTTTTTACACCGATAACGGTTCATCAGCAATCGAATCAGCACTAAAGATGGCTACACAATACTGGAGTAACCAGGGCAATTACACTAAATCACGATTTCTTTCTATAAAATCTAGTTACCACGGGGACACTATTGGAGCAATGTCAGTAGGCTATGTAGACACTTACTTTAGAAAGTATAAAAGGCTGTTAATGAAAACAAAAACTATTCCTAAGCCAAGTAGTACGATGTTGTTTGTTACTAGTGATAATTACGACATTAAAGAACTATTGGAAAAGACTGAAAAAATAATTGAAGAAAATTCAGAAAAATCAATAGCTTTGGTAATGGAGAGTGGGGCACAAATTGCTGGCGGTGTTACCATTTATCCGTCAGGATATCAAGAAAAAATTGCCGAAATTTGTAGGAAAAACAATATATTGTTTATTCTAGATGAGATTGCAACCGGTTTTGGTAGACTCGGAAACATGATAGAGTATCTAGCCCAGAATTCAATACCTGACATTGCATGCTTTGGCAAAGCGATTACCGGCGGTTATTTCCCACTCGCTATCACAGTGGCATCTGAGAAAATATATAAAGAATTTGAAGCCAATTGGATGGAACAGAAGCAACTATTTCACGGTCATACATACGCAGGACATCCGGTAGGCTGCGCAGCAGTAATTGAAAATTTAAAAATGTATCATGAAAATCATCTCATTAACAAGATACGAGATAACAGTAAATATTTGTCTAAAAGGATTCAAGAGTTTAGTCGGTTCCAAATTGTAAAAAATATACGAGGAAAGGGATTATTGGCAGCTTTTGATTTGATTAATCGCGGAACCCAAATTAGTAGCATCAATGGAATACCCACTTCGATATATGTTATGAGAGAATCTCTCAGAAGAGGGGTGTACTTAAGGTCTCTTGGCTCAACGATCTTATTTATTCCTCCCCTTGCGATCGACAAAGATTCACTTGAAAAAATTATCAGTACCCAATATGAGATTGTAGCAGACATTCAAAAATCAATTGGATGATTAATCGGTGATTGCTCTTAAGTTCTTATACAGCGTTGCTTTAGACACTCCTAATTCCTTTGCAATCTTTGATTTGGATTTGCTTTGGGAAAGTAATGTTATTAGTTCCTTGTCATTAATTTTTTTTACTGGTCTTCCGATTTTTTTGCCAACTGATTTGGCACGTAATATTCCATCCTTAGTTCTTTGGACCAGCAACTCCCTTTCACGTTCTGCTACCCAAGTCAGTATTCCCAACATTAATTTTCTTATACTTGGCTCTGTAGTTTGAAGAAAGGTCTCCCTCGGAGAACAAGAAATCAGAGGAGTATATTGCTCCACAGCCTTTATTGCTTCCAAAGTATCCCAAAAAGTTCGTCCTATCCTAGACAACTCATAAACTAATACAGCGTCAATTAATTCTCTGGCAACCAGATTTAGAAGTTCCTTAAACCCCGGTCTGGTAGTTGCAGGAGTCTTTCCACTCACTGAAGAGTCTTCGAAGTAATCGATTATTTGGAAATCGTGCGAAGCAGCCCATCGCTGCAACGATAGTCTCTGATTCATAACAGTTTGATCTTCTGTGCTTACACGCAGGTACGCAAATGCGTATTTCATATTCTTCCATGCAGAATCAATAGTAAAAAAAAGGTAGTCAAAATTATGCGATAATTTATCTAAAATTCATGAACTAAAATTCAGAATCAATAGTAAAAAAAAGGTAGTACAATCTGAACGGTTCAATTAATGGTCCTTTTCTAGCCAATCTTTATATCTGATTCTATTGCCGAAATTCGTTTTTTATAAACCAATCTAAGTTTATTAGAATACTAATATAGGTGAGACGTAGCTAATAAGAAAAGTAAGCATAATTGACCAATTCAAATAATGACTTTATTTTTGATATGATGTCGAAAGTTTTGGATAGCCAGAGAATTACATACGATGAAGCCCTGCAATTAATTTACTCTGAGGATTTGGATACCTTAGCTAATTGCGCTAAAAATTTGACAAAAAGATTTGCGGGGAATAAGATTGATGTGGAAACGTTAATCAACGCTAAATCTGGTACTTGTCCGGAAGATTGTTCTTTCTGTGCTCAATCCTCTTTTAATTCCACCATGATCGAGAAGTATCCTCTACTTCCGCCAGAAAAAATATTACAACAGGCCGAAAATGCTAAGAACAGCGGGGCAGATAGCTTTTGTATTGTCTGCGCATATAAGGCACCACCAGATAAGGATTTCAAACAAATTTGTGAAACCATTAAATTGATCCGCGAAAAGCTTGACATAGAAGTTAACGTATCACTAGGATTTATGACAACCGAACGTGCAAAAGTGTTAAAAAATTTAGGAGTTAAAAGGTATAATCATAATCTTGAAACTGCAAAGAGCAACTTCGAAAAAATTTGTACTACACATTCTTATGAAGACAGAATAAATACGGCTAAAATTGTTAAAAATGCAGGTCTAGAATTATGTTGCGGTGGAATTATAGGCATGGGGGAATCTGTTGAACAGAGGGTCGAATTGGGGGTAGCATTGGCATCATTAAATCCTCACGAAGTTCCTATAAATATGCTGATAGGTAGAGAAGGTACACCTCTATATGGGCAACATCTCATAACCGAAAAAGAAATTCTTCAGACAGTTGCTACCTTTAGATTTTTAATGCCAAAAACCATATTAAAAATCGCAGGTGGACGAGAAGTTCACTTAAAAGAAAACGATAAGAAAATTCTCCAGTCTGGTGCTAATGGAATAATTACTGGTGGTTATTTAACAACAAAAGGGAATAAACCTAACGATGACTTTAAGATGCTAGAAGAGATTGGTATTAGATAAAAATAATTCAATTTATTTTAGAAATGTTTTAGACAACCTAAAGAATGAGCACCTATATAGACAACTAAAAATTCTAAACGAGGTCTCCTTACCAAGAAGTCGAGGACCTGGATCAAATATATGTAATTTCTCTTCAAACGACTACCTCGGATTATCCAGAAATAAGATTTTGATCGAGAAACTAAGAAATTTATCTCTTAATACAATATCCCAGTGTAGTTCGAGACTAATTAGTGGAAACACTTCAAAACTAGAAGAATTGGAGGCTTTATTATCCAATCATAGGAACTCAGAAGATTCTTTGGTTTATCCAACTGGTTATATGGCAAATTTAGGTGTTATCAGTTGTATCGCAGACAAAAGTACTGAAATTTTTAGTGATGCACTGAACCATGCTAGTATTATTGATGCCTGTAAACTGTCTGAAGCAAAGACACATGTTTTCTCTCATAACAATACCATTGAACTTGAACAAAAAGTATCGAGTTCAAAAAAAAACAAAAAAATAATTATTACTGAAGGAATTTTTAGTATGAATGGCGATTTTGCTAAACTGACAGAAATTTCCAAAATTGCTGAGAAATATGGTTGTTTATTGGTTGTCGATGACGCGCATGGTGATTTTGTAGTAGGCAACAAAGAATTGAAAAACTATTCAGGGACTCCAAGTTTCTTTAATGTTGACAAAAATGTCGATATTCACATTAGTAGTTTGAGCAAGGGTTTGGGTTGTTTTGGTGGTTACGTAAGCTGTTCGAAGTTAATTAGGGAGTTTTTGATTAACAAGTCCAGATCCTTCATATTTACTTCCGCACTACCTGATTTCCTGTGTGAATTAGCCAACTCTTCAATCGCATTGGCAAAACAAGGAACTCAACAAGAGAAACTTGAAAATAATATAAAATATTTTCAAAATCTTGCTAGGGAGTATGATATCCCTGGATTAGCTAAAAGTATACATACTCCTATTATCCCTATTGTTATTGGATCTGAAAGAAAAACTATTACTATATCACGGAAATTACAAACACGCGGTTTCTATGTTCAGGGAATTAGGTACCCCACAGTAAAGAAAAATGAAGGTCAGTTAAGAGTTTCATTAACTGCCTTGCACACATCTGACCAGATTTCAGATCTGATTGTAAACATTGCACAAGTTCTGAAACGATAATAAGTTGTATATTTCAGAATTCGAATTCTGAAATATAAGTCATTTTACCCTTTGAAATATCAAAACTGTTTGTATAAATTTATTTTGATCATACTACATGTATAGTTTTTATTCTAAATATATTAATATTATGCTATTTGTATAGTGTTTGTATTATATCTATAGATGTAATACTATGTGTCTAGCATCAAAACCACCCATTTACCATATAAGTACTATTTTATGGTAACATATTAAATTGTATCTATGTGGAAAACAATATATTTTTATTAATACAAACTAAACTGTTTTGAAAGCAGTAATCTTAGCAGGGGGATTTGGAAAGAGACTTAAACCTATTACAGATAACCGTCCAAAACCTATGATTGAAATTTTGGGCAAGCCTATTATTGAGTGGCAGATAAAGTTATTGTCTAAGAACAACATAAGAGAGATAATTATTTGTGTAGGGTATCTGAAAGAACAAATAATTAATCATATCGCTAGCGGAAACAAATTTAATGTGAACGTAGCTTATGTGGTTGAAGAAGAACCTCTAGGAACCGGAGGAGCTTTAAAAAATACCCAATCATTGCTAAAAGACGAGAAAAATGGTTTTTTCATGATGAACGGAGATATCCTGACAAACATAGAATTTAATACGTTGTCGCAGAAGGCCGAATTCAATTCAATAGCTGTCGTGCCATTGAAGAGTCCTTTTGGGATAGTTGACTTTAATGATCAATTATTTGTTACAGGATTTAAAGAAAAACCTAATATCTTAGACAAATGGATAAATGCCGGAGTATACTATTTTAACCAAGAGATATTTAATTTTCTTCCAGATAAAGGGAATATAGAAACTACTGCCCTTCCCGCTATGGCAAATGAACAAAAACTAAGAGCAAAAAAATTTGATAAATCATTTTGGAAGTCAATCGATTCACATAAGGACATTGAAGAAGCTTCCAAGGAATTAGCTAGACTATACTCCAAATAGTGATGAAAAACAAAATCGCCTTCAGTACAGGATCCCTACTAAATCCTAAGGAAATTCTGAATTTTTGTTCAAATGTGGATACCAACAAAAATGTTCATTCGGTATGGACACCTGAATCATGGGGAAAAGAAGCGTTTTCATTATTAGGATCTATCTCACAAGTCACAAGTAGAGTTAAAATAGGAACATCCATTATCAATGTTTATACTAGAACCCCCGCGACCATAAGCATGGGAGCAATAACATTAGATATCCTCTCGAATCACCGAGTCATTATCGGATTGGGTACGAGCACCCCTCAACTAATAGAAAACCTGCATGGAATGAAATTCAAACATCCTCTTTTAAGAATGAGAGAGTATGTGGAATCCATAAAATTGTTACTTAAGACAGGGAAAACGACATTTGAAGGTCGTTTTGTCAAAATATCAGATTTTGAACTTTTAGAACATTCCAGAGATAATATACCGATCTATGTGGCCGCAGTTAATTCAAAAATGCTGAATCTCGCTAAAGAAATCGCTGATGGTCTTATCTTGTATCTAAAACCAAAGGAAGAATTAGAAACGATAATGAAACAAGCAGAACGATTTACGATCAATAGGCCCTTTACAAAGGCCACTGTAATTATCACATCAGTTTCCAATAGTGATCCCTCCCAAGCCGTGCGGCGTGCTGCAAAAACTTTTGCATTTTATATATCAGTTGGAAAAATCTATTACAACTATCTGCTAAAGACAAAATATAAAGACGTAGTAAAAAAAATTTATTCGGACTATCACAAATATGGTATTGATGAATCAATAAGAAATATTACTCCAGAGATTCTAAATGATTTCGTAATTGCCGGAAGTGTAAATGATTGTATTTATCAAATCAAAGGATTCATAAAAACAGGTGTTGATTTGCCAATACTGCAAGTCAACCCTACCATACGTTCGGACGGAATAACCAGTTATAAGGATTTCTTTGACTTATGAAAGTAGCGATCACCTCGTCAGACACACAGAAATTTACAAAGAATACAAACTATACGGTATCGGAAATCGCCTCTAGGTCAATTGTTAGTTTATTATCCAAGTCAAAGATCCAAAAGGCAGAAGTCGATGGATTAATAGTATCAAGTAATTCATTTGAACCATATCTAAGTAACATTGTTTCAGAAATGGTAGGCCTAAAACCTAAATTCTCAACAAAGGTGGAAAATCTTTGTAACTCTGGAACAAGCGGAATATTGCTAGCATATTCGTTGATTCGGTCCGGAATATGTAAAGCAGTTTTGGTAACAGGCGTTGAAAAACAAGATAGCCCCGGAAATAAATTGATTTGGGATATTTCTCGAGGTATTTATGATATGCCTGTACATTGGGCATCACTTTATGCAAATAATCATTTTCAAAAATTTGGTACTAGGGAGGAAGACTTGGCATTGATTTCTCTTAAGAATCATAGAAATGCAAACAAAAATCCCAATGCTATTTTCTTTGACAAGACATTCACGTTTTCTCAGATAATAGGCGCAGTAGAAGTTGCAGCTCCACTTAGGAAATTTGATTGCTGTTATCCTTGTGAGGGCGTATCATCGGTATTGTTGGTCTCAGAGGATTTATCCGTAAAATTTGAACAGCCAATTTGGATTGTGGGAATATCCCAAAGCAATCAAGGTGCAAGTATTGCAACCATAACAGATAACCTAGATGGCATACTCTCAACCAGGATAGCCGCCAAAGAGGCATTTAGACAAGCGGATTTGGTCCCTTCTGATATTGATATTGCGGAGTTGCATGATGCTTTTAGTATATTAGAAATAATAGCATACGAGGATATCGGCTTTGTAAGTAAAGGAGATGGCAAAAAAATGTATAAAAAACACCGACCTTTTACTAATAAGAGAGGTGGTCTATTGGGATGCGGTCATCCGATCGGTGCCACTGGGATCGATCAAACTAATGAAATTGTACTTCAACTACAAGGATTAGCTGGCCAGAGACAGGTAGCTAATGCTAACATAGGGCTAGTCCATAACATGGCGGCAGCGGGAACATCAACAACGATTATAATTCTGCAGAAATAGCATGAATCTCTTCGATTCTGTTTTAGAAATTGCCAAGGGTGGAGAACTAGTTTCATCGTATTGCGAGAAGTGTGAGAAGTATGTTTGGCCACCGAAGTATTATTGTAATTATTGCAATTCAAAAGTGTTATTTAAAATTGTAAAAAGAGAAGGCAGAATATTAGGAAAGGGTTATTCAAATATCCCAGGTAAAAAAGGAATTTTTGCTGTTGGAGAATTCAATGGGATCCGAATTATTGGAACTATCAAAGATAAAATGATGGTTGGTGAGAGCATCATAATGCAAGAAATCAGAGTAACCAACGGAAGATTGGATATCATATTTGTTAGCAGTTCAACCTAAAATAATTATTAGTAAGTATTACAATCTAATTTTTAATGGGTTACGAGGGATATCTTAGCGATAGAATGCTGATGAGTAGAGATGCATTAAACAAGAAGCAGATAAAAATAAAAATATTGGAACACGACGAACGAAATAGAGATCTATCAAAAAATGGTGATCGAGTATTAATAAAAAAGATTCTTTTGATAATTCAAAATTTGGAGACTGAGGAAATAGAAGAAATAGAATTAGATATAGAAGAGCTTGAATCTAGAATGAAAAAGGAAAGACTATTTACATCTTCTAATAGATGGGTCCCGCGCGTAGACATTAAAAATAATTTTGTTTCTGGAAGTAGGCACACATATCTCCTTTCTGATGCTATCGCATTAGATATAGTATCTTTCTAAAAAAAAATAAGCGCCGCTGATCAGACTCGGACTGATGACCTACTGGTTAACAGCCAGCTGAGCTTCATAACACAAATTATGAATTTGCTCTACCAAGCTGAGCTACAGCGGCACTATCTATTTAAAAATTATGAAGAATAATTAAATGTTATGATTGTTGAATGAAGACATAAATCAAAAAATAGTAAAAATAAGATATTAGATTATCAGTTAATCGTGTGTGATTTTGTTAACCCTTCGAATATATGTAAACTCCGTCAAGGAACACCCTTGAATCTTTATTCTTTATTTTGGTTGAAGATTCTATATTGGCCGCTGTTTGGGAAACATTCTCAATATTGGGTCCTGTGATCAATATGTCATCACCCTGAACAACTACTTTAGTTTCCTTACCAATTATTTTTGAAACACGAGATGAACGTTCACCAAAAAAATTCTCAATATGAACTTCTTGGCCTTTAACCTTGACTGAAATTGGAAAATGAGCAAAGACAATTTTCAATTTGTATGTAAATCCAGATGTGGACCCTTTGATCATATTGCTGATAAGGCTGTGGATTGTATTTACTAATGCATAATCACTTTTTCTGTTACCATATGACTTGATTGTGATTTTTTCACTTTCAACTTCTATAGTAGCAGGCATCTTGGTGAAATCCTTTTGAACAGACCCATTTGATCCTTGGGTAGTAATCATATTATTCTCCTTCTTAACGGTAACACCTTCTGGAATTGGCAATTCATTGGTATAATATTCCGGTTTAGTAGACATATCCTATTAATGATCCTCCTAAACCCTGATCTTGAGCATCATGATGAGACATAATTCCTTTGTTTGTCGATACTATTAATATACCCATATTATAGGAAGGCAAGAATTGTCGTTCCCAATCTAAGTATTTATCCTTTTTCACGCTGAATCGGGGGGTAATAATACCACATTTATTTATTTTTGCGAGTAGCTGAATTCTAAATTTACCTAAACGTCCATCATCAACTTGTTCAAACTCACCAATATAACGATGCTTTTGCATTACTCTTAATACTTCGCTAGAGAATTTCGATGCAGGCAACACAATACACTCTCTTTTTCGTCTCATTTCATTATTATATAATGTGGTAAACAAATTAGACAAAATGTTTAATGCGGGCAACTTCTAAACCTCTACTCGTACTTCCTAAAACCTAGGGAAAAAGCGACCTCTCTGAAACATCTCCTGCATAACATCAAATCATAAGAGCAAATCATTCCGCTAAATGAGCCACATCTCTTACACCATCTAGTACCTTTGCCATGTGCTAATTTTTTTCTGCCTGTTAAAGCATAGTCCCTAATCTTGATCTTCATACTATTTCTGCTCCAAATTGTGATTTAAAATATTGAATGGATTCATCCCGAGTGATTCTATGGCTTTTACCTATTTTATTTGGATTTCTTCTGTTGGATATTCTATATCCAGGTCTCTTTAATGCGGCACAGACGTCCATCCCGAAAATACCAATGTCAGGATTGTACTTTGTACCCGGTATATCTATATGTTCATGTATACCGAACGAGATATTGCCGTTATTATCGAAAGATGAAGCCTTTATCACATTCCTTTTTGATTCTATAATTCGTCTTAAAAAGTTTGTGGCATCTGATCTTCTTAAAGTTACCATTGCCCCAATTGGTTCACCTTTATGGATACCAAAATCTCTTACGCTCTTTTTGGCGCCTCTAACACTCGGCTTTTTGCCAGTTAATTCCATCAGAGCATTTTTAGCCTTTTCAACCGGGTCACCAGATTTCCCAACACCTATATTTATTACCACTTTAGATAATTGAATTTCCTTCATTGGATTTTCAGTATTTTCACTCAACTACCAATACCTCCAATACTGGTTTATCTAATCCAATAGGCATAATTAATTCAACTGGTAGTTCAACTGTCTTCTCATCAAATGTTAACACCACTCGCTTTGGTAATGAAAACATTCCACTCTTTATTTCTTCAACTCTTCCAATCTTTCCAGCATTTTCACCTTGTACAACTAGAACAAAACAGCCTGTTTCGAATTTAATATGTTTATCGATCTTCATTTCTGGTAGCGTTACCAAACATACATCATCCACGTTCATATCACTAGCGTCAGAGATCAATGATTTCCCATCATGAAATCCAAATTGGATTTTTCCTCCCTTAATGGTGGTTTTGCTTGTGATTTTTAATAACTTTGACGTATTTTCTTTTGTCTCAACAGGAACCAATAGATCTGATCCTTTCGGAATTAACCTATATGCCGTCTTGCTTGTAGTGACTTCAATAATGTCCATTATGCCTACGCCGAATCTCATGTCCCTTCTTACAACACGATCGACCATTATTTGACCGGAATTCAAAATTTGTTTGGTTTCACTTGCTGTAGAACTAAGATGTAATATATCCCTAATTACTATACCAAGAGGATAACACTTTGACTTGGAGTATGGTCCAGGCCTGGGTGATAAAATGAATTGTGAAGATTTTCTTTTTACATCCCAAAACTTTGGAGCCTTTTGCCTCTTTAACTTAGTACTCCCACTTTTTCTTACCAAATATTATTCACTACCTTTATTACTCCTTTTTACTCGCTCTTACTGTTGGTTTTCTTGATGATTTATTAATTTGTTCCTCTTTTCCTTGTAATTTTTTCTTTCTTTTATCATCATCTAGGTGGAGTGAAGTAACCTGAACATTTGATGAATGTATCTGTACTTTTACCTGTCCACCCTTTATTTTTTCTCGTTGAACTCCTTCGATGCTCAACCTACTTTTGACGGTATTTAATTTTTCTACCTTGCCTTCTACCCCTTTGTATTCACCACGCAAGATCTTAACTGAATCACCTTTTATGACACGCACACTCTTCCTACCATAATCCTTGCTTAAACTATCGGACAAGTTTGCTGAAATAGTACTTGTTTTCTTTTTCATATTCAATATCACTTAAACAATCATAGATGCCAAGTTAGCTATTCTTGGCCATTTTTCGGCAGCTTCGGCAGCCACCGGTCCCTTTAGATCGGTCCCTTTTATTTCCCCCTCTTGTGTCACCAAAACTGCTGCATTATCTTCAAAGGATACTCTCACTCCATTCAATCTCCTAATGGGATACTTTTGCCTCACTATAACTGCACCAAAAATCTGTTTTCTCAATTCGGCTGGACCTTTTTTAACTGTTACCGTTACAAAATCACCCACGGCCGCTGCAGGTAATCTGGAATGTCTTCCTTTATAACGGGTTACCTGAGCAATTTGTAATATTTTTGCTCCAGTATTGTCGGCACAAACTAAATTTGCATACAAAGGTAACGATCGGGTAACGTATGGCCTGAATTCCTCGACTCCTCTTGAGGATACTGCTCTTGATTTTGTAGACATGACTATTCACTAACCTCCACTACTGCAAATGAAACAGTCTTTGAAAGCGGACGACATTCTGCAATCTTTACCTTGTTTCCATCTTCTACTTCCTGACAATCAGAAATAAAAGCATGTATCTTTGATTTGCTGCGTTCGTATCTTTTGTATTTGTTAACAAATCTGGAATATTCTCTTTCAACAACAACCATATTCTTACTTTTGTGACTAACTACTACGCCACTAACAAGCTTGCCTCTCAAAGATAGGGACCCACAAAATGGACAGTATTTGTTTGAACATGTTTTTTTGGGACCTTTAACTTGAATACCAATATCTCTTACCATTAAATTCACCTGATCTTACCCTTAACTTCTTCTGGCCTTCCTAATAATCGCTTGCCAGGCAAAACAAACATCTTTTGCTTAGTAGTTATACAATACTTTAAAATTTCGTTCTTAGGAATTTTTATTATTTTGTCAAAAGTGGTACTTCTTATAACAATCATATTTTTGGTTATGTTCACTACTTTGCCATTTTTTCCATTGTTTTGTGGATTTGATGAATTGAGAATGCGGAATGATGAGTGCAATAACTCACTATCCAGACTGTTTGTAAAATCATTATTTAGTTTCATTTTTGATTTTGTCCTCCGGTTCGTTCGTTCATTAAGGTCAAGATTCGGGCTATGTCACGCCTTTTCCACCTAATAACTCCAGCGTCTTTTTTGAGAGTGCCCTTTAAAGCTTCAGATTTGAGCTTTGCTAAATCGACCTTGAGATCCGTTAATTTGTCCTTTAAATCAGGATCATTAAACTGTCGAAGCGTCTTAGTTTTATTTCTGGCCAATTACTTATTGATCTCTCCTGTGTTTTCTAATATTTCTTTCTGATCATTCTTCTCAGTAGTTTCATCACCTTTGTTTGGTTCCGAATTATTGATCTCCTTTGCACCTAATTCACTTTTATGTGATGTATGTTCCTTATACAAGGAGACTAGTTCAAATTCGGGAGGAGTCGCGTCTTTAATCGCAATTTTTAATCTAATTCCCATTATTCCCATCTTAGTTAATACATGAGTGATTCCTTCCTTCACGACTTTATCAGCCATGTTTCCACTTTTCGGTATTATACCTGAAGAGTGTTTTTCAAAATGAGCCCTCTCACTTCTTAGTTTACCTGAAATCGTAACTTCTACTCCCAATGCGCCTGCATTCTTAATAGTATTTACAGTCCAAAGTGCCGCACGCCTAAAAGCGGTTCCCCTTTCAATTAGTTGGGCTAGACGGTTACACATTATTTTTGGATTTAATTCGGGAACTTCGACTTCTACTACCGAAATTTGTGGGTTTGTTAGGCCAAACTTTACTTCAAGTTTGGATGTAAGGTCTCTAATTCCACTCCCTTTTCTTCCAATTACTAACCCAGGTCTTGTTACATATAAAGTAAGGCGAGTACCCAATGGTGATTTTTGTATATCGGCGCCACCAAATCCTGCATCCTTTAATTCTGTCCTAAGAAATTCATCAAGTTCACTATTGCGATAGTTATTTTTTAAAACATTTTTGATTGCATTCATTTTAAGTTATCCTTCCTTCCATGGCAACAATTTCTACATGTACCAAAGTATCATATTTTGGACTAGCCCGACCCATAGCTCGGGGAGTAAATCTTTTTAGTTTTGTACCTTGATGAACAACTACAGAAATAATCTTTAATCTATCTAAATCCATTCCTTTGTATTCTGCATTGGACTCAAGATTGTCAAGAAGTTTAAGAAATTCTTTAGTAGACTTGTGTGGGTATCTCCCTGAGCAGTAACCGTCTCGTATATTTGATCTATGAGCAACCTCATTATGATATCGACGATAGGGAACTGCTATTTTTTTTGTTAACACATCCTCCAAAAATTCCCTTGCTTTCTCAATAGATTTGTTGTTTATGGCCAGTGCAATCTCCCTAGAGTGTTTATGTGAGATGGATTTATCTCTTATAGCAGCTCTAACATGTCTTGACTTTTCATATTTTTGAAAAGAGTATGAATAATCTGGCATATAGATCACTTTAGTGGGACGTAGAGGCTAGATCTTGAAGATCCTACACCAGGTGCTCCGTGTTGCACTCTCTTATTTGTTATTGCATATTCACCAAGGTAATGGCCTACCATTTCTGGTCTTATGGTGTAAGAAACAAACTCCTTTCCATTATGTACCAGTACAGTTAGTCCGATCATATCAGGCAGTATTATCATGTCTCTGATATGTGTCTTTAATTGGCCCTTCAATTTACCATCTCTAGCCAATTTTAGATCTTCTCTAAACTTGCGTTTTTCATCATTCATGTATGTAGATAATCTCTTGTCAAGCGAACGCCTTTGTCTGGAATTCAGAAGAGGCATAAGAGTCTCAATTGAGAGTTTTTGAATCTGATCTCCTGAGTATCCTTTAAATTTAAATTCTCGCGCCATTTCATACCACTCCAAGCATATATAGTCTAGTTTTTTGATTCACAAAATTTTTCATTTTCTATACCAGTCCTAAGTTTGTCGCAAGCTGTCTTGCCCCGTCCACATTCCTAAATTTCATAATGGCCTTTTTACCACGAATCGTATTAAAAGTATTTACCTCGCTGATATCTGCTTCATAAATAATTTTCATTGATTTTACAATCTGTCCTTTAGTTGCTTTATTATGCACTATAAAACTAAGTTTGTTTTCCTTCTCTATTATGTTAAATGTCTTCTCCGTTACATAGGGTTCTAGAATTATTTTACTGGCCAAATCAGCATCAATATCAAGACTCTTGCTGTTTAATAGTTTATTCAATTCTGTTCCTCCATCAGTTTATGGATGGGAATTTTGATATTTTCTAGTGCATCCAACGAACTCTTTGAAAAAAGAGTTAGGCGTACTGGTTTAGCTCCCGGAGCTAAGTCAAGTATGCTCAAATCCTTAACTCGTTTTACGGTTACGCCAGGCAAAGAATTGTCCAATTTTAATAGGTCACATTCATCATTTCCTACCACAATTAGAGCACTTTTTCCCACTCTGGCTGGGCGTCCACGCCGTTTTGCTTTTCCCGATCGTTTTTTTACCGCTTGGTCTACCCTCTCAAGATCTTTTCCTAAACCCAATACTTTCAATAATTCAAGCAATGTCTTTGTTTTACTAATCTTCTCCACATCGTTTGTTACTACTATAGGAAATGAATTTACGCCATCAATAAGATGACCTCTTTTAGTAATTAACTCACCATTGGACGTACATGAGATCGCAGAATATAACGCTAAAATTCTTTCCTTTTTATTCATTTTCTTGTACGTTACTTTCCATGACTCTGGCGGATGTGTCAGTCTACCCTTGCGAACTCCACCAACTCCAGCTGCTTGACCTGCTCTGGAGAATCCTTCACCCTTCGCACGAGCGAGTCTAGCAATACCCAATCCTGTATTACGGGATTCGGCACTGACCATTTCACCTGCAGCCGGATATCTACCCTGTCTCTGAAAGTGATGAGTATTAATATTAACAAATGCTTTTTTTATGACTTCTGGACGATATGGATAATTAAATACAGCAGGCAATTGGATGCTTTCTATTTCTTTACCTTTTAGATCAAAAATCTTCGAATTCATTTAAATCACTACCTCCAATATTTTAGGTTCGTTGACTTTAGATTGTTTACTCCTGATGGGCTGTCTTAATTTTATGAGTCTTTTGGGAACTCCTGGAATCGTGCCTCTTACAACCATATAGTCCCCATTAACCAATCCAAAATGCTTGTACCCACCAGCAGGATTTATATTTACAACTTCTGTATTTTCGGAATTTGACATTAGCAAGATTCGTTTATTATATTCGGTTCTTTGATGAAATCCTCTTTGTCCTTGTCTTGCTACGGTATACATTATAGTGGCCGGAGAAATTGGTCCAAGGGTACCAACAGCCCTGACACTCTTCCTTGATTTGTGTTGTTTCCTCTTTACACCGAATCTGGTTATAGGGCCCTCAATCCCTTTTCCCCTAGTAATTCCATGAACGTCAATATTTTGACCAGTCTTGAATACTTCAGAAGCTTTAATCTCTTGACCTAGTTTTGATTTAAGAAAATCAAATTTTGATTGACTATCTTTTCCAGAAACAGAAATTTCATAAATAAACGGGGATTTTTGGGATAATCCAATCTTATTTGGATTTACTGCAACGATAGCCATCAAATACTTGGCTATTGAAAGTTTCTCCTCGGCTTTTTTCATAGCATCTTCTGAATATTTGGTCTTGTATTTTGCAGAGATTTCTTTAACGCTGTCTTTAGAATATACATCAAATAATGCATGTTTGCCATATTGATCTTCAGAGTATGCACGTATTCCCACAATTTTTAAAGGTGGTAAGGATATTATCGTGGAATGATTCATCAAGGGTTTACCAAAATTTGGAGTTTTCTCCTTGTCATCAACTGTCATAACCTGAATTTGCCCTACCTTGAATCCGGCAAAACCAACTAATCCAACATTATCACGACTAGAATTCTCGGGCCATGTTCTTATCTTAGCTTCTAAGCTTTTCGCTCTGGCCCTAGGGCGAAAGGCAATGCTACCTCTTCTCGGTGCGCTATATTTGCGGTGACCCATAGATAGGAAAATTTTTCGGATCCCATTAATAAGTTTATTATCGGTTAACCAAACTTTGAATTCATTTAACACAAGAGTTCAGGATAGACAAAACTCCTAAAACAGCTTCTTCAAGCCTTATTGTTTGAGTTCCTTGAAATGGAAAAAAATTATAAGAATGATACCTCTGGATATCTACTCCTTCCTTTGCAAATATCATGTCTAAACCATACTTTGGAGATCCAAACATCACCAAAATTGTTGCATCTGCTTTCACATTTCCTGATATCTGAGTTTGAAATTCTTGTTTATCGAAATGTTTTGAATACTTTGAGGTTAGAATCAAATTAGACGGATTATACCTATCAACGATTGTTTTCAAATCAGGAAAGTAACGTACGGAGTATCCCCAAAACATATTAGAAAGTTCTTTTTCCGTTACATCTACAGCGCGTATCTGTTTATTTCTCCTTAACAACCTTACATTAATTTTTTTGCCAGCTTGATTAAATCGTCCATCATAATTTATTAAATAATCGAGTCCTATATCTACAAATAGTGTCCCTCCTTTTTTTTCTATTATGCCAACCCGGATTTCTCCGCTTTTCAGAAATCTAATATTGACTTTGTTTTTATGGTGAGGTGCTCTTATAGGATGAAGTCGGCCAACTGTTTTTAACATCTCTGACATTGGATAAATTTTTTTCCTCAAATACTGAGGTGTGTCTAAATATTCTAATATGGTTGATAGAAAATTTCGTTCGTAAGTGCTAGGGTTTAAAATTTTATCATGAAATATATTGATGTTATTGATTCGGAATATTGAGAGAGTTCTTGCTAATTGAAATACTTTTAAAGTCTTATCTATGTCTTCTGTAATTCCATATAGATATGAATCTGGAATAGCGACATCATATTTCAAATTTTTTCCTGTAGTTTGCACTACCTTTCACTTAACAGTTCATTAACAGCGCCTTCTAAGTATCCTTCTGATCCGAAAAAGCTGTAACGCAATGTACCTTCCTTATCTATGATTATTGAAGAAGGCGTCCCGCGCAACCTATATGTTTCAAAAGTAATAGGTGAATATTCCTTATTAGCCAAATAATCCCGCACTCTCTGAGTTAATTCGCTTTTATCTTTATTTGAATAAGAAGAGTAATCTGGCACATACACGTTAATGAATTCTGTAATCATTTTGTCAGTAACAACTGTAGGCATTTTGATAATTTTATCATGAGCTATCGGAAATGGAATTTTATAATATAACTTATCACCTTCTACTAATTTTCCGTGTTGTTTCAAAGCCTTGTAAGTTTCACCTATTACTTTTCCCTCCGAAACTAAGAGTCTCAAATTCTCAATCGTATTCTTATCATAGTCTTCAAATGCTGTAGCGACTCCAATTACCTTTACACCCTTATCCTTGAACTTTTCGTATAGATTTACTGCTTGTGGTAATCCATACAGAAAGCAACCCGGACAGTTGACTTGAAAAACCTCAACTACAATAACATTACCGATCATTTGGTCAATATTGGTTGGCAAGCCCTGCATCCAATCTGATAAGATAAGATTTGGGGCTTTAGATCCAATTTCAATGGACATTATTAATTAGATCATCTTTAATTTAGAATTATTTAAACGATAAGTATTTAAAATTAATTTTTTTTAGAATATCAATAAAAAAATTAGGATTGTGTTTCCTTATTCTGTACCTGTTTTGAGTAGTTTTCTATTTCCTCAGATGACATCATACGCAATGATTTAGTTTTAGAATCAATCACTGCCAGTCGGATATGTTTTGTACCTGTTTTTTCTTCACTAACCATAAATATCGATTCAATTGCAAGAATGCAGGCTTTTTCTAAGCCAATATCATTCTTATAATTCTTCTCAAGATGCTCAGTAACTTGTTCACTACCTGCTCCAATAGCAACTGCATCATAGCCAATGTACGTTCCACTTGGGTCTGTAAGATACAATCCGATTCCATTCTTATCGACTCCTGCAAGTATCAATGCAACACCAAAAGGTCTAGCTCCCGCATATTGGGTATATTGCTGCGCCATATCGGCTAGATTCTTGGCAACCCCTTCAACGTCGACCACCTCATCATAAATCAATCTATTACTCTGAGCAAAAAATCTCGCATGGTCAACCTGAGTCCTAGCATCCGGAATATAACCTGCTGCTGCAAGTCCTATATGATCATCTATTTGAAATATTTTTTGAGTAACATTTGATATTTGTAATTTTCGAGTTTTTTCTTCAACGGCTAATATAACTCCATCAGTGCTTTTAATCCCCAAAGCTAGAGTACCTCTTCTAACCGTTTCTATTGCATATTCTACCTGATATAAACGGCCATCAGGTGAGAAAACAGTAATTCCTCTATCATAACCTGCTGCTGCTGGTAACAATTCAACTAAACTACTTGTAGATCTTTATTTATAGTTACCTTATTTAAAAAATAAACGAATATTTATCCTTGCTAGTTAGTGTCACTAGTCATTTGATAACAGAGGAAATTAAATTTTTTGGCCATAAGAATGTTCTTTCTCTACATCCGCGAACATTAGAAATTACGAAAGATCAGCGTTTGACTTCAAATGGGGATTGTATTATAGGTGTGAAAGCTACCAAGGCTTGCTCTGACATCTGTGCGGATCTAAAGCAGAAGATCAGGACAAATAACTCTCATATAGAATTTGAACTAATTGTAGAGCCGTTTACTCTAAGGATCTCTGGTTTAGGGAGTAGTGAGCTAATTTTAAACCACAGTCACGACATTGTACTAAGAAAAAGTACGTTCGTTTGTAGCCGCACAATTTGTCTAAATAGTAGCACCGCTGCTGTCGATATTCCCCGACAAATAATCGAGCTGCTCAAAGATCCCGAAAAGAAAGGGACATTAAGGATCACAGCAGAATAGAACTTTCAAAAATTTAATAGGACTTTTCAAATCTGCGTCCAGTTATTCGCTCATAAGCATTGATATATTTTTCAGAAATATCGGAGATCAGTTTGGTAGGTAGGCGAGGTACATTTGGAATTATCTTTGATTTGCGACACTCTTCTACATGTTGTTTAAACCCAGTTTTATCCAACCAATCTCTCAGCACCTGTTTATCGTAACTTTCTTGCATGACGCCTGGTCGATAATCATCTTTACTCCAAATTCTAAATTCATCTGGTCCGATAGAGTCGGCAAGGAGCAATTCATTAGTAACTTGATTTTTTCCAAATTCAAATTTTATATCAGCTAGGATAAAGTCAGCTTTGGTAACTATAGAATCTATTTTTCTAAACAGCTCCAATGAGGAATTTTTCAGAAAATCAAATTCATCTTGAGTAATCACTTTATTCTCCAAAATCCTAGAGGCCGTTATCGATTCATCATGCTCGTCCGATTTTGTAGTAGGGTCAAAAAGTAATTGAGGCAATTTTGAGGCAATAGGAAGATCTTTAATTTTGAAATAGTGAGTCAAGTCATCTAAATCAAGATTATTTTTTAGATACCTAGAGTACAAGCTCCCATAGAGATAGGATCGAACCACACATTCAATTGGAATCACTTGTAGTCTTTTTACTTCTATCATAGTAGGAGAAACCCTCCTGATGAAGTGATTATTAAATTCTAATTTTTCAAACCAAAAGAGTGCAAAATCGCACAATACTTTACCTTTAAAAGGTATTTCATCTTCAAGTATTACATCAAAAGCAGAGACCCTATTAGAAAAAGAAAAAATTAACGTGTTAGTCGTTGCTTCATAAATATCCTTTACTTTACCTTTCCTTATCAATTTCAAATAGAATTCTGTAAATTTATAATAATTGAAGTTCTTAAATCCTTTTAATTAGGTTACTTAACTTCAATTTAAGACTCAAAAAAAACCTAACCTGACACTTCTTATCTTGGGAAACCTGGTTGAAATCTAGGATTGGAGAAGATAATGAATTCGCGGTTTCGGCTTCCATGTATGCAGTATTTAAAATGTAGTCTTTAATTGTAATTTTGCCATAGTTGTTCTATAGAATATCGAACTTTATGATAGATCATAATTATTTTATCTCGACTATTTCATTGATTATTAATCTAAGCCATGATATCAATAAGCAAGTTACCCTATCTTAGAGTGAATTTACAATCCATAATATCCAATAATTTTGTTGATGGTAGGCTAAGAAATCAAAAATATTAAGTTTCGAACCATCATGCTTATTGATTATCCCATCTAAAATAAACAGTACCGCCCTTACAGGAGGCCACCAACTGATTGATAACATAAGTATGATCAACCTCAATTTCTGATAACAACTTGTCAATTAATTTCGCGTCATCATCCGATTCTGCAAACCTATTGATTAATTCTTCCTTTGAAAACTCTTTGCCATCATTAGATTTCAAAAAATCAAGTAAAACCTGTTTGTCTAACATATTTCTAATCAATATCCTCAAATCCAAAATTTATACATTGGCTACATTATGGAAAGAGATTTAATAAAATGTTTTTAATAAACATCATTGAACTATGAAAAAGCTTTTTTAATATTTTTAACAAATATCTTCGTTTTCTTTTTAACCTTTACATCATTTGACCTATCTTCTATTGATGATCATATTTCAAAAAATTTGGTCGTAGGAGCACTTAGTTCCGGTATAGGTGCTAATGAAACATTTTCCCTTTCAGGCTCAGTTATATCGACTATAGATCTTAATTCCAATATGACCGAAATTATAAAAAATTCAAAGACCCCGGGGTCGGAAGATAGAGCAGATTTGAATGACCCCCGAAATACAAACACGGGTATCTCCGGTCAGTTTGATGAGGAAAATGAAAAAATCGATGATTCGGGTCGCATTTCTTCCTCAATTGGCATCAATCAACAACCTTCGTTGTTAATGGAATCGAATCAAACGGATGATCTATCAAACAATCTCGTATCAATGTTGTCTGGAATAATTATTCAATCAATTGAAAAAGGTAATCCGACTATAAATTCTATAAATTTGAGTGACCCATTGCAATTGAAAAGCGAGAATATTTCGATAATTTTAGCAGGAAATTGGCAAATGTCGGTATTGAAATCAAACTTAACGGTTTTTGATGTTAGATTTGTCATGATCACTACAAATGGAACAGGCTTTCATTGGCATACCATTAATGGTCTTAAGAGCGATGCGAAGGTTTATTTTGGAAATGACAAGAACATTTACTTAATTGGCACAGTAGATTTTTTTACTGAGAATAAACTTGTCTCAAAAAACGTCAAAACAGCAATAATGATAAATAATTTGGAGACGATTCAAATCATATTCTTGGATGATCAAATATCTGGTCACCTATATAACCAGCCAATATATGGAACGATTGATATGATTGAAATTCCAAATTAGCTTGGGATGCTTTTCATATATTTTGTGATAGGTTTTGTAATGGCGCCTTCTGAGGCAGATTGAACCAGTGAAGCGTATTTAGCTAAAGCTCCAGACGTATATCGATTCTTTATTGTCTTAATTTTCTTCATCCTGTCACCAAAATCTTTCTTGCTTATCTTTAGATCGACAATTTCTTTTCGAAGATCTATTTCGATCTTGTCTCCTTTCTGTACTATTGCCAGCGGTCCTCCAACCATTGCCTCTGGAGAAACATGTCCTATCATGAATCCTCTCGTTGCACCCGAAAATCTGCCATCAGTTATCATAGCCACTTTTTCGCCTAACCCTTGTCCTACAATCGCTGCCGTAACCGCAAGCATTTCTCGCATCCCCGGACCCCCCTTAGGCCCCTCGTATCTAATTATAACAACGTCACCTTCTTCTATTTCTCTTTTTGATACAGCTTCAAATGCAGATTCTTCAGAATTGTACACTCTTGCAAAACCACTAAAGGTTTCCTCCTTCAGCCCGGCTATTTTGATTACTGCTCCTTGAGGAGCCAAATTACCAAATAATATTTTTAGTGTTCCTTGTTTATCAATTGGATTGTCAACTGTTTTTAGTATATTCCTGTATTCTGTTCTGTGGTTTTTATAATAAACCTTTGAATTCTGAAAGTTATGTGAGCCCAAGTTTTGTCTTAAAGTTTTCCCTGTTACCGTGAGCACGTTACCATTTATAATATCTTTATCTAACAGCGATTTTAAAATTACTGGTATGCCACCAACGTTATCTAAATTTAGCATTACGTAATTACCTCCTGGCCTCATATTTGCAATATGAGGTGTTTTCCTTCGTATGTACTCAAAATCTTTAATGTCTAAATCTATACCTGCCTCTCTCGAGATCGCTAAGAGGTGTAAAATGGCATTAGTGGATCCTCCTATAGCATTTGCCATGATGATTGCATTCTCAAACGCCTCATATGACAAGATGTCTCTTGGTTTGATGTTATTTTCCAATAAAGAACCAATGGATTTTCCGGTCTCAAAGGTTATGCGTTGTCGCTCCTCGCTCTCAGCTGGAGGAGTAGCACTGCCAAGCAAGGACATCCCTAATGCCTCACTTATTGAAGCCATTGTGTTTGCAGTATACATGCCTGCGCAGGATCCCGCTGAAGGGCAGGCTACATTTTCCAAATCTATTAACTCATCTAATGTCATTTTGCCGGCGTCGTATGTTCCTACAGCTTCATACACATCTTGTATTGTAACAGGCCTGCCGTTCCAATTTCCTGGAAGAATTGTTCCACCATATACAAAAATAGACGGCAAGTTGAGTCTTGCCATTGCCATTAAGGTTCCAGGTAGACTCTTATCGCAACCCGAAATACCTACAACCGCATCGTATTGGTGGGCACGTACCATTATTTCTATTGAATCTGCGATTATTTCACGGCTTATCAAAGAAGATTTCATTCCTTCATGCCCCATTGCAATTCCATCAGATACTGCTATCGTCGTAAACTCTCTAGGTGTGTTACCTGATTCTCTCACACCTTCTTTTGCTTTTAGTGCAAGTCTCCCCAAATGAATATTACATGGAGTTGCTTCATTGCAAGTGCTACATACAGCCACCAATGGCTTTGACAGATCGTCATCGTTCAGACCCATCGATTTATACATAGCTCTATGAGGAGCACGGGAAGGACCTTCTAGTGTTTTTCTGCTCGGTAAAACCATTACTATTACCTAAATCAAGGCTATTGAATAAAGACTGTGCTATAATTCTTGTGTCAGATTATTCGAGTGTAGCAGTTATTTTAATAGAATCCAGACCCTCAAATTTGAAAATAGTCTCACACATTCCACACTCAATGCTATTGTTATGCAACTCACTGGATGCTATTTCGTTTAGATATTCACATTTAGGGCAAGGGAAAGAGAAGTTCACAGTGAAATTATCTAACTCAATCGATTCACTCATACATTGTAAAAAATTTTCGACCTATTTAAAATGAACTAAATTTAAATCCTGATTGAGAAGAATTCACAGTTACCGATAATATTTAATGAATTAAATATTTCCAAAATTAAGATAATTGGATGGATGAAGCAAATGGAAATTGCATTTTTTGCAGAATCATTCGGAAGGATATACCTAATGCAATAATCTATGAAAATGATAAATTTCTTGCATTTATGGATAAATACCCTATTAATCACGGTCATACATTAATAGTACCTAAAGAGCATTATGGCAACATTCTAGAAATGCCTGCTGAAATTGTTGGTGAAATGTATTCTTTGATTCCTAAGTTAGCCAAGGCTATTACAAGCGTAATCGAAAGTGACGGTTTTAATATAAATCAGAATAACGGCAAATCAGCAAATCAAATAGTACCTCACGTTCACGTACATATTGTACCAAGATATTCTGCAGAAAAGGTCAAAGGTCAATGGCCGACTCGAAAAATTGCTAAAATGCAGGAATTGCAAGATCTTGCACGAAAAATTACAGAGAGTTTAGCGCACCAGCATGAATGAATTTGACATCACAATAGGAATCCCTACATATAACGAAGAAGCAAATATAATAAAATTCTTTGAAGTCCTAAAGAGTCAGGTAACCTCCCAAGACTGGTCCGTTGAAGTTATTTTCATCGATGATTCAGATGACGCTACCCCCCAAATCATTGAAAACCTAAGGATTAATAACCCAGAAATTAGCATACGCCTAATTCATAATACGACCAGGAAAGGAGCATCGCATGCATGGAATACTATATTCAGTGTTTCGAAAGGCAAGGTGCTGATTTTGTTTGATGCAGATATAACTTTGGGAGATAGTTGCATTCAAATATTGGCTAACAAAATTGACGGAGATGTAGGACTTTGTGCTTCCAATACCATTCCTATAAGAAAAGATAACAATATGTATTCCAATGCCGCCTCATTTATAGCGAATTGGCTTAGGTCTATGAGGTTATACGGTCTTTCGCAGTATACGACAATGGGCAGGGCGCTATCTTTAGATACTCATGTGGCTAAGAAAATATTAATCCCGGAGGAAACAATTGCAATCGATCTTTATGTTCAATGTATGGTAATGAAACAAAATAAAAATGTAGTCTATGATGACACTGCCAAGGTCTATTTTATCACCCCGAATAACCGCAAAGATTTTTTTAGCCAAATAGTTCGATCTATGAAAGGTTATGACCAAATAAAGGATATTATGAAGAGTTTTAATTTAGAAGCTCCCCCTCTGTAATTATAAAAGAATTTTTGAAAAATTCAATACAGTTTCCAAGAGGAGCAATTTCACTCCTACTTTGTTTCAGTCTTTTTCCACTATTTTATGCCCGGAATAGCTCCAAAGTTACGCACCTATGGGACATCGCACACAGTACAAAGCAAAAAGTTCATTAGAATAATTTTATTATGCATTTATTATTTTCATTAAAAGCACATAAAGTTTCTGTAACTAATTTGTGAACTTGAGTACATACTATGATTTGATACATTTGAGAAATCCAGTATGAGGATTGTATAACATTTTTATCGACTAGGCATTTCCTAGCCTGAGATGATAATTATACAGATTGCTAGTGTAGCAAGACACCCAAACAATGCGAGGGTTGTTTTCCACATCCCAATGTTTTCTTTCTCCCCAATATCCCAAATACCTCCTCCGGATTTAGGCACATTCCAATTCTTGATCATATCATAGCTATAAAATCTTGATAAATCAGCAGAAGGAATCCATTCGTCATTGATTGAATCAGAAGATTGAATAATATCGTTCCGAAGAGTCAAATCATATTTCTTTCTTGTATTTATGTCAGATAGTACCTCATACGCTTCTACGATTTTCAGAAACATTTGATTGGACTCTGAACTTTTGTTTTTATCTGGGTGATACTTTAGGGCCAAATGTCTAAACGATTTTTTAATATCAGTCGCGCTAGCATTATGATCCAGTTGAAGTATGTCATAATAAGTAACTGACACTGATATCGATATGTGCGACCCCAAAGATAAATATTCTTATGTAAACACGAACCTTAAATGCCTGAAAAATCATATTCATTGATTATAGGTAATGTGATGTTTTCAATACGTAAATTAATTGAAAAGTACAGCCAGGTAAAACATGATATTAGTGAGGAATCTAATGATTTATCAAAACGAATCAGAAATGATAAAAAGAGACCAAACCCACCTGAAAATCTTCAAAATATTTCAGAATTAGGAGAAAAAATCAGTAAAGATGCTCATGTGGTTCCCAACCCTACATGCGGCGTTTGTAGTTTTTGCAGATGTGAAATAAAGGCAAACGGTGTGCAGGCAAACTGGAAGTGGAATCTACAACCAAACACTCTTCTTTGCGCAGAATGTTATACTAAGAAGGGTAACGAATATGAAAAAATAATTAATTTTTGTAATTCTTGTCAAAAAAAATTAGGATTTATAAGATATAACCCGAAGCCCATTTGGAAGATGAGTGGACAAATGTGCAGGAAGTGCTGGGATTCCAAGAACACCTCTGAACAGAGCAAATCAGAAGGAAAGAAGTAATGTGATAGGAGTTGATATTGTTTGAGTTTGAATCTATTTGATTGGTACAAGTTTCAAAACGAAATATTCCTCTTATTCCGGCTCGTCTGAAATTTGATAAGGTTATTATTTCCTTTTGTGACTACTAATACTCAAGACATGTCTTGATATTGATAAAATTATTGTTTCCCTAAAATTTTTAGAAAAGTATGTATATGAACTAGAAAAATCTCGAATTATGCTATTAAATATTTACCATGGAAATACTATTTTTTGAGATTAACATGAAAGATCATCTCCAAAGCATTGAAACAATCCCAAGACCACTTATACACAAACCGGCATAAGCAACTTGGGGTACACTAATACTCGCAGCTCCTATTGCTAGTGCGATTCCTGAAATAGTCATCAAAATTTCGCCCTTTCTTCTACTCGTTAAATGCAAGTCAATCATCATTAAATTATGACTGGTTTATAAAAGGTTTCTTTTCAATATTACCGAAAATTCAATGCCAAATCGTATAGTAATTCCCTAATATCTTTAAATGGTTTTAATATTGATTGAAGTGTTCACTTGTCACAAATATATTGTAATTTATCCAAAAAAAGATTAAAGGTGGCTCAGATTTCCAGCACCAGAGGAATACGGTGATTGGCCTGGGAAATTTCGCCTAAAGTGTCCAGACGGTCTTTTTGACAACAGCTCAATAAACCATGCTTCGTGTTCAATTTCCTCTTGCATTATCCTTTGAGCGATATCATAAGTTCTGGGATCCTTACCTGCAGTCATGTCACAAACTTCTCCCCATGAACGGATAGCACATTGTTCTGCTTCGAGCAATACCTTAATGATAGAAGTCAAGTCTTTCCAGTTCTCTGGCAAGTAAGCATCAGGACACCCAGCCTGGGTTGCAAAGTCTCGAATATCACGGGGCAAACTACCACCTAATTCATATAGTCTTGGCACCATAGCTTCAAAATGATTTCTATCTTCAATTCTTGCATCTTCAACTATTTCTTTAATTCCCTCGCCATCGAGACCTGTACAATGCATTCTTAAAATAGTATAATAATAGTATGTCGTAAATTCTGCTCCCACTCCCTTTGTAACTAATTCCTTTAATCTCTCAACATTAACTCCATTTTTTTCTAAAACCTCCAAGGCAACTACATTTGGAACGTATTCATTATTTTCGGTCATCATCAAGCTTTAGGTAATTGAATATAAAAATATTATTGTAAAAGGATTTGTTTACTCATGATTAACAATAACATTTGTTTTATCTATTTTGTTAATTCATCCATTGAACCTAATCCCTCTCTTTCAATTAATTGAATTAAACATATGATAAAGCCTACGTGCGAACAATCATCTGAACTGCAATTTTTACATTGTGGAACGTTATCAATTATATCGACTATAATATCTTTTCCCAGGTATCTATCATATAGTTTCGCCCGAGTTATTTTTGGCAAGTCGATATTTTTTAATATCATAGGCGGATTAAGTTCATAGTCGTCTCCAATAAAAGATTTACAATTCATCCAATTAAGAAATGCAAACGTCCCTTCATCAAGGCCTTCACACTTTTCAACTTTCTTCATTTGTTGGCTATTCATTTTGAGTTTGATTTTGTCTGGGTCAGACATCATCTATCGGGATATAACATACACGTCATTCTAAGTTATAAAACTTAACTCTATAACGGACGGATTTGGATTTTCAGCCGGCATTGGAATAGACAACATAAGTACATTTAACCACAGGAATTATGAAAATATTAGTCATTTATGATGATCACATGTCAGGAAAATAAGGTGCAATATCATCTAATTCAAGAAAACCACTAAATGCGAAGTAATAAATTTTTTTGGACAATTCGTTTCCCAGACCATAGTTTGTGGCGGCACCGCAGGGATTTAGGATACGGTCATTGTGTATATTGTGTATATACAAACCCACGAATAAAAATTTCACGAGGTTTTTCAATACTCGGCAATACCTATCTGTGAAATTATTTATATTTAAGGTTTAACATAACCTCTTAAACCAGTCGTTTAGATTCATCAGGAGATAAGGTTCATAACGGTTTGTAAAGTAATATTATAGACTTTTTTGTATAGTTTTTCATTTCTTATCGCCCATTATCGGTGAATTGGGGAAAACTAGAATTAAAACAGATGATATCAGCCTTCCTTGACAATTCAAATATCTGAGGCAGTTTACTATCAAAATGAACCACTGTAAACTAATCGGTTGTGTTAGAATCGTTGTTTGAAGATTATCATTATACAAGAGGTAAACTTTATGACAGTAGCTGAATTAATTACGTCAATTTGTGATAACGATTGTAACGAAAGTGATAAATTCTGTATCTCAAACTAATATAACTAGATTTAAGATATTGTGGTATTTGGATCAAGTCCATATTGTGTCCACTTTCTGTCTACAAGATCCTTTGTTTCATTATCGACTGTTACCTCTTCTTGTATTTCCCTGAAGAATCCTTCTTCCTTCCACTTTGTAGTAGCATCTATTCCCATTTTGGAACCGTAATTAAGGAGAGGGGATGCTGGATCAAGAGTATCGGTAGGGACGTTCTCAATAATCATAGTATCTCTCTTTGGATCGGACTTGGTAGTTACGGCCCAAATAACATCTTCTATATTGTGAACATTTACGTCATGATCGACTACAATGAAAATCTTTGTCAGTGATAATTGTCCCAACCCCCATAATCCCATCATCACTTTCTTTGCTTGACCAGGATATCTTTTTCGAATCGATATAATCCCCAACCCTTGAAACCATCCCGATGGAGGCATGGAAAAATCTACTACTTCCGGCTGAAACATTTGTATTAATGGTAAAAAAGATCTTTCGATTACTTTTCCGAAATATGCATCCTCTAGTATAGGTTTCCCAACAACTGTCGTTAAATAAATAGGCTTTTTCTTGCACATTACCCCCTTTAATGTGAAAACTGGAAAATAATCTGGTGGGGTATAGTATCCGGTATGGTCTCCAAATGGTCCTTCAAGTTCCAAATTCGAGGGTTCCACCGTCCCTTCAAACACTATTTCAGCATTGGCCGGCACCTCTAGGTCAATTGTTCGACATTTGACCAGTTTAACCCCCTTTCTCCTAGAAATTCCTGCAAATAGGAACTTGTCCATTCCTTCGGGAACTGGGGCAATGCTACTAAAAATCGTTCCTGGGTCAGATCCAATTACTATTGCTACTGGAATGGGATTTTTAGATTCCTTAGAAATATCAAAGTGTAGGGCACCTCTCTTGTGTATTTGCCAATGCATTATTGCTTGCTTGTCATTTATGATCTGTAATCTATATACGCCAAGATTTCTGATCCCAGTGTCTGGATGCCTAGTAACAGTCATTCCAAAAGTAATAAATCTGCCAGCATCTTTAACAAATGATCTCAGAATAGGAAATCTGTTAAATGAAGCATTTTCTGTTTCAAAAATTTCTTGCACTGGACCATTTTCAACTATTTTTGGGCCATATTCAGAAATTTCTGACAATTTCGGTAACATTCGAATCTTGTTTAGGACTCCGGAAGGTATTTTCATTTTTGTCAACTCAACAATCCTATTTCCTATTTCAGAAAAATCTTTTATTTCTAGGGCAATTTCTAATCTTTTAACTGAGCCAAATGCATTACCTAAAATAGGTATATTGTATCCCTTTACATTCTCAAATAGAAGTGCTGGACTATTTTTAGAATACATCATTCTCCGCATTACCTCGGCGACCTCCAATTCAGGATCAACCTCCGTGCTAACTCTTCGTAATTCACCAATATTTTCCAATTTTTCAATGTATTCCGACAAGTTTTCAAAGGGCATCAAGGTTATTATTAATCAGTCCTATATAATATTCAGTCTGTCGTGAATGGTGTGAAAATAAAGTTTGATCATTTAAAATAAAAATGAAATATTAGTTTAATGACATGAACTGATCGTTTACCATATAAGTTGAGTAATACCCAATCATGATTATATTACCCGTTTAATTTATTCTCAAGCACCTGACGTCTATGGTCGTTATTTTATCACGCAAGGTCAGAATGGGAGCGACTATTAAACCAGATTAACTTGCATATCTTAAGATACTCATTATTTAGAACACGTTTAAGCTTTTCACTCTATTACAATTCATTTACCATTAAGACATACCTTTTTAAGTATTTGAACGAATGCGAAATCAAGTTCCCAAAAAAGTAAAAGAATTATTACAATGATCCTAAACTTTTATCCATGTAGTCTTTTTAAATTAGCTTTGCTGTCATTAATAAAAGGTATTATTTTCTTTGTAATGATCTCATGAAAATTAGAAACTTCCGGATCAAATGACAGCAACAAGACATATGAAAGTGTGCTATTTTCGTCAGTTATAGGAATCGTAGCCCTGATCAATTTCTCATATTTTGAACTTGCATATTGGATTTTTCCAAGCATAAATTCCCATCTTAAGCGTGTATATTGACGAGTCGCGGCTGTAATGGCATATTGAGCCCTTTCCTCAGGGGTCAGCAAAGGCATCAAATTTTCCCTTTCAGCAATGGATTCTAAAGCACCATCTTCATTGGCGATGCCGGCAAACCTTATAGATGAATCTAAACTTATAATTTGTTTACAAAATTGATTAAATTCATCTTCATTCTTTGATTTCATACTCTCAAATCATATAATCTTACTCCCTTTATATATGGTAGTTCATAGAATGTCTATCGTATTATTATCATAGAATCACATATTTCCTTTGGTAGTATTTTTAGACAGGATTCTAGGAACTGCTCAAGTGACTGAGATGATAAGGGATTTTGATCTGATGGATCTTGAATAGACTCTTCAAGTTCACGTTGACTTTCACTCACTTTCTCGATAATTAGTGAGAGGGTCTTGTAATCTCCATCCCTTAGAATAGTAATGGTAATTGAATCGCCAATTTTTTTCAATTTTAAATATTCTTGTATATCATCTTGCGTCTTAATTGAGTGATTATCAATTTTGGTAATTATATCGCCCCCTAATTCAACTAGAGTACCATTAATTTCATTTACTATATACCCTCCTCTCAAATGGGCCTTTGAAGCAGAACTATTTTCAATTATGCTTGTGATAAGAAAGCCATCTGAATGGTTAAGATTGAGTAAATTGGCTATTTCCGGGGTTAGATCCAAGCCGAGAATTCCTAATGCAGGCCGATTTAGATAGCTTTCGTGAGTAGGTCTAGATGTTAGATTCATTGAAATCTCTTTTTCAACAAGGTTTGGACCCCTGAGTATTGTCAAATTGACATTTTCTCCGATGGTCTTGTGGTTCTCTAGATAGGACAAAATATCGTCAACTTTCCTCACTGATTTATCGTCTATATGGGTGATTATATCGCCTCCAATTTTTAGTGGAATGCCATTAACTTGTACTGTTTGATTTCCGCCTATTATTCCTGATTGACTGGCTGGGCTACCATCTGTAACATTAACGACCAAAAATCCTATTGCTTCAGGTAATTTAAGCATTTTAGCAATTTCTGGAGTAATGTCAAAACCATTAATTCCAATGTATGGATGCTCATATGAACCTTTTTTAATCAACTCAGGAACGATCTTAATCAAAAAGTTTGATGGAATTGCGAAACCAATTCCCGAATACACACCAGTATTTGAAAAAATGGCAGTATTGATACCAATCACCTTACCATTCATATCAATTAGCGGACCACCTGAATTTCCAGGATTTATAGCAGCATCTGTTTGAATTATATCAGGTATAGAGAAGGAGGGAGATGGAATTTGACTTAATTTATTCTCGAATTCCTTTGGAGGAGATTCATCTTGTCCTCCGGCGGGCATTAACCGACCCAATCCACTTATGATTCCTTCAGAAAGTGATCCAGATAGCCCAAATGGATTTCCGACTGCAACTACTTTTTCCCCAATCCTTACAGTTGAGGAATTTGCTAGTTCTAGCGGAATAAGTTTTGAACTGATGTTTTTGTCCACACCAGACAATTTTACAACGGCTAAATCAGAATATGGATCAGCCCCAATTATCTCCCCCTCGTACGATACCCCATCCAAAAAGGTTACGTATGCTTTGTTATTCTTGGAGCCATCTACAACGTGAAAATTAGTAATTATATGACCCAACTTATCGTACACAAATCCAGAACCTAATCTGGAAGGATTAGGTTCAACGCTTTGAATGCTGCCTGGTTCGGTAATCTGAACTACAGACTTCTCAACTTTTGAAAAGAGATCAGGTAACGAATCGGCATAGTTTAGCATTTTATCTTGTGATTCATTAAACGATTTGACTGCAGTGGGAGACGATCCATTATCAATCTCAAATCCCACTAAACTTAATTCTGTAAAACCATAGACATTCGTTCCAAATACCAAATTGAAAACAACAAAGCTTATCAACAAAGCAAATCCTAGCTCCAAAAATCCTAAGTCTTTTTTGAAATTAGTAACGTTGCAATCAATTTTGCTTGACACATTCATCACTTTATCAAGCATTTAATATCAATTTAAGTATTGTATGTTTTCAAATGTCAGGTCATTTCCTTGTGAGATACTTATAAAATGTATTTATTGCCATTTCTTGTCTCTCAGATTGAATGGAACCTGGTCTCATTCCTCTTAATTTTTTAACTGCTTCCATGGGAGTTAAGCCATCGTTCTTTATGAAGTATGCTGCAAGGACAGTTCCAGTCCTTCCTTTGCCAGCAGCACAGTGAACTAACACGGGTTTATTAGCATGGATTTTTTGCTCAATATACTCAACTACCTGATGAATTTCATCAACAGTTGGAGCATTATAATCATCTGTTTTTAAAAAGTAATTTTCTAATTCCCCGTATTGAGAATCTATTTTCTCAAACCAAATTTTTGGTAATGGTATTTCCCTAACGGTTATCAAGCTTCTTATTCCGTTTGAAGCAAGCCATGTCAACTGATCAAATGACGAAGGTAAACCACTCCCCGCAAGTTTTTGAGGAACAACCCAACTGAAATTAGTAGGTCTTTCTACGAAGCGACCATGAACTTTCCTGTAAATTTCTCCTATTTTAGTCATCTAGATATTGTCCTAATTACGATAAAACTCTTTAAGAGTTTTTCAAATCATCTTAACGGATCGATTCATCTAGTCTTTGCAAAAATTTATGAAAACCTTCCGTTGGTATTACAGCTCCGCATGCCTTATCGTGACCTCCACCACTACCACCGAAATCCATTGACAAATTATTCACCAACTTTCCTAAATGAATCTGACAATCCTTTGATCCCCTTATAGATAATATGTAGGAATTAATAGTCGACTTCATTTTAAACGCAATTCCCACCTTCTTTCCTGACAAACCCAACACAAAATTTACAATCATACTAGAGGAAAGATCGAGATCGTGTTCAAAATAGGAAATGTTATTGAGATGAGTTGATTGTTTCTCGATCAAACTAATAGCATTTGCTACCTTCCCTGAGAACTGTCTAACCAAATTGCAGCTATTTTTTAATTCATGAGGCATTTTTCCTTTTGAAATTTCCTTAGAGATTAATTTTAGAAAATCAATATCTTTTTGGGATGCTGATATAATATATGAAAGATAACATGCTTCCAACATCAGGAACGTTCGATCAAACTTATTTACCAACACTTGGGCCCTTGGACGATCTTCCATATAATCGGTCAATGCTCCAGCTGCGGCAAAAAATGAGAATACTTTACTAATACGATTCTTAAGCAGATAATAAATCTGCACTGATGTACATTCGCCAATGTTATGTACTAATTTAATCCCAATTTCAGTAATTTGATTTTCTAATTCGGGTTCAAGGTAATGATGATCGATATAGATCACTTCAATATTGTTTGAGATCAATACCTTTAACTTTTCTAAAAATAATAACTGATTTTTCATATTCAAACCAACGTCGCAAATGAAAACTCTTGTAAATTTCTTATCCTTACTACAAATAGAGATTACATAGTCCAATGAATTTAATAAATTTGGATAATCTACCAAAAATAAATTCTTTACTTTCAAACCTTTTTGTAATAGAGCGGCCGAAACTATCCCATCAACGTCTTCTTTGTGGGAAATACAAATACTTTTCAATACAACGGAGGTTTAAATCTCATTTGTTATTTAGATGTTTATATTACTAAAGGTATACATAGAATCTATGGTAGATCCGCTCCGGGTTCAACAACAAGTGATAACATACTATTCTCGTAACCAAAATAAGAAAAAAACCAATTAAAATAATCATATCACCTAACTACGCACACTAGTTTAGATCCCTAGTAGAAAAATTTATTCTTTACGCACAACTTAGTAACGTATTATTGATCTAGTTATGATACCTTCTTTTGAATGCATATCGTAGTCTGTTACCAGCTCTTTATAGATTTACTTGATTCAGGTGCGTTGGGCTATTGGTGATGGCAGGCTGAATACCTCGCCCGAAGGCTTGATAATTACACCTCCATTCCATCAACGCCATCTTCTATGGCCGCCCTTCTCCTTACGGAAGGTTGTCTTTTCTCGGGAAAGGCTTCCTCCTTAGATGCTTTCAGGAGTTATCCTAAACAGCTTAGCTGCTCAGCTTGCCCTGTCGGACAACTGATAAACCAGAGGCTGCGCTGCCCTGTTCCTCTCGTACTAGGGGCAACTTCCCCTCAGACAACCACGCCCCTGTCAGGCAGAGACCGACCTGTCTCACGACGGTCTAAACCCAGCTCACGTTCCCCTTTAATGGGCGAGCAGCCCCACCCTTGGCTCCTGCTGCAGAACCAGGATGGGAAGAGCCGACATCGAGGTACCAAACCGCGGGGTCGATGGGAGCTCTCGCCCGCGACGAGCCTGTTATCCCTAGGGTAACTTTTCTGTCACCACCAGCCCCCAATAGTGAGGACATGATGGATCGCTAAGCCCGGCTTTCGCCTCTGAATCCCGTATCATTGGGAATCCAGTCAGACTGGCTTTTGGCTTTGCCCTCACCGGCGGAGTTCTGTCCCGCCTGAGCCAATCTTTGGGCCCCCTCGATACATTTTCAAGGGGGTGCCGCCCCAGCCGAACTGCCCACCTGCCGATGTCCCTGATAAACAGGTTAGCGATACGGTAACAAATGGCTGGTGTTACACTTTTGCCTATGTCAGTCCCGGAGAACTGACCTTAACGGCTCCCAGCTACTCTCTGCATTTGCAACCATATCGCAACAACAGGCTGCAGTAAGTCTCCACAGGGTCTTCTCTCCCCGACAAAGAGGTTCGAGGACTGTTTCGCTCCCCGTTATGTGGCTTCACCGGGTTGTAGGCAGGGACAGCGGGGCCCTCGTTGTTCCATTCATGCACGTCGGAACTTACCCGACAAGGCATTTGGCTACCTTAAGAGAGCTCAGACTTACTCCCGGCGTTTAGCGGCCCTTAGCCCAGTTGAACCCAGGTTTTAGGTACCGCCACTGGCCAGGATACAGAGGCCATACACATCCTTTCGGACTAGCGACCACCTGTGTTTTTATTAAACAGTCGGGACCCCCTAGTCACTGCGACCTGCAGTCCCTACTCCTCGTAAAAACTGCATGGCACTCCTTACACCCGACAGCACATGCCAGCGATCCTGCTGAGCTCCCTTGCCATACGGTAATACCCGATAGACCTTAGACTTCTCATCCAGGGCACCAGTGTCGGATCTCGGGTACGGGCTCTGAAAGTATCTTCCTGATTTCTGCTTCTCATTGTCTCCTGGAATCAAGTAAACCCTTCTTGTGAAGGTGATTCGCATCTCGCCTCAATTCTCGCCATTACGGCACTCCTCGAAGGCTCGAAGTACTGGACAGAACGACGGTTCTGCTTACCCTATCCAAGCGACAAAAAAGGTATAACTAACTTTCAAGGCACTGGAATATTAACCAGTTTCCCATTCAAACAATTCTGTTGAGGTTGTTTTTAGGACCGGCTAACTCCCCGGCTGATGACGCATTGCCGGGAAACCCTTGCCCATGCGGTCGCCGAGATTCTCACCCGGCTTTGCTGTTACTACCACCAGGATTGCACCAGCAGTTCGGTCCACTGGACTTTACAGCCCAGCTTTTACCCGAAACACTACGCCCACCTACCACGCACCGGACATCGTCGGTGGTCTAAAGATTGGTAGTCTACTTGAGCCCCGTACATTTTCGGGGGCTTTCGAGCTCGGCAGGTGAGCTGTTACGCACTCTTTGAAGGGTGGCTGCTTCTGAGCCTACCTTCCTGCTGTCTTTGCTCGAAAACACCCTTTGGTTTGACACTTAGTAGACATTTGGGGACCTTAACTTTAGTCTGGGTTGTCCCCCTCTCGGTTATGAGGCTTACCCCACATAAACCCGCCTCCTAGTTTCTACGACGCTTGCACATTCGGAGTTCGAATGGATGGCGGCTGCTCTTTCTAAGCCCTGACCGCCGATTGGCGCTCGGACATAAACAATCTCAACTAAGGCAGGACTGCGATCACTTCGGTGGGAACTAGCGATCACCGGACTAGATTGGTTTTTGACCCGGAATTCCAGATCAGGGGACCGATCTGCACGTCAGGACCCTTGCAGACCTCCAGCGAGTCTTTGCTCACCTTCGTCTTATCCAGGACGAGATCGTCCGGTTCTAGCCTTACTGCCATTACTAAGACCCTTTCAGATCCATTGCCTCTTTTTGAAAAAAAGAAAAAATGCGCAAATTCGGTTTCCCTTTGCTCTTCCCTCTGTTAAAGGTTAAGCTCGCCATGACAGCAATCTCCCTGGCCCGTGTTTATACTGAACGTATACCTTAGAATTCCTTTCGAGCCATACACGTCTGTAACCGATTGGTTTCAGGCGCTTTTAACCCCCCTTCCGGGTACTTTTTCAACGTTCCCTCACGGGACTAGTATTCTATCGGTCTTGGTGAATATTTAGCCTTGGATGCTACTTTCACCCATCTTCACTGGCCACTGCCAAGGCCAGCTACTCTGAATATGGCAGAATCCTGCTTTCGTTCGCCTACGGGGGTATCACCCTCTATTCCGGTACTTTCCAGTACACTTTAGCTGTGATTACAGGATCCTATACGCCATACCCGTAACACCACATCTCTATTACGTTACCGTAACAGATTCAGTTTGGGCTATTCCGCTTTCGCTCGCCGCTACTAACGGAATCTCAATTGATTTCTTTTCCTCGTCCTACTCAGATGCTTCACTTCGGACGGTTCGCTCTCCCAAGCTAAAAGAAGCAAGGGAGTGTATAGAGAGACCTCATTCGGAAATCCCGGGGTCGTCGGTCGCATGCACCTAACCCAGGCTTATCGCAGCTTGCCACGTCCTTCATCGCTTACCAAGCCGAGTCATCCACCAATCGGCGTCTTTGCACCAGTCCAGTATATTTTTTTATTTGATTGATCTAGTCTAATGATGATGATTATATTATTTCGTTCGTTCCACTTGTGGTAGAAGTCTAATTCTTGTTTTTTATCGAGTGTATGTATGTATGTATGTATATTTCTGTCTGTCAGTTTGATAATCTATATTTTGTTTGCTGTTTGCACTACAACTACGGTACAATATTCAAATCAAGGTATCAACATTAAATCTAGAATCCGCGTACTAAATTGTTATTACGCGAATAAATTTATCTTGAAATCTTGTATTATATATTGTCGTATTTATGGTGTTATTATTTTTTTAATTGGAGTTTTTCCTATACACGATGATCATTGTAAACTCACGCTTACTACATCAACTTCATCCTTTGTCAGTCGCACTTTTTTTTCTTTCACTCCTCGCGTCAGTCGACGTTTTGACAAAGAATTGCATCCGGTTGTTATTATTACCTACTTACTTTTTTTTGTGTTTGCTGACACTGTTACTATTTTTTTATCAGGAATTGATCAGATAGATGATAATTATGATGATGATATACTATTTTGTGATATTTACACAGATGTCACAATATCAGAATAATCGTGCACATATATAGTTCTTCAATCGATCAATCGATCAATCGTTAGATCAATCAAGCAATTGATAGTTAGTTTTTCAATCAACATACGTGTGAAAAATGAAGGAATTGTTGGATTATTTATTATTTATTTGATTTTGTTAGTATAAAATTATTGTATAAATAGTCTCGCAGATTAGAAGACCTTGCAATCTTCTAACCCGCTACCCTAATCTACACAATATTATATCTAAGGAGGTGATCCGGCCGCAGGTTCCCCTACGGCCACCTTGTTACGACTTCTCCCTCGTTGCTGACCCCAGGTTCGATAGTA
>NZ_JBLNIG010000004.1:0-305995 GCF_047711275.1 Candidatus Nitrosocosmicus sp. FF01 | reverse complement strand
GATCTTCAATACTCTTCAACATTACTTGTTTAAAAGAAAATTGATACAAATGTCTAAATATTTTCGTTATTACTCTATGAGATAACTAAATTGATTTAGACATTTATTATAAATTAATGACCTAAAATATGCATATATGTGGACAGGACACAAAATAAGGGATATACCCAGATTCTCAAGTCAATCGTTTCATAATCAATTATTCTTTATTTGGTGTTATTTCAAATACAATTAATTAGTAGAATGTCATTAAATTGGGTTAATACATGCACTCGTTTTGATTAGTAAGAAATTTCAACCTATTGAAATTAAAAATATTACATTATACTCTCCTGGTTGGTTTAACTGACTTGTTCTTCCATTAAAATTTTTGACATCGTTTCTAAAGAAAATGAATCTACAATCTTATTTGATGCGGTTGATAAATGCGAGGACAGGGGATCTAAGGACAACATTAATGAATCGAAAATACTCGATTGAGATAACCCGGGTTACATCTACGCAGAATTAGGAGTTTGATATTCCTTCTATGGGTTATCTCAATACTATCTTCGTAAATTAGAAAAAGAAGGAAAAATTACATCCTCTAGGAACGGTTTACACAAGCGTTTTTTTGTAACTGAAATTTTGAAAAACGAAAAAGATATTTTAAAATATTTTAACCAAGATACACCCAGGAACATAATCTTGTATATCGTACAGCAAGGCCAGCCCACTCAAACAAACATAGCGCAGGAATTAAGGATAACTTCCCCTACTGTGAGTTGGAATCTAAATCGGTTGACTACAGCAAATATAATTACAGAAATTAAAGATGGAAGATATAAACGTTATACGTTGAATTCGGATATGAATCCTTTATTGACCAAGTTGCTAAAATCTTATTATCCAAGCCTATGGAATAAATGGAGTGACAAACTAGCAGAAATATTCTTTGTTTTCCTTTAAATATAGAAAATAAGGAAAGGAATTAAATGTTAGAAATTTTAACATTATCAACCTTAGTTTCTACATTATTCTATTCAAATTTCATTATTATTCCACTGCCCAACTGGAATTCATGGGCATTGTTGAAAATTTGGAGAGTTCTAATAGGGATTTTCTCAATTGTTTATGTCTCCTTGTTCTCTCGACCTACCAGAAAACTGGCTTAAAGAATGTCCTATATGCAGCGACGGCATTCGCATTGTTTACATTCCAGGTCTTTTTGGAACTAATAATAGAGCGATACTATTCAGTCACATATCCGATGCAGGATTTGTTGAATACATCAATTACTCTGGCTATACTAGGTCTATTTTTCTATCGGTTGTTAGAACTGCCAGATAATTAATAATGTATCATTCTTTTGAAAAATATCTTTTTAGAATATCAACCTTGAATAAAATAGATAAGAAAGGTATTTGAAACTACAATTAGAATGAATAAGCTTGATAATGATATGAAACATTAATACAGGACCAGAGGAATACCTAATTTTTCATAAATGATAAAACAAAAAAATTCATAGTTCGTAATACCTTTTATTTGATCTGTTTATGTTACAGTAGGTCTATCATTGTAGATTAATTCTCTTTGGATAAGTAGTGAGAATTGACTTATAGTTTGAACTTGAACGGTTACGTGCTATTAATAGATATATAGCTCAAAATGTTTTCTTATTATTGGCAACAATCTTTGTTACAGATATTAATCGACCAATTTAAAGGCTTTATCATAATATCTGGAAGTCTTCATAGCAATTGAATCGCAACTCTACTCTAATAATTATATACCATTAACTTAATTTTAATATGCTAAAAATTATCTTACTCGTGAGACAAACATTTTGCATTTCTGTCACCACACCCTCAGCCACACTCCCAACCAACATTCTATCGAGCTTTGACTTGCCCGTGCTACCGACGACGATAGACCTATTTTTTCTTCCTCGGCACTTTTGATTATTTCTTTGACAACTGAAGAGGTAGTCTCTTCACAGCCTTCAATTGGATATCATAGTTTTTGGCCTGCTTCCACAATATCATCTAACCAAATTTTCATCTGCTCAACATCATACTCACGTAGTCCCTCCCAGTCGTATTGGGGTAGGCGCCTTAAATAATGTGGAATAAATGAAATATATATTGCGATAACTTCTGCTTTGTGTTTTTTTGCAATATTCTTAGAGCCTTTCTTGCAGTTTTAATAGAAGCGAATCCATCTATACAGACCATTATTTTAGAGATTTCTTCGTTCATAAGATGAGAATTTCTACAAATGATAATAAATTATTTTCTATTTAATGGTGGCCAATATCTTTATATTTACTTACTAGTCATCAGAGAATAAATCATCAAATCAAAACTTTACTCAATCGCACACAATACTATTAACAATCGACCTGTTCCTATAACTTTCGTTACTGGGAAGAGTCATGATTTTTATGTTGTCTTTTACTATGTCTATATTTTATTTGTTTGATGATGGTACAAGTTCTCTTATCAAATATTCATGAGGTAATATTGAAGGAGTAGTAATCCTTTTACTATTTTTTATTTTTCTTTTTATGCGCTGCTGTTGCTACTCATCAAGTATATAGTTCGAAATCATTTTTTTAAACGTTGTACAAGAATCGTTGAAATTTTCATTGCTCTCTCTGTGTGTGCGTACACGATATATCATCGACATAACCCTACATCACATTCTAAACTGGTCTAATTAAACGAAATTTTAAAAAATCACTTGGCCATCTCGATCATAATTCTGCTTCAAACAAATGGCAAATCCTACATGACCACAATCATCAGTATTACAGGTCACGCACCACGGCATACCCTCCCTGTAACCAACAATAACATCCTTTAGAGATACTTTTGTCAAATAAAATGACATATTTATTATCGAGATAGTCTTTGACTATTATTATAGTACTCCCAGAATTGGTATCCTTGTTTACTAGCCATCTCATAAATTCCATGGTACCAGTATCAAGGGTGCCTCAATTAGAACAATAATATCAACGGTCGGGATATTCCCAATAATCATATATTACCCTCATTTTTAAAGGGTATGTAATTTACAACGACAAAATCGCATTGAAAGCTGTTACTAAACTACATTGTTTGCTTGGATGTAATGAAATTGTTATCTACCTAGTATCTATAGGAATTCTTCAGTTTATTGACAGATAAGCATCATTATTGTTGTTGCCGTCAAGCAAGTATTCATGTATTACACTGATTGGATGGGGATTCATCGTCTTGTTTGTCCGATTTAGTAGAGGTTGATGATGTTATCGTTGTGTCGTCAGGGTCGCAAGCAAATTTGATAATCATCTCTAATTTTAAACGAATACATGGCGCGTTATGAATCTAATAACGATAGTTACTACACCCACACGAGAAAAACCGAACTAAAAGTTGCACCAACTACCTTTTGCCTAGCCTTGATTACAACTAAGGATAATTCTCCCATTGAATCATGTAATGTACATCCCTACGATTGCTACCTGAAATGTGGTAGTTACGTTCATCTCGACCAAAACTTATTATTAACTATATTTTAATATGATGGAAATATATAATTCACCATGATAAATCGAAAAAATTTGGTATTCACCTTCGGGTTGGTCGCAATTTTTCTAGACTCTCAGCATGAATTCAAATTCGCCCAAGTTTAGCCCAACAAAATTCAACACCGCTTCGACTTCATCATAGGTCAGCATAGAAGACATTGAACAAGTAAAGGCATCATTGGACCAAGCAATTACCGAATTACAAAATAATAATCTTACTGGTGTTTTGAACTACATCGACACATCGGATAATTTATTAGGTGATGTAGAAGATCAGCTTGAGCGAGATTTAGGACAGGATGATGATTAAAGGTAAATAGATAAGTCCTCTTTTTTATTTCTAATAGCTACATACGTTCTCTTTAAGAACTACATAAATTTAGTATAATCTGAAAAGCGTTCTTTTATTTTTAAAATTCTATTTAAAATAATTGAGGAAAATTGGAACGTATAGATCGTCCTGGTAGGTAGATGGGTAGAGTTTGATTGTCTTACTTGGCTTTACAGGTTTCAATACATCTGCCGAATAGGTAATCCTATTTTCCATAAGAATTTTTCAAAAATATAAAGCTGTTCTAGCTGCGGAGATGTATCGAAATTTGTTTTATCAAATGGTATGTCATGATTATCTTGCAGATTCTGTCGGTTTAGGTTTATCAGATGAAAGTAATTTTTAGAGCATTTGAAAGCTTGCTTGCTTGCTTGCTTATATAATTCTAAACGTATTATCCAAATCCAAAAATTAATTAGTCATTACATCAATCGTTTAAATAGTAACGTTAATTTCACCTTGATTTGTAGTCCTGATGATCCATTGATCACTCTGAGCAGTCATCTTCTATGGGTTGAAACTTGTAGATGGAGATTTTTATTGCGTGAACTATCTATTGTAGGCGACAGAGCAGCTCAAGATATATGGTGATCTGACATAGTTTCATTTTTATCATTATCCCCATGAATTATTATTTATAACCATCAATTATTGTTTTCACTTGTTGAATCTTTGTTGTCCTTATCTTTATCTTGGTCAGAAACTTGAGATGTTGTGCTACTCTCACCTGGATCTGATTTAAAACTGATTCTTTTTCCAAGTTTAAGCATATACGGGGTTATGAATGTGGTTAATATCGTTACTACTTCCCAATATAGGAAAGACCACAAAGTACCAACATGGCCCCCCGTATCTTGTCCCACCTTGGCCACTGACTCAAGGACAACTCTCCTCTAGCAGCAGACATCCCTATCCCCGTTCTGAGGGCAGTAGTTTTTTCCATATTTGGCTAAGGATGGTACACCACTTACTATTGCAAGCTTTGAGGATAAAGAAACAGCAATGATGGCAGGGACTATAAAGGCTGGAATAAGTGATATATCCATTAGCGCCGAATATGGAAATAAAAAACAAAGCAGCAAACATATCTCTTAATGGAGTAGTAATTACCCTAGCAACTGACGCGCTTCTTGCCTCAGCAATAAGAACTCCGGCAAAGAACGCACCTGTTGCACACAGACAATCCGACGGATTCGGCTCAGAAATGATAAAAGAAAGCTAGCGCCAATCAGAATCGATATCAAAACCAATGCATAGTCGTTTTACTCTTGCTTATTCGGTCGACTAATTCTAGGAACAACGCTAGAACCAATGAATAATGTACCGCCTACTGAAGGCACCTACAATCAAAATTGAGGGGTATCAGATTAACAAATGAGGCATTACCCTCCTGTGTTACTACGGACTGAAGTATTCCCAATATTGCAATCGCGAGAGTTACTCTTCAACTATAGATATACCAAGCAACAATGTTGTTGATTGGTTTTTTATCATATTCAGTTCTTCAAGTGACCTTTAGTGTAACTGCTGTGCTAGTGATAGAAAGTGCAAGCGCAATAAATAGTGAATCAAAGTAAGAAAGCCCAAGAAATTGGGCAACAACAAATGTAATCAAAAGTGTTCCCATGGATTCTGCTACTGCTACTATTGCAGAAATACGGCCTACTTGTCTCAATCTATTTATTGGAAAATCAATTCCAATTACAAATAACAGCATTATTATTCCTAGTTCTGCAAAGGCATTTAGAGTGTCTAAATTATGAATCAATGAGAATGGGGGTGTGTATGGTCCAATAACCATACCTGCGATAATATATCCAATTACCGCAGATTGCTTTAACTTAAAAGAAATGAGCAGCATCACTGTGGCAACTATCATAATAACTGCAAAATCCTGTACAAGCAAGTCTAATGGAGAATTCGTCTGATTAGCTCCTGGCTGTGCAGAAGTGTTAATAATATTATTATTATCTGATGCCGATATCCCAAATACTAGTAATGATGAATTTTCAGTTTCTGGATAAAAATTAATGAGAAATACACCAAAAATTACAACTAATAATAAAATTCGTATATTTCCCACCAAATATACTTTTTATCGCAATAATTAAAGTTTTTCATAAGCAGGCGAAGAGTCCTGATGTTAATATTATTTCAGCTCTTCAGATCAGTAGCATCAAGAATTCAGCTTTAATTCCCAAAAATATCAATATTGTTTGCGTAAAGTCAGAGGATGATGTCCTTTTGTAGCGAAGTGTCTTCTAGTAGACGAATAAAAGCAAACCATAAAGGACGATATTGCCTACTACCGGGGTCAAAAGCATAAACGGAAATCCTATTTTTATCCACCTAGTAAAGGATATGTAATGTCCAAACTTTTGGCTTAGTCCCGCAGCTACTACCCCTGCGCTAAATCCAATTAAAGATCCATTGCCACCCAAATCTGCTCCTAATGGAAAACCCCACCACAATGGACTAAACTGATAGCCACTATCTGGACCAAAAGCAGCAGCAATTGTCGGATCTGTATGTAAAGTATGAACTAATGGTATCATTGTCGTTGTAAAGGGAATGTTATCAATAAATGCACCTGCGATAGCTGATAACCATGTTATCATAAAAAATGTTAGCCAAGGATCACCTCCGGTTATATTAATAGCCATATTTGCAAGTATGGTTATTAGTCCCGCATGTTCTGCTACTCCTACAATAACAAATAGGCCAATCAACTTCATGCAAAATTTTTCTAAAGAAACTCTGCTTATTATTAATAATACTGCTGCTCCACCTATGGCTACTATTGATACTTCCAAATGTGTTATGGTTTGTAAGGAAAACAGGATAACTACACCCACTATAACGATTAAGGACTTTAAAAGCAATCCCTTATGGTGTACCACTATCATATTTTCATCCCTATCCATCAACTCTTGGATATCTTTTTGTTGTCCTAATTTTTGGGCACTTTTTAGGTCATTTCTGAAAAATAGTTTAATTAACAATAAAATAAATACAAAAACCACAGCAATTGTTGGTCCCAAATATATCAGAAAAGAATTAAAATCTATACCCGCAGCAGATCCGATCAAGATATTTGGAGGATCGCCTATTAAGGTTGCCGATCCTCCAACATTTGAAGCTAAAACTTGAGCCATTATGAATGGAAAAGGTTGTAGTCCTAAAGTTCGTACTATAGAGAGAGTTACTGGAATCATTAAAAATATAGTTGTAACATTGTCAACAAACATTGAGGCAACAGCAGTAAAGGTACATAATAATACCATCAGTATCCAGACATTGCCTTTACTTATTTTTCCCAATTTTATCCCAACTTGATGAAATACCCCCCTTTTCACCAAGTATGGTAACTAGAATCATCATACCAAATAAAAGACCTATCGTGTTAAAGTCCACGAATTCTACGACAAAATGTAGGCTATCTTCAGCATAAATTGATCCCAGAATAATGGCCAGTATTATTGCTAGAATTGCTCCAAACATTACAATAACTGTCCGATGGAGTATATCAAGTCCAAGTATGACATAGACAGCCAACATGATTACAGTGATACCTGCAATTATGGGAGTAACACTCTTTTCAATTACAAGAGGAGGAACAGTAAAAAGAATAACAACGTAAATTGCAATCAATAATATACCAATAGTGTATTTTTTATGGAAATCGTTAATCTATTTGAATATATTGCTAGCTCTTTTTAAATTGAACTTATTTTTGTTTATAATGTTAAATCCAAATCTCCCCTTGATTTATTATTATTCCAGAACTCTTGCAAGTCTGATTAATTTCGCTGGTTTGATATAGATAGTAGTAAAGCTGCTTTTACAGGATCAGAAATGAGAGGTAAGTGTCGTACCAGATGACCATGCTTATTGAAGAAGAAACTGTAATACCCCTCATTTCTAGCAATACATCAACCATTGTCTTAGTTTGTTTGTTAGTTATTATCGTACTTTAGATAATATTAAACGATTTTCTCTGAATTGCACAAGAGAATATCACAGAATAATATCTTGAACTAATCATCTATTACTATTTGTACCTGTTTGCACTAGATTTCACTATAGACTTAACAATATGTTACAAAAAAAAGGATAGAAAATAAAGACAGGATTATTTAGTTCCATGGATTACCAGAATTAGCTTCACCATGGCCCATCATGCCCATTTCAGGTCCTCCCATCATGCCACCATGGCCCATCATGCCCATTTCAGGTCCTCCCATCATGCCACCTTTACCACCATGGGCTAGCTTCATCAAATGCATAAATGATGTCTTTTCATCCTTCAATACATTGCCGTTACCCGGATCGACTAAAACCTTGTGTGGTGTTCCACTGGAGTCAAGTATGATCACCGTATAAACTATGTAATGTTTGTCGGGGTGTAAGAATGCAGCTATTGTAGTAGCATTTTCACCTACTGCTCCTTGAGCAGTCGTAATAGCGTCACTAATATCCACTGTAATCAGGGATTTGAATGCATTAATTATCGGCTGAAAAATAGACACAGAGCTGGTCGAGTTGTTTTCTTTTTCTTTAGTCTCCTGGGATCGCATGGACATATCATGATTCATTGACATGCCCATTGAATTACTGGATGTCTGTAAATCCGTTGCGTTGCCTGGAGTTTGTGCGTATATACCCGATACAGGAGCGAAAACAAGTAGTGAACCTAGCAGTATAGCAAAAGATACTGCGAACAATGAATTTTTACGATTCATTAGATCAGAATATAAATAAAACTATTTAATGATCGACAAAATTATCCAAAACTAGAATATTAAATTGACCATAGATCAGATGCTACTTTAAAAACTCTTCGCGGCAGTCTAATACCTAGATATTTTGGCAAAAGATCATGTAAATACATCAAAAGTCATCGTTTTCTATAACTACTATTTCGGTCGTTAATTATTAATCTATTTTATTAACAACAAAAGTAAAGAAAATAATGATACTTAGACGATTGGATATCTACCTAACTATTTGAGGGGGGACGAAATATTATGTTACAACCTTTTTTCATTTCATTAACAATATCGATACCATATTCTAATCCAAGGCGTTTAGAATAATCATTGTATTGACACACTGTTTCATTGTATTTTTGTATATCACGTTGTATCCCATTCATTTGGGTGTCAGTTCGAGTAACAGGAAATTTTTTAAGATCCCAATTACAGTTTACAGTGTCCAAGCCATAACAATTCATCAATTTTTTTTGATACATTATCGAATCCAATAATTCCTTTATTTGGTCATATTCGAATTTGTTCTCTAGAGTTATGATGATTGATCGCTTGAGTATCTTGCATCCTGAAAGACCAATCTTTACTGTTGATGGCAAAAGCCACGGTTTATTACCTTCTCCAACCGCTTCACTATCCTGTAATCCATTATTCTCAATAGGAGATGTTTTCACATATCGATTCTTCAAACAGGTCAATCAAACAAAATAGAAAATGAAAAAATAGTAAATGGGGTAAGCGTTACAAATCTATTCGGCGCGATGAACGCGATTAATGACAATCCCAACATCTCAAAGTTCAATTTCCGTGCCAAGGGTAAATGGATTAATGGAGGACATAATCAAACCGTGATAAACGACTTTGATGGAGCATGTCAAACCCATACTAGGAACCAGCCTTTTGTATTTGACAAAGACGAACCCCCTGTACTATTGGGTAGAGATCACGGTGCTAATCCAGTAGAATATGCACTAGCAGCATTAAATGGTTGTCTTACTACGACATTAGTATACCATGCTGCTGCCCAAGGTATAAAGATAGAAGAAGTTGAATCTACCTTATCTGGGGACCTGGATATCCAAGGATTACTTGGAATGTCCGATAAAGTAAGAAATGGGTATGAAAAAATTAAAGTTACTTTTAAAGTGAAGGCAGATGCACCTGAGGAGAAAGTAAAAGAACTAGTAGACATTGCACAAAAAAGATCACCCGTATTTGACATAATATCACATCCAACTCCTATTGAGGTTTCACTTCAAAATTAACGTATAAATCAAAAAGAAAATGTGAAATCTAATCAAACCTTCTTCCCTTTTTTTAAAATTAAAATTATTCTTACCTATACAATCCATAAAATTCATAAGCTCAGAAAGTAGATAATCATAGACGTGTATAAAAGAGAATATTCTGAATGCAGAATAGACCATATAGATCTGTATTTCGATTTTTAGACACAATGGTTTAGTGGCGTTACTATAAATAAGTAGGTCGTTCGGTTACTCGGTTTTTATTACTCTGGTTAATGAAATATAAGTCGGAGATGCTAGTCCGGAGGGACAAGAAGGAGTGGTGAAATCGGTCTTAAATAGGAGATCCTCATGTAGGAATCTAAATATGAAACATCCGTTTGATAAAATAGTAACTTCAAAAGAAGATTTTAATATCAATCTATTAGTTCAGAATATTTAAGTGGTTTGGAAGTTGATAGATACTTAATATTTTGTCAAAATATCAAATGACATACAAGAGCAGGCAATATTGTTTTTTCTTCATGCTTTTTGTCATAATTGGATTCTATTTAATATATATACTAGGTGAATTTTCAAGTGTGAATGGGACTACAATAGCTAAGGAAGGAAAGGTCTTTGTAATGTATGCGGGCTCTTTGGTAAGAATCTTTGAGGATGTGATTGGACCAGCATTCCAAAAAGAATCTGGATATAAATATCTGGGAGAAGGTAAAGGGTCAGTTCAAGTTTCCAATTTAATCAAAGATGGATTCAGGACGCCTGACATATTCGTAAGCGCAGGAGATGTCCCAGTGGTCAGACTGATGAATACCACTACTTCTCCTCCAATAGTAGATTGGTTATTGAAGTTTGGGTCCGCAGAAATTGTGATTGCTTATTCTTCAACCAGCCCTTACTTTAATGAATTAGAGAAATCAAGAAATGGTGAAACCCCATGGTATGACATCCTCTCTCAAGAAGATTTTAGATTTGGAAGGACAGATCCTGAATTAGATCCAAAGGGATATTACGGAATTCTAACTGCTAACTTAGCAAATGAGTATTATAATGACCCATCAATTAAGGAGAGAATATTAGGAGAAGATAGAAATCCCAAACAGATCTTTCCTGAGGAAACTCTCAAAACAGTATTAGAAACTGGTCAATTAGATGCAATCACGGCATATAAGCACGAGGCCATATCTAGGGGACTTCCCTACATTACTTTACCTAACGAAATCAATTTAGGTGATCCCACTTATTCAGATTTTTATAAGACTGCCAATTACACCTTGAAATCAGATCAAAAAATAATTCACGGTGAACCAGTCGAATTTTCGATTACAATCCCAAAAACTGTAAAGAATGAAGACGGTGCAATATCTTTTGTAAACTTTTTACTTTCGGTAAATGGTTCACAGTTGTTAGAAAGTCATGGGCTTAATCCGACTAATATCACGTATGAAGGCGATGTAGATAACATCCCTCAGTCCATAAAAGAGGCAACAAAAATCTAGAGATACGCGGTATCCAAGTTGCTTAGTTGGGAACAGACTAGACAGTTACTTGAGTTTCATTCAATAAGCATTAGAGATTCAAATTAAATACTAGGATATCATAGTCAATACTATTTACCAATTTTTATTCTGGTTCGATTACTAATTACAATTCGGAGAGTAGTATTAGATATTGGACACTTTCACCACTTCTTACCTTATTATTACTAGTGAGGTTCAGGAAAAGTCTGTTGACAACCCAGTTTGACAATCAAATTAATGTGAAAAATAATCTGACTAGTCTGTATTTCCAAGTGTGTTGAGATCGAAACTGAGGAAAGTTTTGGGGATGGCCATCTAAATTTGGAGTGCTCAATTTAAGGTCCACAGAATAGAGAAGATTGTTGAAATCGGTCTTTGTGAAAGATTCTATTTTCTATCCGCATCAGAGATATAAGGATAAAAATCTTTTCTTAGGTCAAAATTTGTTTATATACTCTGGAAATTCAATTTTGATATTATGAGTGAGGATGGCTCGGTCAATTGGTTAAGTTGGATGACAACCATTGGGTGCCCTAAATGCGGTCAAAAAGAAAAAGGTTTTGGTATAAGTGTTACAAATTTTCTGGAAAAAAATCAAAAATCTATAACAAGGAATGATCTATTTGATATGAAACCCGGCACATATGTTATTTGGTGTAATAGCTGTTCTCATAGAATTACTGATATTAGCGAAATTGCATAATTAAAATATTCAAAAATATTTTTCAAAATTTTTCACCGTCTTAGTTAAAAAAGCTATAGCTTTAACGATCTTGAATTTTGGCGATGGTCAACATTATTCATTAAACTTAAATGATGAATATACTGAAAAGAGAAGATTGTTGAAATCGGTCTTTGTGAAAGATTATTTGACTTATGACTTTTTGACTATCTACTATTCTGGACTTTGGTATGGATGCAGAAATTCATGTTTTTCGAACTTCTCTTTGGGATGCAAATCGTGACTTGGTATCTCTATCAGCGTTATCTAATCGAAATTGTGTTACTTTACCGTTTGCAATTCTAAACGGAGAAAGAGTTTCTGGTTTCCGGGAGTCACCGAATTGGCCTGTATCAAATACTGAATACCATTTTTGCCAGCAGTTAGCTGGCAAACCATCTATAATACCTCCATAATCTATATAGGCTTCACATATTACCCCATCGTTCTCATTTATTGTTACTGTCTTAAAACCTACCCATCTGTTTAACCCGACCCAATTTTGTGCATCAAAGTTTGTGGGTATGGTGTGCTTTGCATAAACCGGATGTGGCGCCTCCTTTTGAAAGTTCTTACAATTGTTATTTCCCTCATACTCAAAATGAAAGACATAACATCTTGCAGAATCCTTTCCACGGTCACTATGACGGCCTCCTCGTAGTTTGATGGATAAGCCTGAACCACTAGTACATGGACCTATAAGCGGACGATGTTTGTAATACTCTGAATTTAACTTTGATACGTTCAAATATATGGTCACCTCTTGGTTCAGGAAGCCACTTATATCAAATTGAAACGTTTTTCTCCAGATGGTAACACCAGGAATCTTGCTAAAACCATGTGCAGAATACCTTTCGGTCCATCCTTGATCTCCTTGATAAGCTACTCTTGGATGAACAGCATCTTGATAGATTTTTTGTACTCCGAATTTGTCCAAGTTTGTTCTAAATCTTGAGGGCAGCTGCATTGAGAATATTTGAATCTTGAATTGGTCGAATATATTTTATGAGTTTGATTCGTTGTGTAGAATACTGAACAAAATGAGTGAATGATATATCGTCCAATTTCAAACACCATCTTTTGTAAGATATGATATTACTTGTAGTGAACCGGATGGAAGCGGAGTGCTGAAATCAGCAGATAAAATTGATACTGCTTATCTATTTTGTACCATATGTTTACCTGTAACAAGTATACGAGTATTTCCTAGTTCATTTTACTATTTTTTGATAGCATCAAGTTGGCGTCGACAGACTGGAAAAGATATTCCAAGTTGGTATTGATTTTGATTTGGGCAACTTCATATCATTTTCAAAAGTGTAGATTTGATATATATTCTGAATCAATTATTCACCATATTTTTGTTAAGGGGTATCCAGTCGATGGAAATCATGAGGATACTTACATAGGTTAGATAATAGACATGCAGTCATCAATGTGGTTATCATATTTATGACAAAGTAATATCACTAGATTAATTAAACACGGTGTTAAGTTCAAATAGTCAGAAAGGTCAATGCAGTCATAATTAGAAGAAAAATTTGTTTGAATTATTAGATTGGTAGATTAGACTAGGAATATATAAATTAGTACCAATAATTAATCAATAGTAACACCCACAGAAAAAGTTGACAACCCATGAATGCCTCGGATAAGAAAGAAAATTCCAGTGATAACGATCTAGATCTTGAAGAAGACAGCATCTTAGACTTTAAGACACTGTGTAATTTACGTCAGGGGCGCTTAGATAGCGTATTAAGTGAAAAATATCAATACTATACTTTAGTTGATAGAGGTCAAAGATTCTTGCTTCCTTATGTTATTTCCAAAGTGGAATTTGTTATAATGTATGCAGATATAGTTGGCTCCACCAAAATGAGCATGACTTTACCTACATAACAGGTTGTTACTATAATAAAAGCATTTTCTCATGAATTGTCCTCGGTTATCGAAAGTTACAGAGGCTTTGTTTTAAAATATGTCGGCGATGCCATAATATCCTTTTTCCCATCTGAATTTAATAAATATCTGGTGTGCGACAGGGCCTACAACTGTGCTAAATCAATGCGGGCAGTCCTAAAAAATGACATTAATCCTGTTTTTCGCCGACACAATTATCCTGATCTGCAGATCAAGATAGGAATGGCTGAAGGGGAAAATATTGTTATCCAGTATGGCAAAGATAAAAACCCAAATTGATCTTATTAGTTACGTCATGAACGTTGTATCCAAAATAACCTCGCTTACCCTCCCCTAACGGGATTTCTATAGGAGGAGCATTTTTAGAGTTACTGCATCCCAAAGTACGATCTGAATTTGAAAAAGTCTCTTTAGAAAATCGGGAATGGAAATACATTGATAAGCATAATCAAAAACCTTATGAGGTATATACCACCAAATATACTCATTGACAGATAATAAATCATTGCTGAGATGTTTGGATATCGTTGTCAGTAAAGATATTTATATGTAATTTTTGAATCCTTTCTCCATATAGGATAGTTTATGTCAAGATCGGCTACTGGTAAAGGACACATGCAGAACTTTGAAGAGCCTATGAGAGTAATTATTTCATAGTAATCCCTGATTTTCAGAGAATACCTGACTGCACGGAGATGTAGGTGGTAGTAGTGGTGGTGGTGGCAGTGAAACTAACAACTTACCTGAAATCCAGGTAAGAATGTAGACAACTGGAGGAGATTAAGAAAATACATATTCTGACTCTCCAATATTTCAATGACAATCAACAAGATAGAGAATAGTTATGTGAAATCACAATTACAAAGCGTCAAGGAAAATATATCAATAGTTTTATTCCATAAACAGTTAGACTCAATTCTAACCGAACCTATTGTAGTAATAGATATGGATTCATATAACAAAATTTACTAGAACGTGCAGATCGTTACTAATACAAAGATCTAGTTTCGAGGGATTAATTTTCGTATGTATGGAGGTTAGTTAGAAATCGTGTGGATTTGTACATCGGTTTAATATCTTAGAGGGATTTAGTAGATATTCTGAGAATTCACCATTATTTAACTATTCAAGATTATCCTGTTCAATTATAAGTAAAGGAGGTGTGTATTGATAAATAAAGGCATAACGAGTAACCATTTTTATCTTGTCATTTCAAAGAACAAATATAAGAATGAATCTTAAATCGTATAGTGATTAGATGAAATCTGTACTGTTAAATAATGCGATGTGTGTCCTATACCAGAATCGATGACAACAGTGTTAGCTATAAAGTCAAAAGACGGAATTATATTAGCAAGTGACAGCCAAGGTACAGCATCAAAAATCAAAACCACAATAAAAAAATTATACAAAATTAATAATCAGGTCGGCATAGGTGCTTCTGGTGATAGTTCCCAAATTGAACTATATGTTGATGAACTTAAACAAAACTTTCAAAATGAAATTGAATCAGAATCAGAATTTAAGACACAAATGTATAGTTTTATGGTAAATTTGCATCGTTTACATAACTACAACCATTCATTTTTATGCGGTTATCCGGCAGCACACCTTTTTTTCACTCCATTCTCATTATCAGCTGTGGTTCCAAGAAACGGTAATTTTTTTGTTTACCGTATGGGCTTTGGGGCAAAAGGAAAAAATAATGAAGTTACTCCTTATGTATACAAAGTAAATGATGACTATGTCTCAATAGGTTCTGGCTCCCCTTATGCTCGTTTGATCTTCAAGCAGCAAGATAGATTCTATTCTGCAATTAATAAGAAGGTGTCTGATCTGTCTGTTGAGCATAATGTTGGGATCGCATTATACATCATAAGCGAAGTAAAGCAACTGGATCTAGAGACAGGAGGGAAGGTTCAGATTGCCATTGTAAATAAGGATGGATATAAGGAACTTTCATTCGAAGAGCAAGCAAAATGCTATCAATCAATGATCGATAATCTCTATTCTTCATTTATTGAATATTTTGACAATAAGGATAGGGTAAGTAAAATCTTTAAACATCTTTTTGCATATGAGTAACGATCTGTCCTGACATGCAGACAAAATATAATACTAAAGTACGCGAAGGTTATGCTAGAGTCATTTTTGTCGTGGTCACACCATACTATACGAAATCAATTTACCATCTTTGCTAGTATGTTCAATGGAATCGAGCTGCTATAGCATATGGGTTTTGTCATATAAAGACAATATTGTCTGTATCCCATATTTCTAAATTCAGTTGGTAAGGAGACATATATGCAATTTACTTGAGCTTTATAGCAAACGGACCACATCCGTGAGATTCATATCCATACATCTATGAGATTCCAATACAATATTATGGTAATTCCGTTCAAAATATGAATTAAATATATTTACGGTCCAGATAGACTAAAAGTGTCAGTCGCTTAAAGACAAGATTCGTCTAATTACTTTTATTAGACCAGTATCTCTATATCTAAAAATTATAGAATGGATTTTTAAAGAATTCTGTTACGATTAATATAGGTTATGAGAAAAATAACTTACATCCAGCAACAAAATTTTTATTTGACTAGAATTAAAATTATTTGATAAAATATTGTATTGCCCAATTCTTATGTAAGAAAGGGGGTAAATGATATTAACCGAAATAAATCTTTACCTTCTTCTCTGAAAAAGTCCTCTACATCGGATGTAAGTTTATCAGATTATAATGACGTAACAAGGCAGGACAAAATTAACAAAAGCTCCTACCCACCTGAAACAAAGGTGGTCTTTGGTGAAGAGGTGGTCCTTACTGAAACCAAAAACTTAATCGAGAAAACAGAAGCTGAAGTATCCATCTGCTCTCCAATAAGTGGCCTTGAACTTGTAAATAATACCAAACAGCTTCTTGAAAGTTTTGAAAATCTAATCTCAAGACACAAAGAGGATAAAGTGAAGTATGGAGTCCGATGGATAGTAAACATTGAAAACAATGGAGAGCAAATTGTTTTAATAAAGAAATTTCTACGCATGGGCTTTTGTATAAGACACATTGACAATTTACCGATCCTTAGTTTTGCAGTATCTGAACGACAATTTAACGGCACAATTGAAAATATGAAAGGTGACCAATTGATTCACACGCTTTTATACAGCACAGATCCTTTGTATATAAAGCATTTTCAATCCGTCTTTGATAACCTTTGGAATTCAGCATTAGACGCCAAGGAGCGAATCAGACAGATTGAGAGAGGTGTTACCTTAGACTTTACTAAACTGATTGAAAACTCTAGGCATGCAAAACCTCTTTTGATAGAAACTGTGCAAAAAGCCAGTAAAGAGATTCTGATCTTGTTTCCATCACTTAACGCAGTAAAAAGAGAAGTCGTCATGGGATTTATGGAAATACTGAAGCAAAAGAGTGTCGAAAATATCCAAATCAAGATTTTGTCTCCTGTTAATAAAATGGTTAAAGAAGTAATCTATAAAGATGATACCAATAAACAAGATCTTATGGTAAAAAATATACTTTGTAGAGAAATTCGAAATCAGAAGGATTTGATATCTACAATTATGATTGTCGATAGAAAGTATGTTTTAGCCACTGAACTAAAGGACGACTCTAAATTATCGTTTGAAGAGGCAGTAGGACTAACCACTTTTTCAACAAGTCAACCTACTGTGTTATCTTACCTATCTATTTTCGAAAGTTTATGGATACAAACAGAAATGTCAGAAGACCTGAAAAGGGTTAATGAGAAACTCGTGCAAAGTGAAGAATTGGAAAGAGATTTCATCAACACAGCAGCACACGAACTCAGAACTCCAACTCAGGCAATAACAGGTTATCTAGAGCTAAACAATGAAATCTTTGAAAACTATTCACTGAGTATTAATCAAAAGCAAATGACTTTAGAAGAGTCATTCAATGTTATTAAAGACTTAAAGAAACATCAAGATATTATTTCTAGGAACGCAATGAGACTGGAGAATCTGATAAATAATCTACTAGATGTAGCAAGAATAGATTCCCATCAAAAAAATATGATAATGTTAAACAAAGAAAACATCAATTTAATAGCAGAAATAAACAGTATCGTCGACACTCAACTAGGGGAAAAATTAAGAAACAAGAATGTCAAAGTGACTATTATCAATGATTTATTTGGTGAAACATACTTTGTATACGCAGATAGATCGAGATTAAACCAAATATTGATCAATTTACTTGAAAACGCTATCAAGTTCTCTGAAAAAGACAGTACCATAGATATCCTGATCTACGAAGATATCGATGATGTTATTAAGAGAAGAAATGTTCGTGCTTTTGAAAAAACAAAGGACAATAAGATAAAATCGGCCAACATAGAAAAAAAAGATAACATAAAGGAAATCTTTGTAGCTGTATCTGACTCGGGCAAAGGCATTTCTCCTGAGATATTGCCAAGATTATTTGAAAAATTTAACTCAAATTCCGCTGCTGGAACTGGTCTTGGCTTGTATATAAGTAAGAAACTAATAGAAGCAATGGAAGGAAGAATATGGGCCTTTAACAATGCCGATGGAAAGGGCTCGACGTTTGTATTTAGTTTACCTAAATTTGATTCATCTAAATTGTAAATATGGCGGGTCTTTTGGGTGAAGAAAAAATAGTGCTATTTTACACCAATTTCACTTCAAGTCAAATCAAGATGTGATCGCCTAAATTTAAAAAGAAAGATCAAATAAAAAAATCATGGATATGTAAATTCATTAAGGATTCTGAATACAATAGTTTTGTATAATTTTCTGCAAGGAGTGTTTTTTTCTTGGGTAGACGAAATTTTGAATATCTGTTGGAACTTCAAGGACGACAATAACCAAACAGGTCAAATATACTACCAACTATTATTTCATTCTTGTCGAATAAATTCCAGAACATAGATTGTTAGTTATTTGAGGTTGTTTTTGTAATAGTAAACGAATAGCCATATCTGCGGCGGAAAAAGAGCAAGACAATGGGAGGAAAGGACTATCCGTAAAGGATCTCTTGGAAATAAAAACGGGAGAGTTATTAACCAAGACTGAAGACCTGATAGAAGCAAATGAGTCTCTTCGTCTTTCAAACATCAAAGTTAAAGAAAACATAGAAGAGATGAAAAACACAAGAAAGGATCTCACTGAAACAGAGAAGGAACTTATTATCGCCAACACGGACCTAGCCGAAGCTAATCACAAGCTCTCAACGATAAATCATGAAATGATAAAAATTACTTCAGAACTTGCAACGGCTAATGAAGAGATAAGACAACAAGCTTTAAGACAAAAAGAGTTCATGGATATTGCAGCTCATGAACTTAGAACCCCAGCTCAGTCGATTTTAGGATATAGCGAAATGATACTATCTGAGCCAGCTAATAATGCTAAATACATTAAAGTCATAGCCAGAAATGCAAATTGAATTCAGAAACTCGTATCTAACATACTAGATGTGGCTAGAATAGATAATTTTACTCTTGAACTATCTATAGAAAAGTTTAGTTTATCTGCCTTGATATCTACAATAGTTAAGGATTTTAGAAATCAGATTCAAGACGGTAAGCAGAGGAATTTGGACTTGATTTATAATAATACTACTATTCCATCTAATTCTAAACACGAAGATAACAATAAAGATGTTATAATAAGAGCAGACAAAGACAGAATTGCGCAAGTAATTATTAACATGGTAGACAACGCAATCAAAAATACCGATTGCTGTAAGATAGTCGTTACTACTATTACTATTACTACTACTATAAACTCCCACCATGCTGAAGATAAAGATAATCCAAACTTTCAAAATGAATTAATTGTCAAAGTAAAAGATTCTGGAACGGGTTTAGATCCTGAGATATTTTCCAAGGTCTTTTCAAAATTTTATACTGCATCCGGCCTTGGTAGCACAGGACTCGGTCTCTACATCTGTAAAGCAATTGTTGAGGCTCATGAGGGAAGCATATGGGTTGAAAATAACACAGATGATATGGGAGCGACCTTTTCATTCAGTCTGCCTTTGAATGCCTGATCATAAACTGCTAGAATAAGAGCACTAGCGAATCCAATATTCAACAGAAAGGATAAGAGGTTGTTTTAATCGCATCAAAAAATCATCAATGTTATTAACAGTTTTAACATAGAGAATCAAATTTCAGATATAATAGGGTTTTCATTTAGATGGTGGAAAACCATTCTAAACTCCAAATAGAGTTTTAGTACACAAATAAAAAATTCAACCGAGTGTCTTTTCCCTTTTCTTTTCTGTCCATAAATATTACAGTCAAGTTAATCAATTATTATATTATATCGTTACCCTAAATTGTAGCTGCAGCGGCCGAAATCATGAGAATATCCACATCGGTTTGAAGAATTTTTTAGAAAATCTGGTCATTTCAAGTGAAAGGAAATTCGAGTAAATCTTACAGAAATTCAAACGGCTACCGCCTTACGGCGTATAGAAATGAAAGAGAACAGGGTTAAGAAAAACTTCAGAGTGGTGGACAATAGTAGTTCCTATATCTACTTTATATACGGGACCACTATTGCTATTGTTAATGTTGAGGATTAAATTCAAGTCATCATCATTTATAGTTTTGAGCATATTTTTTGGTGCATTTATGATTTTATCAGCGTATTCAACATCATTTAATATTTCCTTATTTTCTGAAATTTCGGCCCAGTCGGACCTACAAATTATCAAGTACAGGGATCTCATCATAGATTTAGGGGATGGTGTAAAGACCAATGCACAGTTATCTTACCCCGCAATAGGTAATGGGCCATTTCCCGCTGTGTTGCTCATTCATGGTTCTGGTGCTCTAGACATGAACGAAACGCTAACCAAAAATAGTAAACCATTCTGGGAAATATCTCAATATCTTTCGGAAAGGGGGTTTGCAGTGTTGAAGTATGATAAAAGAGGGGTAGGCAGCGAAAGCTACACTATTTTGAATTCGAATGTTTGGGGAAATAATACTGTCGATGATCAAATTCAAGATGGCAAGAAAGCACTGAATATTCTTGCACAACAGCCAGAAGTAGATCCAAAGAGAATAAGCATAATTGGCCATAGCGAAGGCACGCTTTATGCTCCCAGAGTGGCAATTGATAATCCTACAGATGTAGACAACATCATACTTATGGGCGTCCTAGCTCAGAATCCTTTGAAAGTAGAGTACTTTCAGGATGTTTCCTTATCTTTAGAATACGCCAAGCAAGTATTAGATAAAAATAATAGCGGGTTAATATCGATTCAGGATGTTATAGTAGATCCTTTGTATAAGAACTTGTTATTGCCTATTACTGTTTCGCAAACTAACGATACCAATGCTATGACTAACTATTTAGTGGAACAATTTGGCAATAGTGGCTACATAGATATCAATAAACAAGTTGAACCTTTTCTGATAAAGGGCTATGAAAATAACACAGCATTTAATCTGCTTAAATGTGATACCGTAGGAATATGTCCTATTTTGTGGAATTCTCTAGCAAACATGACAACAAATTTGAGCACCATTGGTAACGTTTCTGAATCTATAGGCATTTTAATACTTAATGGAGAAAATGATGCTCAAACTCCAGTTCAACAAGCATTTTTATTGCACCAAAGACTCAATGAAGTAAATCATCCGGACCATGCATTAATAACATATCCCGACTTGGGGCACGCATTATATTTATCAACAAAATGGCAAACAGCATTCGGACCTATGGAACCTGATGTTCTGGCTGATTTGTATTCATGGCTAGAGTCTCATTCCAAAGAGTAGTGGTTCTCTTTTGCCTTTTATTGTAATAAAGATATTCATGTATTTTTCTAATTATTCAATATACTTTGAGATATAGAAAAAGCCGTTCGGTGGATGAGGGCGCTTTTACACAAATCGAAATGCCATACCTTTAAAATTCAAATTTTTACAATCAATAACTAGGTACTTCAAAATGACGACTATATTATTTTGATTATTATCAATGCAATGTTAAAACAATTACCATAAATAGCTATTCAGTGTTGTGATATGCGAAACAAATTTGTTTCATTTTTGTCTTTTGGTTTCATCATAACAAAGATACTAAAAGATGAAAATCACCAGGATATCCAAATGAGTCTGTCGCGTGGTATATATTGATAATGCTATCAGAAATATCGGTTAGAAAGCCAAATCATATTTTGCTGTACGATACTTGGATCTGACACAATCATAAAAAGTCTGATTTGTTATAGAAGGATGTTGCAAAGCAAAATTATTAGTATTTGTTATACTGATTTTCATTGTTACTATAATCGCAGGTACAAAAATTATGCATAGGATGAGTAGGACTAACTAATTCTTGTGAATTAGTCAATCAAGGGTAATCGCATGTTTATTTAAAATTTTTTTTTGATTCTATCGCCAAAACGTGGCCCGATTAATACTTTGTTAATATAAGAATACTAGTGCATAAAACTATCTTCTATTACAATAAAAAGGAGTTAATAGAAGAGAAATCTGAAGCAAAAGAAATTCCCATGGAGCACTATAATCTTTGGATTGATATTGTAGATCCATCAAATGAGGATATCTCAACCCTGCAAAAAGAGTTATCAATAAATAGCAAGGCATTAGATAAAATTAAACAAAAATCCAAAAAACCAGTTGTAAAAGAAATAGACAAGAATACAAAGTTCATTATTTTACTTGATTTGAAATTTAACGATTTACAGCATCTTGAAACTACCCCATTATATTTTTATGTTGGTGAGAAACGGCTAGTGACTATACATTCAAGTAAGATAGATCTGGTGGCTAAAGTAAAAACAATTCTTGCAGACAGAAAAACTATTTTAGAATCTTCAGTTGATGCCCTCTATTATAGTATAATTTCTGGCTTTATGGAAGATTACGAACAGCTTTTGACTGCAATAGAATTAAAAGTTTTTGATATCGAAAAAGATGCTCAGTATAGACCTTCTAGACGAGTGTTAAATTATTTGGATGACTTATCTAAACAGGTCATTACTCTTCGTCGGCATTTTTGGGATGCCAGAAATGTTGTAAATTATCATGTCAACATGGAAAAAGATAAGGATGATATCAAATATTTACAGATAGTATACAATAATATCAATCAGCTCATAGAAATGATTCAGTCCTATCAGGACACAATTAACTCTACAAGAGAACTATTTTCGAGCAGTATATCATTACAAATAAACGAGACTATGCGAGTTTTGACAATTTTTTCTGCAATTGTATTACCGCTTTCTCTTTTGATAGGAGTACTAGGGTTGGAAGGTTTTGATTTAAACGAATTACATGTTCTACCGAGATATCTAGGCTTTTTGGTAACGGTAATGTTGGTCGTAACCATAGTATCCTTGTTTATATTTTGGAAAAAGAAATGGATATTTTCTTATGATAAAGAATTATCGGATAAAAAAAATAAAAAGACAAGCAAAAGAGATTCCACAGAGGGGACAGTCTAGTCGCACCCACGACTATTGCAACTTGATACTTATCTTTCAACGGCCTTACAAAATATTGTTTATCAAATAATCATGATGTAAAATTCGCTTTTGAATAAAGCAAGATTACAAAGTACTAATGATAAGATTTGAAATACTATAAACACTTGACAAGTATTCATTGTAAATGAACGCAAATCGCCCTTATCCTCTTCTTTCCTGTCCATGAATATTACAGTCAAGTTAATCAATTAGTATATTATATCGTTACCCTAAATTGTAGTAGATAGAGCGTTGGAAACTAGGTGAATTTTCACATAGGTCAAAATAAGAAGACAAACAAAATCGTTTAGTGGTTATTTCTTTTCTCCTGGTTTGGTTTTATCATCCACCAATTTGAATCGCGATAGTTGCTTGTATGCAATAAACACTACCAAGGCGATTATTAGAAAGTCGATAATACTTGATATAAGGTGTCCGTACTTGAACTCTGTAATTTCGCCAGATATATTGATCACTTTAGCAGAGAGTGCATCCAGACTTCCTGCAGGTAAAAATAATCCAATTAAAGGATTTACAATGTCATTTACTAAGGAGGTAACTAATCCAGAAGCAGCCTGACCGATAACAAAGGCTAGTGCTAGTCCAATTATACCGAATGTTTTTAAAAAATCAAAAAATTCTTGAGCTAGTGTTTTTTTCACTACTAATACTTCTTCATTTTGCTTGCTCGTTCTTTTTATATCGTCACTACTCAATAGTCAAATTATGAGAACTAGAGATAAATAAGAACCGAATGTTTTAAGGTAATAATTTCACAAGTTAAATGTATTGCACGAATGGTTGATATGCGATAGTAGTTTATGCATCATCGTCTAATCAGATACCAAAATGGATAACTAATTAGATGATATTAATTTCCATAGGCATAAGGAATGTGATTGGAAGAGTATAAATTTTCATGCTAGTTCACTAGGATTCCTGAAATAATTATTTTTGTTTTAAATTAATTGCAAGGGCATAACAGTTGGCCTAGTCATACTATTAGTGTTTAAAAGAGTATGACCGTGCAAAATTGATTACAATAACCTGCATGAAACTACAAGATATTAATAATTATATTATTTCCTAGCCATTATAACAACTTTAAATGAGCAACAACATGGTCAACCTTGCTTCGTCTTATAGGACCAAATGCTAAAACAATTGGAATATTTTCACCGATCTTTATTTTTTGATCATCTTTTACAATCTTGATTGGAAAACTTTGTTCATGAGATAACTCCAACAATTTTGAATGCAATTCATAAAATTCCCTTTGCGAATTCAATTTTAAGATAATCTTCTGCGAACCGTGGAATTTCTTCCATGTTACATAGGTAATGTATTTTCTCAGTATGCACTCCTCTATGATATATTGAGTGACATCTGCTACCTTACTAGCAATTTGTCCTTTACTCATTTTAGTGTCAGATCGCACTATGAATATCATCACTACTTTATCAGCTTCCAAGCTCATATTCCTGACTTTACAATCTATACTATAATATGTTAGTATAAAGAGCAAGATTATCTTTCGATGGTGTACATTGAATTATTATCATCTTATCTAATTGCTGAAAAAAGTGTAGACATCTCAAAGATGTCTTTTTCCTTTTTCTTTGAGTCTTGCCCTCATGTTTGGCAGGGGATCAATTAGAGAATTTACAATATTATGCCATATGGCTTTTAGAATGTTCAAAAGAACATGGTCGACGATAACAGCGATAAACAAAAAAAATGTCGCACACAGCAGTATCTTGCAAACAAAAGGACATTTCTACAGAGGGTAGGAACCAATATTGCAAGTACGGATCTTGGATTCATAATATCCAATCTCAGCCTTTTTTTGTGGCTAGTTTCGACTTATAATATGCCGAAATTCAGTATTTTCGCCTGAATTAATTACATACCAAACCCAATTCACAATCGATCAAATTTCTAATTGGATAATAATTAGTACTGTTTCTTTAGCGATTGTATTGATACTGTTTGCCTTAAAGAACTACATGGATACACACAAGTTAACAAGGACACAGACTTATTCGACTAACGACAAGTCTACTATTTGTTCTACAACTGCAAAGGTTAACCTATTGAACATATTTGTTCTTGTATATCCAGTGATTCCACCCAGTAACCAGTATTGCGTCTAACAAACTAATGTTGGGTTCAACGAGAATGTAGATTTTTTTAATACAATCTAGAAGATTAGATATTATTATGATCGAATACTAGAATTAAGAATCTTTGTAGGACAAATCGGAATTCTAAAATCCCATTGTCTATATTTTATATAATATCATAAAGATATAATATTATAATTCACATAAATGGTCAATTAAAAAAATCAAGCATCAGTCTACTCACAGCGATATTATTTGTATATATTTTTGAAACGACAAATGTATATGCTCAAGATACTGTGTTACTAACATTTAACAGTCCAGAATTTAAAGTAGATTATCCCTCAACTTGGGAAATAGCTCCAAAAAATTCAACCTTTCCATACTATGATTCTAATACTATCGTAGTTTTAAAGCCGGTAGGAGAAACAAACCCTCTTAACATTACATACCTTAATATCTCTCCGCTTCGGATTGGTATTTCATTTGATAATACAACACAAACAGTATCTCCAGATACTTTAGAAGATATTGTTGCAAAGGAGATTGCATTTTTACAAGATCCAGCTTCATTCTATGGGGATTTAAATATTGAAATCCTTAATAACAACGCAACTAGAGTGGACGGTTTGCCTGCCAAAGAATTCTCATATCTTATTCTTGATCTTGGAACATTTGATATGGAAACAATAGTGATTCACGAAGGTAAACAATATCAATTACATTTCACTACACCTGTTTCAAAAGTTTCAGAAACATTACCTGCAGTCCAGCAAGTAATAAAGAGTTTTAAGTTCAACACCTAATTTTTTATTTTATTTTTGAAACAAATAGCTGTCTGATTGACCTTAGATAATATGATTCGTAAAATATACTGTTTGTGCGATTTTTGATTACTGCAACAAAGGATTTTTATGAGGAATATTTGCATAGTATGCAAAAGATAGAAAGTATAGAGAAGTGATCTATTGCTATTTTATAAATCATGGATAGTTTTTGTGTATGCTCTTGCACTCTCTTTAGAATCAGTTATTATAGAGTATCTTACAATCTATTTTGTTAAAATTTCTCCTATTGTACTTTCATCTTTGAGTATAACATTATCTGGGATAATGTTGTTAACGACCGCATACGTTACCATTAGAAATTACAAATATCTACTGAAGATATTTACTAAAAGTTGGAAATATCTTCTACTGGCATCTTTATCACTCTCATTGGGGATATTTGGATGGTACGACTCTATAAATCGAATAGGGGCATCCAAAGAAGCACTTATTGCCGGACCAATTGAAATTATTCTGATAATTATTTTAGCAAGAGTATTTTTAAAAGAGCGCTTAAACAGATTCCAGATTATTGGTATATGTATAGGATCCATGGGGTTTTTTCTATCATTGGCTAGCGATATATCCTTTGACATTATTAATAGTACAAATTTATCCAACCCGATTGGTGAAATGAATATTAATTCGATATTTCCTGTAATTCTTTCGTTAATTAGTTTTGGCGATATGGAAGCGATTATTTCTGCAGTGGGCTTTGCGGTAGGAGTACTATTTCTTGGAAAATTAGTCACCAAACACTCTTCCATTCATGTTGCAGGTGCATCTATGTTTGTTTCAGGTCTCATTCTTGCGGTATTCATGGTCTTTGCATTGTTATCTGATACGATGTTTGTAACATTGCAACAATATTTGGATGACTCACCTTCACAAATGGAACTATTATCAGTACCTAGAAATATGATTATCTTGTTCTTGTTTTCACTAATTCCATTTATTGGTTCTTTATCATATGTAATGGGCCTTCGCAGAATTGGCGCTTCTCTTACGGCAACGATAGGATCGTCGAATCTCATAATAATATTTATCATTCAACTAATCCTAAAGGAACTGGGATATCCTAGTCATTTACCTGAAAACTTATTTTTAGCAACGTTTGGATGCATTATGGGATTTCTTGGAATTTTCATAATTCACATGTCAGATCTTTTTATTCCTAAATCAAGGAAAAATTTTAGCTAGACAAACTAGTAAATTGCAATGGGTTTAGTTTGGCTGCAGGTGAAACAAATTTGACCATATTCTACGACCCGACTCTATATGATGGACGAGGGAATTGTTATCGAAACAAACTTGAGTGTAACAAAGGACGGAGTTCTTTTACCCGAGTTAGGCAGAAACATTCCAAGCGATGACACGTTTGATCAGTTTTTCCAAATCAACGAGCCTGGTTCATTTGAAATACGTGTCAATCGCATTGGGTTTACCGGGCCAAACGGTCCTACTACACTCACCAAGCGGAAAACCATCACAGCATAGTTTCTTGGTCCACCACCAACCCCCGAAGAACCACCACAGATCAGTGTGAATTTCATTGAGTCTTCCCAAAGCTCGAGATTCATATAAAAGGAAGTGGTTTTTGTCCTAACCTCCTTGACAAACCCAATGGTGTAAGTATCAAAGTCAAAGATGATAACCGACATGATCCTCTAGGGGGAACGCAGGTTCCATACTGGGTCAACAAATGATGGAAAGATTGACAAGGTTATCGAAGTAGATTCTAGAGATTACGTTATAAATACAGGACTCAGAATTATAACTGTCACAGCAACTGATGGTAGAGAAAACAACGCAGATTTGACTGGCTTCTTATGGAGCAATGAGCAAAAAAAAGCATCCCTGCTTTTGAATAAATACATTTTGGAGTTTATATTATGACAATACCGAATACAAGGAATTGGACAAAAAATATTCAATAATCAAGCACAAAAATTTTTGTAGAATTTGTGAAAATAACAAGAGTATCAACGATAATCTGCAGTTTTAAAGGATAACACGGATTTTGCTTTTATTCCTATTATCTTATATAGAGTATGTCAAAAGTATCAGTAGACGAAGAAACAAAGAAACGCGTTATCGAAAAACGTAAGGCAGGAGTAAGCATGAGAATAATATCAAAGGAAGACCATCTATCTTTCACCACGATAAGCAAGATTTGGAATGAAAAGGAAGGGCAAAAAGATCCAATAGCTGAAAAATCGGTTACTTCTAGAGCTTTTTTCTTATTTGAACAGAACAGGAGTCTAGTTGATGTTACTTTGGAGTTGGACTTGAATCCAACAGAAGCAGAAAAAATTCATGAGTTATCTAAGACTAAAAGGTCTAGATAAAATAGCTAGGTATATTCAGAGTGTAGAAAACCATATTTCATCTTTTTTGGATTTTGTCATCGCCTGTGAAGAATATACGCCCGAAAGTCAAAAGTTAGTTGAAGTGTTTAAACTGCAAAAAGTGATTAAAGGTCTAGAATATGAAAGATTAGGGAAAGTTATGGCCATAGAGTCTCTGCAACGAAAGATAAATAAATTAAAGCAGGATGAGGAAACAACGAAGAAAAACATACAAGATTTAAAACAGGAGGAGTATAACAGATGGCATATTCATTATTTGGAAACGGGCAATACTATTCGAATTAGCAATATACTGAGCAATAAAAGGGGAATAAGGGGTTAATTATTTTAAAACCTATCATAATTAATGATTGTTCCGCAACTGAAAGTTTATTGTGATTAGACTTATTTTAAGTCAATCTTAACTTTATATATTGGCTGTTCTGGATGGAGTTAAGAGGGTTGGAAAAGAAATTTCTATTCCGAGACGATGGAAAATAAAGATTATCTACCCTATTATTCGAAATTCTCTCGATTTCTTGAAACTGATGAATATGTCAGAAGCAGATTGGAAGAGTGAACTTGAGATCTATAAAAATAAGTCTGGTCAATCAAGTTTATCTGATTTCACTAAATAAGTAAATGCCACATCATTGTAAGTTCCTACATAAAAGATTGTACATACTTTGTATATGGTTTCATCCATATTTAACGACATGGTAGATATTGAGGAAGTGAATGATAAAGATTTATACAAAAAGCATAATGATAAGGAACTCCTCAAAGCGTTTTACTCAATATGAAAGGAAATCTACCAAGTTGATGACGAAGTACTTGAAGAAGGCTTTGCTTTAGATAAATAGACTATAGAAGTATTGAGGGGTAAAATAATGGGTATCCTACTAGATGGTTTAAAGCCCAAGACTAAATCTGCTAGTCTTTGGAAATTGAAGTAGACAGAACTTCTAACATTTTACTACTTAGTCTAAAAGTCATAATTAGCAATAGCCTTTATCTTATCAAATCAATTCTAGTCAATATTGAGCACTAAAAGATTATGTTTTACTGTATTTTTTATGTTGCTAACATTCTCAATAGGATTAGTTTCAGTTAATTTACCTTTATTCTAGTTACTAATCAATAGTTACATATTTGGTTGAAACCGCGTGGTTTTCCCCATCGTCTACTTATTGATCTGTGGGATATAGTACCGTATGTTATAAGGATTCGGGATCGGATCAAAACATTTTAAACCATTAGAAAATATCGTCTTTCTAAACTAGTTCCAATTTTGAATTTACCAATAAAACAATATTTTGCTGGAATATTAAGTCACTGATTCAATGAATCTATTTCACATTTTCATTCCAAAGCCTTTCTAACAAGTTTTCCCAGACCTTATCTTTCACAGGATGAGATAAGGTAGGAGTTCAACACAACTTCCAACTAATTTTTTTAGAAACCTGAGATCAATTGCAATAAAAATTTTCGATAGAGATTAGAAAGTGGTGGTTAAAATCATATCGTTTATTGATCCAAATAGTCTTTTTCAAGATTTCTATTTGACTAAAAATAGGAAAAACAATTTTTCTGTAACAGATTTGACATTAGAAAGAACGACAAATTAATACATCACCTATAAATGACGGGTGTATTTTCACGTATTATCTTAAACCCAATATGAGATCAATATGGATGACTACTAGTCTGTTATAATAAGTGACTTCCAAGCTGATATCTTAATAGGGTTTGGGCTGAAATAATTGAGACCAAAAGTCTGTGGAGGGTTGTGGATGGGGAACAGTCAAATCAAAAAAAGCAATCGTATATGCCATATTATTTTTATAAAGCTGTAGTATAATTCGGTGCTGTCCATCATCTGGAAAGATATATTCCAAGTCGAACTTTCCATCTATAATGGATTTCTGTGGAAATTTAAATAGTCTTCCGTCATGATCTGTAATGGTGGCATTGACCAATAAACCATCTTCGAGGAAAAACATATCAGAAGTCATATTTCTAATCTCAAAGTGAATCCGAGTCCATTGATCAATTATGGGAACCTCTGGTTCAAGTTTCATGACAATCTTCAGGTTATCTCTGTCGCTAATCCATGTATTATTATCCATTGTTGATGATAATGAACCATTACTGGATACTTGGGCAAACCCAGGATAGAAAAGATCAGCTTTGAATTTATCATAGTCGTTATTGCCAGTAAAAGAGGATAATAATTGAGTGTAAAAGATCGAAAATAAAGGAATACTTCCTAAAATGACTATAGAGATCACTAATGTCATTCTGAGGACATAGAGAGTCACACCTTGTGTAGGCTTTTTATAATATATAAAATATGTACAACTCATTTACTACTATTCTTTGATTAGGATTTTGCGTAGTTCCGTCATACTCCTGTACAGATGTCAAATCTTTTTCTTTTTGTAGAGAAATATTATTACGACTAGAGTTATCGGCAAAACTATAATGATACCATAGACTAGGTATACGAGAGTCAAAGGCGACAGCAAGCCAGATGAGCTATTTGATACATTCTGAAATTCGGTAGATATGGTATTGGGGTTTTTATAGACAAAGGTACCAAAATCCACAAATGAACTCCCATTTGCAGCGCTTTCAACTCGGATAATAGTTTCCCCAGGTAAATCAAAGGCCAAAGTCTGTGTAGAGGAACCAACCTGTGTAATATCGGCGGTTCTATATATTTCACTACCATTTTGCAAAATGACAAAGTTGTATGGCCATAAATGCAGCCGAGAGTTTTCAGGATATTCAAAAAAATCCATGATAAAAGTGATAGGTTCGTTTGTCATGATAGATACAGGAGTCCACGAGAGCCCTATTTCAACACTACCATCATCTGTAAAATTATAAACTGGAAAATCATCAATCTTGTTTTCAAATTGATCAACCGGATATGATGGAATATTTATAGAAACATTTCTTACATGGACAGTACCTTCCATCCATGGATGAATAGTACAGAAATAATTGAACGTACCAGAATTATTGAATTTGATTGATATAGAATCGCCTGCAGAAAATAATCCACTATCAAATAAACCATCTGGTTTTCCTAAGGAATTGGTTAATAGACTGTTTAACCCTCCCCCCAGTCCACTTGTTACAGTATGTGGCTCAGTATCGTTATTAACCCACCGTATAGTTTCATTTACATTTATAGAGATTTCTCTTGGTTCATACCATTGTCTTGGAGACAAGTTCGTTATATCTACTTCAGGATTTGCAGATCCTTTGGGTATGTTAACGATAGTGCTGTTAGAAACCTTCTCTTGAGCATACAAAAACGAAAATGATGATGGTTCATCAGGTTGTTGGAAATAAACACTATAAAAAGATGACAACGTAAACAAAAATAACAATAATAATAATAACATGTTGAAGGCAATCAACTTGTTTTTCTATAAAAACCATCACTTAAAAATACTAAGCACTCTTACGAAATAATTAATATTATTTGTTGACCATATCAATGTTGAACCAATTATACAATTTATTATTAATAGTCCAAAATTATCGTGTTAAATGATTCATTTTCATGAATTCTGTATTGACACTGATACCGCACATAAAGGCGATGTGTCACAATGGCAATAGAATATCAGGTTCTAATTATAGCAAATAAAAGTTATGAGTTTAAGAATGATAAAATAGTTGTAAGATTTATACTAATTATATTATACTCGAAATAGTATTACTAAATACAAATACACTTTATCCTCCCATAATTGCTTTTCTCACAATCCAAAACTTTTTTTCATTAGTAGTACGAAGAACCTGTTCTTCCTTGTACTCAAATATATCTAGCTCGTACTGTTTTAAAGTAATTGGTGATTTAGACAATTCTTTTTCATTTGGTGAATAATAGATTACGGAATTGCCGTTACTTCCTCCACATGGAAACGAACCCGCGGCAGTTGTCCAAAAGGTTTCTTTAGTTTTGATGACAGGACAATTACTAATGCATAGCTTATCAATTTTTATGTTGTTGTTTTCTATGTCAAATTCTATATCAGGTCTATCGACACTATAGACAAAATCAGACACACTGTTTGAAATTTTAATGTATTCTGAAGAAAACAAGCGGTTGTATCCGTAGCCATTTTCATCTGATCCAAAGCAAAATAACTAGCAGGCAATTGAAAGGTTATTCTCAATTTACAATCAGCACACTTTGTGTATTTGTTTTCGATTGAAAAGATTTTTCTGTTTACATCAAATGAATATTTGGAATTTGAATCCTCATTATTATTATTATTGTTTCCAATTAACTGAATGGAGGAATGCACTAGATCCTTTAGCGGTGGTTGTATAACCGTTATGGAACTTTCATGACACATTTTATTCAAAAAGCCATTTTTTTGTTTCAAATGTAATATAAGAAGTTGGATGGTATCGTATTCAATTAATTGAATGTGTTTGTTTTTTTTGCAGATTATTTGCTGAGAAATTTTCAATTGAACCTTTTATCTTATTTGAGCTAATTCTAATTGAAATGGGTATATCTTTGTCTTTATAATCATCTTTACTTCCCCTTATACCAGGGTAATATATGACACAATTCTCATTGTCGGTATCAGAATATTTTGAACTCAAACCGTAGCCGTGTTTAAAAGCACCATCTTTTACGCCGTTTATGATTTTCCACTCAATTAATGGCTCTATGGGAATTCTAAAACTGTGTTCTATTTCATGACTGCACTGGATAATAATATCAATATAACTTTCATTTGAAACCTTTAGGGGAAGACCATCTCTTTTGTGAAATATATGTATATTATTTGGAAGGATTATACCTCTAACATAGTGTCTTATGTTGACAGATAAAACCTTTAGACACTTTATCCAAACTCACATTGAAATATTCTTGATTGTTTCCTAAAAATCAAACTATAAAAGTTTAATCGCTATTGTGGAATATACCGTATTGTCTAGATGTTTTTAGGCTTTAATTCTCCTTATAGTTAACAAATTGCCAACAACTAAGGAATCGCTAATTACCCTACTTTTAATGTAATTATCAAACCTCTTTCAAAAATCAGGACATTAAAACCAGCGCGATTAATGTTTACCAAGCGATTTTTGTCTTTCAAAAAAAGGTCTAGCAAGAATAATATTATATCAATACTTGATTTTCATTCTGTAAATAACTTAAAGATGGAGCAGGTATTGAAAGTTGTTTTTTAACCAGATATCCTTTATCGATGCTAGTAATGAATCGATTGTACCGAGGAGCGTCTTTTACTGTACAGACTAAAATTGTCCCTTGCCTCAGATATGATGTTGACCTCTCAATAATCCTAATAATATTTACCATCCCTATTTAGTGAAATCAGATAAACTTGATTGACCAGACTTATTTTTATAGATCTCAAGTTCACTCTTCCAATCTACTTCTGACATATTCATCAGTTTCAAGAAATCGTTGACCGATTGAGGACCAAATCCAGCAAAATGATTATTAAATGCTATCAATATATCAGATATATTTGAATTTTCATTTTGTGTTTCTTTAACTTTTTTAGCATATTCAAGCATCTCATTTCTTCTGTCTTTAACTGTTTTACCAAAGTCCTTTTCTGAGATACTTCTATCTCCAATGAATCTGATGTAAATTTGGTCTGATGTAATGACGGAAGGTGATTGCAATTTGTCCCTTACACTCCAAACCAACGACATGTCATGTTCTCTTAGAAATTTATATACATCATCATTGAACCACGAAGGATGTCTTACCTCTAAAGAATATCTGAATCGCTTGTCAAGGTGTTGTACCATGTCCTGCAAGGAGGTAAAGCCTCTCTTTTCTGAAAGAAAAGGAGGAAGCTGTATGAGTAACATAAGTATCTTATCGGTCAAGGGTTCTAGCGAATAGAATAAGGCAGATAAGGGTTTGATGACGTCTTCTAATTTCCTCTCATGGGTTATTATCTTAGGAAATTTTAATGAAAACTTGAAATCTTCTGGAGTCCTTTCTTTCCAGCCCCTAACCGTCGAGCGAGAGGGGATATGATAATATGTGGAATCGACTTCAACAAATTTAAAGAATTTCGAATAATAGGGTAGATAATCTTTATTTTCCATTGTCTCGGGATAGAAATTTCTTTTCCAACCCTCGTAACTCCATCCAGAACAGCCAATATTCAGAGCCAAGTTCTACGTAACTGGGATAGGAGAATAGAAAAACTTTTGAAAAAACCGAACTTGCATAAAATTAAGTAAGAATTGTTTGGATTGATATCGCAAGCGATATGGTTATCCATAACTTCCAGCCCAACGGGTATTAAGACATTTGATAACCAGTTAAGCTTTTACTTTTAGCGATTAAAAATTAAGAACTATCAAAAGAAAAGTCAATTGGTTGCTCAAAAGCATTATGGAGTAAATTGACAAGTATCATGAGAACAACTTTGAATGATTTACTAAATGAGTCATGATACGATTACTATGTCTAAAAGGATTAATGCAAGTATGGGATTGCCTATTGCAATGGCTATTAAGACACCAGAAGAATTGCTTGACCGCGTTACAGAGAGCATAAACAATAAAGATTTGGACTCGTTTGCTTCGCTATATGAACCAGACGCCAGTTTTATTGACGAATCAGGAGAAAACATTAACGGACGGGAGAAAATTCGAGAAAAAATGAAAGAATTCATGGATATGAATGGCAAATTAGAAAATTCTTTAAAGAAAATTATACCTGCAGGTAACATAGTACTCGCATATAGCGATTGGACTTTCAAGGCCTCAGGTCCTGACGGAACTCAATTTAACCTTAGTGGAACAGCTATAGACGTACTTAGAAAACAATCGGATGATTCCTGGCTTATTGTGATAGATAATCCTTGGGGGTTAAAGGAATAGGTACTATCTTTTTTTGATGATTTGACATGTTGGATAACTCTGCCTGTTGTATATCTAGTAACTAAAAGATTCATCCTTCCGTTGCTAATTATAATAATTGATTTCTTGGACGGCTTAGAGATAACATCTTCTCCTTTATCTTTTCATAGTTCTTAAACGATTATTGTCAATTACCATTCCTATACATGAACTAGTTGAATTATAGGGGCGGTTTTTATTACTTAAGCAAAAATCGTCCTCTGCATTCGATAGAAATCAATCAGGAAATAAGCTAATTCTTATTTGAAAAATAAATTGATGGGTTTTAATTAAACACTAATTCAAAAAAGCCCTAATCTGGAGCCAACCCTACTAGTAAAATGCTATGGCGTTTTACTTTGAGTGAGAGACGTCATATCAATTGAGAAGCGATACTTGACATCAGCACGTGCCAGTCGGTCAAAAGCTTCGTTAACCTTCTGAATTGGAATGATTTCCACGTCTGCAGTAATATTGTGTTTGCTACAAAATTCAAGCATCTCTTGTGTTTCGGCAATACCTCCTATGAGTGAACCAGATAGACTACGGCGTTTAAACAGAAGACTCATAGCGGAAACTGCATGAGGTTTGTCAGGCGCACCCACCAGCGTCATGTTACCATCAGGGCGAAGTAATTGTAAATATGCGTTGATATCATGTTCAGCAGATACAGTGTCAATTATAAAATCGAAACTAGCGAGATGTTTGTTCATTTCTTCACTGTTTCTAGAAACAACCACTTCATCTGCACCTAGACTAAGGGCATCCTCTTTTTTATTTGGCGAAGTAGTAAATACTACGACATGAGCTCCAAATGCATGTGCAAATTTTACTGCCATATGCCCTAGCCCTCCCAGGCCCACGACACCAACCTTTTTCCCTTTAGTAACACCCCAATGACGGATTGGAGAGTACGTTGTAATTCCTGCACATAATAGAGGGGCGACACCAGCGAGATTCAAGTTCGTAGGAACGCTTAAGACAAAATGTTCTTTGACTACAATACTATCAGAATAACCACCATAGGTGATGCCTCCAAGATGCACATCAGGAGAATTATATGTTAAAGTCATGTTGGGACAAAACTGCTCTAAACCTGACTGGCATGAGGGACAATTACCATCGGAATCTACCAAACACCCAACTGCAGCAAGGTCGCCAGGTTTAAACTTTGTGACTGCTGTTCCCACTTTTGTAACACGACCAACAATTTCATGTCCAGGAACACAAGGATAGACAGTGGGCATTGCACTCCACTCGTTACGGACTTGATGAAGGTCCGAATGACAAATACCGCAATAAAGGATTTCAATTTGAACATCATCCCCACCAGGCTCACGTCGCTTGATAGTAGTGGGAGCAAGAGAAGTGGTGGGGCCCGCTGCAGCATAGGCCTTGGATTCATACACTCCAGTAGACTTTGATATAGTTTGTGTTGTTGACATGGACTGATAAACACATTATTATTATAAAATCATTAGCCAAAATTATCAATTGTTAACATTATTACCCCGTTGTTCAGAAAGGGTCGGCCTTTAGTATATAAACACAAATCGATCGCCCCTTAATATTCAAAGTGAATCAAATCATCAAGACTCTTGATCTTAAGATGAATATAATAACAAAAAACTAGTAGTATATAGAACCGTAAACTATGCGGGTTCAGTGGAAATTATGATGATATCAACATGAATTAGAGACGCTCTAAAACGGTGAGTTATGGTTTATAATGTTGACTCGAAATAAATAAAAATTTACTATCGCCGATTTTTTTTGCTGATCTCCTTATAGGTCTCAAAAAGGTTAAACACTAACTAGAAAAAATTATTCATAGATTTATTGTTGAGGTCCTGAGTAGGTTCCGGAATCCATCACGACAAAATTACTGACTGTAGATGTTACCGTATTATTGCTAAAGGGATCGTACATATTTGAAAAATTCATAACGGTAGATGGAGATCTCATCATATCTCCCTCGAATCCAAATGCCACTAGTAATATCAGCACAGCTATTATGATTATTGCAATAAAAATTCTCCCCCTTTTGGTAGAAAAGTCTGAAAATTTGCTATTCATTCTTTTTTCCAGTCTATCTTCCTTGTTTATAAAATTTATGAATCTACTTTATAGACATAGTACAGGGTTTAAGGAAAATCATAATTATTCTTTGACCCACCAAAGTATTCATGGGTGTTAAAGTAGATAGAATCGAAATCAAAGAAATATTGGATTTAAAGGGGTGTATAGTGGTGTTCATTAACCTGAGTCTTACCAGAGATAACTCGGAAATTTATATAGCGAAACGCCCAATGGATTTATCTAGTTCATCGGTTGGATTGGAGTTTGGTAATACTGCGTCTTTTTCAAACTTTATTGTGGGAGTTACTGTTGTTGGGATAGTACTTCTGCTTTATCCATATTATAATTTAATACAGCTACCACAGATTAGATCAATTCTACCTATTCTCCATCTCAGATTGGACCAATCAAATCTTTCCTTATCAGTAGTACAGTAGAATCCATTGATCCTGAGTTTAAAGCTGCTAGAGGTCTTCCCAGAAACTCACATCATTATAAATAGGTGGTTCTTATCGCTTGTTCAGCATCTACAAAATCTTGTGCTGAATATTGATCACCTGCCTGAATCAAAAATGTCCTGATTTGATTTATCAGAGTGGGCGGATCTACACCTGATTCCTTGCTTGAAGCTACCTCACTTTCAATTAATCTCTGACCCAATACCTTACTTGGATCTAGTAATGATAACTATGCAATCAGTACCAAAGGCATAGCAATAAGATTGTTAAACTTTCTAACCATTGATGTAAGAATTAGCAAATATCAAAAATAATGCAATTATTTATTTTTGCAAATGAGAATTGTAATTGCCCAGATTATGATCAAAACTCATAATCAATGACTATTCTGACTTGTCAGCCTATATTTTCTTGATATTTTTAATGATATATTAATTGTCATCGTCATCGTCATCAACGTCATCATCCCCTCCCTCATTATCATCATCAGTGGATATATCTCCCCCAATCAACCTCGTAAAATAGCTGCTAGCTAAATATTCATCCTTCCACTTGGCGGTAAATTCATAGCCGGTAGCGTTACTCTTGATCCCTTCATCAGTTATTTCAATATTGAAGATAGCCGTAATGCCTGGGTTGATGGTGGAAGGAGTTGTTCCGCTATATGCAGAGCCTACAATATCGTCTTGGTCATCATGAAAGATTGCTGTTATTCTGACTGCTTTTATAGCGTCTGTCCCAGCGTTCAAAATCTCACCAAATAATTGATCAGAAAAGAAATTACTCGAGTATGTTTGGTTTGTTACTAGTATATTATATTTTCTGGTGAGGTTATTTTCTTGACCAAAAGCTCCACCATAAAAAAAACTCACATATAATACCAGTATTATTGTTGTAAGCATAAAAGATAATCCAGACATCCTGCTGGTGTTTGACAGTAGGTTCACCTTAGGTCAACTAAAGTCGAACATGTAAAATAAATTTTATTGTAGATTTTTCTGTTCTAAATTTCTACTTGATCATTAATATCGTAGAATTAGAATTAATGAAAAACCATACTGAACGATGAATGTTTCTTTTGAAAAGTCTAAATTGTAAATGCGATATGCAAGACATCTCCTATACGAGTAACTAACATATTTTTGCAGTTCACAAAACCGAGTTAATATTGAAGTATGAGCTTAAAATATGATTTATGCAATCAACTCCTAAAAGTGATCACTTAAGAGAAGTTTTACCGCATCCACTTTCTGGAAAGATATTGTGTGAAAGTCCACTATGGTATGAGGGTTCGGTGGTATGTGAAACAAATTTGACTAAGTTTTACCTATCCATAACAATTACTATAAACCAGCATTTTTCATTTGTTTTAACTTGGTAATTGTGATTCCTTTAAAATATGAATCCTTTGGCTACCTTAAACGAAAACAATAGTTAGAGTTAAATAAATTCGGACTGGTACGACAACAATGTCATCTAACCATGAGCCTTCCATCTCTTCTCCTCATTCTGTGATGGTGGTAGATGATGAAATCGAACTAGCTACACTTTTTAAATCGTTTTTGCAAAATGAAGGTTACGATGCTGTATCTTTTACTGACCCACATGTTGCTTTAGAATACTTTAAAGAAACATCCTCCAGACACTCTTTGATGATTACTGATATGAGAATGCCAGGAATGTGTGGACTAGAACTGGCAAAAAAGATTAGGGAAATAAATGATAAGATAAAGATCTTTTTAATGACAGCATTTGATATTAGTGACTTGGAAGATAATTCTGACTTCAAAGTCGCTTGCATTGATAGATTACTTCAAAAACCTATTCGTTTTTCTGAATTAAGAGGAATGATGAATACAGTATTGGAAAAGAATTGATTTAATTGTATATGGTTTTTATGCTGAGAATGCTTGAGTAATAAATCGATATACGTTCTTTTTTCAGATTTTGAATGAGATTTGATGGTGCTCCATTATTTTTCTTTGAATCTTCCGGTAATTTATCAAAATCTTTTTGATGATATATACCTCCACCTTTCAGATTCATATCAAACTTTGTGGGTAAATCAACTTTATTTTACTTGAACCAGTATAGAGAATTTAAACATGACAAGGACTTTACAATAGACAAATTCTGTGGGATTAAGTTCCGTGTGGTATAAGGGTTTGGTGGAAAGAGTCACAAATCTGTGAGTAGTTCAGGAACAAACAAAACCAATAATTTACGATTTTCAAACTCCACACACCCCCTCCCCTTCCAATATTTTTCAATCATAATTTCTTAAACTGCGATAAGAGAATATTCCCTGATAACTACACAATCAGTGGTATTGGGATACCCATACTTGGTCAAATAACGTTAGTTATACATCTACACGTATTTCATTAATACTACACAGAACAAGTGGAATCGTCTATATTTCCTGTCATAGTAACGATTAGAGTAATTTACCAGCGGTATGCGCCATAACATACTTAATAGATAGGAAAGGTACGTATACAATATGATAAGCGAAAAAAATTCTAACCCTTTGACTGTGTCTTCACTCTCTTCCTTTAAGAAATTTTCATCGATAGGGCCTTTCGTTGATGTTGACGGAAAGACTAAACCCTGTGTGATTTGCGGTAAGACAGCTACTCAGGAAGCAGTATTTACCGTAGACGGAGCTACCATTGTAGAAAAATATTGCGATTCATGCGCAAAATAGGGAAATAAAATAACAAATACCAAAAAATCGTTTGTCGGCCCTTTACCCTAAAAATAGGTAGTGGCCACTACTTCTAAAAGATTCAATGTGAAAATGAAAACAGAAAAGGTTGCTTGAATGAATGAAAATTATGAGCACCCTGCAACTTAAATCATCCGGTTCGTTACTAAAATAGTGAGACAATTAAGCAGTAAATCATTTCTAATTAAGAATATAAGATAAGGCGGTATTCCATTTTCTTTATGAAAGACTAATATACTATGCAGTAGCATAATATACTGTGACTTTAAGAATCAAATGTCAGTTATGTGATTTTAACCATATTTCAAATATTTACCGAATGGGTGATCATACTTTCTATAAGAATTTTTCAAATTTAGAAAGCTGTCCAAACTGTGGACATGTATCTAAATGTGTTGAATCAGATTATATTTTATGATTTATCATATAGTAGAAGACAGGTAAATAGCCTAAGTAAGGAATATTAAAAAAAATCTTCACAGGATAAATAAAATAATGTAAATAAAATTTTAGGATCTCCCATGTTAACATTCTTTTCTCCTAGTTATATTTTTTGCAATATTTTTTATAATATGTCTTGCCATTCAATAAAAAGTAACATATTCTAATATCATCGAATAGGCAGAAGATTTGCAAACAATAACTTCCAAAGAACGAATTAATCCCCTTTTTGTTTGTTCAATCGTCATTGCTTTTGGTATTTTCTTCCATCGGCAAAGTGAATATATATGTATATGGATGTATGTAGTAAACGCAGGTTTTGAGATTGTTCCTGCATTAGATGGTTATTTATTTAAAGTATCTTTTACAAGATACATAGAATAACCATATCGCTACCAGAGTTTAAAGGCAACAAAGGTTTGAATGTAAAAGATCTCCTTACCGTAAAAACAGGTGAATTGCTAGCCAAGACCGATGAATTGAGGGAGGCAAATGAATCTCTAAACGTCGCTAATAAAGAAATTAGAAAGAAAATAGAAGAATTAAAAAATGCAAAAAATGATTTAACAGAAATAGAAAGGGAACTACTTGCAGCAAATGACAAAGTGATGGAAACCAATGAAAGATTCGCATTGACCAATAAAGAACTCGCCAAAGTCAGTAAAGATCTAGTGGCAGTTCAAGAAGAGATAAAACAAATGGTAATAAAGCAAAAAGAGTTCGTAGATATTGCAGCTCATGAACTAAGAACACCAATCCAAGCTCTATCAGGAAATTTCGAGTTGATTGAAACGGATATCCCATCACTTTTGCACACATTCAGTAGAAGGCATGGAAGCAACCCTTAAAGAATTTGAAAATTTAGTCAAAGACAAGCCAAGGCTCGAACAATTTACAAACAGGCTCATATCAAGCCATAAGAATACGCAAAGACTTGAGAAGCTAGTGAATGATATACTAGTTACCTCCAGAATTGAAAACAACAAATTACAATTACATAAAGAATCCTTTAATTTAAACGAAAAAATACAGAGCGTGATCAAAGATGTTCTTACAAAAATAAGGGTTGCCTCACTTCAGGCTAACTCGCTTAATTCAATTGACATAGTTTTTGAACCACTAGACGATCCTCTTATAGTATATGCAGATAAACTAAGAATTTACGAAGTTCTCTCAAACATAATGAATAATGCAATCAAATTTTCAAATGGCAAATCCATTACTATTTCAATTAAAAGGTTCCAGAATAATAAAGACAAAGCAAACCATGTTCATCTCAGTGGAGAAACCGAAAATGTAGAAAGTGGTAACAGAAAGAAAAAGAATAAAGAGTTTGTATTAGTATCCATTAAAGATAATGGAAAAGGTATAGATGATGAAATTCTACCACGACTATTTAACAAATTTGTAACCAAATCACAGCAAGGCATTGGACTAGGATCTTTATATATGCCAAAAGCATTGTCGAAGCTCATGGTGGTAACATATTGGCTCAAAATAACAAGAATGAAAAAGGTGCAACATTCTCATTTAGTCTACCAATAGAAAACTAAGACGCCTTATGATACATTGCTTAGGTAGTTTATATCCTTAACACTTAGTCGGAATAAACATCGTTAATATGTTAATTTTCACTTTTCATTTATCCGAAACGACAATCTTATCCGCCCAAACCCATTATTTTAATGCACAGAATTTCATTAAACACGGATAGGATAAGATATAACAATTTCAATTTGTCCTTGATCTGTGCATAATTGAATTGGTGTTTTACTGTATGGAATTTATCTTATTGTATTTGGCTATATAGTATGTCAGACATTAAATAATGAACAAAAGTTATTGTGGATGGTTTACTAAAATCAGTATTAAAGCGTTAAACACCTTATCTTGTTGGAGGTATCATAACTGGGACAATAATGGCATATTATTATGGATTTTTGTTTCCTATTATAGTAAATAGCATTATCTGGTTTGCCATATCAACACTTTTTATCAGATTTTATTGAAAGTATATTGGATTCAAAGAAGAGTTTCAACTTGTATCAAAATATCTTGGACGTATAAAAAAGAAAAAACCTAATAGTAATTTTATAACTACAGATGACGAACACGAAGAAAGACGGCATGTAGGTAAATCCTCATTCTCCAGTAATAGAGGCGAAAATAAAACGGACAATTTAGTAAGTCCATTAAAATTATAAAAAATAGGGTAATATTGTTCTAGTCAACGTCAAATAAATTTTCTAGTTCTATTTCAGGATCAATCATGACGGCTTCTGTGGGATTAGGTTCTGTATACTATAAGGGTTCGGCGGTATGTAAAAAAAATTGACCTGAATCATTCACTTTATTTGAATTCAAAAAATGAGATTAAATCAAGATTTAGTTATTATTGAATGGTTTTCTTGATGACCGTGAGCATCATCGAAATGGAGCCGAAAAATCTTGGTTAGATGGGTAACCAGCCTCGTTCATATTCTTACAAGCTCGCTTTCAAGATAGACGTCGAAAGAGATCCCTAATTTAAGAGCCATATGTAATCGGATCCATTGCCAGAAGTAGACTTGACTAGACCTAAGCTATTGTTTAGTAGAGCCAATGATTTACTTTGCGTATTGTTAAATAATATTATTTCATTGAAAACCCAAGTACCATTAACCGGTCTCCCTAAAGCAGAATTAATCCAAGCAATACTTTCTCCATCTTGAGTAGCGATTGTCCCATTACCTGTACTCTGGATTAATTCATCAGATAAGTATGTGCTTATGTAAGTCTGATTATTAGTAACATTTCCAACACCTTTTAATATTCCCCGGTCAGAGTAATGTTCTTCAGTCACCAGATAAGGAGTTGACGAGATATTTTTTGAACCCAAAAACTTAGTTTTGTGAGCACTATATATCGAATCGGCTATATCCAATGGTGCGGTAATTTGTTTGTAAACACTTGATTCAGGAGTTTGGAGAGTTTCTGCGGGACATGAGGTAGCTGCAATATCACCAGCACAGTTCATCAATCCTGATGTTTCATTAGAAGGTGACGATACTGCAGTTGAACATAATATATCCCATGTAGCAGGACCAACGATTCCATCTGCAGTCAAACTATTATCTGTTTGAAATTGTTTAACGGCTGCCTCTGTACCAGGTCCAAAATCTCCATCTACAAAGTGTCTATCCATATATCCATCTTCTACTAATAGATTTTGTAGTGTAACAACAATCTCACCTGTGTTGCCTTTAACAAGTGTTTGAGCATTAGGATCACATGTTGTAGTGGCTGGAGTCTGTGCGAATGAGTCTGTGCTGAAATGAGATAAAATTCCCACAGTGGAGACAATTAACAAAGATAGAGTTAATGACGACTTTATTATCATATTCAAATAGGTTCTGTGAAATTTGGTTATTTAAATAGATTTGGATGACAAAGTAGTCTGCATCTTAACTTCATCATCGTCTTACCGGCAATTCGCTTGTTCCTTGCATTCCTTAGCATCACTACGACAATAAATTCAGTACGGAAGTAAGGTAAATCAAGATAGATTCTTGATCAAACAGAAACTCTAATTTGTCTTGAAAATTGAAAAGTACTGCTATTTTCTTGTGTCTTGCGCTATTATTCAGTAGACTTTGTTTTTATAAGTATAGGCTTTATTATCTTGTGGATTAAACCAATGGCCATTTATTATATTATTGTCTTTAGCGCTAACTGCACCAAACTGCTTGACAAATTCTTCAAACATTATCTATATTTTTTAGATTCTATATTCGTACCATTGTTGTAAGAAATTGGTACTAAAAGTTCTACTTTAAAGCCGCGATATTATCGGTAAATCTGAGTTTGTCTGAGTTAGATTTAGTGGCAGCTGGTCGACAGTTGCCGTTGTTGTTGTTGTTGTGTGGTTGTTATTCTGTGCAGATACAGGACTAGCTAAAGACAACATACCTGAACAATACGGTTGTCAAAAAGAACATTGTCATCGTTGAATTAGACATCGAAATTGTGTTCACATTCTGGTTAACAAGTATGTCCTATTCGAGTAAAAAGATAATGATGGTGATGATATTCATACTTGAGTTAATTGCGTTCCACTACATTAGTATCGAATTCAGTGATATGTGAAACAAATTTGACCATTTCTACAACCCGATTCTAGATAATGGAGAGAGGGGTGATTAATATTGTTAATAAATTATAAAAAATATTGAATTTGAAATAGTATTGTTATACAATCCAATCCTTTGTTGTTATGAAGTATATTAAATCCATAATTATTAATTATTACTTATTCTGTATTGTTACTAGCATTATTCATAGCAGTCGTGTTATTTGATGCTGTTTCATTTTCAATTATAATTTCCTGATCTGGAAATTGAATTAATGATGTTCCTTTTGATGCTAGGGTATTTACTACAATTGCTAACATAATGAAAAAAGGAATTAAAACCACAGTTATAACCCCTTGTAGCAGGTCATTCATTTTTTTATTTGACCAGTTCTTGTTTTTGGGGTTTTTTGATATTTATATATTCTTTATCGTCTCAATGAGTATTTTTACTAATTTTTACAAATTCCTTTTGATTAATCCTCAAAATTTGGATTATATTGATTACTAAAGTGTTAAATATCCTACAAAGTTTGTCTAGTTATACTAGAAGGATGGTAGTTATAGTAATTGGATTCTATTCGCTTAGTTTAATTTGCTTTCTTATCTTTAATATTAAATACCTCTGTTTTTCCATAAGAGTAAATATCATGTGTAATCGTATCAAAATTATATTTATTTCCTACAAGGTCGATAATCTCCTTTGAAACAATTATTTGATTTGTTTCTGCTATTCCCTCGAGCCTATTTGCGAAATTAACGTTAGATCCAACAAGAGTTATCTGGTTCCTACTTTTCGTCTCTAGTAGGCCAAACAAAACATTTCCTATATGAATTCCGCAAATCAAGGTAACATCATCTAGATGTATCTCTTTCGTAACAAGCTTATCCGACCAAATCTCTTTAATTTCTTTAAATTTTTCTCTCAAATCCAGCGCGGCGTTAATCGCTTGTAAGGCAATCTCCTGCTTTTCATTGGCGGAATATCCAAAATATGCCATCACACCGTCTCCTATGAATTTGTCTATTATTCCATCATATCTATGAATAATATCATTTGCTTCTTGAAAATATAATTCTAAAAGTTCAGATATTGCAAATGGTTCATCAACTAAGTTGTTACATAAATCAGAAAATCCACTTAAATCCCAGAATGCAACTGCAAGATATTTATTTTTTAATTTTCGCTGCTCTGGATCCATCAAGATATTGAGAATTTTTGAATCAAAATGTTTCGTTAGGTCGTATTTACCTATCTCAATATCTTTGTCCATTTCTTGCTAAATATTCTCTCACGAGAATCTAAATGTTTGTGGATCATTACAAGATATTTCTTAGAATTTTTCCTCCTCTAGAAGGTCCAATCTGTATCATGGTCAAGGTTGCTTACGCCTCACCTTGAGTCAAGCCAAAAGTTGTCAATTGTTCAATATACTTCTTGTTGACATTTGTATCGCTATCGCTTTCTATCATTACGACCCCCTAGGGGGTAGGCGATTTTTATTTATAGACCAGTATAAACTAAAGTGATGAATTCTACAATAGCAGAAGATATCAAAAAGGTTATAGATATGGGTGATTCACTGCCATCAAACGTAGTGATAGGAGGTTTAAAACATGTCACAGTAGTGGAAGGTAAAGAAGGTGAATTTGAGTCACTCTTTAAAGAATTAGCAGCAGAAGTTAGAAAGCAGGATAAAAGATGCAATTACTATGATCTTTACAAGTCTGAACAACCTAGAAACTACATAGTTATGGAACAGTATGAGGACAAAGAAGCATTACAAATGCACCAAAAATCAGAACATGGACAGCGCTATTTTCCCAAGCTACGTGAAAGAATAGAGAATATGGACGTAACCTACTATGTATGTGTAACACCATTAAATTCGACGTAGTTTTATACTCACTACTACCCATGTAAGTATAAGGGCGGAGAAATAATTGGGAATACTGCATCATTTCAAACTCATTTTGAATCTATCAAATAACTATTTCCAGCAAATTGCTACAAAAACCTAAACGATTCAAATATTTCTTCCAGTTGATTCTGAAGATTCACAGAATCCATGCTTTTGGTATTTTGTTGATCCTGTTCAAATAAGGTTATAAAACCACGATCTTTTTTGTCATTTATGATAAATGTCCTTTCATGTATAACTATATTTTTATCATCGTACGATCTCTTTACGATTACAGTTCCAGAGCGGCCATTTGTAATAGGATATTTATCCAACTTTGATTCTTCAAGTATTGTTTCTCCCAAGTAAATTGTATCCTTTAATACTTTTTCGATGGCCATTTCAATTGGACCGTCTGGGGTTATTTTTACATTCACTCTTTTAAACCCAAAAATTACCGAATCGCTGTGGATCAATACATCTGCACCGAAACTCTTTATGCTCTCATCAGTTATCTCAACCCAATCTGATGGATAATCAAATGCTATACCCAATTCTATATTTTCATAGTGTTTCTTCTCTAAATCCACCCTCTATGATTCCCCTCTACTTCAAATAAATAATAGCAGATTGCTGTTTTAAAAAGGATCATATTACAATAAGAAGAGTATGGAATAGTGCACAAAAATGGTGTTTTAGTTTCAGCAATCTACAAACCATTGAGTTTCACGTACCTCAATCTGTACAAACAGGATGTTTTCCACGGTCTTTATCTTACCGCAAATTAGATTGATAATTATATTCATTCTTCTCCTTAAAATCCTTGATATACTGTAAAGCCTTTTTTTCTCCCTCTGATATCGATAATTTTACCGCCTTGACAGAAAAATTGGCATTCTTTGAAACATTTGGTCTCTCTATCCTGTTTCGTAATATTCTCGTTACGGAAAGTATCTCTGCTCCTCGATTAAAGACCAAATTTTTATACTCTTTTCTTATATGCGCCTTCTCATCAGCGGTAATATAGGTACCATGATCAATCCCCTTATCATTAACTTGTAAGGTTTTGCCACCTTTTTTCTCAGTCTCTTTTTCGATGTCTTCAAAGTATTCGTATAGCTTTTCTATTAACCGTATTTGCCTTGTCATTATCTTTGTCATCTTTAGACTGTGTTTGGTTTTGTCACTAAACATGATATCTTTCGCCCTGTCCATAACCTCCGTCATATTAACGGGTAGTCTATCTATTTCTCTACTATAATTTTCAACAATGAATATGTTCTTATCATTTAACGGTGAGGATGCAATAACTTCCCTTACTGGAGTATTACTCAGCAAACTGCCATCCCAACCATAAACATTCTCTTCAACTTCGGCCCATGGAAATCCGTAGTTTGGATAACCACAACTTGCTAGCAAATGCTTTGATTCGATAGGAATGTGAGCACTATCAAAAATTAATGGTTCCGCTGTGAGAACATTTACTGCTGTTACTAAAAGTCTTATATTATCTGCAAAGTTACCTATTCGATCATTTTTGATAATCAAGTGTGGATCAAGTTTTCTATAATCAACGTACTTTTCCAATGTATTGGCTAAAGGGGTGTTATCATAGTAGTATGTCCAGTTTTTAGGCACAAAGTAATCCTTATCTGTGAACATATAAATTGGATTCCACCTTGGAAGAAACATTCTCGGTACCCCGAAAATGGCAGCATTTGTAGATGCCAGTGATATCCTCTCAAGACTATTGCCTATTCCATATTTTGAGCTATAATTGGAGGGAACAAAAAAATCCGGAATTATATCGTGACTACTTTCTGCCAACTCAAGCCAAAAATTTTCCAAATCTATTTCCGGGTGATTACTTTTACTAGCAGTTATAATTGCAGCATTGATTGCCCCTATTGAAGTTCCGGCTACAATATCCAGTTTAATTTGTTCTTTGACCAATGCCTTGAATACTCCACATGAAAATGCACCCAAAGATCCACCACCCTGTAGAACTAACACATTTTCAACTGATCTCTTCCTCCCATACCTTGAAAATGCTTGACGACTTTTATAGCTAAATTTCATTCACTAACTACATCATTTCTTATTCGAGATACTTTAAAACTTTGAGTATTTGATTTTACAAAAATCACTATAAATTGAACTTGCTATAAATAAAATCCATAAATATGAATTTCAAGATCTTTCTTTACACATGGCTCTCTTACTAGTGTTAAATTTTTTATCAGTTAATCATTCCTTATTTTATCTGTTGCTAATATACATCGTAGATAAATTCATGATGAAGAATAATCCTGTTTAACTAACCAAAGAACTAAAATCAGTAGTGAAACGTAATATGAACTATGAAAGGAGATATTTCAAAAACCCTAAACTATCTATACCTCAGGATATAAGAAAAGAAATCGGATTCCGATGCAGACACCGGGTATTTTAGATTTTCCACCATATATTAGTATTACAAAATAAATATCAAGAGAAAAAGTTGATGACTAACATTTGGAGTTTTGTATCTTTCCTGTTATAAACTCAATTATAAAAGTTAATTTTGGGAACGGTTTGTATCATAGATACGACTCAAGTATTTACAATAGGGCATTCAAATCGTCAGTGGTGTGAATTTGCAAGACTCTTAGAAGGCAATCATATAGTTAGAGTAGTCGACGTAAGGCGATACCCGGGTTCTAAATCCTTTCCACAATTTGATAAAGAAATTATGTCTAAAGAGCTATTGACAAGAAATATTTACTATGAACATATCGAAAAACTTGGAGGAAGGCGAAATGAAATTGCTATATCACTAGAATATGATAATGGAGGATGGCAAAACAAGTCCTTTAGATCTTATGCAAATTATATGTTAACACAATCATTTAAACAGGGGATAGAAAAATTACTTTCTTTAATTACAAAATATGGTGATTCCTTGGCTATTATGTGTTCGGAAGCAGTACCATGGCGTTGTCATAGAAGATTAATATCAGATTACCTCACTATAGTAAAAGGAATTCTTGTTTATGATATTATAGGGAATAGTAGTCGTGGTCCTGGTCCCCATGTATTAACCCCTTTTGCTCGTCATATAATCGATGAGAATCTAGTAATCTATCCTAAATTGTAGACAGGCAATACAAATCAATACTGTTCTCCTTAACAGTTGTGAGTTATATATTACATTGGCGAAATCAATATCTTTGGGCTTAAGGAGGTATCATGATGACAAGGTTTATTGCACAATGGACAATTCTTTCTATCTGAATTATTACAGCCACATATATGTGGTGTAAGTGAAGCTTTTAAAGTCATTGTAGATTCTCTAGCACTAATACAATATGAACATATAGTGTCAGTAGTTTCAGACGATACTGTACCTCCACAAATTTCACAAGTTTTCATTTCTCAGATTCTATATCGATATTACTGATAAACTCTTTGCCATGCTCAATAATCATATAATCTATTACCAATCGAGTTGTTAAAAAAACACATGTTTTAATTTAGAACATTGTTGTTGGAATATGGAACTTCATAACATCTTTATTACATTCAGGGCATTCAATATCATTTTCTATCTCATAACCAGAAATACCAATAAATAAATATAATATATCTAGAACAAAATAAAATTTATAAGATATCCGTATTTGATCCCAGATTCTTTAATCTCCTTTATTATCTTCAGCTATGAGTAAATAATCTAGTCAATAGTGTAATAGTAAATCTTAAGGCTATATTATAAAACTAATTAGAGAAAAAGCCGTGAGATCCTCAATTCAATGGTGTTTGTTATCGAGTCTAGATCGCAATTCTTTTTTGGTTAATTGATTTTGTGTGATAACCCCTTAAGTTCGATTCACTTTAATTTACCTCGTTTTATTTCCAAAACCTTCGCAACCTTCAATGCTTTCACTTTTCTAGTTTTATTTTAACCAGTATTACAGGAAAATTATCCCATTTGTAATATTCTAAAGGGTTGGACAAATTAATATTTGATTCCTTAAAGAGGAATTATGCATATAACATAATTTTAATTATTCTTATAAATCAAGGTTTAGTATCATAAGTATGACTTCCTTATCTCCTGAAGAACTACTTACAACTACAAGAGCGGTAAGAAAGAGACTGGACTTTGAAAAACCCGTGGAAATTGAATTAGTTAAAAAATGCATAGAAATAGCCCAGCAGGCTCCAACGGCTTCCAATAGACAAAACTGGCACTTTTTGATTATTACTGATCAATCCATAAAAAATTCATTGTCAGATCTCTTTAGAAAAGGATGGCAGTCCTATATAGATTCACCTACTTCTGTTACCAAGACAATAAGTTCCGACGATCCAAAGAAAAATGAAACTCAAAGGAAAATATATGAATCTGCCAAATATTTGGTAGACAATTTAAGAAATGTTCCTGTATTTGTTATTCCATGTATTGAGGGCAGAACTGACGGATCAAATATTTCAGTGAGAGTCCAAAGTGCTATATGGGGATCCATTGCTCCGGCAGTTTGGAATTTTATGCTTGCAGCCAGATTATATGGATTGGGAACAACTTGGACTAGTTTTCACCTTTTGTTTGAAAAAGAGGCTGCTAAATTATTGAATATCCCATATGAAAAAGTTATGCAAGTGGCCTTGCTTCCTCTGGCATACTATAAGGGATCTTCGTTTAAACCCGCGCCAAGAGATTCGGTGGAAAAAATAATACACTTTAATTCATGGTAGTATTATCATTATTTATTAGAGTTATATCAAATACCCAAATTCTATTACTGTTGTTGGGATAGTATAGGACCTAAGGATTTAACTATTTTTTAAATAAAAAGTTCAATTGCCCAAAGATATTATATTTATGGTATATAATTGAAAGTGTTACCGTCATTACATTAAGTATCTATAACACATTATGTAATTTATAAAGAGGGGCTAAATATATCTTCGATGCGTCTGAGGTACGGATTCAAAGTATTTCTGATACTATCAGGTCATATTTGGGCTGCATCTTAACCCATGATGTATCACTATTCGATAAAAACCTGGAAGCAAGGAAACTTCGGGATCGGAATTGTTTGGTATATTGCTACTACAAATTTATCAATTGGGTTCGATAGTATCCAGACCCTTCTCCTCTTTGTATTCAAAGGCTATTCTTTGAAATTAAGTTCCGTATACTATGCGGGTTCGGTGGTATGTGAAACAAATTTGACCTATTTTTATCACTCACTATTAGTAAAACAGTATTTGATTCGGTTGGACAGGTATGTGTTTTCATATGAGCCTGTAATTGCAAAGATATACAGAAATATCATAATTCTTTGAATAACAAATATCAAAATAAATGGCGATATCAAAACACCATTGGCGTGAACTATACATGGAATAATCATCTCGAAGCCGCTGTGCGCAACTGACCTGGACGTCCGATGATTAGTGTCTTTGAGACTATCTTTTCTGCTCCTTATGGACCGCTAGCATTCATAGCAGCAGGTTTATGTTCACACATATCAAGCAGTTTGGTATGAGTAACATGGTCAAAGAAACCAGCCTGAAACTCGAGGTTTGTGACATTAACACATTGTGTCTGGTTGTCAAATCCGAACTTATTGTATGCTAAGGATTGTTGTTGTGGCGTTAATAGCACCATTATAGGCCATCATTCCTACCATTATTCCGAGAACAACTGTGAGGACTATTTTTGTTTTCATAGGTCGTATAGAAGAATCTCAGTATATAAGCAATCATCGGGTAAGGCCGATGGCAATTTATATCAAGTTGTTTTTACAGATAATAAAGAAGAAAAGTAAACCACATTACTTCTCTAAAATTCTTCAAATACATTATATCCGTATTTATTATACTTGCAAAGGTTCTGATCTGTAACTACTGCGTCACATAATTGGTAGCGGGTTCGGTGGGATTAAGTCCCGTAGGGTATAGGGTATAGGGTATAGGGTATAGGGGCCCGATGGAAATAGTCACATATCTGAGGGTAATCAGTTAGAAAAATACATTCTGTCAAGATCTTGAATTGAAATTATCTAAATTCTTGATAGACGAGGATAAATCTAAAAATGTAAATTTTTCGTAACCGTATTACCATATATTTCATAGTTATAGTATAATGTAGATATAATAATCAACCTCATATTCCGTTAGCCAGCACCAATTTGAGACCACGTTCTATGGAATAAGGTGGAAAGATAGTTGCTCATGTTGTATTGCCATCTATTCCAATACAATCTTTTGTTTGTGTATCAATTTTTCGCGTATTGAACACAAAAAGGCAGTAGCCGGGAGTGGCAATTAATAAGTAATTCGGACAAGCAAACCCTCCATATGGCTACCCATGACATTATGTCAGACATTATTTTTCATGCCTAAAATCTCTACTCCGACAGGCATGCCATCTTTATCCAAGTCAACATAGAAATTTTTGCTTATAGGTTCAGTTTTTACTATTTTATTATCTGTGAATTTGACATATCCAGCATCCACATCTTTATTATAATAAGAATTCATCCTATCTCACACTAAGCTTACTTAGATCGAATCCGTCACATAAAAGTATGCCGGATTTTAATACATGAGATATAAAGGATCCTGCGAATTGCAAAAATTTAATCGACTACGCTAAGCACAAATTAAGAGATTGGGAAATTATAAGATAGGCGCTTTCTGCTATTTGATCATGCAAATAGGTCTAGACTGTTTGAGTAGGAAGGCGACAGCATCGTACTGTTTAAAAGGCTTTCAATCATTGATTAATGGACTTGAGAACCAATTAAAGTATAGAACCAAGTCGCGGTAGGTCAAGCGAGACTAATTTCTTTGTCGCATAAGGACCGATACCAGTTGCCAGGGTTTAATCATAAACGAAGCAAATTGTATTTTGAAATTTATTTGATGTTCTCAAGTTCCTTGGAACAGTCGTCACATACAGTTTCGTCTTCTTTTGAAGTGAATAATTTGCCACCTGACGCACATTTTATTGTGTGATTTTCATACATACTATATTGGCATATAGATAACAAATTAATAAAACCAAGATTTAAAATCTGCACATCTTATCTATTTGCACACATGAACAAATATTAATCATAATCCTCATTTAGTAAAACTGTGTATAATTCGTTACTAACAATATCGATTATTCATTCATTTTTTGATCACTTGATAACTGTTTGGTGGTATCTACTACCGAGTCTTTAAACTCTAGAGCTTTTTCTTTTGCCTTATCTAGCACTCCATCAGTCTTGTCGTCAACATTTTTATCACTAGCTTGCTTCTTCTGAACTTCATAATAACAATAGTCTATGTTGTTTGCCATCACTGTAATTGGATAATTGTCAAAGGTAGTTTCTTCTTTCCTACCTTTTTTTACTATTATTTTTTGGATTTGTGATTTATCCTCATCAAGATATTCTTCTTTAATTTTTATCAACGAGCAGATATGTGCATCATACTAAAAATATGTAATAAATTTTTGATCCAATCTTAAAGTTTACTCATTCTCGATTTATGTGATAATTCTCTTTTAGACCCATTACCTGACCATCTAATTTCTGAACTATATCTATTCAATTAGATTTATGTTTGAATGTAATTAGTAATATAGCCATGAGCTCGGAATAAAGTTTATTATTACCATCTCTAGTACTAAATTATCTATTCTATTTACGGCATATTGTATTTAATCCTTTATGAGTTCTAATATTAATTGGAACGATGTTATAAAGAAAGAAGCTAGAGGAATTAATGATGCTAATTTTGGTGAGGTACAAGAAGTAACGAATGGTTTCGTCATAACTCAAAAGGATTGATTGATTTAGAAACATTCGGCATCCCAAAAGAAAGGGCAGAAAGTTATGATAAAAGTGTATCGAGATTTAACGTTTCTGAAGATAAGGCTTTCAGTAAATATCGAGGAGAAGCAGAAGCAGGAAGAGAAGAAAATGCTTCATCCATAGACAATATGGATGCTCAATTGCTATCCAACCAAGAAAGTGAAACTGAGAAATCAACCACCACAGTCCCTCTAATGGAGTAAAGAATAGAAGTTTCAAAACGAATTGAGGAAAGACACTACCACCATAGTAAAAAAACCAATAACTGAAACAAAAACAATAGAGGTACCAGTAATCCATGAAGAGATATCCATCAAAAGAAGAAAACCTGGTGGGGAACATACTTATACAGAACAAAAACCAATCACATCCACAGAAGAGATAGAAATACCAGTCAAAAGAGAAGAAATTGAGGCTAAACAAAAGGCCATATATTAAGGAGGAAGTTGGTAAAAAAGAAACCCGTAACTGAAACAAAAGAAATTACAGAGGAAGTAGTAACTGAAAAAGTTGATGTATCGGATGGCCAGAGATGAAAAACAATAATAATAGTTACCTCTTTTCTGAACTTTTAGATATGCCCACTACTCTCTAATTTTCGAGATTCTTTTACCTAAATGCACTATTTACTTTACTATTTAAATTTTTTTATAAGAATTATGGACAACCTATTTCAAAAAGTAATAGTTTCAAGATGTTACTACTGGGGTAGATAGAATACGACTTTATCTTAAAGAATATTATATCGCATAATAGAATGATAAGCCTATGCTAATTTAAAAAAAATTATATTTTATTACCGTCCAAATGGCGTCGGCAATTCAGCTCCACCATAAGTTCCAGCAGCATTTGGATCTACGTCATCCTTGGGCTCCTCAGTAATAATAAATTCAGTGTATGTATATGGGTTAACCATATGTTCTGAAGTCTTTAGACTTCCAGCTTCAATTGCTCCCAGACTTAACTTATAGTTAGAGCCATCAGCATCAACCAACCATGCTTCAAATACTTTATCTGGTTTAGGTATTGCAGTCATATTTATAGACAAATCTGCAGTCCTGTTTTGTACATCAACTGAAACTGTTCCTATTTTTTCAGTCCCAAAGCCAGGACCAGGGTCTAATGCCTTGTTAATATCCATTACCAGAGGTTCAGCGTTTACCGAGTTAAAACTAACAGTCACCGAAAGAATGGCGGTAATTACTATCCCAAACATAGAGAATTTTAATTTTGACATTAAAACAATAGTTATTGCAAAGTATAAATACATGATATAATGTATCAGCCTTTTACGTTTAAATTCACTATAAGAATGGATATATAGTGTTTTTCGGATTTTGATGCTATTTTCTTCAGCGTCTGATTATATTGGTGACGCCAAAAAAACCCAGCCCATTACCTTCCTCTAAATACTGAATGGAAATCACAGAACCGGATAAATTATTGATGTCTTTTAAAGAAGGTATTTTTGACTCTAATGTATTTCTCTTAATATAATTTGTTAGCTCTTGATTTAGGGATGTTATAAAAACCAATTTCCGATGTTTAATTACCAAGATGTTAGCTTTAACTTTTGACTCTTTTATACAACTATTTTAACTATGATACACTTTTCTTACTGTATAAAATAGAGTGGTTTCAGATTTTAAAATCTTGATGGTTTGTACTGAATTTCCTCCCATGCAAGGTGGGGTTGGGCGTTATACGCATAATTTGGTCAAATCCCTGCGATCCAATAGTGTAGATGTCGCAGTCGTATCTAGTTCTCAGGGTTCTGGAGACTATAATGGTATTTCCCCACATAAGATAAACAATTCTGAAGTACTATTGGATTTAGTGAAAGAAATAGAACCAGATATAGTTCATGTACAACACGAGTTTGGACTTTACGGTTTTTTCTTAGATTCTCTACGACCTTCTAAAACATCAACCGGTCTTGACGAATTCTATAATAAATGTCAGAGACCAATAGTAACTACTTTTCACACATCCATGTACTTTAAACAATGGATGAGGTTGAGAAATATAAAAGAGAAAGATAACGATAAGGACCTTCTAAGGATCATTACCCTTTACAAATATTGGCGACATTTTATTAATTATTCATCTATGCATAGAATCAACAAAGATCTAATGTCTAAGAGTGCATATGGAATAGTTCTCTCAGATTATATGAGAGATCTAATACCAGGAACAGATATAGTATATCATGGGTCAATGCCATATTTTAAAACCAATATAGAACAGATCGAGGCAAGAAAATTGATGCATCTTCCAGAGAAAGGAAAACTTGCATTAGCTCAAGGATTCATTACCAATACTAAAGGATGGGATATCATAAGAAAAATAAAAATGCCCAAGGGTTGGAGGTTGGTAGTAAATTATTCAAAGAATTTTTATAACACTGAAAAAATCAATTTTGAATTTTATGATGATAAGATAATCAATCTAGATAAAAAATATCTTTCAGAAGAAGAGCTTTCATTATTGTTTTTTTCTTGTGATGCGGTATTTTTACCCTATAGGGTATGTTCAGGTTCTGGAGTAATGTTTGACGGACTGGGACACGGAAAACCATTTGTAGCCTCAAACCTAGGATTCTTTAAAGAGTTTGCATCAAAGAGACTGGGTATAGTGACAAAACGAGACCCTAGGATGTTTGAAAAGGCGTTTGAGCAAATCGACAAGAACTATAAATATTTCGAATCAAGTGTTAAAGAGTTTCGAAAAAACTTAAGTTGGGATAATATAGCAAAACAACATGTGGCCATTTACAATGGCATAATGATAGACAGATCGTCAGAATCACTTCCATCAGAGGTAATTCGTAAAACTAAAAGCTTAGCATAAAGATGGATGCGCTTATGAAATTCATTTCCATTTTATTAATTTTTTGTAGAAACATGGTTTACAGCAAGCATTTTACAAAGAAAAAATAGGTACGCACCATTTACTACAGTCGATTCCTTTATCGGATTTTGTTTAGGGTACATAAAGCAAGAGAACCTTCTACAAGTTTAATAAAATCTAAAGAAATCACGAATGGTCAGGATCGGATTGAATCAATGACAAGAATATCGTCACTCTGAAGTTGCTCTCACATATAGAATTTATCGAGTTGAATATTACAACGACGACATTATGATTGTTACTGTACATGGGTTAGATATTACCTATCTTCCTCTATCAACATATGAATTGAAAAGAAATTGGGAAGGATCGTTAATAACTGGTAATATATTCGATCAAAATACTATATTGAACACAATTCTCGTAATAGTACAAATATAGTTTGAATTGTGTTTTTGAACCTTTAGATACTTTTTATCTATTTCTTGATCACCTTGGACTCTAATCTCTATGCAGACATAATTACTTTAGAATAGCAAGCATGTTGTTCACTGGCTTTGTGTATTTTTCTACGCTGTTTTAGATACTTCTGAAGGCTCGATTACCGATTGAGCCGACTTTTGTTCGTCATAACTCTCAATAAATGACTGAGCATTGTTCTTATCTTGATTCATGGACCTATCATTATTCTTGCCAGGAATGATATCTTCGATTATGGCAGATTCTCTTTCAATTTTATCTTTGTGAGACATACGGATTTCAATTATTCAACATCTTATAAAAGACTAGTAAATTATGACCATTCAAATCAATGAATGCTTTTAGGATTGATACAAAGAATACAATCTATAACATATGAAGAACCCATAATCAACTTTTACTTTTTATTTCAAGACTAGTATAGATTCTTAGAAAAGCCTGAATAGGCAGATTTTAGCACCGTTGTGCTCTTTTCGAATGTCCGATTTACTACCGTATTTATAATTTGTTGATATTACTCTAATACCCCATCTATCAACAATTCGAATCCTAGGAACGGCACTATTAAACGTGTTCATTTACCCGTTTCTAGGATTGTTTTGCTTCTTTCATTTTATATTCTTAGATCATAGTATTCCTCAGAGCTGGATACAGAAAAATATATACCAATAGTATTAAAACAGGAAAAATAGAAGTTTAAAGCTTTGAATACTTTAAAATATTTCATGCCACTTTATGGAAATAATTTAGGATTCGATATTAAGTGTCTAAGTAAACTTACTAAGTAAACATACTAATTTCGACGAATACATTATTCAACATAATAAGAAAAAAATTCAAAATTTATAAAATACATTCTAATGATAGGTTAAAAAATAGGGATTTATTCTGAATCTCCATCGCTATCATCTGGTGAAGTTGGGACAGCTGCTGGAGCTGGAACAATTACCACTTGTTTTCCACTGGCATTGATCAATGCATTTTGAATCTGGACTAGACTATCTTGTGCGACATCAGTATTATCTTCGTTTAATGCTAGAATGGCAGTGTTGGTATAGTTAAGTAATTTTTCATTCATTTTAGGGTCTTGTTGCTTTGATTGATTGGATTGTTGTTGAGTTTGATTTGCTTGTTGTAACTGTTGTTCGGCTTGTTGTTTTTGTTGCTGTGCCTGTTGTATTTGTTGATTAGCTTGATCTAATTGCTGTTGAGCTTGCTGTTGAGTAGTATTCTGACCACTAGTCTGATTGGTTTGATTCGTCTGGTTAGTCTGTCCTATTATTTGTCCGTAGATATTAGGGCTCCCAGTATTTAGTAATAGTATCAAGGTAATGGTTAGTATCACTGGGATACTGACATTAACTAAAGTCTTCATTGATATATATTTACAAACATTGTTTATATAATAGTAAATATGTTAATACGGCTCTGTTCAGTTAAGAAAAACCTATAGCTTGAAGACGTCTTATTTCATATGTGGTTACCAGAAATAAAACGCCTCCAGAATACGTCTATCGGGGCTTGTATTTGTATTTTTCAGGGCTATCTCTTAGGAGAACATCTGAAAGATTATCATACTGTATCAAACGAAATCATGTCACTATCTGGAACTGGATTCAAAAGTACCAACCTAAGATTATCAAGACAAAACAAAGACGGATATGTGAATTCATTGTAGATGAAACATTGCTTAAGGTAGGTTCAGAATACACATGGTTATGGGTTGCAATAGATGCAAAAAGTAAGGAAATTCTCGCACTATCTATCTCTAAAGAGAGAAACATGTTTGTTGCCGAACGGTTTCTGTTAAACATAATCAGAGACTATGGAAAGCATCCAGTTTCAACAGACGATGGTGGTACTTGGTACCCCATGGCTTGTCAATTCCTTAAATTAGAACACCATCTCCATTCCTCCTATGAAAAAAGTTTGATTGAAAGAACAATACAATACATAAAGGATAGGACAGAGAATTTTGATGATTACTTTCCCTGCAGAATAAAGAACTGCAACCTAAAACATGTAAAAAACTGGTTGAACCTGTTTGTCGACTATCATAATAAGGAATTAAAACCTGTTAACTGAACAGAGCCGTTAATACCCATTAAATCTGATATTGTGATCAATTCGTGCTATGTATTTAAGGAATATTGTCCACACACTAGTCATGAAAACGCATTCGTATTCTTAATATCTTTCGCAGTGTTGTTATCATTTGCTAGCATAGGATCGGCAATTGCTCAAAATCAAAGTCAAAACCAATTATCCTCATCTCTGCCAGAAAATCAAACAATGGCTACTTTGACAGATAGTCCTCAAACTATTATAGCAAATCAAACAACAGTTCCAGTAGAACAGACAACTGTAACCGTTAATCAATCTACCGAACCGATAGAGAATCAGTCTCAGATTCAACCCTTGGAGAAACAGACAATAACTCCAGAAACTGGAAATCTGTCCAATATAGAAAATAAAACTACGGTGCAAGCAACAGGACCAGCCGTTACAACTATTGCAAATAAAACTACTGTACCTTTTAATCAAACAACTATAGGAACCGATAATACTACAGGCTGACTGATTTATCTTTATTTTTTATTTCCAGTTACATGGATTACTATAACAAGGATTTAAATAAAACTTTTGGATGACTGTTTTTCTTTGAAATGCGACATCCCTTTAAGGGTAACTATTTGGGATTCCAGATAAGATAACCGAGAGATTATTTCTTTTACCTCCTCCTCAACATGTTGTTTAAATCTAAAAAACTTTAATTCCATACCGATCTCTGATTTCTTGGTATCTAATAATAATCGGTCATGTCTGCTTAAAGGCATATTGGAGGCTTTATCATATAAGTACAGCCTCTGTCTAAATAATTGATATATTTCATCTACACTTATATTTTTTTCATAATATCTTGGCTACCAATTCCATGTCTTTGATTATAATTTCTTTTGCCAATGATTGGCTAGCAAGTTCATAATTAGATAAGGGCATTATTAGTAGTAGTTATAATGTACCTACAAACATTATAAACAGTATAAAAACTTCTAAATTTGCTTAAAGTTCAGAATCAAATTTGAACTATTCAATAGTAACCCATAATTAATTAGTTGTACGCAAGTATAAAAAGAAAATATTTCTATTTCAATAGGAACCATTTTCTATTTTTTCATGCCTCTCTTTTGATATTCTCCTTGTGCTTCTGGTGTGTTAGTTCCAGTTTGACCTTCGCTTGTAATGGTCTGGTCATGAGGATCTCTTTTAACAGCTGTTGGACCTTCTACCCCTAACCTAGCTGGAGTCATTAGTTCTTTATCCGAATACTCTTAATGGATCACTTTTTCTATCCTTATTGGTGCCTGTCACACCTTCCTCATACTACTTATCATTCAAACTCGTTGACGCTGTTGTTGTAAAGTCTAAGTATCATTTGTTTTCTCTACAATATACTTTGGATTATCAACCACGGTGTCCTTTACATCTTTATCTTTATCTTTTAGCTTGTCAATAATTTCTCCCCATTTGAATTCGTGGTAATATAGTTAACATATTACAAAAGATCAGAATTGATGAGCGGTATTCAAACACATTCCTACACAAAATCCTTAAATAAATAAGTATTGATTGTTTTTTTTCAATCATGATGGTTATATGCAAAAAATGCGGGTATGAACATTCCTCATCCGTTAACATGGATAAACAATCATCTGAAAAAAACAAGTGTAACTACCTATTTGGAAACCTGTCCAAGATATGATGCATCTTCTAATTATCATGTGGAAGATCTTTTCTTTCGATAATATTTCGTCTTAAAAACTTCTCTAACTTTCAACAATTCTGTGGGATTAAGTTCCCTATGGTATGCGGGTTCGGTGGAAATCGTGTGAATATCCACAGGTGTTCGATTATTGATCCTTGGGATTAATTTCTGTATAGTTTCAGCGTGGATTGCCCTAATACGGCTTTAATTAATTTTATTCGTTATCCTATTCAAGTTCGGACATGTAGGACGGAGTGCTGATAACGGTCTCTCGGATAAACCCGATCCTAATTATGTCTCGTGCTTATGGTAATTGGAAGTTCCTCCCATTGATATGTACAAACATTACTGTGGATCTCTTGACAAAGACTTGTGACGATTACAGTATAATTTCCAGGTTCTACCTCATTTGGAATTGATAAAATAGCAGAAAAATTTCCATTTGAGTCACTTGTAACATTCTCTGAAGTTAATTTTTCTCGGTCATTCTCAAGAAATACTTGTATCAACACATCAGAGGCAGGTTCATTGTTATACTCTACCCAACCATTCACATCTATCGGTTCATTAGAATAAAATTCATCCTTATCCAAATATGGTATAGGTTTAGATATATGCGTAGCAAAAGCATCAAGAGAATCTGAAACCATAAAGACCAAGGATGTTGTCAATATCATTAAAAGTCGAAAAGTTCCTTCCACTCGTTTGTTCATTAACTAATCTTTGATTATGTATTTACATCTAAATCTATCACTAATCAGATGATCTTAGATTCTGTTGTTTGCAGTATTGGTGTTGCTAAAACCAATAAAGAACACATCGTTATTTTTATCAATGAATCTAAAAAAGTGAGATGTAAAATATTAATACGTTACTATATGTTGATATCTATATTGGTTATTTAAAGTGTGGATTGACTAATTATAAAGATTATAGGACGCAAAAATTGTGAAATGCATAATTATCCTATCTATACTTTTAATCATTATCTAAATTTGAATTAATCAAGACTATCGTAACAACTTGTCTGAAAAGCTATTACACAATATACATTTGTTGGTGACGGAATACAAACCACCAATCGTGATAAATATGGATTGCGTAGAATTTAGTTGGTAATTTTTAATGTAATTATCTAGGAATTTTTCTTAAGTAATGGATTAAGAATCTACAGCTAAGTTATAAAGGTTAAAGCACATTTATCAACAATGAGCTTAAGATGTCCAAATTGTACGAATGAGATGATGTTAAGTAATAAAAACGGTGTCGAAATAGATCATTGTCCTAAATGTCGCGGAGTTTGGCTTGATAGGGGTGAACTGGAAAAAATTACAAGTATGCAAAATAGATATGATGATGATCACTATCAAAAATACCATTCCGGTCGAGATTATGATGATGATGATTACTACCGTAAGAGAAAACACAAAAAAGGAGGCTTTTTAGGCGATTTATTTGACTTTGGCTGATTGTCAATAAAAAATCATTCAAATTTTTATTGCCAATCAAAAATTAAGAAATCCAAATAATAGCCCTAATATTCTATCAATAATAGAGCCTGAAGGTGGACTTTCCATATTACTTGGACCGTTTTCGGTAGCAACATTCTGGCTATTTGAAGTTTGACTATTTTCGTTTGGAAGTTGAGTTTGATTGGCTGTTTGTTGCGGCTGTTGATTACAGAACGTATCAATATTAATAATATTTAATCCACTAATGGTAGAGCATAATTGATTTAATGCTTGATTTGAACCAATTGTATCTAAATTATTACATATAAATAGCGCCTCATTTAGTCCCACTAGTCCAGATATTAAACCATTATCCTGAACCAGTTGGCATATTGAATTGACCAAGGAACCCGCATTTGGTGGTTGTTGTTGTTGAGCAAACACATTGAACGCTCCATTCGAAATAAAAGCAAATTGTAGTAAAACCATAGATAAAGCAATAACCGGATATTTTTGCTGTAAAAGTTCGTGACTATTCTTTATTTCTTTTTTTATTGACATCTTGATTACTAGTAATGTACTTTTTCCATAATAAAATACTAATTAATGGATATTGGTCGATTTACGATTACCTATACCACATCTCTTAGTTTTAACTTTATAGAATAGACTTCGTCGTGTCTGATGACTTAATCTCACAATATAGAATATAACGCAAATATAACAGAAGGGTTTGATAAAGAGGATAGATTGGGTAACGGATAATTGTTTTTCATATAGAATCTTTTTACTGGAATTCTAATAATAATTAAAGATAAAGCCAAATGAATTAGCTATTATCACAGTTGTCAATGTTATTAGTCAGCAAATTCGATCTCATTTTGTTAGCTTTCACTATACCTGCTAAGTTAAATCAGAATAGGTTGTAAAAGACGATTGATTGGCTTGTATAATATAACTTCCAGCAGCTCCGATCATTACATAATTACTCCTGCAGTCCAATATTATGAAAATTGTTCGTGCACCCATTAACTGTTTCTAAACAAACTATTGTTATTGCAAGTCCAAGAGTCGGAAGCAGACAATAATAACACACCATAACATTAAGGGTGAAATATAGTTGTAGGATACAACTGTCGATTTGTTTAGGTCTGAAATGCGATAGCTAAATGAAATGGATTGAAGTAGTTACGATGAAACAAGTATTTGGACAGAATTGGTAATAGATAAGAATGGGCCAAATTAAATTCTTCGTGATAGAAGATTTCTTAGATAAATGAATCACTTGTGCCCTATAACCATCACCCAATACTCTGTTCCTTTTTAATATTCTTACTTCGTAGCATAGAAAGAATTACTACCACTGCAAGAATTCCAAAAATGATAGAAATTGAGACAGGCAATGGGATTTTGAAGTAGTCTGAAATAATTATTTTTATGCCTACAAACGCCAATATTGCTGCCAAGCCTGGTTTAAGATAATAGAATTTGTCCATCATTCCAGCCAATAGAAAATATAAACTTCTCAAACCAAGTATTGCAAATAGATTAGAAGTTATTACAATAAAGGTATCTGTGGTAATTGCTAATATAGCTGGGATGGAATCTAATGCAAATACTAAATCAGTTGCTTCAATTATTATCAAAGCTACTAGCATTGGAGTAGCAAAAGTAGTAATCTTGTCAAGTTTAGTTTTTTTTATTAGAAATTTATTTTCATGTAGGTCTGTTGTAATAGGTAAGAATTTCTTTAGAATTCGTACTGCAATATTCTTTTCTATTTCTATTTTTTTCTCCTTCTTTTCAACAAGCATTCTAATGGCTGTAAAAAGTAGCAGACCCCCAAACACATATACCATCCAATGAAATGTTTCGAGTAAGGATATACCGGCTAAAATTAAAACAATGCGCATTCCGATAGCACTTATGATGCCAACCATCAATACTCTGTGTTGATAGGCATAGGGAATTCCTAGAGAAGAAAATACAATCAGAAATACAAACATGTTATCCATACTAAGAGATTTTTCAATTGCATAACCAGTAAGAAACAATAGAGCGTTTTCATAGCCTTGCATAAAGTAAATTATTCCTGCAAAAACTATCGCAAGTGAAATCCATACAATTGTCCAGTGTAATGCATGTTTAAAGGTGTTTGATTTATGGGACTCATCTTGATAATCATCTTTCGTCTTAGGGATATCTTTTGTGGTAATATCTTGGGATACCTGATCAGACACACGTGCTTCTAAATTTGTGAGGTTTGAATCAACGTCTTTATACTCGTTTACTTTTTTCTGTTCTTCTTTATTTTCTTTATGCATAATTTCTGATTGTTTAGTTCTAAATCTAATCATCGACGTAATTTTAGTTAAAAGACCCAAGTCCAATGCCAAAGCGATTCCTACAAAAAGACTGAAAAGAATCCATAATGTATAATCAAACAAAGGGATTGGAAGTACCATATGTAGATAATGATAATTTGTAGGACGTATAAATCAAGCTATGTTTATCGGATTAAACTATATATTGGAAGAAGTAAGAAGATGATTTCTTAAACACCTTTGAAAAATATGCAAAAGATGGTGTAGATTGCACAACAATCCACTCAGAAATAACACTAGAAATAGTAAAAAGGATAATGAATTTCAAAAGACATGCAGGAATAGTTTCAAAGGATGGTACAATTACTGCTGCATGGATGTTAAAGTACAATAAAGAGAATCCCTATTACAAACACTTTGATTATCTTTGTGAATTAGCAAAAAAGTATGATGTTACTTTTAGTCTGGGTGAGGAGTTAAGACTTGGTTCGATTCCAGATTCCCATGGTGAACTTCAGGTTTCAGAAATGATTGATGTCTCAAGGTTGGCCAAGATTCCATATGAAAATGACGTGCAATTTATGGTTGAAGGTCTTGGTCATGTTCCTTTAGCCGAGGTCGATGTAAATATCCGTTTAGCCAAGTCATTAATTGGTAACATTCCATACTACGTCTTAGGACCTCTTGTTACTGATATAGCATCAGGATACGATCATATTGCTAGTGCAATTGGAGCTGCCATATCCGCTTCTGAGGGAGTTGATTTACTATGTTATCCTACACCTGCAGAGCACTTGAGACTTCCAAATGAAAACGAAGTAAAAGAAGGGTTAATTGCATATAAAATGGCTGCTCAGCAGAGGATTTAGTAAAAAATAGAGAAAAGGCAACAAAGTGAAAAATAGAAATGACTAAAACAATGAGAACATTAAACTGGGAAAAACAACTGTCCTTATCTATTGACCCTGAAAATGCAAAATTTATTCATTATCGAAATACTGGTCAACATACTGGTAACAATGTTCCTTGCACAATGTGCGATGGAGTATGTGTATACTAAATGTTACCTCACAAAGGAAGTATGACATAGAAAATAAGAGGGGCTGGTGACAAAAATTAAATATGTTAAAGTTTTATGTTATTATCTTTTAGTCACTAATTGATATTTTAAAATATAAAACTACTGTTTAGTACCGAGATAAATCTTGTTCGATTAACCTTTGAAACGTAAATAGTTCTAATGGTTTTTGAAGTTTGTTATCAACTTTAGCTTCTTCATAGTCTTGTCTGCTTTTTACACCTGAAACATCAAAAGCTGTAACTAAATATATCTTAACGGGGTTTTTTTAGGTCAGTTTAAATTTGAATCTCATAGTTTTTGTGGCGTAGTAATAGTTTTACCTATTTGATCTCCATTCATCATCATTACATGCCCTTTTACCATATTTTGGAATGGTAGTACTGCATTTATAATTGGTTTGATTTTCTTATTTGCTGTCCAAAATAGGACATTTTCTAGTTCCGCTCTTGTTCCTTGAGTCGCTCCAACTATATTTATTCCTCTAAAAAAAAGATAACGCAAATCTATTGCAGAATCATATCCGGTAGTTGCACCCGTTGAAACTAAAGTGCCACCCATTCTTAATAATGCTACCGCTTGTGGAAACACAGTCTTACCTATGTGTTCAAATACTATATCAACACCTTTTTTGTTAGTTATGTCTCTTACTTTTTTATACCAGTCTGCTTCCCTATGATTTACGACATGGTCTGCTCCTATTTCTAAACATTTATCCATTTTTTGCTTATTGCCTGCTGTAGCTATGACACTGCAATGGTACAATTTTGCGATTTGAATTCCCACCATACCAACTCCGCTTGTTCCTCCCATTATCAAAATATTCTGACCAGGTTTAATTCTGGCTCTGTCAACAAGCATATGCCAAGAAGTCATCCCAACCATTGAGATAGCTGCTGCATCTTCAAATGATATGTTATCGCTAATCTTTACAATATTTACTTCTGGTAGATGGGCATATTGGCAGTACCCTCCCCACAGTGGGCCAGTTTGAAATCCCCAAACCTGTCTCCTTTCACAGTCGTATTCTCTGCCAGACGTACAGAGGTTACAAATTCTGCAACTTAAATTTCCATGAGATACCACTCGGTCGCCTTTTCTAACGGATGTAACCTCTTCACCGACTTCCTCAACTGTACCTGAAATATCGGTTCCGGAGATATGTGGCATAGGAACCTTGATTGGACTGCCCCAAATAGCCCACAAATCATTGTAATTATAGGATGTAGCTTCGACCTTAATCAATACCTCATTTGGCTTTATTTTTGGAACGTCTATGTCTTCAATTTTGACAACTTTTTCGGGATCTTTATTATGTTCTCTAAATACAGCGGCCTTCAAAGTTTTATCTCCTTTCATTTAAAGTGACATTGGATAAATATGAATTGATCTTCACAATTATATTAAAAAATAAATGGATTAAATTTATATTCTAAATTACTATTTAACCGTATCTACAAACAGCTCTAACAGTTAAACCATAATCAAAGACTTGTGATTTATTCTGAGTGATAAATAATAATAAAATAGATTGAATTCAGACAGGGAGTATAGGTTAGATTCAAGAATAAAAGAATTGGTAACGAATGAAAATAATTAAACGCTTTATGCATATGTCTACAGTTTAGTTGGAATTGTATATGTTTTTACGGTGATGATAGTGAATATTATAAGGTAAGAACTCCTACGTGAGATCCACAAAGATAACAATAGTGTGATAAATTTATTACTCAAGTAATAAACGAAAGTCTTATTTACTCTTAAATTTGAGATTAGTGAATAATTTTGTTAGAGTTAAGGTAAATCTGAATATGAATAATCATTTTTAATCATTGAATGAAAATAAAATAATTTTGGTTAATGAGGATATAGACTTTGTCAACATCATAAAATCTTACTTTATATGGTATGTCTTAGAATAATAGACTTTACGGATCCGATATCAGCTCTAGAGTATTTTCGATTAAATGGAGGAGATAGATTTTCCTTGATAATTTTAGATTGGAAAATGCCTTTAATGAATGGTCTGATCTTGGTCACCAATATTCGACAGATTAACAAAATTGTCAAAATCATAATGATTACAGCGTACGACATTTCGTGTATTAAAATTCTCCCAGAATACGAATCTGTAAGACTGGATCAAATACTGCAAAAGCCAGTAAGATTATCTGCACCTAAAGAGGATATTAAAAAGCTGTTGACGGTTTGGATTAACACAATGAATAGAAAAAACATTGACTTTGTGTAGGCTAACAAAAACACTTTACATTAAATAATATAGCATATAAAAAATGTTGCAAACTACTTTTCCACTGCAATATATTGTAGTTTGCTGCTTGGATTCAAAGATAGATATTCAGACGAAGTTTCGAATTAATTCATCAAGCAAAAGGTGATTGCAAGAATGATTTATATGAAAGAGGAGGAACGGGCATAATCATCTTTTATATTTCTTGCGTTCATCTGGATATAAATAGTAAAGAAGAATACAAACTGTAAGGAATTACAATTTGCTTAATACACTTTCAGATAATTTATTCTTCTTGAGTAGGTAATAAACAAATCCTAGTCCAATAGCCAGACTCTTGTAGTTTTTGATTATTTTGTCAAGATAATAGCAAGTAATAAGAAAAAAAGCGAAGGTATTAGTAATGGTCTTATTGTTAGTTCTGATTGTTGATCCTGTTTAAGACATCTTGATAGTCAGTAAGAGGAACAATCTTCACAGTGTTATACGAAGATATTCCAGATTCTATACAAAGTTGTTCTATATCGTGAGCACTGTTTGCCTTCACCAATATAATCCACTCATGTTCTAATACAGACATGTAAAATCCGTTAATTTCTTGGACTCCATACTTGGAAGGATTTGATTGTAGTTTGTTGTATATCTTTTTAAAGATCTCTTTGCTTTTGTCATTATTCAGAGGGCATGATTCTGGACTATGAATTGCAAATATTCCAAATAGTTTGTATGAGGAACTCATCGTCTTTTTCAAGATTATTCAATATATAAATTTAAATCACAATCAATCAACCAAAATCACAATCAAGCGAACTAAATTTTATATATTCGCAAATAAAATACTCAAAAGGTAGACAGCCTGTTTGGTTCATTGTAAGGGGTTATGCTATGGAGAAAAAAACATTAATGCTGCTTTTATCTTGGAATTAAATTCCAAATGCACATCCTGCGAGATAGCACTCAACACAGACAAATATAGATGCTATTGCTGTGGGAATAGACTTCGAAAACGAAGCACAAGAGCAAACAGATCCGGTATTGCTAGATTAAAAGATGATCAAAAGGTAAGGTATTAGAAGATGAATAACGGTATCATTTAGTAATAGAAGATGTTCTGAATTTGAAGTATATATCCATGATAAATAAAATTATAGATATAAAGATAATAGTTTTTTCGTGATGTGTTTAGTTATTAAGAATCCAACTGAATCAGCAGGATTGAAATGAGCCATAGAAATTTTACCAAATAGATATACACCTATTGCGACGCCAACAAACGGAGCAAATGCAATAAAGGGTAAGCCCAAAATACCATTTAATTTTGCATCAGCAACTACTGAACCTGTTGCTAAAACTACAACAACTAATGTTCCTATGAGTTCTGCGAGAAATCGTTTTTGATCTACAGTCAGTTTGTCAACTACAGATTCAGAAGCAGATTCCTTTGACATGATCATTTGCTATTTAACTGAAATCATTTTCGATGGATTAAATGAAGACCTATCGTCCTAAATTGGAATTTTACTGTCTTGAGTAGAACCAATTATTTCTAACACTCTTTTTTCAATTTCATCTCTTATTTCTCTCACTTTCTCTATAGGCTTGTCTTTTGGGTCCAATATCCCATTCTATGACTTTTGGGACAAATAAAGCAGGACAGAACTTGTCATTCATACAGCCCATATTGACGATGGCTGTTGCATTTCGTATCATGTCTTCTGTCAACTCTTTGGGTTTTTGCTTGCTGATATCTATTCCAACCTCCTTCATAACTTCTACTGCAACTGGATTAATTTGAGAAGTAGGAACCGTACCAGCACTAATAGTGTCGTAGTCTTTTGGAGCATACTTTCTGAATAAACCCTCAGCCATCTGACTCCTCCCAGCATTTTGAACACACACAAAGAGGACAGTTTTTTTTGATCTTCCATGCTCTAGTTTACCAAATGAAAGTTTCATCTGTATCACTCCTTTCTATAATCTACTACTCTTTAACAGCCCTTATCGAAATACTGCTAATTTGTCTTTTTTCTTGACCCTCTTCATCCTCTTCTAGTTCCATGTATAATTTTTCGTCAAGTATCTCGATGTTGGTAAAACCTGCTTTTCTAATACTGTCCAAATAGTTATCTTTTGTTAAAGCTCCGTCAATGCAGCCACACCAATTAGCCTCATTGATTGACAACTTTTCTACATCTTTGGATGTCACTACATCCGAGATTATCAATCTTCCTTCCCCATTTGGCTTTAATATTCTGTGAATTTCTTTGAATGTGTTGACCTTATCCTCGGTCAAGTTGATAACGCAATTGCTAATAACTATATCAACTGAATTATCATCAACTGGAATTTTTTCTTCGATATCACCTTTTCTAAATTCTACATTGTGGTACCCATGAATCTCAGGGTTCTTTCTTACCTTGTCTAACATAGCATCGGTTATATCAACGCCGATGACCTTTCCCTTCTCTTTGACGATGTTTGCGGCTATAAAGACATCGATACCTGCACCTGAACCTAAATCAACTACTATATCACCTTCTTTGATATGAGCAAAGGTGGATGGATTATCACAACCTAAACCAAGGATAGATGACTGTGGAATCGATTTCAAATTGTCTTGATCGTATCAAACCGTTTTAGTTGATTCTATTGGTGATACTACTGCTTCCTCAGAAGTACTGCGACATCCTCCAGATGAAGAGCAACATGACAAGGAACCATCTGCAAATGCGATTTTTCCATACTATTCTTGTATCTTGCTTTTTATATTTGATTGTTTACTCATAACCTTTAGTTTACCAAGTAAACTATATAAATTGGTAAGAGTAAAAGAATAAAGTAAGTGAAATCACAGAAATCAAAAGAAAATGGAAATAGTAAAACAGTATCAAAATCATCAAGGCTACCAATACTTGAAGATGATAATAACCCTTGCAGCTTCTATGGTTATGATATTGATAGCTTGATGAAAGAAACTTCTCGATTAAGAAATATAATTACTAAAAGAGGAACTCTAGAAATATTAATCCCGCTTTGCTGTTCTACTGATCCTGTTAGATATGTTACATTTAGAAAGTCAATGAAAGGTTTCAGCAGTAAAACCCTTACAATACGTTTAAAGGAATTGGAAAAGAGTGGTATTCTAAATAGGCAATCCTTTAATGAAATTCCACCTCGGGTAGAATATAGACTTACTCCAAAGGGACAAGAACTTGTTGGATCCATTATTAATTTGCTACAATGGATGAGAAAATGGTCAAACAAATAATTATTTTTTTAATTTGATGAATATCTGAGATTATTGAGAATTAGAATTAAAAATTATCCTATGTTCATTATTCTTCTTCTTTACTGATAATCTATTGAAATAGGTGTTAGATTATATAACTGGATTAGACTACATCAACTTCATGTATTGTAATAAAGCCATTATCTCCCACTAGTCTTCTTAATGGTATTAACAGCGGTTCAATTTTTTCTCTCTCATCAACTGACTCTATCATCATAGGTTGATTTATCATCAATCCTTCTAGATGAACACTTGATTTACCTCTTCTTCCAAATCCATCCACTCCAAGCCAAACGATCGCACCAAGAATTTTGGATTCGCTCAACAAATCAATGATCTTTTTTTCCATCCTTTTACCGTCAACAAGGTCATTTTTTTTCATTCGAATGGTTAAGCAGACCATTTTCTTTAAGGTCATAAATCATCATAACAAAAGCAGGCTAAATAAGATTCTGCCACCAACCAATGCCAAAATAGAAAATGATACATTTGCCAATATATTTATGAATACATTCAAGATTTCTCGATTCTCGAACATAATAGTGCTTTCCAATGCCAAGGATGACATAGTAGTTAACGAACCACAGAATCCAATTGCAATAAGTAGTGAATATTTTGTATCCAAGTTATAATATGCAGAGATGATTGAAAAAACACCCAAGATAAAACTTCCAATTATGTTAACAATTATAACATTTGATCCCATGATACCATATATTTCAGGGTAGGCAGTGATTTTGTATCTGATAAAGGCTCCTCCAAATGCTCCTATACATAGAAATAGGATATCAATTAATTCTTTGAACAATTTAAAAACCTGATTTTGTTTAACAAAATATTGATTCTTTAAATTCAAAATTATTTTGAGATAGTTTACTTAAAAAGTTAGGAAGTTGTTGATAGCTTAAGTTATATTTACATGATAGGTGTGGTTTAAGTCTGTCATCAGAATTTATACCTATTGAGATATCAGCCTTTCTAAAAGCAGGATTATCATTTTCTGAATCTCCAAGATACATTACTTTTCCAATGCCATTATTTAGATTAAATATCTCTGAAACCACACAATCATAGGCATCCCCTTTATTGGTTTTTGTACCATAAATATCGACAAACGGGTGAGTTGCATATTCTTGTATAAAGAATTTCTTAAGATAATAATTCAAATTTCTATTAGACATCTTTTTTATTAGGTCGGCTTTTTTGAATGCTTTGTATATACTCTCTTTAACAATTTTTTTATAGTTTAAGGAATTAGAGACCCAATTCTTACTTTTATCATTTCTCCAATCAATCGTTATTCCACCTATCACATCTTTGGATACAGTTGAAAATTTCTTTTCTACGTTTATGAAGGGGTAACGAACTTCTAGGATGCTCGATATCTCCTTTAATGTGGAAGAGTTTTCCATTAAGGTATCATAATCAACCAACAAGTGTCTTAAAATGCTAAATTTGTCAGTTTCTATATCTATAATGGAATTTGTATGAGGATTTATACTGTCTATACCCGTAACTACCAGATCTTTATCTTTTACCTCACTTACATTTTTCAAAAACAATGTTTCTATTCCTAACATGCATGATATTATTTTAGAAAATTTTCTTACCCTGTTAAACAAAAAATAGAAATCCTTACTAGATATTATGCAAATTGGAATGGTAGATGAAATATCAACCAAAATATTTTCCAATTCTGCTGGAACCAATCCTGAATTTTCGTCTTGTAAATCGACATGAGATGTTGGACATAGAGTGCCATCATAGTCGGACAAGATTGCAATAATCTTACAATTATTATCCAAACAAAGGTAGAGCAAGTTGAAGATTTAATAAATGTAACTGCAGTTACATTTGTGATAAAGCCTTATTCGTATTTATCTATCTTTTCTGTTATTAACAAATGAGTATCTATTTGAAAAATACGAGGACAAATCGTAATTACGTTCAAGAGAATAATTTTATTACTTAAAAAGTACTTTCTTCTTATACCGATTAAATGATTGAAAAACCCACGTCATGGCTAATGGTTTTTTATGACGTTCCTACCGAACCTACAAAACAAAGGGTAAGGATATGGAGAGAGTTTAAAAAAATAGGAGCGCTTTACCCTCAAATGTCATTTTGTGTGCTTCCAAACAATAAGGAAAATAAGGAAAAAATAGAAGAAATTTCCAAATTCATAGAGGACAACGGCAAACTAATCAAGATTTCCACTAAAGAAGATGATGAGAAAGAACATGAGAAGATGCTAGAACTGTTTAGAGAAGAAAGAGACAAACAGTATGACGAGATCTATGAAGAATGTGAAGAATTCATTGAAGAGACCAACTTGAACATTAAGAACAAAAAATTTACGCAGGAAGAAGTAGAAGAAATGGAAGAGGTGCTAGATGGATTAAACCGCTGGGTAGAAAAAGTCATGTCAAAAGACTGGATAAAAACATCACCCAAAATTACAAACTTAAAAGAATGTCTAAAAAAATGCCAAGAAGCAATGGATCAATTTGCAGAATTATCATATAGTAGAAATAGCCACTAAATTTATAATCAAAATAATGGAGGTTAATCGTTTATACTAATTAATAACATGAGTAGACATTTAGATCATTTACACATTTTGTATTGCTTTCCTAAATTTATCTGATAGGGATCCAGATATCACCTGAATGCATAACTAGTAAGTTCTGAAGATCCTTCTATTGCGTCTAAAATAGCTCTAGATGCTCCTAAATTATTGAGAATAAATGTTGGAAAGACTCCTAGAATCATCTCTACAAAAATCGGTAAAGAAGTTTACTAGACCTAACATCCATGCATTTCGAAGACCTTCAAGCTTATCCTCCATAGAATATCTCAAGGTTCTTTTTTCACTCCCGTAATTTACTAGTTGTCTTTCTTTAAATTAGACATAGGACATTCATATAGATGATCAGTTTACACATTTTTTACAGTCTCTTTCTAATCTATCCGTTAACGGATAAGAGAAATTATCAAATGTATATTATTCTTAAATATTAAGGATAACTGAGCTTATTGATTAGAATTAGATATATGTTGTACTCTTTATTCTTCTTCTTTATCGCAGGTTTATGTGAGATAGGCGGTGGCTATCTTGTTTGGTTGTGGTTAAGAGAAAGCTATAGTTGGATTTTTGGAGTATTAGGAGGCTTTGTTTTGTTTATGTATGGAGTAATTCCAACTTTTCAAAAAGCACATTTTGCCCGAACTTATGCAGCATACGGAGGTATATTCATAATAATGGCTATTGGATGGGGTTATTTCTTTGAAGGAATTGTTCCAGATACTTATGATATACTTGGAACTATAATTGCGACAATTGGTGTTATTATCATATTTTACTATCCACGCAAGGACGAAGGTGAAAGAATTGGAATCGATTCCTCCAATTGAATATAGCATTACACTGATCCTATCGACATTTGGATTGTTTGTACTCGCTGCATTCTTAGAAATTGGTGGTGGCTATCTTGTTTGGAAATGGTTAAGAGAAAAGAAGACAATAGTTTTAGCTATAGTCGGAGGTGTTATTCTCTTTATTTATGGAATAGTTCCTACACTTCAACCTTCTAACTTCGGTAGAGTCTATGCAGCTTATGGTGGAATATTTGTAATCGTGGCTATCGTTTGGGGTTTAATGATTGATAAAAAAAGACCAGACAGATATGAAATTATTGGCGGAATTATCGTTCTAATTGGCGCCACTACAATTTTCTATACACCTAGATGATTACTATCATGGATTCCAGATATTTTTTGCACTGTTTAAAAATCTTATGTAACGAAATTGATCCTACTGACCTGAGATATTCTGCTTTTTACAACCGTTGATTTTTGTATAACGATATCAATTGAAGGAGTATCTGATCCGTGAGATGTTAAGTAGCCCAGAATCATATTCATCTGTCTCCATTGAAAAAATTAGAGTATGTGATATTTTAACTATCAGAAATATTAGCGTCATACGAACATACAAACCAAGGATGGAGATACACAATTTTCCACATAGTATTAGTTTAATAAATCATACAAATTGGCATTCTCAGTTCTTAATTTGTATAAAGACAATGGCTCATGATCCTTAACTGCGATTAGTCTTGTCCTGGGAAGGGCCCTAGTTAAAACTATCCACAGGACAAAAACATGATTAAGATAGTGGCTTTACATTTGTAAATGATCCTAAATTCTCATCCCATTTACGTTAGTAAAGCCCAGTGCTTATCGATCTGTTTATGCTAGATAAAGATAATGAATAAGATGAACCTCGATAATTGTTGTCAAGAAAATGATGACAAAAGTATGGAGAAAAAAGAAAACGGTTAGTGTTATTGCTGTTGTGAGTAACATAAGGTATATAACAACAACGCTATTTTTTTAGTTTTCGTGATTTTCATAATTGTAATTTAATTTATAGACAAAATCATATAATCATAAACATACATTACAGACTATTAGGTAAAAACAATCCAACGAAACAAAAGTAAAGGACAATCCAGCATGTTATAATACTTTTATAGTAACGATCACCAATGCAGTTCGATTATCACCCTTAGTCGCTTATACTTAACACATCCATCTCCTCCGATTGAATCTATGAATTTGATTTCTTTTCTGATAATTTGCCCTCTAGACCGCGACATTTAATAATATAACGTGTCGGATTTTGACTTTGATTGCCATAAATATTATATATCGCCGAGGTAAAGAAAGAAAAATTGCTCTATACAACAAATGCAAATAAAGGAGACTATTTCTGAGATGACAGATACTACCACAACTAATCTGTCTCAGAGACCTGTGCTTATTTTAGGATCGGTTTCATTTATTGCTGGAGCAATAATCATGGTTTTGTCTACGATGATTCATCCGTCAGGTGAAGATCCATTTAATCATCCATTAGTGTTAGCAGAATATGCTCATAGCGAGCTCTGGGTAGGGATTCATATAGGTCAGTTCGTTGGAACGATGATGGTTTTTGTTGGTGGATTTGTCGCTATCTACCGCTTGCTTGTATACTCTGAATCAAGCATTATATCCTTATTGGCTTGGCTTGGATTATCCCTTACAATAATTACAGCTAGTACTTTTGCTATTCTGCAAGCAGTTGACGGAGTTGCTTTAAAGTTCGCAGTAGATTCTTGGATAGCTTCCCCAGAGGGGGATGAAAAAGATCTAATCTTTAGGGTTGGTGAGGGAATTCGGTGGACTGAATATGGAGTAAATAGCGTATTTCGACTTTTGCAAGGTACTGTTGCAATAATCTTTGGTCTTGCAATTGCGAAGAACTTATTTGTCAATAGATGGATAGGAGTCGGTGGAGTGATAGTAGGTATCATTACAGTAATTTCAGGAATAGAAGTTTCTTACTTTGCTTTTGCATACCCTAACTTTGAAGGAATTCGAGGGATATCGATGATAATTTTCTTAACATGGGTTGTAATTTTGGGAGCTGCTATGCTAAAGAAAACATTCGTAAAGAGAATTTAAAAAATGGAGTTTTATTCCAATTATGTTTTATCCGCTTCAAATCACTACTATATGGTAGTAAGATAACCGTCTTATACAACTTCCAAAACAAAGTCGGCTGTTATTGTTACATTTTGATGCTGAAATTGTCCCCATATTTTATACAAACCCGGATATGGAAATATAGTACTAAAGGAAATCTCAGGGCCACCTTTCCAATCGGAACCTACCTCTTTGGTTGGATGAACATGCAAGAATTCCTGCAGATTGTTGCTTATTATTACACTGTGACCACCGGCTCCCATTAAAGGAGTCAAATCTGTAATTGCATTTGAATTTTGATCCAAGATTACGAATGTTAAATCAACTGGTTTGTTTGACTTTATTTCTTTGGGAATGAGTAAATTAACGTAATGATTTTTATCTATTTGTTTTGTATATTGTCTTTCCTTTGTAAAGAATATTGGTTTGTCAGCTGTATCAATCATGTTATCTAGTTTGAATGTAATAAGAGTCTGATTTCCATTCTTTGGTTTAAAGTCTACCCATATTTTGTACTTTGCATTTTCGGGAAATATATGGTGGGCTGTGAATCTACCATCCTTGTAGTCAAATACAGGATGAATGTGTGAAAAGTTAGACAAGTCTTCTGAAACGATTATGATATGCATTAGTTTCTTATGAAGGATATCAAATTTCTTTATCTTTTTTCTAGTTTGCTTTGCAATAACTTCGATAGTAATTAGTGTAGGTCGTCCTGGTTCTGGAATTTTTGGATTATATGTTAGATTGACACCATATGGCTCTTCTTTTTGTTCGTATTGTTGCTGTTGTATTTGTTGTCGATGATGTAAATGAGCGTTACCATTAGTATTTATTTGTGTTATCACATATTCATATTAAATAAAGACAAATATAACTACCAAGCTTTACAAATGTAAATATCCTAAAATTGTAGGATTTTTTTGACTTTTTTATATTTCAGTAGTTCTGCGTAAATATTGTAAGTATAACATGATTAATGAACAATAAGCACAGGGCAATTCGCCAATTCTGATACTTTTCTAGTAACGCCACCAAGTGCTTTTATCTTTGACATACCTTTTAATCTAAGACTAGCACCAATAACTATAATATCTGTTTTATTGGTGTTTCTAAATTCCAGAATTTATTCTGCCGGATTCCCGGTTAAACATTTACTATCAATTTCTAAAATATCTTTGTCGTTCTTTAATTTTTCGACAAAATCTTTGGCTCTTTTATTCCAACCCTTTTCAAGTGCTTTACCTATCTTGCTTCTGGCACTCTCAATTAAGACCTTGTCATTACCTAAAATTAATGACGCTGGAACCTCAATATTATTGATAATATGTAACAGGGTTAAGCGGGCTTTCAATTGTTTTGTCAGCTCAACAGCCTTTGCAATTGCTTTTTCCGAGGATTCTGTAGCATAGTCTGTTACTACGATATTAGATATCATAATAATTCCTATCCTGACCATGTACATTAACTATTGATAGTCAATGAATATAGACCATAACAACCAATTGTAACATTATGTTTATTTCAATAACTATATGAGCTTTAATTAGCAATAAGGTAAATTGGTAAAAACTAATATGAATAAAATGAATATCACGCAATTCAATTCACTAGCCTTACAGGTCTAAGTAACATATTGGCATATTCATATTATTTGAGGAGGAAGCCTTCGTATACTATTTTACATTTGTAAACGCTCATAGTTAAACAGATTATTGCTTATTATTGTATGGTATGGCAAAAGACCCTGTGTGTAATATGAATGTGGATGAAAAAACTGCAAAACATGTATCAGAAATCAATGGTAATAAAATATATTTGTGTTCTGCTAGCTGTAAACAACAGATAGAACAGAATCCATCAAAATACGGATACTGATATAAATCTTAAAGAAGAGATATATTATTCATCTAACTCAGATTTACCCCCATATCTTTTTAATCGACTCTATTCTATCACGGTATTTTTGGTTATAGCCTGATTTGTACGAAGTATAACAAAAGAACTTTCTATATTTGTAAACTTTAGAACTTTGGGTTTACCATGCATTTGACCATCACAAAAATCACAAATAATACTAATTGCAATACCACTTGAGATTTTTTTCTGAATTTCAAATATTTCTTCCTTTAAAGTGATATTTTGATTACTCTTTTGTTGGATATTCTTTCTCGCCTTTGTATTTTCTTTCAGATCATCCAGGTGGATGAAATTTTCATATCTTCATTTGATTATGCTTTTTCAAAATCAAAGACTGGCAAAACTCCTTTGATAAATCCAATGTTTACTAGTCATTCATATCTGGCTTTCACAGTGGGGCTGTTATTCCTGTATCTAGGGATATCAGTCTGAAAGATTTTCTCCCGTCTGCTAATATTGACTTTAGAATAGACACATCAACTTCATCAAGACTGAATGGCATACAATTACCAATTTTTTGTTTAATAAAGTTATATTATTCTTTATATTTGTAAAGTTCAATTCAGGAGATAGATATATCTCCACATTAGAGAATAAGTTAATTTTGTAATACATTCGATAATCGATTTTGATATTCTACCGCTATTCAATAAATCTCCTGATATGATACGAACAGAGTTACCGGCCATTAATCACTAGCGAGGCACCCTGACAAATTTATAACCAGACTTTTCTAATCTTTCTTTAATCTCTTGTTTTGTTATTAAAGAAGGGTCAAATTCTACAACCACACTATCTGTCATATAGTTTATATCAATTTTTTTAATTCCCTTAATGTTTTTTAATTGATTTTCAACTATCGGTTTGCAGGTTGAACAATACATTCCAACAATTTTAAAATGGGTTTTTTCAAAAGACGTCATTTGTAGATGTATCTTTACACGTATGATCCTATAATTTAGTATTCTCTAATTTTAAAAAAAATAAAAAAGTTATGTAGCAAAACAGATAGACAAAGCCGTCTTGTTTTGCTAGTTTAGCCAGACATCCTTCTACACTCGTCAGCACATTTTCTACAGGCTTGAGCACACTGTTGACAGTGATCCATATTAGTATGGCTCTCGCATTCTTTAGCACAAGCATCGCATACTTTTGCACAAGTTTCACAGATTGCTTGAGCATAATGGCTATCTTTGGACATGTACTTGGAAGCGATTCTGCACACATCCGCACAATATTCACAAAGTTCAATACATTTTAGGAGCATTTTCACATTTTCTTCTCGGGAGCATAATGTAGCACAATATTCGCATGAATTCGCACAATGATTACATGCTTCTATACATTCTATGTATTTTGAATTGTGAAGGGTTTTTGTTGGCTCAGATATTGACATGAAATATTTCCAACATTATACTATTTAAGATGCCTAATTTCTTCAAACAAACCCAAATCAACTGCCTTCAATAAGCCAGAGTGAACCAGTAGAATAACTCGAAATGAAATAATATATCGAACTAGATCTAGAATCAATAAAACATCTAAAAAAGATGGTATATCCTAGCATTTGAAAATAAATCTGTAAAATGAGCTTGAGAAACCCTTAATGGAATAGGGTATTCAAGATTCTTACACAACAATTTAGGTTTAATATCATAGGACAGAAGGAAAGTTGTATTTCGCCTGTTGATCAGATACAAAACTGTTGATAGTAATACATCCACATGATCCACTAAAGAAGTTACACTAAAACCTATATTGGATCAGTCTGGAATAGCAGAAATAAATTTCACATGATGTCTTTAACAATTACATACCTCATTTACTTTGACTCGATAACAAGTTCCGTGGGATCAGGTTCCGTATACTATGCGGGTTCGATGAAAATTGGATTTTCACATGGATCAAAGTCAATATAACTTATTCTTGATGTGTACGTTTTTTATAAAGTTGAATCGAATATTTCTTAATATATCCTACTACGGAAATTTCAAAGGATCTGTTCAGGATAAAGATGCTGGTGTTGTTGTACTAGCTAAAAATATTCGCGTATCATTCTTACAATACAAAAAAAGTCGTTAGTAGATACGCATGTGTTCACAAAAATAAACCTGTTTATTACATTCAAAATTTTATAGATTATTTTGAAGTGGTTTTAGCGCAGATTATAGACGATGAAATTGTACTCCTATTCTCAAGTTATAGACGTGACTTTTTGCGGTCAATCAATCCTTAAGAAAGTTCAAATATGTTTAATTCAATCAGAAACTAACTAAATGAGATTTAGAGAAAAGGGTGTAATAGATTATAACTCAACTTACCTATTTGTTACGATTTTCGTTTTACTTTTGACATTTATGATTACTGCTAACAAAGTTGTTTTTAGTCAGGAGGAGTCGTCACCTATTAAGGAGATGGACTTTTCCAACCCTTTAGATGTGTACAGCAATAAGCACGGAATCCTGAATGTTTCATTGATTATTGAAGAAAAGCAGACCAGGGATGGGAACCAATCAGTCACAGCGCTGGTCTATAATGGATCGCTCATGGCGCCAACACTAAACATCAAACCTGGCGAACGACTGATAATAAACCTTGTCAACAAGATCGATCAAACTAACTTACATTTTCATGGCCTGCATGTGTCACCGACAGGCAGCTCAGACAATATCTTTCGTGTAGTTAAATCAGGAGAAACTGCAAGATACGTCATCGATATTCCGATCAATCATCCAAGAGGAACCTTTTGGTACCATCCGCACCTTCATGGTTTAGCAACTACTCAAGTAGGTGGCGGGATGTCGGGTTTGATCAATATTGAAGGCTTAGATAACCTTTTACCTAGTACTTTGCAAAATATCACTCAGCAAAATCTAGTCATGAAGGCTTTTCCATGGAGTCTAAACGGAAGTTCAGGTAATCCAGTTTATAAATGGGCGAATCATTTTACCGTCAATGGTCAACTTGATCCTGTTATAAATATTTCACCAGGGGAGACCCAACTTTGGCGATTTGCAAATATCGATCCCGCCACGTTTTACAATATAACATTGCCCGGTCATACCTTTAATGTAATCGCAGAAGACGGCAATCCCGTATGGGAAGTATGGGATGGAAAAAACCTTGTTCTTCCCGCGGGTAAGAGATATGAAGTTCTGGTTACTGGTGGTGAAATCGGAACTTATCCACTTAAATCTCTCCCATATAACCGATCGGGGTTCTCTCCAACCTCTGAGATAACCCTTGCAACGATAAACGTACAAGACAAAACTATAGCTCAGGCAGCACAACTAACTCTATCGAGTCTAGTACCAGAGCATGATCTGGAAAATGATCAGATCCAGACTCAACGTACACTGATCTTTAATGGCTCACCAGACAATCAAACTGCAAATCGATTTGGCGATATGGGAACTAACCAGATCAATGGAAAAGTTTTTGATCATGATAGGATCGATTATATAGTGAAGTTAGGAGATGTGGAGGAGTGGACACTCAAAAATCTCGATAGTGAAGATCATACATTCCATATTCATGTCAATGACTTTCAGGTAATGTCAGTGAATGGTCAACCCTATGATGGGCATGGCTTACAAGATATGGTAGTAATTCCACAAGGTGGTGAAGTGGTGATTCGCATTCCATTTACGGATTTCGTTGGAAAATTCGTCTTTCATTGTCACATTCTTCCGCATGAGGATACCGGTATGATGGGCATTGTTGAGGTGGTTGATCCATTCACACCAAGGGATTGATGAAGTAATTTGAAATTAAGATGAAGGTATAAAAATGAATCAATTTTATTAACCAAAGCGGTTTGCTATGGCGTTGATCTGTTTCTCCAATTCTAATGTACTTGGACTTGGGGGATACAGGACGATACCGGGGTTATAGTGCAAGTTGTGTTGGTCAAAAAATATTAGAATCCAATAATTAATACACACACATAATACATGATATTGTAGATAAAGGTAGATATTTTAAAACCATATAATGAAGGTATGTTGTCAAAAAATCAAATATCGGCTAATATAGGCATATTCGACTATGTCATATCCAGTAAATCATTCCAGTGTATGTAGGAGTTTGTCTAATTAATTGTCATTCTGATCTATTTTAATTAAATAAGTCTTTATTACATATGGTGTTAAATTACTTATCCAAGGGTAAGGCAAACTGAACACGTTAAAAATAAGCAATTGTTATCAAAATCCTTTTTCGTGGAAGTTTGATTTTAGCAGTTTGTTCGGTTTATGAATAAATTAGATCGAGTTTATTGTTGATCTTTTTATTTATCAACTATCAACAAGGTGGATGTTTCAATTAATAAAAATCCCTTATTTACTAAATTAGAATTTTATCTCGATAATAAATTAAAGGGTGAAGAAATAACTTAGGGTAATATTACCAATTCGCCGTTCAGATACAGGATTATTCTCCGAATAGAAGGAGTAGTTACCTGGAGATATATTTGAAGCTAGATACTCTGAAAAACTTCCGGGCGCAATCTCAACTGAAAATATTTTACCATCCATATCATCTCCTGTGCCATTGCCGTTTGTGAATGTATGTGTTTCAGTTAAATTATTTAAAACCAATAGTTCTTCACCTTGTTTAATTGTAGTTGTCGCGGGATTAAATACAGGATTACCTTGGTCATCAATAGTCATCATTATAACTGCAGTAATGGGTGTTGAGTCAGCTTCTGAATGCGTACTTTGAGCATAAACCTGCGGGGCTGCAACAGATGTTACTGCCATAATAGTTGAGAATAAAAGTGATGACAAAATTATTCGTCCTAGATTGGCTTTTATTGAAAAAAATGCTTAATACTCATATAAAATTATATAATATGAATACAGATGAAATGCTGAAATCTATTTGTTTGTATATTTGATCAATAATAAACAAGCTTGTTAATAGATTCGATATAGTCATCTAGCTCGGAGAGCGTTCAATATCACACCAATATCTAATACTTCCTGAAGCAAGGCACCTATTGATGGAGGAATCAATCCGAAACTAGCAATAATCATCAAAATAAGACTTATTCCCATTCCAACAAAAATACTTTGTTTTACTATGTTTATTGTTCGTTTACTAATCTGTATTATGTTTGATACTTTGGTTACATCATCGACTAACAAAACTACATCTGCTGCTTCTGCGGAAACAGCCGTACCCTTAGCTCCCATTGCAATACCCACAGTCGCAGTTGTTAACGCGGGAGCGTCATTGATACCATCTCCAATCATAATAACACCTTTATAATTTTCATTTATTTTTTTTACTTCGTTAACCTTATCCTCTGGCAGCAGATCATACTTGAATTCATCCAAAACAACTTGTTTTGATATGGACCTTGCATTAATCAAACTGTCTCCAGTAAGCATAACGGTTTTTTTTATTCCTGATTTCTTTAAATCCTGGATCATAGTGACAACACCTTCCCTGATTTTATCACTAAGAGTTATTATTCCTGAATTCGTTCCATCGATATTTACTAGTACTACCATCTTTCCATTGTTCTGTAAATCTGAAATTGTTTTCAAGAGATTGTTTTTTAAATTTGGAAGACCACTTGCCCGAGTCATATCGAACTGAGATTGAATAAAAGACGGAGACCCAACCATTACATGTTCTCCATTAACAAAACCTTTAACTCCTAGACCAGCTTCTTCGGCAAAGTTTACAGGTAATGGTAAATTATGGAATTTTTTTCTTCCGGCGTTAGTTATGGCTTGTGCAGATGGATGAGAAGACATTTGCTCTAAAGACGCTGATCGAAATAATATGTCATCTGTAGTATATCCTAACTTGTTATCCGTAACGTTTATTCCATATTTATTAAGCAACAAAACATCTTCCACGATAGGAACTCCATATGTTATAGTACCTGTTTTGTCAAATACCACTACCTTAGCCCGATCAATCTGTTCAATCGCTGCTCCACTCTTTACTATTATTCCTTGTTTTGATGCCTTGTTTATTCCACTTATTATGGCTACCGGAGTTGCAAATATAAGAGGACAAGGAGTTGCCACAACAAGCACTGCTAGAACAGTTTGAGCATTTTGAGTTAAAATCCACCCCAAACCACACATAGCTAACGTAAGTGGCGTAAACAATAAAGCATACTTGTCCGCGATTCTTTGTATCGGCGCTTTATCTTCTCGTGCTTTTTTTACGAGTTTTACTATTTTTGAATATTGACTTTCTTCGCTAATGCGTTTTGCTTTTATTTCAAAAGCGTTACCTATATTGACAGTTCCACTAAAGACTTCTTCTCCTCGTAGTCTAATTTTAGACAAGGGCTCACCAGTAACAGAAGATTCATCGATTTCTGCATTACTTGAAATAATAATACCATCAACTGGAATAAGATCTCCTGGTCGAATTACTAAATGATCTCCGACTCTAATATCCTTGACCTCGATGTCTTCCACATTTTGATCATTGATTTTCTTGTGTGCCATCTTGGGTGATCTTGCCATTAATTCATCAAGAGAGTTGGTGGCTTTCCGAAAGGCATAATCTTCCAAAGCCTTTCCACCAGATTGCATGATAACGATAATTACACCAGGAAATGCTTCGTTTGTCACTATCGCGGTAATAATCGCAAGCGTTGCCACAATATCAGAAACAAAATGTCTATGTACGAGTCCTTTTATTGTTTCATATATTATTGGCAATCCTCCTATTATCAATACAATAAACCAAATCAAGTGTCCCAATTCTGCATCATTCAATCCATAATGGCAAATTATTCCAAAAAATAATCCTACAATTGCAAATATAGGTATTGGATATTTTTTAACAAGGGATATAGAAATTATACTCTTATAATATATCCGCATTAGTGTATTTTTATTTATTACAATATCTTTCTGCATATTCTTTGCAATTTTTTAAAATTTTCTTGGCGTTCCTTTAATTTAACCTTTTTAGAACGCACACTTTTGGTTGAATGTTAATTTTTCTCATTGATACTCTAGGTTATAGTATACTCAATATGATCAAATACCAGTTTTCATCGGAAAAGAGAAGGCAGTTATAGTAGGCATATATCCTTTAACTGGGAAAGGTCCAAAGTTATTCCAACATATAAATTAGAATTATGATTTTCATAAAAGTTATTTCTTCGTATTATGCATTATCGTTACTATACACTAGTTATTTGGGTTCGTTAGTATCCAGACTCTCCCATTCCCTACATTCAACGGTTATTCTGTGGGATTAAGTTCCGTATAATGTAAGGGTTCGGTGGAAATCGTGTGAATTTTTAGATGGGTTTGATGACTAACACAGATGGATGGTTCCATAAACCATACTGGTTCGAGATATGTAGAACAAATTAGACCATGAACTATTGCTTTAAAACACTAGAAACAACAAGATAATCCAGGATAGCAAAGTAAACCTACGGAAAAGATTTCCCCTCCGACGAGATCACAATTTTTCTGGAATATTTCTTTCTAAATCACGTTGTAGATATTTGAGAATGTGTTCTATCATAATCAGCCCAGGTTTCCTCTGGATCATCCCTTTCAAATACTGGACCAATGGAAGCACCTAGCCCGTGTCCGGTGTAGGTTCCTCGAATCCTATAAACATTTTCATCCGAGGAAAAGTATTCAAGCATTTTAAGATCAATTCTATGGGCAATTACTACATGCGTTCCCCCATCAAAAAATGCGGGCATCACCGCCAAATCAGTGGATATCTTATTTCTCAACTCCTCAACATCTGGTTTTCTATTAAGGAAGATTTCTAAAGTATACATGGGACTCTTGTCTTCAGATAAACGGTGAAGAATATCCAAAATTAGATGGGTATCAACCTTGGGAAGACAGGTTTTCATGCGTTCATCAAATTCCAGGTATCTTTTTACTAATTCCTCCGTACAGCTCATTTATATAATAACACATTTTTTATATTTGAAGATACCGAAATAGTATTAAAAACCCAAATATTTTAGGGTAAGAAACACAATTATTGCATTAATTATGTAAAATAGTTAAATTTTATTAAACTTCAATAAGTGATGTGAATACAAAAATTCAAATTTGGATGATCTTGTTGACCGATGCATACGTAAGACAACCGTTGATTGCAAGTATTCACTTGAAACAGCGAAAGAGTTGAGATAATTTATTGAAGTATATCAACAGGCTTCAAGAGAATTCAGGTTATAATGTAAGTAGACAATCATGATATGGCGATAGAAGTATGGATTCACAATCTCCAATACTACAGAGACAATCAACAGTGCAGGACAGCAGGGTAGTCTCCTAAAAAGATAGCGTTTGTTATTTTAACTATTTTATTAGTCCCATATGCAGACTTGGCCAAAGTGCTTGCTCAGGCTGGTGGAAAGGTGATAGCAACAATAACAGTAGAGGATTCTCCATTATGGGCAACCTACAACCCCGGTAATGGATTAATATATGTGCCAAACGATGGATCCGATTCGGTTACTGTTATAGACCAAGACAATGAGGTGATAGATACTGTAGAGGCCGGGGACAGACCACGGGATATTACACATAACCCAGAAAATGGATATGTCTACGTGGTAAACGGCGGTTCGGGCACCTTGTCGGTCTTAAATCAAGACAATGAGGTGATAGATACTGTGAATGTGGGAGATTTTCCATGTGCAGCGGTTTACAATCCAGGAAATGGATTACTTTATGCGACAAGGGGTGGTTTTACAGGCAAGTTAGAAAACATCTCGGTCCTAAATCAAGACAATGAGGTGATAGATACTGTGAATGTGGGAGATTTTCCATTTTCTATAACTTACAATGGAGGCAACAAATACCTATATGTGGTAAACTCATGGGAGCCAGGTGCAGGTACTGTTTCAGTAATTGGAACTCTTATACCACCATTTTCTGGTATACTCGGATCAGGAAACAACATAAACATCCAATCTCAAGAAAATTCTGGTGATATTGTAGGTGGACAACCAGGTTTTGGAGGAACCTATTCAGACTCACCTATTCTCCAAGGACAAACTACAGAGCAGGACAGTCAGTTAGTATCTTGAGAGCTTTTTTGAACAGAGCAGATAACTAGGGCAATTAATCATCCATCATTTTGAAAATCAATTTTCAAAATAAAGTAATTAACATTGCTCTTAAGTCTGCATGAATTAATTCATATAGTTACTATACATGAGTAGCGGTTTCGGTGGGATTAAGTTCCGTATACTATGCGGGTTCGGTGGTATGTGAAACAAATTTGACGGAATTTATAACCCGCAGTTAGAATTGATTTCAAAATTGCAAAGGATAATCCTTTTTTACATTATTAATGCACATACGATCACGTGAAAAATACATTGAATTGATATAGCACCATAAAATTCTCTCAATACTTTAGATTATCCATTATAATCAATTGAGGGAGGGCGAAATATTACATTACAACCTTTCTTCATTTCGCCGAGGATATCTATGCCATATTCTAAGCCAAGGCGTTTAGAATATTCATGATACTGATGCACCGTTTCATTGTATTTTTGTATGTCACATTGTATCCCTTCCATTTGGCCGTCAGTTTTAGTAACAGGAAATTTTGTAAGATCCCATTTGTTATGTATCATATCCAATCCATAACAATTCATCAATTTTTTATGATACATTACCGAATCCAATAATTCCTTTATTCGGTCATACTCAAATTTGCTCTCTAAAATTATGAATATTGATCGTTTGAATACCTTGTGTTCTAAGATTTCAGCCTTTACTGTTTCGGATAAAAGTAAATGTTTATCACCTTCTGTTGGTGCATCTCTGTAGTCCCTTCGTTCATTAGTCCCTATATCAGATGTTTTTATATATTGATTCTTCATACCATTGCTAGCAAGCTATCAGACACTATTAAAACTACAAAATATAAAATGTAGAGACTATACTTTTTACTTCACTAAAATTGTTGTAGTCTGATTCAATTTAGAAATAACTTATGTACGTTCTCCTTGGTGACATGCAATTTATACACCTCATCTTTTTTTAAAATAAAGATTTGATCATGTGTTTCAAATAGTCCTATGAGATCCTGTGTATTAGACTCGAGTAAAACATCTGTCTTGTATGTACAGGTACATAAACCCACCTATCCTATCATTGTCATATGCTCTTTCAATCGCTAATGCCTGCGTTAAGGAACTGTGTCCAACATCATTTATTAAAAAATCCAAACAGCACACTGGTTTGTTATCAGCATTATTTGCAATATTTTCCATTACTTTGCTACAGTAATTCATGATGTCATTCTCATTTTGGGTTTTAGACATATTCTTTTGTTGGATATGACGGTTATTATTAGAGTAAAAATAAGGTTCCACAGTACAGTTATACCATTCTAATTTACCTAGCAATTTTGTTGCTTGGGTATTTGTAGGCCCACAAAAACACCTGTACAAGTTATTATCCATTGCGAATTTATCCATAGATTTTAGCAATTTTATCATAGATTCATCGTCTGAGTATATTATTAGATGATGCTTCCTAATTGTCTCAGATTGTTGCTGTTCTAGCCATTTGTCTACAGCATCCCTTACTATGGAGTTTATGGAAATACCTTTCTGGGTTGCTAAATTACCCAATTTCTCATGAACCTTATCGTTAAATCCTCTGATTACAAGAGTGCGAGTCACAATTAGGTTAGGTATACAGAATATTTATAGATATTGCTAGCACGATAGCATTATACATTACATTTATATAATGCTAGCATGCTAGCAATGGTATGACACAAACAAGTCAATCAAACAAAATAGAAAATGAAAAAGTAATAAATGGGGTAAACGTTACAAATCTTTTTGAAGCCATAAACGCAATCACAGATAACCCCAATATTTCAAAGTTTAATTTCCGTGCTAAAGGCCAGTGGATCAATGGAGGACATAATCAAACTACAATTAACGAATTTGATGGAGCATGTCAAACACATACTCGAAATCAGCCTTTTGTATTTGACAAAGACGAACCGCCAGTATTATTAGGAAAAGATCTCGGCGCCAATCCAGTAGAGTATGCGCTTTCAGCACTAAATGGTTGTCTTACTACAACATTAATCTACCATGCTGCTGCCCAAGGAATAAAAATAGAAAAAGTTGAATCTACCTTATCTGGAGACCTTGATATCCAAGGGCTTCTTGGAATGTCTGAGAAGGTAAGAAATGGGTATGAAAAAATTAAAGTTACTTTTAGGGTAAAAGCAGATGCATCTGAAGAAAAAATAAAAGAACTAGTGGATCTGGCACAAAAAAGATCACCAGTATTTGATATAATATCACGCCCAACTCCTGTCGAAGTTTCGCTACAAAGTTAGAACATTACTCCAGATGGAAATGTGAAATCTCATCAAACCAACTTTTTCCTTTTATATTCATAATTAGAATTATTCTTATTTATATAAGCCGTAAACTCATCAACCGGATACGTACAAAAGAGAATATTTTAAAACCCTAATAAATAATATATATTTATATTTCAATTTCTAAATATCATGCATTTTGTCGTTACTATAATTAGTAGCGTGTTTGGTGAGATTAATCTCCGTATGGTATATGGGTTCGGGTATTTTCACAAATAGAGTAAGAGGTTGTTTGATCTATCAATAACTAAAGATGTATAAGTTTGATTCATAATCTAATAAAATGGAATTCTTAACTATACTATAGATTAAAAAAAGGGGTTAAATTTATAGCATTATTACCAATTCGCCCATCAAGTTAGGCAGGATTATTTTCTGAATAAAAGGAGTGGTTACCTGGAGATATATTTGAATCCAGATACTCTGCAAAACTTCCGGGTGCCATCTGTACTGAGAAATTCTTACCATCCGTTTCATCTCCAGGTCCATTGCCATTTGTGAATGTATGCGTTTCAGTTAAATTATTTAAAACCAATAGTTCTTCACCTTGGTTAATCGAGGTTATTAAGATTAGAGATGTTGTTTGGTTGAACCCAGGTGGTAATGATCATCATTACAACAAAGGGTATTTGATCAGTTGCTAAGATGGTATTCTGATAATACATACGATTTGAGCTAAACAATAACCTATTTGGGTTCACGGTAACTCAATATATCAAGTATATTTAGGCAACTTTACATAAATTTTGCAATTAAATTGCCAATTTAAATAAAAATTACAAAGGAATTGCGCATATACATATATTGAGTAATACTAGTAATAGTTGAAAGAGTCACCACAATAATGGCTTTGCGTAAAGTCAAACATTCAGAGTTTTGGAGTAATTCTTTATCAGAACTAGAACATAAACTTCAAACATCACCAAAAAAGGGTTTGACATCTCAAGATGCAGAAAGTCGATTATTGTTTTATGGAAAGAATTCTGTGAAGAAGCATAAAAAAAGCCACAATCTATTATCATTGTGGGTCTCTCAATTCAAAAGCCCGATTATTATAATTTTTATATTTACGTCAGTATTATCATTTTTTCTAGGTCAGCCAGAAGATGCATTATTGATCATTGTAATCGTGATTGTAAGCGGATTTTTGGGGTTTTGGCAAGAGAGAGGAGCACTTTATGCCATATATAAATTGCAAGATTTGGTACAGTCAAAAACTACCGTTATACGTGACGGAAGTAATGTAATAACACCTTCAGAAAAAATAGTCCCAGGAGATATAATTATTCTCAAGTCTGGAGACAATATACCCGCTGATTCTATCGTAATTGAATCAAGGGATCTATTTGTAAACGAGGCTACATTGACTGGCGAAAGTTACCCGGTAGAAAAAATCTCTGGTGTTCTCCATAAAGATATACCTTTAAAAGAAAGATCAAATTCTGTTTTTATGGGTACTTTTGTGGTAAGCGGTACTGCAAAGGTAATGGTCGTCAAAACGGGATTTCATACAGAATTGGGCAGAATTTCAAACAAATTAAAGCACAAGAATCCTGAGACAGATTTCGAACATGGTGTAAGAAAATTTGGATACTTTCTTATGGAAATAACCCTGATTTTGGTAATTTCAATCCTAATAATAAATGTTTATTTTGAAAGACCGGTTCTAGAGTCCTTTTTATTTTCCTTGGCTTTAGCAATTGGACTAGCACCACAACTTTTACCAGCAATTATTAGTGTCAACCTTGCACATGGTGCAAAAAGAATGGCTAATGAAAAGGTGATTGTCAAAAGACTTGCAGCAATAGAAAATCTTGGGAGTATGAATATACTATGTTCTGATAAAACAGGGACACTAACTGTTGGTGAAGTAAAATTAAAGTCTGCAATCGATGTTGGTGGAAATGAAGACAATAAGGTTCTGTTATATTCGTATCTTAATTCTAAATTTGAAACAGGATTTACAAATCCGATAGATAAGGCTATCAGAGATTTTTGCACTGACAAATTCGATTTAAAAGACTACCAGAAGGTTGATGAAATTCCCTATGATTTTATACGTAAGAGACTTACCATTCTAGTTTCCATTACAAATAATCATTCAGATATTAAACTAACATGCTCCGATCATCCCAATCGTACTACAACTTTTGTAATGATCACTAAAGGAGCACTTTATAATATTCTTGATAGTTGTTCAAAAGCAGAAATTTATGGTAAAATCGTCGACATATCAAAAGTAAAACAGGACATTCTTCGTAGGTATGAAGAACTAGGAAAACAAGGATTTAGAGTTCTAGGATTATGCTACAAGAATATAATAGATGATAATAAAATGTTAGAAGCACCAAATATACGTATAGACAAGAAAGATGAAACACAAATGACCTTGTTGGGTTTTCTTGTATTCTTTGATCCCATTAAACCGGATTTATTAGAGTCTATATCTAGTTTACGTAAATTAGGTATTTCGGTCAAGATAATCAGTGGAGATAACAAATATGTTGTTTCAAGTTTAGGTAAACAAATTGGCATGCCAATTAATACTACTGCGAGTACTGATTTTGATACTGCTATTCTTACTGGACCAGAATTACATTCTATGAGACCGGACGCGCTAGTTACTAAAGTCAAGTATGTAGATGTTTTTGCAGAAATAGAGCCGAATCAGAAAGAACAGATAATATTGGCATTGAGAAAATCTGAAGGCAATGTAGTCGGATATATAGGAGACGGAATTAACGATGCTTCGGCGATTCATGCAGCCGATGTCGGGATATCTGTTGATAACGCTCCTGACGTTACCAAAGAGGCTTCTGATTTTGTACTTTTAGAAAAGGATCTTGGCGTATTAGCAGATGGTGTTAGTGAAGGAAGACGAACTTTTGCGAACACAATGAAATATGTATTCATGGCTACTAGTGCTAATTTTGGTAATATGTTTAGTATGGCAGGAGCATCAATTTTCTTGTCGTTTCTTCCTTTGTTGCCAAAACAGATTTTACTTATGAATCTGTTAACCGATATTCCAGAAATGGCAATATCTACAGATAAAGTTGATAAAGAAATCATCGAAAAGCCGAGACGATGGAATATCAAGTTTATCAGAAAATTTATGTTAGTTTTTGGTTTACTTAGCGCTGTATTTGATTTTATCACTTTTGGGATTCTTATTTTTATATTGAATCCTTCAACTACAGAACAGTTTCGAACAACCTGGTTTATAGAGTCGATAATCTCTGCGTGTTTAATAGTACCTGATCGTACGAACTTCAAGACCTATTTTTAAGAGCAAACCAAGCAAATATTTGATATTATCCACGTTGGCCATGATTATCATAGTAACAATTCTGCCGTTTACCGCTGTTGGAAAGATCTTTGGTTTATCTGAAATCCCGATTTTTTATATTGGGATAGTGGGATTAATTGTTTTAACGTATTTAATTTCGGCTGAGGGAATAAAAAGAATATATTATAAATTAGTAGATCAGGAAGGTTTTTAGCAGGAACAATTGTAAAGAGCGAATTCTCATTATATCATTCACATATGACGCTTATGACTTGTGATTCCTTTTTGTCCATCATCATTACAACATCATTAAAGCCTAACTTTACAGAGATGGTAACTTTGTTTAGTGGTTGTTGATTTTTCCATTATATTTTTCAATTTTTTCCCGGCCAATTTTTGAACTGAAATCGATTCGGTTTCGGTCGAAATTGTGTGAATTTTCTCAGGAGTTTGCAACATGTTACAGAGAAAGCAAGGGAAAATTCAGATTCCTTCAAAAGCGAATGCAGTGTTATATTATAACAGACTAATAAGACCAGGAAATTGAGATACTGTTGTAAGGTACTCTAATTTTGCTTGCAAAATTCTCAATAATTGAAACTCAAAAAAGAGAAGTAAATGGTGAATACAATCATAGGAAAGAAAGACCAAATATAGTCGCTCTATTTAACTCTATATTTAAAGACCATTTAAATATTGACTTGTGTCGGTCATTATAGATCGGAACAAAAATGAATTTTAGTAATTGGATAAAAAATATCTGTAATAAGTTGAAAAAGGATAACAATATTGATAACCCTTCATCATCAAGAACTACAAGTGACACAAATAAATCGATAAATGGATAATGATGATATGTAAGTCTAGAAATTCATGGATACAATAGCATTAAGCCATAGCATGTCGTATTTCTTGTGTTGACTAAACCAAATATCCAATCATAAAACCCCGTGATTTAATATTTGGTTCTCAATATTACTTGTAATACATAAGGAACGCAGAAATAACAAGTCCCACAAGGGTTTGATTCTATGAAGAATAAAATCATATCAGCATATTGCAATGGAATCGAATAATTAATAGCATATTTCAAATTTCTTTGATGTAAAATTTATCTAGTCATTCTGATAGGGAGAAAGTACTAAAAAATCTTTGAGACAATATAAAAATAGGTTCAACGGAATATATACATTACTTTATCGTTCCCATTTTGTGGCACCAAAACAACAAGATGGATTTCCATTGGCTTCATAACCAGTTTCATTGATTTTCTGTAAGAGGGTATCGGATTCGATAGATAAAGTCAGGGTCCCATGATATTTGTTCGATCCTTTAGGTATATCAGCATATTCAGCTATTATCGTCCCATTATTTTTGTGAAAGTATCCTTTTAATACGTTGGAAAAAGTCTTTCCATCATCCGAGCCACTAATACCGAGCCACCATACATCATTGCCTATGTTTCTTATATAATAGATCCCGCCATCATCAGCTTTCCAAGTACCTGTTAAATTAATATTGAACGGGGGTTGAGCTGAAGCAGATTCAAGTGACATTTTAGGCAGATCCATAACTAATATAGTCATTCCAACAGCTAACAAGATCAAAATCGAGATTAGGCTACTTTGAGAACAATTTTTGTTTAAATGATTCATTATCTACAGCATTTTAGTTTCATATTTAAAATTTTAGAAACAAAGGGTAGAATCGAGCATTTCATCAGTTGGTTAGAACGAAATTAAGTATAATATGATTTTGGGTCTGATGGGATTAAGTTCTGTACGGTATAAGGGTTCGGTTCATTTGACTGGTATTGTATTAATTATTTAGATGTGATTGGAGGTGCAAGTCCGGAGGGATGTAATTCAAGAATGAATGAAATCTTTCAAATTTTATTATGATTTTTTGCAAATTTATTATTCTATCAATCCCCAGAGGTTGGGAAGTCTCAACTTTTGTCTAATACAAGGTTAGGTAAAAATCATATTATTTACAGGGGCTAAATCTATTCTCGACATATATATCGAATCTCTTCACGTTCAATGAATGACAGATAATAGTGTCTCTTTAGATTTAAAATATTCATCATAATCTAAAAAATCTGAATTCGTTGGATTACATGACATGATTGATGAACTTCCTTAAGGTTTTGGAATTTATTTAATTAGAAATTCTATACAACATAGAATCTATACACATAATACCAAAATTTTCAGTTTACCGATACCTTCTATTCAGTGTTTAGATTATCTATATAAGAAAGATCGGCGGTACAATTTTTGTTTGAATGTTAAAGGAAACATATGAAATTTTCAAGTAAAGTTTGTAAGTTGTAAGAATATTCTATTCTATATCTATTTATTGAATGCTCTTTTTTTAATAGCTAAATGTTAACTGAAGCATTGACCATTGCTTTTATAATAGGAACCTGTGGATTAATAGCATGGTTTGCCAAGAATAAATTTCAACCCGAAATTGAAGAAGATATAAAAAAGAGAGAACAAAAAGTTAATCAACAATTCCCTAAAGTAAAAAGGCTATAGTATTTTATATTATTCTGTTTTTATCAGATTGATTCGTTCGATATACTCGCTATGTCAGACATCTGAAAATGAGATCGGTCAGTAAGTGTTTTTACTATAATTTGATATAAACCATTCATTATTGGATTAATAATACCCCAAGAGAGGAGGGATCCCAAATATTAGTTACAGAATGATTAATTAAATATCCTCGTAAAAACTAACTCGATAAAAGATTTTTAATCCATTGTTAAAACTTTTTTGGCCATGTTTAATTTCTCAAATATCTCCTTGATGAAAATGTCTGCGAATTTATCAAACTCCGTGATCCCAAATCTCATTTTATAATCCTCTTTTCGCTTTTTAAATTCCTCTTCTAGCCATAAAAAGTCCGATTCTTTAAGTTTAATGATATATCGGCTAGTCCTAGATTTGGATTCAAACATATTCATCATAAATATGCCTGCAAACTGTGTAAAGTTTCTTGACCTGTATTTTTTCATATACTCTTCTTTGTAAATCTCATAGTTTTCTCTTAACCATGTTCTTACATCAAGCCTAATAGTTAATGAAACATAGCCTCCGGATAAGTCCAACTTCATGTTATGAGTTTCAACAGAATATTGCCCCCTTTTTATCTCGTTCATCATCATAATAAGGGCACTAGGAAGAAACATTCCGGGATAATGTTCATCAGTGCAATTTTGTAATTTAGTTAAAACTGATGGTTTTAGACCGATGGTTGCATATCCCTTCGTAGGCATCACCTTAGTATTTTCGCTTATACTTATTAATTTATTTGAAAACATTTGAAAGAAATGAGTAACGGGAGATTAGGTTTTAGGAGGAATGTAACCTTTCAAGTCCTCTCCGTTAACAACGTCCTCTTCTGGCGGCACATACTCAATTACTCCATGGCGTTTGGATCCGGGATATTTCTTTTGGGTAAGCAGTGCAACAGCTATGAACACTCCAAATGAAGCAATCGGCGGTATAAGTGTATCAAATCCCGCATACTGTACAGGGGTAATAAAGTACATCACTAATCTTAGAGCGGAGCCGAATATTAAAGAGGCCAATGCTGCAGGAAGATTAGATTTTTTCCAAAACAATCCCAATGTTAGAGGCGCCCAGGCTCCTGCAAAAACAATGTCAAATGCAAGTATTAGATAAACCCCAGGCCGAGGGATTGTTGACCCCAACATGAGCCCCGCCAACATAATCGGTATCGTGATACATCTAGTTGTAATAAGCAACTTCTTATCCTCTAGTCCGGTTTTTTTCAACCATGATCTTAAAATGTCTCTTTGTATCAGATTCCGCGCTATTACACTGGATATAGCTAACAATCCACCGTTAGATGTAGACATCGAAGCCCCCAGAACTCCCATCAATAGAGCAGCTCCTATAGGAAAAGGCAACAAATGTATTGCCATCAATGGATAAACGGTGTACGGATCCTCAACGTTGGGTAATAGATATAATGCAATTATTCCCATCATACCAACAGGTACTATAACAGAGATCGTTAAAGTGGCTCCCATAAGTGCACCCCTTCGTGCAGTCTTTCCATCCCTCGCCGAAAAGACTCTTTCCATAAAGTCTAAAGCCACCACATCACCCAATCCTAACGCTAGAATGCCTGCCCAGTTAACAATAGCACCCTTGTCCGGATCAGTTAGCCCACTTAAATCTAGGTAATCTGAAGGAGTCGATGCCAGGATAGTTCCGAAATCTACGCCGCCAAAACCTAATGCAAAGAACAAGAATGCCGCCCAAAAAGACCCAATTGTGAGATATACTTGAAAAATATCGGTATATGCTGAGGAGAATAGACCGCCTGCAAATGTATAAACTAAAACGGCAGAAGACACTATCAGCATTGCCCAAAAGAGTGGTATTTGCAAGACAGTCGATAATATAAAACCACCTGCTGCAAAGTTTCCTGCTACAAGAACGATAAAACTTAAGGATAGCAATATAGAGCTAATTCCTTCCGCTCCTACACCATATCTTCTATAGTAGAAATCAGGGAGAGTGAGCATCGACATCTTGTTCAGTTTTTTTCCGTAAACGGTACCTGTCAATATTAGGCACATTGCTAAGCCGATTGGTATTACCGCTCCAGCCCAAAAACCAAATTCATATACAAGCGCCACGTTACCAAGGGAGGAATTACCATCTATTGATTGGGCCGAAAGCATCGTTCCTACAAATAATAGTGGCAAGCTTTTCCCTGCGACCATATATCTTTTACTGCTTTTTTTGACCAATAAAGAAGTTAAAATACCAACAGTCAATACTAGGCCCATAAATGAAAGCACAGCTATTCCATAACCATCAATTACAACCATTTCCCATTTATATAATTAGTAAATATATAAATATTATTACAATTCATAGAACAGGTAAATCATAAGATACTGTAATTCAAAATCCTTACACTTCTATTATGAATTATCTAATTATTTAGATCTAATTTTGATAACTACTTTGGAATTTTCGCATCCTTTTATATCATACCGTCTAGACGTAATATACCTGAAAATGTTGATTCTGATAAAATTGTGTTCAAATAATTCGGTTGTCGAACTCTCTTCGAAACGTAGTTTACTTAACAATATTTAATTAGCTATTTGAATTAGTAAATATTGATATATTATGGGAATGGAATTTTATGGCGACTCATATAAGGGAAATGATGAACCTATTTTTGTTGGCATACCTACATTTCTTAAATTACCTTACATAAAAAAATATGAAGAATTAAAAAAGGTGAACCCAGATATTGCAATTGTAGGGGAGCCCTTTGATTTTGGGACCACAATTAGGCCTGGAACCCGTTATGGTCCCCGTGCTATAAGAGCTGCATCAACAGTTCCTTCTCCACCATATGAGCATTTTAATATCGAAACTGGTGTCGATCCATTCGGAATTTTTAAGGCTGTTGATTATGGTGATGTAAATATTTCACCTGGAGATGTTATCGAATCCCATAGAAGAATGACAAATAAAGTAAAAGAAATTCTTGATATTGATGCAATCCCTATCATACTGGGAGGAGACCATTCTGTTACTTTTGCAAATGTCCGTGCTCTATCAAAGAAGTATAAAAATATAGGAATGATACATATAGACTGTCATGCCGATTGCGCTCCACAGGGCTTGTGTGGATTCAAATACGATCATGGGGCCCATATAAGAAGAATTATGGAACTTGGGTGCCTTAAAGGAAAGAATTACACCTTGATTGGGCCACGGGGTTATTGGCCGGGTCCTGATCTTTACAAGTGGATGGCAGACCAGGACTTTCAATGGTTTACAATGCTGGATGTTGAAGAGCTTGGTATAGATCAAATCGCCAAAGAGGCTGCCGATAGGGCTAATGATAATGTGGATGCAGTCTATGTTAGTTGGGATATTGATACATTTGACCCCGCATATGCTCCTGGAACCGGTGAACCAGAGCCAAATGGATTGACCTCTAGAGAGGGAATGAGATTAATGAGATTGCTGTCTACATCCTTCGATCCTGATAGATTTGCTTTTGATTTGGTTGAAGTTTCTCCTACATATGATGTAAGCGATGTTAATTCATACAATGGAGGTATAACCTCGGGACTAGCAAATAGATTAATAGTCGAATTAATGGCAGGTTTATCATTAACTAAAAGAGGGGAAACCGAAGGAAGACCGGTACGACCTAAATTTTACAGAGGTAAGGGACATACATATGATTTTGGTAATGGTCCAAAAGCAAAGATACCAAAGAGGGACTAATGATCAGAATAAAAGTAAGTTGTATTGGAATAATGCCACCAACTCAAAAATATTTTTTTTTAGCTGATAACATAGATGAAATTATTTTTTATAATACCTATGAAAAGATCAGAACAAAGGTTAACCATGGATTAAGAGTTAACCTCGATGAATCGATCTGGCTGTACTGTGGATATATTATAAAAGAAATAAGACTCGGGAAGAATTTAAGTCAAATAAAGGAAAAGATATCAAAACTATTGTCTCATGATGGAGTGATGATTGGTGTTCCTGAAATTATGAAAAAAAACAACTTTGAAATTACAATAGGAAAAAAACAGTTTCACTTTGATATAGAAAATCTGATTTACTACTGCAGTGACTCAACAACGACTTCATGTAATTTAATTTAGACCGATAAGGCATTCAAAACGAAGATAAAATATCGCGGCAATAGGGGGGGACTATCATCTTTCGTCTTCCTAGTTAAAAATTTTTGTAGAAAATCTGCTCTTTCTCTATCTAGTGGGATATAAACAATTAGCTAGTTGAATTTTAAAAATAGTTAATAATAGTGATGATTTGGTCGCTGTTGTTTTCCCAGTTTATCAAAATAATGATCATGTTTCTCATTTCCGCCTTCATGGGAATGTACTGTTCCATCTTCGTGAGTATGTGTATTCATCAAAGGTTTTTTTATGATGATGTCGTCTATGTTTACTAGCAATCTACTTACTTCTGTGGCAGTAATCAATATCTGTTCTTTAACAACGGTGGGCTCTATTAATTCCCAATCCAGTTCGCAAATATTTCTTTTGTTGGTATCTATTCCAAACCACTTTATTTTCTCATCAACAATCTCTTTAGATAAGTTATGTCTTAATTTTATGAGGGAATCAATCACATTCATGCCTGAATTTCTAGCTAATGTCAATGGGATTTCTTCAATGGCATCGGCAAATTTTGTTAACGCTATTTGCTCTCCGCCGGAAATACTGTGAGCCTTTTTCCTTATGTAATGGGCTAAAATCGCCTCGCATGATCCACCTCCTATTACAATTGACGGATTTTGAATGAATCTTTTAGCCATTGTAATACCCCTAACAATCGCTCTATGGTATTCATCCAAAATCATTTTTGAATTTGCTCGTATCAATATTGTGACTGCCTTTGGAGAATTACATTTTTCAACAAATACCATCTTGTCGTCATTAACCTTCTTTTCGTACACCTTTCCTGAAAATCCAAGATTCCCTTTGATGTCTTTTACATTTAGTTCTTTTATTATCTTGCCTCCAGTGGCTTTCTCTAACCAATGCAAATCATTTTCCTTTACTCTCCTAACGGAGATTATCCCTGCTTTCGACAAAAGATCCTGGGCAAATAGTCCTATTCCCTTCCTACTAAATACTACATCGACACCACAATCGACTATATTTTGTAGTTTCTCTTTAATTATGTTATTTTCCTCTACGTAAAAAAGACCCATATTTTTCGGATTCTTGATAGACAATATGGCATCTGTCCTTGTTCTCTTGGGTTCTAAATCATCATCTAACAAAAGTATAGCTGCATTCTCCTTAACTCTTGGCATGTTACCATTATCTATTGTTTTATCAATCAGAATTCCATCAATTAGTCGACTCTCATCAACATTGCCTAATTTTTCTTCAATCTTTATACTATCAATGTCCAATGTATTGCCGTTGTTCATATACACCGTATTGATTGCATCAAAAACTAGATCGGCGATGCTCCTTTCTTTGGATTGATCTGACGGAAAAGACAGAATTTTTGTTCCAAACGCATTGGTTAGTACTTTTTGAACAAAACTCATATCAAATTTTCTTATATTCTTTGAAATTTTATTTAATGCCTCTAAGGAGTACTGTAATCCTAATGAATATCCATTGGATATTGTTGCAGGATACAAATTTGAAGATAGCATTTCTTCAGCTTTTTCCAATAAGACTGCAGAAATTATTGCCACCGATAAAGTTCCGTCACCAACCTCATTATCCACGGTATTGGCCGCATCTATCAGCACTTTGGCTGCAGGATGCTGAACATCAATTTTTCGTAAAAAAGCCGCACCATCCTTAGTAAAAGTTGCTTCGCCGATAATATCTATGTAAATCTTTTCATTCCCTTGAGGACCAAAGGATCTCTCAATTATACCTTTGATCAGCCTCGCTGCATGAATATTGAACTTTCTTACGTCCTTTCCATTTGTCCTGCGGTCATCATTGCTTAGTAACTCAAGATTTGACACGATTCTGGTATTATTTTGGTAGTTTATATATGGTAATGTGAAAGAAGTATTTTACACAAAATTAGAATTTGTTCTTAAATAATTAATGTAATCTACGTATCATATTCCATGTTCAGATATGTAAATTCCATTTATTTACAATACTTTTTTATAGTTATTATTTAATAATTCCATAATGGCAGTTGTGTCAACTGAAAAAGAAATTGAGGACGCTTCAAAAAAAGCATTAAACGCACTTTTCGGTTCTTCGGTCCAGAGTATCAAGATACGTGAAGTTTTTCCATATTCTGCGGATCAGATAATTACTCACAGCGATGATATGGATACTGAATCCCAGTCAAGAGATGGATGGGATGTCCAGGTGACCTTTATGCTAGACAATCTACAATACACTGTTGATCTGATAATACAGGAAAAAGACGGCCAAGTAATCTATTCTAGGCTTATAGACAAAATGGCCCCATTGTAAATAGTTATGCTCTTTAAAAACATTTTAATGCCGTTTGACGGTTCTGAAGCCTCTGCTAAGGCAACCGAATATGCTATTTATATAAGTGGACTCGAAAATTCATCCATTACTTTCATCCATATTTTGGATAATATTAAGCAAGGAGGGGCAATTGGATTACGTGCACGATATGGTGATACCAAACTGATCAACGGATTTGAGAATGCAAGAAGAAAAAATGCTTTAAAATGGATAGAACCTATTCAAGAAAGGGCTACTGCAAAGGGAATTAAAAATAACGTAGAAATTTTGGAGGATAAAAAAAATTCCAAGATTGAAACTATAGTCGATTTCATTGAGAATAATGAAGTTGATTTGGTTGTCATTGGATCACGGGGTTTATCTCGTTTTAAACAGATGCTCGTTGGAAGTATTGCTTCAGGAATAATCAGCCATTCAAAATGTCCTGTTTTGGTAATAAGATGAACCTACCTGCTTTTCTTTAGATATTCTGAAAGTATTTTCTTTACAAAGTCGTTTATATCATAGCCATTTTCTTTGGCCTTTTCTTCAAGGTCTTTCCACATTCTCTTATCGATGTCCTTTGAGGGATTAAACACTAGTCGGACGGTTAAGAGCCCTTTGGGTGCTCCTCTCTTGATTCCAAACTTTACCATTTCCTCAGATAAAGAGTTGGGTTCTGCCATGGCTAACTTGTTTTGTATTTCTACAGGTTGTCTTGCAATTTTGATTCCCTCGTGCAAAGTTATTTCACCGTTCTCAATTTTTCGTTGCAATTCCTTCGGAAGTGTAAGGATGCTTAGCCACTCGCTAACAGTACTTTTTGGCAGGCCGTATTTTTTTGACACCCCGGTGATCCCTGATTTTGTTGATTTCACTAACTTATTGACCATCTGAGCTTTTTCCAGTGGAGACAGATCTCTTCTAATCAAATTCTCAAATAATGAAGCCGCTTCTGCCTCAGCTCCACGTAGGTTTGATATAACCGCGGGAATTTCCTTTTCCCCTTTCTGATGCAAGGCATGAAACCTTCTCCTACCGATCAATAGTTTATAACGTTTTGTAAGATTATCAAATCTCACCACCACAGGCTGGAGTAATTCAAACTTTGATAAGTGATCATTCATTAAATCATCACTGGGATTATTCCCAAAAGAAAAATCCTTTCTAACGTTTTCATTAGCAATATCTATCAGATCAAGAGGAATATTTTTAATCTTCAAACACCATAATATATCTGATACATATATATTAAATATTTATTCGATAATACATATACAATTAATTCATTTGGTATAATACGTATAAAATGCCGCTCTTTATTCGTAATCTACTCTTATTTAATCAATGTTTATATCACTTAATCAGAAGAATACTTGATGCAAAGTCAGGTCAAGGCCAATCCAGATCTTGAATATAGCGAGATCAGCAAGGCAACTTTTGTTTCATATATCGTATCACTCTATGTTAGCAGTATTCAAAAAAAGAATTCAAGTGATAGTGTATCTGTAGAGGAAATCTATGAATTCATAGAGGATCTAAAAGAATTGGATCCGAGATTTAAATCACTACCAATTAAGAAAAGGGATATTAGCCTATGTTTCTATATTTTAGATAGATTGGGTGTGTGTAGTTGTTTAAAGTAATTTTGAGTTATTTAAAACCCAAAACAGCAAAATCTGGTTTGAATAATACGGACCATAATAAGGAATCAAACCTGAGACAGTTGGTGATAGAAAGTGAAAAGGAAGTCAGCAAAAATAATTTTACTAACGCATTATCCATTTTGGAGAAAGTTATAGAGATTGATCCACAATGTGATTATGCTTATGGTGACAAGGCGCTGATTTTGGACCATATGGGTAAGCTAAACGAATCAATCAATATGTACGCAAAGGCCTTAGAACTTAACCCCAAAAACGCCATAACATGGCATAATAAAGCCTTAACTCTGATCAAGCAGCGAAAAATTGACGAAGCGATATCTTGTTTTGATGAAGCTATTGCAATCAACCAAGAGTATTCAAAAGCGTGGTACAACAAAGGTAGATGTCTCGAAATGCAGGGAAAAACAGCAAGTGCACAGTCATGTCTTACTATGGCCAAAAAGTTAGACCCATTCCTATTTTCAAAGATCAAATTAAGATCTTAAGGTTAATCAAAAGTTAATTTTAATAGATATCGTTTCTTAATTATTTATTTTCATATGTATTCTGCAATTTGAAAGATTATTTATTTATTAATTAATTATGACATAATTAGTAAAGTTTAATATGATCTCCTCTCAAGTATAGAGATGAAAGAAATTGATATCTTTATAGATTCAAAGGATCTTTCAAAGGTAACAGACATCCTTCAAAAACATAAAGCTGGTGTAACCTTTTTTGATGTTCAAGGAACAGGCAGAACTCCAAAAGAAACTCCAGAAAATATTCAATCTTATCAAACTGGAAGAACTACCTTGGCCCGATTTATAGGCAAAACACATGTGATTTCTATAGTTTCGGATAACAAAGTTGATATGATAGTCAATGAGATAACAAATAGTTTTGAAAGTAAAGAAGGACCTTTTGGAGTTCTTTTTGTAAAAGATGTTTTGAATGCATATGAACTGGGAACAACTCTACGAGATGACGCCTTGTTAATTACTCAGTAATCTAGAATCATTGTCTAATGAAAATCCCACAATTATTTTACCTTATATTTACGAAAAATTAAGAAAAAGTTAAAAATTTTTAAATGATTTTGATAATTGATTTATTGTGATACAAAAATCATATTTCTATTTGCAGGTATCTTTAAGATCGTTACCGTTACCAAACTATTGTATAGGGTCATTATAGTTATCACCATTGTGTTGACTATAGGCCAAGTATCAAATTATTATTCATCAGAGTGATGAAGCCGGCTAGTGGAAAGTTAACCTCGGAACATAGAGTCCTACATTGATTTCTTTATTGAAGAATTGTGTAACTTGATATAACCAAAACAGAAATCAATATTTCCAGGAATAGATTGTCGATCTAGTAGGCATATGGCAGAGATTCAAATTAATTCTCAAATTGCCGTATCCTGAGGGATGTAATTCAAGAATGAATGAAATCCTTCGATTTGATATTATTTCCGAAATTTATTATCGTATCCACTTTCTTGAAAGATGCTGTTGGATGATTCCGTATGGTATAAGGGTTCGGTTGAGATTTAAAATTAAAATCTTTCTCCAATATTATTCAAACCAATAATGATTTAGATAAATCCAAAATCTCTTAGTATAAGTTCAAGTCGAATAAGAATTTATTATAACATCAGGTAGGGTAGGATTTAGGTTTTATTACGGAATGAATACATAACAAAAGTATTATTTGTTGATAAATACACTTTTTTAGGTTAGAAATTGATTTACGCAGATTCTTTTTCCTTAGAAAAGATAAAAGACAGAGATGGTGAGTCTATAATATAATGAGGTATTAAAAGATGGGGCGCTTGTATGTTAAGGCTCATAATGTTGGGGGGGGTTTTTATAGGTGGGCTTTTCGTATATCCAAAAGTGTAAACCATTGTTAGGATGATATGATTCTAATGGGTTAGGTTTTGAATTCTCTACCAGTATGTAGAATCTATTTCTATCAAACAATTTTTTGATTTGTTTCTTTTGAACCTTTGATATACTACCAGTGTAAAACTCTAACCCGTCGCCCTTATTCCAGTAAAAGTGTAAATTGTATACGTTCTTTTCACCCCCAAGTATTTTAAAAATTTTTCTGGTCAGCTCTATTTGTTGGGTTTTGGTTATGGTCATTTGTCTAGTATCACGGCAATTTGTCTAGATTGTAATTCAAGTTTCTCAGGTTGTTTGTTGGGGTCACGGTCGCTCATGATGATGTATACTAATATAATGAACGGGGTGGAATAAAAAGACCAATATTGTTGCGGGTTCGCTGGGATTAAGTTCCGTATGGTATAAGGATTCGATGGAACTCTTGAGGATACCCACATGGGTTTGATAAAGTATTTTTTTATTTTGATATCATAATCAGTTTGTAATCTATTTGTAATAAGAAGTAATAAATTTTTAATGCGGGCTCAATGGGACTAGTAACAAATTTGACTATTTAAATGGCCCAATCCTAACGCAAAGTTAGTATGGATACAAACAAAATATGCGTGATGGATCGATAACCGTAAGAAAGAATATCCTAATTTCTATAAAAATTTTATATCTTCGTAAAACACGACATTTCAGAAGTTTGGATTATAGGTGCATTTCTATATCCATAAATGATTCACAAATCTTTCTATCTTATGCACCAGTTAATATCTTAATATTCATCAGTGACTTTCGAATCTTCCAAGCATGGATAAGTTCTTGAATGAATATTTTAATATAAACTCAATGCAGAAATTGCTCATGAATTAACTAGTTTTAGCAGTTTAGACCCGTATTGATTGTCATTTTCGGATGATTCTTGATTTTGTCTATTGACATCAAAAATTTTTATATCAATCTGCATACTTGAAAATATGATAGGGTCCGTAATAACAGTAGATAGAATAAGTGAATTACGTGTTATAGGTGGAAAAATAATTCAAGATTCATTTAAATTAAATGTGACAGATATTGTAAAAGGTCATACCACCATAGGAGATGATGGTGGAGGTAATTTTGTGTGGAATCCTTCTTCTACAAAAGATAATAATGGAACGGTCATTGAACCCACGGATCGATCTGTTGTAATTGGTGGGATTCCTAAAGAGCTTGGATTGAATCAATTTAGTGTTAGTTCAATGAAGGCCGTGGGTATGTTCGTGACGAAACTGGAGTAACTATAAATGAAACCCTTTTACTTAGGCTTAGTGCTGGCAGCGTTCATACTCGTTCCAACTACAGCAATGGGACAAGTTGAGAACATGACTGGAGTAAACAATACGCTTGCGAATTCTACTATGGGTACCAATACAACGACGACCAACTCGAAGTGCTCGTCGAACCATATCGACATCGGCGGCACGTGCACGAGCAAGGCCGAGGTGTCGAAGCAGATTATCTCGATCACGCAGAGTGTCATGCAGAAGGAGGACGCCAAAGGGGTGCTCCTGCGCGTCGACGTCGACAACGACACCGTCGTCAAGACGGGTCTTGGGGATTCCCAGGAGGGAGTGCCGGCGACGCCGGATATGAAGTTCCGTCCCGGCGCGATGACTATCCCCATGCTCACGACTCTGGTGCTGCAGCTGCAGGAGCAGGACAAGCTCAGCCTCAACGATACCCTGTCAAAGTGGTTCCCGCAGTACCCCAACGCCGACAAGGTGACGCTGCGGATGCTCTCGAGTGCCACCTCCGGCTACCCCGACTACATCCAGGAGAACCCAACCTTCCAGGCGGCGCAGCTCGCGGAGCCGTTCCGCCACTGGACGGACGACGAGCTGCTGCAATATGCGTTCGCGCAGCCGATCGTCTGCGACCCGGGCGCATGCTTCCACTACGCGCACACCAACTTTATCATCCTTGGCAACGTTGTCGAAAAGATCACCGGGAAGTCGATCACCGATCTCTTGCAGCAGAAGTTCCTCGGTCCGCTCGAGCTCACCGAAACGAATATCACGAAGCTCCCGGCCATCCCTTCACCCGCACTCCACGCCTACACGTCGGAGCGCGGTGTCTACGAGGAGTCGACGGGATGGAGCCCGTCGTGGGGCCTCGGCGACGGACTCATCATGACGTCGACGCTGCACGACATGACCACGCTCATCAAGGCGGTAGGCACCGGCAAGATGCTCTCGAAGGAGTCAGCCAGCGAGCAGGTCGAGGATCTGTCGAAGGGCTTGCCGGGAGCGCCTGGGCAGATCGGCTACGGACTTGGGGTCGCCATCGCTAATGGGTGGGTGTTGCAGAACCCGATCTTCAACGGATACGAGGGGATTGCCGCGTACCTGCCGTCGCAGCAGCTCTCGATCGTGATCGACAACACGCACGGCCCGAACGCCGCGGAGGGCACGAGCATCGCCACCGACATCTTCAAAGCACTCGCTGCGTACCTGGCCCCAACATCGCTACCATAAATAGTAGCGGGTTCGATGGGACGAGTGTGCAATTTCATATGAGTTTGTAATTGGGAAGATGTAGGAATATCATAATTCTTGGAAGAATAAATATCAAAGTACATATGCCCTAACTCTCACCACCTGTTTGAAAAATGCCATCAAAATGATTGATAAATAGCATTGTATACGAAATTTACATATGCCAGAACTTAACTGTATTTCTGAATTAAAGAAACTGCTCAATGCAAATTGCAAAATAGAAAAAGTGGAACCACCAGTCTATGCTTCTGATGCAGAGGTCAACATAGTAAAAGTATCAATAGTATGTCCAGACGGTAAATCTCACACAATCAAGGCATACAAAGAAGAAGCATCCACATTAAGAGAATTCATAAGAACACACAAATAAATTCCATTTAATTGAAAATTTGTTGATATATAAAATGGCGGTAGTTTATTGATAATTTAAACAATCGGAAATAGTTTATCCTTTTTGCATTTTCATCCGTTACCAAAACAAGTAGCTGGTTCGGTGGTATGTGAAACAAATTTGATTCATAAATACCACTCATTTGCAATTAACCGATTAAATTACATTATTCATCCTTTGAGTAAATTCCATACAAAATATGAAAGAGGATTATATTCATAAAGACCAGCAGTTGTAATGTTTGCATTACTCATATCTGAACTACAAATAATTATGATACCCCTTTCAGTGTCAGGATTAAAAGCCATAAAGGCATTATACCCGCCTCCTGTCGCACCATTGTGTCGTATTATTTCAGTACCAAAATTCGTTGTAGCAAACCATCCTAATCCAATATAAAACCCTACAGAATCTATACTATTTTGACTGGTTATCTGTATGTTATTTTCCATTGTCTCGCCAGAAGTATGTCTTATTAAATGTGATTGTTGCATAGCATCATGTAATTTTGTTTTCATCAATCCGATGTTAGCAGAGATAAACTTTAACATATCACTGGCAGATGAGTAGAGTCCACCACCTGGAACTATGGGATTTGAGTAGTTAAACAATGTTGGTTCTTGTCCATACAAATGTCCAATTGCCAACCTCGATTTTTGTTCATCAGAAAGAAATATCCGAGTGTCATTCATTCCCAAAACATCTAAAATCCGGTTTTTTAGTAGATCTTCGTAAGATGTTTCGTTTGATAAAGACAGCAAGATGTTTCCAAGCAATGCAGAACCAAATGTCGAGTATTCTAATTTTGTCCCTGGTTCCCTTGTAATGGTAGTATTAGAAAGTCCCTGATAGAATTGGTCAATCGTATAATCCTTGGCACAGTCAGCAAATTTCATTTGAAATTGAATTTTTTCATTAGGAGTTTGGGGATTTTCACCTGCTATTTCAGAACAATAATTATCTGGAAATTCAGGTAATCCTGAAGTATGAGTTGCTAAATCCTCCACGGTAATCTTGTGTCCCCTATACTCAGGCACATCAACATCTGAAGGCAGATAACTTTCTATAGGGTCATCTAGTTTAATGAGGCCATTTACGACCATATCAGCTAAAAGTACTGCGGTAAAAACTTTGGTGTTAGATCCAATGGCAAAAATTGTGTTTTGATTAACAGTGAAATTATTTGCTTTGCTTGCATTTCCATAGCCATAAAATTGAGTTCCATTTGGATCAACAAGTCCTACTACAAATGCGCCTTTGGTTCTATTCGTGTCCACAATGTTTTTTAATAAATTTTTTAGGTCATTTGTAATTTTGAATTGAGGTACAGAGTCATTAACTTGGCTGCCTAAAGAAGAGGATTTAAATGTTTTTGGAAATTCAGTCTGGGAAGAGGCAGATACCACATTAGTTTTTAACATTGTTGGAACTAATATTGACAAAATAAGCACAGTAAAGAATAAAGTGACCATATTAGACTCGAATTATCTTTCAATGGTAATTGCTAAGTATCGGGTTAGTTAAATATATGAATCGAAAAGAAATATTGTTACTATAATTGGCAATGGGTTAGGTAGGATAAAGTTTGGTACCGTATAATCGTTAGGGGAACAATTTCGACCGCTCTATTATTTTAATAATAATCATACACTAGGTTATTATCTTGTGATTGATAAAGACTTTGACATAGGTGTCATCCACATTATTGGAGTTGGATTGCATACAAGTAATACTTATTGGGCATGTGACGTAATAATCATGATGAAGTTTATTTTCAATGATTCGACATTCTCTTTACAATTACTCAGAACAATAGGTGAAACATATTACAAATGTGCAGATATCGGAGAATGTATATCTACAGCTTATCGCGTCAAGGAAGGTGATTTTGAAAGCTGGCATGAAGAATGGTTAAAAACTGCAAAAAGGATTCATCAATATGCAGAAGATTGTCTAGCTAAAAATCACTTAACCAGTGCCAAGGAGGCATATTTAAGGGCTTCAAATTATTATCGTGCTTCTGGATTTTTGTTGATTGAGCCTGATGATCCACGGGTTCTAACTACTTTAGATCTTAGTAAAGATTGTTTTAAAAAAGCTACATCTCTATTTACCTACCTTGTAGAACCAATTCAGATACCGTATGAAGGAACCACATTACCTGGCTATTTTTACCACGCAGTGAGAGGAAAAATAAACCAGGATAGCAAACAAATCGATCAACAACAACAACTAGGAGACAATAAAAATACTAATAACAACATTAACAAAAATACTACTACCACATACCCTACACTAATAGTGGTAGGTGGTTTTGATTCGACATTGGAGGAATTATACGCTTCTGCTGCAGCCGCTGCTGTGGAAAGAGGATATAATTGTTTGACGTTTGAAGGTCCAGGCCAAGGAGAAGTTATTTATAAGAAGAATCTCCCATTCCGATACGATTGGGAAAAGGTAGTCACACCAATTTCCGATTTTGTAATATCCAATCAAAATGAATTTAACGCGGATCCAAAACGGATTGCACTTATGGGTATCAGCATGGGCGGATATCTAGCTGCGAGGGCGGTTGCATTTGAGCCACGAATATCCGCAGGTGTCCTTTACAATGGCGTTTATGACGGATATGATGCTATTCAGACAAGTTTTCCAAAGGAATTGTTAGACGCACTAAATACAGGCAATTCAGAATTTGTAAATACTACATTAACTAATTTAATGGAATCTGATCCTAATGTAAAATTCAACATGAAACATGGTATGCGGACTACAGGAACAAATTCCCCTTATGAATTGATTATAGGGGCAAAAAACTATTCGGTCAAAGACATATTAAAAGATATTAAAATTCCGACGCTTGTGTTAGATGCTGAAAAGGAAGATTCTTTTCCAGGGCAGTCAAAAAAGGTCTACGATGGGTTGGTTTCACTACCACCTGAATCAAAGAAATACATACTGTTTACAGAAGAGGAAGGTGCAGAAGAACACTGTCAAACAGGTGCATTGGCGATAACACATCAGAGAGTATTTGACTGGCTTGATGAAATGTTAAATGACAATTCTTAATTTTTGTTATTCTAATATTTTTGTGTAAGAGAGAAGCGGCATATAAGAAATTTAACACAATATCTAAATCATGTTATATATAGTTACTATGTATTAGTAACTGGTTCGGTGGGATTAAGTTCCGTACAATGTAAGGGTTCGGCGGATATCATACGGATATCCACACGGGTCTAATATTCATGCAGAATTTAATCAATGATCTCGGGGAAACATATTGTAGCATAACATAAAAAGCACAAATTATTGAGGCATCAAGACCAATAAAGCTATTGTTCTAACTATTACAAGATTTACGTATTAAGTTAATCAAATTGGGCTACGATGCTAATATTGCTTCATAATTGAATTTACAGTATTCTTTGATAAGTTCCTATTGTTCCTCGGATGGGATTTATACATTTCTGTAGAGTCATATTGTATATATGGATATATCCTATGGATATTATGTTTTACTTTAAAAAGATTGGTAATAAGAATGAAATTCCATGTTAAGAAAAAAGGGATATGGGTTTTACGTATAACCGAAAGCTTCAAAAAACTAGTACTTGCTCTACACTTGCAGGAATAGTAATGCGTCGTGATCTTGTAATTGACGGTATGATCTTTGGAAATGCAACGATCGAAGGTAATGATGCAACACAAAACATCTTATCTATGTATGAGTCATTAAAGAGAAACGACATTAATTGCATAATGCTTGATGGGCTTACTATAAGCATGTACAATATTATAAACGGTAGAGAAATCCATGAAAGCACCAATGTTCCAATTGTAGCAATAACTTTCAAAGACTCGTAAGGACTTGAAGGAGCTATAAATCATCATTTTTCCACTGACCCCAGGATAAAATTAGAACAATATCATAAACTCGGCATGCAAGACAAAATCCTATTAAGGACCCGTCATAGCCTATTCATACGATACCGGGGAAATGGTCTAAAGGAAGCATCCACGATAGTTAATTCCTTTACTCTGCAAGGTTCAATTCCTGAACCAATTAGAATAGCAAAGATTGCTGCGCGAGTAAATATACGAAATAAATAGGCCATACTTGGTTATCTAACTTCAATAAACTGTAACATAATTTCTCTAATTAGTTGTCTATAAGATTATTTTCAAATGGAATAGTTATAAGCATATCTAGTTGATAAGAAATTGTATCTTACAGATTGTCAATGGCGTTAAATCCTACTCTCTAAAACTAATACAATTGAATTCAAGTAATGATGTCTTCCTGTTTCAAATAATAGTATCAACATTGGTTTAAGTATTTGAATCACTAATGATTCTCTATAAAGGAACAATACAGACAATAAGTAGGATCTCTGACACATTTACCTACATTCAATTTATTTATATATTGAATAAGATTGGCTTCCGTGGGATTAGGTTCCTTATGGTATGGGGGTTAAGATATTTTAAGATAGATTTGACCTACTGCAATTTACAACGCTATTACGGATTCGAGCTTGAATGGAATTATTTCAAGACTTCTACTACCCTTTTAGCTGCTAGAAGAGACGATGCAGGATTTTGTCCAGTTATTATCTGACCATCACTTACAATAAATGGTTTAAAGTTCTCGGTCTTCTTAAAGTTGCCTCCTAATTCCTTCATTTTATCTTCTAGTAAGAATGGAACCGTCTTATCCAGTTTAACTGTGTGTTCTTCGTCGTTAGTAAATCCAGTCACTCTCTTATCCTTGAGAATGGAGTTACCATTATTGTCTGTGGCCCGTAATAATCCTGCAGGACCATGACAAACTGCAGAAATTATTTTCTTGTTATTGTAAAAACTCTCGACTATCCGCTTCAAATCATTGTCTTGTGACAAATCCCACATTGGACCATGACCGCCAGGTAAGAACAAGGTATCATACTCGCCATCTGAAATTTCGTTTAGAATCAAAGTATTTTCTAATTTCTGTTTAACTACCAGATCATTTTGAAGGCGTTTAGTTGATTCACTTTGATTTTCTGGCTGTAAACTTTTTGGATCGACTGGAGGTTTTCCACCCTTTGGAGATGCAATAACAACGTCATAACCATTATCTATAAATTCATAGTAGGGACTTGCGAATTCTTCAAGCCAATATCCGGTTTTTTGTCCGGTATCTCCTAATTTATCATGAGAAGGCAATACAAAAAGGACTTTTTTCATACAAATAAGTAATCAGCATCATATAAAACGAATGTAAATGATTTTAACTCACAAAGGCAGTCTTTTTATCAAATAGGTTTCAAGTTTACTCTAATAAACAATGCCTTAATCCATTGGATGTTTATCATAATTCAATCTTTTCAGTTCTCGAGCTTACTTAAATACAAAAAGGATGATATATTATGTTGTTGCTATAAATTGGTATTCGGATTCGGTGGAAATCGTGTGAAAAATCACATGGGTTAGCATCAAAAACAAATGATTAATCTCAAGATAACCGTCATTTAAAATTGTCTAGTAACTTATTTGTTTAGGACCAATCATGTTATTTAATATATACCTTAAAATTTAATATATTTCGATTACAGTGAAAGTATATGAGTTCTACTTTAAATCAAATTCCCACCTGGAATTTTAAAGCAGATTATGTTGAAACCTGTAACTGTGATTATGGATGTCCATGTAATTTTAATGGATTTCCTTCTAATGGTTTCTGCAGAGCATTAGTATTATTTCACCTTCGTTCGGGAAACTATGGTGATACAAGTCTTGAAGGAATTGATGTAATATGTGCATTCTCCTGGCCTAAAGCAATTCATGAGGGAAATGGTACTGGTCAGTTATTCATATCAAAAAATACAACCGGTGAACAAAGAGACGCTGTGATATCTATATTTTCAGGTCAGGCCAAGGGTGAAGGACCATTTGCTTTATTCGCTGGGACTTTCAAATTTTTCTTAGAACCCCAATTTGTAGATATTAAAACAAAGATAGATGGTAAGAAAAGCAGTTTCTCTGTTCCAGGTATTATAGAGGTTCAATCAGAAAGCTTTGTTAATCCCGTTACAGGAGAGGAGCAAGATACAAAAATACAATTACCCAAAGGTTTTATTTGGAAACTCGCAGAAGCTGCGAAAACTAAGGTGATGAGAATCACTACTCCTCAACTTAATTATGACCATTCAGGTAAGAATGCATTATATTCGATAGTTGAATACAAAGGGCCGTAGGTTACCTTTTTTATTAAGTTCTTCCATCTCAAAGTGTTTTTAATTGGATAAATCTCAAAAGATTATACTTTCATCCATTATTTCCATCTCAGCCATTACTTGGTATTTCTCTATAGAACAGCCAGATATGATGGAAGCCATGATGACTCTAAATCCATTGGCAGTTACAATATTTGCAATAAGTTGGACCATAGGAATGGCTGCAATGATGTTTCCAGCAATAATTCCAATGGTATTACTGTATAATCGATTGATTTCCACAAGTCAGGAAGATGTCAATAAAAATGATAATTTTTCACTTTATAATATATTTAATGATAATGTGTCAAACCGTGGCAAAAAGAGCGATAACAAAGATTTCCAGAATCCTATAATTTCTACGCGTATAATTAAAACATCGGGCTTTGTTGGAACATACCTCTTGGTCTGGGCATTGACAGGTGTTATGCTGCTAGTGTTTTGGTCTATAATTATGAATAATCTGCTAGTAGGATATAGCGCACAAGATTTTGCGATTGTGTTTGGAATTTTGCTCATCATATCTGGAGTTTACCAATTTAGCTCATTGAAGAAAAGATGTTTAGGTTACTGCGAATCTCCTCTAGCATTTTTTATGAAAAGATGGAGAGGAAATCAATTAAAGGACGGATTAAAGATGGGTCTGTTTCACGGCATGTACTGTCTTGGATGCTGTTGGCCTTATTTTTTACTCATGATTGCATTAGGATGGATGAACATATTATGGATGGTAATATTTGCAGCAATTATTTTTGCTGAAAAAGTCTGGTCTAAAGGAATTTGGATTGCAAGGGTAGCGGGCTTTGTGTTTGTAATAATAGGCTTGTTATCAATAACAGGAATAATATCAATTTCAACAGAAGATGGAATGAATGATTCGCAGAATGGTATGAACAACATGATGATGGAAGGCTCAAATCTAGACAAAGATACTAACGGTATGAATATGAATGACAAGATGGATATGAATATGCAAATGCCTTAGAAATATTATAAATCAGGTAAAAAGGATTACGGTAATTTGTATTGTGTGCATAATCTTGTTTGAATATCACAAAATTTGTTTCGAAATCAGGTATTCTTAAATTTTAGTATGTTTATCTAGTTAGATGGCAACAAACATCCCTTCTTGGAAAGCTTCGGGAGATTGGTTTGATGTATGTAAATGTAAAATACCCTGTCCTTGGGAATTTGCTCAAGAACCTACCTTTGGAGATTGCGAAAGGGTATCGGCATATCATATTAACAAAGGACATTATGGTGATATATCTCTAGACGGATTGAAATGCATTAGCTCTAGGAGCCTTTGAAGGAAATATATGGAAAGGAGAAACAAAGATCAATCTGAGTTTCTTTTTTGACGAAAGGGCGGACAAAGATCAAAGAGAAGCTCTTCAGATGATATTTATCGGCAAGGCGGGCGGATTTATGGCCTAAATAGCCAAACTGATGGGCTAGACTAGAGGATTAGACTTTGCCCCCATCAAATTTGAGATTTCAGATGATTTGGATTATTGGAGTGCAGAGATTCCTGGAAAAGTAATCGCAAAAGCAGAAGCTCTTGGCGGTCCTACTACTCCACCAGGCAAGAGGGTTCAAACATTAAACCCTCCAGGAAGTGAGGTAGGACCAGGTGGAGTTGCTACGTGGGGAATAGCCATTAGTGATCAAGTGGACGCAATGGGCTTTAAATGGAAAAGAGAAGGCAGGTCAAGTAAGCACATACCCTTTAACTGGGAAGGTCCATAGTTAAACCAATATATAAGTTAAAATAATAATTTTCATGTAAATTGTTTCTTATTATTATACGCTATTGTTACCATAAATAGGTAGCGGGTTCGGTGGAAAGAGTCACAAATGAGTAGATCAGGAACAAGCAGGATCAATAATTTACGATTCTCAAACTCCACTTCATTCCAATACTTTTCAATCAGAATCTCTTAAACTGCAATAGCAGAATATTCAATGGTTACCACACAATTAATGGTATGTGATATTCCATACTTTGTCAAACAACGTTAGTTATGCATCTACATGGATTCCGTCATTACTCCATAGAACAAGTGGAAAGCTCTATATTTCAGCTCATAGTAACGATTAGAGTAATCTACCAGCGATATGCGCCATAACATACTTAATAGATAGGAAATGTATATATATAATGTGATAAGCGAAAAAAATTCTAACCCTATGACTGTATCTTTACCCTATTCCTTTAAGAAATTTTCATCGATTGGACCTTTCGTTGATGTTGACGGAAGGATAAAACCCTGTGTAATTTGCGGCATTCCGGCTACTCAGGAAGCAATATTTACGGTAGACGGAGCTACCATTGTAGAAAAATACTGTGAATCATGCTCAAAAAAGGATATAAAATAATAAATATCAAAAAAAAGTTTGTCGGACCTTTACTCTAAAAATAGGCAATGGCCATTATTTCTAAAAGGTTTAATGAATGAAAATTGATATTAACATACAACTTATACAACTTATACATCCAAATTCGTTACTAAAATAGTGAGACAATTAAGCAATAAATCATACTTCTAATTAAGAATATATAGTAAGGCTGTGATTTCTATTCTCATTATAAAAGACTAATATACTATGCGAGGGCATTATATACTGTTACTCTAAGAATAAAATGCCAGCTATATGATTATAACTATATTTCAAATATTTACCGAATGGGTGATCATACTTTCCATAAAAATTTTTCAAATTTAGAAAGTTGTCTTAGTTGCGGATGTGTATCTAAATGTGTAGAATCAGATTATAATTTTTAATAGTAATAATATAAGTGTTCACAGAAGTCAAGACGCTATCTTCTGATTATATTCTAAAAACTGGTAATGACTAAATATTATGTTACCATTTAACTCATTCATTAATTAATCGCAATTCATGATTATTGAGTTAACCCCGTGTATAAATCAAGTTCATCATTAATATGAGACTATCCGAATCAAAGAAGAAGAAGGTGATGGCATAAACTAGGTAAATGTAACACCCTTCCATGATTTCATCTCCACACAAAAAAGACTTATTACATGAATATAGCCACAACATTCCTTCCTCTTGTATTTCCGAAATTACAAAGGAGGACATATCATCATCAATATCATCAAATGATAACCTAGAAAATACGTGTGTAAGAATACTACAATGATTTAGTATATAAATATGATAAAAAGGAGAAGGGCTCTGTTCAGTTAAGAAAAACCTATAGCTTGAAGACGTCTTATTTCATATGTGTTTACCAGAAATAAAACGCCTCCAGAATACGTCTATCGGGGCTTGTATTTGTATTTTTCAGGGCTATCTCTTAGGAGAACATCTGAAAGATTATCATACTGTATCAAACGAAATCATGTCACTATCTGGAACTGGATTCAAAAGTACCAACCTAAGATTATCAAGACAAAACAAAGACGGATATGTGAATTCATTGTAGATGAAACATTGCTTAAGGTAGGTTCAGAATACACATGGTTATGGGTTGCAATAGATGCAAAAAGTAAGGAAATTCTCGCACTATCTATCTCTAAAGAGAGAAACATGTTTGTTGCCGAACGGTTTCTGTTAAACATAATCAGAGACTATGGAAAGCATCCAGTTTCAACAGACGGTGGTGATTTGGTACCCCATGGCTTGTCAATTCCTTAAATTAGAACACCATCTCCATTCCTCCTATGAAAAAAGTTTGATTGAAAGAACAATACAATACATAAAGGATAGGACAGAGAATTTTGATGATTACTTTCCCTGCAGAATAAAGAACTGCAACCTAAAACATGTAAAAAACTGGTTGAACCTGTTTGTCGACTATCATAATAAGGAATTAAAACCTGTTAACTGAACAGAGCCAGGAGAAGTCTAATAATCCTATGCGACTATATGCTGAAATAACAATGGCTGTTGAAAAACTTTTATTGGTTTATAATAAAGGATTCAAATGTTTAGATATTGCAAAAAAAGTTATCTTGATCTTAGTTTAAATAATTTCTGATCCTTACAATCGCAATTTATTTCTAATATCTATACCACATCAGTAAACTCATTCATTCTGCAGATGCAGAATTTTAGATGTCGGATTTTATGAAAATTTGAACCTGATATTATGTAGTATTGTTTAACCGATCATATGTTTATAGTCGAATCTCTGTATATAATTATGCAAGGAATGTGTAATATCAATACCATTTAGGTAGAAATGGGGTAAACGATGCAAAGAGATTTGCACTTGCAATATTATTACTTGAAATCCACCGTTTAGTTCTGTTCTTTTCTTTTTATTTTCATGATAGTTCGTTACTAGCTGCATTTTTATAATATTCCCATTACTTGTAAATACCTATGATCCTCTTGTAAGAAAAATAAGATTTCATAGATTAGGCACGGCAGAAACTGTAGAAGGTAAGGGATTCATTATATCAATTGATTGTAAAGTTCTAAGACTATGGATTTACAATTAATTTCCCTTGCTTCTCGATTTGTTTAATTCTTATTGTTCTTCCCATTTAGATTGGGCTCGAAACTTTGTTATAAAACAAGGAGCTATTAAAGCAATTACTGGAGATTATTGGTAAATCGGATCATATTACTAATCATTTGTTTCAAAGGAGGGTATTTACAATTATTCGTCTACGTACAATTTGATAGTATAAAATTTCCTATTTAAGAGAAATGTAATAATTGTTTATTACCAAGAATAGCTATATTACTATTAATAAATATGAATTATCCACATTATCATAGTGAATATTAACTCACCTTTCAACGTATAACAGGCTTTACTAAAGAGATTAAATCAGCTTATGAGATTTATTATCAAACCTATCCTCATTGTGACAAACCTATTGTAGGTATGTATCAACATCCTATACCGGGATATGAATTTGATTTGGAAAGGAGAAAGAAACTAATAAAATTCTATAGTGAACCAGTATAATAAATTAAGTTCTAATCATAATCAACCTATATTTTTAAAAGAAATGAGATAATTGATATGGCAAATTCGTAACGTTAATCTCTCCAATGAACGTTACCGATCTAAATATTTGCAATATCTTTTACATGCTCTAACATCTCTAGCTTGAAACATCTAACGCATTACAAATTTATATTATCTTTTCGTAGTAAACAGATGGATATATTTTACTACAAAGTTAATGATTGCATACGAAAGTACTGAAGCAACAAATGATGAAATGGTAGCAGCCCCTATAGCCGAGTAATCTAACTTTAGTAATTGTATCATGAGAATAAATCTTGTTGCATTATTGACAGTATCAAATATGGTGCTAGCAAATATCATCTTAATCAAGATTCGTCTTAACGCAATAAAGTTAATTTTTCCAGTTAAGCGTTTTGTGTAATTTTGTTTATTGTCAATATGAAAAAGAATTGCAAAAATTACCTTGTATGTCAGGAATCCTGTGATAACAGTTATTGCAGAATTTAGAATATGACTAGTAGAAAATTCTGCAACAAAGTATGCAATAATAATACTAGACAGAAAGCCTGCTGAACCTGAAATTAGTAAATTTTTGTTCAGAGAGATTGTATCATAATACTTTACATAGGCCTTTATGAAGAATCTGTTTATTTTGTTCTGAGTTATTGGTTTCACTTGATATAGCTAAATATGTTCAATAGGTTATTTAATACTGATGAAAAGATAATCTAGTTGATTCAATTCGAGGTATTAGAAATAATCCATGTAGAGTTCTTTGACAGCTCAAATGTTTCTAATGTCAAAAAAGGGCAATTGGTGCGTACTGGGTAGTGTACCGATCTAACCTAGATGAGGATCCTAATATGAAATGGTTCCGATAGTGCTTCGTAGTTGACCGAATGGACATAAATAATTTTTACCTATTTATATAAACAATGTTAACCCTTATATTCCATTACGGGTGAAATGTAGTAGAAATGGCTATCTTCGAAGTGAGCAAGTAATAGATGCTCAATTTCTATTAAAAAAAGAATTAGAGCAAGTACAGATCTTGATTGCCGTGGCTGAAAGCGAGCTGTTAATTCTATTTAGGACTTATTTGTCTTCTTTTGGTATGTGTATAAAAACAGCTAATAGTGGACATGAGGCTCCAGATTACTTTAATGATAGCAAGAGGAAGGAAAAACCATACAATGCTATTATATTAGATACCCATTTGGATAACCCTTCTGGCCTTGATGTTGCCAATAGAATATACTTAGAAAAACCAGACCAAAAGTTAGTACTAATCACAACAACTCCAAAAGAATACTTACCTGCCGAGGATATAAAAACCGCTGGAATAAAAGAAAAAGATATTCTCACAATGCCTTTTAAACTATCAACGCTTGTAACAGCACTAAAAACTAATTAACTAACGGTCGACCTTCTAGCAAATTGAGATTTTAGAATAAAATCATCTGGGTCTTAGTCAAGCAACCATATCTTGACACTGTCATAGGAAATCGTGGCAATAGTAAATTGCTCGGAAATTTGCATTTAGTAATATATACAACCTTTTGAGGAATACCACAATTAGTATCTTAAGAGTAAATTATTGGTAAAAATACAACAAAGCGAAATAGTATGAATATATTATCGGTGACACACATGTTAATTCTTGCTTACTACAATGTGCTTTTTGGCTTTAAGATATCTGGATACTTAATTTACTATTATTAGCATTAAAATTTTTTGATTTTTTATGTCAAAATAATTAGTTCTCTTAGAGTTTAGTAAATCTTCAATTGATTATTTATGCTCTATTACTCATTATAATTTGCAATGACTGAAAATGAAAATAATAAAAAGAGAGGAGATTGTGGAGAAAGTCATTGACTATTTTATTAACTGTATTCTGTAAAGTTTTACCATTTTGGGTTAAGATACATGGCATTGATATAATTTTGACCCTTCCAATATCGTTTTTGTAAATGTAAACTCCAATTTTTTTAAATAAAACCACAGATGTTAGAATTCAACTCTGAATAATTCAAAAATTAACTTTTAGACTACTTTTAAAATTTAGATAATTGTGCGAAGGTATGTAGAGAATTAAATGGCAAAAACCAATTCAGCTAGATTGATCATTATGCTATTAGTTCTTCAATCCTTGGGCCACCAAAATGGAATAACATCCTACACCACATTTTTCACAAATCGGTTTAAGTGCCTTAGGATCAGAACTTCCTATACAACAAGGTTGCTTTGTCTCTCCTTTGTGATCTATAGAGAGAATCGCCCAAGAAGGACAGTCAATAGGAGTAGTCTTGGTACCACCCCATGATCCTTTCATCAACTGGAGTTGTTCATCTGTGTTCATAATAAAATCAGGATACCTTTTTCTTAATTCAATTATGTTGTCAACCACCTTACTTCTATTCTCTCCAAATGGAAGCCAAAGAGGATCATTATCATCAAACGGTGTGTGAAACTGAAATCCAATTTTATTGATAGTTCCTTTCCATTCTGCAATTAAATCCTCTACAGTCTTGTAATTCAGTGAATTTATAGTCATAGTTATCCAGATATCTTTCCAAGCAGGTTTGCCATTTCTAGGGGGTCCTGCTATATAGTCTAAAATATTTTTCTTTGTTTTTGCATATGCTCCTTTACCTCTTATGCTATCGTGTATTTGTTCAGTACCATCTAGAGAAACCCAGTAAAAGTAAAGATTTTTGAATCGCGGTAACGGATAGGTCCCATTTGTTACCACACATATACGTCTAGGCATTTCGTCACAGAAAGTCTTGATCACATCTTGCCTCATCAAGGGCTCTCCTCCTACAAGAGTAACCACGTATACGTGATGTTTTTTGAAAGTATCATTGATTAATTTCCTCCAATCCTCTACACTTAATTCGTCTTTTTCATTTCTTCTAGTTTTCCACCAATAACAATGAGAGCAGTGAAGGTTACATATGTTGATAATATCTGCAGAACCATAAATGAAAGGTTTTGACTTAAATAGCTTAATGGATATGTATTTAGTAAGCATACTAAAATGAGCGGGGAAATCTCTAATAATGTCGGTCATACCCAAACCATATACAAGATCTACCAATAATAATCAAATATTAGTAGATGTTATGATATATTAAGAATATCACATTTGATTATTGAAAATGGGTATAAAGTTTGAATTAAAGTAAATATCATTGTTGATAAATTATCCAATTTATACATAATTGATAATTAGGTTAGTAATAGGGACATAATTGTACCCTATCCTGAATCAGTTATTCCATTCTAATGATGGATTTTGAAATATGTGTGAACCAAAAATTCAGGACAAATCTATATAATTTTCTAGTGAATATTCGTTAGAATGACCCCTAGAGCAACTATGTATCCCATTTGAATTACTTTTGGATTTTTTCGTAAATTCTTTCATGTCAGATGTGTATACTGAACTAAATATAATACCACAAGTTTTACATTTTAGCATTAGCATAGGCATATTAATTCTTAATTTCCATGTTCCTTATACGTCATACTTGCTATTAACTGTATTTTCCATAATACAGATTTCTCTTGTATACTATTAGCATTGATATGTGCTTGTTGTTTCAAGTGGTAAACCCATCTATGATGATGCTGCGGAAAGTATAGTCAGTAATATATCCAGCCAACCAGAATAGCGTACCTTAGTTTAATTGAAATGAGAAAATTAATTGACTTATTGACGAAATCATTCACAGTAACTGTTCCTTTACTGTTTACTTCCATTAGAAAACGGTATTCGTTATGACATATTTAATAGGAACAAAGTGTATATATAAGTGTGTCAATTGTAAAAAACCATTATAAACACTCCTCTACCACTTTATCAGACTCTAATAACGATGATAAGATTTTTAAAAAAAATATACCTAATGTAATTGTTGACCTAGCGGAAGAACAATCCTTAGTAGATATGGAGTCATCCTTTCGTACAAGATATGCTAATGAATTAAGGTCAAAAAAACAGGAGATTTATGATAATGACAGAGGGTTTAACGAATTAGACGATGAGAGAAGAAGTGTATTACAACAAATGATGAGAACACCTGGACGTAAAGGGGAAATTATTAAAGAAGAGGAAATCTCCAAGGAATTTGCTAGGCGATTTTTTGAGAATTCTAGATAAAATATTTATTTCTAATTTTAAACAGGTTGTTTTTTTCCTTTTTAGATTCCAGTTCAGTGTTTCTTCCAACTGGAGACAGTTATTCCACGAATAGATAGCAATACTTTTCTATCATGATACTTACCATTATTATCATGGGTTTATAATGGTGTTAGGTTGCTTAATAGTTAATAATGTATTATGAACATCAAAAACATGAATAAATTAGATACTTTTCAAATATCTATCTGCAAAAACTGCGTTCATACCAAGAGTGAACACCGAAATGAACCTAATGGACCAAAATTCTACGACCATCGATGCCTACTTTGCAAATGTCGGCAATTTACGTGATATAATACTACATGGTAGTCTACTCCAATAGTCTTATTTTGCAGAATTGAGTTTTTAAAAGTTAATTAATTATACTTTTAATCCATTACTTGTTATTAATGAAACTTTTTATCATGTCATACTTGATACAATAACAATTATTTATGAAATTTGAATTGTTTTTAAACCATCTACTATATATTGTACAGAAATAGCCGCAATCAGAACAGCAAAGATCCTGCTAACAATTAGAGAACCTCTTCTACCAAGTATTCTATAGATGGTCCTAGTTGAATAGAACACCATATAGGTAATTCCTATCACAATCGCAATTGATAACATTGTGACGATCAATCCCGCAGTTTGGTATGAAAGTATTACAGCAGTGATAGCACCAGGGCCTGCCAATAAAGGAAATGCTAATGGGACTACACCCGAGTCATCAGAAACAGTTCCTCCAAATCTCCAAGCACCATGTGTTAATAATTCTATTGAAACTACAAAAAGCAATATTCCCCCCGTAATCATAAAGCTAGAAATGGTAATTCCAAAGATTGAAAGAATTTGCGTTCCTAAAGCTGCAAAGACCATTAATAAAGTACCTGCAGTGATAACAGTTGTTTTTGGTACCATATTATGTTCTTTTTTTGCAATTTTTTGAGTAATGCTTGCAAATAATGGGATAGTACCGATTAGATTGATCACAACAAAAAAGAGCAATAGCAGACCTTAAGAGATCATCTCTTAAAATATTTAAAAAGGCAAATAAATTTAGTAATGTATTGGAAACTATCTCTGGAATCAATACCTATAGTAGAAATCGCCTTGTAATTAAAATTCCTCCAACCAACAGAATATAGGTTGCATAGATCGCAGGATATTTAAAATAAAGCAAACGCATTGTTGTCAAGAAAAATCTGAAATCGTAATGCAGTGGAGTAAATAAAAAGGGATCGCAATCTCCAGAAAAGCAGTGTCCTCCCGTGTAAGGATATTTGACAAATCATGACTAAAGTCTGAATTTGATATCCTGAACAAACAAGAAGATTTTAAGTATATTTAATAGGTTTTAGAATGAATTTTGATTTCCGCATAAAGTTCCTTAGTATAAAAATTCGGGGATAAGTGGAACAAGTTTGACCAAATTCTATCACTGATGTAAGTCGGTTTTACCCATCTATTCTAGAATTTGCGTTATTTTCCTCCAAGTAAATGAATTATGAACTTATACAAGTGAAAATTGGTTATACATTTACTAAATACCATGACAAAAAGAAATTGATAATAAAGTCAACAGAATCAATTAGTGCCTCAATCTAACTTAAATAGATTGAAATGTTTCTATTACATATGACGTCAGGCAAATATTTCAATAGAGGAGTAAAAACAATAGATAAATCAGATATAGGTTTTGTGGTAAAAGAAACACCTGACAAGGTTATTGTGTTTGGTGGCAAAAATGAAAGATATGACATTCCTATTGAAGAAATTCAACAAGTAGGAGCTAATGTGTTAATTGGTTTGAAATACGATCAGGTAGAAAAGTATTCTGTATCAAGAGGGTCTCCTTTACCGGCCGGTAGAACAGAACCTTGGGAGGCAGATGATAAACAGATAGATTTAGCAACGTATGAAGGAAAATATCCCAGTGGGCTGTTCAATAAAGGAGTGAGGGCAAAGAATGAGGATCATGTAGGTCATGTTCTTAAAGAAACAAAAGATACGATAGTTGTTTTCGGAGAATTCGATATAAGATACGACATTCCAAAATCTGAAATATATCAAGTTGGTATGAATGTAATTTTAAAGGTTGACTTTTCTGGATTAGATAAATACAAAGTTAATAAAAGTGAGCCCTTACCTGCTAATTAGTTATCAAATCACTCCCACCGTCTCAAATACTGAACAGAAGGCTCTGTTCATTTAATTTGTTTTATTCCCTGTTACGATAATCTACAAAGACCTTAGCCAATGCTGTACATGTTTTAGTTTAGAATGTTTTAATTTACATGGAAAATAATCATCGAAACACTCGGTCCTGTCCTTAATGTATTGCATAGTTCTTTCGATAATGCTTTTCGCAAACGGAGAATGAATGTGATGTTCTAACCCAAGAAATCTACAAGCCATCGGGTACCAAGTACCTCCATCAGTGGATACAGGATGCTATCCATGGATTTTGACTAAACCTGAAAGACATCTTACGGCTACAAACATGCTTCTCTCCTTTGATATGGATAGTGCGAGGATCTGCTTATTTTCTGGTTCGATAGCCATCCATAGCCAGATGTACTCTGACCCTACCTTCAATACGGTCTCATCAACAACATGTTCTGAAATTCTCTTTCTATTGGATGATATCTTTAGAGGATGGTATTTTTGTATCCAGTTCCAAATGGTAACATGGTTTCTCTTTATAAAACAAGATAGTTTTTCAGAGGTTCTCCTAAGCGATAGGCCTGAAAAATACAAATACAGGGACCGATAGACGTATTCCGGAGGCGTTTTATTTCTGGTAAACACATATGGAATAAGACGTCTTCAATCTATAAGATTTTGTTATATGAACTGAGCCGAGATGCGACATGATTTCCTTAATAGGTACAAACGTGTATATCATATGTGCAAAACAAAAAATATACTAATGGTTTAATGATGTCAATACCTTCACTTTACAAGGCTATTGCAGCAAGTGAGATGGAAGATGAAGTCATGAATGCTTTTTGCAGTAATAAGGCATCTGATGTTATTTTACAATAATTAAGACAATTGTTTCATAGATGACACAACCAGTTGGAAATTGTGAATTAAAAAAGTATCATTTAGCCAGAAATGATATTTTACTATCTACGAATTCAGGTTTTGAAATAGAGCTTGCGGGAGATAAAGCTACTAATGGAACTGCTTTGGATGTATTTCCTAATTCTTTATTTAACAAGAAAGTTGGTTTATCGGATAATAGCTTTGTAGGGTTTGTGATGGAAATAACTGATTCAAGAATAGTAGTTTTTGGAGATTATGAACAGAGATACGATATCCCAAAATCAAAATCAAAGCAAGTTGATGATAACTATATAATAATCGATATGGATTGGAATTCGTTTGTTTCGTATAAGGTAAATAGTATCTAAATAACTGAAATCAGATTATAGTAAGCATGAAAGGGACAAGTTGAAAACCTATCCCATATTCTAAATTAAAAAACATAAAGAAATGGCTTGACGAAGCGCCTGATCTGTCTTATAGAGAAGAGGATCATAGTCTTCATCCATATCTCTATTACAAATTATGGATTTTCTTTAATGATGGCAAAACGATCTCAATATCTTTAGATTACTTTAAAAACTATGCAATTCAAAACTGCGTAGTCGTAGGTTGGCATTGGAGGCTTGACGATATAGACAAAGAAGCATTAAGTAGCATAAAAAGCATAAAAATAAAGCGACAATTTATTGAATCCTTAACTGATATTTATGAAGATAAGAACTTTAAAATCACAGCAGATTTTAATGGGAAATATTTTAACAATATCTCTATTAGTAAGGATTTACATTTAGAAAATTTGACTGAAAGCCTTCTTTTTGAATGTCTCAAAGACCTCTCCCTTGCGTGGGAATTTGTAATGAATAATTTTGATTTTCGAGACATTCAAAGAAAGAAACTGATATTTAGGTGAAATACCTCTATAGCTGGCTGATTCTCTGGTCCCGTAATAAATTTTACATTATCATCGCACTATCATATGCGTTTATGATTATATGAATATCTGTAAAGTATCAATATGTAACCTTTTGTAAACACCTGCTTCTTATAGTATGCTAACTGACACTAATGATGTCTAATATCTTAATTGTTAGTAATGTAGAAGATTTACAATCCCGTTTTCATACTCATCAACATTCTGTTATCTGCGATCATACAAATGGTGAAAAGCTTTGTAAGACTTGCGGTGTTGTCGTTCAGGACAAAATATATGATACTGAACTAGATACTAATTCCTATAAATATACAAGTGGTATGAACACCGTAATGCCCCATTCATTAATTCTAAATGATAGGGGAATGTCTACATCTATTGCAGATTACGATGCAAACAGTTCAAAAAGATTTTCTAACAGAAAAGAACACAACAAGATTGAATTTCTCAACAAGATTGTAAGTTGTTCAAATAAGAAGAGAAATCTAAAGATAGTTATAGATTTACTAAACAGAATCAAAGACAAGCTATCATTGACGTCCGTCTGTATAGAGGATGCTCTTTTACATTACAAAAAAGCTCTTGAAAAACGCCTAATAAAGGGAAGGTCTATCAAGGAAATTATAGTTGCTTGTGTTTATCTTGTTTGCAAAAAAATTAACATACCAAGGACGTTGGCAGAAATTTCACAAATAGTTGAAGCAGACGAAATATTTGCTGCCAGATGTTACAGGCTGTTAATGCGAGAATTAAAGATTACCCACGTCCAGTTTAAACCCGCTATATTTATCAGAAAAATTGCAGATGAGGCCAATATAAATGAGCGAACCGCTAGAGAGTCGATAGACTTGTTATTAGCAATACAAAATGAAAACGTATTCATAGGTAAAAATTCGCTATCAATTGCTGCTGCTATTCTCTATATCACTTGCAGAAAACATAAACAAAAAATCTCTCAAGCTAAACTAGCTTCAGCAGCAAATATCAATATCATGACTCTAAGGAAGAGGTTATCAGAAGTTAACACCTTGATTGTAAATACACATTTCTTAAATTAATGAATATCTAAACTAGTATAGTTAAGAAATCTGACTTTTTCTAAATACTATTCTTGGTATAGATATTAGAAAAAAATTCTTTACAGAATTATACCATTCAAATAATTTTTGTAATCATCATTAACTTATAATATTCATCATAAGATGTGTGAGTTTGATAGTCTTCAAATAGTTATATGTAAAAATTTCATTCATACTTGGGATGAGCACATAAATTAGCCACCTAGTCCACAATTTTATGATCACCGATGTCTTGTTTGTAAATGCAGGTAATTTACGTAGTGGAATAACTGTCGGATCGATATGTTTGCACCAGATCCTCTAGGTAATTCTTAAACTAGAACCTAGTCAGACTTCAAATAGTTCAGGTATATTTGGATAGTCAAATTAGCTTCTACAATATTCTAAAAGTATGCAACTATTTAGGTCTAGTTGGTACTCATGTAGACTTCACTAACATTTATAACAAGAAAATGGATATTTTCCTTATGTCTAATCTTGAGAGATGTTGTGATGGTATGAATCGTATGATAGAAGATGGAGTAATGGGAATATCTAACAAAAATAATAGAATATGGTTGAAAATTTTGAAGCATAATGGGACCAGTGATCTGGAACCCTATAACGGATTTGTAGACTACAACGAGATAACGAATTGTCCCTTCTGTGGAAGAACAATTCAAGTTACATGATTAACTGCATTGATATAGCCATGACGATAAGGTAAAATCCATCATATCTAAATACCCCTAGTTATTAAAGATTAGCATCATGTATCCATTCAGCCTTATTAATTGGATATTGTTTTTTTGGATTATTGTATCAAAGTTCTCTTGAATATAATTCTCATCTTCAGTTTTAGACGCATGTATCTTTTCAAAATAATTTTTAAAATCGACCATAATTTATTATGATATCTAAGTTTATATTATCATCTCTGGGATACGGTTTTTTTTGTAAAAGTCGGTTATTAATACAGATGTATCAAATAAATTGGTCCTAATAACGTAACTTAATCCTTATACCTAACAAATAGATCGCGTATACTATAAAACCATTTATGAACCATGTCTTTAATACCTTTGTTGTATAAGAAGGAGCATGCATATACTAATTATAGGAAACATAATTTCAAAAGAAAAATCTGTTATTAATGGTCTATCCCATTGAATTCCAAAGTATCTGAAATCTTGAAAAGATATTCTAATAATCCCATCCTTATACCTGATAAGAATAACTGGTGGGAATCAGTAGCTGTTTTTAACTGTGCGATACTATATGATGGAAAAAAAATTCATATGTTATATCGCGCGATTGGAGAATATAAACACTATTTTTCAAGAATAGGTTATGCGTCAAGCGATGACGGTTACGTCTTTAGAAGGCGTAATGGAGTAGCGATTAACCCCTCATTAGACTATGAAAAGTTTGGTATCGAGGATCCTCGATTATGTGAAATTGATAATCAGGTTTACATCACTTATGTGGTATTACCTGATCGTCCAAAAAACGGCCCAATGGTGTCAACAGCATTAGCAACTACTTCCGATTACTCAAAATTTGATAGATTGGGAATTATAACAAATGAAGGAACCGATAACAAGGATGTAGTGTTGTTTCCAACAAAGTTGCGATCTAAAAATGATGTTGATGGTAACAATACAACATATTTCTGTTTACATAGACCAAGTTCTTGGATAGGTAATGCCTACGGAATAGATAAACCTAGCATATGGATCGGAGAGGGTAATAAATTGACAAATTTTGAGACTCATACATTGCTTATGAAACCAGAACAAAAATGGGAAGAACTAAAAATCGGTGCTGGTTCCCCGCCAGTTAGAACAAAATATGGATGGTTGATAATATACCATGGTGTGAGTGCTGATAGAACCTACAGCGCTGGTGCTGCTCTTCTTGATTTGGAAAATCCTTATAAAATTTTATGCAGAAGCAAAGAACCTATTTTAGTACCTTCCAAACAATATGAAAAATATGGTGATGTTAGCAACGTAGTTTTTCCTACTGGTGCTTGCATTATCAACGGAGAAATATTTGTTTATTATGGAGGTGCGGATAAGGTGTGTTGCCTGGCTACCGCAAAAATAGATGAGCTTGTTGATTATCTTTTTCAAAATAACTAGTTCATCAGGTATTGCTTACTCCCTAATATTATGCACTTGGTGCCAATTATTTCTGAACAGAACCAAGAAAACGATGTATTGCTCGTTTATTCACCATCTAGTGTTATCATACTTTACAAAATCGTATGATCAAATTTTCAAACCATTGCGAATTGCAACTTCTGATATCCTCAGATTTAGCATAATTTCTTTTATAGTAACTGAATTAGGAACATTCCAAACGAAGGACAAATTGGTTAAACATGAATATGAAAGATTAAACGGAAACTATTATACTTCAATTTTGACGTTTGAATCCGATTGTATTACGGACTTGCGTATGGATATGGAGTGTTTTTAATTTTATTATTCTTGCCTAACACATTAGTATATAGTTCAAAATGCTGTAACGCAACATTATCCCATGTTAATTCAATATTGAATCTTTCAATTCTTTGAGTATATTGTAAGTATTCTGATTCTAATTTCTTTATTGCTTTGGCAAATTCTTTTGGTCTTCTTTTTGCCACTATTCCTAATCCTTGATCTGCAAATTCCTTAAAGAAGCCTAAATTAGTTGCAATAAAGGGTAATCCGTGAGCAAGTGCATCAAACATTACACCTGAACCTGAGGTTACGGTATAAGGAAGGACGATTATATCAGATGCATAGAACAGAACTGAAAGTTCATTATCTGTTAGGAATCCTCGATTCAAATTGATAGTCTTATCCTTCTGTAAGTTTTTAATTTCGGTGTGACGGGGAATTTTTGGGCTATCTTGGTCTTGGTCATTGATTGGTAATGGCTTTGATAAATTAAACAAATTCTCAGATTGATTAACTACTACAACCCAGTCGTCCGGTATATCCAAATCATTTAAAATGTTCCAACCTTTAGTATGCGTCGAGAATCCAAAAAAGAGTGCCATTTTACGATCCAGTGGCAAGGAAAATACTTCTCTGGCTTCCCTTTTCCGTACCTGTTTATTTAGACTTGGTTCTGCTCCATGATATATCACAGAAAAATTGCGCAATGATTTCTCATCGCTGACGGTATTTTTATTTTCAGATATTAATTTGGCCAAATAGTTCGAAAAAGCTATACTAGCCTGACTCTTTTGCATTTTTTGTTTATTCGCTAAATTAAACGAACGGTAGTTAATGAATCGTTTCCAGTAGTCTGATATCTGTTTAATCGAATTAATCGAAAAAGTAATCATGTTTTTATTTTGAAGTTTTGGGTATTTTGATAGCTCCATCCATTGACGAAAAGGATAGGCAGAATGAAATGTAGTTATTATGGGTATCTTACATTCTTCATAGAACTCATCTATGTTAGTACTTAGTTTATTTGGATTGATAGAGTCCATTTTTAGTCCATAAAGACCATGTTCCAATTGAATATGTACAAGATCGGGACCATATTTATCAATCACATCTAAGATTATTGTTGAATTGTTTTTATTTGTAGGATCAATACCTGCGTAATCCCCTGCTCCTATCTCGTTACATAAAACAGAAACTTTTAGTCCTAATCTTTTTAGTCCATCTGTGAGATTCTTGGTGTACCTCCCGACTCCACCAGGAATGGGTGGAAACTCGGTGGAAACCATCAGAATTTTAAATGTAAATTTATCATAATTATTATCCAGTCTGTAAGACATTATACCAGTATACTATATTGCATCTCACCCATATAAGGAAATGTGACAATAATTCATATTTCGTTATACTTGAATTAATTGCCGGTATTTACTATATTTTGGTTATCTTACCAATACAACTGGGCCGGTTGCAACTTCTGAAATCCATCGCGAAATACTTCCAATACCTCTTCTCTCGTGTCTCTTTTTTAAGGATCCACTACTGCCCATTACAATCATGTTTACACTTTCTTCCTTTGCCACGGTGAGTATCTCATCTGCTGGATGACCCACTCGTATTATGGATTTAACTGTCAAGCCTCCTTGGATTAGATTGTCAGTCTTTTCTTTAATTATGATCTCTGCTCCCTCCCTAATAGATTTTTCAAAATTTTGCCTCAATTTGTGAAGTACTTCCATATTTGGTATAAATTTTGCAATTTCTTTTGGATGGAAACTTGTGTCATCTATAACAAATAATAAAATAATGTTAGAATTCTGGTTTACAGCAATCTCTCTAGCTTTATCTAATGCTTTAACTGATAACTCAGTCGCGTCGAATGGGACCAAAATATTAGTTTTATTTTTATTCATCTATTCTTACCTTTAATCATTAGTTATAGTGGCATCCGTTTTAACCGTTTAATCCTTTTTCTATCTCTCAAATGAGGGTAACAGTTGCTACAGTACCCCTAATTAGTTCATATTATTTAGACCATGAACCTGTATAATTTAGTACATTCAATTGGGTAGAAGAAAGGCATTCCCCCAAACGTGGTGAATGTTAAAACACCTTTCCATGATTTCATCTTCACACAAAAAAGACTTATTACATGAATATAGCCACAACATTCCTTCCTCTTGTATTTCCGAAATTACAAAGGAGGACATATCATCATCATCAATATCATCAAATGATAACCTAGAAAATACTTGTGTAAGAACAGTATAAGAGATTTAGTATATAAATATGACAGGGGGAGGAAAAGATTGAAAATTTTATTCGACCATATTAAAAGTAGTGATAATTTTTAGGCGATCATATGGATTCATGATAAATGGATCGCATGATAGTCATATATTGCAAGAAAGATGTCAGAGATCTCTTATTTGGAAAATTTCAGATCATAATAATTAAACTTTTTTCCTAATATTTTTACTAAACAAGTGACTCATCCTGTATGAAGATACAGAATTATTGCGATTATACTCTCTTTTTATTTAGACTTAGTATCCTGTAGTAATATCTCTTTGAATTTTTTCTGTAGAAAGATGTTGTAGGTACTTAAATTGGATGTATGCGATCACACCAAGACTAAAGGATGATTAGATGACAATTCAGTTAGGAGATATAAACTTTATTTCATACGATAGCATAACATTTTGTCTGCTTATGTTTCCTCTTATTACCGCATTCTCTATTAGAATTTGGCTTTATCTCATCTTTAGGACGACCATGATTTAGGCACCCAAAATTTCTAGAACCTCCTTGTCGAAAATTATGCTTTTTACCTAGGGGTAATAGAAATTAAGTTATCAAATTTATTTTGAATATTCAAATGAAATCGAGCTCATCTCGCTTACCATATTGAATTCGATTACTCATTTATCGGTTTATTTGTGTCTCCTGTTCTTGAGGATGATGTCGAATTATTTTTCTTTATTTTATTACAAATATTGTTTACCCATTTTCCTATATTCATTTTGTTATCTGAATTAGTAATCACGTGAATCTATTTAAACTGATTGAATAAAGATCGCAAAAAATTATCATAGGTTATTGAAACAAGTACCCTATCGTTTCGGTAGATATCTCTCCTTCTTTTACTCTTTTATTTTGTAACGCAAAGAATCTAAATAATTCATCTTCAAGGCAAGAGGTTCTACCTCAAATTTCCATAGAATAAGTTGCAAGTCTTTTTATCAAATTAGATTTAATATTTATGAAATCAAGAACTATTCTATATCTTATACCTTTCTACTTCATTACCATAATGTGTAGCAACTTAGTGAAGGAATCATTCACAATTACGGAACCTACGCTGCTTACTTTCGTTAGAAAACGATATTCGTTATGGCATCCTTAATAGGAACAAAGTGTATATATACCTATGTCAATTGTAAGAAATCTAATTAAAGACCCTTCTACCACTTCATCATCAAATTTTAATTCTCCAATAGTTAACGATATGCAATGGACAGAAGTTAAAAATCAAACAGGATCAAATAATAATGAGATTACAAAGTTGCAAAGTGATAAAGATGGTCGGAATGATCGCTCTAAGGTACTAGATGATTTATTGGATTATACTCTTGAAATTCAAAGATCTAACAACCCAAAAAAATATGGTGAATGGAAAGCAACTATCGAACGAGTTATTGAAAAAATGTATGGAAATGATTCAATAGAGCTAAAGCAGTTAAAAGGTGAGCTGAAACTTAATTTTCTAACTACTAGTGGGCAGTCTGAAGAACAGAGAAGTATCTACTTTAATAACTTGTATGATAGGAGATTTAACAGAATAAAACGACTGGTTAACGAATTCAAGTTGGCTAAAGTGAATCATGGAAGAAAGTAGGTCCATACGGAGTTACTGGCGATATATTTTATTCACCTAATTTAGAATATATTATCATGGAATGCAAAAACAGGATACAAATCAGACGGACTCGACGGGTTTGGTAATTGATATATTGCGAGTCTGAAGGTCTGAACCTTTGCATACGTCTTACTATGGTTCGCCCGAAGAAACAAAAACGGATAGATCATATAATGGGTCACCAGTAAAAGATATCTATTCAGGTGGTAACTATGATAAAGAACGATATAATTCCGATGGAAAGAGAATAGTATAACAATGCTTTAAAACGTTTCTCAATAATAAACCAAGAAAAGGCAAAGACAAAGACAAAGCAGGATCATTAAGCAATATAGGATTGGGATATCTAATTTTACTGGAATATCCAAGACCTCCTTTTATTACGAATATCGGCAATATTCATTGTTATATAACGAATATAATATAGAAGAACTTGTATATAGACCCGTATACTATGCGGGTTCGGTGGTATGTGAAACAAATTTGACATCATTTTGTCACGCATAAAGTTGTTTTCAATAACAATAAAATAGTTGCAAAAACTGAAATAGAGTTTCACCTATGAATATTGTAGAGATTTCCGCGTAACCTAATCCCAAATTTTAATAATTTAACTGGCGGGACTGATATACAGTCTTAGTTCTATGAATTTGCATTCAATACTGGAACGATATTAGATCCTAATTTATTGATAATCTAAAACTAAAACTCGGACTTAAAATGTCATTTAAAAAAAATAATATCAAGCTGATTCTACTATAACCAGTGGAATATTATAATTTCTTATGCATAGATATTATTGGATCATCAATTGAAGTTGACACTCAATTAAATAATATAGAAGATTTACTTAAAAAAATTAAGGACTTTCTGTCTACTGCTAATGAAGGGGAACTACAAACATCATTTACTGGCGATGGGGCAATAATTTGGTTTAGAAAAGATTCCATTTTACCTTTACAAATGGCATTGAAAATTCATGAAAAATTTCCACAATGTACTGAAGAACAAAGCTTTGGTTTAAAAATTGGTATTGCACGAGATAAAGCAGCAGAAATAGAATCAGCCAAATCAATTCTAGGCATACCAGTGTGGGGTAAAGGTCCAACCTTTGCTAGGAGATTGTGTGATCTGTGTGACGACGGTCACATATTACTTGATGAAAACGCCTACAAGTACTTTATTAAAAATTATGGAAAGATAACTCATGATCAGTTCGGTTTTAATATCGTTGATGGCAGATTCTTTCAAGATCTTGGAGAATTCTTTGTAAAACACAGAAAACCTGTTCATGTCTACAATTATTGCAATACCAAGAAAGGTAAAGGATTATTTAGTTTCGGAAATATGGATATTCCAAGAGATAAAAGAGGATTAATTGACAGAATAGATATAAACTCGGATTTAGTAGTTCCATTTGATCTATTTTTAGAATCTGAAGCGTTATCGTTAAAGAAGAAAATTGATAACGGTGAGGAAATAGTACTGCTTGATGAATCAATAACAAATCTTTATCATGCGTTATTTGAAGACGCCACTCAGTATGATTCAACCAATTTACTTCTTCCAAGTAAATTTCAAGAGTATCAATTAAGAACATCTTACTTAAACTGTCAGGCAAATATGATACGTCGGTCTAGACACGAGGATTTTAAGAGTGTACGAATAATGGTTCTTGATAAATTATTAATCTTAAAAGATTGGCAGAATTCTAAAACTAGAGATCTAAGTACTGATTTTTTTAGATGGCATAAAGAATGGGGTGTCACGTTATTACAGATAGATCCAGATAGATCTTTAGAGATTGTCAGAATGTTGGAAGACAGACTGCCTACATTTTACCTTAAAAGTACTCAAATGGGATTTTGGAAAGAAAAATATGTGATGCAGTTTGAAAATTTTGGAACAAGTGAAAATAATAACAGCGATAAACGAAACAGAATTTGGATCTCTGATTCAAATGCCCAGTATTACAAGAATTCTGAATTATTTTTGCAAGAATTGTTATCAAGCAAAGAATTATGGGAGATCCAATTTGAGGATAAGGTGGGAGTAGATTTTGTTAAATGGGATCATAGATATTAGAATGCTGAACTCCAAATAAATAATCCAAAAATCAAATTTACAATACTTTAAGAGCTTAATAATCGTATAATGATAGGTGTGGGATAGAATGATGATACTAATTAACTATGATATTCTTTATGCTATTAATTCTTTAATCCCTGGGCTACCAATATGGAATAACATCCTACCCCACATTTTTCACATATTGGCTTAAGTGCATTAGAATCAGAACTTCCTATACAACACGGATATTTTGTTTTCCCTTTATGATCTAATGATAATATTGTCCAAGAAGGACAATCAACCGGAGTAGTTTTGACTCCACCTCAAAGCCCCTTCATTAACTGCAATTGTTTTTCTTTGTTCATAACAAAATCAGGATATTTTTTCTGTAGTCCAATTATTTTGTCAATCACCTTACTTCTATTCTCTCCAAATGGAAGCCAAAGAGGATCATTATCATCAAACGGTGTGTGAAACTGAAATCCAATTTTATTGATAGTTCCTTTCCATTCTGCAATTAAATCTTCTATAGTCTTGTAATTCAGTGAATTTATAGTCATAGTTATCCATATATCTTTCCAAGCAGGTTTACCATTTCTAGGTGGTCCTTATGCCCAGTCCATATATAAGGTCAACCAATATTAATCGTACACTAATAGATTTTATATTATATTAATAATATCTCTTATACTGGGTGAATGGATTAGGCCAACTGCTAAAAGGATTCATGATTTAAGAAATGTTATGACTGTTTATTAGGCCCTGTTAACTTAAGCGTTTGAATTAGGGTAAATTTGAATTGTCATTGAACCAAACTACTCACTTTCGACAAGTTTGTTTAGAGTTTATGCACGATTTGAGACATAATGTTCTGATATTATTCATCCTAATCCATATGATATATTGGAAAACATTTGAAAAATTACGTTAAGTTCACAGGGCCGTTTATTACCAAGAATATCTATATTACTATTAATGAATATGAATTATCTACATTGTCAAAATGAATATCAAGTCCCCTTTTAACGCATAACAGGCTTTACCAAAGGTATTAAATCGGCTTATGAAATTTATTATCAAACTTGTCCCCATTGTGACAAACCAATCGTAGGCATCTATCAACATCCTGTTCCTGGATACGAATTTGATTTTGAAAAGAGAAAGAAACTAATAAAATTCTATGGTGAGCCAGCATAGTAATTCAGTTCTAATGCTAATCAATCTACTTTGCGATAGAGATGAGTTAACTGATCAAGTAGCGCTGTAACGTAAATTTCTTTCACGATACCTACGCCCCTAGATGTCTGCAATAACTTTTACATGTTCTATCATTACAAGCAAGGACCATATGAATACATTACAATTTTAACTCATCTTTTCTTAGTAAATAGATGAATATATTTTACTATTAAGTTAATGATTGCATACGAAAGTACTGAAGCAACAAGTGATGAAATGGTAGCAGCCTCTATAGCCGAGTAATCTAACTTTAGTAGTTGTATTATGAGAAGAAACCTTGTTATATTGTTAACAGTATCAAATATGGTGCTAGCAAATATCATTTTAATCAATATCTTCCTTAATGCAATAAAGTTGATTTTTCCAGTTAATCGCTTTGTGTAATCTCGTTTATTGTCAATATGAAAAAGAATTGCAAAAATTACCTTGTATGTCAGGAATCCTGTGATAACAGTTATTGCAGAATTTAGAATATGACTAGTAGAAAATTCTGCAACAAAGTGTGCAATAATAATACTAGATAGAAAGCCTGCTGAACCTGAAATTAGTAAATTTTTGTTTAGAGAGATTGTATTATAATACTTTTCGTAAGTTTTTATAAAGTATCCGTTAATTGTCTTCTGAGTAATTGGTTTCACGTGATATAATTAAATATGTTTATTAAGTTATTTAAGCCTGCAAAGTCTTTGAATTCATTTTTGTTGAGCTGCAACTCTATCGCATTAAGGTTTAGGACCCATGTAAAAATATTCCGAGCCTCCAAATTTTACCCATTACAAACAAGGATTCAATAGATTCGATCTCTCAATTGGTGGGTATAACTTTAACATTACATATAACAATTCTCATTCTGAGAAATAAGAATCAAAGTTGAAGATGACCTTTTATCAAGAAGGAAGTATGCATCAGCATATCTATCATTGATTATACTTATTATATGATTGATTTTGACTTCATTCTAACTATAAAAAAAGTTACACCTCTATATATTAATAATATTAGTTGAGCTTTAGTATTTCATCCCATGTGCCAGTCATAGATAACATGTAATATTTAATACTATTTCCGTATTCTAGTTCTATTATATCACCTGGAGTGATATGAGTTTTGAATAAATTATCCAGAAATTGCAAAAAGCTAGGACCTGCTACGATACTCTTTGTTTCTCTCTCTATAGGTTTGTTAAAGTATTTTTCCAGAGCATTTGTTAATCCCAGTTGACTTAGATTTTCTATCAGTTGTGTGATATCCATAAAAGTGGAATTTCTCTTGTATACTCTTAATATTGCCATATATGTTATTATATACGGTAAACTAGTATATAACCATGACAAATGTAATACAAATATGGCAATCACTGCCGGATTGTATTTGTAGCATATTTGTTTACATAGCTATCTAAGTTTAGATTTTGATACTTACGCAGGAATCAAGCAAGATAATATCTAAAACGATGATTAACGTTGATTAATAACGAGTTACTTGTTGATAATCTTAATAGGAACAAAATGTATATAATGGTATGTCAATTGGAAAATACTTTAATCGAGGAGTAATGGCTTTAGATGCTCCTCATATCGGTCATGTAGTCAAAGAAACCGATCACAATTTAGTAATATTTGGAGAAAATAATGAGAGATTTGATATTCCAATTTCTGAAATCAAAACAACTGGGAGAAATGTACTTATTGGTTTAACTATGAGAGAGATATATGAGAAATATTTTGTAAATAGAAATTCTCCTATACCTGTTGATGATATTGTACAAGAGTGGCAACTACCTGAAAATGTCGATATGGCTACTTATCAGGCTAGATATCCTAATTCATTGTTTAGTAGAGGAGTACGAATACTGAATGAAGATTTTGTGGGCTTTGTAATGAAAGAAACAAGAGACAAAATGGTCATATTTGGAGATAACGATGAGCGATTTGACGTTCAAAAATCAAAAATAAAAGAAGTTGGTAGTAATGTTATTCTAAACATGGATAACGATGAATTTAAGACATATAAAGTGAATAATCTTACCGTCTTGCCTAAATAGAAGATTAACGAATATAATTTGATCCCTAAATGTCTAATCCAATTCGATGAAGAGATTGAGAACTATTATATTTATTAAAGTAATGAATTAGGAGAAAGAATAGAAATATCTATCAACAATGATGTCTTCCACTGGACTGGGTACAATTGTTTTGAGATTGATGCGAGTCCCCAAATGCGAAAGTCAAAAATTAATAGCATAACAGGATATGATGATGGCTTTCTGACAATTGAATTTACTGATAGAAGTTGGGTTACAATTAATTTTCCAAATAATCTTGACGACTTGGCTAACGAAATAGAGTCAGCATTATTGCAATATAAGGGATGGAAAAGGGAATGCTTGTCCACCAATAGAATAAAAAGGATCATGATGGGGCTAAAGGATTACTTGGAAAATATAAAAAAGGCTCGAAGAATTCAAAATATACACCCAAATACGAGCTATCGTGTCTTAAAATCAGCCATTTGATCTAATACTCATTAGATTATGCATTACCCAAGTGGGTATAAAGAAAAGCAGGCATCAACCATTATATCTTGATAATCGTAACCATATATTAGAATTCTTATTGATATCAAATTTAATAGCTTTTATTATTATTTGTCAGGCTTACACAGATGCACAGTGATGATATCCTAAATCCTTGTCGAAAATTGATTGAAGTCAATGTTTGTTCTTCCAAAACAAGTATCTATTTTTTTCTACGGGCATTAAATAATATAGAGGTGTAGCAATAAATAATAAAATACTTAAATTAATACTTACAAAAGCCATTAGAATTGCAATAATATACATTAGAATACTAATTGAATATCGCCTTAGTTCCCTCCTTATGAAAGAAGGATCAAGGTCTTTATCAACTAGCAGGTTGTTTCTAGTGGCATACCACCAGTGTAAATAATTCCAAGATGAACAAATAATCAGATTGATTCCATATACAATGATAGCAAGTTGTTGATTACCAAATTCCCCCAGAAGAGAAGCTGAAAAAGGAATTAAAGCTATAAACATCAAGTAAAATATAGATAGTCCAAGAAGCGGTCGGTTAACACGTTTAATGTAGTGAAACTGATCATCATGGCTTATCCAAAAAAATCCCAGTATTATAAAACTGATTGCATAACTTAAAAGTGCGGGCCAGAGTTCGATTAATTCTTTTGGCAATTCAGTGGAAACCACTGTTGGAGAAATAAAGGGGATTGTTATTTCAAGAACCAAAATAGTCATGACAATAGCAAATACTCCATCTGTAAGTCTTTCTAAACGAGCTTTACTTAACCGTTCTCCAGACTCTGACGCCATACTATTTCTAAACTGGTAATTGATATATTAAGGTGAACTGCAAATTAACATAATTCAATAATAAATTACAAAAAGAAATAGAAGCTATATGGATAATTTATCCGATATGAATACAATAATCAATTGACATATTTTTCTTAACAAGTAAACGACAATCACACCATGAAAGGTAACATCAATCGATTCCACTTCAATAGGAATGTTGTTACTCCACATGTATGAATGCGTGTTTCCCAGCATCAATACGAATATGATTCCTCTGGGAACTCATGATTGTATCAATTTATTGATAACGGTTAATAACTTATGCCGTATATCATGAATATGAGTAGATTAGATAATCTTCAAATATCTATATGCAAAAATTGCATTCATACCAAAAATGAACACAGAAACGAGCCTTTCGGTCCAAAATTTTATGATCATCGATGTTTAGTTTGCAAATGCAGGCAATTTACGTGATACACTCTTACAAAGTACGAAACTTTAGTAGTCTTAATCTAAGGAATAATTTTTAAAAGGTGATTAAATCCATTACTTATTGTTAATGAAACTTTTTACCAGATCATCATTAAGACAATAACAATTATTTATGAAATTTGAATTGTTTTTAAACCATCTACTATATATTGTACAGAAATAGCCGCAATCAGAACAGCAAAGATCCTGCTAACAATTAGAGAACCTCTTCTACCAAGTATTCTATAGATGGTCCTAGTTGAATAGAACACCATATAGGTAATTCCTATCACAATCGCAATTGATAACATTGTGACGATCAATCCCGCAGTTTGGTATGAAAGTATTACAGCAGTGATAGCACCAGGGCCTGCCAATAAAGGAAATGCTAATGGGACTACACCCGAGTCATCAGAAACAGTTCCTCCAAATCTCCAAGCACCATGTGTTAATAATTCTATTGAAACTACAAAAAGCAATATTCCCCCCGCAATCATAAAGCTAGAAATGGTAATTCCAAAGATTGAAAGAATTTGCGTTCCTAAAGCTGCAAAGACCATTAATAAAGTACCTGCAGTGATAACAGTTGTTTTTGGTACCATATTATGTTCTTTTTTTGCAATTTTTTGAGTAATGCTTGCAAATAATGGGATAGTACCGATTAGATTGATCACAACAAAAAAGAGCAATAGCAGACCTTAAGAGATCATCTCTTAAAATATTTAAAAAGGCAAATAAATCAAGTAACAGAAACTATCTCTGGAATCAATACCTATAGTAGAAATCGCCTTGTTATTAAAATTCCTCTAACCAACAGAATACAGGTGCATTGATCCATAGAATAGCGGAATTTGGGTAATTTGGCATAGTCAAAAAAATTGAAATAACCCAAAATGAAGCATGGTCTGAAATGAAACTATAATGATGGTATCTATGGCATATATTATTATACGTCACATACTTTCGCGAAAATTTAATTATTGGGTTAAGGTTTCAACAGATAAAACAAGCATCATGTTACATATTACTCCGAGCATTAAGCTCGCTTAACCCATTTATTTACCCTTCCATCAGTTTTAAGTTTTACCGCAGATTTAGAAGAAAAGTACGATAGAGTAAAGAAAGTAAAATTTGGTTTAACTAGTATAGTCATAAGGGTTCCTGTTTTGAGATCGTAAAAAACTGCGTTATTACATGATACTCAGTAATACTCATTATCTAATATTCAGAGAGATGCTGGTGCAATCAACAATTTAGAAGAGCAATCCTGTATCAATGAAAATTCGGTAAAGATAAGGAGTTGCTTCACAGAACACAAAGTCAAATGTTCTTCAAGTATTAATTTAAATATAATTCCTTAATTTAGAAATCGTTGTCCAGTCGATGACATAATATCTATTTTATTATCCTGATTAAATATTGTCCATTATCATTTAAAAACTAGTTGAAACTATCATATTTCAGTTCATAGTAACGATTACAGCAATCTATCAGCGATATACACCATGACATACTTAATAGATACGAAATGTATATTTATTGTATGACAAACTTAGAATATTCTAATCAGACAATGATGTCTTTACATTCTCTCTATAAGACTATTGCAGCCAAGAAAAATGAAAAATAAACAAGTGAGTGTTTTATTAAGTAATAAAATATCTGATGACTTTTTTCAAAAATCCAAAAAGGAAGTTGAAATCTAAATAATGCAAATAACCACTAATGACGAATTAAAAAAGTATCATTTAAACAGAAATGATATTTTACTATCTACAAATTCAAAATTTGAAATAGAACTCTTTGAAAACAAAACTAATGAAACTGCTTTGGATATATTTCCTAATTCTTTATTTAACAAGAAAGTTAGTTTGTCGGATAATAGCTTTGTAGGGTTTATGATGGAAATGACTGATTCAAAAATAGTAGTTTTTGGAGATTACGAACAAAGATACGATATTCCTAAGATAAAAACAGCAGAATTTAATAATAATATAGTTTTAGCCATGGAATGGAACGAGTTTGCTTCATACAGAGTAAATGGTGACTAAATTATTGGAATTAAATAAAATCAAGCATCAAGAAATTCAAGTTGAAAATCTATTCTCCTATTCCATGATAAACAAAATAAAGAATTGGCTTGATGAAGCGCCTGATTTGTTTTACAGAGAAGAAGAAGATAATCTTCATCCAGGCCTCTATTACAAATTATGGATTTTCTTTAATGATGGCAAAACGATCTCAATATCTTTAGATTACTTTAAAAACTATGCAATCCAAAACTGCGTAGTCGTAGGTTGGCATTGGAGGCTTGACGATATAGACAAAGAAGCGTTAAGTAGCATAAAAAGCATAAAAATAAAGCGACAATTTATTGAATCCTTAACTGATATTTATGAAAATAAGAACTTTAAAATCACAGCAGATTTTAATGGGAAATATTTTAACAATATCTCTATTAGTAAGGATTTACAGTTAGAAGATTTGACTGAAAGTTATTTTTTTGAATGCCTTATAGACCTCTCACTTGCATGGGAATATGTAATGAATAATTTTGATTTTCGAAACATTCATAGAAAGAAATTGATTTACAGGTGAAACCTCTCTCCGGATTGCTAATTTAGTCTTACTCTTTTGAGCAAAATATACAATCACTAGCGAAGAATATTTCTATAACTATGCTATGATGTCATATTAAAATGCCAAATAGTTGTAACGAAGATAATGAACTACTCTTATGACATATGATGTAACCAAATAGATATTAAAAAGAGAATTTTTGAAACTTACCATCCAACAAATTAGAGTGGGATAAATTAACCCCTCTAGCGATTGAATAGCGTTAAAGTCAAATCTCATACGGACGCTGTGGGATTAAGTTCCGTATGGTATAAGGGTTCGGTGGTATGTGAGTCAAATTTGACTCTAGAAGATATTCAAGGATATGTGTTTCAAATCATATGTTGTTAAACTACTAGAGGAATACTTTTATCAACCGAATTTGCAAACAATACAGAATTAAAAGAAACAAGGTTTTTTAGATTAATTATTTATTCTCTTGTAGCATAGGTAGTTCCGCAATTATTATATACATTAAGAATTTATCAGGTTAGTAATATTGACAATGAACATCACTTCCTAATTGGATTCAGATACATCAAAAAATTTAACAGATTTAGAATAGAAAAAAGAAGAATTGTTACTACAACCTTTGGTTTATATAATTTCTTTGATTGTTGACACATACCATACCGTATTCATTCATCGTATTCTATCATTGCGGAATAATTAACGACATTATCTTTAGAATAAGTCGAAGTATAGTGTATTTTATAGCCTTTAGCAAACTCAAAGGCTTTCTCTTCTAAGAATTTATTTACTGAGGATTCAATATAGCCCTTAGTACTTGCCTCAAAAATCTGTACTTTAACCATGATGATCGATAATAATAATATTTATTTGCTATTTAGTGTTTGGTTTTAGTAGGCTTATGTATTATATCTAGTAGTAGTTACGAAAATAGGTTTCCACAGATTGAGATTGAGGGTCAAAATAAATACCAATTTGTTTCTCTTTGGTATCTAGTGTGGATTTTCACATAGGTCGAGGTTTAACTTTATGCAGTCTTAAAATAAGCATACGTATTAAATTTGATTTGAATATACTTTGATATAGCTTTGTGAACATCAAAGGATGATCTGTAACATCTAGACTAGTTACTAAAACATAAGCTGAGACAAGTTCTATTTCTATCAGAATATTAGGTAGTAATATGAAAATTAAAATCGGTAATAATATAATGGACATATTTCTCCCAAATTGACTCTACAAATAATACTATACCAATAAACGATTAGCAAGAATACTTGATTAACATGTACAATAGAATTCGTACCTCGCTAGTTAGATTTGATTTACTACTTTAACAATTCAGTGACTTGGTCCCTGTATTTAGTATTGACCTTAAACTGGTAAATTGCATATCACCCTGCAATACACAGCCTCATATTACCAGAGCAATTTTTTTAGGGGTTTAGAAAATGTCGTCAACAAATTAATATGTGTTGGAGGAAGGTTATTGCTAATTATTACTAAGACGGTTAACAGAATACATATGCACACAATACTTTATTGTAACCTTCCAATACCAAAATATCTAACTTGACAAATGATAATTCCAATGTGATTGCCATATCAATATGTTTGATCTTTTCCAACTGCCATCAAATTGTCAAACTGTATGATGACATGAAAATTTATATCATTTCCTAAACATTGATGAATATTGTTTACTCGGGATCAGGTAGCTAGTAAAATTCGTGAATGGTTAGAAGCAGAAAAATGGAAACTTTCTGAATTTAGAGATGCAAATTTTCAATTGGCTTATAAAATAGTCCTCTCTAGTGGAAGGGAAATTTATGTGGGGTTAGAAAAATCAGTAGAAAGGGTTACTATTCAAAATACCCTTCTCATACCACCAAGACGTTAAGAAAATCTATAGATTATCTCCTAACAAATACAAATTCTTGAATGAGCTAAAAGTGCATCTAATGGAAATGGAAGTTTCGGCAAAAATATATCCCAGTTTTGAAGAATTAGAATCCATCAATATAGCTAATTTCATATACTTTGATGGATTTTCAAGAAATAAACTTATCCACGAAATTTATAAGTTGGCAGATGCAACAGACTTAGTTATGATCATGTGGAAAAAATTTACTGAAAGTCACCTTCCTTCTGGGATCAGCAGAAATATTAGTGAGCTCATACCATATCTTAAATATACCCATCTATTGATCCACCACACAATAGCGAGAATGCGAAAGAGTAAATTCTAATTCCCATATTCTGGTTTGAAAAACTTAGAATATATCGATACCATAAATAGGTATTCTGTTTGGTAGTACATGAACAAATTGGACTTGTTTCATTTACCCTAAAAATCATTAGACGAACTTGGTAAAATATCGTACATTTAAAAAAGATATCCTTTGATTTCCCAGTGTCTAATGACATCGAATTCACATTTGTAACAAATCTAATATAATAGTGTCCAAAGTTACTAATGGTTACTATTTAGATTATTTTAACGTCAATTACTTTTAAAGCGAACATCTTCCCCTTACCCATTTAATCCATTATTGGAATTCAAGTTATTTTTTTCTTCAGTTGTAAGAAAATTAACGAAATTAAATATAGTAAGTATGTGGATTGGTCTTTTAATGACAAATAAAATACCTCCAAAAGACAGAGAAAGAAAGCCAGCTGAGCCCGAAATTAGTAAATTTTTGTTTAGAGAAATTGTGTTATAATACTTTTCATAAGCCTTTGTGAAGAATCTGTTTATTTTCTTCTGAGGAATTGGTTTCACTTGATATAACTAGAGATGTTCAATAAGTTATTTAAAACTGATAAAAAGACAATCGAGTCAATTCAATTCGAGGGATCAAATAACCAAGGTAGAATTCGTTGACAGTTCAATAGTTTCTAATGTCAAAAAAAGGGACAATCAGTGCATACTGGGATAGTGTATCACTCTAGTCTAGAGGACAACCCAGCAAGAAGTGCTCCCGAATTTGCGTCGTAATTAACCAAATAGACATAATACTTCTTACCTAATTTACCAATATTATTGTCACTCTGTGCTTAAGATGGACCTAGTGATTTATTGTAACTATTACCATAAATAGTAAATTTTTACCTATTTATATAGACAATGTTAACCCTAATATTCCATTACAAGTGAAATGTATTAAAAATGGTCCTCTTCAATGTAAGCAAATAATTGATGCTCAATTTCTAATGAAAAAAGACTTGGAGCAAGCACAGATCTTGATTGCCGAGGATGAAAGCGAGCTGTCATTTCTATTTAGGACTTGACTTCATTAGGTATGAGTATAAAAACAGCTAATACTGGACATGAGGCTCTAGACTACTTTAACGATAGCAAGAGGAAGGAAAGACCATACAACGCTGTTACAACGTTAGTCAAAAAGAGAAATATTAACGCCATCATATGTCGTATCATAAATTGCTTAAATTGATAATGGATATTATTTAAGATAGCTCTCCGTTGCGTAATTCAACGTGTTCTAATCGGCAATGACCTCAATATAATAGTAGTAAAATCAATCTCATCACAACAAAAAACCACCATATTAAACTAGTATAATCATCTAATAGAATATGAACGGATATTTTATTACTTATTTTATTACAAAAAATAGATTTATTCTATTGGCCATAATAGAAGTGTTTTTGTTTGTAGCTTATTTTTATATTGTATCACCATCAAATTTCGGATCGTTTTCTGATACGTTGAGATATTATATATCTGCACTAGGGACGTTACTTGCAGTGGTAGTTTCATTTAACACACTAGCACTACAAAATCAAATGAAAAACCTGCCTAAAGATTTATCCCAAGTACAAGACCAAATTGATAATTTGAATGACCTGCTAAAACCTATTCAAAAGCTAAAAGAAAGTAATTCGAGGCCTTCTATTAATACTGATAAGACATCTCAAAATTCAGAGAAAATTGAGAACATTCAGTTGAATGATAATGAGGATAAAGAGATTCTGTCTCGCGCTACTGAAAATTTGACTGATGTAATCAAAGGTATGATTATCATAGTCAAACATCTCTCACAACAGGCTGTCAAAGATAAAAGAAAGGTAAAAGAGGGAGAGTTTGATAACAAGTTATCTACTGTATATGTCGACATTATTACAGAGTGTAGCTTCAGACTAACTTTATACAAAAAGACCCACCACATATTTTCTGTTATCGCCATCTCTACTACAGGCTTCATTCAAAGACTCAATTTTTGTATGAATTCAAATAAAGAAGATAATGCAAAAGCAGAAGTAGTTTACGAATCTCTGAAAAGACTGCATGTTTTAAAAAGCATTGGTTATTCTATTTTTATTCGAAATATGCTAGCAGATTTATCTAAAGAATTATTAACTTCTTCCATTCCAGTCATCACATTTATTGGCTTGATAGCTTCCATCTCTAATTTTGAAAATTACGATATATTGATGTTAAGAGTTTTATTTGCAATTAGTATTACAACAGCATCTATTCCATTTATACTTCTATTTATTAGAACGATGCCAATATTATATCTTATTAAGGCTTCCTCTACAATTCCTTTTTCTCGGTAATATACATTTGAGGCTCCAAAATGAAATTTAACATACATCCAGGCCAGGATTGTAAAATGTGTCAATGGTGACCTTCAAAAAATTGACCAGCACCGGTTACTAGCAATTCGTATTTCTTCTGAAGTTATTTTAAATTCAACTATCATAATAAATATTACGTATGTATTTAATAAATAAAGATATTCATAAATCGTAGTAATAGTGACTTCATACAAATTATCTGATATACCCGTTGTTATTCGTTCTAGATGGAATAGGTTTATCAAATCCATTTTGTTTTATCCCATTGTATTTGCAGTTTGTGCATTAGTATTATTCTTAATAACGTCATCCGTTGACCATTCTTTTCCTGTTGGTTATAGTATTGACATAGGGTATATTGATCCTTTAATATTTACTGGGAGTCCTGATGCAGCCCGTGCCATTCTGTCTGCAATAGCCACCGGCTGGGCAACTATTCTAGGAGTAGCCTTTTCGGTAACATTGATTACTCTACAACTTTCTGTTTCAAAGTATATATCTCATTTAGTAAATCGTTTTGAGGGAGACAGAATTAATCAACTTTCTTTGGGTTGGTTTATCTTTACTGTTACTTACTCTCTTTTGGTTTTAAAGACTGTTAGAACTGAAGAATCTTCTATAAATTTGGCAGCTACGATGATGAATGTGTCCAATATATCAGCAAGCGCAAATCAACAACTAGAGTCATCTATCTTCACTCCAATCATAGGAGTAAATTTAGCAATTATCATATCGATTGTAGGATTGTTTATGCTCGTATTATATCTTCATAATATTAGCTCTTATCTCAAACCAAATATACTCATATCAAAGCTTATTGATCAAATTCTTGGTGCCCTAAAACCATATGAGAAGAGAACAGCAAATCAATCATCAAAGGATACGAAGATCTATACATCAAAAATATTTGAAGTAATCTCTCCTCACAAAGGTATATTGACCTATATTGATTGGAGTAAAGTTTCAGAAGTATTCACAGAACTAGCAGCGCAAAATGAGAAGAATCTCTGGATCGATTATTCTAAATCAATTGGCGACTGGATAGAAAAGCAAGATGTCATAGCTGTTGTTTATGAGTATAACGATTCTAAAAAGAATAAAAATGAAACTGAAAGTCAAAACGCACAAAAAGATGAATCTATTTTCGAAATTGAAAATCATGATGATTCTGATAATGTAACCAGTAATAACAAACACGATGAAAACAACGTCAATAAAGCTAAACAGAAACTTTTACAATATATAGAAATAAGTGATGACAGAGATCTAGCACGCGATCCTTTATTTGGTATAGAAGTTTTAAGAAGTGTTGCTATAAAGTCTGCTGAATTGGGAGATACCGATATAGTTAAATCTTGTATAACAGGGATGTTTAGAATACTGCATTATTCTCTTGTACATAAAGAAATAATTGGTATTCCATTTACGATAACTACCAAGGACTCGAAGAGAGAGGTTAATGAGATAACAGTACAAGAAAAAAAGAACAACAACGGAGAAGAAAATCTCATTAATGCAGATAATCAATCAATACAGACCTCTAATCTAAAAGCAATAATAAACCCAAAGGAGATAGTATTAGATAACCTTATTCTTGTAGAATTGTCCACTATAGTAGACAAGATTCTAACAACAAGAAACGTCCCTCTTGTTTTTCACACAGTTAGCGAATACATTACACAATGTAAAAATCTTGTTCGTGAAGGAAAAGATGATGAATTTAGGCTATTGTCAGATTGGTGCTCAGGCCAACTATTTTTAGCATTAAAGACTTTTCCACTGCACTTATCATCCACATTTATTGAACAATTATTAACCTTCAAAAAGGATTTAGAAAACAGTCCACCTCAATTTGCAAAATTATTTAATATGAGTATGAAAGATATTGTTTCTAAATCATACTACAGAGATTGAAAAAGAAATATGAAAGAAAAGCCAAGAGAATTTTGTACTCAATTCAATAATTCATCAAGATATTATGATAAGTTAGAAAATACTTTATTAACAAAATAAAGAACCTGAGTTGATAAACTTATATAAAATAAAAACGGACTGATATAAGAATCTCTAATCAATGTCTAAAAGAATGTTGCGTTGGTCATATGTAAAAAATAAATAAAAATTCGTTACTTAAATTCCGTCGTAAACCTATAATTTTGATAATCTAGCCGCTTATAGTTATTCGCCACAAATTTCGCAAGTTTTCATTTCCCCAATTCTATAGGAATATTATTGATAAACCCTTTCATGTTCAATAATCATACGAATTTATTGCTAATTAGATTATAAAGAAAAACTTAATTTTTGATTCTAAAACATTATTAGATATAAATTCGTTACTACTACAAATTGGTAGCGTGTTCGGTGGAAATCGTGTGAAAAGTCACATGGGTCTAATAATAAACAAACCCTATTTCAAAGTCAAAATAACGTTGATTTATTTCTCAGTATTTAACCAAATGATTTTAACATTTCTTCATGAACTGGTAAATTAGCCTCATCTACCTTGATTGAAGTAGTAGGACACACTGTCACGCATGCCATACACCAAATACACGCCTTTTCCCTAATGGGATCTGGTTTGTCAGTATAGTCTTTTCTGCCTTCTCTGTTACTATCATCTCCGGTCCCTTCACTTACCGCATTTACCATTTCTATTGCTGGAACATCCTGTTCTGATCTGTACCATTGATATACTTGAACTGGACAAGCCTCGATACATGCTCCGTCAGAAATACATGAATCCCAGTCCACTGCTACAAATGTTCCATGGACACCCAAGGGGACATATTCTTCTCCTCTTGTCTTGTATGCATCTTGAACTTCCTTATTGGTAGAGGATTCTGCATCTGCTCTTCCTGGTCCCCAAACCAGATGAGTATAATCTCCATCTGAAGTTGAATGCTTTCCTACTACTTTGTGATTTTTTGGAAACTCTGGATCTATTGTCATATCCCTATGTTGTTAACAAAGTTGATATAAGTTAACCGGTGCACTGGTTCCGACGATATAAAATTGTGTAGGATTCTGTAGTATTGTATGGTGGCTATTAGGTTCGAACTTAACATGCTCCATATGAGAGCGAGACTCTGCCTGAACCAACACTCTAAGCGGCTGTACAAGTATTTCTTCAAAAAGAAGGTGAATAGATGTTTGTCGCTTTAAACCCGAAATAAATTAGGAAAATAAAAATACAAATTAAGAAAGAAATTATAAAGAGATTGTCTACACTATAAGAGATAACATTTGATGTTTTGATTTGGCATTCGTAATCAGTCTTAAATGACATGATATCCCCTGTTATGACCAAAGATTTTCATGGATATCATTTAGGACTTGCTTAAAGGGATATGGATTATCTCAGTTTTTTAGGTTTTTTGATTGAAAAGAACCATTTGAATATGCTAAAGTTAATCTTGTGAAATATGAAGGGAATATTATAGTTGCTATAAATTGGTAGCTGGTTCGGTGGTATGTGAAACAAATTTGACTCATTTTTGTCACTCAATTTTATCATAACAATGATATTCACATGTGGAAATCATGAGGATATCCATATGAGTCCAAAATAAGTTAGAAATTTTTTTTGAAATTAAAGGTGAATTAATTCCAAGCGCTACGAAAACTAATAGACGTGAATGTCATAATTATTAATCTATGGATGAACCTGTAAATGCTAAACCATCTTACATGAATAATATTTTCAATATGATTAGCTGACTAGTAATCAAAATTTTATGTCAAAATAAACAAAAGTTCTCCAAATTGGGTTAAAGTAAAATATTTTATATTACCATCATAATCCATTTCATAATTGTCTAATCATTGTAATTTATCTCCAATTATACTAAGTATTTTTGTTGTTATTTTGCTTGGGTTTAATTCTACTTTAGCAGGAATTTCTTCTACGTTATTTTTTTCTAATGGCGGAGGCGAGATTACCCAGAATAATTTAATGACATTATATGTTTTTGCATCCCCGGATGAGGAAGTTGATGACACCAGCGGCAACAACGAAGATGCTGGTGAAGATAGTCAAGGAGTACCTGACGAGGAATCTGGTGACACCAGCAGCAACAACGAAGATGCTGGTGAAGATAGTCAAGGAGTACCTGACGAGGAATCTGGGGACAGCAACAACAACAACAACGAAGATGCCAGTCAAGATAGTCAAGGATTACAAGATGTAGTAAGGAACACAACCACTGTCAACCCTTCTTTAACCGCTTTGTCTGATCCACCGCAAAATGAACAATGTCCAGCTGGATCACCAGAAGGATGCTATGTGAAACCAGCTCCTATAAATGCTAGAGTATCATGTCAACCAGGCGAAATGGAACTAAAGAACGTTCCAGGCGGTCCTAAGGGTATCATGTGTGCACCTATTCCACCAGAGGAATGTCCAGCGGGATCACCAGAAGGATGCTATGTGAAACCAGCTCCTATAAATGCTAGAGTATCATGTCAACCAGGCGAAATGGAACTAAAGAACGTTCCAGGCGGTCCTAAGGGTATCATGTGTGCACCCATCCAATCCACACAAAATCAAGAGGGTCCACCTGATCCTATTGGAGAAAAGGAAATGCTATCACAAAATAACATACCGACTCTTGATGAATCCAATTCCGAAACCACAGTAACAAAATCTTCTCCAGCTTCCTGTGATTCTCAAGGAACTTTATTTGATCCAATTACAGGTATGTGTAAAAATCCACAAAGTATACAAGATTGTGCGAAGATTATGCAAAGATATGATCCAAACCAAGGAAAATGCATTAGATTTTTTTAGGCTAAACAGATATGATGACCAGTAAAGAGGAAATGTATTTCATAAATCCATGTTTATTATTTCATATCTATGATAGTTCGGTGGGATATTGTATTACTACCCGAAATAATTAACGCCATCAGTCATGTACGTGGAAAAAAGGATTGATTGTCTTATAGCGTTACTATTATTAGTAGCGGGCTCGGTGGAAATCGTGTAGAATTTCACATGGGTTCGATACATATTGATGGTTACATATGGTTTATGAGGCTCTATCTTAAGAAATAAAATAAGAATGGTTAATGAGCCGTAACAAAGTTCAGGAGTTATGAGAGATAGATAACAAAATCCATTTCGTTTGGGCAAAATCAATAGGTGCGTAAGAAATTGTCATATTTCTCCCATTGATATTTTCCATAATCAATCCCAACTCACCACCTTTGGCGTTTTTAAAGCTTTGAAGTCCATCGAATGACTCTGAAATATTATTGTTAGATGCTGAATCAGATATTTCAGTACCATTATTGTCGAGAAGTAGTATTCTAGTATCGTTATTATCTATGGACTTTATCATTTCATTAAAGTGAGTGAAGTTTAATCCTAATGCCAGCATCCCTACAAGTGTACTATTTGTTGTCTTGTCAGAAAAGATTGGAGTGGCTAGAACAGCAATTGGCTTTCCTGTTGATGCTGCAGTAATGACGTTGCTTAAGTATGGTTGACTGGACTCTTGTGCACCGATAATATGTTCTCGATATCCATAATTGGCAACAGAACTATTTGCTTGGGATGGATAATAAGGTTCACTAAAGTAGGTGTCACCATTTGGAAAGTTCATTCCAATGAATGATAAGGATGGATTATCTGCCAATAACTTTTTAGCTTCATTTCTTTTATCTATATCCTGATCGCTAGGAATTCCACGGTGTTGTTGTTGTATATCAGTAGTCAGATTTACTATGGGAAAGTTTCCAAAAGAATTCGTTAAATTCATTGACTGATGTGCAATATCCATTATTTTTGTAATTTCCATTTCTAATGATTGATAGACTGAATAAAGTCCCAAGTCTTCTAGTTTTTCTGATTCTGTAATATTTGGATTAAGTGATATATCATTATTTAATTGAATATCACCGTTTTGTGAATATATGCTTGTAGCGGGAATGAACATGAATAGTATTACAATAGATCCAAGTAAGAGTATATTAGATGGTTTTACCCATAAATGAGGTTCTTTAAACATCATATGGAATCCATACTTGTTATTTATAAAATTTAAGAAATTTAGAAATTATCCAGGTGGACAATCAGAAGATAAAAATATCTTTCCTAGAAAGCCAACCGAATAGGATAGTAGGAATATCCTGAATCTTATCTGAATAGGACAGATCACCTGGCGAATTATTCATATTTTCTTTTGATAATCAATAACCAAATAAAATAATTTGCCTAATGTTGACACCATAATGGATAATCATTGTTTGTTACTATAAATAGGTATCTGATTCGGCAGGATTAGGTTCCATATGGTGTAAGGGTTCAGATATTTTAATATAGATTTGACCTACTGTAATTTACAACGCTATTATAGATTCGAGCTTTAATGGATTTATTTCAAGACTTCTACTACTCTTCTAGCTGCTAGAAGAGATGATGCAGGATTTTGTCCAGTTATTATTTGACCATCAGTTACAATAAATGGTTTAAAATTCTCGGTTTTCTCAAAGTTGCCTCCTAATTCTTTCATTTTATCTTCTAGTAAGAATGGAACCGTCTTATCCAGTTTAACAGTATGTTCTTCGTCGTTAGTAAATCCAGTCACTCTCTTATCCTTTAGAATAGAGTTACCATTATAGTCTGTGGCTTGTAACAATCCTGCAGGACCATGACAAACTGCAGAAATTATTTTCTTGTTGTTGTAAAAACTCTCGACTATCCGCTTCAAATCTTTGTCCTGTGACAAATCCCACATTGGACCATGACCGCCAGGTAAGAACAGGGTATCATACTCGCCGTCTGAAATTTCGTTTAGAATCAAAGTATTTTCTAATTGCTGTTTAACTACCAGATCATTTTGAAGGCGTTTAGTAGATTCACTTTGATTTTCTGGTTGTAAACTTTTTGGATCGACTGGGGGTTTTCCACCCTTTGGAGATGCGATAACAACGTCATAACCATTATCTACAAATTCATAGTAGGGACTTGCGAATTCTTCAAGCCAATATCCGGTTTTTTGTCCGGTATCTCCTAATTTATCATGAGAAGGCAATACAAAAAGGACTTTTTTCATACAAATAAGTAATCAGCATGATATAAAACGAATGTAACTGATTTAACTCACGAGGGCAGTCTTTTTATCAAATTTGGGTTTCATGTTTACTCTAATAAACAATGCTTTAATAATTTTGATATTTATCACAATTCAGTATTTTCAGTTCTTGACCTTACTTAAATACAAAAAAAGTAATATATAATGTCATTACTATACATTGGTAGCTAGTTCGGTGGAAATCATGAGGATATCCACATGAGTCCTTTTATATATAAAAGACCATCTAGCGTAAGAGAACTTTTAAAAGATATAAGGATAAAAGTAAAGGAGTAAAAATGTCAAGTCAAACCAATCAAGTAAGAGTAATAGTTCGAATCAAAGCAAAGGAAGGAAAAAAACAAGAGCTACTAGATTTATTGTTACCTTTAGTAAATCCTCCAAGAAAACGCGAAGGTAATGTTACATATACTTTTAATGTAGCGACCGAAGATCCTAATGAATTATTATTTGATGAGGTATGGGAAAACAATGAAGCTTATGATAAACACTACAACAATCAAGAATCAGTAGACTTGAGGGCCAAAATTCAAGATTTGGTATCAAAGCCGATTGAATTTAAATTATATAGGGAAATTACAGGTCCCTAATTTTATCTGATATTCCTTTTCGTGTATCACTTCACGATCAGACAATAATTTCATTCTAGTAATGTAGATGAAGAATCGCGTAATGGTGCGAATATGTATTCAGGCTCACCTATGCACCAACTACAGTCGGCAGAGCAAGACAGTAGTGTGTTGTCCTGAAAATAGACTATAGGGAAAATGTGCTAGATGTATTGAAAGTATCCAGAGCAATTGGATATAAGCAGACTTAATTTCTTTTCAAAAGTAAAAGTTATTATACAAATTTTATTGATTATATATTATATCGTTACTCTCTATTGGTAGCGGGTTCGGTGGGATTCGGACCCACGACATTTTAACCTCTTTCGATCTGGTTAAGAGCCAGACGCTCTACCTGGCTGAGCTACGAACCCTACGATTAAATCAAATCACTAAAACACTATTTAAATCAAACTAAGCAGAATAATCAAAATTTTAAAGTGGAAAAAATTGGGCTTTTATGCCGGAGCAGTGGCAGTTGCTTTCTGATTTTGATTTATAATCGCAACAATAGCCTCAGAAACTGAACACTTTCGACTCTCTTTTTCTTTTAATACCTTTCTATAAGCTTCTAGTGTAATATATACTGGAATTGATCCGGTTCCCTCCAATAACGCTTTAACACGATACAAACCGTTTTCCATCCCTCTTTCGGCTATTTTCTTTAGTTTTACTTTATCTATCAAGCCCCCTAATGGACCCATTGGCATATCATAATCCACAGTAAGGGTAGTTCTTGTCTTTTTTTCTTCCAATTCATCAAAATCGACTGTGATTTGCCAGTGTTTAAAAGGTCCTTCAATCATTTTAGCTACTATTTTCTTGTGTGGAATATAATCAATAGTTTCACAATCCCATTCTAGTTTTTTACCGTCAAAATCTCCACTTATTCTGAAGATCGTACCTACTCCAAATCCGTTTTTTACTTCTAATGGAATTACATTTAGACCCATATTTTCTGGAAATTGATCTGCCATATGCTCTGGCCTTGCAAAATAAGTAAAAACCTCACTCAATGGTGCAGCAATATCCATACTCTTGTTAATGGTAGTCATAAGATAACATGATTAGGAAAGAATATGAATTTATAGTTTTTCCTAGTAAAAAAATGAAAATTAATTATGCAAGTGGATTGCTATTTACAATCTCATCCAAGCATTTTATAATATCCTGTTTTGATACTTCTTTTGGATTATTGTCAAGATGTCCCCTATCAGGCATGATTACATCGGCAGCTTCATCTAACGGCAGTTTGAGTTTTAGAGGCTCAAATTTCAGTTTTTGACATATTTTCTTAAATCTGTCGGTATATTGAGAATTATTAAATTTATGGGCCACAGTCGTGCACGAGGACAACGAATATCCGTGAGGAACACCTTCATTAGAAAATACGTATGAAAGTGCATGTCCCAGAGTAGTTGATGAATTTCCAAACCCTATACCCGATAGCATAGCGCCGTATGGTAGCAATTCTGGTTTATCATTGATTATGGCGTCTTCTAATATGTCAAATGCTTCTTTGCAGAATAATTTGGTTAAGGGATTTGCAAGCTTACTATCATAACCTTCTGATGCTTGTGCAGCTGCATCACAGGCAGAATTACGCATAATATTGAAAGGCGTTCCCGGTAAGAAATAAGGATCTACTATTGCGGCATCTGCCAAAAATGCTTCATCTTGTAAAAGTTTTTTCTTATGATCAAAACTAATCACTGCATATGTAGTCATCTCTGCCCCAGTTCCAAATGTAGTGGGAATTAATATCTTTGGAACACCCGTAAGCTTGCTTAGATATTTACAGACGTCCATGGAGCTGCCTCCCCCCAATCCTATGTAACAAGAAATATTCTTTCCTTCAAACTCATTCTTTATAGATTCAATAGTTTCAATAGCTGGATCAGGTGTAACTTTATCATAAACTATATAATTTTTTATGCCCATATACTCGGTCCATTTTTCATAAATTTTGCTTTCAGTAGTCGTTATAATCAATGCATTGTCAGGGTAATCAAATTCCTTTGCTGCGTTTTCCCCGTAGGCTATTTTCTTTGGAATTAATATCTTCCACACATTACCCTTGGAATGTTTTTTCAATTTAAATATTTTCTTCCATTTGGATTCTCAGTAAATCTAGTTTAAGGGGTTTTTGAAAACAGCTAATCTCGCCCAATTCGTATGGAAGTTCATCATTTGTAAGCAAGACTTGTGTACGTTCTACAACAAACACTTACTACTAACAAATGTTTCCATATTATTGACTATTAGTAGCATCTTTAGCGTTTTTGCTATCTTTAGGTTTCTTAGGTTCTGACATTTCTAGGCTTTTTTCATACCTGAGTCCTGCCAACTCCATTTTCGCAAGAAGAATATCTAAGCCTAGTTTTTCCAATTCAGTTTTCTTTTTTTCAATGTAATCGATAATATCAAAAACTGATACTTCTAATCGAGCAACGTATTCAGATACTTTTACAATATCAGAAATAATTTTGGTAGGATCTTCTATGTCATTCTTATAATTATAAATACTCAATGCTTGTAGGAATTTCTCTACCTTTTCCTCAGGCAATCCCAACACATTCAACATATTTCTCAAACGTAACGAAAAAGCCAAGTCATTTAGTCCAATACCTTGTTTTTTCATATCTACTGCAACACTTCTTAGCAAATCTATATCGGTGATTATGCCTTTTCTACACTCTTGAAGTATATTCGATACAGTTCCGACGGATATACCAGTACAAGAAGATATATCTTCGTGTGATTTTCCAGACACCAGCCCGTACAAAACTTGCAATCTTATCGCCCGAGGAATTTTACTACCCAATCAATATTTCAATAATATAATAATCAAAACTATATATAATAAAAATAGAGCAACTAGATAGCCTTAATTTGTGGCTGATGCTGTTTGAGGGCGGTTTGATTGCTGTTTGAGGGCGGTTTGATTGCTGTTTGAGGGCGGTTTGATTGCTGTTTGAGGGCGGTTTGATTGCTGTTTGAGGGCGGTTTGATTGCTGTTTGAGGGCGGTTTGATTGCTGTTTGAGGGCGGTTTGATTGCTGTTTGAGGGCGGTTTGATCTTGATACAAGCTCTCCATAGGGAATTTAACTGGTGTAAGTTGAAAATCTCGTTCACCAGTCTTGATCAATGATTAAAAGGCTGTTTATTCAAGTATAGATAAAGGATGCAACAAAACACCTTCCATTATCCTACCCTGATTTATGATAATTACTGCTCCTCATGCTCCAAATTTGCCATGGCCATCTATATCCTTTCCAGAAAAAGAATAGAAATTATGGGCCATTTTGATACAGAAAGGTCAACTCAGTTAAAAAAGATGGTTTTCAAGGATTACTCCAAGGATCCAACACGAATGTTTTGGTATGTTAAGGAGGGAAGTGCTTTTGCCTCTCGCTCTGGATTGATAGAAATCTTGAAAGATTTGCCTCAGATGATTTTAGGCACTTCAAAGTACGATAAAGTTGCCCTAATTGACCAAAAGTGTTCAAAGGCTTGCTACATTGGAAATAATTTTTATTCAAGGTATGGCTGTGGAGACGATCCAAAGAGCATTTCCAAGCGTATTAGATATTTGCTAAAAAACTCTGATTCGCTACATTGGAGCATTCAAGAATAAGCTTGTTGATTAGACTTAAAAGAGAGAAAAATTCTAACAGTTTATTGAGTTGTTTGGTATCGAAATTTCTTCCGATATTCTGATTATTGCCATTTTTGTCCAGATGGCTATCATAACAATTTTGATTTTTACAATTTTAACCAAATTATACAAGAGTAACCCTGATTCTACATCTGCTTCTTCTAAAAATACAGAGCTAGACAAAAAAGTAGATAAAAAATTAACCGGAATGCAAATTAGGCTCAGCGAAATCTTGTCAGAAATATCATCTGCGACTAGGGAACAAAAAGAATCCATTTCAAACCTGGCTGCCGCGGTAGCAGTTGCTCCTGCTGCTCCCGTTGTTGCTCCTGCTGCTACCGATCCCACTGTTGGTGAAGCCTGCACAACTGATGCAACAGCGGGTGTATCAACCTCTGTAAATACCTTCCCGATTACTGAAAATATTTCCTCGTTAACAAGAATGAACCAGTTTGCTACTAGCGACAATGCCAATGCTGCTATCAACTCTGCCATCTCGGCAAAACCATCAACATTTGCATCAGAATTATTTGATCGATCAGACGATTTTCCCGTTTCTAAATCAGAATTTTTGGATATAGATTTGGACCACGGCTCGACTGGGAATCATAACAAAGAGCCTGATACTTTGGATTCAGAATTACATAAAGTACCTAAAGTTGTTCATGCATCAACACATACATCCCCCGATACATCAGATACATCAGAAGCGATTAAATCTTCAGATTCTAGCTCACATCATCACCCAATTAGTCCTGCCGACTCACGTCACTATTATCATCCACAATCCCACAACCACTATAATCGCCGTCAGTATTACGACGGTTTATCATCTGAATCTAGTAATTTGGGTAAAAATATAGATGATATATTTCGTGGTTCTGGTAAAAATGATAATAATGGTAACGAGGAAGACAACCTATCTCAGCACCAAGATTTCAATAAGAAAGAAGATCCTGACCCTAAAAAACTAATCATACCCGGCGAAAAAAACAGTAACCCAGAATTAGATAAGATAGATAAAGAGATATTGATTGCACTCCAGAGGCTGGGTGGAATGGATAATTCCGATGATCTAGAGAACAGAAACGACGCGAGGATCATAAAATAAAGAGAAAATGGAGTGATGCTATCTACAATGATTCAATGCTAATGATTCTGGTACATGTGGTGAAATATCTGAAATGAACTCGTAGCTGGGATTTGATCGATAGTAATAAGCAATTTGAACTCTTTTTCAATGAAAATTACCGGCACAATAGTTATTGATAAAAATTTTAAGGGATAATTTGTCACTATATACATTTTAATGATGAGTTGAAATCATTGCAGTATAGAGAGAAAAAGGGGTAGGTGACCAAGGGGATCTCAAATTCGGAAGACAAGACAGTGGAAAAACAATGATCAACCAATCAAGCTTGACAAATACGAACAGCATCAAACGATCATCAACCTTTTTGATTCAGGCATTCCCCCGGAAATTATTTCTTTGCAATTAGATGTCGATTTGGATGAAGTTATAGAAGTCATTAAAAAAATAAATGATAGAAAGGAAAAGGAAAACGACAGCAGACTAATAACCAGTTCCAGCGTAAACGATCTGTCTGTTTTTCATGTGGATGCTTTAATTGACATCCAAAAAATAATTTCTGCTTCACAATCAAGCATGTGGAAGGCACTAAGATCTGATCCCATTTTCACCGCCCCATTTGAAGAAACTCAAGAGATTCTAAGTGTTTACAACTATGACAAGATCAAATTAATAATTTTAAATATCGACATTGTAGGCTCTACAAAACTCTCAATGAACCTGCCCATAGAGCGTGTTTCAAAAATCATACAAACATTTACGCAGGAGATGACAAAAATCATTCGACTCTATGGTGGTTACGTGTTAAAATACGTTGGCGATGCCATCCTTGGTTTTTTCAATGTGAGCTCTGAGCACTTGTACACCCTATGTATAAATGCCATAAATTGTGCTCGCACGATGATAAAGGTAATTAATCAAGGATTTAATCCGGTTTTTGGACAGTATGACTACCCTGAACTTGGAGTCAGGATAGGAATAGATTATGGAGAAAATGTAATTGTAAAGTATTATCCCCACGTAGATAAAATAGATGATTTATCAGCATATGATTATAAAACGATCCAAAAAAGCAGTGATTTGATTTCAGCAAAAAAGCCGGTTTATGATATATTGGGTTATACTATCAGCATTGCTTCGAAAATGACAACTTATGCACGGGTCAATCACATAATTGTTGGACAGCTTATCTATGACGCCTTATCTGCAGAGGAACAGGAATACTTTTCTATTGTAGATATCGATCCTGAAAACTGGAATTATATCAGCGACGAAACAGGATCCATTTACAAATTATATCTAAATAGAGCCTAAGTAACATGCTCTGTTTCAAAAACATATTCAAAACTTTCTGTCTATTTATGAGATATGATTATCACAATATAGGTTGCGTCATTGTCATTTATGCTAGGATAAGGGGGGGCAGTGCACAAAATGACAATGATGATGATGAATAAAGACAGGTAGAGAGAAAGGCGAGTGTAGAGCCCCGATATTTGTATTTGACGAAACCGTAAATAAGCAAAAGAGATAAGGATTTATTTTTCAAATGCATATTCTGTTTTATGACCAAAGTATGCTCATTCTGTGAAACTGCCGTCATAAATGAATCTGAAAGCGTTTGTACAGACTGTAGGAAAAAGTATAGAATTGGTTCCTATGATAACAGTAAAGACGGGTGCGGCTGTGATTGCTAAGCAAAAAATCAATTTAATATTTTAAGAAACACACAGGTTTCTATCACCTTTTATTAAGATCTTTGATCTTTGTGTTTGATTATTATTCGTTTTGTGTTTTGGCCGAAATTCATTTCTATCCTTACCGTGCGCATATATATACACGGCCAAGTTCATCTCATATGCTGTCAGAATCAGGGTCAGACAATGGTAAAAATTAAATCATCTAATTAAGTCATACAGCCACCGTATCATCATACCCTGTATTAGAGAATCTTAAATGAACGCTTTATTAAATATTAACATGGCTTTTTTCTTTGAATCTTCGGTGACCTGAACAATAACCAGCCCCTCGTTTGGTTGACCATAGCAAATCACCCAATCATTTGGCGAATACATCAAAAATGGAAGGGCAACTAGGTCCTCTTCTCCTTTTATGATTATGCGAATTTTAGAGTCATATGCATTTGCCAAAATTAACTTTTTTACCTCCAAAACCACCTGTTCTGATAATTCTCCAGGTTTATTATCTAGATGGATAGTTTTATCAACAGGATATTCGAATTTTGAGGCTTTGATAACCCTTTTTTCCATGCAATCTGTAACAGAAATATCTGGAATAAACCCAAAGCCAACTAGTTTTTCTGTAGTTGTATCTCCAACTGCGATTACCTTTGGAGCCTTTTTCAATATCTCTGTTACTAAGTCTATAGTAACTTCATTATCCCTTATAAGCGTCCCAAATGGTTCTTTCAAAAGGTCTAATTTAGTCGGATCTAATATCATTTTTTAATTAAGTAAACTAACTGTAGGAATCATTATATTCAAACATTTCTTGACTTTAATATCTGTGTAAATCTGCGAGTTTTTTTTGTGATGTTGGCCCATCTCATCTCTACTTGGTTGCAACTATTTCTTTCGCTGGTATTCTAAAGACGATTATGTGTGCGGATAGAAAAAAATTTATTTCAAGGTTATTATTAAATAATTTTACTTTTGTTGAGCTTGCTCTTGGGCCTTTTCTTGATCCATTAGCTCTGAGGCTATTACACTAATTCTTCCTGCGGTAATCTTGGAAATCTTGTAAAATGCCTGAGCATACTCTGAGTCTGGGTCAGAGAGAATAACAGAAGTCCCGGTATCACTACCTTTCATTATTTGAGATGTAAGAGGAATTTCTCCAATAAATGGCACCTTAAATTGCTCGCTTATCTTAAGGCCACCTCCCTCACCGAAAATGTGAATTTTTTCGCTACAATTATGGCACTTTAGGTAACTCATGTTTTCAACAACACCTATGATTGGAATATTTAACTTGTTAAACATGCCAATAGACTTGACTGCTACATTCATAGCAACTTCCTGTGGAGTAGTAACGATTAAAATTCCTGTGATCGGGATAGTTTGAGCCATGGTAAGAGGAGCATCTCCTGTTCCTGGTGGAAGATCAATAATCAAATAGTCCAACTCACCCCAGTTGACGTCTGTAATGAACTGTTTGACAATTCCTGCGATAATAGGTCCACGATAAATTCCGGCTTGCTGCGATTGCTCATAGAAAAAGCCCATAGACATTACCTTTACATTTTCAGTAACAGGTGGTTGTATTTTGCCCTCAAGAACCTCAGGAACCTCTTTTAGTCCGAGCATCAGTGGCACACTTGGTCCGTAAACATCTGCGTCTAAAATACCCACCTTGGCTCCAGTCTTTGCAAGAGCGATAGCCAAATTAACCGAAACAGTAGTTTTTCCAACACCACCTTTTCCGCTTGCTACGGCCAAGATGTTTTTGACCCCCGGAAGAATTTGGTCCATGGTTATTGTTCGACCTTCCATAACACGGGCCGTTACCTTAAGATCCAAGTCTTTTATGCCTAAGTTTGAAATTGTATTTCTGACATCCTGTTCGATTTCGCTGTTAAAAGGACATGCAGGAGTCGTTAATTCCAGAGTAAAAGCAAGTTTATCTTCGTTAATTGAAATATCTTTAATCATCCCCATAGATACTATATCCTTATGTAACTCAGGATCTTTCACATTTTTCAGAGCACTGATGACTTTATCCACGGTAACCATGATGATATAAAAATCGGGTTACTATTCTATTTAAATCATTCATTCTCAAAATCAATAATAACTCGAACTTAGAAAAAGACACGTATTTATTGGTGGGGCGCAATTTGGTCATAAAAACATAAAGTTCATAAACTGATGGTTCTGGATATATGTCTTATCTTTATTATGTTTGCTATAGCACATATGTCCGATGTAGTAAGAATTCCTCCTAGTAAGCTAACTAATTCTCTAAAGTTAACAGCTATTGGAATATTAAAGGAAAAATACGAAAGCATGGTTAGCGCCGATCTGGGATATGTTATTCTGATTATTGATGCTGAGACTAATGCTGTGGGAAAGGTGATTGCTGGCGATGGCGCAACGTACCACAAGGTTAATTTCACAGCATTAACATTTTATCCAAAACTTCACGAGGTTGTTGAAGGTGAAGTTGTTGAAATTACTGATTTTGGTGCATTTGTTAGAATAGGACCTACTGATGCACTCTTGCATTTATCTCAAATTACAGATGATTACCTAAAGAGTGATGTAAAACAGGGTTTGATATTGTCAAATCAATCTGAAAAGACCCTACGCATTGGATCCAAGATACGATCAAGAATCACTGCCATAAGCTTGGGAAAGAGTGCATCCATGGGTAAGATTGGTATAACTTGTAGGCAGCCATTTTTGGGAGCATTAGAGTGGGTAGAAAAGGAAATACGACGCGCACAGGGAGGAAGCGACGAAGGTGCTGGCAGCAATTCAGGAGATAAGAAAATTCCTGCAGATCCCAAGGCAGGCAAAAAAGACAAAAGATAAAAGAGTAATCAAAACATAGTGATCAATATTGGTAAAAGAAGTTGCATGCAAGAAATGTAAAGCTCTGACAACTGGCAAGATGTGTCCGGTTTGCAAATCAACAGAACTTTCAAAAGATTGGTTTGGAATAATGCTGGTGCTTAATCCCAAAAAATCAAAGGTTGCAGCGACTTTAGAAATAACAGTTCCACACAAATATGCTCTGAAAGTAACCTAATTTGAATTGAAAAATTCAGATACCTTTTACAATTTCGATAGTTTAAAGGAAAATTTTTTTTTTAATTCTGAATTAGAATTAAGAACCACTTTATCCAATTTTTTGATTGAGGATATAGGAACAGGAGATATCACCAGCAATTTATTGATACCACAAGAAAAAACGTCCTCTGGAACTATGGTTTGCAAAAATGATGATAAAGGTAGAACCATAATAGCCAGTGGGCTTGCCGAAGCAAAAATGATTTTTGAAATTTGTGATTGTGATGTAACACAATTGGTGAAAGACGGTTCGGTTATTTCAAAGGGTACGGAGGTGATGTCAATAAGTGGATCTGCTAGGTCCATATTGAAGGCTGAAAGAACTGCGCTTAACATTGTTATGCGCATGAGCGGTATTTCCACTAAAACCCGGCAGTTTGTAGACAAGCTTGGTGACTTGTCACAATTTGTCCGCATAGCATCGACACGGAAAACAGCTCCCGGATTAAGATATTTCGATAAGAAGGCAGTAGTCCTTGGAGGAGGGATTGCGCATAGAAAGAGAATGGATCAATTGATACTAATAAAAGATAACCACATAGCCGTAGTTGGGTCGGTGAAAAAGGCAATTGAATTGGCAAAAAGTGCTTTTGGAGATAAAAGAAAAATAGAATGCGAGGTAGTAAACCTTGACGGTATTGTGGATGCCATAAATTCAGGGGCTGACATTGTTATGTTGGACAATTTTACACCAGAGATGGTCCGACATTCATTGGAGAAAATTAGAGAATTTGGCCTACGAGACAGAGTGATTATAGAAATTTCTGGGGGTATTAACTACGACAACATTTATGACTATGCTTCATCCCGCCCAGATGTTATTTCAATAGGTTCGCTAACACATTCAGTCAAATCAATAGATTATAGTCTCGAGATCTCAAGTTAGATTGAACGAAATCGAAAAACTAATTTTGTCTGTCATATGTAAGAAAAAAGAAGTGCTTCTGGTTTTCTTGTAACTTTGGATTTTCACTTGACTCCCTGTGATCATTAAATAGTTACGATATTGCAAGCATTCTTTCTATTGGAACGATCGCCTTTCTTGCAATGTTTTCAGGAACCTTGACCTCGTACACATTATTAACCAAAGAATTGTATACTTTTTCAATAGTTATCTTTTTCATATATTTACAGATTGCATCATCCTTTATGGGAATGAATTCTTTGGATGGGTTTTCTTGACGCATACGGGACAATATTCCTACCTCAGTTGCTATCAGAAATTGATTATTTTTAGACACTCGTGCCTCGTTCATCATGCCCTCGGTAGACAGTATTTTGCTTTCCTTATTAATGTCACCCTTTGAAACGTGGTAAAGAGTAGACGAGGTGCAGCTACACTCAGGATGTACCATAAATTCTGCATTTCTATACTTATTAAGCATCAAGTTGATATCTTTATCAGTTATACCAGCGTGTACGTGGCATTCACCGGGCCAAATTTTAATATTCTTTCTCTTAGTCACCTCTGCGACATAGGCTCCCAAAAACATGTCTGGCAAAAACAAAACAGTAGTATCTTTAGGAATACTTTGTACTACTTTGACTGCGTTAGAAGACGTGCAACAATAATCTGACAACGCCTTTATCTCTGCAGATGTATTTACGTAGCTAACTACTACCGCGTCAGGATTTTCATTTTTCCATTTCAAAAGTTCATTTGAATTAATAGATGAAGCAAGAGAGCATCCAGCTTCCAAATCAGGAATAAGCACCTTTTTGTCAGGACTGATTATCGAGGCAGTTTCGGCCATGAAATGAACCCCACAAAAAATTATGTATGAAGCATCTGTCTCTCCGGCCATTCTGGATAATTTAAGAGAGTCCCCAACAAAGTCAGCAACATCCTGAACTTGTGAAATTTGATAATTGTGAGCTAGAATGATAGCATTATTCTCTTTTTTGAGCCTTTGTATCTCCCTAGTAAGGTCTAAATTCAGAACTGACATATGTTGCAAAACTGATAAAGATATTCTTCAATTTAAATAATAGTGATTTAGTCCTTCATTGCCATTAATATATCAAACTGGGTAAGAGTTGCCTATAATTTCAAAATGTATCAGATGTATACAATAAATATGAGATTCTTTATACGTATGTTATGCCGACTCACGGATCGTTAACTAAAGCCGGAAAGGTTAGAGGACAAACACCTAAAATTCAGGCCAGAGAGAGAACTAGCCCATCATCAAAAGTAAGAAATAAGAATAATTTTGTAAAAAGATTTGAAAAAAGAATTCAGCCTGGTCAGAAAAAACCCGAAAGAATGCACAGACGATAAAAACAGTTTACAAGAATATACATAGTACTTAAAAATTCTTTTGCTCAACACTTTATGAGCAACCTACCCTTTCCTATGTTATTCTTTTCCGATTCTCAACAATCCAATCTTTTTGAGCAAACCATATTTTCTGGTTATTATAAATAAGCTTGTATGTTTCGGTACGTGTATGATTATTTTTAAATTCGTATCTTCTTTGTCATTATCTTCATATCCAGAATTGCAGTACAATAAGGTGCTGTTAACTTAAGAACAAATCTCCTCCTTATCATGATAATCAACAAACAGGTTTAACCATTTCCGTACATGGTTGAGTTGAGTTTGCAATTCTTTTTTCTACAGGGAAAGTAATCTTCAAAGCATTCTTTAGTTCTGTCTTTGATGTATTGCATTTTCCTCTCAATCAGACTTTTCTCCAAAGGAGAATGGGTGTGGTGTTTTAGTTTAAGGAATTGCCAAGCCATTGGGTACCACGTACTACCTCCATCCGTAGATACTGGATGATTTCCATGAGCCTTTATTAGATCAGACATAAACTTTTCAGCAACAAGCATGTTTCTCTCTTTAGTTATATTTTGTGCGAGAATCAGCCTGTTTTCTGGCTCAATCGCAACCCAAAGCCATATAAATTCTGAACCAACTTTTAGAATAGTCTCGTCTACAATGTATTCTGAAATCTTATTTTTCCTTGTTGATAATTTCCCTTCATGATGACATTTTTGAATCCACTTCCAGATGGATACATGACTTCTTTTTACTCGATGCAGATATGATAATGCTTTTACAACATTTCTTAATGATAGTCCAAGAAAATACAAATACAGACTATAACCAATATACTGTGAAGGTGTTCTGTTTCTTTTACTGATCATGATTGAAATAGAGCAACTTAAAGCTATAGGTTTATCATTAAGTTAACAGCACCTACAATAACCAGTATAATAATAATTAGATACACCAACGCTACCACCCCCAGCTAAAGAATATTGGTCCCGTTCAAAATTGATAGATAATAGGTTGATTGAGTAGCACATCATCTTCGGCCCATATAAAATATTAATGGGTAAAAATAATTCAATATCATAATGTATAGCCATATTGCGGAAACATGGAAGTTGATGTTGAAAACTAGGTCTCCAGAGTTAAAGAATAAAGCATATCAATGGAGAAGAGAACCCACTTTAAATAGAATTGATCATCCTAGTCGATTAGATAGAGCCAGAGCATTAGGATACAAGGCTAAACAAGGCATTGTTGTGGTTAGAGCCCGTGTAGGCCGAGGTGGAATGAGAAAACAGCGTCCAGTATCAGGAAGAAGGCCCAAACATATAGGTGTGGTGCATATAAAGCAAAAAATCAGCATGAAAAGAGTAGCTGAAAGGCGTGTTAATGAAAAATATATTAACATGAAAGTTATGGGTTCCTATTTGGTTTACCAAGATGGAATGTATTCGTGGTTTGAAGTAATTTTAATTGACCCAAGTCATCCATCAATTACAAAAGATAAAGAAATGAGAAGCAGGATAAATTTCAACTAATTTATTTCATCGGCTCACTCTAATTCCTTGACTTTGGTTATAATATCATTAACGTCAACGAGTGTAGCATTTTTATCTATCGTAATGTAATATAGCACATCCTGATTCTTTGATGGAATTAACACCAAGGTAACAAATTCGTTTTTTGTAATAGAATAATGTGTTTTTCCAATAGAACTATCAAATGAATTTCGTAGTTGTTGTCTCACAGATTCGATAAAACGCTCGTCTCTTGCCTGGTCTGGAGATAAAAGTGGCCTTATACCTTTTCTCAGCTTACCAGAAACTGTTCTACCAAACCTGTTAATTATTCCTATATATCGAATTTTATCAGAAATATTCAAAAATTCCATACACTTGCTTTGAAAAGCTAATTTAGCATCGTCAGAAATAGTGCTTGTAGTGACCTTGTTATCCATCTAATAGAGTTGTACTAGGTTTCTTTAAAAAGCGTTATTATCTACACTACTCTTTTCATGATGCTTGACTGCTTAGACTCGGTTTGCAATAATCTTGTTCATTAGGTTTCTATTTTGATCAAGATGTGAGTCTTACATTTCGTTTGGTATATTCTTTAGTGTCTACATCTACTATTAGATAGTATCAATTTACTAGTGTGGTGGAAAGTGGGAGAGTGGGAGAGGGAAAGATATTTGATCTTGTTCAAGGACCTTTTATCCTTTAAAAAGCAAATGGATGACAATTAACGAGAAAGAGAGGTCGATTAATCAACTGGAACTGGAAGATGAGGGAGAATGAGAAGGAGAAGATGTCGATGAATTTGAAGAATGGCAATTACAATCACATTGAATCATCTTCATATCAAAGGAGCAATCTTCATCGGGACCACATGTTTCATTTACTGGCCAGCTACCGGGACAATCAGAATGCTTGTCTCGTTTACAAAAGAAGGTCAGAAACATATCTCAAAGGACTATACTATATATCTATGTTAAAAAGCTGTGGTGCATAGATTGATCCTTCCCTGACCCTTTTGACCTTTGCAACAGATAAGTAATGGGGCCAAAGGGTAATCATAATTGACCCTTCAGGTACATTTTCAGGGGATTCGATGACGACTAAATCTTTTAAATCAACACCGTGTTCGATCAATTTTTCTTTGCTTCTATCTATCAGTTCTGCAGGCATACCACTGCTATACAAATAGACCTTATCGGTGTACTCTATTTTACTTGACACTAGATACTCTAAAAATTTTGCAATACAAAAACATTCCCCGTAAATTGCAAGTAGATTAAAAATGTGTTATAGTTCATCTATCTTGTATTTAGTCGTACAACCTAGGCATTCATAAATCTCACTACCTACCTGTCCTGAAACATTGAATCTTACTATTGTTTTACATTTAGGGCATCTTCCCTCAGTTGACTTTGTCTTTCTTACTGGTCGTGCAGTTTTCCTCTTCCTACTACCCATATGACAGTAACCAGTAGGCTCTCCCTTTTAATAAATTAATTTGATCTTTATGTGAGAAATTCGCAGTAAACCTGCGAAAAAAAATTCAGTTTGTGGATCCAAATGTTTTATTATTAAAAGATACTAAATTTTTCAAAAAATACCACATTATTGTTATAGTTTATTAACAAAAAGAAAAAAGAAATGGTTTAATCTTGTCCTAATGCGTTTTCGCCGCTATTGAACTGATCTTGGAAACTCAAGTTGTTGCAAGATACTATTGCATCTTCACCAGAAACACATTGTGCGTTTTGTTTATTGTCTTGGTCTTGCTCAATATCTTGATCTCCGTCATTGCCTTTCTTTCCTTTCTTTCCGTCACCACCATCTTGTGCTGCTGCATTGTTCCCTTCGTTGTCTTGGTCCTGGAAGCTTAAGTTGTTGCATGAAGCTGCAATGCTACCGCCTGCTACACACTGGGTGTTTTGTTTGCTGTCTTGATCCTGGTCGATTTCTTGATCGTTATCGTTACCTTTACCCTTGCCATTTTGTTGTCCCGCTGCATTATTGCCATCATTATCTTGGTCTTGTAAGTTCAACTGGTTACATGAGGCGATTACATCTTCACCAGAAACACATTGTGCATTTTGACGTGAAGATTGTCCTTGGTCGATTTCTTGATCGCTATCGTTACCCTTGTTTTTTTTCTCTTTTGCCATAACATCACTCACAGCAAAAGTAGGACTCATAAACAAAGCAAAGGCTACCACAGCTACCACAGCTAAAATTAGTGGTTTCTTATTGTTTAATGTAATCATTACAATTTAAGGTAATGTTTATAATATGTATGATTCTTAAAATGATCATACTAAAATTTTAGGATATTTTTTTACTAAATAAATAACTGCTGTATTATTGCAAAAAAAAATCCTGATCAAAAACTATGTTATTTGATTTCTAGTATGAAATTAATAATAAATCACCTTGTCATGGTTATAGGAAGTGGGAGCATTGTCATCACAGAGAGGAGAAGAAATAGAAGTTAATCCTTAGCAACGATAGCAGTAGCAGTTACAACAGTAACAACAACGACGATGACGACGATGACGACGACTACACCATGGACCTATGAATAATCAATATCTCATGTAACAATCATAGTTGAGATTCATATTTGAGACATTATGTGTATCATATTTATCTTGGATATGAGATCTCTTTGAACATAAATGACAAAGAGCGAGGGAAAAGGACCAGCAATTGAGAGAAAAAAAGAGAATGAATACAGGATAAATGATATTTCAGAATCACCAAAACCCAAAACCTTTGTGGAAGTTACGATAGTTGGCAAAGATAAGAAGGGAATTGTTGCTGATACTACAAATTACATTTTCAAACATGGTGGAAATATTGAAAAAATCAATCAAAATGTAGTAAAAGGGCTCTTTGGAATGCACCTTGAAGCTTCCTTTCCAGCAATTGATAAGGTTAGAATGAAGGACGAGCTGGAGACTCTTGGAAAGAAACTTCAAATGGAAGTCAAGGTTCACTTTCATGAAGAGAGCAAAGTAAAAAACGTCGCAATACTGGTGAGTAAGGAAGATCATTGTCTTTTAAAAATATTAAATTCACATGTTGCTGGCGAAATTAAATGCAATATTTCACTGATCATTGGTTCCGATGAAAAACTCAAAGCTGTTGCAGATTCTTTTAGAATTCCATTTTTCTACGTTAAACATGTAGAACAGAGTGAAGCGGAAAGAGAAATTCTACAATTAATTGAAAAGTTCGACATTGATCTCATAGTTTTGGCAAGGTACATGAGAATTTTGACCCCAAATTTTGTTTGGCGTTATCCAAATAGAATAATAAATATACATCCCTCACTTCTTCCAGCTTTTCCAGGGGCATTTGCGTATGTCCAGGCATACGAAAGGGGAGCAAAAATTATTGGCTGTACGGCTCATTTTGTTACCGAGGACCTAGACCAAGGGCCAATCATTATTCAAGAGTCATTTAAGGTATTACAGGAAGATACCCTAGAAACAATCAAGGTAAAAGGACAGCTCGCAGAAGCATTTGCCCTTTTTGAGGCAGTAAAACTATTTTTGGAAGACAAATTAGAGGTAAATTGGGGAAAAGTTAGTTACAAGTAGCTATCATACTTTTTAGTCTGGTATCCAAACCTTATTTGTAGCTGATGGAGATTAAATTTATCGGTCAAAACAAGTTTTCAAGCCTGGTACAAGACTCTCATATTGATGCGGCTATTTTACCGCTTGGTTCCACTGAGCAACATGGTGACCACCTACCATTCTCGACGGACACCTTGATAGTAGAGCACATTTCCAGCATTATATCTCAAAAGGCAAAAATGTTTCTGTTACCTTCTATTTTTTATGGGGTGTCATATGAACACCATCCCTTGTGTAATATTTCATTAGACTATAATGTACTGGTAGATCTTATTTCAAATATTTCACATTCACTGGCAAAGCAAGGAATAAAACGGATGTTTGTAATAAACGGACATCATGGAAATTTAGGTTTGTTACAGTACATAGGGCAGAATTTATTTACAAAATATAGAATAGAGTCGAATTTCTTTTATTTCATCAACTATTGGCAACTTTTAGATCAAAAGTTTGATCATGCTGGAGAGGTTGAGACTTCTCTCATGCTGGCAATTAATCCCGACCTTGTTAATATGCAGCTATCTAAGCAGGGATTTGATATTAAAAACGAAGGAGACGAAGAATTCTTTAAAAAAGGACTGAATATGTCTATCAACAATCCAGGCGGGTTTATTAAATTTACAAATAACGGAGTATGGGGTAACCCACAAAAGTCAAGTGCGGAACAAGGACACGAAATGCTTTGTCAGATAATAGAAAAAATTGTAAAATTGGTTGCAGATCCAAGGTTCAGATAATCATTACTTCCGATAACCTAGCAAAAACTAAATTTAATATAGGACATCGATTTGATACACAATAGGTTAGATAAAGATGTCCGTAGATATGGCAGTTAAAGTCCTCGATGAAAGCCTTGGTAGAGATGTATTAATAAAATTAAAAGGTGGAAAGGTCATTAGAGGAAATTTACAAGGTTTCGATCAACATATGAATCTGTTATTAGAGAGCTCTGTAGAAATTTTAGAGGAAGGTAAGACTGATGAAATTGGCAATATTGTAGTAAGAGGAGATAATGTCGTTATCATATCTCCGCCTCAGTTCAAATAACAAAGATAGCGAATAGGTAGTAAAGGAGAAAAGAGGTAAGAGAGTTTGACCAAAGGAACAACTTCGATGGGTAAGTTTACCCGAAAAAAGACACATATCAGATGTAGAAGATGTGGACATAATTCATTCCACAGAAGGGGAAAAGAATGTGCAAAATGTGGATATCCTGATCCAAAACTAAGAAAATACAAGTGGATAAAGCGACGGGTAAAATAAAACTCTGCTTTCTATCGTTTTATTAAAATCCTATTTTTATATTTCTACTTCTTACATATCATAGTCAAAGAAAAAAATGTTAGACATTCTCATATTTTCAGGTTCGGCCGGGCTAGGCATTGTTTGTGCTATTTTCCTGTACAGATTTACCAGCCTTAGGAAGCAGAACGAGCACGGTAGCGTGCTTGGCAATGTAAAATATGAGTTGAATAATCTTTATTTTGAAAAATCAGTTGCTTTAGAGGCACTGGAAAAAATAAATCAATTCTTTGAAGACAAAAAGATTGATGAATATGAAAGAGACCGACTCTCACGAAAATACATTAAAATGCTAGACAATTATAACAAGCGCGTTTTCCAACTCAAGCCCATATTGGAAGCTCAAGAAATTTACGAGTACAAAAAACAATTAGACTCCATTCTACAAGAGTATACAAAAAAGATAGATTCAAGGCTTGCAAGTATAACCGGCCATTCAGCAACAGCAATAACAGCAACAGCTGACAAGAAAAGGTCGAAAGTAATAACATCTAAAAAAGGAACAATAGAAGGATCATCTACCGTTGCTTCTTCTTCTTTTTCTTTTTCACCTTCACCATCATCGTCATCGTCAGCGATATCAACTACACCCTCTACAGAATTACAACCTGGATTTGAAGTCAGGCATTCACCGAGATCATGGGGACAACAATTAAAGTCGTCAATCACGAAGATCTCTCGGTTTAAACTTGATAAGGACAAAAACGATGATTCGGTTGCAGATGTTACGAAAAGTATTGAGAGCCTCCCTAGTCTAGATGAGAAAAAAAGCGCCGATTCAAATGGTCCCACTGGCACAACTGCAAATAATAATACTAAAGAAGATGAGGAAAAACAAGTTGATCAGGTATCACCAGAAATCGTACCTAATTTAGAATCATTGTCAATAGAAAAATTACAGCCAGTTGATTCAGACGAAACTGAAAAGGTAAATATCGATACTAAAGAAATAGATAAAATTCAGAGCGATATTTTAAGGACCCTAAAGCGACTCGAAGACTCATGAATATATGGATTTGAGAATATTTACGGGGATGGAGAGGCAGAGACTACACTTCCCTACTATCCTCTCCCTCATCCTCATCCTCTTTCTCCTACTTTTTCGCCTACTCCTCCCTTCTCAATCGATTTAAATATTCTTTCATTCTCTTTTTCTATAGTTGATCATGTCCGTTTCTACTACAAGCACTCAAAATAACGATACTTTAGACGATAGTTTTGAAAAAATAGCAAAAGACATTATAAGCAATCATTTTTCAGATAAACAGCTAATTATAGGGTTGGGAAGTGGTAGAGCTGCAACTAGAATTGTAAAGCTCATTCCAGATGAGGTGGCCAGAAACTGCGAATTCATCTGTACATCTTTGCAAATAAAGATTGAAGCAGAGAGACAAAACTTGAAAATCATAGATGAATCACAAATACCGCGTATTGATGTTGTCATAGATGGAGCCGATCAGATTAACGAACAATTTTGTCTGATAAAAGGTGGAGGCGGAGCATTATTGCGTGAAAAGATTATCTACTTCTCTGCAAAAAAAACAATAATAGTCGCTGATTTTACAAAATTTGTTTCTACTTTTTCAAGATCGGTTCCAATTGAAATATTACCCTTTAGTAGAACCTCAATTGTCCCTTTCATCGAAAAGCTTGAAGGTACGCCTGTACTTAGAACTCTGGACAAGGGGTATCCATATGTAACTGAGAATGGAAACCTAATTTTGGATGTGATGTTTAACGACTATACTAATGTTTCATGGTTAGAAACTGAGTTGAAAAAATTACCCGGAATACTGGAAACAGGATTATTCATCCAGGCTCCGGACATCTGTTATAGTGCACTCAACGATAACCAGTTTAAAAAATATGAACCAACTTCTAACTCCAAATGACATATTTACCAAAGTTAATTATGAGGTGATGGAAACAGATGGGGAATAATAGCTGTGATTTATTGATCAAAAATGCTAATGTTGTAATCCCTAAAACAGGAATAATTAGATGCAATATTTTGGTTGATGAGGGAAAAATAAAAGAATTATCAAAGTCCGCTGACAATATCTCCTACTCAACATCTTTTGATGTAAATGAAAAATATGTGTTACCAGGGCTAATTGATCCTCATGTCCACTATGGTGTTTTTTCACCAATCGAGGTAGCTTCTGAGACAGAATCTAGATCTGCTGCTGTAGGTGGTGTAACAACGATAATGCGCATGTTACGGATTTATGACGCATACAGTCAAGAAATATCAAAGCATTTACGCGCCAGCATAGGAAATCATTTCATAGACTATGCCATTCATGCTTCAATCCTAAATCCTGTCCAAATATCTGAAATTCCCCATCTGTATGATTTGGGCATTCACTCGTACAAGCTATACATGAATTTAGGTTCAACCGATAACAGAATACTAATGGACATGAATCCCTCTGAAGATCTCCATCTACCTAAGAATGTTAACATCACTGATGATCTATGTTCAAAGGTTATCTCCACTTCTTCTGACTTGAAGAATGCAGTTGTACTGGTACATGCAGAAGATAATGAAACTTGTGCAAAATTGATTGAAGAAAAAAGACAAGTATATTCAACAAGAAAAACCGGGACCACAAGAGAAAGCGATAAAGAAAATCCGTTAAGGACATGGTCAGAATGTCGACCCACCATTAGTGAATCAATCGCAATAAAAAAGATAATGAATATTGGTAGACAGTCTGGTGCCAATCTGTATTTTGTTCATATTGGTTCAAATGATGCGCTAGATACAATTCTACATGAAAAACAGATTGGAGGATGTAATGCGTATATTGAAACCTGCCCCCACTACCTGACCCATTCAGTAGACTACAATAATTTGAGAGGGAAGGTAGTTCCCCCATTGAGGACTAAAAACGATGTGGCAAGTTTATGGAATGCTATCAAAAATGGCTTGATTGATACCATAGGAACAGACCATGTCGCCAACACCTTGAATTTGAAATTAGGGACCCAAAACGATATATGGACTTCATTGGCAGGCTTTCCAGGCGTGGCAACGATGTTGCCTGTATTGTTGCATTATGGGGTTATATTGCGACAGTTATCGCTTGTTCGATTGGCGGAATTAACTAGTTACAATACCTCAAAAATATTTGGTCTTTTTCCCAAAAAAGGTACAATACAGAAAGGATCAGATGCTGACTTGGTTGTAATAGACTTGGATCTCAAAAAGAAAGTGACCCCAGAAATATTGCAGTCATCCTCAGATTACACGATTTATGATGGATATGAGCTGCAAGGTTGGCCAATCTTAACGGTATCTAGAGGCAAAATAATTATGGAAAATGGAAGTGTCTATCCAGAAAACAAAGGTCATGGTAAATTCGTAAGGTTAGATCAAGATAATAATAGTAATAGCAACTAAGAAGAATACTACTGCTTTTTAATAAGAAATTTTATCCTACCCTATGTAGGCCGGAAGGATGATGGATGAAAATAAAGATAGAATTATGGAAATGGGATTGCGTTAGAATAATCTTTCTCGTCGTCTGATTCGTCAGCTATATTTGAATTGAATGGTAAAGACATTGGCACGTCATCGTTGTCGTTGTTGCTGCTATCATCATTGTTGTTATTGTCATTATCATTATTGTCATTATCATTATTGTCATCGTTGTCGTTTCTGTTATTACTATCGTCATTATTGTTATTGTTATTGTCATTATTACTTGCACAATCATCACATGTGCTCAGGTCACTAGAATCGGAATTTAATTCATTTAACGGATTAATTTGAGTAGAATTATTTTGACTGGTGCTAGTAGTAGCATTTGCCATACCAAAGTCATGTAGGGTAAAAACTAGCGTAGCAATCATTACGAGCATGATACTGTAATATTTCAATCCGCGATTCATATGTGTAATTGAATTATTAGAATTACATATTAATGGATTTTGATAAATATTTCTATATTATTTTTTTATTCCAAAAACCAACTAGTATATTATGGTATATTATAAACAAATGTTACATTAAAATTTTTCAAATCATCAGATTGAAATTTGCTAATGGTTTGATATGGTGGAATAAGAAGAGGAATTATGTTTCTATCAACATTTTCCTGACCATAAAGATAGACTTCACCCCCATGAAAATTTAGTAACATTACCCAAGAAACAAAAGTAGATAATATTATTAAATTAATTTTTTTCATAAGATTGTTATATTACATTTCACTCTATTCATTATTTAAGTTTTGATGATTATTCATGGTAATTGTTAAACAAGTAGTAGCTTGTATCTGTCCACTAAATTGTATTCGTAAATTCAAAATGCGAATGACGCCAAACGGTTAAAAAATAACATCCGCCAAATTGTCTGTTATCATTTTGGAGTAATACCTAGTATGTATGTATGACACAGTACACTTTATATCTATAATGAATGGTTTAAAGAGTAATAAGACAGAATAACTAACTTTAATAACATCATTGTCTGAACCATCTGTTCCAATCCTTAAAGTTGAACAAATCTATAAAAGCTATATTTCTTCCGCAGGAGAAACTCCAATCCTAAAAAATATTAATTTTGAAGTGAGCAGAGGAGAGTTCGTTTCGATTGTGGGTCCGTCAGGAAGTGGTAAATCAACATTGCTAAATATTCTTGGTACTTTGGATAGACCAACCGAAGGAGACATTTTCATAGATGGAGAAGATGTATTCTCATTGGATGATCATGATTTAGCATATCTGCGAAATAATGCCATCGGATTTATTTTCCAATCATATAATTTGATAAATAGAGCATCAGTATTGAAAAACATCGAAATTCCTTGCATAATAGCGGGAATCAGTAAGAGCGAACGGTTAGAGAGAGCCCACAAAATCATGGGGTTACTTGGAATAGAGGATAAAGGGAGTTTTAAACCATTTAATCTTAGCGGAGGTCAGCAACAGCGTGTTGCCATAGCCAGAGCTTTAATGAACAATCCCTCTATAATATTAGCAGACGAGCCTACTGGAAACTTGGATACTAAAACTGGAAAGGAGGTATTCAATCTTTTGAAGATGCTTTCAGATAAATATGATAGAACCATCGTCATGGTTACTCATAATCCTGAATTGGCTGAAAAGACTGATCGTATAATCCATTTGAAGGATGGTGAGATAGAGCGCGAGGAGCGTATAGCAACATGAGATGTAAAACTATTGAATCACAGCCCTTTTCTCGTAGAAAAATTTTTTATAACCAAGTAATAAAAATGGTTCACTCTAAAAGGGACAAGGTAATAAAATATGCTAGTTAACAAGGTTCAAAATACTTCAGTATCTCAGAGAAGTTTATTAAATCTTGATCATTATTATCATCCTCAATTCATAATACTGTATCACAAGACTAACCATAAATCTTTACCTCAGTCGATCGTAAATTCATATTATTTACACTTTGGACTAGACCATACCAAAGATCAAATAGAAGAATCAAAAAGAGGAAGGCATATTCGAAATGGATATTAGGGAAATTTTCATTCTCTCATTTCAGGCATTAAAGGAAAGAAAGATCAGATCTTTGTTGACTATAGTTATGGTCATGGCAGGTACAAGTTTGTTGGTAGCAGTAAACGGTGTAGGGGCAGGGTTTACAGAATTTTTTAACAAGCAGTTTAGTAATCTAGCACCAAATATACTCTTTGTAACTAGCGGACAAACACAAGGATCAACTACTGTTGGCTCCACTGAAGGGGGAGGTGGATCGGCGGGTTCAAAAATAACTCTGAATGCAGCGGTCATAAACAGAATTGAATCGTTACCTTTTATAGATAAGGTTATCCCATCATATCAATCCCAAGTTTTGATGAAATCCAGGGGAGAAGAAAAATCTAATGCCGCCCTGTCAATAGACCCAAATAATCTCTTTGTCATAGCCCCTACTCTAGAGTTACAACCAGGTTCACAATTAAAACAAAATGATCCCTCGGCCATCATTTTAGCAGACAATATTGCCAATCCCCCCGGACAAGATAATCCATTTGTAACTATTGGTGAAACAATTGAATTAGAATATTCCTTTATAGACGACACAACTGGTGAGCAAGAAACACTTTCCAAGAATTTCTTAGTAACAGGAATAATGGAACCGACGGGTAATCCCACTATAGATGGTGCAGCAGTAATCAACTTAGACGCAGGAGACGCTCTTTTTCAAAAAACCGGAAAATATGATTCCCTATTTGTAGTAGCTTCATCAACAGAGCTAGTTGATGCAGTGGAAGAAGAAATAAAGAAACTATATGGCAATGATATAGGAGTAACGACGGTAAAGGCCATTCTTAAGACGATTGAACAATTTACCGGAGGTATTACCTCTTTCCTCTTAAGCATAGCCATAATTTCACTGGTAGTAGGTGCAGTGGGCATCATTACTACGCTATATACTTCAGTTGTAGAAAGAATTAGAGAAATAGGGACCCTTAAAGCAATAGGAGCACAGAGTTCAAACATCTTGACTATGTTTGTATTAGAAGCTCTAATCATAGGAATGCTTGGTGCAACCTTAGGCTTGCTTGGCGGTATTGGCGGAGGATATGCGCTATCTCAGGCTACACCGAGAAATGAGGGCGATCCTCCTTTGATACCACTTTTCTTTATTACTGATATGGTAACTGTTTGGTTTATTTCTGTGGCACTGAGCGTCATTGCAGGGCTTTTACCAGCTTGGAAGGCTTCGAAGGTGAGTCCCATAGAAGCCTTAAGACCCAAGACTTGAGGCGTGAAGTATTCAAAATGTGTACATTGTATAGATGATAGTTACACCAGTTAATGGAAAAATACTAAACTTATAACAAATGTTTTTTGCTATTATAGAGACGATGGCAAACTGCAAATCGGTTTTTAGAGTTACAACTTTGCTAACGACATCTTGGACTTGCTTTTTAGTTTTCATGATTTTACAGTCACAAATATTAGTTTTTGAAACGGTTAATGCACAATCTCTGAACGACCCTAATCTTCAACTAGAGTCAGCATACAGCGGTCTTGACTCACCAGTGGGTATGGCGTTTCTAGATGACACTGGAGAAAATATTTTAGTAATAGAGAAAAAAGGAGATGTTAAACTGGTTTCTGATGGGATATTGCAAGAAACTCCCGTTAAGCAATTCGATGTAGATTTTCAAAGCGAACGGGGTTTATTAGGAATAGAAGTTCTTAGGGAAATCAGTGGCACCAAAATTTTTCTTTACATGACAGAAGACGACCCTGATTTTGCTGCGGATAGTTCAGAGGATACCATACGGAACAGGGTTTACAGTTTTGATTGGGATGGTAACACTCTGGCAAATCAAAAACTAATTTTGGACCTTCCAGGGACGCCTGGTCCTAATCACAATGGTGGAAAATTGACACTGGACAAAGATAATAATTTGTATGTTGTTGTTGGGGATCTAAATCATAGAACACAGCTGCAGAATTTTGAGAATGGAGGAGACCCTGATTTAACAGGTTCAATTTTTAGAATAAATCCACTTACTGGTGAAGCCCCTCCAGATAATCCATTTTTTGATAGTAACATTCCCAATATGGACAAAACCTACGCCTACGGAATTAGAAATTCGTTTGGATTGACTGTCGACCCAATTACCGGAAGCATCTGGGATACCGAGAATGGTCCATCATTTTCTGATGAAGTTAATATTGTTGAGCCAGGATTTAATAGCGGATGGAGATCAATTATGGGTCCAGCTTCTTCTCCTGAGGATGTCAACGATTTGGTGTCTATCTCTTCTATTTCCAACTATTCTGATCCAGAAATAAGTTGGGTTGATCCTCCGGCTGTCACAGATATTGAGTTCATAAATAGCACCAATTTAGGACCTGAATACGAAAACAACATATTGGTAGGAGATCACAATAACGGTAATCTCTATTTCTTTAGGGTGAATGATGAGAGAAACGGATTAGACATTGAGGACGATGTGATAGATTCACAAGGCGAGATTGACAGTTATGTTTTGGGTAATGGGTTTGGAAGCATTACAGATATTGAAACTGGTCCAGATGGCAATGTCTACATTGTATCTTTGGAAAATGGAAACTTGTACAAGATCTCTTAAATTTTCTTTATGAATTAAATATTTATTATATCGATTAGCACTATAAATTATAAATGAAAAAAGAATTCATAGTTGCTAAAATTGAGGCATCCACTGACGGATCTCCATATATTTACGTGTCATTCAAAGATCCAAACGAATATTTAAAATCTGGCGATAAACAAATGAATCCTTTTGGTTCAAACGTAATGGCATTTACCTCCCCAGAGGATTTAATGAAAAACCTGCCAAAGGCAATGTCTAATATAACGAATATGTTTGGTGGAGGAGCAGCAGGTGACTCACCAACGTTCAAAGTAAGTATGAAGGAGTATGACGAGTTAAAAATAAAGGTTGGAGATAAAGTAGTAATCGATATTCAAAGGTACGAACATAACGATACCTAACATTCTCCTAAAGTTTTAAATTAAAGTTTCAGAAAAATTCTCTAAATATTGCCAAATTGAAATATACCTAACCGATTATTCTTCAGCAATCAATTTCTCACTTTTTCTCCTTTCTTTTTCGATTATCAAGTGTTGTTCCTTATCTTCAACGGTAGTCCAAATGGCACCACAATCAAAACAGAAATAATTAGATGTGATTTGGGGAATTGAGATGTGTTCTTCTGCTAGATTATTGTATTTGGGTATCGATTTTCTTGCATCTGATATTTTAATGCGATCTGAAACTTCATGCACGTCATCAGGGATCAATGCATCTGCATCAGCAGCAGCAGCAGCAGATTTAGTTGATGCAGTTGTATCTGAGACAGTAGAAGAAATTGTTTGAGTTTGTTGTTGTTGTAGTTGTTGTTGAGATTGTTTAGGCGGTGGTGATGATAGAGTTTCTGGTTTTGTTAAAGTCGATGAGGATCTAGGTGGTGATGATGCGGATGGGGATTTAGTGGATGAGGAGGAGGGCTTAGTTGGTGATGGTGATGGTGGTGGTGATGTTGATTTTGTTGATGATGATGGTGATGGTGGTGATGCGGATGGGGATTTAGTGGATGAGGAGGAGGGCTTAGTTGGTGATGGTGATGGTGGTGGTGGCGATGTGGTGATGGTGGATGTTGTGGATCGTGGTTTGGAGGGTGCGACAGGTGTGGATTTTGTTGTTTGGTGAGAATCAACGCTTTTAATTTCATCATCTGTACTCTTGGTGTTGGTGTTGGTATCGCCAACGCTGTTATTCACTCCGCTAACTTCATTATTTTTTTTAGATAGAGATTTTTTGGTATCTGATACTTTTGGTTCGGTCACTTTGGTCCCGTCCTTTTCACTCATTTTAAAACTAAAATACATTTATCATGATTTTATATATTATTTACTAGGTTATGTAAACAAGACGCACATACAATGTAAACAAGACGCACATACAATAGAAACAATAGACCATTAGACTACGACAATTGAAATTATTTTCCATTCCAGACATTCAACAGGGGAATTCAGATTTAGTCTCTATTGATGCGTATGAATTTGGCAAAATCTTGTTTGATACCCTCGTCTTTATCTGTATTATCCTGATCGTAAACAATAATGGATGCATAATCATCTGATGTCGGATGGAAAAAACCCCTGTTTAGAGGTCCAGGATTCAATACTAGTGTTTTTCCGATTTTTTCAATCCTCTTCTTATGTGTGTGTCCTAGGATTAATAGATCGAAAATTTGACTTTCTACCAATACCTCACTTAGTTGTAAATTTGTCCCATGATAAATCCCAACTTCTTTACTTTCAATACGTATTCTACCAAACTCATTTAGGAAAAAAGCATTATCCAGTTTGCCAAACTGTGCAACTAGCCCAATTATCTCCCCATCATTATTTCCACGTACTCCGTAGAATTTTGTATTTCGCTTTAATTCTCCGAAAAGTGCGATCATGCCTGGATAAATATAGTCTCCTGCGTGAAATACACAATCAACATCTAATGTATTAAAAACTTCAATTGCCTTTTTTGTATTTTGAATATCGTCATGAGTGTCAGATAGAATTCCAAATTTCAATACTCTTTGTAAATCATGCAGATAAAAATTTCTTATGATAATTTTCCAAAGGTAACCGAACGCATTCTGTCCATCAATCTGTCTGTCTGTCTTTTTTTACCTTTTTTTGTTTTCTATAATCATGTTACTTTGTAAAGAACCTAGTTTTATCATGTAGCAATCCGTTATCTTACAGCATAGTCAAGTTTTTAATTCATTTAAGATAAGAGACCATTTTAATCGATATTGAATATTCGTTTCTAAAGGATAGGAGGAAAACCTTTAGCAATCATAGCTACTACTTTTTTTCTATGTACATTGATGACTTTTTTCCAGACCTATTGATAACAAAAAAGGCATGACAAGAAATAATCAGCGCCGCTAGTGTCATTTTCGTGGCAAAGACCAGGTTCCACGGGGTCTCTGGATTCGGATAACTGATATTGATTTCATCTACGTTTAGAGAATTATTTATTGTATTTACGGTAATTAGGGAACCCCAGACGGTAAAATTGTAAACAAATTCGTATGCTGCTACCACAATTAATATCAGCGAAATAACCGATAAAACAGATCGTAAGATCTTTGGAGTATCCTGTACTCTCTTATAACCAATTTTAGTAACGCAAAACCAGGTTATGACTGAAAATATTGCCAAATAAGATACTAGTTTTCCAGATCCTTCAAATAAGAGATCATTTTTGACAATTATCTCACCTATGTTAATGGTTCCAGATACATCATATTCAACCCAACTCCAGTACATTCCAAAGGTTGTAATATACAGCATCATGAATGCTGAAAAGTAAAAAACTACTATATAGATATGATAAGAATCTATCCTGGAAAAAAAATGAAACAAATTATTACCCATGAATAATGTTTTATTAATAAGAGAAGATATAAAATTACCTTATTTTACTATATCTAATTATCCCATATCGCCTTTTATTCGCTTCAACAACAATACCGCATCATCTTCCTTCAAACTTTTTCTATTGGTTTGAATGTGTTCTCTGAATTTTTCTACTTGCGAATTAATTTCTGGATGCATTTGTTTACATTTATCCAAAATATCGCCATAAGTTCTGTAAGGAAAATAAGTCTGCTTTGATACTCGAAGAATAATCTTTTTGATCCCTTCATCTATGATTCCCATTTTCTGTGCCAGAAAAAGATTATATCGTATATCTATCAGTGCTTCGGATTTGTAATTAGAATAATCAGTAAAGGTAACTGCAACCTCATCGTCAGCATCTAGAATACCTTTTTTAAACATATTGAATATTTTGCCCACTCCGATCATTCCATATTTGGATAATTCTACAGCACGAAGTGCTCCTAAACTCGAAGATCCATAAACTTTCGTCCCCTTTTTCCTTAATAGATTGTATATTTCAATCGGCGTTGGAGGATAGTCTTGCAGAAAAAATCCGTCGATTAATCCAACGAATTTTGTTTCTTTGAATAATAATTGCAAAAAATCTCCTTTTTTGGCAGGTTTTCTGTAATCGGCGTCCAATATTCCTGCGGCTTTCTCTATGGAAAGAGAAGGGCCTAGAAAAATTATTGGTCTTGGGTCAGGCATCTAATTGCATTCTCCTGGGCTCGACTACCTACCGCTAGTTTGTTTATCTTAAATGTTTCTAATCCAGGAACTATAATTCGAACAACTGGAACTTGTAGCCTAGAATTTGTCAAATTAACCACTATTGCATTTTTAAAGCCTTTGTTTTTTAAGTTTCCAAGAATTAGTTTTATATCATCTAGTATATCATCATTGTAAAAAGAATTTACCTCAGTGAATGCCTTCTTTTTTGGAGAAGCCATAAACTGCCACGACTTATTCTCATCACTATTCTGTGGATCGTATTTCATTTTTCTCAAATCATCGCGTGAACCCTGAATATTGGCCGCTCTTGATTGAGACACTTCTGTGATAGCACGCATCAACGCAATTCTAGAATCAGGATGAGTACCGTGTCCTTCAACCAGATAACCATAATCGTGATTCACCCATTCAACGCTGCTGGCTATGAATGTAGGGATCCCTATTTCTGTAGTGATATCCTTCACCTTCAATGAAATTTGGCATTTATGGAACTCTCTAACAATCTTTTTTACAGGAGGATAATCCAATCCGTTTAGGTCGATGTCAGAATAGACTGTATTATCATCGATAAAATTCTTTGATTCCAGCGATCTTATTAGAATACCGTTGTTTAAGAACCCATTTTCAATTGTCTTGAGAAGATGATATTGAAAAGCACTGCTGGAAAATTCAGCTATACTTACAGCATCTCTTTCTATAACCTCACAAAGGGCATGACATATTGCTTCTTCCATTACATTGCCTGATGCTAAACCATTCGTATGAAAAAACGAATAGGGATTTATCGATGGAGGATTCGGATTATATCTAAAGATAGCAAGAGAAGATGGTATCAAAATATCTTTTTGGCTGATAAGATCGTATCCAATGCAATAATCCATATTCATTTCATCGGTTAATTGAAATGAAAGAGGCTCTATAACCTCGTCATACTTTAAAACATCATAACTTTTGGAAAGTTCTTTATACTTTCCTGTTAAAATTTTTCCTTCATAATTTGCAGGCAACGAAGAAAATCTCTCAATGCTTTCCATTATTACACTTGCTTTCGCATGGTTCTTTGTAGGACCTTTTCCACTGTATACCCAAATATAGTCTTCTGTTCCGGGTAACACTGCAGAATAATTGGGTATTCGCAGTCTATCCATATCGGTGATATCTGCCACCCTTGTAATTCCTATTTGTTTGACTAATGGATTCACTTTCTTCAGTGTTTCCTCTACTGGTTGGATTCTTGAAGTTCCATAGTTATTCCATTTTTTTCTTGATTTTAGTAAAAAGACAGTTTCACTGGCCAATAAATATAAACACGATAGATTCGTCAGTCAGGAATATATTAATTATTTTAATCATTATAACATGCGAAATAAGAAAACTTACAATTATAGCAATCTACCACTCTTTTTTGTCAAGGCATCCAAAAATTTTTTGTTTGAATAAAGTATATATACTCTAAATTCACTTGAGGAATTACTTGAGTTCTATCAATATGGAAGCTGAAGTAATAAGTGAAATTCTACTTAAGGCAGCCAGTGAGCCCGAATTCAGGAAAAAATTGATAAAAAACCCTGCAAAAATATTAGATTACTACGACATTTCGGCAGAGGCAAAACAGATAATCCAAAAGAGCATAACCGACTTGGTTCAATAGTACTACGATATCAACTATTTATAATAAATACCATATACGAACTGCTGCCAACAAAAAGATGTATCAACCTATGAAAAGTATTACGCTTTACCGCGAATATATTATCCTTCTTTCAGTTATCTCGATATCTTTATTTGGATTGTTGGCCTACACTGCGGTCAGCGTATTTGCGTTCGCATCCCCACTGCCATCACCATCGCCATCGCCATCATCATTGTCTTCTCTAGTATCCATACCAATTCAGGGACCACTTTCAAATAGTTCAAACGAGATTGTTAATAATGCCACAAGCGGCGATTTGCTATCCCCACAGACCACAGCGGAGCCACAATTTCCTCCAAAACAGATAAGCCTCGTAGGAACGATAACATCTAAAGACGATCCGGTTCAAGTAACAGGACTGGAGCAATCCTATTACATTTTCCCTGTGGAAAACAATAGCAAGATATATTCAGGGATACTCACATTTACATCCAGTAAACCCGTCCAACTACAATCTATAAATATTCTGACCTTAAACAACACTCTGAAATTGCCAATTCAGTTTGGAACGCTATATACATTTCCCCTGAATAAAACAATAATAATTACAAGTGATCTTTTTGATGTGCCCAAAGTCACCGGTAGTGTTATGTTCTCTGGCAATAGTTTACGATTCATAACAAACGAGCCTTTTCTGTTAACATATTCTTTTAGTGGCCAGCAATCTGAAGCGATAGTGAAAAATGATATTGAAAGCGGACTCGAAACATACAGAAAGTTAATTGGGACAATATCTTGAAAGGTGCATATTTATAAAAAATTATCAGACGAGGATGACAGATAAGATCTAGTCGCTAGTTCTTCGTTTCTTTACACATTACTTTTCAAGGTTCTATTCTTTCCAACTTTCTTATGTCCTCTAATTGTTGTTAATGCTGTTGTTGTTTTTATTGTCCGACCAATCAGAACAACCGAATATTTGAATTTGATCAATATTATCTTCGTTACTTTTGTCTCTGATCAAAAGTTATAAAGAAGATATTCTTGATAGTTCAATACAATACATACATCAAATGACAAATTTTAAAAACATAGCAGAGTCTATATTTAAGGAATGTAATGTAGATGTCTTTTACACCGACCGGTCTATTGGTAATACTTTACAAAGCAAATTTAGAATTAGTTGTAGTAACCTAGTAGAACTAGAAATAATAGAAACCTCTGCACCCGATCTTGTTATCGAAAAGTTAACTGGTAAATGCTACAACTTTGCATGTGCTTTGGCAATACAACTTGCAGATCACTATGGTGACATACAATTGTCTTGGATAGGGAAGCCGAAAGAAAGTAATAATGATGTATTTGAGCTTGCAGTGTACTACTCAAAAACAAATGTAATTGACGAAACCACCAAGAATCAAATGATGTTTTATCATTCTCAACAAAATCTTGATTTACACTATATGACCTCAACTGATCTTGAGGAAGCTGCCAAATTTTTTTCTCACTTTTGATACTTGTGATCGGAATAATTCGAGCTAAAATATTTTTAACTGAAAATATCATTACCAGTTTAATTTATAGAGAGAGAAAGAAAGAGAGACTATTTGTGTACAAGAAAGTCGATCTTACAGACCATCTAGGATAAACTTGATCAAGTATAAAGAAACTGTGTGGACAGATGTATTTCAAAAAAAATGTAAACTTCAAGTAGTGCTTGGTTGGGAGTATGAGATCAATCAAGGCTTAAGAAACTTTGTAGTTAAATAGCCCTCCTGCCTCAATTATGCCAGCAATTATCTTGCTGAAGGGCTTTATTGGGTACTTCTCATTCCGGGATAGATTTGTAATACTATTTTTCTCAAGATCTATTTCAATCTCATCCTTGTCCTCAATTTTCTCTAAAACATCTTCCTCAATTTCAATTGGTAACAAATATCCCCCATCTATTGAATTTCTATAGAAAATTCTTGCAAATGATGGAGCCAGAATAGCTTTGATCCCAGTTTTAGAAAGAGCAATTGGTGCGTGCTCCCTACTTGAACCACATCCAAAGTTATGACCAACTAATAAAAAATCACCTTTGGATACTTTTTTTGTAAAGTCTAAATCTATTCCTTCCATCGCATGTTTTGCTAGCTCATCATGATCATGGATTTTCAGATATGGGCCAGGTATAATTACATCTGTGTCGATATTTGCCTTATTGTATTTGTGAATGTAGCCTTTCAAAGTCATCAAAGATCCCTCGGATCAGTTAATTTTCCAGTAATAGCCGACGCAGCAACAACAATTGGTGAAGCCAAATAAGTTTGAGAGGTAACGTGACCCATTCGTCCTGGAAAGTTTCTATTCGTGGTACTTACGCAAATTTCATCCTTTCCCAAAACACCCATATGAGCACCACAGCAAGCCCCGCAGGTGGGAGGCCCAATTACCGCTCCTGATTCCATAAAAATAGAAATGAGTCCCTCTTTGATTGCTTTCATGTATATGGATTGAGCAGCCGGAAGTACTTCAGTCCGTACTTTGACCTTCTTACCCTTTAGTATTCTTGCAGCAGATCTCAAATCCGAAAGTTTGGCCCCAGTGCATGATCCAATATAGGCTTTATCTATCTCAGTATTTGGAACTTCTCTCACAGCTACTACATTTTCTGGTGAATACGGTTTTGCTACTGATGGCTCCATTTTTTCGCAATCATATTCAAATATTTCGCTGTAAGTAGCATCAGGATCTCCTCTTTCCAGTCTAATTGGTGAATTATTTCTGGTACTCAGATAATCAGCAGTGATCTGATCCGGTTCTATGATTCCGTTTTTGGCGCCTGCCTCTGTGGTCATGTTAGTCAATGTAAATCTTTCTTCCATCTCCAATTTATCGACTACATCACCTGTGAATTGCATTGTCTTGTAATTTGCCCCATCCGTTCCAATATCTGAGATAATCTTGAGAATGATATCCTTGGCCATAATGTGATCGGGTTTTTTTCCATTTATTTTAAATAACATTGTCTCAGGTACTTTAAACCAAATTTTACCGTGTTTTAAAACATATGCAATGTCAGTATGACCCAAACCTGCAGTAAACGCACCCACAGCCCCTGTCGTATTTGTATGAGAATCTCCACCTACGTATACCTCTCCTGGCAATATCAAACCCTCTTCATGAGATATTGTATGACAGATACCATATTGTCCCATTCCATACTTGTAATGTCTTTTAATGCCATACTTTTGAGCCCAATTTGTAAGCTGTATAACATTGTCTGCAGATATCCTATCAGAGGCAGGAACAAAATGGTCTTCAGAAATCCAAACCTTATCGGGATTCCAAACCTTTTCTAAATTGATACCTTTTTTTTCCAACTCCTTAAAGACCTTTATTACCCCAGGACCAGAAACATCATGAATCATAACTTTATCAACGTTTGAAAAAACAATCTCACCTGGCACAACAGATTTTGAATTTGAGGAATGAGAAAGAATTTTTTCAGTTAATGTCATTCCCATAGTGATATAATAAGTTGCTCATCTAAAGATTAATACTTTTTGAATAATGAAGTATCTTTTTGCATTTTGTATGAATGCAATATATTAATAAGTTTTAAGATGAATATCACCATTTGGAAATAATCCCCATCCACCTAGAAAGAGAATCCTCCAGATTTGATATATATGAGAAAATTGTAAAAAATAATCAGGGTATATCCATAGAAGATTTTGATGTGCTGGTTATCTCAAGCAAGTATCTAGCCATTGGCGAGGGCAGAATAAAGAAATTAAGTGATGTCAATCCCTCCCAAGAGGCAGTCCTAATGGCCAAAAAGTATCATATAGATCCGAAAATGATGGAATTAATCATAAGAGAATCAGATGAGATTTTTGGAGGGTTATACGGGTTTGTTCTCACTTCGGTCCAAAATATTCTGGCCCCCAATGCTGGCATCGATAAATCAAATATTCCCACAGACCATGTGGTATTGTATCCAAAACATCCCTATGAATCAGTGGAGACTCTGCGCAATAAATTCCTGATTGATTGTGGTAAAAAAATTGGAATAGTATTATCAGATAGTAGGATTTTGCCCATGAGAAAGGGGACCACAGGTGTAGCACTAGCTTGTAGTGGATTTGAACCAGTTATAGACTTGAAAGGAACCAAAGATCTTTTTGGGAATGTCTTGAAATATACATCACAAAACATTGCAGACTGTTTGGCCTCAATTGGAACGATGATAATGGGTGAATCAGATGCTTCAACTCCAGTAATTATTTTGCGAGGACTAAAGATCAAATTTACAAATAGACCCATTTCAAGTGAATCATTGGGTATTGAAAGCAAATATGACATATACATAAGAGGTCTGAGAGGAAAAATTTCTTGAACACAGTTTGTCAAAAGTTTTAATTTTTTAAATTATAAATAGTCAAAGAATATTATATCAGAATGTAATTGGAGAAAGCGTTACATGTCTGAATTTTCTACATTGTATCCCAGAAGAATTAATCTTCTGCAAGGAATCCAAAACCTCATAAAGAGAGAGGAGGTAGAGCTGGATCATCTTTTCCTAATGGTCAAGATACGAAAAGACGAAATCGTCAATACTTTGGTTTCTGAAGGATTTAAGATGGTAAAATTTGAACATAAGAAACCCACACAAATTGGCAGTGGATTTTCAAAAAAGTTAAAAAGACCATGGGAAATGCATGTTAGATTGCTTGATTTTAACCAAGGTCTGATCGGAATTCATGCAGAAGTAGAGATTTCCAGAAATTATTTTCAACACATCAAATCAGTTAGGGTTCCAGTGGTGTATGAAATTGAGACGATATTAAAAAAGCATCGAATAGAGTATCAACTATGGCACGCTTTTGTTAAAGATTATATTACAAATATAGTCGATGACCATCAGATAAAATTAAAATCACCCAAGATGCCTGCGATGCCTTGGTTGGGCATGCTTGGATTTATTTGTAGCATTGCAGTATTATACGGTCTCAAGTTTTTCATGGTTTTAAAATAAGAAATAGGCGGGATATAAGAGATTAAAGCAGAAAATAACTTTTGCATCATTATGACTATCCCCATGCTGTCGCTACTACTGCGGTCACCGCTTCTACATCAACAGAATCGATATTGAGATCAAAAAAATTTTTATTATTATTTTTCTAAGAAGAATCAATCCGATGGGAATTCCAGAGAAAATTAAGGCAATTCAAGACGAAATTCACAAGACCCAAATTAACAAAGCAACCGAATTTCATATAGGTCTCTTAAAGGCAAAGATTGCAAAATTAAAAAGAGAACAAGAAGAAAATACCCATGGAAGAACTGTTTCCACAGGAGGTGGAAGTGCAGGATTTGATGTTAGAAAAGCAGGAGATGGCACAGTTGTTTTGATTGGATTTCCGAGTGTAGGTAAATCAACTCTATTGAATGCGTTAACTAATGCAAAATCAAAGACAGGTGCTTACTCATTTACCACATTAACCGCTGTACCGGGGATGCTCGACTACAACGGAGCACGAATTCAGATTCTAGATTTGCCTGGAATTATAGAAGGAGCCGCAGCAGGAAAGGGACTTGGAAAAAGGGTCTTATCTGTTGCCAGAAATGCCAATCTTGTTTTGATCGTTTTGGATATTTTTCAAATCAACCATCTCGAAGTCATTAAAAAAGAGCTTTCCGAAATCGGTGTGAAAGTTGACGAGAAACCACCCGATATTACACTAGAAAAAACTTCAACCGGTGGGATATCGGTTAATATTCAAGCCTCAGTACAAGTTGACGAGAATTTCATTAGAAATGTCATGCGTATTAACGGTATACACAATGGTCGCATAACAATTAGAGAAAAAGGGCTAACAATAGATCAATTGATTGACGTCATGTCTGGCAATAGAGTGTATATTCCATCATTGGTGGTCTTAAACAAAATAGATCTTGTTGATCCAGAATATGTTAAATCAGTAACTTCAAAATTAAAAGTACCATATGTTGCAGTTTCTGCAGATACGAACAAGAATATTGAGGCTTTAAAACAAGAAATTTACAACAAGCTGGACTTTGTTAGAATTTACATGAAGCCAAAAGGTCAAGAAGCAGATTTGGTTGAGCCACTGATCATGCCAAGAGATAGTACTGTTCAAAATATCTGTAACAAAATTCACCGAAACCTGGTCAGAGATTTCAAGTTTGCACAGATTTGGGGAAAGAGTGTGAAGTATGGTGGCCAGAAGGTAGGATTGGAACACAGAATTATTGATGAAGATATTCTAACAATAGTTAAAAAAATAAACGCATTATAACGCGGATACAGTAAAGCGGCTCAGTCAAATGCCTTTTCTTCATATTAGATACGTGATAACTCTGATTCCTCATAGCCGCCCATTCACTATTAGTTATTACGAATATTTGATTGTATGAGTTTAATGCGCTTGATCATTATTAGCTATGTAAAATAGACTAGGCTTAGATCTTGTAATGTAACAGCATTATTTTAAAACAATTTTGATTTTTTTCTTGATTGAGCAATGGTGACGGTAGTGGTAGTGGTGGTCTAGTAATAGTGATGGTGAAGATAATAGTGTTAATGTCGAAGTAGTAGGGACAGTGATAGTAATAGCAATAGAAATCAGTTGTGGGCTCTGTTATTGGTATTAGCACTTAGATGCTTATCAAGTGCTTTATTAGCCAGATAATCAGCGTGACTATTTTTCGATCTTGGAACATGTCTATATGTTATTTTGTCATAATTTTTCTCCAGGGTGGCAATTTCCCGGGTTAATATTTTGAGCTCTTGGCTTCTGATTCGGTATTTTTGATTTCTTTGGTTTATCAGCAATTCACTATCTGATAATATAGTAACTTCCTTGTCCAATTCAGTACATATTTCTAGCGCTCTTCGAAGTGCCTCATATTCGGCCTGATTATTGGTCCGTATGCCAATGAATTCACCATATTCTTTAATCACTTTATCATTTTCTTTAATCATTATTCCAATTGCAGACAAACCTGGATTACCTCTGCTTGCGCCATCAATGTGCACTTCTAGCAACAACTTTCCTGTATTTGTTTTACATTTATTTTTTTTATTTCTCTAAAGCATGAACATTCTAAAGAATTTATATTATCAGGACATAGTGATTTTTGTGCCCAAGAGGAAAATAAAAGAAGGTGTTCCAAAGAAGAATTTTTTTCAAAAGCTGGGAAAAAGGGATCTGCTATTGCCTCCGATAATTATAGGTGCAGCAGTATTATTTGGATTAGTATTTACACAGATAGTACCTCCGCCACAAATACTAAGTGTATGCCTGAAGGCACATTCATTGGATAGTTATAATGTTTATCCAAGAGTTCAATTATTTGTAGATAATAAACAGTACCTGTTTCCAGGGGATGTCGGCAAGCAACCAAATGAAAAGGGCGAGGAATGTCTGAAACCTATTCATACCGACTCCGTAGGAGATACTCTTCACGTCCAGTATATTAGACCTGTACAGTTATCACTCCCAGATCTGATGAAAATCTATTCTTACGATAATAAAACAGTCTCAATAGTAGATAATTCCACCGGCAATTACGTCAATAGTACTCTAGAATTAGCAGATTATGATATTCAGTATTCTTATTACTCGGACCAAAATGAATTTACCAAGATAGTAAACAATAGTCAATTTCCCCCATTCTCAAACACCTTTTTTGGGAAAATTGATTTTGTTTCAAAGTGACTGAAAAAATAAATATGAATATCATCAAATCCTTTTTGAATTTACTTGAGCAATAAAAAAGCGGCTATAATAAATGGTGACGGCACCGGTCCTGAATTGGTGAATGCGATGACCAAGGTGCTGAAATCCTGTAATACTAATGTAGAATTGATAACGTGTGATGCGGGTTCTGAATGGTGGGAGAGAAATAAAGGCAGTTCATATATCTCTGATGAGGTTTGGGAAATCCTCAGAAATTCTGATGCATGTTTTAAAGGGCCAACTACCACAGTACCAAACCCCGATGCACCCAGAAGCGTAGCGGTAAGCATAAGACAGAAATTTCAGCTTTATGCAAACATTCGTCCAATTAAAACTTACAAGATTTCAAAATTACAATTAAATTTCATTTGCGTGCGTGAATCAACTGAAGGCTTGTATGCAGGTATTGAGTTTAAGACAAGCGATGATTCGGCTGTAGCTATAAGAAAGACTACCGGAAAAGGTTGTAGAAGAGTGGTGAAAAAGGCATTTGAATTGGCAAAACAAAAAGACTTCAAGAAAGTATTTGCAATTACAAAAAGAAATATTCTTAAAGAAACTGATGGCATATTCTGGAATGCAGTAACAGAAGAAAATAAGCAATATCCAGATATCGAAGTTGAAGAATACTATATTGACAACATGACACAACAGTTAGTAAAAAACCCCGAAAGGTTCAATGACAGTTTGTTGCTCAGCACCAATCTTTTTATGGATATTATTTCCGAGTGTGCTTCAGGCCATGTTGGGTCAATTGGTAACGTATATTCTGGAAACTATGGAGATACATATGCCATGTTTGAGCCGGCTCATGGTAGTGCCCCTAAACACGCAAGACAAGATAAGGTAAATCCGGTTGCAACCATACTTTCTGGTGCTTGGATGGTTGAATATTTGGGAGAAAAACACATTTCAGATGCCATTTTTAAAGCCACAGAACAAATCATTGATGAAGGCAAGTTTTTGACTTATGACTTGGGTGGTTCTGCATCACTATCAAAAATGGCTGAAGAAATAGCTCAAAGATCTGCTTCTCTAATGAGGAAGTGATAGTTTGATAGATGCGCGCATATTTATATAGAGTGAGAAGGATAGAGACAAATAACTGGACTTTTAATTAATTTAGTTGACCAGCTCCTTGAATGCTACCTAAAATTAATTTTTGTGTACATCAGAAGTAGTAGAATTTTTTATCCCAGCCAGTTCAACAATTTCCAAAGATTCAAAAAATAAATTTTTTCTAGCCAAAACCCTTTGTTGATAAAAACGCTCCCCGATCAAATTATCCATCTTTTTTATGTTAGATAGAGATGATCTCAATAACAAAATCTTTCCATTCTCTTTGATAAGTGGTAGAATAGAATTCAGAAATTGTAAAGTAAATTCTATCCCTTCTTTGCCTCCATAAATGGCGTTGTCTTCAAAACCTATCCCTTGAGGATCATTTGGCAAGTAAGGTGGATTGCTAATTATCAAATCGAATTTAAATTTTAACGCTGAACCTAGACTAGTGCAAATAAGCAATTTGTTACGATAATTGTATAATGTAGTGCTTTTTGCGTAAACAATTGAATCAAAATTAATATCAGTTCCAACTACAAAATCGAAATTAGAGCACAAGGAACGTGTTAAATATCCAGAACCAATTCCAACTTCTAGAGCAAAATTTCCCTTGTAATTTTTGATTATATCCGCCATGAAAAAGGTATCTTCCGCAGGTCTATACATCCGCTCTAGGTTTTTAGATATTAACTAAAGTAAAAAGGTTACAAAAAAAGACGGGTAAGAAAGAGAGAGAAGAGAAAATGTGAATGGAGGAAGAGAGAAACAAACACAAAACTACTATTTTGAGAACTCAATACATTACCAATGTATTGGTGTAGGTATGGATTTAACTGATAACCAATTATTTCGATTAATCAATTTGTCATGATTTCTAAAGACATTACTGCGAATATCCAGCTTGCAAGATTTATTGACTGCTTTTCTAAGATATAAGCCTAGGTCTACTAGGTGATTTCAATTAATCCTCTCATCTCTGGATGAAAAGAACAATAATAAGTAAAATTGCCAGTCTTATTGCTTGCAATTCCGGTTACAAAATCCTGTTCTGCGCTAAGATAAGCAGTATTAATACCCAACTCTTCAGAGATAAAATCATGTTTTACAAAGTCCTTGTTAAGGATTATGAGTTTAGTCGGTTGATTGGAACTTACATGTAATGTAGGATTGGTGTGATTAAAAGCGTTACCTTGAGCTACCAGTAAAATAGTGTCATTTGATTTTTGAATGTTTTTTTCGCGCGGAGGGTTCAACAAATTACCTATTCCCCACATAGATCCGACTATTATGAATGAAATAACAACTACAGCAATGATATTATGGTACAATTATAGATATTCCTACTCTCATTTTACTAATAAATATCTTAATTTTAACCCATTATAATATATCTATTATTTGATTCCCAATTGTCTAATGCCAGATTTCATGGTTTTCCTTCAAAATACTTAACAGATAATTCAAAGTATTATTATTTTCATATTTCTGGATAAATTTCGCGTAGTAATGATTCGAATAGGTTGTATCACCAATTGATCTGTCAGAAAATACATACTTCTTAAAAATGAGCATTATGTCTTCGATTGTATCTATATCTGCTCTTAAATTCTCAAAGTCAAAGATTTTGATGAATGCACCCTTTTCCATGGTTCTTTTTATGTGATTAAAAAAACTAAAGTTATCATAACTGGTTTCTATAACTGTATGAGGTTTTCTTAATAATATATTAGTACCATCATATCTGTACGAAGGGACGATACAAATTCCCTCATCAAAATTTTTGGAATATTGAATAATCTCTTTTATTTGTGACAAGTCAAGCAATGGAATATCGATTGGAACTACCAGAGATTTTTCAAATTTATTTTTGGCCACATACGAGTCTGCAAGCGCTACTGCACTATTTACCCCTGTATTCCTATCTCCCTCTCTAATTACTAGGCTTTTATCTTTGATCGTATCAGGCAGGTCAATTGATTCATTTGTGATTAAGATGATTTGACACTGTTCAAGCTTTGATACTTTCTCGATTAGATCATTAACAAAGTGAAGACAGAGACTAATTCTTTGTTCTAAATTCAGAAATTTTCCTAGCCTAGTCTTACTTTTTTCAAAGTTTTTTATTGGAATGATTACTGCAGTTCTTGGATCTTCCAATTGTTCAACCTCAGTATAATAATCAATAAAAATTTGAAACAATATGCCTTGCCAAGGCTGATTCCTTCCTAGAATCATTCATCATAATGTTGACAAAGGAAAAATCGACCTGAGGATAAGCACTTTTTATTTTATCTTCAACCTCAACTTTGTCAACCTTGTCAAATATCATATTGTTAGAAAATTTTGAATAAAAGCTGACTAGTCCCTCTATAGTTGGCGGGATATTCTTTGCTCTCATATAGATTTCACTTGGGCCACTAACGGCCCTATTTGAGACAATTGGTGAAACCATTACTATCTTGTTTCTATACTTGTGTAATAAATTTTTCATCCCTGGGACTGCGATTATGGGTCCGATACTAGAGATCGGATTTCCTGGTGCAATCACAATTAATTTTGATTTTTCAAGCACCCTACGACAATCCCAACTAATTTTGGCCTGTTTGATATTCTTGTAAACTATATCTTTCAAGGACAACCCTCCTTTGTACTTGATCCAATATTCCTGCAAATGAACTAATTTGTTGTCGTCTTCGTTTGTTACCATGTTAGTTTCGTAATGGTTATCTGATACAGGTAATATTGGAATATGGACACCATATTTTTTTGACAAAATCGCGGTTATTTCCGATAATCTTTTGCCTTCTTTTAGTAAACGGGTTCTAACGATGTGAGTAGTCAGGTCTTTGTCGCCCAGGTTAAACCAAGTATCGTATCCAAGCAATTTCATATAATTTAGAAAATTAAAAGTTTCACCCTTAATGCCCCACCCTCTATCCTTGTCTAATTTATTACTTAATCCGTACATTATGGTATCGATATCAGGACATATGTACAAACCATGATGCCAAAAATTATCTGCGACGTTAGAAATAACCCCAATGTCTTTAAAGACATTGTACAATCCTCTGACGAGCTTTACTGAACCTGTTCCTCCTGCCAAAATAGTAATCAATGGATAAGGTCTTCTTTATGACATTTTTTATTTATTGTTTCTATTCTTGTTAAAATAGTTGATAATTTTTTTCAAAATTCGTAAATATGAATTAAAAATTTATTTTAATTATACTGTAATCATTCTTAATTCCTTTTCAGTGGCAAATTTTCAATAAGATTATAAACAGGGAAACTGGAATTCAAATTTATTGAAATTAAGTTCTCTAAAATATGTAGTCTTGCTGTCTGCAATAGTTATTTTTGGCGGAATTTTTAATCAAGGCTTTGCAATTCAGATGGAGGCCGGAGTTTCACCGGCAAAGAATGCAGCTGATGCGTCTTTTACTGGAGACAGAATTATCACATTAAGATATCCTGCTAACAGCACAATGGCCCAAATGTTAGACGGAAATAAAAATTCAATTTCATTTTCATTAAATACCTCAGATAGTAGCAATGGTTTGAGCGTTGTTTTAGATAAAATAAATGAATACATGTTATCTCAAAAACAAAGTCTAGTAAAGTTTGAGAACGCTACACTCGATTATCGAGCAGCTGTCAATGGTGGACCCACTACTGCAACGATCTCATATCAAGTAGAATTACATCCAACTATCACTAATCTGGTCACAGAGTCCAATGGAACTGAGACATCCGTATTAGACGTAGACTGGAGAAGCATCGTATTGGAAGAGCCCCTGATTGTAACTTCTCCAGAACAGGGTCAAATAGACATAAATCATCCAATTGGTGGTTTGGAAAAAATAGCTCCAGAGGTAGCGACAAAGATACAAAATACAACTCTTGCCGAAGCATTTAACACACCCATTTTAGATTTTGAGGAATTTGGTGCCTCAATGAATAATTGGCACTTTTTGTTTGATGCTACAGGTGCACAGGCTGGAGCAGCTGGATATGGATTCTCAGTTATCGAAGGAGATTCAGAGATAGTTTCCATTTATTCTTTAGGTGAAAGTAGCTTTAGAGAGGGAACACATACAGTTAAGGAAACCAGCGGATCAGCAGAAATTGACGGAGTGACTGTGAACGTTAATGGATTAACAGCTCCTCCAAGTGGACAAATTCAGATCGGTGGATTTTCGCAGATCCAACAAGGTGGAGCAGGAGGAACAGAACACCTGTTTGTTTCTTCAGTGGCACCTCAGGGTGTTGCAACCTCTTCAGGTAGTTTTCCCATACAAGTATTGCTAATTTTTGGAGCAATGATGGCAGGTGTGGCAGTACTTGTGTTGGTGAAAGCAAGAAAATAAGACAATAGAAGTCAGTCTTGTTTCTTATTTCTTTTTTAGCAGAACAAATTTATTGAATATCTACTAAACTCTTATTATCCTTATTCTCATTCTGCAAATAAAAGGTCCCGATGTTTTCTACTGTATCCACCGTAATTATCTTAGGCCGACTCAACAATGGACTAGCAAATCTTGATCTACCCAATCCCAAGACCTCATGGTTTTCATTTAGGATTATCAATAATTGATTACCTTTGATCTTATCATAACAAGAAATAAGTGAACTGCCAAGAATATCCCGGCCAAAGCAAACCAAGTTTGCTGCCTTATCATTCACTACTATATACGGAAATTCAAGTTTGGTATTTTTGTGATAGTCTAAGACCATTTCTGCAAAATTTAACCCGGGCAAGAATTTTTTGGATTTGATTATGCCTATTTGAATACCCATTAGAACAGGATGCCAGCTTAATAACAAATCATCATGTTCCGGACGTCGATCCCATAGGTAAACCTTTCTTAAATTAGAGTTGTTGATTTGATTTTGTTTTCCATCGAGATTTTTCCTCATATCTTGGCTATCAACAAGTATCGTGGTATCTCTTATATCGGGATTGAAAGTTTGCAAATCGGTTTTTTTTGACAAATTAGTCTTCGTTACTGTCGATGATATGTATGCAATAATTATTTTTTCATTATCATATAGTTCGAAAATGTTCCAATTAGAAAACGACCGTTTGAGAATCGTCTCTTCCATAGCATTGGGAAACCTATACTCCACTTGATTTGGACTCCTTTCTAATTTTTGCTATAAAAAATCCATTTGTATCATGAAAGTGCGGATAAAACCTTTTTGTTTGATTCATTTCTTCAACAAAATGAAATTCATGAAATTTTGTCAGTCCTTCTGTCCCTAATTCGACGGGTTCAATTTGAGCATCCCTGAAATTATCAATCAAGTGCTGGACGACCATCTCATTTTCTTCTGGTGCGAAAGAACAAGTGCTATATATCATTAGCCCGTTTGGCTTGAGGACCTCGAATCCTGCAATAATCATTTTCTTCTGCAAGTCACTACATATTTCTAAATCCCTCGATGTTCTGCTTTTTTTTCTAGATATATCCTTCTGAATAATACCTTCGCATGTACAAGGAGCATCCAGAAGCACTCTATCGAATTTTATGCCCAAATTTTTGACTTCCTCTGATCTCATGTTAAAGACAGTAGTGTTTTTTACAAAACACCTAGATAAGTTAAAAACAAGAGAAGAAAGCCTCTGGGGCTTTGATTCGCAAGCCACAATCAACCCTTTATTATTTAATCTTTGAGCAATATGAGTAGTTTTTCCTCCGGGTGCAGCAGCCATATCAAGTACAACAAGATTATCTGAATATAGAATTTCCAATTCGTTTACGGCTATACAAGAACTCAAATCCTGAATATAGTAATACCCTCTCAGGTATTCGATTGTTGATCCTAGGCTTGGCAACTTAGATTTGGGTGGTTTGGATTCATGTTTCTGTACACAAGAAAATGAATTTTGAGAAAGAACATTGTGATACATTTGGGAACTTGATACTTCTGCTGGGGCAGGAGCGGGCGTGCAAGAAGATGGATTTATAATTTCAAATACTTCATCTAATATAGTATCACTTAGGATAAACCCTTTCTCAAGCAATCTTTTTTTTAGAACTCTAGGACTGATCTTTAATGTATTAGTTCTGATGTAGGTATGCAGGTTTTCTCTTTTATCAATATATTCTAAAAGTTCCTCAGGATTAGGCACATAATTTAAAAACCGAGAGATCATCCATTCCTTATAACCATATTTTAAAGATAATTTTTTAGACAAATCATTGCTGGGAAAAAGTACCGGACAGCATAGATTATCTTCTTTTGACATCTTGAAATAATTACACCAGTAATAAAGACGATTAGTTGTTTATTTGTTATTGTCCCAAAAGAATGGGATTCAAACATAGTATTTACGGTTTGAATCCCCACAATCGTGTCCTAGTAGTAACCCTCCTTTTGTTTTAGGCAAGATTCAGCTAAGCAGCCTACCTGAGTCTAAATACGGGAATAATCCTCTGTTTGGCCTTTCTCTACCTGGGGCGACAGTTTCATTTCAAATTGAAATCACTCAGATTATCAATCATCATTGCCATGGACTTCAACTGAATACTTTTCTATTTCGTTGCCAGAAGTCTCCTTCTAATTATCGCTAATTCAGGTACCCGTTGTGAGGGAGGAGTTTCCTCTTCGTTATAATGAAGTAACTTGCTCGCTAGCTCACAATAAAAAAGATTCCATAACGATTTATTAATCTTGCTGGTTTGCAAGAATCATGTACACTGCACAATCATATCCCTATTAAAATGAACTATTGATATCAAATTGTTCTAAATTTTATTTTAATTTATGAAAACTTGCTGTGTTTTCAAAAAACTATCTATGAATACTGACATCTATAGGATCAGTTGAAATAATTTGGAAAGTATTCTTTTTCAATTGATTTTACCTCATCTTCGTCTAAAGCTTTAGAATAATCTTCCAAAATCTCCGAATTTAAATCCATAAAGGTATGACCCCATCTGAATTTATTCAAAATTTCATTTGATTTAATTTTAAAACCCAGGATGTAAAGAGCACCCGAAATTGCTTCAACTGTGGATAGCATTCCAAGTTTTGCATAGTTAGTAGGATTTCCAGCCAGTAGGGCCGGGAGTTTCCTATTATTAGAATATTTCTTTGGAGTTTGGATTACTTTTGATGCATGTTTCCAAGAACAATCAATCCCGCAAATTCCTTTAAAGATCTTTGCATCATGACATGTAAGAAGTTTATCTGAATAGGGATTCAATACAACAAAAGAGGCAGGAATTCTTCGTACCTCATTGGCCATATGAAATTTAACCAGTCTGGAGGCAGTGCATTTGTTTGGGTCATCCTGCCTATACATCAAGACGGCCAATCCAAATTGAACCCCGCCAGAGTCAATCATCTTTTAATTTTTCTTTTTCCTCTTGTTTATCTTTCTTGCTTCCATGAATGAATGAAAAAATTAGTAATCCAGCTATTATTGCCATAATTATGTAATTTACTGGCGGTTTTAACACTTGAGGTATTATCCCTATCTGTGGAATAGTATAAACTACTTTTCCTACGTAATTTTCTTGGGTTATCGGAAAATCGATCCCAGGAATAGAGCATTCATTAGCATCTCCTTTAGTCAGTATTGTCTTTTCTTGTATTACATCATTTACGGCTATTGGTGCACAAAGGATTACATTACCTGTCAAATTGTTTCCATTTTCAATGATTGCAGAAACTCTATGAACTATAGTTTTATTTTCTTCCCTTGGATCAGGTGCTTTAAAAACAATAATGTCTCCGATATTGGCACTATCAAATGAAGTGTTATTGTCTTTGGCCCATACTATGATAAGGTCATTTACATTTAAAACAGGAATCATACTACCACTTGCAACCACGTAAAAAGGGTTTGAATCAGACAATACAGTTCTAATTGATATAAATGCAATGGCAAATATAACCACAATAATAATAATTATCTTGATATCCTTTCTCTTGTTATCCTTTTTCTGTTTTGACAACTTGTAATAAGAGATTTGGAATTTGAACCTTACATAAACATTCTGTTTGATTCGTCAATGTGAATTACTCCAAAAGCTTAAACGTATGTAGAACTTGGTCTGTCAATCTAATATGCCCTGGCAAAGACAGCGATTCGACTTGCGTCTTGTTGACAATATACGCATTGTTTGAGTTTAATGGTAGGTTCGTTATTTTCTGGTTCGATAGGTAAGTCTTTTGTGTCAAAAGGGAGAACACGAATATCAGCCCCAGTATCCTCTTTAATTCCTTCCTCACACTCTTCTTTTCCACACCAATTTGACACCATGAACCCACCTTGTCCATTGTCTAAACGTGACTTCAATTCATCGACATCTTTTATTACAAAGGTTCTATTTTTAAGAGATTCAAAGGCATTTCTGTACAAGTCGGATTGCAAGATTTGAAAGATTATTCTTATTTCATCAAAGACGGCATCTAAGGGAATTAATCTCTTTTCTCTGTTGTCCCTTCTAACTACCTCTACGGTATTGTTCTCAATATCACGTTGTCCTATATTAATCCGAATTGGAACACCCTTCATTTCCCACTCATTATATTTCCAGCCTGCAGTAAATTCGTCGCGGTCGTCTACTAGTGCTCTGTATCCAAGGGAATTTAGTTTGTCTCGTATACTATTAGCATGTTTCTTTACTAACTCTTGATTTTGATCTTTGTATATTGGAATTATGATGATTTGTATTGGAGCAATGATTGGTGGTAGAATAAGTCCTTTGTCATCACCATGCACCATTATCAAAGCACCGATTAGTCTCCAAGATATACCCCAGGAAGTTTGCCAAACAAACTCTTCTTTATTGTTACTGTTTAGAAACCTTATTTCAAATGGCTGAGAGAAGTTCCTGCCCAAATTGTGAGATGTACCAAGCTGTAGCGCTTTGCCATCGGGCATCAGTCCTTCTAATGTTGTAGTATAATCAGCCCCTACAAATTTTTCTTTGTTGCTCTTGAATCCTGAAATTGTGGGGATAGAAAGAATTTTTTCGATAAAGTTCTTATAAATGGTTAAAATGCTAAATACTTGTTCTTTGGCGCCTTCATTGTCCGTGTGAGCAGTATGACCTTCTTGCCATAAGAATTCGGAATTTCTTATAAAAGGTTTTGTAGATTTAATTTCAGCTCTTAAAGCTGTATTCCAAAAATTTATTTTTATGGGCAGATCTCTGTAACTAGATATCCATTTGGGAAATACGGAATATAATAATGCCTCAGAAGTGGGTCTCAATGCCAATCTTTCAGATAGCTGAGAATCACCAGAAGAAGTTACCCAGAAAACCTCTGGATTAAATCCTTTAAAGTGTTTTTCCTCTTTGTTCAATAACCCTTCTGGAATAAGACATGGCAAAAATCCATTTACATGACCAGTCTCTTTAAATTTTGAGTCAAGATAATCTTTGATTAATTCCCATATGGCATACCCATACGGTCTGACGATTATGAAGCCCTTTGCTGAAATATAATCAGCTAATCCAGCTTTTTCTACTATTTGAGAATACCATTCGCTAAAATCTTCATTCTTCTTAACGGTTAGGCCAAATTCTTTATTGATATTTTTACTCAATTAAACAAAAGATAGCTATTATTTTCTATTTATGAAGTTTGTGTCAATCGAAACGATATTTAGGTTCGATTAATGTTACTGATCTATAGGGTCTCCCTTACAATATACTATCCCGCTTATTCTACTATGAAAATTACTACAAACATAGCATTCCACAAAGCCAAGCTCCTTTTTGAAAACGGGACAATCTATTGATTCTAGTTTCATTCTCTTTAACATTTTTGGGCTAACTCCCTTTAGTTTTAATTTCCCCTTCTCATCCATCATCCCTGAGGCCTTCAGTTCACCTTTGGCTCTGTCGCTAATCTTTAGGGATTTTTCTACTGGCTTTATGGGAACTTCGTATTTTGTTCCTGCTGTTTCACTCATCTCTAATTATGTTATATTCCGACACAATTATTTATAAAAATTTTTTTAGAATACCTCGACACACATCTACTTTTTTTTATCTTATAGCGTGAGGAAGCTCAAAATCAACCGTGGGAAACTAGCCGATCAATAAATTCACAATTGCATGAATTAATACACCTTTATAATCTATAAAGAATTCAATAAATTTGTTTGAAAACATATGTAATGTCCAAGAAAGATACAGAGAAAATTTTGAAAATTCTTGAGAAAAGTTGGGAAAAAGTATCCATACCAAAGGTAAAGAATGTGAAAATATTCGAAATTGAGGAAAATAAGAGTATCTTGGTCATTGACAGCATGGTTGCGGTTTTAACAGCCAATGATTCCATATTACCATTTCTTGGAAAAACTGAAATCCTCGACAAATTCCCATCGGTTACGGTGGATTCAGGATCAATTAGATTCATTTGCAACGGTGCAAAGATTTTGAGACCAGGTATAGTTGATTTTGAGTCCTTCAAAAAAGACGACATAGTTGGAGTAAAGGACGAAAAATTTAAAAAATATCTAGCAGTGGGGCTAGCGCTTGAGGATAAAGATCGTGCCCATGGCATGGAAAAAGGACAAATTATAAACAATTTACATTATGTAGGAGACAAATTTTGGAATGCCTATAAGGAAATTTCTTTTCGAATTTAGAAATTGGTTTGGTCGTTATTGCCTAACTTTATCTTTATATAGCCAATCCAATTTTAAAATGACATGTTTACGGGAAAAATGACAGCAACTTGGCTTATCCTCTTGACGATAGCAGGATGCGCTGCAGTTCCAGTTTTGTTGATTTACTATACTACCGTGCATCCCTTTATCGAGACCCACCCTGCCCAATTGACAATAAAATTAGTTGATCTGGTTCCGCAAGTTTTGAGTTTAGTTCTAACCAATATTCCAGTATCTTAAATAATCCATGCGAGTCAACAAAAGTTAATAATTTGGTCAATAATTTCTTAATATTTGTTTAAATAATAATATATTTCAAGCTTATTATATCTTGACTATGGAATTAAAGGTTCACCCCTCATTTTTTAGAGAGTTTGCCACAAAGACTTGGATATCTCCCTATGAAATTGTACGTGAATTGATTGAAAACGCATTTGATGAAGATGCTACAAACGTCATCGTTACGGTATTAAATAACGGAAATATCATAATTGAAGATAACGCAGGAATGAATTCCGATTCTATGGATAAATTCTTGATATTGGGTTCTCCACATAAGGCGGAAGAAACTTTGTCACCAAACTTGAAAAGGTTAAGAACTGGAAGATATGGTACTGGCAGATTGTCATTTTTGACGTCCTTTGATCAAATGAAAATAAAGACTCGTAGAGATGATTTTAGCAAGTCAATTATTATTGATGGAAATACACTAGAGGAACTAATTAATGGACATGCAAAGTTAGGTGAACTCAAGGAATCAAAACTCAATAGGAACGGTACCGAAATCCTATTGAAAGGTCCAAAAATTACTGTCGATGTAAATAAGCTTGCAAAAGAAATCAAAAAATTGTCGATTCTAAAATATCCATTATTTGACGTTTATGTAAAATCTGCAGAAGATTTTAAAGAATGGGACTTGACTAATTCTCAGGTAATACGATCGCCGGATATTCAAGGATACAAGCTCAATGTCAACTTCGATGATCCTCGCATAACAGGGGAAATTGTAATAGCAAGAAGACCTTTGGGAGCTGATGAGAAAGGTATAGCGATAATGGTAGGCAATCATGTTGTTTTGAGAAGTACTTTTGGTTTTGAGAATAAACTGAACAGAGTTACAGGATATGTCAAATGTGATGCCTTAACATCAAGATTCGCCGATAAATCGGCGTTAATTGAGAATGATATCTATAATAGTTTTAATCAAAGTGTAAAATCATTCATCATAGATCAAGTGCTCCCAAGTCTAACTGAATACGAAGATGTTTTGATAACAAGGGAAGAATCGAAAATTTATAAAGAAATAGACAAGGTCATGGGCCAGGCCGTATTGGAAACTCTAGAGCCCGGAGAGGAAATACAAGGGTTTGAGTCTGTAGAGGTAACATCACATCAGCTAGAGAGCGAAGAAGGAGCAAGAGTAGGAGAAATAGCAAATTCTCTTGTTGATACAAACCAATACGAAGAAAATAGAAATGATTTTTCGTCTAGAGGTTCAGGGAGTGAATATCATCGTGGAATAAAGGAAGAAGATGAGAGAAAAACAAATCCATTGGGTTTAGAAAATACTTCTGGCTCCGAAGGTTCAGCTCATTCCACTCTTGCATCACCGTCGACTTCTAATTCTGATCCAAGTAATTATAGAAATGAGGGAAAATGGACGACTCAAAATGATATTAAATATCCAAATACAAGGAATGATGCAGCAGCAGCAACCTCGAATAATTACCCTGGCCAAAGTTCTATCAATGAATCTATGAACTATAGTAGTCAACAACCTGCAGATGTTGGAGCATCAGGAACTTCATATGAAAACAATCTTGTGAGAAAAACTGTTAGAAAGCCCATTCTAAAGAAAACCTTTACTCTCAAAAAAATTGGATACAAAGTAGTTCCTTATGAGGATGAAACCGACCCCAGGTATAGTTTCACAAATGAAAATATTGTATTTGTAAACAAGGCACACTCAACGTACAAGGTCGAGGCTGAAAGAGGAGATGAATTTCTTTTTAGACATATTACAAATATTGTTGCAGAGGTAGTGGTTGGGTCAAAGTATCCTGAAGCTAAAGATATTTTGGAAATTCAAAATAAATTGATTTCCGAAGCCATAAAAATCCACGACTACTCAATGTTGAAAAAATGAATCTAAAACGAGATAGAAACGACTAAATCTAACTCTTTTTTTTAATTTATTAAATGGCTTTTCAATTTATGCCCGGAGCAACAGCTGTAGGTATTACATATAATGATGGAGTACTTTTGGCTGCTGAGAAGAGAGTATCGTATGGCAATTTTGTAGTTAATAAGAATACTAAAAAAACCTTTAATGTTACTGATCATGTGGGTGCTGCATGTGCGGGTATGGTAGCAGATATGCAAGTTTTGGTTAGACAAGTAAGCGCATTATCAAAAATCAGAAAACTAGAAACTCGACGAAATGTTGAACCAAACTCAGTAGCAAAGTTGATGTCTGTGATAATGTTTGAAAGGAGGTATTTTCCGCTTTTAACTCAAGTAGTAGTTGGTGGAGTAACAACTGGAAAACCAGAAATATACACATTGGATCCATTAGGCTCCGTATTGCCAGACAGATATGCAGCTGTAGGAACAGGAGCTGAAATGGCTTTAGGAGTTATGGACGCAGAATTTTCAGAGAATATGGACGAGGAAAAAGCAACTAACTTGGCATTAAAGTCTATTCGATCGTCCATTCAAAGGGATTCGGCAAGTGGTGATGGTATAGACATATTGATAATCAACAAGAAGGGCAAGAGTGAAAACTCTTATCCAGTCCAATAATCGCCTTCGCTAAGAATTTATTGATTTATTTAGTCTTTTCCCAAAAGGGCGACTATATTTCTGCGAGAAAGTTCTAATAATTATAACTCATTTGAATAAACATCCTTAAATAAAAATATTCAAAAAACATTAATTCTTTCTAAATTAGATTAAACCTCAAAGTATTTCCGACAATAACATTCAAAGATTTGGCTATCAAGCAGTTATAAAACAATCAATACAAAGGTGAATTAGAACTATCATAAATTGTCATCTAGACTCGATAAATCACCAAGAATTGATCTAAATCCACAGTACAACAGAAAATTGATTAAAATATTACAAATATTTTTAATAAAGTATGTAGCAATAAGATTATAGAATGAAGACCCTTCAGATAGCCACCTTTGGTGATGACGATCAGGACGGTATTGCATTGGGGATTAGGAACTTTCCAATTCATCAACTTATACTTATTTGTTATTCAAGTGACGAAGCTAAAGCAAATGAATATTCCAAAAAAATGGAAGCAATAATAGGCATAGGATCAGAAATTATTCTAGTCGAGAAGGAAAATGTTGTAAAAGATACTATTGAAAGAGTCAATGAAGTATTGTTAAAGAAGAGTTTAGAGTACCATCAGATATTAATGAATGTGAGCTCGGGAGATAAACTGATAAGCTGTGCAGCGTTATCATCAGCTTTTATTAATGGTATTAAGGCATTTGCAATGGATCATGATCACACGGTGCCACTATTACTACCGGTCCTCAAGTTCAGTTATAGCGAAATCATATCTGATACAAAGATAAAGATCTTAAAAAGTATTGATAGTATTGGTGGAATGGTAAGCAGTTTAGAAGAATTAGAACAAATTTCTGGCTACGGCAAACCCCTACTAAGTTATCATGTTCAAGGCGGAAAAGAAAACAAAGGATTGGCTGATCTTGGATTGGTAGAAGTAGACAAAGGCGACAGAGGAAAAACTGTGATAAATATTACTACTTTAGGTAAACTCATGGTTACTTCCAACCTAGTAAACTCTTCTCAGCATTAATATTATGTGTGCTTTTTATTCATAGATTGATAGTTATTTCGCAGGGCTCGTAGCGCAGACCTTGTCTTTTTTTCATTACAAGGGCGCAGAATGGATAGCGCGGACGCCTCCTAAGCGTCAGGTCGAGGGTTCAAATCCCTCCGGGCCCGCTTTTAGGATTAGTGCGTATGTGGACGAGATATATTAACAGACCAAAAAATCATATATCTTTACTCAGCAAGACGGCTAACTACGACCGCTCTGTCCAAGGGAGTATTCAAAGATCTCTTCTTTGTATCAAGGAAAGAAAGAGTAAGCATGATATGAAAGAAACTCGAAGGATGATGACCTCGTGGGAGAAGCAAAGACTAGCTATAGAAAAATCATTGGTGAATAAACAAGATTAAATTTTTCGACAACAATATACACATGGTTAAGAGCAAGGGCATGGTGATATTGTTACTTAATTTATATATCACAAGGCATCATTATCTAAATGTTATTCATTTTTAGCATGTACAGTTTTCAATATTTAAATTGGCACAAGATTGGTCGTGGTTCATGAAGCAGGATAGAAAGTTTTTGTATAGATTTTAGCCGGTAAGACCAAAAAAAGCCTAGTCAATTTGTACCCGCAGCAATCAAAATGTTTTTCACCATACGTGGAAGACCATTAAAGTATTCTGTATTTTTGTTAAACACCGCTCCCAATGTTTCATTTGAGAAGGAACTCATCCCCCCAACTAGACCTAAAAATTGAGGGCTTTCATTACTAAAAAATGATGCTACGGCACCTCGATTTGAATTGTCAGAATTTTCCAGATAATGAAAATATCCTGCTGGAACAAAGAAAACTTGGCCTTTTTTCATCTCATTTGTCTCTATCTCATTATTAGGACCAAGTATCGTAAATCTCACTTTCCCATCAATGACATAGTTTAATTCCCCTGCATTTGGATGAGTATGGGGTTCTATTATTCCTCTTGGTTCCAAATCCAGTACAAAAACAGACAGCCCCTGGAGAATCGGAAAATACGGTGTACTGCCTAGTCTAGCAACTCCCCCAGGTGTTTGAATTTGTGGTTCCGTAGCCCCAAGATTAATCGTATAGGGATTTGACAAACTTTCACTACTTGTTGTAGGTTTAATACTATTATCAGCTAAATCTAATGGAGTCATGTCTATTAATTCATCACTAATTTTCTTGTCTTCTAATTGATTGAAAAATCCAGGTGATCTCAGCCCAAAAATGCTGTTTAAGACCTCTTTTGACAAAGATTGAACAGATGCAGCCAAACTTATGTCTGTCGGACGTTCAATATCGTGTATCATAATGACCTTCAGTTCTTCTTGTCCAATATTTTCGATATCGTGCCAATAACCTTTTGGCATAAAAGTCAATTGGCCCGGTTTCACGGCAAAAGTAAATTTTTGAGCATTTCCATAAATAGTCATATTTGCTTGTCCATTTAAACAATAATTCAATTCAGCCGAATTCACATGCCAATGAGGAGCTTGTATACCTCCTTTTTTTAGCCTTAGTAATGAACCAGCCATTCCCTTCAATATTGCAAAGTTATCCGCATTCATTCGAGACATGGTACCATGTTGACTAGCAATTTGAGGAGTCATTCCATCTAAATCAAATATCCAAGATGAGATTGTACTATCATTCACTTTCTCCCTTGATTGTTATTGTTATTAAATTTTATGCACTCTTTCGAATTTTATTTAGGGTAACTCGGTTTTTAATTTATTTGATTAGGGAAATATTTACGAAACCTCATGGATAATGATAAGAATTAGTTTTATTCATACGATATTCATCGTGAGCTTACATAGAATTGGCCAAGAGAGTCGTTTATATCGAAAAAGACTATCAATCATTGAGAATAATCATTCATTTCTCTTTTGAAGGCCAGCAACTATGGATTTTTTAATGACAAGATAATTAAAGATTACAGCTTATTGTTGTAATGATTACACGATATTTCCCACTATAAATTTTGTGTGTTAAGAGGGGTCTCTATTACTAATATATTTCACCTGGAAAAATGAAATGCAGTAAGTGAATGCACATATATTTAAGGGTATTATTGAAAATTAGTTCATGAAAATAAGATTTACAAACAATACCAGTGAATCACGCCTAGTCGATTATCAGAGTTCTATTCCTTGAATTATTTGTATTTATTCGTTATCAACTACAAAGGGATTAGAAAAATAGAAAATTTCACCCAATTAAGTTTAGACATTCGCTAGAGTAAGTATTTCGGAATAAGATACAGGAGTTTGCTAGCGCACTTTAATAAAGTACCAAAAATGGGTACCGATATTGGATTATAATTGATCAACTTCCTTTTAATAGCGGAATTCATTATTGTCATAATATGCCAGATTCTGAGATCAGCACCATTCAAACAAGGATTCTAAACATTCTAACTAATCTTGATCTGCAGTCAGAGTTGGAACGATCTGGTAAGTTAAAAATCTCTCATGAAGATTCAATGTTAGCAATTACAAATGATACCGGAAAATTCCTAAACTTCCTACTTTCAATTATTAACTGCAACAGAGTTTTGGAAATTGGAACATCCGTGGGATATTCGACACTATGGATGGCCCTCACACTCCTGCAGAATCATGAGAGTTTAGCCAACTTGAAAAAAAGTATTCTCACTATTGAAAATAATCCTTCCAAAATAAAAAGAGCAAGAAAAAATTTTGAAGAAGCTGGAGTTACGGATATGGTAGAAATAGTTGAAGGTAACGCATTAGACATACTCACTCAACTTCCAGAAAAAATGAAACATGATAAGTTTTGGGGTAACAAATTATTTGACTTTGTATTTTTGGATGCAGACAAGGAAAATTTGGTAAGATATTTTGATTTGGCGATGGCAGTGATGCGAAAAGGAGGACTAATTGTTACAGATAATATTTTGTTGCCCGAAAATTACAGACCAGCCATGTTAAAATACATAGATCACGTTAGGAAAAATAAATACGTCCGGTCAGTAACGGTACCCATAGGTTATGGGGAAGAGGTTAGCTTGAAACTAAATTGAATTACTATTTAGATATTACAAAAAATTTGAATCTATTTTTCTATTGATCCGGACAAGTACTATTGTGGAAAAAATCATGTGGATAAATGTCTCTTGTGAGAAAAAATGTCAATAGTAGTATGAACAACCGCCTTCTTAAAATTTGCTTAGGCATAATATAGAGATCGACACTAACTAGGTTCAAAAATATTTTTTCTTGTTTATAGATTAAAGGTATTTATATGAATTTTCTAACCTTACTAGGAGTAAATTAGGCATGGTTTTGAAAAGATATTAATTTGAACATTTCAATATCGATATGCCGAAAATTGTTAAGATCAATAAAGAGAATGAATCATTGACAATTGAGATTACAAGATCGGAGCTTGCAGATCTAATGGATTCGGTTGAATGCATGACTGAAAAGGAACAAAGAAAATTGTTGGAGAACATACCATCGACTGAAGAAGGTAGAGCAAGGTTGGATAGATATAAAGCTATTAATGAAGATCTGAAAAAGATTTTCGAACATAGATAATTTACAAATGAGGCGAATACAAGAAACCAATATTAAAATAACTTATTTTTTGGACCAACACTAGCAGGCTAATTTTTGTTCCTAAATATAGTAAATAAATGGGGAATATATTTTACAATTGTATAGCTTGAGCCAGTTTATAAATTCACAAAATTAAAGATCGAATAAAAAAATGTGGGGTTAAGAATCTAGACTAGATTTCTTGTTCTAGTTATGACAACCCTATCTATACAGAATTAAGTTAGCTCTGTGGAGATACTGGTGTTTCAGTTGCTGTACTAGTTGTAGATTCTCCCAACGGAATTACTGGCTTTCCAGTTTCTGTGGTGGTGCCTGATCCACTTTGTGGGGCGATCATCCTAGATTCATCAGAGCTGGATTTGTTGTCGTCGTCATCAGAGCTGGATTTGTTGTCGTCGTCATCAGAGCTGGATTTGTTGTCGTCGTCATCAGAGCTGGATGCACTTTCATCTTCGCTAGAGCTGGATGCACTTTCATCTTCGCTAGAGCTGGATGCACTTTCATCTTCGCTAGAGCTGGATGCACTTTCATCTTCGCTAGAGCTGGATGCACTTTCATCTTCGCTAGAGCTGGATGCACTTTCATCTTCGCTAGAGCTGGATGCACTTTCATCTTCGCTAGAGCTGGATGCACTTTCATCTTCGCTAGAGCTGGATGCACTTTCATCTTCGCTAGAGCTGGATGCACTTTCATCTTCGCTAGAGCTGGATGCACTTTCATCTTCGCTAGAGCTGGATGCACTTTCATCTTCGCTAGAGCTGGATGCACTTTCATCTTCGCTAGAGCTGGATGCACTTTCATCTTCGCTAGAGCTGGATGCACTTTCATCTTCGCTAGAGCTGGATGCACTTTCATCTTCGCTAGAGCTGGATGCACTTTCATCTTCGCTAGAGCTGGATGCACTTTCATCTTCGCTAGAGCTGGATGCACTTTCATCTTCGCTAGAGCTGGATGCACTTTCATCTTCGCTAGGACTGGATGCACTTTCATCTTGAGGACTTGATGCACTTTCATCTTGAGGACTTGATGCACTTTCATCTTCGCTAGAGCTGGATGCACTTTCATCTTCTGAAGGTGTTGTTTCTGTTTGTGGAGCCTCAGCATTGTTTACTGGAAATACTAGATCAATTCCTCCGAGGGGATCAGTTACTGCTGATTCATCTTGACTAGAAGAATCACCATTGTCGGATGACTCTCCGTCTGATGATTCAGAAGAGCTTGATTGATCAAATGGGAATAATTCATCAAAGCTAAAACCTTCCTTGCCTCCTCCAAAAAGACTATTTATGTCGAAATTTAATCCACTAGTTCCGTCTGATTTTTGCGCTAATACGTCTTGATTTATGATTGTTGTTGTAGATGTACCTGATATCACCACTACTAAAAAAATTAATAGCAGATTAAATGGCATAATCTTCATCATTAGGGAAGATTCAACTTTATGTCATAAAGCAGTTTGATAACTCATTACTCCATTAATGGTACAACAAGATGTTTAGTAAAAAATTTTGAAATAAGAATAGCTTTAATACTTACAGAATTAGGTTCTATGATAAACTAGGGGTCACTATATTAATTAGGGTTGATTACCAAAGTTCAAAGTTATCTGACGAATTAAAATCAATTTGTACACAGAAAAACTAGAGTTGTTAATACTCTACTATATACTCAAATATTGTCTTGATAATTTCACATAATTGTTTGACAACTCCGCTATCCATTCTCTTTCCTTATCATTAATGTCACGAATCTCTTTTGCTGGGAGTCCACCCCACAATTTTCCTGATGCTATTTTGGTCCCGGGTTTGACCATCGAACCAGCCGCGATAATAGACCATTCCTCGATTTCACATTGATCTAATACAACTGATCCGATCCCTATCAATGAATTATCAAATATTGAGCAACCGTGTAATATAACCGAATGTCCGATAGTAACATTATTTCCAATTATTGTAGGATACTTATTAGTAGTAACATGTACTACACTATTGTCCTGAATATTAGTGTTAGATCCGACACGGATATTAAATACATCTCCTCTTACAACAGTCCCAAACCAGACAGATGACATAGATCCTATTTCTACATCCCCTATTATCATTGAATTTGGTGCAATAAAACAGTCGGAATTTATTCTTGGAATTTTATTCTTAAAAGGTAGTAAAGACATATCAAAAGTACATTTTCAATTAGATATAAATTATGATATAATGACTGTGGATCGTTATCCTGTATAGATAGTTTCTATTTGATTTGATCTTATTCAAGTGTTGACAATATGGTTCTAATTGTCACGGCCCATATTTTCTTGTTAAACTCTTCAGGTATTCCTAACAAGCTCCCAGCAGTTATACCATCAAATAATGAAACCAGACCAGAGGCAAGATATTCAGGGTTGGAATCTACTTTCAAAAATCCCTTGCTTATTTGATGCTGCAAATAGTTTTCCACAACTTTAATAATTTTTAATCGGTGTTTAATCAATATTTCTTGTAATTTCGGATTACGTGTAGATTCTGATAAAGCTTCAAAGAAAACCTTAGCAGTGCCCTCTTTTTGAATTTTTTGAAAATTCTCGTAGAATAACTCAGCATTAGAAATCAGATCATTTTTGCTGCTAGTAAATAGCGTGTCCAATTGTATTTTTAATAATTCAAGACTGTCATCACATAGGGCGTGGAAGAGATCTTCCTTACTATTGAAATAATTATACAGGGTACCCTTACTAACATCGGCGGATGACGAGATCTCATCCATCTTGGTCCTATCAAATCCATTTTTAGAAAAACGATCCACTGCAGATTGAAGTATTCTCACCCGGATTTCTTCTCTGTGTTGAGATGTTACCTTTGGACACATAAAACTATCATCTAACAGTTAATTTGTTCGATGTTCTACTGACAAAGTGGTAATCTCATGATATGGTAGGAAAGTAATAGCGTTAGCCCTAGTTTTATCAATGGAAATGATATCAATAAAATTCAAAAGCATAAATAAAATAAAAATCAAATGCAAAGTCTTAGAACTGTGAAATCTATGCATAATAGAAGTTAAGAAATAGGCATTAATAAACCTGTCTGACCAGTCAGTTTAATTTATTAAGGAGTGGAATGAAGATTATTTATGGATTCACAGTCAGAGAAAGATGTTCGAGCTTTAGACGAAATGCTTTTTGAGCTGTTTAGACATAATAATAAACATATTAATCAATTTACTGCTAAAAGTAAAATAATTCAAAGTAATCACCAATATCCATTTAAGCCAAGCAAGGTAGCTTGTTATCGGCCTTGGCCAACTTGGTCTTCCAGTTGCAAAATATGTTAAAGAGCATGGGTTTGATACGTTTGGTTATGATATCAATCAAAAAGCCATGCAGTCAGCTGAAGCCAGCTACGGAATTAAACAAGCTACAAACTTTGGTGACTTTGACGTACTAATAATATGTGTATCAACACATCGACCAGATGATATGTTTTCACCACAAGTAGATAGTCTAATGTCTGTGGTAGAAAAGATATCAAGAGAGGCAAAGAGTGGTGCACTAATATCCATTGAAAGTACAATACCAAAAGGTACTTCAAAGAGAGTCTTTGAGAAACTAGATCACAGGCTCCATGTGGTACATGCACCTCACAGATGGTATGCATTAGAAGAAGAAATTCACGGTGTTAATCAACTACGTATTGTTGGTGGTGTAAGCAATTGTTGTCTGCAACATGGACTGAACTTTTATGATGGTGTAACAAACAGAAAAGTAGTCGAATCTACTAATAATAATACTTCTACTAACGCTAACTCGATGAATGAAAACGACGACGTTACTATTATACCTAATTCTTCCGTTAGTACAGATCGTCATCCGTCAAAAGCAATTACATCAAATAAGGTAATGGATTTAGTAGGTAAGACAGACTATCGAATTAGTACAGACCCAGTTAACGATGATAGAGATCACTATGCAGGTAATAGTACTAGTAACATCAATCTAAAGCAAAGCCTGGGTATACCAATGCATCCAGTCTCTTCAGTCGAGGTAGCCGAACTAACAAAGATTGTTGAAAATGCACACAGATATCTTCAGATAGCATTTGCAGAAGAACTATACCTCTACAGTAAAGCAAATGGCATTAGTTTCTCAGAACTACGAGAATCACTTAATACCAAATGGAATGTCGAAATACTGGAACCAAGAGATGGAATAGGAGGTCACTGTCTACCCAAAGATACAAAGATGTTTATCAATTCATCTAATACGATAAAAAGCAAGATTCTACAAGCAGCCATGGAAATAGATGAAGATTATAGAGAGTATAGAAAAAAAATGGACAGCGAAATTAGAATACCAGTAATCTGATTTCTTTTAATTAAAAATTTACCATTTTGTAAATCACAGGTTATCTTTAAATGAGAGACTCAGAAATAGGTTCTCCAGACAGAATAAACAAATCTGCATGGACCATGCTTGCGATTTTGGGTTCAACCATCCTAATCACCATGTATGGAGAAACGATGTTGCTACCCGCAATTGGTGACATTATCGAGGAGTTTGATATTTCCTATAGCACTTCATCATGGATACTAACTGCTTATTTGATTTCTGGTGCAGTAATGACTCCCATTGCAGGAAAACTATCAGATATTTACGGTAGGAAAAAAATGGTGTTAATAATCTTTATAATCTATATTATTGGGATCGCATTAGGAGGGATTTCCAATAATATTTACATGTTAATTTTGGCACGTGTGATACAAGGAATAGGAATATCGATGTTTCCAATTGCATTTGGAATCATCAGAGACCAGTTTCCGGTGTCAAAGATAGCTATAGGAGTAGGTATTTTTAGCTCCATGTTCGCGGCAGGGTCGGTCGTGGGTATGGCAATTGGTGGTACAATTATAAAGAACTTTGGATGGCAGGCCACATTCTTTACAATTATCCCAATTGCCATTATCCTGTGGGTGGTCATTCAAAAAAGCATCGGAAATGATAATCGTTCACAAGTTATCAAGGAAATAAATTTAGAAGGAAAGGAGGAATATTCTTCTAACCTAAAGAAAAAGTTGGGAACCATCAGTCGACGAAGAAAACAACACATTGACATAAAAGGCGCAATTTCGTTGGCTTTTACAATTTCTGCTTTCCTGTTAACATTAACATATTTTGCAAACGTTAATAGTGAAGATCATGAGGCTACATCCACCGACTTGATGATTTTAATGGCTTTGATTGTTTTGACTATTGTCTCAATATTGACATTTGTTGTAGTTGAGAAAAGAGCAAAAGAACCCTTGATTCCCCTCAGATTGATCACAGATAAAATTTTACTTCCTTCAAATATCATTTTACTTGTGTTTGGCATCACGATGTTTATGGTTTATCAAACAATTCCCATATTGGTAACTAGTCCGATCCCTTTTGGTTTCGGTGGTGATGCCATTCAAAGTGCAATGGTCCAACTACCTTTCATGGTAGTATTCTTAATATTTGCACCTTCATCAGGTTTTATCGTTTCCAAAATTGGAAACTTTAAGCCTATCATTGTTGGGAGTATCTTGACAACAATAGGATTTGCTAGCTTGTTTATGTTCCATTTGGATGAGTTAATGATTGCAATAAATTTAGTCGTGATATCTGCTGGTTTATCCCTCACTCAAGTAGGAGCTTTCAACATTACATTACAGCACACCCCTTATCAATTTAGTGGAATTTCAATAGGTATTTCCGTCGTACTGGTATTAATGGGCAGTTCGATTGGTCCAGTGATAGCAACTACGTTTATGCAGACATTCCAGGATCCTACTAGTGGAGCAAATATAGAATCATATCCATCTACATTATCCTATAACCTAATCTTTTTGACTGCAACGATTATATCATTAGTATCATTTCCATGTATGATACTATTGAGAAAACGAACATTGAAAGCTATTGTTAGCAAAGTAGATGACTCAGATAATTAGAAAAACTCTCAAAAATCTATTTATGAAATGATCATTATTGAGAAAAAATTGATAACATTAACAGTAGTGAATCTCGAAATTGAAAATTGAGAGAAAAAAATGACATGAATTGATGATTATGTTTTCATGTGATTTGAACAAAAATGTTAAGTGGGACCCCTCCGGATCTTAATCCGATTCTAAGACTGCCGTCCTTATAAGCGACATCCCCAATACTATCTCTGAGTCCCCTGGAGGCAAAATGCAGATGATTGCTCTGTAATTTTAGCACGTAGATACCATCACTCTCGTTATGATATCCCGAAAGAAATTGCATTTGTTTTTGTTCAATTAGTTCATCAATTTCTCTACACACAGGTTTCAATAATTTCCAAGCAATTTCTTCATCTATCGATTTCATAATCAGTTTAAATTTCTCAGGATATCCCTTATTATTGTTAATATCATAACAGGTTAAGTTATCAATTTCTTTTTTTTAGAAAGAATATTTCAAATATATTCAAGATATTCATCTCAGATATTACTCATGGTAACTTCACTTAATCCATCTTAAATTAATTTTTAGCGAATTAGGAATGGAAGTTGGATAGAGCCGGTACAAAATTATGTTTGCTGCAGATATTGTAACCGATATCACGTAACACAATATGATCAGTTATATATTATGACTTTTACATAAATACAATACCTAAATAATTTAATCTGTAGAAGTAAAGTTCCTCATGAATAACAAGCGCGTCAACCCAATTGACTGGTATAGAAACTTCTTTGAACATAGCATTAGTAATAGAAGAAATATCATCAATTTCTTTAGATTGGACTTTTTTAAGGAATTCATTAGCATGGACGAGGAAATGGAAAGAATTTTTAATTAATTCAATGAGGCAAAAAACAACCCACCTAAAGAATTAGTGAGAGAATATCAAACACAGGATGGAAATAGGGAAAGAAAAATTGGCCCCATTGTTTTTGGATATTAGATGATTACTTGGCCAGATGGCAGACCTACCGTTGGAGAGTTTGGAGATATCAAAAAAATAAACCTTCGCAAGGTAGCATCAGCAGAAATTTCATTGATGGAGAGGTAGGACAAAGTATCAGGAGAGAAAGGGAACCTTTAGCGGACGCTAATTTGACAGAAAAGGAAATTAAAGTGATTTTAAAAATGCCCGGTGTCAAAAAAAGAAGGTATAAAGCTTATCCTGTCTGACGACACTTTAGAAATTTATACAAACGATAGACAAAGAAAATACAGAAAAAACAATAGGTGTTCCTCCGGATATGGACACAGAAATAATGATCTACTTACACAAATGGAATATAAGAGATATCTTTAAGGAAAAAAATGTACTTGGAACAAAAGGAATTGAAATTGAGAGTGGATGATAAAAAAACAAAATACTTTTTGCTTTTTTCAGAATAAAAGATTACTAAGTTTCAGGTTTTTACCGAGTTTATACATTATGTATAAAATCTGAAATATTTAGATTCAGTCTTTGAATAAAATACATCATCATAACTAGCTAATGTGATTTGTCCAAAGGTTATGGGCTTTTTAAGAAATTTTTAATGAACTGACCCCCTATAGATCATGAATTTACGGGGCCATAAATTTAAGACACGGTTGTCTTAAACGTAGAGTGACAATAACCAATGCAGAGATCTCAAAGATGCTTCGCAGGATTGCATTTTTACTTGAGATGGATTCAAATAAAGACGATAAAAATATAAATTTTAAGAACAAAGCGTATTTACGAGCAGCTGACCAAATTGAAAATCTACCTGTTCGTCTAGAAACAATTTACAAAGAAAATGGTTTGATCGGTTTGTTGCAAATTCCATCAATTGGCAAGGCAATTTCTTCTAAAATTGAGGAATATTTAAACACTGGTAAAATTGAATACTATGAAAAATTACAAATCAAATATCCTATAGATGTCGATGACTTTTTGGGGTTGGAAGGAATTGGTCCCAAAACTCTTAAAGAGATCCTAGATACTACGACGATTAGGAATCTAAATGATCTAGAGAGCTTAATAAAAGAGAAAAAATTACGAAGAATACCGGGATTTTCTGAAAAGAAAGAGATTAATCTCCTAAAGAAAATTCAATCCCACCGTATAGGTAAGTCAAGATTTTTGTTGGGAGATCTGTTCCCAATAATCAACCAAATTGAAAACTATTTGACAGGAAATGAGAAAGTTTCAAAGCTCATTGTAGTCGGATCTTTTAGAAGAATGAAGGAAACAATCGGTGATATAGATCTGTTGGTAGTATCAAAGCATCCATCCGATATAATTGATGATTTAATAACTCTGCCTGAAATTGAAGAAATCCTGAGTCGAGGAACATCAAAGGCTTTTGTGAGATTAAAAAATGGAATAGACCTGGATATGCTAGTAGTTCCTGAGGATAGTTTTGGCTCAGCATCATTATATTTTACTGGAAGCAAAGAACATGGCATACAACTAAGAAAATTAGCTCAAGGGCGTGACTACCGCTTAAATGAATGGGGTTTATTTGATAACAAAACAGGACAGAAATTGGCTGGCGACTCCGAAACTGAGATCTATAACTTGCTAGGTTTAGAGTGGATACCACCCGAAATGAGAGAAAACCACGGAGAAATTGAGATGGCCAAGAGACACTCTAGACCATGGATCAACAAGATTCAGAACCTAGTAGAATATGAATCCTTGAAAGGGGACCTCCAAGTCCATTCAAACAATACCGATGGTCAATTGTCCATTGAGGAAATGGCGTACTTTGCTAAAACAAAATTTCATTTAGATTATATCGCAATCACAGATCATACAAAGAGTCTGGCCATTGCCAAGGGACTAGACGAACAACAACTACTGGATCAATTAATCAAGATAAATGAAATAAATGATCGAATAAAGTCGGGAGATTTTTTTGTCGAAGAAAATAGACCAAAGAGCAATAGAGATCGTAATAATTATCTCAAAGAGGCAGGAACAAAAAATTTGAAAGACAATAGAAATAAGGACGACAAGAAATTCAGAATATTGGCAGGTGCGGAAGTGAATATCCTAAAGGACGGTTCTCTGGATATTTCAAATAATGTTTTGGATAGGCTTGATATAATTGGTGCAGCAATACATTCGAACTTCTCTCTGACAGAGGAAATACAAACTGAGAGGTTGATAAGGGCTGCTCAGAATCCTAGCGTGGATATAATATTCCACCCGACTGGCAGAATTATCAACAAAAGAGAAGGTTATCCGGTCAACATTTCGAAATTGCTTTTCACTGCCATGGAAACTAACACAGTATTGGAAATCGATGCACATTACAATCGACTCGATTTAAAGGATGAATTCATAAGGATGGCAACAGATACAGGAGTAAAAATGGTTATCGATTCAGATGCTCATCACTCACTGCACTATGCATTTTTGAAATTTGGAATTGCTCAAGCCAGAAGAGGTTGGGCAGAAAGGGATGATATACTAAATGTATTGCCAGTAAGTGATTTATTGAAAAATTTAAAATAGACCAACAAAATTATTTTCAATTTCTCTTCATTTAACGCAGTTAGTTAATAAAAGCTATCAGAAAAATCTTGATTGGATTTTTCAATGATCTTGATTTAAATTCAAATAAGTACGTCTGTATATCTACTTACCTCCCGATGCCATCAAGAAGTAGTATCGAAGTAAAAGAAAAGATAAGACAAAATTGGAACAAACTATTGAGAGAAAATCTATTAGACGTTTCAGAGAGTTTGTTAGGTGGATCACCACCTTCTGTTTTTGTTGGAAGCTATTCCTATCCCAAGGTGAACATTGGACCTCTGGTTTCAACCAAGTGTGGGGATGTCAAGTTTTTGGATCATCCAGAGGAATGGACGGGACTTGAACTAGAAGATCTGATAAGCAATAGGCTATCTTTGATTCGGGGAACAAGTTTGGCTTCTGCAATTGTAGATGTAAATAACAACAAATACGTAGAATTGCTGCAAGAATTGGCAATGGCAAATAAATCCATTAATATCGAAGTAAAATTTGATAAAAAACCCACTCTAAGATTTGAAGAGATAGATAATTCTTCAGTAACAGACGCAGATTCTGTACAGTTTGGACTGGTATCAAAGATGGAGGGGCTAAGGATTCCTGCAGCAATCAGTGTCGATAAAAGAATAGAAAAAGTATACTATGATCAGGATTTGAATGCAAATGAAGCAGTCAATATGCTCTACAACAAAGGTACGGAAATTAGTAGACTGAGCAAGATCTTGAGCATAGGAATGCTTGGAACCAAAAAGAGGAGGAAATTGGTTCCCACAAAATGGAGTATCACTGCAGTAGATCAAATCATATCTGCGAATCTAATTAAAAAGTTAATAGATTATTCTTCGTTAGATAATTTTCACTTATATCGGTATGCACATTTAGGAAACGATTATGCAATCATTTTGATTCCAGACCTGGTATGGAGTTTTGAAATGCATGAAGCCTGGATTGACAATGATGGCAAAGTAAGTATAGAATCAGCAGCAGAGATTTCTGGTTCACCGAAAAATTATCCAAAAATAGGAGGATCTTATTTTGCTGCAAGGGTTGCAGTAACCGAATATTTGGAACGGCATAGAAGGAAATCAGCAGCAATAATCTTGAGGCAAATTCACCCTGACTACGTATTACCTGTTGGAGTATGGCAGATTAGGGAAGGTATCAGAATGGCTATGAAAACCAAAGGTGAAATTTTTGACAGTCTCGACAAAGCAATTACTCAAGCTTGTGTAGGGATGAACATTTCCAAAAACGAGTGGACAAGCAATAGTGCGATCATAAATTCCATTAGACAACAAAGAAGAATTTCAGAATATATTCACTAAAATTAGACCAATATTATTAGCACTAATAATTTTGAAGTGAAAAAATCAAAGATTTCATAATATAACGATAAAAAGATATAAATAGCAAAAACCCTAACATATAAATATATATACTTCCTGTTCATAAACCGATAATTTACTTTCATTTTAATAAAAACAGAACTGGTGTCACTTGCGACACAAAAGTATAATTAATTTCCCTTAATATATCTATACCAGATTGCACTTATAAATACAGAATTATTAAAAACATAATAAGATAGAAAATTAATTGAATTAAAAGATCACTTCTAATTTCTCTTCTCAAAAAATAAACAAAACGAAACAACATTTTTAATATTAGCTATTTCATTTTTCTTAATGTTGTAACTAAAGTAAAACTAATCGGCAATTCCTTGCATCTGATATAGATCAATAGTTAAAGTGAAAGCAAAAATATCAAATTTTATTCATATTCAATACTTGATTTTAATAATTGGAATTATGAACGCAATTGTCAGCAATCCACCGATTATCCATGCAGTAGAATAACCATATGTCTTTACTAATATAGAAAACAAAAGTGGAACCCAAAAGGCACCCAAAAGTGATAAACCATTAACGAAACTGACTGATAAGATCTCATAGTTAGGAAGGTTTAATTTCTCAACAGCTATCCTCCTAGCCATGGTGTAGGGAATTACAAAACCTCCTGATGCAAATATACCAATAAGAATAATTCCAGGAATTAGGATAGAAATGTTTGTAAATGAGAAAAGAATGATGTTTGTAGAAACGAGTATCCCACAAAAAAGTAATAATGCAGTTTCACTTTTTTTCCATCTTTTTTTTATCAAAAGATCATAGAATTTTCCAAAAAATGGTGCAAAAATGACATTTACTATTAAGATCATGACCCCAATTCCACCCGCGATCGTGGACACAACATCAAATTCGAATTTAAGAAATATTACAATAAATGTTGAAACTAAAGCCCAGCCAATTTGGATCCCAAGAAGAGAAAGCGCAACTAAAATCATTGATTTATCTAGCATCAAAGTTCGCAAACTACCCAAGTTAATCTGAAAACTAGAGAGTGGATTCTGTTCTGGTAAAATTTTTGAACTTTCTAATGTCTGTTCTTTAATCTTGCAATGTGGCTCATGGTTATTGACATCAATCTTTGATGTTTGTCTGAATATAGCGTAGTATAATAACAATCCGCTAATAATACCCAATATACCACTGAATAGTAAGCTCATTCGCCATCCGATGATTTCAGCAATGATTATCCATCCAAATATTCCTACAATTCCTCCTAATGAGTGGGCCGAATTCAAAATTCCTATACCAAAACCATCAGATCCTTTACCCAAATACCTCGAAATTAAAATTACACTAGGTCCAAAGAAAAATGCCATTCCTACACCAACCAAAAATCTCAAAAATACCATTTGACTGATCTCCGTTACTAACCCAGACAAAAGTGAGGAAATGGATAGCAACATTGTTCCAAAAACTATTATTAATCTGGGATCGTACTTTGCTGCTAATATCCCTGCAGGAATTTGAAATAATCCTATACCAATTAGAAAGGCTGATGTGATTAGTCCCAACATTGAAACGTCCTGACTAAAATCAATCATGATTAAATAAAAAATTGAAGATATATTGAACCAATTAACAGCATATAATATTCTTGCAAGTACGATTGAAAATACCGATAGAGATAATACTTGCTTTATAAACGGCATCCCAATGTACAGACGTATTTGAGTATATATACATCTTGTAAAAAATTACGTTTGGTAAAAATTCGTTTGAATGACAAGATTTGCCTTGGTATAATAAATTTCTTTTACGGATCATTATACTCCATACAATCAATTCTACTGTAAAGCCAGATCCGGAAGGAATAGACAAATTGTCACTGCTAGCAGGGACAGAATCTGAACTTAAATATATCTGAATTTATTTTTAATAATTGATGGAATGTCCTACATGTCTAGCCCAATTTCATTCAAAGATGAACAACGCAGTTGTTGGAAAGAACAAAAGGAATGTAAATATTTTTGTATACTTTCAATTATGTCCTGAATGTGAAGAGCCAATAATAGGAGTTAAAGAAGCCGTGAAGGGTGAGATTTATATGAATCCTAATGATACCGAGGGACTTTTGTTGTTAAAAAAGGAACGCAAGCGAGCATAGACGATGGTAGGGAAATATTATCAGGTGCACTAAACTGATACCAGTAGAATAGCATGATCTAACCACATCCTTTCAATTCGAATTTAAATACCCATGAGTAACAAAAAATCTAGACATCATAATAAAGCATAAATTGATTGATCAATGATTGATCATCTGCTAATTCCAAAATTTCCTTTTCCTTTAAATCCAGATAAGTGTTAATCAAATCTGAGTGAAAGCAAACATTTAGGAAAGTTGAATCGGTTTTCAATTCAGCTAGCCCCTCTTCTAAACTGCCAGGCAATACCTTTACGCCAAACTCCCTTCTCCTTGTATCACTCATTTTGTAAATATCCTCACTAACTGGATCGGCGGGATCGACTTTCCTTTTGATTCCGTCTAGCCCTGCTGCAACTATAGCAGAAAATGCAAGATAAGGATTTGCGGATGGATCAGGTGCCCTGTATTCAATTCGCTTAGAGTTAGCACTCTTTTTTTCATTAATTGGAACTCTTACGACAGCGGATCTATTTCCTCTAGCCCAAGCAACATATACAGGGGCCTCAAAACCAGGAATAATTCTTTTATAAGAATTTATAGTTGGTGTCACTATTGCGGATAATGCGCCAGCATGGTCAAGAATACCTCCGATAAAATAGCGCCCAGTTTGACTTAATTCAGCATATGGATCCGCTTCATCATAAAATAGATTTAGATTTTTTCCAGATGACTTACTCCACAAACTTATACTCACATGCATACCCGATCCATTATCACTGTTTTCAGGATTTTCAGGGTCAAAGATTGGCTTCGGCATGAAATTTGCGATTTTATTATGCTTTTTTGCAACGTTTCTAACGATGTCTTTATAAATTTGAACATTATCAGCAGATTGTGTCAAATAGTCGTGCATAAAATTGATTTCAATCTGACCACTACTGGCGACTTCGTGATTCATGTTAGTTACATCTATATCATAGAATTTTTTAAGGATGTCCGCTACTTCGAATCGAAATTCTATCAGAGAATCCTGAAATGTAGGAACATCATACCCCGATTTTCTTCGTATTGGATACTTCCCTACTCCGTATTGTTCTGTAGATAGGATTGATACATTTTTAACTTTCTCAAGTTGTGTCATATTATTATCTACGATATTATTTTTGTACATCTCAAACAATATTTGATCAAAAATGAAGCATTCCACTTCAGCACCTATTTGACAAGTTATTTGATTGACAGCAAGATGCTCTTCAAGCGCTTGAGAGACACTTCTCGGATCTTTAATCGATCTTCCTTGTGAAAATCCATTGTGAACGTCTGCGATAACTGTATATATTTCATAATTAGACAAAGGTATCTTTCTTAGTGTTTTCCTATCTGGAAATAACATCATGTCAGATTCGTCTATAGTTGCAAAGCCTTTGACAGAAGATCCATCGAGTCCTACTCCCTTCCTGAATACATCCTGCATTAGTTCTTTATCTATTTGAATATATTTAGCGAGAAACTTTCCCAAAAGGTCGGTATACCGTATTTGCATAAAGTCTTTTGCCGGTGACTCTGTGGTATGTTTGCCCGCCATAGATGTATCTTCCAAAGATTAGTCCCTTAATATTAATAGATAAACAAAGGATAAATAATTTTGTTAACAATTTAAAATTTCTTTTTTATGTGATAAATCTTGTCATGATAATAGGAGAATCAAAGCAATCGGAGTAAAATCCATTCCACCAATAATTGTTGTGACCGCTTGTGTATCTTAGTATATCAAGGGGTTATTAATTACCCTCAAACATCAATCCTATTCTGATCGGATAGTTCCGGAATTTAAGTAGTACTTAAGGAGCCCTAAAGAATAGTTTTTTTAAAATTTGGCCAAATTTTAAAATCTTTTTTTTCATGATAGAAATATATCTACGGGTATATACAGTTCCCCGTATAGCGATCAATAATAATAATCGCCTTGGTGGGACAGGTTTTTGCGGCATCCATTATAGTGTCAAAATCCTCCGCAGTTTCTGAGATAACTATTGCTTTAGGATTAATTTGTCTATTCTTTTCCACTACAAAAACTTTGGGAGCCAATACTTCACAACTTCCAAAGGCAAGACAAAGTGAAGGTTCTACAATTATTTGATAGCGACTTTCTAAAAACGATGTTGGAAGGGTTTCACTATTAGTGGATATGGATTCATTTTTTAGTTCTTTTTGGTCGAAGAAAAACGTGTCAACATCATAATAATTCTCTGCATATTCATTAGTATCCGTTGGTGCAATACTGAGATCCCAGCTGTTGGCATCAGAATCCTCGAATTCCTCCACATTGCTCGTTAGGTTGGATTTTAAAACCTTTAAAGATTCATCATAAATTTGTCTTTTTTCAGGATCAGATAGGTTTTCGAACGCAATATTGATGTTTTTCATCACCTCGTCCGAAACCACAGAATTTCGGTCTGGATGATATTTTCGTGCTAATCGTCGAAATGCTATTTTGATATCCCTTTGAGTAGAATTCTCGGGTATTTCCAATATTCTGTAATAATTATTATCATCCAACCAACTATTTCAAACATAATTGGTGATCCAATTTATTTATACATATTCTCACTACCAGTAATTTAACAATAAATTCATTTGATCCTGCGACCATTTTTGAACTATTAAAAATGCATCATTATGATGGTTCTAAAGTTAGATATAATAAATAAGGACTTTCCCAGTCGTTGTCCAGTGATCAGCCAAAAGTTTATTCAGTATAGATAATAAGTATAACATAGTCATAGCGAAAATGGCGAAAAGAAATACTCGGTTTGCATCATCCTCAAATCCTTACAAACGTGGTGGTGGAATACTATCTCGTATCCTGATGTATATAATTATTGGATTAATCATACCTTTCATACTAAAGAGAATCAAAAATCAGCTAAGTCAGAGATCAATTTTTTCGATGTGAACGGTGTAATAGAAAAATGCAAATGATAAATCGAAACGAGTTTTATTGCAAATACTGTAAAATTATTAGGTTGGATGATCGTTAAAAAGTTGGCTTTGGGACGATTTAGAAGAAGAGAAAAGAGTTATTTGGGTATTTTTTGGAACAAGATCAAAAATAGATTCTAATAAAATGTCTTGCTACATAACTTTCTATTGTTTCTGTGGTACTTTGATATGTAAAATGATCCTCATGAATCAATTGGTGAATAAATAAGCCAGTACAATCTACTAACAATCATAAACTAAAAAGTACTGAAAAATGATCATGGAGATTGGAAATTTCGTGACTTTAATTCATAATTAACTTCAAACATTGTTAAAATATCACGCATATTTTCACTTGCAGAAAACCTGCAAATGGTGATCCAACTTCTTCTTAAATTTGCTCTTATCTCGCAAATAGCATTAGGAGAAACAGACATTGTTTCTACATCAAACCTTATCCGTAATTTCTCCTCCAATTGTGTTATCAGAGGTTCTGAAGCTATTATCAAGATTTTTTGCATTATGGGGTCACAAGTCGAGCCCTCATAAGATTGTATGATTGGCGTGGTGAACAAGAGGCTTATTTATTTATTCGCAATAGCAAGTCAATCAATTCAGATGCTATTTTTAATAAGGAGAAAATTCATAACGCTATATTATGACTGTAAGTAATGACGATAGCAAGGATCCATCAAAATCTGCTACATTAAAGGTGGCTGAGGCAGAGCAACGAGACGTAGGAAGGAAAATAGCTCGAGTCGATCCAGATGTTGCCGATGCACTGAACATTATTAGTGGGGATGCTTTGGAAATTTCATCTCTAGGAAGAAAAACTACTCTATTAAATTGGCCGGCCAAAGAAAGTGACAGGGGAAAAGGCTTGATCCGCATCGATGGCCTTATTCGTAATCGATTGGATGTAGGCATCAATGATCTAATTGAAATTAGAGTTGTCGAATCAAAAACAGCAAATGATATCACATTTGCTCCCACCGAGCCCTTGAGGATTATGGGTGCTGAAGAATATCTAGCAGAATATCTCAATGGAGCGCTAATGACTAAAGGCGACACAATTCCGATTAGTGTTATGGGTAGAAGGATAGATTTGGTTGTGATTTCAACACATCCTTCAGGACCTGTAATTATAAGCGATACTACTAAAATAGTTGTATCAGAGGAGACTTCAAAAGCTCTGCAAATTTCGCAGGAAGGAAGTTCAGCTTCCATTACTTATGAGGACATTGGAGGATTAGGCGATGCGGTAGCTAGAGTCAGAGAAATGATTGAGCTACCTCTCAGACATCCGGAATTATTCAAGAGATTGGGTGTGGAGGCTCCTAAGGGAGTACTGCTACATGGACCTCCTGGTACGGGCAAAACTTTATTGGCAAAAGCTGTAGCAAATGAAACTAATTCGAATTTCTTTACCATTGGAGGTCCCGAAATCATGAGTAAATATCATGGCGAATCTGAAGAGAGATTGCGTAACGTATTTCAAGAGGCTGAAAAGAATGCACCATCAATAATTTTCATAGATGAAATAGATTCGATTGCACCAAAGAGAGAGGAAGTAACTGGTGAAGTAGAGAGAAGAATAGTCGCTCAACTATTATCATTAATGGATGGAATGACATCCAGAGGCAAAGTAGTGGTAATAGCGGCAACTAACAGAATAAATGCCATTGATCCTGCATTACGAAGACCAGGAAGATTTGATAGGGAAATAGAAATAGGAGTTCCAAACAGGGATGGACGACTAGAAGTTCTCCAAATTCATACGCGAGGTATGCCACTTGACAAAGATGTAGATTTACAAAAATTGGCAGATATTTCTCATGGATTTGTTGGTGCAGACCTTCAAGCATTGGCTAAAGAAGCTGCTATGAGAGCATTGAGAAGAGTACTTCCTGACATAAATCTATCAAGTGAAAGTATTCCTCTGGATACCTTGAGAAAAATCATAGTAAGAATGCAAGATTTTATGGAAGTCATCAAAGAAACAGAACCTTCAGCTATGCGAGAAGTATTTGTAGAAGTTCCAGATATAAAATGGGAGGATATCGGCGGTCTAACTGCCATCAAACAAGAGCTTCAAGAAGCAGTAGAATGGCCATTAAAATATTTAAATGTATTTACCTATGCAGATGCAACTCCACCCAAGGGCATACTCTTGTATGGACCACCTGGAACAGGAAAAACATTAATGGCAAAGGCAGCAGCGAATGAAAGTGAAGCTAATTTTATCAGCATTAAGGGGCCAGAGTTACTTAGCAAGTGGGTAGGAGAATCAGAAAAAGGAGTAAGAGAAATATTTAGAAAAGCAAGACAAGCTGCGCCCTGTATAATTTTCTTCGATGAACTCGACGCCATTGCACCAACAAGGGGCGGAGATCATGGCGATTCTCACGTGACAGAAAGAGTAATCAGCCAATTGTTAACTGAGATGGATGGTTTAGAGATATTAACTAATGTAGTAGTGATTGCCGCTACAAATCGTCCCGATATAATAGATCCTGCATTGTTAAGACCGGGAAGATTTGATAGAATACTGTATGTTTCTCCACCAGATAGAGAGTCTAGATTACAAATCCTCAAAATTCATACAAAGAAAAAACCCTTGTCTGAGGATGTAAATGTTGAAGATTTAGCAAATAAAACCGATGGATATACTGGCGCAGACATTGCTTCTTTAGCATCAGCAGCAGTCATGCTTGCGTTGAGAGAACACATTGCCAAATACCCGGATTCAAAAGAAGCAGAAAAACATACAGATGATCTAAAAATTGGTATGAAACATTTTGACGAAGCGATGAAAAAAATTAGACCTTTATCAAAACAAGAGTTAGATATGTACAAAAATGTTGCAAATCAATTTGGAAGGGTAGACATTTAAAACAAAATCATTTATTTTTTATGAGAAAAACTTTTGTAGACTACTAATTTTAGGCAGTATAGCAGAACCAAGGTTGAATAGAACAATCCTGGCATAAATTACCTTACTAGTTTAAAAGAGAATACAACTTAATTGTAATTCAGATCGCCTTGTGTTTTATGTTTTTCCCAATTTTCAAAAACCCGTATGACATCTTCTCTGGTATCATCCTTTTTCAGTAAATTACCGAGTGCGATGGCTGCTCTAACATCCTTGATATCAGAATTGATCAATAGAATTCCAATCATTTCGTTAATTTCTTGTGGAAATTTATTTTGGAGACAGAAATTAAGAACGTTTAAAAATTCTTCGTCTGAGTATTCATTTAAATGATACTCCTGAAATCTAGATCTTAAAGGTTTTGATAACCTCATTAAACTATTAGAGGTAGCAAATATTTTGACATTTTCAATCCTAAAATCATATCGGGTTTGTTTTAGGGATTTTACAATTCTTCCATCGTTCAACAGTCCAAGCAAAGAACTCATATCATTTTTCCGCAATTTATCAATCTCATCTATAAGTATTAGTCGAGTCTTTCTATTGTAATATAGATTCTCGATAAATCCAGCTCCAGATGTATTCGAAGCATCAAAATATAAAACATTGTTGCATTTCTCCTGTATAGTTGTCATAAACAGAGTCTTTGAAGTTGCTGGTGGACCCACAAGCAAAACATTTACTTGTTCATCAGATATTAATGCGCGATAAAGGTTTTCTTTCATACCATCGAGTCCATATATTTTTGAAAAGAACTGTAAAGCTTGATCTTGTGTATTATTGGTTGAATATTTTTCTTTAATTAATGAAAATCTATCTGATCTTAAACGATTAAACCGGTCTTTTACGTCAAACATTCAATTAACCTATAATATCTTTTTTTGCCCTTAAGCTTTTCCAACTATAATACTATTTTATACATCAATGACATATGATATATGGTTTCTGTTTTTCTGAAATGTTACGAACAAGTGAACAAATCGGTATAAGATTGACCCAAACTTTGAACAAGCGTGGTCGCAATCGACGAAAAATTCTAATAAACTATGGATCATGAATCTTGTCTTTGTCATGGACAAATAGAATGAAACTGTGAATATCTGTCGATTGTCTTGATATGTCACCGTTCCATTGATTTTTCCATATCCAAGAGTTTTTGAATTCGTTTCTCAATAGGGGGATGAGTAGAAAAAAGATTAAAAAGACTTTCTCTTGAAATTGCTGGGATTATGAAAAAAGCACTATAACCTTCAAGGTGTCTTACTTCTCTTGCAGGAGCTCTATCCATATTTCCGCTAATCTTTAACAAAGCACTGGCTAGACTTTTCGGCTTTTGAGTCGATTGCGCGGCTCCCCTATCAGCAGAATACTCTCGATATCTTGAAATTGCCCTAATTATGAGAAAACTCACAATCCAAGTAATAAAAGAAATGGCAATTATGATTAGCATTGCACCGCCGTTATTGCGGTCTCGTCCCGCTCCATACATACTTCCAAAAAAACTGAATTGCATTATCTGCCAAGCAATGGTTGAAAATAAACTTGCAAGAGTGATTACCAATACATCCCTATTTCTTATATGGGTCAATTCGTGTGCCAATACACCTTCGAGCTCATCACGATTCAACAGGTTCAACAAGCCAGTTGTTACGGCAACAACAGAACTGCTATGCCCCTTTCCTGTAGCAAACGCATTAGGAACGCTACTATTTACAACTGCAATTTTAGGCTTAGGCTGTCTGTTGACAACTGCAATTTGTTCTACCAATGTATGAAGATCTGTATACTGATCCTTGGTTACAATTTTTGCTCCAGTACTCCAAAGGACAATTCTGTCTGAAAAATACCATTGACTTAGAATAAAGGCAGTAGAAATTAATATTATAGGCAGATACCCCAGACCCAGGTAAACTAAAACCGTTATGAAAACAATATACAAGATGGCCAAAATACCTAAACATGCAATTATTCGTATTGTAATACCAGGATCCCTGTTTTTCCAAGAGTTTGACAATTTGTTCTTACCTTAATATATTGGTCTCTTTCCTATTTAATCGTGATAGAATCCAATTGTGTAACCTATTGAATACGACCCGATTTGAACAATAAATTAGAATTCTACTCTCTATTCTCACCATCATGAAAGAGATTTATGTTGTGATGTGGATATTGAAACTCCATGAATTTCGCAGTAGCCATACCCACTTTTAATCCAAAGAAATAACTCACCAGGTGTAGAGCCAGTGCAATACCAGATGTGACTCCTGCGGAAGTAAAGATTTTTCCATCAATAGTAAAAAGAACGTTCTTTTTTATTATAGCATTTGGTGCTGCATTCCTCAAAAAATTATATGCCCGCCAATGAGTAGTTGCCTTTTTTCCTTCCAATAGACCTGCTTTACCGATCAGGCTTGAGCCGGTACAAACCGAAGCAGTCAATAACGACTTCTGAGAAAGATTTGAAATTTTTTGAACAAGTCGTAAGTTATTTATTTCAGCTCGGGTTCCCCATCCTCCCGGAACTATGAATAAGTCGAGATTTGGACAATTATCAAAGGCGTAGTCAGGCATCAATTTCAACCCACCAATTGCATATTTTGCAGATGATTTTTCCGCCAGTAGGCATATCTTAAAAGGAGAATTGGCACTATCCCTCTTATCCTCATCTAGTCGAGTTACCGAAAAAACTTCAAAAGGACCAGCAACGTCCAAGACTTCAACATCATCAAAAATTAGTATTCCCACGGTTATGAGCTCTGAATTAACTTTTCTTGCGGGATTCGACACATGATGAGTTAGTCATGGATTATTTTAAGTTTCACTAAATTAAATAAACAACTTTTGTTATTCGTTTGTCGGATTTTTTAGAATACTGTGTATCGTCTCACGAATTTGACCTTGATAAAGACTCTAGATCTGAATTTATTGTCTTTCAGGTACCTATTTTCTGTAAGATTAAGAAATTCTTGCATAAAATTTTTTGAAAAGGCTATGTTATCGACTGTTAACTATATATTTATTGTTACTTGATCTTTGTCATGATTATCAACGCGGTTGCAGTCAATAAACCCGGATTAAGACTGGAACCATTCACGTATAAATTAGGATCATTAAAGCCAGATGAAATTGACATTGACGTAGAATATTGTGGTATCTGCCGCAGCGATTTACACATGCTAACCAATGATTGGGGAATAACAAGATATCCATTTGTTCCCGGACATGAGATTGTGGGTAAAGTTGCAGCTATAGGCAGTACGGTAACACACTTAAGTATTGGTCAAAGAGTTGGTGTAGGATGGCGATCAAAGTCGTGTCAAACATGTTTTCAATGTTTGAGTGGACATCATAACCGTTGTCCAAATGGAGAAGATGTAATCGTAGGGAGACATGGCGGATTTGCTAACAAAGTTAGGTGCCAAGGATTATGGGCTTTCCCATTGCCAGATAATTTGGACTTACAATCATCTGGTCCCCTCTTTTGTGGTGGTATCACTGTTTTTAGCCCCCTTATTCAAAACAAGATCAATTCTTGTGATCGCGTTGCAGTTGTAGGAATAGGTGGATTGGGACATATGGCATTGTTATTTTTGAAAGCTTGGGGATGCGAAGTTAGCGCATTTTCCACCAATCCTAATAAATCAATAGAAGCCAAAACCATGGGTGCAAATTATTTTTATGATTTGAATAATATTGACGAAGTAAAGTCTTTAACAAATAAGTTTAATTTAATCATTGTTACCTCAAATGTAGAATTAGATTGGGATTTATTTATTGGCACATTGGCTCCAGAGGGAAAATTGCATATTGTGGGCGCAGTAGATCAAATCAACGCGAAAGTTTTTCCCTTTATTTCACAAGAAAGATCGATGGGGGGTTCTCCCACCGGCAGTCCATCGGATATTTTGAAAATGTTAGAGTTCTGTCAACGTCATGGGATCAAACCAATAATAGAAGAATTCTCATTGTCAAGTGCAAATGAAGCCTTAGACCATTTGACAAAAGGACTGGCTAGATATCGAATTGTCCTAAAAAATGACCTCTAAGGTAGGTATTGTTCTAACACTATATGTAACAAATTTTGTCCCCGATTTTCTTTGTTCCTCAGATGTCGAATTAATTTATCCATTGTTCATGGTTCAGTTATGAAATTAAGAGTATGATCACTCATAAAAGTTACAAATATCAGTTTAGAAACAAATCAGATCTAAATAAAAGGGGTTCCTTACGTCTGGGAAAAACTATAGTTAAAATGTAATTACCTATAATTTACAAAACTACTTTCTAGATGGCAGACTAAATGTAAATTTAGAACCAGTCATTTTATTGTTAGCATCAAAACAATTTTCTGCCCATATTTTTCCACCATGAGCTTCGATTATCTTTCTAGAAATATACAGGCCTAATCCCGTTCCCTTTTTGGATGTGGACACAAATTTAGAGAACAATTTAGGTAATACATCTGAGTCGATGCCGCATCCAGAGTCACTTATGCTCAGTAACAATTCATTTGAGTCAAGAGTATTGAGTATGTTAACATGAATTTTGCCAACTTTAGTAAACTCTACTGCATTTTCTAGCATATTCATAATGACTTGGATTATTCTAACTTTGTCTGCGTAAACCGTGAAAAGGCCACTCTTACAAAAAGTCGTTTTTTTATCATCACAGTCTTTTTGTGGCATATATTCTATTTCCAATTGATCTTTATTTAAGAAATGGAGATTGTTATTGTATTCTTTAACGATATCTATTATAAGTTGTTCTAAATTAAATGTTTCTTTATTTAATATTAGTAATTCATTTTCTAATTGAGTAACATTTAACACTTTGTCAACTAATCTAGCAAGTCTCTTTGTACTCTGATTGATCGTAATTATAAATTTATTACAAGCTTCTATATTGCCTTTCATATTCATTAGTATATCTGAAAATCCCAATAATGATTGAATAGGATTCCTAAGTTCGTGAGCTGCAATGTTTATAAATTCCTTTTGAAGTCTATCTTGCAGTTTTAACTTGTCATATAATTCTGCTTGGTTCCATAGTGCTTCAAATATTGAAGCATAGGATTTTGAAATTCTTATACTGTTCGAATACGAGGAAAGTCCTATTGATTGTATCAGATCCATGGAAGATATATTTCGAGATTCAATCAGTAAGGATTTTTTCTTGTCTACTATTAAGAACCCAATTTCTGTAAGTAGTCTACTATCTAAAAGTTTCAATCTAAAGTTTTCAATTCCATTAAATTGATATTCTAGTTGAATATCATTCAAGTTAGCTGATTCGGAAATTTGATCACAAACTTGGTCAAATATCATCTTGATTTGTTTACGTATCCTATCATCGATTTCTTCGGCGATCAGAATCCGGATATTTAAATCAGGTTTGTTTGACGCGATAGTTTTGATTAATTCGATCATTCCAATATCCACCTGCCTAAGAAAAGAATTAAAGCTTGGCAGAATCCCCAATATCTCTGTTTCTGCACAAGATATTAAAGTCCTCATAAGGTTCACTAATTCATCTGGATCTTCAATTGTCTCTATGAAAGATAGCTCCGTTTCATTCTCCAATGACTTTATTATGCGGTCTGGATCTTTGCCATTTTTCCATAATTCAGTGAATACTTTTGAGAAATGGTTCAAATATGAAGGATCGTTACTATATAAGATACTGTCGGTTGGATCATCCATACCTGTTCTCTTTATGGCTACAGCCAAATCACAATCCGTAATCATATAATTTATTGAGAGAATTTCTTTGCTATGTTTGATTTCTATTCCTAATTTAAGTAATTTTTTTATTAGTTCGAAATTATCTCTATTAATTTCAGCGAGGATTCTTATCTTTTTGTGTGGCACTATATTCTTGCGTTGCAATGAAGACGTTAGGAACTTGGTCAAATAGTTCTTGCTGTATTTGAATCCTTCAATCGATGTGCAGATGCTAATGTCAGAGGCGGGTGTCAAAATCTTAGATATTACATTCTCTATTACCATATCAGTTGATCCCTCAATCAGCTTTGTTTCATAGAGTTTGATTCCCTCTTTTATTTCCCTAATTCTCCTCTGAGCTGGTATCGCATTCTTCCACAGTGTGTCAAATACAAATTGACCTTGTTCTACGACTTCATCTACATTGCTATGAATGACCTCGGTCAGGGGCTGTGCTTCTTTAAGAACAGTAGTAGCCATATACTCCGAGTCATTTACGGCGATTCCACCTTTGAGACTATCTAAGTGTCTTAACTCGCTTACAATCTTAATCAGTTCTTCACAATACTCCAAGTTATCTCTTGTAATGATTGTTATACACCGTATTTTGCCACCACGTGATAAAATATCCCGATATCCATTATAATACTGAGGAATTTTAATTACGATTGATGGAGCTCTATCGTCAAAGGTAATGTCCATTTTAGTACGAGTATTTTTCATGAATTCTACGCCTTTCCCGACTGCGTTCTCAGCTCCGTATAGGATTTGAGTATTTTTGTGAAGATGAAGTCTCTGATGCGATAATGCCTTCTTGTCATGCTCGCCGGAGGTCAAGAATACCATTTCTTATTGTTGGAGATATATAAAACATATAGAGAACATCCAATTCACACGAATTAATAATAATAATGATATACAACCAATCAAAATAGAAATAATGAGAATTAAACTTTTGATATTGTTTAAGATATAGGAATCATAACTTGTCACAAGTTATATTTTCAATATGCCCGCAATGGATTCATTATATAGCCTAGTAGGTAACCAAGTTTTGATATCTAAATAGTACAATAGACAATCAATAGACTAACCAGGTATTTACATTTCATACATGTAGTAAGCAAGCATCTTTCATATTTTGATCGTTATAATCTCCAAAACGGCAATAAAAGAGCAATATTTAGGGTTTATAGAATAATGACTATTCAGCTAGTTTAGGACACGTGACTGCTCAGGGCATCTTTGGATATGTCCTGAGTAAGATATCTAGGTTCATTTCCAAATAAACTTTCTCGAGTAATTCATAAACTCGCATTCATGCTTGTCCTCATCAATATTTAAAAACTATCAATTTTGATTTGAGACGGTTACTAAATAATACCTACTAATATCGCAAATTTTGTATTTTTGTCTATAGAATTAGACTTGGTTTGGATTATTATCTATTATTGACTTTGCCTTTTTGAAGATTTTAATCCACATTGGCCAAGTTAAAAGGCCAGTATTAGTGTTCCTTTTACTTGGATGATAAGAAACAATAAGTACTCTTTCATCCCCGTCTGAATAAATACCACCATGACGAAATTTCAAGCCGCGATTATTTGTTAAATTGCAATAAGAATCTAATGCAATTTTACCCAAGATTACAATTACCTTTAACGTTCCTTTCAATACGGAAAGTTCCTTTCTTAAATGTGTAGCACAGTTTAGAATTTCATTATATGTGGGCTTATTATTTGGAGGTGCACATTTTACTACAGAGGTGACATACGCATTCTTTAACACTAATCCATCGTTTATAGATACACTATTTGGGATATTTGCAAAACCGGTTTCAAACATTGCCCTCATAAGCCAATCGCCAGAACTATCTCCAGTAAACATTCGCCCTGTTCGATTCCCACCATGTGCAGCAGGAGCTAGTCCAACTACTAATAGACTAGCTTTAGAATCACCAAATGAAGGCACGGGTCTGCTCCAATAATCGTCCTGGCTAAATTTAGATTGCTTACTCATCCCAACCGAATGTATATATTCGATTAGACGAGGACACAACCTACAATTTCTAATATCTTGTTGTATGTCTAGCAAATTCAAATTAGTAGGTATCTGCATACTTTGAAAACCATTCTTTTATATTTGATATTGACCATATGATTTTTGTGTTTTATTTAGCGAAGTTACTTTAATATTTTAAGTGGTAGTCGATATTGCATCTACAGAACAAAAATTATCCGGGGAATAATATATATAAATATTATCGAGCACAAAGGCCACTAAGTATTTTATAGTTCCAGAATCGGTCGAAATATTGTTACAAAGGATGAAAAGATGGCTGATGGATACAGGTACGTCTAATTTGTAATGACGGAACCGTTAAAAAACAAAAGAATGAAATAATATTTGTCAGGTATCCACAAACCAAATTTCAGTATTGGATAGTTACTGAACCCATGAGACATTAATCGAAGGAAGTATTTTTCTACTGTTAAGGATAAGAATGGGGACGATTTAGATTGCAAAATATTGGAATGGATCGAAAGAGGTTATGAAAAGGACTTGAAAGTAAAGGAGGATAGAAAACTTCAAGATCTCATAGAAGAGATTTTTGATCAATTAGTGTATTTGAGATTTAAAGGTTTATTTTCAGGAATTTTATCGGTTTACTGATGGGGATAACATCAAGATCCATAGCCGTAAAAAGAAATAGGAATATGGAATCAACTTGTGATGTGATTGTCCCAATACCAACATGCTTGCGATCGGCTAGCTGATAAACCGTGTAACAAAGAAGCACTTGTAATCTTATCATTCATTACTTTTTTTGATGTTGCTATCAATTAATCAAGAGTTAAAGAAAGTATACGAGGTCAATGGCACATAATCACTTTCTTCACCTATGACATTGTCTTCAACACCAACGGTTTGAGCATATAGTACCATTGTCAGGATTTTATCTTTTACATTTAATGTATCAGGGATTTGGATTTCGAGATTAATATCCTCTTCATTTAGCTCCCATTTGTTTGCCTCGATAATTCTATATGTACTATCTTCCTTTTCCTGGACATATTCTAAATCCGGAGGTAATGGCTTTGACACCATTAACTTTAGATCTCCAAAATCATAACTATTTTTATCTCGATTCTTCTCATAATCTAGTTTAGTAGGGAACTCGTCCAAAAAGAAAGACACATGGTTGATTTCAAAATTGAAGTTATCTGGATCATTGATTCTTGCCTCCAGTTTAATAGCATCATCATTCTTCATTATTGTAAAGTCAGGTCTTAGATAATGATTTTCGAAATTTTGAACCATAACGAAGTAATAGTCATTGTACGCGATCCCAATACTTACATGTGTATGATACTTGTTTAAGATATTGTTCTTGTGTCCATCATTGCAACATAGTTTGTCATTATACATCATAGAATGTTGCAAACCACTAATTGCTTTGAATCGATCAATTACTGGACAATAGAATCTTTTTTGATCGTAACATTGATCGGATACAGGGTAATAATTTTCAGTCCCATTTGTAATGACGTAACTTATTTGACCTATATTTTGTTGCACATAACCGGTTCCATTATAGAAAGAATAAAGCATGTATGGCTTAAATCCCTCTAAGCTCAAATGAGATATAGTCTTCGTTCGTAATAATTCATTTGCATGAATTTGAGCAGCAGTATTATTACTTAAAAATAGCAAAGGAAGATCATATTTTTTTCGATCATCATTAATTTTGGATAAGGCGAAATTTTTTAAATCATTAAGTAATCTTAAATGATGCCAATCATCATTCAATAGTATAGATTTCGATGCATATGTCAAAATTACACTATTGAAGGTTAAAACGATGATCAAAATCAACCCAACTAATAATGGTTGGTATTTTATTAGCATGGATAATAAAAGACCCCTCAAAATAATATTTTTATTTTTTGTGATAATCGTGTAGTAGAATCTTTCTGACAAATCATGTTATGATCAAATAATATTTCTGATTCCAGGTTATTAGATTCACTTTCTAGCAGTTTCGCTTGTTGATCTTTGTATCGTCTGTAATCTTTTATTATCAAAAATTTTTTTAAGATTATGTATTACTGACCCCAAGTCGATTCCCCCTTCCCAGATAAATTGGCCAATCAAATTACATCTTGTCGTTAACAAGGATCAAACCACTTTCAACTACTTCAAAAATATGAGGATTCGTCCATTTCTTAAATTGACAATGCTTCTTTTCGTCAACAAGTTTGTAGCAGAATGAAAGATTATATTCAAAGTCCATGTTCTAATCTAACATATTCATTTCCCTCATTATCTTGATCGTGAAACGTTGTGTACAGCCTCATTACTGAATTGATTTGATGATGAGAAATGATAAGGACTTCTGTTCATTTGATTCGACGTCCTCTCGGCATTTTCCGCACGAAAAACAATTATTGATAACGACCAAGGTTCACGAATTGTAATTAATGACTTTGGAAAAAGGCTAAGTGTGAGAGCAGTAGAATCAGGTGGAGTAAGTTGGATTAACCGAATACCTAATTCTAATAAAGTGTCCTTAACGAACTTGAACCCTAGTTTATCAAACCTTGAGTTTAATGATTCCTCTTGAATTTTTTAAAAAAATAATTATAGAAGAAATATTAGTAATCATGTCGTTGACAAAATTGTTCCAATTAAATCCATTCGTCACTGACTATTTGATAAATTTTTTTTCGTATGTCATCTAAATTGGTCTTTTCAACAATTAACCCTTGTTCTTTCAACTCTTCTAGGCCTGTCTGAACTGTTCTTCTCGGCAAATTCGTAATATTAATTAGGTCGCTTTGTTCCATAGAATTTCGGGTTTTGATGACATAATAAATAAACTTGGTTGCTGGACTCCCTTTTGCAATCTTCTTCATACTGGAGATGCCATAACTGGATCTTGAAAGAAACCCCTTTCTTTGTGACTCTATAGACATGACGTTATCCAAATTTATTTCACCCAAGTTTACTCTTTGTCCAAACTCAGCTATTAGAGCCGATTGTTGAATCTCCAAAGGAGTTTCGAAAATTATCCTATTTGGTGAAATCTTAGATGTCACTGCACCAACTACATTCCACTTTATATTACCTTTTTCATCGTAAATACTCACAGCATATCCCAAATTACCCTCCAACAGAATCTTCTCTGAACCTACATCAAGAGCTTCGTTGATTTTTGCAACCGTCTGATCAAAAGACATTTGTCGCCTGGGATCCTTTTTGCCTATTTTCCATAGAGGTTTGAGGTTTTTTGAAAATAACTTTTCAGATATCTGTTTCTTTTTTTCAATAGATAATTCTATATTATTTTCGCCAATTTCAATGATATCGAACCCTAATCGATGTACGTCTTCAACATATGTATCAAATGATTTTTCCAACAAAGCGTACTCTGTAAGAGTACTACCAACAGATACCAAAATATTGTAATCGTGATAAAAGGAAATTCGCTTTGCTAATTGATCGTCGGAGATCATTAATGGCAATGCGCCATAAATCTTGACCATATCAATATGTGGGGAAATTATCTTGAAATTTTCATTATCAAATCCCTGAAATTTATCTACTATATAAGAAATCCCTTCAGCACGTGGTTTTTGCCAATCAATCCTCTTGATAGATAAATGGTCGAGCATATCTATCAATAAAGGTACCTATATATTGATATTCCATAAATTTGCAATGAAATTTCTGAACATGTTATACGGATTAATGTATGCTCTCGTCAAAAATCAAATTGCGCTATTAAAAAATATTGTAATGATCGTGTCCTAGTAAATAGTTAGATTATGTCCATATATTCTTTAACAACGATGCTAAATAACTTCAATAGAGTCTTCAGAAAACCCCTTGGTTAACAAAAATTCTGTGACCTTTGAGCGGTGGTCACCCTGTAACACTATTATACCATTTTTTGCAGTTCCGCCTGTCCCAATTGTTTTTTTTAACTCATGAGCAATTGACTCCATTTGACCTTGGTCAGAAAATCCCTTGATGTTTGTTACTCTTTTTCCTCTTTTAATCACATATAGCTGGACTGTAATTTTTAATTCATCTTCATCGAGTCTTTTTAATAAGTCGCCAAAAGAATTATCATCTTCTAACGGAAAAGATTCAATCTTATTTTTTTTTGAACCTGATGGTTTCTCTTTTTTTATCTCGGATATATTCTAGCTACCTAACCATGATATTTAATTTTTGTTATGTATTTGGTACATGTATTACTTTGTTATTGATTTATTAATAAAGATCTTCAAGAAGGCCCTAGCATCATAAAATAGAAATTGAGATTTATGAGAGAAGTATTTCGATAAATGAGACTAAATTGGTATTTCATCTATGTAGATCAAGACATTTCAGATGCAAAAAGTAAGGTAAAAAGAGATTTTAAATTTGTATCGCTATTATTACATAACTTCCTTTATTAAAGCTGATTAAGTTTGCAATTTTGGCCTTGAATCCATACTTCTTATTCCTCAATCTCAGGATGTCGTTTTTTTCAATAGACTCAACAATATGAGCTCTTCCTGAAACCCATGTTCCTGTAGGAGTCCCCTTGTAATCACAAGGAGCAATTTTTACTTCATTATTAATCTTGATTCGTTTTACCTTGCCCGTTTTTTCTTTAGTTACTACATATATGATATTATTTTTTTGAACAAACCAGACTGGAGTCTTGACCCCATGTTTATCCTTTCGATATGTTTCAAGGTTTATATATGAAGAGTTATTAAATAGGGAATTTTCTCTGGTCACAACAATAATAAATGATTACAAGTTATAAACAGTTGTTGGGTCTAATAAAGCCCTCCTTTTATGAACTAAAATTATTGTTAATAGAATGTTGCCATTGGTGGTTTAACAAGATAACATGTGCCTGATCCAAGATTTTTCTATGGAATTGAGAAAGTTAATCTTTTCACTTTGATAAATTTCAAATTCCACTGGTTTTACCCATTATTATTCCAAATCTCAAAAGCTAAATTTGCTAAAATCAGTGACCAAAATCAAGGATTACGCTGTGATATCAACATATATACTTATTTTCATTGAAATTAATATAGATTTATGCCATCATTTAATTTTTTTAAAAGAAAGGGCAAAGACATTTCAAAATTAAACAATAAACTAAATGATACTCAAGTAAACATGCCATCTCCATCATCACAAAATCTGGGAGATACATTGACGATTGAAGATGCACAAGATTTGCTAAACAGAATAGATAATGGATTGACTCGGAGTCTTTTGTTGGGTTTGGAAAAAACGTTTCAAGATACAAATCTAATTTTTCAACACATCAATGTCATTGCACAGGATCTGGAGAATGAAGAAATAGAGGTTGAAGAAGAAAAACTTGCACCACTTGTCAAGAATACTAAGAACACTATAGTAAGGGCATTAAAAAGGGAGTCTTCAAATAACATACCGATTCCCAAAACATTTGATGAGTTTGTAAAATTTAAAGAATCACTTGATGCTTCTATTAATAGATTCGGTGAAGTTACTAGTTCTCACAGCCGGATAGTAAATATGTTCATGAAGAAGCACGCAAATAGTTTGAGAGGTGATTTAAAGAAGATAAGCGACATTTCAGAAAAATTAAGTGACGAATTTGAGGAGCTATCCATGGAAAAAAGGATCGTGGAAGAATGCAGGTCTAACCTCTCAGTTTTGAAGGCTAACATGGATGAGAGGGAGAAATCTGTAGGACTATTAGAAAAAATCGATAAAGACTGCATACAGATAGAAGAAGAAATTAAAAAAAAGGAATATGAAATAAATAAACTAAGATCATCATCAGATTATTCAAAAGCTTTGAAATACCTACAGGAAAAAGAACAGATCGAAAAAGAGAAAAAGATTTTAATAGAAAAATTAAATCGAATTTCAAGTCACTTGTCCAAGGCAGCAAACAAATACTCATACGGTTTAACAAAATCCACTATTGAAAAAATCGACACTATTGTGAATAAACCTTCAGAGATAGCATATAAACAGGATATGTCAGAATACTTGAATCTAGTGAAGGAAATGAAAGAATCTGTTATGTCAAACAAAATTATCTTGAAGGATTCAAGCAAAATTATTCAATATTTCGATATACTAAATGCTGAGTTACCAAACTTTAAGAACGCAATCCTAAAACTTGATTTAGAGATAAACAAGTTAAAGGATAAAGAGAAGGTTGCTATTCTAGATAAACTTAGTCAGAGTCAAGAACAGAGCAAACAAGAAGTCGAACGTCGTATGGCAGAAAATCAAAGAAAGAACGAGATTTTGAAAAACAACTCAAAGATTGAAGAACAAATAAAGATAACTAAAAGAAATATCGAAGAACAATTACAAAGGTTATCTGCAAAGAAATACAAGATAATCATAAATATTGAATAATCAACCGTAATTATTTTTAAGTCACGAGGGGGAAGCCATTCCTCGACCTTAGAATGAATAATGAAATAAGCAAAGAAATCGCACCAAAACTAGAACAATAAATTGGGAAATTTAATGCGAGAACTTTTCTATTATGGATTGATGCTGGGGATAAACTGACAGTAATTCCGATTTCTTGCCCAATTCAAAATCCGAAAAATCAAATCCTGGTGAGACAGTACAACCAACTAAAGAAAATGATTCTTTGTCTTCCACTTCAGCACAGAACCATGAATTTTCCCTAATTACATAATGCAGGTAGCAGTCATCATCCTCAATGTTATGCCCCAATTTTATTATTGTAGCATACTGTTCATCACTTAAGATATATATAATCAAAGGACTTCCAAGATAGAAATGCCAAATCTCATCATTTCCAACCCTATGTAAAGGAGAGAATTGATTTTTATTCAACAAATAATAAATTAGTGTAGAAGCAGGGCGTAATTCCCTATCTGAATTTCTCTTACTATCTGTTTGGTCCATGTCTTTATTGTACATTAATAATTTATTATATGAAACGAAAACAGTAGATCGATATGTTTCTTTGAAATTTCCACCTTCATATGGATGGGCTTGCAAATCCAATTTCTTTATTATGAATTCAGAATCGATCAACAAATACCAAATAATTCTATCATATTAAAATTATTCTTCACAAGCTGTTGTTCTTATACTACGAGTACATCACAGTTTTGGTGTGCTAATAGATTTTGGATACCGTTCCATAGCAGTAGTTTTTTATTCACATCAAAATTCTTTACGTCCCAGGATTTGAACCCAAAATTGGATCCGGTCCGCCAGAAATTTTTTCTGCACGATATAAGATGCGAACAAACCTACCCTCACCAAAATTTTCAGTAGGTTAAGATATCTTTTTCTAATAAATGTAACGCCTCTCGTTGACTTCAATTTTGCATTTGATAAACCTTCTTAAAATTATTCAAAAAAAAGATAATCTATTCTTGAATATTAGAAATAACTATATCATGAATACCTTGGGGTATCGATAATTCTAACAAGGTCTTATTGTCAACATTTCTCGCGCTTGGGGTATCGATTGACAAGCCATCAATCGAAATCGTGATGGGTACTTCTTGAATGGGCATCAGTTGTAGTGACAACGATCCAGGATAGGGATAGATATTATTGATCGTAAATCTAAATTGGTTACTACTACTATTGTAATTTAAATAATCAATCTGGATCAAACTAGAAAATTTGTACCCTAATACCTTTGATGAAGAGATATTCACTATTTGAAAGTCATCGATATTCATATCGTCGATATCGCCACCAACACAACTGTAAAAATAGACACTATTTTCTATGGCAGGATCTGGAACAAATGCAAAATTACGGGTTTCATATGGTTTCAAGTTTGAGATTACCGTCTTCACAGAATCGATTTGAGTGCTATTTTTGTCGTTAACAATTGCAAAGAGAGTTATATTATTTATCTGGATGGGGCCGGTATTTGTTATGTTCCCATACAGCTCATTATGATTACCTTGAGGGACAACAGGATATTCCAATTTGAATGTATTAAGCTTGGTGTTAGGCACACTTACGTTTCTACTTTCAAAAATAAATGGTTCTGAGTTTATAGCATCAGGGAATATTGTTGAATTGATTTTAAATTTGAAGGGGAAAGGTTCATTATTTTTGGATAATATCGAGTTATATGGTTCCTCAATTATAATTTCGTTACTGCCGGTAATATTATTATAAGCATTTACGCCTATTGACACTGACTGAGGAAAATTTTGGAAATCTGATTTTGCAACGGAACCAACAATAATTGCATTATTGTCGCTATCAAAATATGAAGAATAATATTTTACGAAAGATCTAGGATTTTCGGCTACAATAAATTCCGATTCATTTGTAAGACCAATAACTTGTGAAGGACAATATAAAATTGTTATAATCGTAAGAAAAGTGACAATAAACAAAATAGAAAAAGAATGATTGTATGTTTTTGGCAATCACAAGATTATCGCTAAAATCAAAATATAAGTTTTGTTATCAGTCGAAAACAATAGACTAAACAGAGTTTGATAGGCTTGTTCACAAAATGTCCTCTAAAAATACGGATCTAAACCAAATTGGATTTACAATCATCACTACACAAGATAACCTAGAAACAGTTTATCTAGCTATTTGTTTTCATAGTTAAACGTGAATAATCATAATTACAAAAAGTTCACCAAGATTTTGGTCCCGATAGATGGATCAACAAATTCAATGAAGGCTGCAGAGTATGGCGCAGATATTGCTCAAATATACGGAAGCGAAATGGTCGTTTTGCATGTCTTATTTTCTCACAGTGGATTTGCGTTTCATACCGAAACTGTTACTGGAACCATTACAACTAGTTCACTAGATGATCTAAATACCGAAGCAAAAAATGAAGCGGAAAAGTGGTTTAATCAAGTTAACAAGATAACAGAAAGGACTAAGATTAAGGTAAAATCGGAGGTAGTTCTTACTGTAATTTCGATTGTGGAGGCTATTTTATCATATGCAGAAAAAGAAGGCATAGATCTGATTATTGTAGGTTCTAAGGGAAGATCGGGTTGGAAAAAACTGATTCTTGGAAGCGTCGCTTCGGGCATATCGACTTATGCACATTGTCCAGTATTGATTGTAAAATAATCACATGGGAAAAAACTAGCATGAAATCAAAGTAAACTAGTGGCTCAAGTACCACACTCAAGGGATCCACTACTATTATAGCAGATTCTGTTAGGATTATAACATACTTGATACAATTACCATTGAAATCATTGTTATAGTGAGAAAACCAAACATGAGGTAAGGCATGCCTTTAACTAGAACTATTCCTTTTTGTATATTTGATTTTGAATATGATAACCTTGTGCGTGTTCCAAGTAAAATGTGATAATATACGACGAGAGATAAGGATCCCGATGTCAAGATAAGTATACCCTTTGTTGTAATTACAAGAGTATGACCACCGAAATCAAATAATAACCAAAACAAGATCAGACCACTGACAATAGAAATAGTAGATGCAATAAGTATTATCTTGCGTATTCTTGGTAAGACAACTGACAAATTTCCTGTTCTATTGACGGGTCTAATTACAAAGATTACAACAAATGTAGTACTCCACCATAAGAGAGAGAAGATCAAATGGATACCTTGGATTAGTGCAATAAATTCGCTAATCAAGATGACACGATAATTACTCCCTAATCAAATTTCTAAATGTTTCTAAAGTCTATTTGATATAATTCAGATTTGGCACTAAAAGAATAAATTATTTTTCAACCAGTTATTTAGCCTAAGGATTTGTACAGGAGTTAGTTGGGCAATCCTAATGGAAGCGATATCAGAAATAGCAGATATATCTAAATTGTCTTTGTAATGCTTTTTATAATACTTCAAAACAAATGAGACCGTTTTTTTCCTGAAGGAAAATAAGAATTGTATATCATTTATGATCTGTATATCTAGAGGAGAATTCTTTGGGCATATTTCTACTAAAAGTGAATCAACCTTAGGTTTTGGAGAAAACGACGATGCAGGAACTTTGAGCAAAACGGTAATTGAAAACCTATATTGAGACAAAATAGAAATTGCTCTATAATTTTCTTCTCCGGGTTTAGATAGGAGTTTTTCGACAAATTCTCTCTGGAGCAAGATAATTCCACGTTTGAATCGTTTCTGACATAACCATGACAATGCTCTCCTGCTTTCATAATAAGGCAAACTTGAAAAGAAAACATCAAATTGGATATTCAATTTTTCATTTAGACCATCGAGGTTGAACAACTCTAAATTTTCAAATTTCAAAAGTTTTTTAGATTGTTCATATACCTTTGAATCCAATTCAAACGAGTGTACGAACCTAGATATTTTACAGAGCTTCTTAGTCAAAGCTCCATTGCCTGTTCCCACCTCATAAACTACATCTTCTTTGCCAATTCGAGCAAGTTCTACTATATTATCTATGGTTTTTGTATCGACTAGAAAATTCTGGCCCAAAATTGATTTATGCTTCATTTGACAATTGAAATTTATTAAATACCGGAATTCACATTCAGAACCATTTGGATATATTATTTTCTGACAAAAATATTCATTCGAGTTTCTCCTGAAATCTCATCATAAATTCTTTTAGCAATTAACTTTGGTGCATCACGTAGTCCTGTCCTTTCCTGTAGGTCCAAAAAGGACTCAAATTTGCGCTTTTCTCGTTCTTCTAAGATAGATTTCATGTAAGTTTTCCCTATACCGGGAATAAGTTCCAAGGAATGAACCCGTGGAGTCATAGGTTGAGAAGAATTAAAGTAATCTATAAATCGCTTTTCATTAACAACTACAATTTTTTCAATTACTGTAGGTAATTCATTTTTTGCTGATTGAGATATATGAGTATAGTCCAATCTCCCCAATACACTTACAATTTTTTCCCTTCCATCTTTGCCGATATATACGCGCTCACCAATGCTAAATTTCTCATTATTGACCCCCAGCAATTCCAATAAAGTCAAATGTTCTTCCCCAACCGCATGAATAATGACTCCTTCTCTCATTCTAACAATCGAAGATTTCCCGTTTTGGATGTAATCCAAAATATAGGCGTATTCTTCGAATTTGCGAGGAGCAAAATTATCTCCATGTCTGCCGTAATTATCTCTATTTGAATTAAACCTCGACAAGATACGTTTACCTTTACTATTATACTTAGAAACGACTTTTTATTTAACTTTCAACGTTAGATGGAGATTTTACTACTTCGGCTTCTTCCTTGTTCTTTGAAAGTAATATTGATTTAATCTTTTCTAACTTTTCTGTTACTATTAATTTTTTCCAGCCGAAAGTAAATGCTCTCAACTCCTCAATCGACCTTGGCATGACATTCACCAATTCTACAGATTCTTCGTTTGTTAAATCGCTCTCAGAAGCAAGTTTGTCGACCATCTCTTTTGCATGTTCGTATTCAACTTTTGAAAACTTTTTGGAATAATCATAAGTCCATCGTTGAATCTGATCCATTTCATCCATTGGTATTGTTTCTAAGATCTTTTTTACTTCTGACAAAGTGACAATCTCCCTTTTTATTACTTCTGGCAAATCCATCACACACTTTATTCTTAACTTGTTATTGGTCGAATGTGATTAAACTTTGTTTGCAAGTATTTCGGCTTGCTGCCAAATTTGACCATTACCTTTAATGTACGTCTACCAACCTCTTCTACAATTCCCACTTTACCTTGGAAGCGCCTATGTGGCATAGTATTATGTTCACTTGGGTCGATATCCACAACTACTTTATCTCCTGGCTTGTATTCGATTAATAGATAAGATACCCCGGTAATTCTATTATCTTTTGTCAGTACCGACCTAGATTTTCTCCTAGTTCCGTGAGATGAAGGCATAATTCTCTTTTGTGAACACCCTAATAAATATTATTTACAATAGATATTTGTCAGTGCTAAACTTTTTTAGGATCGGTAATCCCTGATTCGTCTATAGAAAACACTATTTCACTTTCAGGATGATTTGGCGAGTCCACCATTCTGGCTATTCTATTCCTGTTGGATTTTCTAAGAAAAATTCTATAGGTGCTTGAATGAGCAAAGACGTTTCCACCAGCGGCTTTGAATGAAATACTTCCGAAACCTGTTTCTGGAGAAGACTGTACTTGATTGGCGAGCAATACAGCAATTTGATGTGTTTGAGCTATTCTCATAATAGAATGTACCAGTTTATTCAATCTTTGTTGCCTAAATGAGAGTGCAGATAGTCCGAGAAACTCAGAACGATACAAAGCGATAGCAGAATCAATTATTAGCAGCTTTATATTTTGAGATTCAATTATGCGGCGAGATTCAGACAGAATAAGTTCCTGATGTGAGGAGCTATAAGCTTTTGCAACAATGATATTATCAAGTATTTGGCTTGGGTTTTGACTTCTAGCTCTGCTTATTGTTTCGATTCTCTCTGGCCTAAAAGTGTTCTCAGTATCAATATATAGAGCTCCACCATCGAGTCCTCCTTGCTTTCGATTTAGTTGAACTGTAACACTTGCAGTATGACACAATTGTGTTTTTCCCGAGCCAAATTCCCCGTAAACCTCGGTGATTGCGCCTGTTTCTATTCCACCACCTAACAGCTTATCAAAATTCTGGGACCCGGTCGAAATCCGACCGATTTTTTTTCTCTTGTCATATATGGTAGTTGCCGGAGTAAACCGCTTTTCCATTATTCCTATATCCTCCAGGTAAGATATAGCTTGATTATATATGAAATTAGAATCATCCATGTTGATTCCCGACTTTATAGACAATTCAAATGGCCCTTCTGTCACTATATCTTTGATGGACAGTAATCCAGATTCCTTTAGCTGAGAAAGTAATTCAGCAGAGAGATCACTCAACATCTCAACGGAAAAAGATTCTTTCTTTGATTTCTCATTAAATGACGAATTATCAGGGTCCAAACCATCATTCAAAGTATAGAATAGGTTTGCCAACTCCAATATTTCAATAATACTAAATAAATAAATTGAACAATATAATGGATGAATATATGTAAAATTATTATTATATTAAATGACTCTTGTTTAAACACTCAATATTAGTTTATTGCATTTTATCAAACAATATCACGGTAGAAATAAACTATATTAGATTAACGAGTAACAGAGAAGGTTAGACGTGATAGTTGACCTAAACTTGAAAGATAAAAAGGTGCTTGTCATAGGTGCGGGCAGAGAAGGCTCCAAAAGAATTGAGAATCTTTCAAAACAGGGTTGTCAAATCATCGTTCTAAGCGAGGCTGTCAATGTATTGTTATACGAATTAGAAGATGTTGGAAGACATCCGATAGTAATTATTAGAAGAAGAATCAAGGATATAGATTTTCTAGACAAATTTAATGATATTTTTCTCATACTTGCAGCTACTAATGATCAGTCTCTCAATATGACCATAGTAAAAGAAGCTAAAAAAAGAAATATTCTTTCTTATAGCATTGACGACCCATCGTCTGCCGATCTCTTTTTCACATCGACAATAAATTTTGATGATGTTATTCACATATCAGTTTCCACATTAGGAAAAAGCCCTTTGATGAGTAAAATAATAAGATACAAGATCGAAAACAATATAAAAAATATAATAGGGCAAAACGATATCGATAACATAATAATTCAAGAATTTGCCAGAGAACAGGTTAAGAAGTATATAAAGAATCAACAAGAAAGAAGAAAATTTTTGTATGGTTTACTTCATGATAGTGAGATTCAAGAATTAATATCCAAAAAAAACATTGATAAGGTCAAAGAAAGAATCATAAGAACATTAGACAAATGGGAGGGCAACAAGATCGGATGACGCTTTATTTGGGAGTACAATCATCACAATTTGTCAATTTAAGGGTGACCTTCAAGAACTCCCCAATTCATATTTTAGAAAAATTTGCTTTTAAGGATATTTTTGGCGCTCATCAATATCTGTTGAATTCATCTGAATTACAAGAGTGCATTATCTTGCAAACATGTAACCGTGTAGAAGTTTATGGAGTGGGACCAAACCCGCAAATAGAGAGTATCATTAGAGGCTGGTCTGCTCTAATAGATCTACCAATAGACGAAGTTGAGAATAACGTCATCACCAACGATGGAGAGGAAGCTGTAAGACATTTAGTAAAGCTTACCTCCGGATTAGACTCTTTGGTGATAGGAGAGGATCAAATTTTAGGTCAAGTAAAGAGATCACTTGAATTTTCTAGGAAGAATGGATTTGCAGGTCCAAACCTTAACGTTTTGTTTGACAAGACAATCAAGATAGGAAGCAGAGTCCGTGCGCTTACTGGTATTAACAAAGGCAGTACATCTGTTGGCTCCATGGCAGTAAATTTAGCTTGCGAGTATTTTGATGATATTAAGGAAAAAGAGATTCTACTTATAGGATCTGGAGAGGGAGCAAGCTTGATCGCAAAATCTTTAAAGCAACGAAACATGAGGTTTTTTGTTACTAGTAGAACCTTTGAAAGAGCACGTTCTTTTGCTGAAACTGTTGCAGGTTCCCCAATACCTTTTGAAGCGGCACTAGAGAAATTAAATGAGAACATAGATATAGTATTCATTTCCACTGTAGCGCCTTATTACCTCTTAACCTATGAAAGAATTGCTAATATGATGAAGAACAGAAATAAAGGATTGATGATTTTTGATTTGTCTAACCCCAGAACTGTTGAAGATAGGATCGCGATGTTAGAAAACATCAAGCTAGTTAACATAGATCAAATTTCAGAAATAGTTGAAAAAAATGTAGGTAGGAGAAAAAAAGAAATCCAGTCAGCTGAAAAAATTATAGACGAAGAGATAATAACCATCAAAGAAATGCTAAAAAGAAAGAGCTCCGAGCCGGCTATAATAACAATCTTTAAAAATGCAGATTCGATAAGGAACAAGGAATTAAAAAAAGCTTTGTCATTAATCGGTAATAGAATGAATGAAAATGACGTCAAAATACTCGAACAATTTTCCTATGCGCTAGTAGAGGGAATTTTGTCAACGCCCATGAATAATCTAAGAAAAGAATTTTCAAATAATAAGAACGAAAATGAATTGATAAATTTAGCTTTGAAATTATTCAATTATGAGAAACCATAAATCCCAATATGCCTAGACGTGATGGAAAAAATAATAGGAACCCTTCCATGAATAATCCAGAGTTTTTAAACTACGATCATCAACAGAGTTACAATATTTTTCCAAAAATGAGACTGAGACGATTCAGAAAGAATTCTGCGATTAGAGACCTGTTTCAGGAAATACGATTGTCTTCAAAAGATCTAGTATTACCCTTATTTGTTCAAGAAGGTCTAAAAAGTAATCAACCAATAGACTCGATGCCAGGTGTTTTTAGATTTGCACCTAATATGGTAACACATGAAATTGAGGAATCTGTGAGGAGTGGGATTAATGCAGTAATATTGTTCGGTTTGCCCAAAAAAAAAGACGTGTTTGGAAAAAGCTCCTATGACGATAAGGGAGTTGTTCAACGTACAATAAAAACGATTAGAGATGGTTTTGGAGACAAAATTGTGATCATGACTGACGTATGTTTATGCCAATATACAACACATGGACATTGCGGAATCATTGTTGAAGATGAGATAAACAACGATAAAACGATTGATACCTTATCAAAAACTGCTTTGAGTCAAGCTAAAGCAGGGGCAGATATAGTTGCCCCCTCAGCTATGATGGACGGACAAGTTAAGAAAATTAGAGATTTGCTAGATGAAAACGGTTACACAAATACCCTGATTATGGGATACTCTGCCAAACAGGCTTCTTCTTTTTTCTCACCATTTCGAGATGCGGCACATTCCAAACCAGGATTTGGAAACAGACAATCCTATCAAATGAGTTACTCTAACCCACGAGAGTCAATTAGAGAAATTGAATCTGATATAAATGAAGGGGCGGATGTCCTGATGATAAAACCAGCTCTTTCTAATTTAGATTTGATTCATGAAGCAAAAACAAAAACGCTACACCCAATTGCGGCTTACAGTGTTTCAGGCGAATACTCAATGATAAAGGCAGCTGCTATCAACGGCTGGATAGATGAGGATTTAGCTGTTACTGAATCTATAACAGCAATAAAACGAGCGGGAGCTGACATAATTATATCATATTACGCAAAAAGGATGGCCGAAATCTTAAAAACTAGTTAGTAAATTACCAGCTACAAATTATTAGTGATTATTGACTAGGGTTATAAAAAATTAAGGTATAGGATAGAATACGTGAATATCGGTATCTCTCCCATCTGCAACATATACGTCACCCTGTGAATTAATGGCGATTCCAACAGGATCCTCTGTTAGTTCATGAGCTGCTCCGGTATTTCCAAATTGAGCAAGATAGTTACCATTATTATCGAAAACTTGAACTCGGTGATTGCGGCTGTCGGCTACATATACGTTATCAGAAGAATCAAGTGCTAATTCCATGGGAGCTTGGAACTGACCGTTTCCAGAACCAAAAACCCCGAATTTCATCAAGAAATTACCAGCGGGATCAAATTTTTGGATTCTATTGTTACTAGAATCAGAAACAAAAATATTACCATTTGAATCTACGGCTACATCGGCGGGATTATTAAATTGACCATCCCGGGTTCCAGGGGAGCCAAAACTCATCAAGAAATTACCAGCGGGATCAAATTTTTGTACATTGGTATTTTCGCCAAAATCTGTAACATATATGTTATTCTCTTTATCTACGCCAACACCACCTGGACTGATAAATAACCCAGGTCCTATTCCGAACGATCCTATACTTCGAATAAATGTTTCATTAGAGCTGAATTCTTTAACAGCATAAGTTGGATTACCGAAATCAGCAATAAATATTCGATCATTAGAATCAACTGCTATGCCTGATGGATTGGTAAAGTATTGTGGTCCGTTACCAAATGTTCCAAAACCGAGTATAAATGTCCCATTTGGAGTAAACTTTTGAATCATTTTTGTTGTATAGCCTGCAAAGTCTGAAACATACACATTATCTTCCGAATCGATTCCTATACCGCCTAACTGGTTAAACTGACCCTCGGCGACACCCTTTTCGCCCCACATAGTTTTATGAGCAAATTCTAGTGCAAATGCAGAGGAATAATATGCAGGCAATAATATTAAACTATATGCCAAAATACATAACAAAACAAATCGAGATAACCTCATCTCGTAATATCAAACTTTCATTATTTAAATAGTTTTTCAAAAAACCTAATTGAAAAAAATAATAATATTAGTGGACCAGACCACTAATTTGAGTCCCATTGGTCATTGAGACAGAATCTTGAATAGATTTGTCAAATTCAGGGCTAGTAACGACTCCAAATATTTTTGGGGAAATACCAAAATGGTTATCTGAACTTTCGGGGTCTAACCAGATTGTTATTATATTATTATTTGACAACTTAACAGAGGTGGGAATATCTAGTGCTGGACCATCGGCAAGACTAACTGTCGAAGTTCCATTAAATATTGTAGAATTAGTACCAGATTCTGATGATGGATTCAATAATACAAAATCAGTTAGTGTATGAGTATGTCTAGCAGAACCATCAGGTCGTATCATTTCTATTGCAGCGTTAAAAGTAGTACCGTTTGTATTATTATTTGAGATATCCGTAGAATTAGGAAGACTAGCTCGCCATACTCCCGCTAAAACCCATTCAGTTGAACCATTGTCATCTTCAGATATTCCAGTAATTGGTCCAAAAATATATGTCCGCTCAAGAAAATCAAAAGGCAAAGCCATTGCAACATTGGAAACGGGGGCCACAAAAGCAAAACCACCTGTCAATACAAGAGCAACGATCACTGCTAAATAATTTTGCATCAAATATTATGTACCAATGCCATTATTATCTCTTATGAAAACATAGATATTCTATGAAAATGACTACAATAGACAAGATTGGTAACTATGAAAAGTGAAGTTTTGAATAGTTGTAATCCTTTATCCATAACGGATAAATAACATTTAATCTAGACTGCATTCCTAGTTTCGTGTCTTTATTATTTAATCAGAGCAAAAATTTCAGAGACTAAGCAATAACTACAATATCTTTTTCTAATCATAATGATAAGGATAAGAAATTACTATAATTTGACAGGTTGTCTAGTTAACTTCTTTTTGCCAAATTTCCTGGCCTTCTCTAGGATTCTATAGTAAGTTACGGTTTGGTTAAAAACAAGCGATATTATGAATAATGTTGCTATAATTACAGCAAGAAAGAAAGTCAAATGCTCTAAAAAGCTCATATATATTGTAATAAAACATATACTTTATATATATAATTATTATTTTGACATCAAATTAGCATTTCCGCATTTCATTTTTTAGCAAATGAAGCTCTTTAGAACCACCATTAAAGAAATAAATTCAAATTTTTGACATATAGGAACCCAACTAAACGTCGATCTATGCTTTTGGATATTCTCACTGTGATAATCCCTGTAATAATGAAATCATATTGCTATTAACTGATTTAAAACGTTTATCTAAGTTGCGATCTGTGTTTTGTAGGTTCATGATCACGCACTGCTCCATAACCTTTGGCAATAATATTGTCATCATATCTTTAATTGCAACTAAAGTGTCAGATAACGTATATCTAGAACGACATGCTATTAATCACAATCACTCTTTATGAATGATATAAATTTTAATAAATCGCGTGTTCTTTTTGAAAGGGCCACCAAGGTAATTCCTGGCGGAGTTAACAGCCCGGTAAGATACTTCAAACCATACCCATTTTTTGTAGAATCTGCAAATGGTAGTAAATTATTTACCAATGACGGAAATGTATTAATTGATTATTGTCTAGGGTATGGGTCTGTTTTCCTAGGGCATGCTAATCAAGAGATTGGAACAGAGATAAAATATCAAATCGACAAAGGAAACTTATTTTGCACACCCACAGAAAAGGAACTTCAATTAGCAGAAATATGCACAAGAATAATTCCTTGTGCAGAGATGGTTAGAATAATGAACACAGGTGCAGAAGCAGCAATGCACTCAATTAGGTTAGCAAGATCATTTACAAATAAAACTAAATTGGTTAAATTTGAAGGCGGTTATCATGGAGCCTTTGACTACGTTCTTAACAAGGCAGGGTCAGCAGCTGCCACAATGGATTATACAGACGGAATATTAACTGAAAGCGCATCAAAAACCATCACCATTCCATTCAATGACATTGAATCAGTCCAGAAAGTTATAAATAAAAAAGAGAACCGCGACGATCTCGCGTGTATTATAATTGAACCGGTATTGGCAAATGCTGGTCTCATACTTCCAGAGAAGGAGTATCTTAATAATTTACGTAGCATAGCTAAAGAAAATAACATATTATTGGTATTTGATGAAGTAATCACGGGTTTCAGATTGGCTTTAGGCGGAGCTAGCGAATTCTTTGGAATTAGGCCAGATATTGCTATTTTCGCCAAGACATTAGGAAATGGATATCCTATATCGCTAGTTGCAGGTAGCAAAGAAATAATGTCGGGATTTGCACCAAGTGGATCAGTATATCAAGCAAGTACTTTTGCGGGGAATCCGATTTCAGTAACGGCGGCCCTCAAAACATTAGAAATACTAGTCAATGAGAAAAATACAATTTATCCAAAAGTTGTCATCAATTGTGACAAGATTGTTGATGCCATTAGAGACATTGTACATGATAAACGATTAGATATTACGCTGAATTCTATTGGTTCAATGTTTCAACTTTTTTTTTCTGATATACCGATTAAAGACTATAGTTCAGTAAAATCAACAAACACCGAATCCTTCTACAAATTATTTAAAATCTTGTTAAGTAAGAACATATTCATTCCGCCCTCACCCTATGAAACATGTTTTATTTCAACAGTACATAATGAAGAGGATATTGAAAAAACAATAGACGCTTATGAGTCAGCCCTGTCGACGGTGATGAATAGTTAAAGAAATAGTAGTTGCCACAAGGGCTAGCAACCTGGCCACTAGACAAACTGAATTAATCATTTCATTACTAAAAAAAATTCAACCAGGCATAAAAATAAGAACAGACAAAACCATAACGCAAGGAGACAGGGATAGCAGGCCTTTTTTTGTCATGAATAAAACAGGTGTCTTTGAAAAAGAGGTGAATGAGAAATTATTAAGATATCAGGCGGATTTTGCAGTTCACAGTCTCAAAGATCTTCACGCAGGAATATCTGATAAGTTGATTATTGCTTGTATTCCAAGAAGAGAAAAACCCAATGATGTATTCATAAATAGCACTGATGACAAGAAACTCGATAGACTTTCTCCTGGTTCCACTATAGGTACAAGTAGTATCAGAAGAGCCTTGCAAATTAAGACCAGGTATCCCCACTTAAAAATCAAATCAATTAGAGGGAATGTGGAAACCAGATTGAATAGATCAAAGGAGAAAAAATACAGCGGAATAATCCTCGCAGAGGCAGGAATAGACAGATTGGGATTATTTAACCACATAACTCAAAGATTAAACATTCGTAGCTTTACTCCTGCACCAGGGCAGGGTGCATTAGCAATAGTTTGTAGAAAGGAAGATACTGATCTATGTATATTATTGAAAAAAATTGAACATGCTAGATCTCAAATAGAAGTTCAGGCCGAAAGATCCCTAACTGATGCCATAGGAGCAGGATGTACTGTTCCATTGGGTGCCCTGGCAAGTACGCAAATTAAACAAAAACGGATTTCACTTTATGCCGTAGTCTATTCCTTGGACGGTAGAAAAACTATCAAGGTAGCAAAACAGTATGGAATTGATCATCCAATAGAGTTGGGGAAAATGGTTGCGGACGACTTAATTTCAAAGGGTGCAAAGGAGATAACAAAAGAATGGAATAATAATAATAATATGAATATTGATGTGTTAAATGAGTTAATAGGATGAAGAATAAAGACGGTTTGGGAATGGTCTACATCTGCGGTGCGGGTCCCGGTGATCCAAAACTGTTGACTTTAAGAGCATCAGAGCTAATTGATCAAGCAGAAGTAATTCTATATGATAGATTAGTAGGCAAGGCAATAATTGATTTGTTTCCAAAGTCAGCAGAAAAAGTATATGTTGGAAGAAACATAGGAGATCCCACCACTCATCAAGATAAGACTAATGAATTGATGTTAAAATACGCAGGCATGGGTAAAACAGTTTTGAGGTTAAAAGGAGGCGACCCTTTCATTTTTGGAAGAGGTGGTGAGGAAGCAGAAATCTTGATTGAAAACAAATGTACCATTTGAGATCATCCCAGGTATTACCTCAGGGATAGGTGCGGCTGTGTATTCAGGTATCCCGCTTACACATAGAAAATATAGTTCTGCAGTAGCTTTTGTTACTGGTCACGAAGATCCAGATAAAAAAACACCACAGGTGAAATGGGAGAAATTATTTGATGCGGTAGATACAGTGGTAGTGTATATGGGAACAGAGAAATTGGAGACAATAGTTGAAAGGATTAAGAATGAGGGAAAAGATGCGTTGAAACCTGTTGCAATAGTTCAGAACGGAACTCTCAAGAATCAGAAGGTGATTATAGGAAATCTCAATAATATCGTTACTTTATCAAAGCAAGCAAAGATTGAGCCACCAGCTATAGTGATTATTGGCGATATTGTTAGGTTAGGGGACAAAATAAGTTGGTTTAATCAAGTAACAAAGGCAGCAATTCCAGAGGAATGAAAAAAATAAGGCTAAATAAATATAATAGCGCACTAACCGCACTCATGCAAGGGATCTTTTAAGCTTGGATGTCAAAAACATCATAATCAGTCGAGATAACTATTTCCGAAAATGACATTCCGGTAAATGGGAAAAAATTCCCATACAAGATTAACTTGATCACATTACCTACAATGAATTTTAAAAAAATATACTCAAAGGAAGTCAAAGATGCACTAGCAAAAATTTCAAAATCACACTATGATCATTGTATCTTCTTAAGTTCAAACTCTGTGGATATCTTTTTTGAAATGATAAAGGATGAGCATGAGTATATGGAAATTTTACACGGGTTATCAACAATGAAGATCATCGCAATCGGTCCCAAAACCAAATATACATTAAGAAAACACGGTTTTAAATCGCAAGTGGCAGATCATCATAATAATAATTATTCGATGACCGGTATCAATAAGTTTCTCCAGGAATTGGATTCAGAAATAAAAGAAAGACATCAAAATAATCCTCTAAAAATCTTATTACCAAGGAGTGCACAATCTGTAAAATCAAATAATTTTATTAATTCAACATTTGAAAATATTGAGTTAGACCAGGTTTTTTTTTATGACACTACCGAAATTAAGAATGCATCCAATTCTCCAGTCTGGAAGAAATTGACAAAATTATCGAATTGTGAAGGAAAATCGTTCTTAATCTTTACTAGCCCATCGGCGGTGAGATCGTTTTTCAATATAATGTATCAACTTTCACCCAAATTTTATGACAACAGGACTGAAAAGGATATAATACATGATTTGAGGATTTATAAGGTAATTTCAATCGGTCCCGCAACTTCCAGAGCATTAATTGAAAGAGATATTGCATATCTGGAATCTTCAACACATACAGTTAAGGGAACATTAGAATTGGTTTTCAAATTACCCTAGGAACTAATTGTGTCATCATCCTTTGATTATCTAAAAACACCCTTGAAATTAATAATCTGTTTCTTCAGGTATTTATCTCAACACGAATAATTATTACCATTAATGTAGTATATACTCAAAATTGTTTTTCTCTTTATAATCGAATTCGATCATTTCTCCTACATTTAAGTTGACGATATATTGACAAATTCGATTTATGTTGTCCTATTGACCAATTTATTGAAAGCAATCATTGATGTCCAAAAACTAGGAAAAATATAGGGGTGTATATGGTCGTAAAAAAACTACAATAGACAGGTAATAGCTATCGATATTTGTAGTGTTTTTCAAAAATATCTGCTGTTTCCTTGTACCTCGATTTTTCTACCTCTAGAATTTGCTCCATTACCTCATCTCCTTTTAATAGTAATGGTTTTCCAGTCCACTTGTTCTCAAACAAATAACTAATCCATGCGCGAATAAAGGGTCCCATTTTACGGGATAAAGGTTCTACAAATCCATTAATTATCTCGCGTTTAGCACCCTCTCTATCCAAGCCTTTGCACATCAGATAGAAAATTTGCTCTTCATCTATTTGCGAGACCGATGCAGAGTGTGTTGCCTTAACCTCGTTGGTTTCAATTTCCAATCCCGGAATAGCATCGGCCTGTGCGCCTTTATTCAACAAAATAGCGTGTCCAGCCAAATATGCTTCCGATGTCTGGGCATTTTTTCGAATCTTTATCATGCCTTTAAACAAGGATTTGGCAGTATCTTTCACTATCGATTTAACCAATACTTTACCACGGGTACTAAATCCCACGTGATCTAAATTAGAAGAAATATCAAACATTTGGTTATTTGTACCAAAAACTATTTGAACGTCTTCAGATTGTGCCCCAGAGCCGTTCATAATACTATCGGTTTTAAATCTACAAAGTCGGGCACCAAACATGCCAGAATACCAAGACATTTTAGCGTCTTTTTCAACAAATGCTTTTCTATTGGATATACACAGAGTGTCCAAATTCATTGCTTGAAGTGTTATAAACTCTAATTCAGCTGTAGGTTTAATATCACATTCAAGAAACTCAAAATAACCTTGCTGATTTTTTTCCTTTGTGTCTATCTTATCCGATGTGCCAGTAGCATCTAATCCCAGCTTATTCTTATTTGACGAAGTAGAAATTAATGACGATGAAGAGTATAGTTCTTGCACAATTGTTGCTTTAGAGCCTTCCTCTGATACAACAATATTTCTACAAATAGATGAAGTACAATCATCTTTAAGCGAGTATACAACTCGGATGGGATCTTCGATAATCAAATTTTTTGGAATATAAATAAAGAATCCGGATTGGAATGCAGACGATCCCAAGATTAGAAAACGATCTTCGTGATTAGTAGAAGTCTCCTCAAAGTATTTCTTTACTAAATCGGCATGCTTAACCATCGCCTCTTCGATAGTACAAATAATTAAACCCTTTTTAGCCAACTCCGGTGGATTGAAGATATGCACAGCTGTTGAGCCTATCAAAAGTACACTGGGAGAGGACTTTATTTCCTTTAAGCGTATTTCTAGATCTTTTGAAATAGATATATTCTCTTCGTTAGAAAAAAAAATGTTTTCGGGTCTTAATACCGTCAATCCGGTATATTTAGAATATAGAGGAGAAACTTCTGACGGCAAACCGGAAAATTTAGACATAATATCTTTTCTACTAGAAGATACCCAAGTGGGCTCAGTATTTTTTTTAGATAGAATTTCTTGTAGATTATTTTCTGAAAGTGAAGAAAGTGTTATCATAATTTATCATTCATGTTTACAAATAGCAATGCAATGCAATATGAAAATGGAATAGAGCATTAACCTACTGATCCTTCCATTTCCATTTTTACAAGTCTATTAAGTTCAACTGCATACTCCATTGGTAATTCTTTGGTAAAGGGCTCCATGAATCCTCCAATAATCATACTTAATGCATCAGATTCAGAATATCCTCTGCTCATTAGATAGAATATTTGTTCATCACCAATTTTTCCTACCGTTGCCTCATGAGTAATTGTTGCATCATCTTCGTTAACCTCAACATAAGGATAAGTGTCAGTCCTAGAAAACTCGTCTAGTAACAAGGCATCACATCTAACATTTGACTTTACACCATTTGCTCCTTTGGCAACATGCAATAAACCTCTATAAGTAGTTCTACCTGAATCTTTGCTAACGGATTTGCTTGTGATTCTCGAAGTGGTGCCAGGAGCTAAATGAACAACTTTTGCACCGGCATCTTGATGCTGAGCTTTACCAGCAAAAGCAACAGACACAATTTCGGCATGTGCATTTTTGCCAAGCATGTAAACCCCAGGATACTTCATTGTAAGTTTGCTACCGAGGTTACCATCAATCCATTCTACTGATGCATTTTCATATGCATATGCTCGTTTTGTTACAAGGTTGTATACATCCTTACTCCAATTTTGTATTGTAGTATATCTTATTTTTGCACCTCTTTTAGCGATCAATTCAACAACTGCAGAATGTAGAGACTCTGTTGAATAAACGGGAGCAGTACATCCCTCGATATAATGGACATCTGCCCCTTCATCTGCAATAATCAATGTCCTTTCAAATTGACCAATGTTTTCTGCATTTATTCTGAAATATGCTTGTAATGGTAAATCCACTTTTACATTTGGTGGAATATATATGAACGAACCTCCCGACCATACAGCACTATTTAGTGCTGCAAATTTGTTATCCTCTGGCGGAATGACCTTTCCAAAATACTTTTTAACTAAATCAGGAAATTTCTTGACAGCCGTATCAGTATCTAGAAAAATTACTCCTTGTTGTTCCAAGTCCTCCCTTAAATTGTGATAGACCACTTCTGATTCGGTACTGTGCTCCTACACCTGCCAGGAATTTTCTCTCTGCTTCTGGAATACCTAATTTTTCAAAGGTATTTCTAACGGATTCTGGAACATCATCCCAGCTTTTACTTTGCTTGTCAGAAGCTTTAGCATAATAGTATATATTTTGAAAGTCTATATGAGAAAGATCACCGCCCCAATTTGGCATAGGTTTGCTCATAAAAACATCATACGATCTCAATCTAAAATCACGCATCCAGTCAGGCTCTCCTTTCATTTTGCTAATTTCCTCAACAGTGCCCCTGGATAGACCTTTTTTACTTAAATAGACATAAATTTCAGTTGAATCCTTAAAGTCATATTTACTATAATCCATATCTAATTCTTTTGCGGTCATACTCTTCATAACGGCGTTATTCATTATAAATATTTTTGTTAAAAATATTCAAAACTATCAAATTTGTATAAATACATTAACAATTGATTCAAATTTGTTAGGTCTACCTAATTATAGAAACAAATACTAAAAAACAAAAAGTAATCAATATATTCCCACTAAAAAGGTTTTCTTATATGCAAATTGATGGCAATGTAATAGTATGTGACTCTATCGATGAAAGAGGTATAGGTATCCTAAAGAATGCAGGTCTTTTAGTAGAATATTTACCAGAAATTTCAAATCAAGAGCTAATTACCAAGGTAAAAGACTATGATGTGATTATTGTACGCAGCAGAACGAAAATCACCAAGGAAATCATAGATAACGCTACCAACGCAAAGATAATAGCCAGAGTGGGAGTGGGATTAGATAATATAGATACTGTGGAAGCGCAAAAGAAAAATGTCGAGGTAATTAATGCAGGTGAAGCTTCTGTAAATGCAGTTTCAGAACTAGTATTGGGATTAATGTTTTCACTAAGTAGAAATATACCTATTGCAAATAATGCTACCAAACAAGGTAAATGGATCAAGAAAGATCTAATAGGTATAGAATTAAAAGGAAAATATCTAGGTATAATTGGACTTGGAAAAATTGGAAGAAATGTAGCAAGATTAGCCAGAGGTTTAAGGATGAATCTAATTGGATATGATGTAGTTCCTATCGACAAGAGTTTTGCTCAAGAAGTTTCACTCATAACAACAGACTTAAAGACCTTGATAGAAAGTTCTGACTACATAACTTGTCACGTTCCATCTACGGAACAAACCAAACATTTGATCAATAAGGAAATGCTCTCTATTATGAAAAAGGGTTCTTTTCTGATAAACACATCAAGGGGAGAAGTAATTGATGAACAGGCTCTTATTGATGGTCTAAAAAACAAAAAGATTGGTGGCGCCGCTTTAGATGTATATGAAATAGAACCTCCCACAAACAAAGAGCTTTTGGTTTTGGACAATCTAATTTGTACTCCACACATTGGAGCACAAACAAAGGAAGGACAAGAACTGGCTTCCTCTGTTATAGCAGAAAAAATAATCCAAAAATTATTAGAAAGGCAAGCAGAGAGTAATCAGACTTGACTATATTTCAAGATACATCGTTTGAATAAATATTATTTTCTTTATGTTTTCTACAGTATTTCGTAGATGTCGGAGAGGCGACTCACTCGGGGTATTTTATGATCTTTATGTAATCATGAAATTTCAATAAATTTGGTCTTTGAAAACAGGCCGCGAACTATCTTTATGTTTTCAGTCTTGATGTTGAAATATTTCGAGAGTATGTTAATTATTGCTTTGTTAGCTCTCCCTTTTATTGGCACTTCTTTTATTGAAATGTCAATTTCATTGGTAAGGTGATTCACCAAAATTTGTTCCGAAGAACTGAATTTGACTCTAACCAAAAATATTTTTGTCATGGAATATCCCCTCCAAGTATAGATAAAATGCAACAATCATCATAATCAATATAAAAGTAAATCCATATTTTATCCTTAGATCTTTTGAACTATACTGCTAATGAAATAATCCTTTCGTGGGGAGATGTGATTGCCCTGATTGCAAATATATCGTACAAATTGCAGTCAAAAATAATACCCAGTTCTCTTCAGGACTATGAAATAATCGCGATTGGAAATGGCGGAATAATTCCAGCAACAATACTGTCCTACAAGATGAATATCAAACCAATAAACATATTTCCATTAATTGACAAGCAAATTATTTCTCACAAGCTGCCAATCTTGGATCCAAATAAAAAATACCTGCTAATAGATGAAATACACGATACTGGAAAGACGATAGAATTGGTGGGCAGGTACCTAATGAAAATGAATTGTCTAAAAATATTCTTATTAAAAAGATACAAGACAGATTCGATCATTGACAATGATGTTTGTGGAAAAATCCTTAATGACTCCCGTTGGGTAGTTTTTCCCTGGGAAGACCAAGACAACAAATTGTGAGAAGTTTACTTGAGCGTATCCAATAGGTCTTTCTTGAATGTTTGACGAGCTCGATTGAGGTACAGATAAAAAATTGCCATTACAAAACTGGCTAGCCCACCTATTATAAAAATAGCATTTAGTGTAACTAATGCAATTACTGCAATTGTCAAGGTTATAAAGCTAAAAATTAAAGAAATTTTCTTCAATTTGTTCATAACAATAAGAAAATGGCGCTACATCAATATTAATAGTTCTAATGATACTTATTCATTTTACATATAGTCCATTAGTAAAATAAAATATACTAATCAGTTAGTTGAACAGGCTCATCGATATCTTAAAAATTGCGGTAGTTGTAGCCAAAAATTCTAGCACTCGGTGTTGATCATCTGTAAGATAATATTAAGACTATTGGACTCAAGTCCTCTATCCATTACAGAATCGGCGAATAAAGAGATATTAAGAAATTACCTAGAATCGAGACTTTTTATTCCTTCTCCTTTTCCGTAACACCCAGACCCCGATAATCCCCAATACTAAGATTGCACTAATCACTATCCCATAAATAGTAAGAGTAAAGATTAATCCATAGGTCTCAGAGATGGCAATATTAAATACCGCCCGTTCACAGTTGCAATTTGCATTGTCTGTAAGAATGGTCCTTGTTGGAGGTGTGGTATCAGATGCATGTGGTCTAGCTACTCCTTCATTAAGTATACTCAATACAACTTGATAGTTACCATTTTTTTCGAACGTATATGGAATCTCAAAGTCACCAATTGCAAGATTAGTCCATGGAAAATCATACAATAGTTCTCCTGCGGCTGTATAAATCTCAACCATCACATTGACATTAGAAACATCATTGCCGTTTTTATCTTGAATGCTGAACATGATATTTGTCTGCTCATTTGATTTGGCGTATTCGGGATTCAACTCCTGATCAATAAAATATTTGTTACCAATCCCCATGCTTTCACTATTATAGTATGAAAGGTGATTAAAATGACCTCCAGCTGGTTTAGAAGTTATTAAATGCATGGAGTGAAGAGAAAGGAAAAGTGAAATCAAAATGACATATAGAAAAATTGATGATTTTATTCGCTATTCACCTTGTGTCTATCTGAATCCCATAAAATACTATTATTATTGTGTATAGATTTCCTATTTGTTGGAAAAACTAACTCTAGAGTCACTATCCTGAGATGACAAATTTGATGGTTGTAAGGATTTGAGATTTACATTCGTATAAAAGATATTGATTACAACAAATATCATACTACTGTATAAGATTAATCCTAAACCCAAATGCGCGGTAACCAGATCTGCATGTAATTTCTCATTGATAACAATAGCGCCTAATGTTATCTGTCCAACCACAGCGGCAGCAGCTATTATTGAAAATAACTTGGTTGGCTTGGTGGAGTGTCTTCCTCTCAAAACAAATACCATGGTTAAGAATACCAAAAGACCAGTGGTAGCAGCGATTGTTCGATGAATATATTCTATCAAAAATTCATAAGAAGGAATCAATCCCTGAGGACACAAAGGCCATTGAGGACAAGACAGACCCACGCCTGTAGAACTCACATAACCACCAAGTGTCATTAGACTAAATAAAACACATAACGTACCTATTGAAAAAATTTGAAGAAATTTATCATAATTCATTTGAAATTGCTTAATATGTGATGTTTCGGTCTTCCTTTATATTTAAAAAAAAGGGAGTTATTGGACCGTAATCAAACCTGTCATGAACGGGTGTACAGTACAATAGTATTGATACTCTCCTGCTTCCAAAGTGGCTGTGTCAACCTCTCCAGATTCAGCAGCCATAATGATACTGGTATCGAATAGCTTTGCTGAATTTGGATCTTGTGGTCCTGAGCCACTAGTTACTGTATGAGGAACTGTATCCTCATTGGAAACGGTAATTACATCCCCTTTGGACACAGTGATCGAGTCTGGAGTATAGGATGGATTGCCCTGAGTCGCAGCCCCAGCAGGAATTGATATCGCCGTAGCCGACGCTGCAGCTGGAGCTGGTGCATTTGCAGATGTTGAGGATTCGGCGCCTGTCGAATCAGGTGCAGCCGGCGCAGGCGGAGGAGCCGATACAGGCGGAGGAACACTTGCAGTGTCATCCCAATGAAAGACTGTGATGTAGCCTAGGACTATGAGAGGGATGATAATAATTACCAATCCCTTCATAAATCGCGCGGGCGATGTTCTAATGATGGGGTTCTCGTCGGGCGTAGTCATAGTAATATTCAACTCCATGTCCTAATTCAAATGGATCTTTTGGATCAACTGGTTTGCCAAACATTGCAGATTTTATCATGTTATACAAGAACAGTATAAACGATGCACCTATAGCCCATCCTCCGAAACTGGCAATCTGGTTCATGATAATAAGCTCGGGTATAGGGAGATAGTCCACTACTCTTCTAGGCATTCCATACAAACCCAGTATGTGCTGCACACCAAATATTACTGCAATACCCACAAACGTTAGCACAAAGTGGATCTTCGCCAGCCGTTGATCATACATACGGCCAGTTATCAGCGGGAACAAATAGTAGATAAATCCAACGAACGCCAAAGTTATAGTTCCCATGATAAACAGGTGCATGTGACCGACGACCCAATAACTATCGTGAGTCAAAAAGTCCAATGGCATAGCTGTATTTACCACACCTCCAGCTCCTGCTGAGAAGAATAGTAGAATACCTCCGACACTGAACAACATGGGCGCCGCGAATTTGATTCGCCCACCCCACATAGTCGCCAAGAAGTTAAACACGTGCATGGCAGAAGATGGCACGGCAGCTAAGGTTCCTACCATGAACACCGTCTTTTCTGTAAAGCTCATACCGACTGCGAACATGTGATGTGCCCAAGAACCAAAGCCAATTACCGCTATTACTATCAACGCTACAACTCCAGAGTAATAGCTGAATAAGGGTTTCCTGGAGAATGTAGGTATCATTTCATACATCATACCAATACCCGGAAGGACGAAGATGTAAACCTCTGGATGGAATGTAAACCAGAACAAGTGCTGATAGGCAATAGGATCTCCACCCATTTCAGGATTAAAGAATCCGGTTACTCCCAGTCTGTCCGTATACAGCATAACCAAAGATGCTGCGAATGTGGGAATAGCTACAATAATCATTAGAGATGTAACCAATGTTGCCCAACTGAACAATGACATTTTCATCAAAGGCAAATCGGGATGCTTCATTTTCAATATTGTAACAGTGAAGTTAATAGCTCCTAATACTGACGATAATCCAAGCAACTTTAATCCGACTATCCACATATCAGCGGCTGGACCCGGTGCTTTTAAAATAGAATATGGTGGATATGCATTCCAAGTAGTATCTGAAAATCCTCCCCAAATTAAGAACATACAAGGTGGAATCATCCAAAATGCAACAGCATTGAGCTTCGGCCAAGCCATATCTTTGTACCTAACCATAATTGGAATAAGATAATTGCCAGCTCCTGCTGCAAATGGAATAAGCCACAAAAACAATAACGTTGTCCCATGGACTGTAAAGAATCTCGAAAAGTCTGCTTGGCCTTCGAAGATCTGCACACCAGGCAAAAACAATTCAGCCCTGATCGCCATCGCTAAGGCACCACCAGCAAACAGTGCCACCATCGAAGCTATGATATATAGTAGCCCGATATCAGTATGGTGGGTTGAAAATATAATCTCCCATATGGGACGAGGTTTTTTTAATTCTAGAACCATTTTGTTACAATAAACACCCCTACAATCATAAAATCGAAATATGTCTATAAAAGTATTTGGATTCCGTTCTGTAAAAAAAGTTGCAAAAATATAAAAAAAGTATTGATATAAAGAAATTTCTAAAAGAAAAACTTACTTTATTATAAAATTTATACTATTGCCAACTAAAAATGAGAGAGAATCTATTGTACAGTCATTGTTCCTGTCATAAACGGATGAACTGTACAGTGGAATGGGTGTTCTCCAGCGTCTATTGTTGAGGTATCAATCTCGGCTTTGCCGGCAGGCATGATAATGCTTGTATCAAATAGTTGGCCAGCATCAGCATCTCCTGGAGAAGCCCCACTAGTAACAGTATGAGGAGCAGTATCATCGTTTGACACTGCAATTATCTCGCCCTTCGTAACCGTCAGTGTATCAGGAGAATAGGCGGGATTTCCAGGAGTAGCTGCCCCTGCAGGTATAGATAAGGTTACACCTGCTGCTGATGTAGTCGAAGTTCCATTTGTGGAACCTGTAGTGGCGTTGTCACCTGAATCGGAAGCTGTACTAGAAGTGTTATCACTAGCACCACTTTCATTTGATGCAGTTATATTTCCAGGCTCAACTACTCTCATGGTTCCTGTCCCTGTAGAGCCTACTTCACCACCGCCTGGTGCAACCACCGTAGCAGTGCCCGTACCCTGAGATATTGTTGGTTCTGATTCAGGTTGTGAGGCTGTTGTATTATCAGTATTTGGTTCTACAAACAACCTCGCCCTCATGTCTTGATGAAGCATACCGCAATACTCCCTACATTCAATCAGATATTCGCCAGGTTCATCAAAAATATTCCACATTGTATTAACTCTGCCTGGTACTGCATCCATAAGCATTGCAAAATCAGGAATATTAAAACTATGGACTACATCAGATGAGACTATTTCAAAACGATAAGGTATACCTTCCTTCACATGAAGTTCATTTATTTCCTGTGTACCATCAGCATGCTGAAATGACCAGAACCACTGCTGTCCTACCACTCGAACTGTTTCAGAATTAGGAGGAGCATACTCTAATGTATGCTCAATATTCCAAGATTCGGCACCAACCCAAATCAAAATAGCAGTGACAGCACCTATATATACCCACTCTGGAGTGCTGTGACCCACTATGCCTTGCCTCCAGAATTATCTATATTTTTAAATCGAGGGTGTGATTCCCTAAATCGCCACGATATATACACATTCAGACCCTGTACAACGGCTCCTACAATGAATGCTGCGACCATCATCCTATAAAATAGACCCCAAATCTCTACTCGGCGTATTACAGTTTCACCTCCTTCTGCAGCATATGCTATTTCAATTATGCTTTGAATACCTATGACAGCCATAGAACTAAAAATGAAAATCAACAACATTTTATTAACAGAGGAAAAAGCCATAATCTTATTCTCCACTCTCTTTGGATTGGTGAATCTTTCTGTCATTTAAGGTTTTTGTTGATGATTTTTGCGACAATTTATAATCTAGAAGCTCTAGAAGTTATCTCCTATATTCACTTCAGAATTAACTTAAGTTTAAAACTCTGTTAGAAAGCGTTTCATTGTTAGTATATTTAGTCCGCATAACGTTAAGAGATCATCATAACTTTTTAATACGCTAATGGATGCGTTAGGAACCTGAACACTATAGACTGAGGAGGGTTTTATATTCATAGCTAGAGATATTGCAGCCTTTATTGGATCCAAATGAGAAATAAACAGAATATTTTGATTCTTATGTTTTTTGACCATTTCCTGAATTAAATGACGAATTCTTTCCCTAACTGACCCAAAGGATTCTACTTCAAACTCAAGCAGTGAGTTTTCATTATCATTATCAGAATAAAATTTTGCGAATAGATCACCATGTGCAGAAATTACGTCATCGTAGTACAATCCTACTAGCTTTCCTAACTCAATCTCGAACAATCTTTCATCTAATTCAAATTTCAAACCCAAGGTTTTTGAGGCAATTTCAGCTGTTTCGACTGTTCTAATCACAGGACTAGAGTAAATTTTATCAATGGGAATGGATTTCAACAATTCACTGCTTTGACTCACTTGCTCTCTACCAAGATCGGTCAAATGAGATTCAAGATTTCTTCCAACGAGTAGCCGTTTGACATTGTTGTATGCCTGACCGTGTCTCATAAAAATAAGAAGCGACATGCTATAGTAAGAGTATGATAAAATTATTTCAATATTAAACTATTCATGCATTACTTTAATTTGGTATGTCAAGGCCAACCCTAATGCATGATCAAATTTTATGAAAAAGGACTAAAAAATGTGTCTTTTAAAGTAGGTCAGTTACACTTTCTTTTCATATTCTCGCTCGATTTCGATATGAATGTACAGACCCATATTGAGGATAAAATATGATTGTACGGAATTTTTCATATCTTAAGCACTTTGCTTGCAAAGTATTCAGTCAATAGGAAAATACACAAAACCTCAAAATTTGTGTTACTGTTTCAAATCAAAATGTTTTGGGTCAGAACAAGATCACCTATGCACCGGGGAGGATAAATATCTTTGACAATAGCATATCCATATCGCACCTAAATCAAAGAATGTTATTTAGAAGGATATCGACTCTTCAAGTTTATCAGGGTTTGAGCTAGCTCATCCTGCTCCATTTATTTTAGTGAATATTCTTTGCTCTTGGTTTCAGAGATAAAAGAAGGTTAAAAATAATAAGACATGCTGTACTTGATAACTCATTTGTTGTTGTTGTTGTTGTTTTTATGATCGTTAAGCTTTTTATTCAATTGTCAATCATCATGTTGAGTTACCCGTGCTTTAATATATTAGGGCAGAATAGTAAACACATTAGAATGAAAATCGGAATCATTGGAGGAACAGGCGGCATGGGCGAGGGTTTTGCCCTCAGATGGTGTATTAATCATGACATCATTTTGGGTTCTAGAGATAAGCAGAGAGCCCAGAGTGTGGCAGAAAATCATATGAATGCAATCAAAAATACACCTTTGTCAGAAAAAATAACTGGTAGTATTTCAGGCGATGATAACCTATCGGTCGCAAAGAAAAGTGAAATATTAATCCTTTCTATTCCTTATGAGAATATCCAAAGCACTTGTAAGGACATTGAGACTGTCATTAATTCAGATTGCATCGTCGTTTCCCCTATAGTCCCTATGGGTAAAAATCAAGACGGATTTTACTATATTCCTTTTGTCGAAGAAAATAAATCCGCTGGCGCCTTAGTTGGCGAAAATCTTCCCAATAGCAATAAAGTTGTATCGGCATTTCATACAATTTCTGAAGTAAAACTAAAAAACATTGAATCCTCATTGAATGCAGATACGTTTATTTGTACTGACAACAAGGAGTCACTACAAACTCTTAATAGTTTGATTTCAGAAATAGACGGACTTAGATCGGTATACTTGGGTCCTTTGTCATTATCATATCAAGCCGAAGTCATGACACCTATGATTCTCAATGCATCCAAACAAAACAAATTAAAACATCCTGGTATCAAACTAGTGTAAAGATCACTCTTAAAATGGATTTTGACAAGATAGATAAAAGGATTAGAGATAAGGAGAGAGATAGACGTAAGGAGTGGATGTTCCCACTTGGAATATTATTCATAGTGATGGCAACTATTATATTAATTAGAAACCTTATTTTGATTTCGACTGAATTTGGGGCAGATTTTTTTATAGATAATTTTTTAAATCCAGAGATAACAAACGAAAAGTTTGCGGTAGTGATGTATGGAATTGGCCTGATATTGATTTATTTTGGAAAGAGAAAAAGGCAGGATACTTTCCCTAGATAGTCGAGCGGGGGCAGCGGCAGTAGTAGTAATCTGAGTGTCAATTAATGTTTGTCCTTGATAAATTTTTCGATCTTATCCATTGATTTATTTAAGATCGCTTCTTGTGGAAGGTAAACTATTCTGAAATGTCCTGTTCCCATGCTACCAAACCCTGATCCGTGAACTGTTAATACCCCGGTTGAATTCAACAGTTCGATTACAAATTCCAAATCATTGTTCCACTTATTTTTGAGATCTATTCTTGGAAACATGTAAAATGCACCCTTGGGTTTTGTGCATTCCAATCCTTCAATTTCATTTAGGCGGCTATAGACCAAATCTCTCCTATTCTTCAACTTTTGCACCATCTTCGGTAAGTGATCTTGAGGTCCATGCAATGCAGCATTAGCAGCTATTTGAACGGGGAAGTTGGAGGCAATCCTGACTCGTGCAAGCTTAAAAATATTCTGTCTTAATGGATCTAGCTGCCTTGAATTACTATTCATGCAAACATATCCACATCTTAATCCCGTCATTAGATAAGTCTTTGAGAAGCCATTAAGAAGTACAACTGGTGTGTCTTTTGCTACAGCTCCTATCCCATCAAATTTTTCGTCAAAAACAATTTCGTCATATATCTCGTCGCAAATGATATACAAATCGTTTTCAGCAGCAATATCAACTATCGATCTTAAACTTTTGGAGTCAAAAACCTCGCCTGTCGGATTATTAGGGTTTATGATGCATATGGCCTTGGACTTGGGAGTAATTTTTTTTCTTATATCATCCAAATTCGGAGTACCATCAGCATGGATTCCGAATTCAGCGATACTACCACCATAAAATTTTGCATAAGAGGAATATGGAGGATAGTAAGGACCAGGCAATAGAACTTGATCGCCGTCTTCTACAATAGAACCCATAACCATATCTAACCCCTCAGATACTCCATTTGTTACTAGCACATCATCTGGAGTTAGCTCCAGCCCTTTCTTCCCTTTTTCTTTGCCTACAATGGATTTTCTTAGTTCCATCCAACCTTCAGAATCAGTATAATAATCATTATTGTTAACTAGTGCATCAGACAAAGCCCTTTTGATATGATCAGGGGTTTTGAAATCAAACGCTACAGGGTCGCCTATATTTAGGTACATTATTTCTCGCCCCGTCTTTTGATATTCCCTTGCATGAAGCATCACGTCTCTGATTGCATATTCGACGCGACTAATCCTATCGGATACTCTCATTGACCATCTAGTTCCAATAATATCTTAAAGTGACTTAATATTTGTATTTTGTCAATAGTAGAAAACGGCACTCATTCAAATCAAGTTAGAATCCTCCAATGATAGGAAGGTATTAACAGGCATGATGAATCAAATTGTTATTATAGATTATCGAATAATACGGACGAGACCAGACATCGAGTTGGCAGACTGTCAAGATGATCAGCTTTGGATAGAATAAGATCCATCATGGATTTAGAATTGATTTGTGCAAAAAGCTAGAACACCTATTTGGAATTTATGAAAGTTTCCTTTTCTAATTGGATATAGACCTTAATCAGGAACCTATAGATTTGTTCTATAACACTCGAATCAAAATTCATTTCCTTGGAATAAGCCGTAACTTTTGTGATAATATTGTTAATTCGCACTTGATCTTCGATTTTTGTGATATTATTTTTGAATTTTGCCGCCTGCATAACATATCTTCCCCTTTTTATCAAAAGAGAAACAATTTCCCGATCTATCAGGTCAATGTTTTGTCTGATTTCCTCTAAAGACGAGCATTCATTTGGCTTCAATAAATATCATAATAATGGAAAACAATTTAAATAATTAATATCAAAACATATTGAATTTTTTTAACGATATAATGGCAATGGATATGAATATAAACATTGATGATATTAATATATCATGATTAATGTTAGAAAGATAAAAATGATGATCAAAAAATGCATCTATGAGGAAAATACGGATGCTAAAATTAAACTATTTATTCGAATCAACAATTTACTTCCAAAAGAACTGAGAATAGAGTCACCAACTATGATCACCAAAGACTTTATCGACAAAGGATTGTATTTGTTAGAGGGAAAGCTTGAAAATAAGCTGCAATCAACTTCTATATCATAACTGTAAACAGTTGATTGAGGAATATGTGGCGAACCAACAGTTAGAATAAGTTAGTATGCAATATGAATTTTCCATATTAGCGAGAGTCTAAGATCATGTTTACTAATTGATAGGCAAGTAATTGGAAAGAATAGTGATCGGATGAATTATTGCGAAAGTTTAAGAGAATTTGCTATAGGTATTGATTGGAGGCAAGGGCCTTTTTGGTAGAACTCGTTACCATAATACACCCTAAGAAATAGTGATCAATCCTTAATCAGATACAGTCCTCTGAAAAGATTAGATATGTAGAAGATCCGAAATTGATAAATGAAAGGATTTTGTATTTATCATGGATAGTTTCTAGCAATTAATTAGAGGAATTAATGTTATGCATGATAAAAAAAATCATTTGATGTAGTACAATTTTGATATTTTGGTCTGTCGCCATCTCAGCGTTCTCAGAACATGCAGAGGTTTTATCAGAAAATTAGTAGGGTAGATATGCAGTAGTACTATAATAGTAATAATAATAATAATAATTGGATCTCAAATTATGCTGAAAGGGCCAATAACTTCAATTTATGGTGGATTCAAGTACATTACTATTACCGATGCATGAATAGAGCGATGATTCTGTGCCGCTTCTTTTCTTTCAAAGTCAATATACGGACAGATTGAAATCTATTTCTGGTTATTCCAACCGCTTTAGATTTTTATGCAATGCATAATTGCATCACAATGAGTAATTAAAAGTCATTGTAATTAGTCAAAAGTATGACATAGGTTATAAAAGTTCAATGAAATAAATGAGCGTCTTAGCTGCTAAAGAAATAATAAGTTCAAATGAACTTTATTATGGTAAAGTATATACGAAACAATATTTCGATAAGTGTTACATTTTATGTCTATATTATTGAATAGTGGAAATGAGGCCAGAATATAAATAACGTGCAAACCTATTTTTCTTGTGGAAGTACCAATTGAGCAGATTTTGCAAGATTTTGCAGTTATAATGATAATCGCCTCTATTATGACCCTGATATTTTATAGATTGAAACAACCAATAGTGATCGGGTTTATTGTTGCAGGGATAATAATTGGACCGCATACCCCCCCTTTCAGTCTCATCCATAATTCGGACGTTCTTAATTTGTTTGCAGAGATGGGAGTGATTCTATTGTTGTTTACTGTTGGAATGGAATTTCCAATTCAGAAATTGAGAAAAATAGGAAGAAAAGCAATGATAATTGCCTCAAGTGAGGCGTTTGGAACTCTGGCCATAGGATTCTTTACGGCACAGACACTAGGACTTGGATTTTACGATAGTTTATTCATAGCCCTCGCAATATCAGTAACAAGCACCGTTATTGTCATGAGAGTTTTAGGAGAACTAAACATGATGAAAGAGGAATCTGCAACATTGATCCTTGGAACGGCTATCATAGAAGACATTTTAATAATATCGCTATTGGCAATATTCCAATCCTCTGGAGTAAGTGGTGACATTTCAATCAACGAAATAGTAATTTCAATTGTAATTACCATAGGATTCATAGCTGGTGTGTTAATAGTAGGTTCAAAAATTGTGCCAAAGCTAATAGATGTTGTTGCAAGAACAAATCAGCATGATGTTTTGATTGTTGCTGCAGTAGGTGTTGCCTTTGGATTTGCTTTCATATCTTTTCAGCTAGGCATCTCAGTGGCAGCTGGCGCCTTTTTTGCAGGAGTTTTGATTGCAGAATCAAGATCGCATGCGGTAACAAGCGTTTTGGCCACACCAGTTAAAGATATTTTTGCAGCATTGTTCTTCGTATCCGTTGGAGCGTTGATGGACTTTAAGCTCATTCCTATGTTCATTGTACCTGCTTTGATATTAATTGGAGTTTCAATAGGTGCAAAATTCTTGACAGTTTATTTATCGTCCAGGCTTCAGAAGATAAGCAATATGACTTCGGCCCGCACAGCAGTAGGGTTATCATCTTCCGGTGGTGAAATAGCTCTTGTAGTAGCAAAGGGAGGTATAGATGTAGGTGCAGCCAGCGCTTTTATATTGCCTATGATAGGTACGATGACAATAATTACTACGTTTATTTCACCCTATGTCATAAAATATGGATGGAAATTCACAGAAAGACTAAGAAAAGATCAAAAGAATATTGATAACAGCTCCTAGACCCGAACTAGGCTACTAAAACAAAGGGAATGACAAAACCTGTTTTTATTAGAATTGTAATTAGAATACTAAATAGACAGCTCTAATAGATAAGTTGGTCGTTTCTGTCACAATGCTGTTTTAAACATATTGCAAATCCAACATGCCCACAGTCATCGGTGTCGCAGGTCATACACCAAGGCATGCTCTCTCTATAACCTACAATTACAGATTGACTAATACATTTATCGTATAAAATCACGTATTTATTTTCAAAGAAATCCTTTACAATTATTAAGCAATCCCGAGACGAGCTATTTTCTGCCATTAACCATTTCATAAATTCCATAGTACCTAAATCAAGAGTCGATAACTGATGATCTTTTTCAATTAGTTGGGATTTTCCAGACAATCTTACCTTATCTTTCCTTTCCAACTTCACTTCAATAATAAGGGTATTAAAGATATCTATAGTATTATACCAAAAAATAGGTATTATTATTTATATGTCCCATTTACTCCCTGAGGACAAATACACAAATCTTTCAATAACACTCTGTTACAAACAATATTCAGGTTAACTCTTGGATTGATTAGTGCTTAACTCGTTAAATTTTTCACATTGAGGACATTGCAAAACAATGCTCAATCCCTTTTGATCGCTTTTCAAAAGCTGGGATATTTGATCCGAATGAATATTTTTTGCAAGAATAAAACCACAATCTCCACAAAGATATGAAATTTTAGACGACGGTACATCTTCATAATCATCCCCATCAAAATAAGGAGATTTTACAGACGTTTGTCTAAAAACTGCTTTATGATCATGAGGTTCTGAAATAATCCTGCACCGTATGTCAGACATCATTTACTGATAAGGATTTCAATGATATAAATAAAAATCGATCTTTTTATCAGAACACCTCCAAATAGTTCAAAATCTGGTTAAATATTCTATCATACTTGTTCTTACTATCCAGGTTCTTGAAAGTCGATGCAAATATCATGATACTTCTAGTCTCATGATCAATTCCTATCCCTAAATGTTCCATTTCAAATGGTTACGATTATTGTATCCTGAGATAAGGTAACCATCTATTTTACAGTCTTCCCAAGTAAAATAGTAATCAAGTACAATTTTCAATATGCAAGTCTTCAGTCTTGACAAACTTCAGAATAGTGCAGGATGTTAGATTGCCGAGATCACACAAATATCTCGTCTCAATGGCCTCGACAATGATAACGTTTTAATCAATAATATCTATGGTGCTTACCTCCTCATTACCCATAACAGCCGTATTTAGAATACTATAACTATCTAAAAAAAATAAACCTGCCGACTTTATCATTTTTTAAAAATCTTTCGAGTCTTGATATGATCATGTAAGCTTGTTTGAATTTTGTTGAAACCGGCCATATTAAAGGAACATTTGGAAAGCCATCTTTATCGATTCTTCCCAACGGGATATTCAGTTTACTATATTGGAAGAAATCAAATATTTAGTGATTTTGTATGCAAACACTATCCAAAAAACACGATCGACTATTCTCTTGCAAACTAACCGTCATAATATCTAGGGATCAGCTGTTGTTTACTAGATCTATTCCTATTCAATGAATTGGGGCTTAAATAGGAGTAAACCTAATTGATCCAAATAAATTTTCTTTACACATTGATTTCAAATACTGTACCATATCTAGTACCAATCTCAATCGAGTAATTTCATCTTTTAACAAAATGGTCTCGTCAATTTCTTTGGCATATTTTAAGAGTCCTTCGCAAGCTTGAATTTGGGCAGATATTAGTTCAACTTTATTCATGCATAGGCTATGAGTGGACTCAATGAAATGATAAGAAACACTTTTTCCTCGTTCATTGCAACCACAAGTTTTTGCTTCTACCAAATACGGTATCTCATTTTCAATGATATTCAAGACTATAATATCACGTAATAACTAAACATTTCAAATTAAGTATTGATTAGTAATTACTTGCAATTAAAGATAAAATAATGGAGAGTTTTTCTAACATTTGTAATATTTTATTTCCATTATCTAAATTTTTTCTCGGACAAAATTTGAGATAAGAATCACTTTTAAATAGATATAATATAATGTCAGGCTGTGTTCAGTTAACGGATTTTAACTCCTTGTTATGATAGTTGATAAAAAGATTTAACCAGTTCCTCACATATTTTAGTTTGCAATTCTTTACTCGACAGGAAAAATAATCGTCAAAGCATTCGGTTCTATCCTTTATATACTGTATAGTTCTTTCAATCAGGCTTTTTTCAATATTAGAATGAAGGTGGTGATTTAGTTTTAGAAACTTACAAGCCATCGGGTATTATGTGCCTCCATCAGTGGAAACTGGATGTCTTCCATGTTCTTTGACTAAACCAGCAATGAATCTTTCAGCAACAAACATGTTTCTTTCCTTAGAGATAGATAGTGCGAGAATTTCCTTACTTTTTGCATTTATTGCAACCCATAACCATATAAATTCCCATCCCACCTTGATCAAGGTTTCATCCAAAATGAATTCAGAAATCTTTTACTTTTTGTGGATATCTTTAGAGGATAGTATTTTTGTATCCAGTTCCAAATGGTAACATGGTTTCCCTTTATAAAACAAGATAGTCTTTCAGAGGTTCTCCTAAGCGATAGGCCTGAAAAATACAAATACAGGCCCCGATAGACGTATTCCGAAGGCGTTTTATTTCTGGTAAACACATATGGAATAAGACGTCTTCAAGCTATAAGATTTCGTTAAATGAACAGAGTCTAATGTCACGTAACTTCAATAATCATTAATCCAAGTATCATGTTCGAGTACCGGCTAGAAAAAATAAACAAGAATAAAACTAAAACCACGAAGAGAAGCAACAACTCTTACTAAGAGTGTTATCTTTCTCGAATCCAAACCAGTCATTGCTTCTCTTTAATGTTTCGATTTGATATAGCAGATATTCTCTTCTTCTAGAACTAACTTCATATTTAATCATTGTCAAGATTCTCTACCTTAAGTTCGTCAAGCAAAAAGGAGTTTACAATTACATTTAGCGACAAAATTCAAGAATGTCATTTACGGAAATAGATTAGCAGAAAGGTAATAGCACTAAAAATTCTATTTTACGGTATAGAGATATACAATATATACAGCAGATCGAATCACATTATAAGAAATTTAGCATTTTGTTGCAATGTAATTATGATAGCAAACGATGGTATTTTTAAATATCCTGTTGATAACATTAGTTTGATGAGAACAAAGTGGCTCATCACAAACTTTTATCATAATTACAGAAATATTATTGACTTTAACAAAAATATCATTATTTCAGCAATTATTACAGCATTATGTGACATTGTAATTGTAATGGCGGCTTCATCTATTTTTCATACAAACAATTTCTTAATTTCTTTAACTTCCCTAGTTGCAGATTTCTCTATTTTTAATTCCTTCTTGTTATTTTTGTTGTACTCAGATAACAAAAGATTGCTACTAAAACCAAAACAAGGAGATTTGGCACCATCAAACAAATCTGAATTGAAAACATTGGTATTAAAGCTCCTTGCTACACTTGGTTTATCCGAAATTAGCTATTTGACAATCAAATTCATTTCAACATATTTTTTGCTTGCATATATAGATTTGACTTCCTCTCAACTCTCCATTTCTACAACCATACTTGCATGGATTACCTATCTAGTAACTGCAAATATAATGTTAAAGAAAACTGATATGTTTGCATGAACCAAACGTGTTAAAACCCCCTAAGAGCCGACAGAAATATTCATCAATAAATTTTTCCACAGATGGATAGGAATACAGACAAGGGAATTAACAGCACTTTTATCCGATGCTTGCTTAATTATAGCATGACCTATTATGAAGTTAGAGCTAAACCTAAAGAGAATATTTATGAGCTCCGTTATGATATGGACCATGGCATGATTCATACCTTAATACCTTTTGGAAAATCCTTGCAATATAGTTTAGAAAATGCAAAATTGGAAAATGATGACAATGCAGTTTGGATAGAAGAAGACCACTGTTCCCCACCATTGGCAATGGAGCGTGAAGCAGTATTGGACAGGTATTTTAGTGATATTAAAATTCAGGCTATAGAATCTGAAGAGGAAGGTTGGAATCGAATTAAGGATAAAAAATCTCTTTGGAACAAATCAAAATCTTCAAATCTCACATGATTATAAAACGAGGTTTTTGGTAATCATTCTATTAGTTTTCTTTGTTTAAATGGTTAGCTGCTGTATCTGCTGCAGTTGCTGCTCTAATCATTTTTTCCTTCTCATCATTTAATTCATCATCAGTAAGGTTTATTGCGGAAATAACGGTCGGATGATCTTCGTTGCTACTGGCTTCGGTAAAAATAATAGCATGTGAGGAGGCTTTGAGCAGGTCAACAATCGAATCATCTCCAGGCAAAATATTCAGACTTAGTGCTTTAACTGGAACAACTGAACCTAGTTCATCGATATCAAGCAATGTAGCTTTTACCTTAAGTCCAGGTTTATCTATAGATTCTATTTTAACGAGCATAATTATTAGTATAGATGATATCAGTAATACGGTTATCGTTCAAAAATTTTTAGTCCCCGATTATAAATATATGTCCGATACACTATGTATCACTAATCAGATATCATGATGCAATAGTTAATCCAAATAAAATGCGATATGCTTTTAAATAAATGGAAAATTGCTAATACAGGTCTTTTGAGCTAAATGATTATATTTAGAATCACATGCCACTTTCTATCTTACTTTCAATATTAAGAAAAAATAAATTTGATAAGGCTGAAAGAAACTTAACAAATTCTCTGCTTTGGCTTGGAAGCAACAATTAAAGACACAGGAAAGAAAAAAAGTATTTTGTTATCCTTGAGATAACTTTTCATTCCCAAATTATCTTCGGAAATGTCTTTTTTTGAAAAGAAGATTAATTTTGTCCTTGTCTTCAGGATTTGAGAATGAAGAAGTGAGTATTGATTCGAGGTTCATCTCAAGGTCTTGACTTTCAATCCTTATGTTGCATAACCCAATAGTCTCGACCATATCTTGTAGTTCAATAAGCGTCAATGCTTCAGTGTGGGAAGGATCGCGTAATTTCTCGGCGTGGTTATAGGCTTTCTTTTTGTCTTCAGGAGGAGTAACATCGACTATCAAGATTCTGCCTTCAGGTTTGCATACTCGGCTCATTTCTTTTATTACTGCTTTAGGATTGATCATATGATGCAAGCTATAACGCGTCAAAACCAATGAAAAGGAATTATCTTCGAAAGGTAAATCATAAACATCGCCTATTCTCCAATCAATATTCCGAAGATCTTTTTCTTTTTGAAGTCGTTTTGCCTGTTCAATCATTGCAGGTGGCAAATCAATACCAGCAACATGGCCAACAATTTTGGCAAATTCGCAAGAAACTAATCCAGGACCACGTGTCACATCCAAAACTGTGTCATCGTGTTTTGGGCCACTTAGTTTCAACATAAGGTTTAATCCATATTGATTAGAATGCTGAGACATCTGTACAAAAGGAACTGCCTGCTTAGTGAATTGTGAGATTATCGAGTCATTGTAAGAAATCTTTCTCGCGTCTGATTCGACATCCACATTGGTCATATATCAAATGCAAAATATAAAAATATGTTCCAAATCAAAAGATTGAGCTGTTACATTAGAATCGCAACTAATAAATCACAATAAATCAATATTGTTCAGCAAAAAAATAAAGTTCTTTTTTTTAGAACTCTAGTATGAAGATTATACGGCTTTTTGAGATTGAAATTATTTTTTTGTAAATTTAATGAGCCAAATAAAAATAGTTTACACAATATCGACTATAAATAAATAGTCAGTATACTTTTTTGTTATGCAATTTTTTTTATACCCTTATGTGCTCGCTTTTTGACAAAATTCATAAATTTATAAGTTTAGAGCGTGATCAAATTATACCAAAAATGTCTCACACAATAAATCAAGCGGAAGCATCAAACCCGCTTTATCAAAAAAAGATGCGAGAATGCACCATATGCAGTAGTGCAGGTTTCCCCCAACAACTAATAACTTTCCAAAATATAGGACAAGATCCAACATCTGGAAAAACAATCTGGAAACCAATCGATGAAGATGGGAATGAACATAAACACAAGTCCAATACTCAAGTAATTGGAAAACCAACATTTCACAGAAAAAGGATAGTAGATATTGCAGCCGTCACAGATGTTCAAGAAACAAGGAAATTACTTTCCGAAGGATGGGAATATAAAACTTCATATCCGGCCACAATCTCAAATATTCCTCACTTTATTCTAGTAAAGCGAGAGTAAAGTAGATTCAGAAGCTAGAATTCTCAAAAGTAAATCTTTTTTCATTAATTTTTTTAGAACCATTTCCTATACTTGACTAAATTTTTTTGAGTGTAGTGGTTATGATTACAAATATTTGAATTTGTGATAATTCTCTATTCTTGGCAAGAAATCATGATTAGGTGAGTAACAAAATTACAAAATGCTAACAAGAAGATCATGTTCAATAAATCAATGATTGCTCATAGCTCGATCAGTTGGCCTGATTCCTATAGGTACAAAAAAGCAATAAAATTAGGAGATTTCTAATTTACTATTTAACAGAATAAAAAACGATTAAGGTGAAGGGTAGGAAAGCGAAAGGAAAAAATGCTATTTACTAAAAACTAGAAATGAGGTAGGAAAAGAAAGCCGCAAGTTGGCAGTAGTGGCTTATTACCTCATTTCTAGGTAAACACACATCATAGGTTTTTCTACCTGATTGACCTAATATGGTACTATTTTCTATTCAGAATAGTATTTAATACTAATCCAAACACCAACATATCAGTAAATTCCCAAGTCAACAGTATTTCACTCAATTATTTATCTAGAAAACAAATCAAATAAATTGGTCTCTTGATATAGTAACACAATAAAAACCCGAAAGATTGAAGATTACTATTGATAGCCTTGACTGCATTTTAAGGAGTCCACAGTAGGAAACTTTGGAATATTCAAAAATAATGACAATACTGAGTGATCAGATGCTAAATAATGATGATGATGATAAGGATAGAACAAATCGACCTTTCCTTTTGACTACTAGTTGTGACACTCTGTTACTCACCCACATAGACAATTTGAGAAAGGATCAAGTTAGAGAATTGGTGGTACAAGTAGCCTTTTGAAGGATCGTATACGCGCCCTAACCAGAATCGCCGATTAAGCATTTCTCTACTGTGGTGACGTATCCGTAAAAGATATTTCATAGTAATGATGAAGTCATAAACAGCGAGGGCAGATTACATCTCGATTATTTAAAGGGCTTGAACCATGGCGGTATATTCAGCATATGGTACGAGCATACTAATCAAGTAATTCAGGTCTTGCTTCAATACCAATCAACTTTTTTCTGAATCCTAGTTCACTAAAAATCGATTTTATGAATTCAATCTCAAGAAAGTCGATTATGTTTCCGGTTATCAAAGCCGACATTTTTACTGTCCAATTTAATTACGAGGTTCTCTAGATATTATGTGTGAATATTAATAAAAACATGAACGATGATCAGAATATTGCATGCGAGCACCTAAGGGTTGTAGATTTAGAAAAAAAGGGAAATACAAAAGGCTGTGAAGAATGTGAGAAGATAGGCTCTGACTGGGTTCACTTAAGGCTTTGTCTTACATGTGGCCATGTAGGTTGTTGTGATAATTCTAAAAATAAACACGGAACTAAGCATTTTAAGAGTACCGCGCACCCAATAATCAAATCCTATGAGCCAGGTGAGTCTTGGAAATGGTGCTTTGTAGATGAGTTGTTCATAGAATAAAATTTTGAAAAGGAGAGACTAGTGAGAAAAAAAAGAGAGAGAGGAGTCGAGGAGAGTCACTGAAATAGAGATACTCCTCTGGGATCACCAACGTACGTATTATATTTCCTTGTCAATTGTTCCTTGCCAATTGGCAATCAATAATTCCTAACATATAGTAATCGTTCTCTGTTACTATCCTTGTCGCCTGTAAAGTAGCCACGTCCGTTTCCATCACATGTTGTTGACGACGTGGATCCACTATTTAATAAAGCATTCCGTACTTCAGATGGGGATGCACCTGGGTGTGATGCCTCATACAATGCAGCTGCACCAGCCACATGTGGAGATGCCATGCTTGTACCACTCATAGCGGCATATGAATTGCCTTTATAAGTAGAATAAATTTTTGTTCCAGGAGCAGCAATGTCTACAACCGATCCGTAATTACTAAAACTAGCCAGCGCATCATCTTTTCCGTACCCAGTGGCAGGGCCTTTACCCCCACATTTTCCATCACTATCTCCTATTGCCGATACAGCAATAACATTGGGATTATTAGCAGGTGAATTTGTGGAAGCATCTTTTGCGGAATTTCCTGCCGCTACTACAAATGTTATCCCAGCTTTGACAGCATTGTTAATGGCTGCATCAAAGGCAGTAGATTTGCATTGACAGCCAAGGCTAAGATTAGCGACCTCTATTTGGCTTGCATATTGTCTAATGTAGTCAATACCTTTTATGACGGTAGATAAGGCTCCCGCACCATTCCTATCCAATACCTTAATTGCCCACAGCTTTGCTCCCGGAGCGATACCTACTACTCCTATAGAATTATCTTTGGCAGCAGCTATCCCTGCAACGTGGGTACCATGACCGTTATCATCATTTCCAGAAGACGTACCAGAAACAAATGTTTTTTGATGATATACATTGAGATCAGAATGGCTTGTATGAATCCCACTATCCAAAATTGCAATATCAGCATTGACAGAACCGGCTCCATTACCAGACCTTGTAGAACTTAAATCCCCATCAACTCTGTTGATACCGGTCGGTAGGGTTTGGGCAAACGCTTTAACTACCTTATCTTTTTCTATATGATCTACAAATGGACTTTGATGCAGTGCATCTATTATCCTTTCATTTGGAACTTTAAGAGAAAATCCATTTAGCACGTCTTCGTAAATATGCAAAATCTGTGTCCCCTCAATATTCACTTTTTTTGAAACCTCTGTTAGTATTTCACGTAAATTTAGAGAATCTCCTTTTAGAATCACGATATACTGCCCCGGAATTACTTCACCCATCTCCGCTTCAGAACCAGTGGAGGATGGTGTGGATGAGTGGGAATCAGATAACACATCCGAATAAGGCAATTTGTCCAAAATAGAGGAAAGGATACCAGGAGACGTATCCTCTTTGGAATTCTCACTTTTCAAACTGGGATTGATATTATTATCTAATATATCACCAGAATAGAATGGATAATTGCTATTTATAGCTTGGTTATGATTTTCATCTTTAGAATCTGGCGACTTGGTATCTTTTTCAAGAGAATCTTTGGGACCAACAGACATATCTGAACTTTGTTCAAACGGATCTTTTTTGTTTAAGTTTGGGATCATGTCGTATAATTCGTCTATATTGTTATTGCTTTGAGTGTTATAATCTAGCGATGCGATGTCTGGCAAGTTTATGCTCTGTGCATAAGACGACGGTGTAGAAATGGTTGATAAAAAACCTGTTGTTAATATGAAAAAAGTCAGGGTGAACTTTGCAAAAATCCCATATTTTTTACTCACAATGACAAAATAAGCATCTAAGTTAAAAGAAATGTCAAGATGTCATACATAAGAATTCTTTCTAGATAGATACTAGAAAATCCTTTTGTACTTGTTTACTTTTTAGAAATGATAATTTGCTTTTGGATACGGCTGTTTTTCAGCTGTCTTGTCTATTTGAACTATTTTTGATATAGAGAGAACCCGAGAATAAAGATTGTAAAAATCTAAACAAAAACGGCAAAAAAAGTAAAAGGACCTTGTCTGCAAGTCTTCTGGGTATAATTTGAGCAGGATAAATAAGCAACATGTTTCACCTAGAATAGACTCTTAGAGTCAACATAGTTTACATACCCATAATCTTTCGATTCTTAAAGTATTAAAATCATTTTTTGATAAATAATGATTATTACTTGTTTCACATTTTTTTAAATAGCTACTTGCTTGTACAAGAGAGTGGATAAGCTAGATAAGTATGTCAATAACTTTGACTAATTCAGTCTTTGATGAATAAGATATTGAATAGATATCATTTTCCTATTTGAATCCTTCACAAGAATTATACCTCTAGACATTCGGTGTAGTGCATATCCACAAAACAGAAACAGTTTACCAGTTTGATAGAAATTAGGGCCAAAACTTTAGACTTTTAAATACTAAATCAATTCGTATAATTCATTAATTGTGCACAGGTTTCAAATAATTTCCATTACCAAGTAACTTTAAAGTAATAATTATGAACCTATTATGCAATATTTAAGATGACTATACGCCGTTTATAATTTCAATTTCATGAGAATGAAGCTGTAGGCACAATTGTAAATGAGCATAACAAGAATACTTTGAGCAAAGGACACATCTAGCGATAGGTCTGGTCAAGCAGCCATTCATGAAGCAAACTATTTTGTTTACAAAGTTTCTATTTGATTTTGAGGTAGACCCTTTTTCAGAAATATAGTGAATTGCATCATTATAATGGCAATTCATTTCATTCAGATAACCATCAAATAGCAACTATATAATATTTTCCTATATTATTTTTGCAGTATATAATACTACAGGAAAAATCTGTATATTCAAAATTATAGATTATTACCTAGTAGGATACAGTATACTAAGATGAGCTGACCTGCTGAATATTGAATAAATGATATGTGACAAATCAAATCATGTAAAATTGAAAAGGGTTTGTAACATAAACCAGTGATGCATATACACAAGAATCAATCCAACAAGAGTTTCGAAATAAGGTAATCATACTAGTTAAAACTACGATATGTGTACAATTCCATTTTGACATTAACGGACATTATCCTAGGGGCAAGAACTTAGAGGAAGTCAAAGCTAACTTGTTCGTAGACCCTATTCATATTTTTGTGAATGTCCACCGATCATTTTGATCTTTTTTATGCTCTGCCTCTGAGAGAGATAGATCAAGTCAATATTTATTAAATATGACACTTTAATCTGCTAAAAGATTATAGTATTCATTTATCTAAAATTGTTACAATAAATAGTTACTTCAGACCCAAACAAAATTAGATTTGTGCAATTTTGAAATTAAATGCCCGTGTTTAACGAATTTAGGCTCTGAATCAGCCCGTGTCCTTCATCCTATGGTTTGTCGGGAGAATAGATTTGAAACGCAAGTTTGTCGAACAAGGGACAGGTCTCTGGATAATTGGATGGAATTAGGAAATCTCTTCTAGTTTACCAAAATCTCCAAATGTAACAATAGATCCAGGAGTAATAAGTCTCATAAACTCATTATACATTTCATCTCCACTTTTATCACCCTCTATTGCCTTGATAAATTCCTGAACATGGTTAGCGTCACGATAGTATTGTATTTCCATCCAAACATCCTCGTTATCAGACGCAGAAATGGTTTTTGCCAAGTTTACGAATCCCATCATGTCTTCTCGAGTATTGAGATTGTATACTTCAAATTTTAGTATGCCGTGTTTCATAAAAAAATCATGCGAATGTCTGTTTACTTTTACCAATGCATCATGATTTTCTTTAGGTGCTCGATACAAGAAAAGAGCCACCTGACCAGCAGATTTATTTAATGTCTCACTCACATTCGGGTTATTCATTGGATATTGTGTATTCTTAACCAATAAAAATATACTTCAATATTTGCCCTGTATGGAAATTTGAATCAATAGATAAAAGAAGAATTAGTTGTATTGGTTTTGTAATATTTAAACCCCCAATTTAACTTCAATTGAACAAACTCTTTCATTAATCCTTTTACATAACATTTAATATTTCAAACAATAGCATATAGATCTATTAACAAGTACCTAAAAATATAATGCAAAACTCAAGTCAGAAAACATAAACCTATTCTCTGAACATCTATGATATATCAAATGATAGTACGATTCTGAAATATTAGGTAATCACTCTGATCCGTTACTCTTTTCATGATTTCGTAGTCGATAGTCATTAGTGCCGTCGGCGACTCACAACTATTTTTTTCGACCGCTTTTTAAGAGACAGGGTTCACAGTTTGACCAATAAAATTACATAAGGTGGGATGCAAGTTTGGCTAAACTGGTCTATTAACTTACGAACCGTTTTAAGTCCCAACAGTACAAGCCGCGAATAAGTCGAGTTTATGTCAAAGCTTTGGTATATGAACTAAAACAAAGTGGAATATCCCCACGGTTTCGTGTCTAATAGTTATTGCAAAATATGTTCTAATAAACTAATATGATTTTGTTCCTAAAAATATGCTTGCAATAATTGCATTGGAATTACTTAATTTAAATTGTACCATAATTAAGGTCTCCCATATAGTTATGGTGAGAAATTCTTGTAAAACTTTGTGTCTTGGGTGGTAGTGGAGGAGTAGATCTAATAACCAGAAATGCAAGACCCTTACGAAAATACTACGGGAGTGTACGCTATTACATTGTCAAGTTTAAAAACACCATGTATTAACAATCGTATTTCACCATGATTAATATTTGACTGCAAACTAGCCCAATGTTTCTATAAAGATAACAACAGACATCTTGCCTAGCATTGATTTAGGTAGTAATCAGACTGATCAGGGAAATATTAAAGCCATATAGAAATTTATCAAGGCGGTATGTAAAACATTGCAAGATTTTTCCTATCTAACCAATCGTTTCAAAAAAAGGATTAAAAAGAAGACGATCTTATTCTGTTATCAATTCGTCTGTACATATGAGAAGGTAGAACTTTCTAAGTATTTTTAGTTCCGGATATAGTAGCAAAAAATTAATGGCGATATATCTGCTCGCACAGAATATCTTTCGGTCCATCAAGTAATGGATATTTAAAACTACAAATTATTACTAAATTGATTAGGGTTTGTTCTGTGGCGGTAGCAAGGCCAATTAACTCTCGTTGATCATTACAAATAACCACTTCAATGAAATCGGGTCTAAAAGTTAAGACCTGGGCTGGAATATAGGTTAGAGCAGACTAATTAAGTACATATTTATTACTACCATAGGGTATTTCTTCTGATTCTAATCTATATGAGTTGTAATGGAATATGTGTACGATATAAGGCAAAAAGGAATTTTGAGGTTCCCTCAAGATATGAGGAGGGACAGAAAAGATGTAGTACTTGTGAAATTTTTATAAACTGGAATGATAATGCATATTGTCCATGTTGTAATTATAAACTGAGAACAAGGTCATTTCGAGGCTGGAAAATGAGGAATAAATATAGAGAAGAGACTATAAAGCGGTACTAAATCGCCTTCATTTTAGGCTAGGCAAAATGACGTAGTCATTATCTTTTTTTAAGGAGACTACCAGAGGCATGATAGGTAATTACAATGATGTGATGTACCAAAAGGTATATCGGCTAAAAAGCCGAGCTGTTATCATCACATCTTAGCCTACTCTTGTCAAGGTGATTACAAATAACTTTCACGCAACCGCATAAATGAGCAGTTCACTTCGATGTGCTGAGTTGTTTTACCACTAATGAGAACACTCCTGGTCTAGTTCTTTTATACTCAATTTATTTTTGGCGATCTATTCTTGCAAGCATTATTAAGCGCAGTTTACAAGATTCTTAATTTTCAGGGTATTAGTTACCATAGGAAATTTTTCGGTCTAAAGGAAAAACCCGTGTATCCGGTTTATAGGTACATAAATATCTTATATAGTGTTCGTAAATAATATCTTAATGAATAAGATGTTCAAGTTTACATCTTTCCTTTCCTCGGGAGTATATATGCTCGGGTGGGCAATTCTGCTAGGTAGTAGTTTAACACTTTTTACAAATAGTTCTCATGACTTACTTTTTTCCTATTCGGTTGTATTTGGACAAGATGAATCCAGTTCTATCAATAATACTGATTTAATTGGTCAATTAATTGGTCAAGGAAAGCATATGAATAATATTGGGAATTATGTTAAAGCTCTAACATATTTTGACAAGGTTTTATCAACAGAGCCTAATAATACCGAAGCATTACATGGTAAAGGTTTGACTATAGATAATTTTGGTAACCATACAGAAGCCATCAAGATCTATGACAAAATCTTGAATATTGATGCTGATAACATGGATGCACTAACCAGCAAAGGTGTAATTTTGTTTAATTCGGGTAACCATACTGAGGCTACAAGGATTTTCGAAAAGGTATTGACTCTAAATTATCGTACTAGTAACCGTTCCTTATTTGATAAAGGTGTGTCTCATTATGGACTAGGAAATCACCAATATGCAATAGATTACTTTAAAAAAGCGCTAGTAGCAGATCCAAACAATAGCCTGACATTAAACAATCTTGGCTTTGCATTGGATATTTCGGGTAACCCGGAGGAAGCTATAAGATACTTTGACCGTGCTATTTTGATTAATCCTAACAATGCTAATGCCTTCTATGGAAAGGCTTTGGCCGTAGATCAATTGGGTAATCAAACTAAAGCGATTACCCTCTTGGATAAGGCTCTTTCGATAAATCACAACAACACCTTTGCATTAACTGGAAAGGCAGACTATCTGTACAAACTAAGAAACTTTACAGGTGCTCTTATGTATGCTGACAAAGCACTTGAGATTGATCCTGTTAATACCAATGCATTAATTGTAAAAGGGTTCTCACTGGGTATTTCTGGTAACCATACAGAGGCAATAAAATACTTTGACCTTGCATTAGAGAACGATCCAAAAAATGTGGATGTGCTGTATGGCAAAAGAGTAATCTTAAATGAATTGGACAACCGCACGAGATATTAAGAAAAGCCATAAATCTCAATAAATTTAATTGAAAGATTATTTTTGAAATACATTAGCAATAAAGTTTTAGAAAAAATATGTGAAAAGTCCCAGTAAAAGAGACTATAATAGTCTGAAAGTTTCAATCATTGCCACACACCTTGGCAATTAGAGATTTCTAAATTCTTGTTCTATGAAGAAGTTTTTAAATTTCTCATTGCTGGTATTTCATGTATTAAAATAGCCATGATTTTCGCCCTCAAGACTTCTAAAGCCTCCCTGTCCAGGGCAATGCCCTCGTTAAGGAGGGTCCCATTATCCTGATAAACTTTTTTTCCGATAGAATAAAGGCCCTTGTACTGTTTCTTACCTTTGTGTTTTTTTGTACAAATCTCTGACATATACTTCTATGTCTACCATTTTATTCGAATATCTGTGATACAATTAATTATAATGATTTAAATTTATTAAGGTTTATTGTAATAGTACGATTTGCTCATATACAACCAAAGCATAAGAAATCCACCTAGTCCCATCATCATCATTCCCACATACAGCATAATCACCACATAGATAGCCCACATGAACCAATACATGGTAAAGATAAATCCAAGCATAATTAGAAATAATGATATACAGGAAAGGGCAAATTTTGTCAACTTATTTTTAAACGTATGTGTTTTCTTCATTTTGTGATTTTACCAGATGGTTTCATATGGTCATCAAACTTTATCAGTGTAGCATTGAATCTAAGCCGATCGAGTATCTGAATAAAAGAGACAGTATGACAAGTATTGTACAACAAAAGAAGATAGCAAAACCTTGGTGCACAAAGAGATCCAGTACCTGTTAGAAGATATCAAGTTTAGTAATTTTTCTAACGAAATATATTAATTACCAAGATAGAAGTTGAATGAAAATGGATACTAAACTAAACAATGACAATAAAGAGATAGGCCATGGTTTGTTCATAGCAGGATTGACGATCTTAACACTGGCCATTATTAGTCAAACAGTATTTGTAGAAAGTGTAAATACAGTATTAGCTCAGCAGCAGCAACAGCAACAACAACAAAGTCAGGTAGAGGTAGAGGAAGAAAAAGAAGTAGGTCAGCAAGGAAATCAAACCTCAATTGCACACAATGCAAAGGGACATGAATCCCATCAAGTCATAATCTTCCAAGATTCAAGTGACGGCTTGACATATTCAGGGACAGTCACATTCAATCTTTCTAAACCTGCAGATGTCATATCATTTGAAGAAGTAACAGAAGATCCAACTAATGCAACCAAAAAGATCTGGGAAGTAGGAGACAAGAAGTATGTACCAAATACACTATTAAAAAATGTAACAAATGGATCTGTTAATTTTAATGGAAGTGGGATACTGGCACACAGTACCCAGGGTGATGTATATACAGGTTCCTATACCGTAAATGATACTGCCACGCGTAACCCATAAATTTTTTTTGTAGTATCGATCCAACAGAGATAGTTTGCCACATTCATAGAGGGTGTGAAAACACATTGGTACGAAATTCCATATCCTATGGTAGTGTAAATAGAAACCACGAGTCGATAGCGTTTTTGAATCTTTGGAAGGACATCAAGTTGTCATTCATATTTAATAAAAAAAAGCATAATTTTGCTTGAGTAAAAAGGATTGGTTGAACAGCCATGGTATCGATTAGTGTAATGTTTTAAGCCTTACATATAGTAATTAGTCCAAAAGCAGGTAAACTAATTAAAGAAGTTAATTCCTATTGTATTATGGACTTGGCTTTGTAAGAATATGTCTAAACTATTCGATTTTTTTCAACTGTCAAAGTTATTTCTAATCATAGGGATACAGTCTTTAAATAAAGAGAACCAATAAAGTACATAAATTTCACAGTTCCAAACAGCCATCAAAATCATGCAGCGAGTAGAAAGGTAGAGAACGTATTAGTGTTATAAGGATGTGGCTCACTGGGGGCGTTTTCATGTGGAGTTTACAAGGCTTTGGCAGAGGAAAATATAAAAATAGATATGTTGCGGCACTTCGATAGGTGGAATTAATGCTACAATCATTGCAGGAAGTAAAGATAACAAAATCCTGAAAAAAGCCTTGAGGAATTCTGGTATGAATTATCTGACAGCAATTATGAGATTATTCCAGAAACATCTGCATTTATTTATAATTCTTCCAAAAGAGCCTTTGACTACGAACACATACCATCAGCTGCCAACAATGCAGCATTGTTTGTTGTTCCAAAAATGTTTATTCCTCGTTGAGACTTTAGTAACATATTCAAAGATAAAGATTATTTTAAACCTGCGACTTGGACATATATTTATGATCATTCGCCTTTAAGAAAAACGCTAGACAAGTATATAGACTATAATAAATAATTTATAAATAAAGATATCAACAAATCTAATAACGATATCAAAATGCTTATTCTGACTGCAGTAAATGTTCTCACTGCGAAACCTCTAACATTTGATAGCTGGAAAATGCAAATCAAGCCAAATCACCTACTAGCCACCTCTGCTTATCCTGTTTACGGATTTCCATGGATAGAGGTCGTTAAAGGCGTGTATGCATGGGATGGTAGTATGCTCAGCAACACCCTTGTTAGAGAGGTAATAGTAGCTTCACCTAGGAATGATAAACATATCATTATAGTTGAAAACTATCCTCGGATAATTGATAGATTGTCATCAAATATGGTAGAAGTGATGGACAGAGCCAAGGAGATAGTATTTAGTGACAAGACAAGACAAAACACAATATCAAAATGATTGAACTTGTGACAAGACAGATTCAGTTAATTGAACAACTTTGACTTTTATACAAAGGCTGATAAACAAGGATTAGATCCATTCCAATCCAAACAGATAGAAAATGAGTATAACGAACTGGTCCACAATTATGGAGCGGAGATTCATACTGTAATGAGGATCACTAGAAACCGAATTGAAACACCCAATGTATCCAAAATGCTAACTTTTCAAATAAAGCAATTAGAGATTTGATTCACCAAGGTAGGAAGAAAATGTTAGACACGATAAAAACTTTCAAAGAACATACAAGCTCTGACAGTTTAAATTAAAATTATAAACAAGATTCGTTAGATTTGACTAATTCTGTAGAATCTGCTAATGAAGTTAGATATATTTTAACTGACAATAACCGTAAGAAAGATTAACTCGTCATGATTTAATGATTTCATACGATGAATTCACATCTATTATCATGCTGTAGAAACTAAATACAAAATTTTTGGGCCTTGCAACTTTGGCAACTGTGGAATTAGTGATGCAAGGCCCAAAGTCAACTTTATTGGGAGCTAAAGTTGCTCTTAACTATCCTGAGGGGTTTATAAGCAGCATGTATCAGTCGATAGGTTTCACCATGGTTACTTTCTAGTTCTAAAACAGCAAATATGGGGAATGAAATATGTAAAAGCAAATAGGGTACGTACTAACGGCTCAAGCTCAACGAGGTTAATTCTTAATGTTTTTTCTTATTTGAGACCATATTTGCCTTGTCGCATGATTTATCGAAAGAACATCTGATTCTTTTAATTTTCCATACCATTCAAATTCCCTAGCAAATACTGTTTGTAATCTATTTAGAACCTCTTTCCTATCCGTTCCAACAATAATAGCTTCAGTGTTATTTATTGCGTCGTCATACAGAAGCTCTTCTGTAGGGATTTTGACTATCCCTAAGTGAATATCTATAGGAATCGGATTAAATTCATATCCATCAATTGGATCAGGTTGGAATAGAAATTTGGCATGAGATATGACTTTTAGTATACGGATATTAAGCTACTCAATAAATTGTTTTAGTATACGTTTGGTTCAATAAAATAAAAGGAGATAGGGTTGATCTATGATTACGGATTTTGTGGAACCACATTGAACAAACCCTGATTATCTGAAAATACAGAATCCTCTGATTTACTATTTGATGAATCTTCTAATTCTTCTAATACGCCTACGTTACCAGCTGGAGCACGCTGATCAGTTGATGGTGGGTTGGGGTTTGATTGTTGTTCATCTATAATGTTACTATCGTCATTTGGAGCAACAGAGTTATCCGACTTTATTGGCGGTGTATTTTGTGAAGGTGGTTGCTCTATACCCCCTGTGTCTCCTGGGGAGATATCATCCTTTGTCGTTGGTGGTCCTGAATGGCCAGGTTTGACCGGAGTACAATCGACGACGCCGCTCTCAATCCAACAATGTTGACACTTATATATTTCAATTTGCTCTGGATCAGACGGATCGGTCTCTGTCCAGCAACATTCCCACAAGTCTTCACCAGCAGTCTCGTCAAACAGACAACTCTCCGGACGTTCGGCGGGTACCGCAAATACATTTGACATTGTTATAGAAAGGACCAATGTAATAGCAAATATCATCATGAACGTTCTCAAAATTCCTTTTGTGTTTTTTTGGGCATTATTAATATTATCCATACCCTTAACTATTCAATGAACTATATGAGATTGATCCTGAAATTCTAATACTCTTATATCCTTGTAGATTTCGGAATCATCTATATATATGAATTAGTCAAATTAGATGCTAGAAGTTTCAACACCAATAGTGACTAAACATAAACGCTTTTAGCCATCTCTATATGTGATACAACGATGAAGATATCAATATCGTCTCAAAAGCAGAAGTTCAGTTCATACGAGGTCAAAACCAATTGACTAAATCACCAACTACATCAGTAGAATTTGCTTCGCAATGAATCTTCTCAAAGTCATTTTGGATCACAATACATCTGACATAAAGATCAAATAGCATGTCGTTTGATTATAATTTAAATGACAAAGTGCCAAATCTGTCACAAAGGTCTAAACTCTACTTATATCAGAGTTGGAGCAAAAGAATCATTCTAAGAAGGTAGGCCTATACTGTATCGCCTGCGATATTTACTATTCACCTGACTTTCAAAAACAGTATACTGTAATGCAAAAACAGTATACTAATCAAATAAGCCTAAATCAACCTTATTCTCAAAATCAAACGGGCCCGGTGGGCTTCAGGACGATATCAGTCCTTTATAATGGATTCCGATATTAGTCATAATTTCGGCATATGATTTTATATCAACTGATATAATAATGGTGCTAATTATTACCAAAAGTGTAGGTTAAGCAAGTATTGTTGGAAAGAATTGAGTATCTTGTTTACAATGGGTAAATATTGATTATAGTAAATATCTTGAGCTACAAACTCAACGACAAACGATTTTGTCATTTTTTATGGTCCAGATTTCAGTCGCATCCTTGCTATATTTGTCATAACTATAGTCTAAAAATATCTGATGAGCAGGATAGCCTGCTAAACTAGCATTCTGATTCCAACTTTGGAGGTCAAAATTATGGCAATACAAACCTGTGCCGCTTCCTATCCTTTTATTTGCAATAGTTAAAAGCTTGTTATTGTTATTTTCTTTCGAGTTATTTTTGTTGATATAATTTTGTATATTCTCGTTTACATAATTACCAAATGTATTATAATCTTCTACAATCAGTCTAATACTGTTATGCGATGCTCCTATTTTTGAATCATAGTAACTACTTTGAATAGGGGTTAATATTTCACTGAACAACATTAAGGGATTTACTCTGATTGTGAGAAATGGTGGCCGCATCGCTTTCCTCTACTATCCATCCTGCTGGATACTTTATCTTTATTCCATAGGTAGAGTTGATATAAACATGGGAAGGCTCTGCTCCCTCTTTCTCAACGATGCTATTATTAATAGTTCTATCATTACTAATATTCGATATGGTTGTGAAATAATCTCTAGGTGATCCCATATTATTGTATGCATTAATATCAATTATGTTTGATTTCGACAACGACAAGGAGTCAACAGAAATATTAAAAAGTATTAACGAAAGTGAGAAAAAAACTAATAATAGTAACGAGAATAATAATCTTTGACTCAAATTGTATTATATCCTTGTAGATTTATTAGTTACAAAAATAGGAATTATGATGATGAGGATGCATTTGTATTATTTGCTGTTGTTGAAGTTGTAGAATTTGCCGAAATCACCTGTGTTTCACCAAAACTCTGTCCTCCGTTGTCGCTGATTCTCATTATCAGTGTATATCTACCGTTCATATTTTTATCCCACGGTAACCTATACCTTTATCATCAATAGATTCCATTTGTATTCGCTCTGAAGCAACTCCTTCTGATCAGCTCAAATTTATGTCCTTACCAAAAGTTTAGGCTTATCGTTTGATACTTTTATCAACATCCGGTTGATAAGATGTCCTGTTTCTTCGCCTCCTGTTGCTATTACGTATACGTTACTACCTGAAGCTGCCACTTGAACTCATAAGGAGATGTTTTCACATCGTATGAATACAACTGAGACAGGGGTATTTGGTTTGCTAAAGTTGCGTTGAATCTCCAAGTTAGTTTTATGACTGGATTGAATGTTTTTCCATTATCGTTTGAAGTCATGATATAAGCATCAGCACTACCTGTTTTGTTATCTGCAAAAGTAACATATACATTATTTCCTGACACTGCTATATCTGCTTCCACAGAAGTTCCATTGGTGAGAATTGCTTAGGTTAATCTTGTCGCCAAATGTCTGACCGCCGTCCTTTGATGCCTTAAACATCACCTCATAGTTTCCATTATATTTTCCCACCATGCAACATAGACGTTGTTTCCAGAAACAGCTATTGGGGCCTTTCCATCGCTTCTATTACGCATCGGCCAAGAAAACCATAAGATGATTGAAATTGATAGAATGAGGTTAGTATTGCTGAAAGGACAAACAGTGATACAATTATTGTGCCTTTGAATTTGTTTTTCATAAATCTCTTATTATAATGGAGTATAAAAACAAATATTTTTAAAAGGATAAAATTTATTTAAAATATATCAATATCTCACCGTTAAAGAATCTATATTCTGTAAGACATATAGACAATATTATACA
>NZ_JBLNIG010000003.1:0-384293 GCF_047711275.1 Candidatus Nitrosocosmicus sp. FF01 | reverse complement strand
ATAGGTTTAAGTCATTACCCATTCCAGAAGTGATGACCTATCGCGGTTTATCCTCAGTTTCCCGAGGTTATCCACGTCCCCTGGGCATGTTGACTACGTGTTACTGAGCCGTATGCCACATATTGCTATGTCGACTCGCATGGCTTAGTCCCACTCTGATAGCAGTCGGGTCCGGCAGGATCAACCGGAGTCAATGACAATAATTTAGTGATAAATTATTGCCTTTTATCCGTTGAATCACTACTTTGTTTGTTTGTTATCTATGTAATTGATATAACTACTAAGAAAATATCAATTAATAGATAACAGTCTTTGACTAGCAGCAGAAGACTCGTACATGTGTATATGTGTGTACATATATTTGTCTGTGCCACTAGTCTAGGACATTTATTGAGTTTCTTTCTTGACGACATTGCTCTGTTATTACTTCTAACAGAAACAAAATCAAGAAAGAGTAAAAGAGTACGATCGAAAAACTAGATTAAAGAATCTATATTGTGTTGATTATTCATTCTATTGGATCATCTTTAATGCAATCACAAGAGATAGCATCTCATCAAATGACTAGATTGTTATTCATCGAATCGTTTTATTATTATCATCTATCTGATCATTCCAATGTCAGATTCAATCTATCAGGTCAGCACTGATGTGTTGATTGAATCTCCCTTTATTACGTCTACTGATATTATTATGCTGTCAAGAGCGCACCTGGAGGTCTGTAAATCACATTATGGCATTAGCCAACTTCATTACCGACGCCGCCTTTTGTCTTGGATGCGTTCTATTTACAATCAAAAAATTATTAATATAAATCTTGTTTTTTTTTTAGAAAAATTTCTACTGATTGTAGGAAACCAATTTCACATCAGTAAGTATTGGGTTAACTAAAAATGTACACTGGATAGGATCCTTCACCAGATTGAATTCGACTTAAACCTATTCGAAAACAAATAAAAGATTCTATAAATTGAGAGTTAGTAAGTATGAAATATGATGATTATCTAGAGTTATACAAAACTAAAACATTTGAATCAATGAATTTATATTTTAGAGCTAGGGAAATTTTTCCTGGTGGAGTTAGTCATAATATAAGATTTTTCAAACCTTATCCGTTTTTTACACGAAAAGCTAGAGGAAAATTCCTGTATGACGTAGACGGAAATAAATACTTAGATTTTTGGAACGGTCACTGGGCCCTGATTCTTGGACATTCACCCTCAAAGGTAACACAAAAATTGCGTAAACAATTAAAATCCGGGACACTTTATGGAACAGCAAACGAGGTCAGTTTCAAGCTTGGTTGGGAAATAAATAAGGCGATTCCTTTGGCTGAAAATACTAGATTTTGTAGCACAGGTTCAGAAGCTACGATGTATGCTATCAGACTGGCCAGATCAGCTAGCGGTAAAAGAGTTATTGCCAAAGTTGAAGGTGGATGGCATGGGTTTAATACAAATCTTTTACAGTCTGTAAATTACCCATACGAGGTTGACGAAGGGTTGGGTTTGATTGAGGATGAAGGACATTTTGTAGAGTCCTTACAATTTAATGACTTGGAAAGGTCACTAAAGGTACTTGAATCAATAAAAGATGATTTAGCAGCTATCATTGTCGAACCCGTGCTAGGGGGAGCTGGCTGTATACTACCCAAAAATGGATATTTACATGGTTTACAAGAATTTGCACAGAAAAACGGAAGTTTATTTATTCTAGATGAAATAGTAACTGGATTTAGATTTTCATATGGAGCTGTAATGGATAACCTGAAGCTTGAACCTGACCTTTTTACTTTAGGCAAAATTATTGGTGGAGGATTACCGATTGGTGCAGTATGTGGTAAGAAAGAATTCATGAAGTTGGCAGATGCTACAGTAGAGGGAGATAAATCGACATATTGTTCTATAGGAGGAGGGACGTTTTCAGCTAATCCGCTAACAATGAAAGCAGGTTACCATACTCTAAAAACGTTGAAGAAAGATCCAACTATTTATGAAAATATAAATAATTTAGGTGAATTTACGAGGACTGGTTTAACCAAAATATTAAACGAGATGAAGATAAAGGCAGAGGTAACGGGAATCGGTTCTCTATTTATGATTCATTTCTTAAATGATAAAGTAAGAAGTATAAATAGCGCTTTGGATGCCGCGTTATCAAATAAGGAAATGTTAAACAATTACAATTTGGCATTGATGGCAAATCATGACATTTTCTTTTTGCCCGGCAAAATGGGTGCATTTTCAAATGCACATGACAAAAAGGATTCAATGAAGTTATTGAATGCTACCCGATCCATCTTTGAAAATCCTGGAAATGTAAAACCTAGTTAGCGAAACCAACTCAACTACCTGATTTGCTTAATTCTCTCGCCATAACGCCTTTTTCTTGGCAATTAGCATAAAAAATCCAAAATAAATTCCTTGTACTAATAGTCCTAGATATATAGACCAACCGTCTGGAACTGGAAAACCCATTGAATATTGGAGCATGAGTGAAGCATGAGTTGTGGGTACAAAATATGAAACCAATTGTAAAGGATCTGGCAGGGTGCTTATTGGATAAAATACAGGTGGAATTACGGCAATGATGACGTTCACAAAGGATATAAGCTGCGTTGCGTTTCGCATATGAAGCATATGTGAAGAAAGAAAAAATCCGATTGAAGACATCGTACCCCAAATCAAAATAACATTCAAAAGAAGCAATGGCAAAAAGGCTATCGAGATAGAAAAAAATACGGCCAAGGAAATTAGTACAATTAATGCGGGTAGTCCGTATAAGATTTCTGAAAGCGCTAAACCCAGCATGTAAACTATTGGTGAAACAGGAGAAGCTACGAAAACATCTTGCATTTTATACTCAATTTTGTATAGAGAAATATCCTGACCCAGTGCTAATCCATATCCTACCAAGGCCATCACCAGACTTCCTGCCACAGCAAATTGGACATATTGACCGTTGCTGACTACAAACAAAATAAACAATAAAGAAAATGGAGAAATCGCAGTAAACACTAGAGATAACGGGTTTCTTCGAAGCCACAGGAATCCTGTAACATAAGCGATTAGAAAGATTTGACTTGATACGGAGAAGATACTGCGTTTCAACCTAAATGACAAGTTACTTATCGGGTCACATTCATATATTTTAAACAAAGTTTGACTAAAACGGGCTCAAATAATTTATTTTTGATAGTTGAATCAATATTATATATACCGAGAATAATTGATACAAAGTGTAATTACTCATGCAATATACGAATAGATTATTTTCTTTCAAGCCTTCTCTAATTGAAAAAATTACTCTAATTGATAGTCATAAAACATCTCATCCAGCAAATTCAGGAAATATTGTTGATTCCGTTTCAAATAGATTACTAAAAAAGCATGGTAAGAATTTCAAGTTTTGGATAGAAGCTTATGGCTGTTCTGCAAACTTTTCTGATATGGAAATGATTGCTGGAATTTTGCAGCAAGATGGTTTTGATATGGCAGATCAGCCAGAGCTCGCAGATATTAATTTGATCGTCACATGTTCGGTCAAAAACTCAACTGAGCACAAAATGATTAACCGAATAAAAACATTGTCCAATTCCAATAGGCCACTTATAATTGCGGGTTGTCTGCCTGCAGCAGACGAAAGACTGGTGAAATCTCTTAGTCCGAAAGCTAGTTTGATTGGCCCTGACTCAGTTAAATCGATAACTGCTGTAGCACTTTACGCCTTACAACACAATCCGATAACCTATTTGGATTCTTTGAAGGATGAAAAGATAAATTTACCGAAAGTAAGGATAAACCCGATCATTAGTATCGTGCAGATAGCTACGGGTTGTCTTAGCGAGTGCACATTTTGTCAGACCAAACTAGCAAAAGGAAATTTGAAAAGTTTTCGAACTGGACACATCATTAAACAGATAAAATCCGATATTGAAACAGGGAGTAAGGAAATATGGTTGACCTCAACAGATAACGGCTGTTATGGATTAGATATAGGAACCAACATTGTAAACCTAATAAATGGATGTGAACAGATAGACAAGTATTTTAGAATCCGTTTGGGTATGCTAAACCCGATGTATTTAAAAAATTTTGGTAAAGAATTATCGATTACCTATTCAACTAGTAATAAACTTTTCAAATTTATTCACATACCAATTCAAAGCGGCAGCGAACCCATCCTGAAAAAAATGAAGAGGGGTCTGACCTTATCCTCTTTATTAGAGTTGGTCGATAGACTAAGAACGTCTATTCCAAACATAACAATTGCAACAGACATAATAACTGGCTTTCCATCCGAAACCGATGATGATTTTGATAAAACATTGAAACTGATAAGAGATATTGAACCTGATATAGTTAATTCCTCAAAATTTAGTTCAAGACCTGGAACTTTGGCCTCTAAGATGGTTAAAGTTAATGACGAAATAATCTCCATGAGGTCAGAAAAGCTTCATAAATTAATAAAGAAGATAGCCCTTGAAAAGAATTCCAAATGGCAAGGGTGGAAAGGAGAAATACTGATAGACGATATTGAAAATGGAATATTGAAGGGAAGAAATGACTATTATAAATCAATTTGTTTAGATCAAGATCCTAATCAGCTATTTACTTACTCAAACGATAAAGATCAAAAAAAATACAAGTCACTTGTTGAAAAAACTGAATTTCATAGTTTTTTTGCAAAAAATAGATCTCGATTTCAAAACCCGCATATGGGCAAAAGAGTAATTGTAAAGGTGATCTCAAATTCACATCATACTCTAAACGCAATCCCATTAGAAATAGTAAATTAATGAAAAATTAGAGACAACACTTTTATCTATCAATTGGGATTTGTTAATGACCATTGAGCAATACAAAGAAGTTTAGTAGTTGTATAGTCGGAGTTGGAGATGCAGGGAGTAGGATTACAATGGGCCTGATCAATCGAGTAAATTCCGATTATTTCTTGTTAACAAACAAATCCTTAAAATCAGTAAACTCAGACAAAGTGATACAAATAGATTCCGGAAATATCATCAATCCATCCCCCGAGGTAGTTAGAAAATCCTTTTTAGAAACAAGCGATGATATTTTTGGAAAAGTGTCTGAATTTCAGTCAATTATACTAATAGGCAACCTTGCTTCTAGGTTTGGATCGGCAATTTTACCAATGCTAGCTCAGTTGATTAGAAAAAAAACAGATATACAGATTGTATGCTTCGCAATTCTTCCCTTTGGTTTTGAAAAAGAAAAATTATTTCGATGCGGTGTATCGTTATCATTGTTAAGTAGCTATATAGAGAATATTTTGGTCATAGATAATGATGCAGTGATAAGAAACGATCTAGATTTGTCCTTAGATGAACATTTCAGCCTCACTAATCAAGCTATTTCCGATATAGTAATAGAATCCTTGAACAAAGCCTTTCCAAGTAAATTTAACTTTGTTACTACTAGTAGGCTTAATGCTCCCAAGATAAAAGATGCTTTTATAGACACGATGTCTGCTTTAACAGAGAAAATCAATCTCTCAGAAATTCAAAAGTATTCATTATATCTTTTCCAATCGTCTGAAAATGTATCAGTAATAAAGAACCTAGTTGAATCATCAAACAATTTGCTTCCTTCTGCTCAACAGGATATAAACTTGATATTAAAAGGTAACGGTCAAACTAGGTGTCACCTACTTGCAACAACAGATCATAAAATTGTTTCTCTGTACGACCCTCTGAATTTCTTGATACCAAAAGATAATGTTCTAGATTTTGAACCCGAAATTGCAATGCATGATGGAGTGAATTTGGATTACATAAGAGATTTAGAATCTACTCTATGGGTATAAAAAATTTTTAGGACATTTCAAATAACTAGAAATAATCTGGCTTTAATAATTTAAAAGAAAAATATTTTAAGGTTTTGAACCCGCTTCTTCGACAACATCATCTTTACTCTTGGTTGTTGTTTTGGTATCAGATCCAGATTCTTCTAGTTCAGTCTTGCTGGGTTCCTTCTCATCATCAGACACAGGCTTATCTCGTGATTCAGTATCGAGAATTACATCCTCGTATAATGATACTATGACTTGCTCATCGTCATCTTTGACGATCCTTACCCTTACTTTTCTTGGGGGATTGGTTTTTCCTTTTTCCCAAATATACCTGTTAAGTTCCTGATCTATCTTTACCTGGGAACTTTTCATATGTTTTGTTGCGAATTCTTTAATCATATTGATAACACGGTCGGTTCGCTTATGCTTTGGAGTTAACCATGCTTTGCTAAAATTTATCGTATATATTCTTGCTAATGTATCTTCAACATTTGACATTCTTATTACCTCCTAACCTTATCCGATATTCACATCTGACCTACGCCAAGACCTACGCTTTGGATTAGTTCTAACATGTCGATGTGTCCGAATAATGATCCAGGCTGGCACCGGTCTATTTTGTTTAATCTTCTTTAATAGTCTAATTTTTCTTGTGGTACTTTTGCGGGCAGCCATGCTAGATATCCTACATTGTATCCTATTTTTAAGTGTTAACCCGAAGGAATTGGTCATCCATAAATGATGATCTTATAAAATTGGACAAAACTTGAACGATAAGTCTAATAGACAGTACTGATCAATATCAATCTAATTTGTATGCTTGTGAAACATGTTTTAACTTTCTTCAATCAATACATAACAAGAAACAAATGAAGAGCATCAGTAAAATATCATCTGAAAACGACAGAAATATCCAATGTATGAGCAGTTATCACAAAAAATTGGTCGATAGTTTCAAGACATAACTTATGTTTTATCCATAGAAATAGAGTCGGACAGAATCTGATCGCCGATCTTTACATCGTATTTATTGGTGAAGTTTGAAACAACCTCAAGTACATACAGAGAATCACTTATGGGTGAATATGAAGTACAAGGTAATAGAAAGATACATGGTTGTAAGTTCTTTTCAATATGTACGATTTTACCTGCAGAATCTGCCCAAATTATGTCAATTGGAAACTTCATGTCTTTCATCCAGAAGGAATGCTTCTGAGGATTTTTGAAAACAAAAAGCATACCTTCATTTTCATTCATCGAGTCCTTAACGGCTAGCCCCTTCGATTGATCACTAGGTGTTGTTGCTAAAATTACGTCTACAGTCACGTTATTTACTTTGACAACAGATGTACTTTTGACATCTTCAATTAAATCATCAGGATCAACCAAAGCGAACGAAAATGCAACTTCACCCAGCATAAAGCCTGAAATTACCAGTAAAGTGAAGGAAAAAAACACTTTCAATGTTTCCAATGGGCAATCCCCAACATTTAAACATACAATTTTTATATCTTGTATGGAAAAAATTAGAAGTGGAATGTAACTGCAGATGTATTAGTTGTAAGAGTCAGATGCTGACTAGTAAAGAATTCATCGCTGAAGATGGTTATGAAGATTCACATCACACATGCCAAAACTGCGGAATACACTTCAACCACCTAGATGGAGAACGATTCACTAAATGTATTGTTTGTGATTTCGATTATGACAAGAATTTGACCCTCAAAAAAAACTAGATCAAGAAATTAGTTTTTCTCTTGACATAACCTCATCAAATTGTTCGGCAGTCATAAGTTCACGTTCTAGTACAATTTCACGGATATTTCGGTTGCTTGAAAGAGCTTCTTTATACACTTCAGCAGCCTTAAGATACCCAATAATAGGATTCAAAAGTGTTACAAGTACTGGACTTTTCTGAACATAAGATTGTAATTTGGCTTTGTTAGCTTGTATACCGTCAATCATATTTTTCGAGAAAATAGGCAGGAAATTGGTGAGCATATCTGTAGAGTCTAAAACTGATTTCACCATACCCCCCAACATAACATTTAGTTCAAACTGACCCGCTTGAGCTGCAAGACTGACTGATAGATCATTGCCTATGACTACGAAGCAAATCATATTCAGACTCTCAGATAGAGATGGGTTAACTTTGCCCGGCATTATCGATGATCCAGCATGAACTGCTGGAATTGTAATTTCAGCGAATCCCGCCATAGGTCCAGAGGCCATCAATCTTATATCATTCGATATCTTGGATAATTCTAGAGCCAGATTTTTTATTGCTGATGAACAGTTTGTAACTTCGAGTTTACTTTGCAAGGAAAAAAACAAATTTTTAGAAGGTTTCAAAGGAAATCCAGATATTTTTGCCAAATTAGACACTACCAAATCTTGGTATCCCTTTGGGGTATTTGCTCCCGTTCCAACAGCAGTACCTCCCAAGGCTACATAGTATAGCTCTTCAAGCGATTTATCTATCAAGTTTTTACATTTAGTTATAGCTAAAGCATATGCACTAAACTCATGTCCAAGGGTAACGGGAATTGCATCCATTAAGTGTGTCCTACCAATTTTGATATCTTCATTGAACTCTTTGGATTTTTTTTCAAGCGATTCAATAAGAACGTCTAAGGATTTTGATAACTCCATACAATTCATGATCGTTGCTAGGTGGATCGCAGTCGGAGATGTGTCGTTGCTAGATTGAGACATATTTACATGATCATTAGGACTGACCCGGTCATACTGACCCTTACTAAATCCCATAATTTCAAGCGACCTGTTTGCGATAACTTCGTTACAATTCATATTAAAAGCAGTGCTGGCTCCAGAATTCAGTGTTTCAATTACAAATTCCTGAGATAATTTCCCATCTAATATTTCATCACAACTCTGGATGATGGCATCTGCCACATCAGTAGGTAATACTCTTAGCTCTTTATTGGTGATAGCTGCCGCTTTTTTTATCATGACAAATGATTTAATAAAATTCCTATGGGGTGGCAATTTTGTAATTTGGTATTGCATTTTAGCCCGCATCGTAAATGGGCCATAGTAAGCATCAATTGGGACACGTATCTCTCCCAGAGAATCTTTGTCGATTCTAAAGTCTTGTGACATAAGTTTCAAATTTGGTAAGAGATATTAAAACTTGTTTCAAACAATTATCAAAAGTTTTTCAACCTAATCACATTAAACTAGAACGGAACAATATATTCGATCAAAATCAAAAATAGTTTAATCGAGGATTTTTTAAATGAAATATTTATACACAATTTAAATTATAACAAGAAAAATAGTATATTCTTGTGTTATAGTACAAATAAATTACGATTAATAGCGCGAATCATAAAATAAATTATTAAGTGTTTATGTAGGTTTGTTATTGATCAAATTTGACAATATCACATAAAGATATATTTATATCGAGTATTTATATACCCAAGGAAAAGAAATAATGCCCCAAACAAAGCCAATGGTAAGTATTGAAAACGTTGTTGCATCTGCAACGGTCAATCAAACTGTAAATTTAAATTTGATTACTCAAATATTTCCTGATGTAGAATATCATCCAGACCAATTCCCAGGATTAGTATTTAGGTTAAAAGCTCCCAAAACAGCTACATTAATCTTCAGTTCAGGAAAGATGGTTTGTACCGGAGCAAAGTCTGAAGAACAGGCAATTAAAGCTGTGAGAAACGTAGTCCAAAAATTGAGAAAGGGTGGAATACCTATTGAAAATGACCCAATCATCGAAATTCAAAATATTGTCGCATCTGCTAGCCTCGGCGGTAAAATACACTTAGAATTGGCAGCAAGAATCTTACCTAGGAGTATGTATGAACCCGAACAATTTCCAGGATTGATTCATAGAATGTTAGATCCTAAAACTGTGATTTTGCTGTTTGCAAGTGGGAAACTGGTTTGTACTGGCGCCAAAAAAGAAACTGAAGTCTACCGAGCAGTTACTAATTTGCACACCCTGTTAGAAGAAAAGAATTTAATGATCTATGAAAGCTAAGTTTCAACCATTTCATCTTTAATGGTACGATATTCAAAATCACTTATCCGCTTATTCTTTTTCAAGATTTCTATGGTTTGATTGATAGTAATCGCCCTATCAATTTTGATGTCATACACCCTAAATTTTTCTACTGCACCCTGATCTCTATCCATAATTACCACAACCCGATTGTTCTCAGTTTGATCGAATATTGTTTTTATTGCGTTTAAGAGAGAATTCCCAGTAGTAACTACATCTTCCACAAACAGCACTCTAGATCCAGATCTTAAATCACCTTCTATTTTTTTTTGAGTCCCGTAGCCTTTCATATCTTTTCTCACATAAATATGAGGTTTGAATAATTCGTAAGATAGTGCTGATCCAAAAATAGTTCCGGATGTAGGTATGGAACAAATATAATCAAACCCATCCCACCCGATGCGTTGAAAAACCAGCATTTTCAATAAAGATATGGCTTTCCTAAAATATACCGGATAACTTTGTAATATTCTCAAGTCGATGTAAAATCGACTAATGATCCCACTTGAAAGTGTAAAATTACCTAATTTTATAGCTTTGACGTCATATAAAAAAGTCACCAACTCGTCCCTCAAATCATCCATAGAATTGAATTCGTTCAAATTAGACAATGTAGTAATTGTTTGATTTAATAAGTTACTTGTTTTTCTACATTAACATATGCCAGAAATTTGGTTGGGGTATGGAGATTCGGAGATCATCTTGGACATCAAATATGAAAATATATTAAATATAATAAAACCTGAAATTAATCCATTAGATCAGGTAAAGATAAGTTCAAGCATCCGTAACAACTTGAATTTACAAAATTCTACTCTGATTCTAATTACTACTCCTTTTCCAAGAATGTGGGAGATAATCAAGATCATTCGAGATTTGGCCAATGAATCGAGAATTGAGTCGGTTGATATATTATTACTTTCAAAACCATTTAGCTTCAAACTGCGACAGGATATTTCCAAGGAAACGTTCGATATCGCTAGAATTGAGTCAGAAGAGGTATTGAAGAAGATTTCTCAATATAAGAACATAATACTAATGGATAAGATCGAATATGATCCTGTCTTTGGATTTAGTGGTAGTCCTGCGAAGCTAATTAAAAAATGCTATCCTCAAGTTATGAATCAAATCTATGCTTCAGTAATAGGTGAGCCACCAAAACCAGGTCTATGTGGAGAGGCATTGAAGATTTCTATAGAAGTCCTTTCAAAAATGGATTGTCAGTTAATTCATGTTCTTTCTGACAGGTATAGAATAGCCTCAATGTATTTTGGACATCACATCAGTTCTTTTATGACTGCAATTAGCAGTTTCCAAGAAGAGACTAGTATAACAAGTGATTATTCTAAATCAGCGTTCATTTCCGGAAACTCAACCTACTCATCTCAAATAACTTTAGGTAACAGTTTAAATCTATTGTGGAATAATTGTCATTCGGTGACAGATGGAGGAACAATTGTATTGTTGTCGGAGAACAGAGGCGGTATAAATGAAGGAGCCATATCAAAATATGTTGAAGGAAGACTAGATCTTAATGGATTAGATAAGTACCAATACATTTACGAGCTAGAACACATTAACTTCCTTCAAGTACTAAGGGAAAAATACGAAATAATTTTGATATCAACTTTACCTCAAGTCTACCTGAATAAACTGGGAATAAAGTCGATTTCCAAAATTAAGGACGGATTAGATTGGATTATCAAAAAAAATGGCAAGTTCTCAAAGACTAACATCATCCCAACATCAGAAATAACCAAGGTTACAAATACCGCTACATAGTACAAGGCGTCACCTGTATTGATTAACCATCAGCTTTTCGATACCTTAATAAAAATTATTTATTTGATATTTTATTAAGAATGCCTTGAATTTGTGATACATTAGCTTCGGATTTGAATCCTGTGGAAGAAAAAATAGTAGTGCTAGACTTGAAACCTTCTTCCTGGAGACTTTTGACAATTATGCTTACCGGTAAAGTACGATTGCGCAAGAGCTTGCCGAACTCATCACTTAGATAGTGATATGGCTGATAATCAGATTCAGCTTTAGCAATACTAAAAAATTTTTTGATTATTTTGTTCGGTACGTATGAATGCTTATTGTCACCAGTAAAGGTTTTTTCGGGTTCCACCAAATTTTGAATCAAAGTATCAATCATATTTTTATCAAAAATATTAGAAGACCATATTGGTCCTGCCAAACGTGTCTTCCTTTGACAAATTTGACATTTCAAATTTGGATCGTGAATTTTGATCGATGCTCTGTATCCACATTCAAAGCAGTGCTGAACGTAGCCGATATTTTCGGACACCCTATTAGCTAGTCGGTTACTCTTCGATACTTTACAGAATACTCGAATATAATTTCTATACGAATGAGCAAAAACAGGTATTATGATCATATCAAACCTAGATGCCACCATCGCAATGCAACCCAAAAGGATTCTGGTACCTATTTCTAAAGAATATTTTGTACGTAACGGAATTCCATAATATTTTCTAGAACATACCCTTGGGTAAACTCCTAATAGAACAGCTGTATCCGTTGCAGTAACAGAAAGCATACCATCATTCTCAATTGCCCGCAAGACGCAATCTATGTACTGTACTGGTGAGCCAAAAGGATCAAGATCAATAATTGTTCCTCTTTCTAAATAATCAAAATGATTCTGCAAAAAATGACAGACTTCATTATTGGAAAAGTTACATTTATGATATATATTGTTTAAGACTGAACTAGATTTTGCACTTTGAAGGGCAATGTAATTGTAATCATTAAAAATAACCTTCCGCACATTTGGAATCTCTTTCGCGACTCTCAGACCTCTCGCTCCCACCCCACATAGAGAATCGACAAAAGAAAGATTCTTTCTTGGAAATCGAAGAAAATTCTTGTAAATCAATATTGAAATTTCCCTGTTAAATCTTGCTGCAGGGTTAAAGAAAGCTGGGAATTTTGAAGGTTCTTTTTGAGTTAAAGAAGGAGAAGGGACCAATATTTGAGTAGAACCTTCTTTTGTCAAAGTCCAAGGCTGCGAAAGATACTTTTTTTCCAAAATTTTATGAGAGGCATACCCCTATTTATTTAAATTCATAGTCATATTTTTTAAGAATTGAAAATCTTAGACGATAACGATTTTGTGTATCAAACTTTTGAAATAGAGATTTGCGAAAAAGGCTTAGATATCTATGTGTTTATTCTTTATACGAAAATTCTCAAACCATTCTACAGTGATAGATCTCAGTAATCCTTAGATAAAAGAATGCTTTGATAGTAGCAATTCAACATTATATTATTTGTCTCACATCAAAAAGATTGAATCTAGTGTGTGAAGACAGTTCACTTGTAGAGTAATATGTCGGGTTGATTTTGGTTACTCTCTTTATTAAAACTTCGTTCTTATAATTAAATACATATAAGTTACAAATTCTCTCCTAAATTAGTTGATCTTAGGTGGAATCGATGAAGCTGGCCGTGGATCAGTTATGGGGCCATTGGTAATCGCTGGAATATCGCTTGATAGCGAAGGTATCAAATACTTGCAAAAAGAGGGTGTAATTGATTCAAAAAAAATGAATCCTTCTAAGAGAGAACTCCTTTATCCAAAGATTATTTCGTGTGCTAGATCGGTATACATCTGCAGAATTGACCCTAAAACCATAGATTTGTATGTAAATCAAAAAAAACTAAATATATTAGAATCAAAATTTATGACAATAGTCTCTGATAACCTGGATGCTGACAAGATAATAATTGATGCATGTGACATTAATTTGGTAAGATTTAAACAAAGTATTGTTCAGAATCTGATCAATACCTCCGTAAAGATTTACTGTTTTCATAAGGCAGATTCTGACAACATAGCAGTATCAGCTGCTTCAATCATAGCTAAGGTTACTAGAGACAGGGAAATTGTAAGGATTGAAAGAAAACTAAATAAACACATTGGGTCGGGCTATCCTTCAGATCCCGTTACTAAAATTTTTCTAAGAAACAATATAGAAAATGCTATGATCAAAGAATATGTTAGATTCTCTTGGAATCCAGTAAAGTGTATATTAGATGAGCTTACTCAAACAAGAATTCTTTAATAAAATAGGAGAAAATTTTTGTCAGCCCATATATTTGGCATGGATTAAAGAATGATCTTTATCAAACGGTTCCAAATCTACTATTTGAAGAATCTCAAAATTATTCTTTTCCAATTTTTTCGCCTCGTTTTTTGTTACAACCTTGGGGTCCATTAACACATCAATACTTCGAGTCTTGATAATGATAACAAGATGACCACCTCCTTTTAGATAGCTCTTACAATTATTGATAGCAATTTCAGTTTGGTCGGGCTGTGCAATATCTGAATACACTACATCCACTAATCCATAATAAGAATAATATTGTAAATAATTTCTTGCATCCATCAAGATCGGTATTATATTTTTTCTCCTTGAAGCCACATTTTCAAGAAATTCTCTGGCGACCCTGGCCGAAGGTTCTACTGCAAAAATTACGCCCTTACTACCAACTATGTCAGATACGTGACTGACAGTAGTACCTGTAGAAGCACCCAAATAAAGAACAGATGATGATTCTTTAATAGGATTTTCTTCCAAGTTTCTCAAGATCGCAGCGGCTAGTTTGCTTCTAAATGGTTCCCAAATCCTATATTCTACATCTTCTAATTTTATAATCTTCTCACCATAAACGCTTTTTTGTAAATCCAAGTTTTGTGTAGCCAAATAGCGTTCCTTTGAATTATCAATCAACATGATAAATGACCCATTGTCAAACTTTTTATAAATAGACAGGTGATTCATTCTCTAATTATTCCACCTACACTCTCAACTATCCTATTTTTTATTAGACTTGTGAAATCTTTTTTTGAATTTATTCTTCTTAAACTTAAAGTCACCATCCCTGTCTCTATCACCATCTCTATGTTTATCATGATTCCTTCCTTTATTCTTATTGAATCTATTACGATCTCCCCTTCTAAAGCCTTGAGGTTGTTCGTAATTTCTTTTCTTTTGAGGTTCAGAAGGCTCCTTGTATTTTTGTTGTATTTCCGTTATACGGTCGTTTAATTTGCTAGATAAAGCACTATTTGTAATATTATTTCGACCATAAAAATCAACTCTAGCCGCGATTGCAGCTTTTGCTGCAATAGCCCTGGCTAATTTACCCCTTTGCCATTTTGGAGCAGAATGAATGACTGGATGTTGAAATAATAATCCGTGTTTAGGTGGATTGGCACCAGTTTTTAAAGTTCTAAATAACGCCTTCTCAGCCCCTAGTATCTGAATAGTACCTGGAAGAGAGAGAAGCTAATCTTTTTAAACTCCCTGCCTTTGCTATTAACCTAGCGCCTACAGTTGCAGTAAGTAATTCCTTTAAGTTGGGAGAAATCTCGTCCATCGAAGCTTCAATATGTTCTTCCAAAGCTTTACGTATTAAGCTCATAGAAATCACTTGATTTGCAAGACTTTGTAGAATGGATAGATTTTCAGCTGTAATTTTTCCACCCTTACTTCTTTGCGCAGTTTCAATTATGATTTCGATTTTGTTATCCGGAATTTCTAGCGTTGAGAGAAAATCCTTGGTAATTTCACTTCGATCCCCAAACTTTGAAACTATATTTGCATAAGTTACTATATTTTGTAATAAATTATCGAGTTCAGGAAAATGTAACCCATACCATTCCCTCATTCGTGTTCCAACGGTATTGATGATCTTATCAATCTCATCTAATGCGTTGACAGATTGACTAACGTGTAAGTCGAGTTGTGCTGAAGCTTCTTGTACTATTAAAGAAGACCACTTAAGTGAAAAATCCCTTAAATTATCTTTTATAGTTCTTTCATTTAGTTCACTGGTGTCTTTCTCAATGGTTTCGGCACCAGTATAAATTTTTTTCTTGTAGATCTGAATACGTCTTTCGTCTTCTGACGAAATTCGTTCAACTCTCTCACTACTATTTCGAAGAAAGTCAATCATCGAAGGATAATTTGTTACAAGCACGCTAGGTTTGGATTTGAAAAATTCTAAATTCGCAGTAACTTCATCAAAATCATTCGATCGTAATTTCAGGTGAGATCCTATCGGATCACTAAATTTTTTAAAATGTAACAGGTTGTTCTCATAATCAAGTATGGCAATGCCTAATTCAAGAATCAAAAATCTATATTCATTGTGTGCCATTAATCCAAATTCAAGAGTAACTATAATGATTAAGAATAATAACCTTGTTATTCCTAATGTTTGAATATAAAACTAAAGTCTATATGAATTCCTCCGACTTTTGGTTTGAATGCTTTAGACAAAAAGCCTGAAATGATTCAGCTATCCAAACGGTAAAGGTATGTTAATTCCTTGTTCACTCAGTTGTTTCTGTACATCGTCGAAGATCTTATCTGCTAAATCCGCCTCATTATTGCTATTGGATTCATCATTACTTGTGGATGGCCTTGGTGTTGTTGGCGGAGTTTCAGTATTTATTGGAATTCCTTCAAATGAGGTGCTAGTCTTCTTCAGTTTGTATCCATCTTTAGTTACAGTTACCGATACGTTGATAGTATCGCCTGACTCCAACAAACTCGGGCTTATGTTAGTGCTGTATTTACCATCGATATTTGATGATCCCGAAAACCTTTGCTCATTAATAGTGCCCGTTATAGTCGCACTTTCCAAAGCATCTTTATTAATTGCATCGTTTGTCCCAATGATGATCCGTTGATTAAGACCTTCTCCAGCTTTGTCTATACTTACATCCATGGTCTTCAATTCAGCAGGCTTTGGTAAAATTGCATCTACATTTACATTTGCAAATTTAACAGAAGAAAAGGGAGAGTAACACTGCAATTTGGCTGTCAATGGTTGCGAGCCGTTCTTGAGGTTGGTACTACCCGGCTCCAGTACTATACTCCAACTCCTATAGTCCAAAGAACCATTTACACCTTTTGCCTGTGTTTTCTTAAAGTTGGAATTATTAGAACTGCTAGGTGCAATCGGGCCAGCAGAATTTCCTGCCGATAAAAGAACTTCACAGTCATAGTTTTGTGGATAGTTTGAACTACCATTTACTTCAATGGGGCTGTCAGTATGTACTGATTCGCCATTTGATGGAGAAAGGATTTCGACTGACAATGCCGAGAGATCCGGAGTGGGTAAAATTGCATCTACATTTACATTTGCAAATTTAACAGAAGAAAAGGGAGAGTAACACTGCAATTTGGCTGTCAATGGTTGCGAGCCGTTCTTGAGGTTGGTACTACCCGGCTCCAGTACTATACTCCAACTCCTATAGTCCAAAGAACCATTTACACCTTTTGCCTGTGTTTTCTTAAAGTTGGGATCATTAGAACTAGTGGGTGCTATTACACCATCAGAATTTCCTGCCGATAAAAGAACTTCACAGTCATAGTTTTGTGGATAGTTTGAACTACCATTTACTTCAATGGGGCTGTCAGTATATACTGATTCGCCATTTGATGGAGAAAGGATTTCGACTGACAATGCCGAGAGATCCGTATTTATGGTTTGCGATAATTCAGTGAAAGTTCCATTGGATTTGACACCAGTAACATTTACAGTATAGTAAGCCTTTGCATTACCACCTTCACAGGTCAATTTTGATGTAATCTTATTGGAGCCCTCGTGTAAGTTGGCATATTTAGTACCAAAAGTGTAACTCCACTTTGAAAAATCTTTAATTCCAAGTAATCCAGTACCATTCGCAGGCTGATAAGGAAAAACGTTATTTGTTACGACAGAAACGTCACAACCCGTCAAGTTACCACTATCAGCAACAGAAATTCCAGAAAGAGATAGTTTTTTACCTGAGCTGTAAAAATACTCTGTACCGTTAATATAAATGGTTTCCCCTTTAGAAGGTTCGTTTATTCTTATCCCATAAGGGTTATCGACTGGAGCAGGTGAAGAAGAACCAGTAGTGGTTGGGCTATTATTTTGCGGAAGTATCTGAGCACTTGCGACCATCAAACTCGCTCCTATAAATACAATAGTAGATAAAATTAATATAAGTAAAACCTTGTAAAGCAAACTAAAGCTAAATGCTATCCAAAAATATTAAAAGATTGTTATTTTATTAATAAGATGAAAAGTAAATAATATTAGACCATAGAATTTCTACTTAACAATAATAGGTAATAAAAAAGTTTAGATACAGAAAAATATGGATTTTTTATTAAAGGATGGTATAGATATTATATGGATTTTGGCTTTTTGAAAAGAAATAGGGACAACAGAAATTCAGACTCTAAAAATAATAAAGGAAAAATAGTAACAATTACAAACAATGTAATAAATGGAATAATATCATATTCAAAGATGCATCACCCTTATGAAGGAATATTAATTTTAGAAGGTGAAAGAAGAAGAACTGAAATTATTATAAACAATTTAGTTATCCCCCCTTTCTCCGTGCATGGTCCATTTTATTCAGGATTCCCGATTAACGAGCTTCCCTTCGATTTAAAGTATGTAGGAACTGCACACTCTCATCCCAGTGGATCTAGCCAGCCTTCGCTTGAGGATTTGAACCATTTTTATGGTTTAGTATCAATTATTATTTCACACCCTTACGAGGAACGAGATATTCGTGCATTTGATAGCCAGGGCAGAGAAATAGAGCTAGTCAAAAAAACATGATCCAAATCATCGCCTTTTATCAAATTTTGCTTTCGATTCTAGAGATCTACCTATTAGGATAAAAGCCATACTAGTAATAGATATCATTAGACCAGGTGGGATTATCCACCACCAATATCCGAGGATCTCAGCGGAAGAAAAATGAGCGTCCTGAAGCATTTGACCCCATGTAGGAAATGACGGATCACCAAACCCCAAGAAACTCAAAGCAGCTTCACCCAAGATAGCAGCTGGAACAGACAAGGCAAAATTAGCCAAAGTAAAAGGTATCAATTGTGGAACAATATGCCTTATGACAATCCTAAAATCGGATTCCCCCATCAATTTTGATGCTTCAACATAAGGATAGTTCTTTATTTGTACACTAAAAGTTCTATTAATTAAAGCTAAACCGGGCCATCCAAATAAAATAAAAAGTCCTATCAAGAAGAGAATACTCTTTCCATAGTTCAAAGATAGAATTATGAAAAGAACCATGGTTGGGACCGAAAGGAAGATATCAATAATGATCACCATAAACCCTCCTGTCCTACCCCCCTTATAACCACTAATTAATCCATAAAATAGACCGATGATCGTAGATGTTATTGCAACAGTTACACCAATTAGCAGAGCGACCGGAGTGCCAATCAGAATCCCAAAAGAAATATCCCTTCTAAAATCGTCAGTTCCCAATACCCCAAAAACTTTCCCTTCCACTATCCATTGTATATCCTTTAAGTCAGTGTTGCCATCAAAAGAATATAATGAAAATATAAATTCATATTTACCTTGTAAAGGTACATTACTTTTAGTATCTGAAAAAATTATTTTTTCTGCAGGTAGACCATTAGTCGAAAAATCGAATAAATTAGTATAGTCTGAAAGAGCTTCAGTTATTTCTCTAGACGAGGAAAACAATCTCTGTGAAACAACATTTGTAGAGACATCGTCTTTAACGGTAGGATTCTGACTCTCAATTAAAATTTCCCCATTGGATTGAATTTCGTCCTGTTCATTAGCACCATTTGTATCATCCAAACCATTAGACAACGATTCTAATGAATTATAGTATATAACAAACACTAAACCATCTGGTCTCTTAACAGAAATCTCCACAGCGGGAGGGATGTCACCTACTTGAATAGAATAAGGTATACTGAATGCAGGAGGAAATGTTTCAAAATCATAATCATAGATGAAGGTACTGTTTTCAATTTTATAATCTGTACCCTCAGAATAATTTCTTACAATTGCATCATTCATGGTAAATATTTTATGCTCTGGTAATTTCTGATTAAACAGTTCCATAAAATAATTGGTCCAATACGGGGCAGCATTTTTGGGATAATTGATCCAATATGATGGATTATTCCACTCTGATCGTTCTGAAGCCGGAATATTTATGATAGTATAAAAAGTAATTATGACCAAAAACAAAAGAAGAGATACACCTAGTATCCCTCCTTTGTAACTTTTTAAAATCAAGATTATTCTATTAACCATTTGTATCAATTCCAATTGCCTAATTATCTTCAGTCCTTATCCTAGGATCAAGTACAGAAAGAGCGAGGTCAAGGACGAAACGAGTTGCTAAATACAATAGGGTAAAAAAATATACCAATCCAATTATTAAGGGTGAGTCGTTTTGAAGGATCGCGTTGTAAAACAAATTGCCCATCCCAGGCCAATCAAAAATTTCCTCTATTAGTATAGATCCTCCAAGTGTTGAAATAAGTCCCACACCTAGCATAGTCGTTAGTTGAGGACTTGCATTTTTTAATGCATGTTTCAATAATATTTTTCGGGGCGGTATCCCTATTACCCCCAGTGTTTTTATATAGTCCTCTTCAATCACACGAAGAATTATGTATTTTACATAATAAATTGAAGATGCAAATCCGATTAGCACGATTGTTATAAATGGCAAAGCCATATGATATAAAAGAGAGGCAAAATATCCTGGAGAATCAGGTGGGATTACTGGCGTAGATCTTGCTGGAAATATCTGAAGAAAAAAGGAGAACACTACTATCATTATCATCGAAAACCACCAAGGAGGAACACTAAGGCTGAGTGAAGCAAGCCCCGCAATGAATTTGTCTGTTATTCTACCTTCCCTCCGAGCCAAGTAGGAACCAATCACGATACCCAATCCAACTACTGCCAAAGAAGAGGAAGTAAATAATAAAATTGTATTTGGAAGCTTTTCTTTTATTAATTCGTTAACACTGCTCGAACCATCATGAGTAGTAAAAAATCTTGAATTTCCAAGATTAAGAGTAAGTATTTGAAAAAGCGTATTCATTATTTTTTTTGGCGAATACCAAGGTTCATCCAGTCCTAAGCTCTTGATTTGGAGATCTATCTGTTGATCAATGAATTTTTGCCTTTGTTCCATGTTATCGAATTGATTTAATTTCTGGCTTTCAGACAGAGAATTAGAAAGGGAATTAACTACTTGCATGCGGATGTTATCAACCATAATCTTATCAATTGTAGAACCAAGGAGAAAAATTGTTAGTAACATAGTAATAAGCAAAACTATAATGAGAATGACGATCTTTTTTAGTATGTAAAGGATTATAGTCATAACCTAAGAACCATAGTGATCGCGCTTAAAAAGGTAGAGCAAGCTCATGGTCGAGCTATTAAAGTACTCTCATGAATTTTTGGCTTGGGTGAGTCTTGGGTGGCAATAATGAGTTTCAGTTTTGAAGGTCCGGGAGTGAGTTCAGAGGTTTGGGTGGAATTTAGATGGATATCTATAGTGGTTGTCGAGTTATGACCAACTTCTGAGTTGTTTGATGAGGAACTATGATTTTTGACATTATATATCTTTACGTCGTCGGCAATAACCAGCTTGTTGTTCCTATCTGTCACAAAATAATCAATAGATCCGCTAAAAGGATTAGAATCACTGGAAGAATTCTTGATACTTAACTCAAGGGCGACATCGAATTGCTGACCGATCCTTATAAATTTTGGTACATCAATCTTTTGAACTCTTAGCTCAGGAGGACTTGTAAATTTTGAGTATTGACCCGTCTTTATCGGATAAGTGTCATCCCTGAATGCCTTTAATGTTACTACTCCACCAGATGGATTAAACTCATCTAGGTAATATGGCCCATTACCAATTACAGCATGATGATGTTTATTTATCCATTGGATAGAAGCGTTATATCGATCAAGAACATAATCTAAAGGTACGATTCCTTTTAAGGAATTGGGAATGTATTTTTCATTTATCATCTTGGTTAATTCTGCACTTATTAACTCTGATTGGATTGGCAAGTTCAAAGATAACTGATCTATTCCTTTAATGTTTGCATCACTTTTAGAGTATGATAGTTTATTGTCAGTCACTAACCGTTCTGTAGCAGCAGTTATTTCCCAAGGTTCTGACGGCCAAAGGGTCCCGTAGGGAGGGATTTGTTTTTTGTCATAATGCCACAGGTCAACGTATGTATCGAGTGTACCATTCTCATGAAATTCGATCCCCTTTATCAGCGACAAAGTTGGAAAAACGAGACTAGCATACTCCGCGTCAAATGTCAAATCATCATCTTTTGTATCAGTTGACCATTCGTACGGAAAATAATAAGAATACAACATGTCATACTTATCGATTGGAACTCCGTTATGCCACTTAGAATATAGCGGTGTAATTGTTACTTTTGTAAGAGCGGTATTATTGAGACCCATATTTGTTTCCCAGCTTTGGTTCAAAGGATTCCAGCGAATAGATTTTTCAGAAACTGGGATAGTGTCATTGTAACCATTTGAAATTACGTTATTCCATTTGTTTCTCAACGGTTCAGGGTCACCAGAATATGGATTAGAAAATGTTGGAGAATCAGCTATTAGTGAATATATAATTCGGCAGTAAAAATCTGAACAGCCCTTGACATTATTCCATGCACCCTGGTAAATTTGTATCATACCTATATTCAAGGTCGAGTTATTTTCATTATTCTTCATAGCGTTTAGTAATGACAGCTTATTAGCAATACCAGCTGAATAGTCATTAATTAGACCACTAATATGTGAGGATGAAATATACGGATCATATGATCTTGCAAAGAATAATCTTACTGCTTCTTCAATCCCAACGGCTTCTGCCTCTTGTAAGAGTTCGTTTCTCTCGGACTCAGAAGTGAAATTATTGAATATTAATTTTTGAGTCAAATTGTCTATCGTGGAATTAGTGTATTGCCAAAAAACTGGGTTTTGAGACCCAGGCATGCTGCCAAACCAAGGTGCATACATTTGTGTGACGGTACCGGGGTTGTATCTCAGGAATGAATTTGAAATCAACGACTCTGTATACAAATTCCATTCTAAATTTGCGGGATCAGAGCCATATACAATTCGATTAGCCTTTGTCAAGTCACCATATTCTTTGTTGACGGTAAATCCTATATTGTCAAGTTCTGCAGCCACATAATCCCCAAAGGATTTTCGAAGGAGATCATCATTCCGTATCAAGATTTTAACGGTTACTGGTTTTCCTTCGATTGTATACTTTCCGTTTGAATCTAGAGTAACTCCGACCTTCGACATAGCATCGTTTATTATATTTTGTGCAAACTTAGCATCATATCTTATTTTTAGTGGATCTATGATGGGTAGTACGTTTTGATATTCTGGAGAAGTAGAACCATAGGGTTCTACTATAGGCTCACCGAACCCCTTTAGAATATTGTTGACTATGAAATTTCTATCGATTAGAAAGTTCAATGCAAATCTGACCTCTTTAATAGAAAATGGGTTAAACGAGTTTGAAGAGTTGTAAGGATTAATCAAGAGTCCATAAGAAAGCCCTTCCTTTTCGTAAACTTTGAGATTGGGGTTTTTTTTGGCAATTTCAACTAATTGCAAAGGGATTTGAAAAAAGTATGCATCGAGTTGACCATTACTAACCTGCTGATAGGCAACATTTTCATTTGAGAATTTAATGAACTTGATCTGGTCGGCATATCCGCCCGATTTGTTTTCGACTGAAAAGACACTCTTACTCGGTAATGATAGAAATATTATTCCAATTAACAAAAGAAAAGAAGCAGTAAAAAAAAATTTTTTCATTTATCACGAATAGTTGGATTCAAGTATTATAAATTTATTATTTTCTTTTATATTAATGATTTTCTGACAAATTTTTATCGAGTTCAAAAACCATAGTATATAAATAATAATCAATTACTCTAACCCATGACCAATAAGACAACTAAAAGAACCCATGCGTATAGTTCTCAACGCAGCGAAAGCAAGAAGTATGCTAAAGCTGAAAGGAGAAAAAGAACGAAGGCAAAATATTAAAATTCTATTTTGATAATTTCCGATATATTTATATGTAAGGAAAGGTATAAATACTTGTGGAATTAGTTTATAAGTTTTGTGGTGATATAATTTGGTAAAAGATATTTCTATGTTTGGTGATCGATGTCCACGATGTGGCAAAGGTCCTATGGTTACCGATAATTCTACCGGAGAAATGTTCTGCGGTAATTGCGGTTTTGTTGTGACTGAGAGAATAGAGGAAACGGGACCAGAATGGCGGGCATTCTCAAAGGAAGAACATGAGGATCGAAGCAGAGCAGGAGTTCCAACCTCCTTGGCAATGCACGACATGGGCCTAGCTACAATAATTGGACCAGTAGATAAAGATGCATCAGGTAAACCCCTCTCTGCTTCCATGAAAAGTACCATTGAAAGATTGAGAACATGGGATAGCAGAAGTCAAGTTCATGAACCAGTCGATAGAAACTTTAGACAAGCATTTAGTGAGCTTGATAGGTTAAAAGACAAACTGGCAGTGGGTGATGCAGTCATAGAGAAGGCCGCTTATGTTTATAGAAAAGCACTTGAGAAGGGTTTGGTTAGAGGCAGGTCCATTTCGGCTCTTGTAGCGGCCGCTCTTTATGCTGCTTGCAGAGACACAGAGACACCTAGAACTTTAAAGGACGTTGCGAATGCCAGTAACATAAAGAAGAAAGATGTGGCTAGATGTTATAGGCTATTGATAAGAGAATTGGATCTTAAAATGCCGGTAGTAGACCCAGTAAAATGTGTCGCCAGGATTGCTAGTAAGGCAGGTTTAACAGAAAAAACTAAGAGAAAGGCACTGGAAATATTAAAAAAGGCTGAAGAAGGTAAAATTTCAGCAGGAAAAGATCCTATGGGATTAGCGGCTGCGGCATTGTATGTAGCATGTGTTATGAACGGCGAAAACAAGACACAAAAAGATGTTGCTGAAGCAGCAGGTGTTACAGAAGTTACCATTAGAAATCGATACAAGGGTTTAAAAACTCATTTAAAACTTTAATCTGGGTAAATTCATTAAACCACATATTTCTTTAACATTCTGCAAGACAATTGATATAAAAACAATAACCCTAAAATAATAAAGCCTATTGATACCATTCCAAGTAATACATTATCAGATTCTGTATTCCATGGTGTCTGAAAAAGATAAAACCCAAGAATACTATATGCAAAAAATACATAGTTAGAAATCCAGTGAAAAGTAATAGCAGAGGATAACCCGTATCTGTAGTATACCCAGCCTATGATTAATCCGCCCAATGCAGCTTGTGTTATTTTGCCTATTTCATAACCTCCTCCAAAAATTACATGTGACAATCCAAAGACAAATGAGCTGAGAACTATTACAATAAATATACCGAAAGTTGTATGCTTTTTCTTGTAATGTTGAATACTCAAATATGGATGATTCAAAGTAGACAAAAATTGGCCTTTACCTAGTGGAACAAAGATGAGGAACAGGGGTAATCCCATCAGTATAACTCTAAAAAAAATCTCTTCATTTAGAGGAGCTGTTGACAGGTAAAAGAACGAGAGTAAAGGGTTATCTGTCAATGGATTACCCAACTTTACTCCAAAAATTTGCTGAACTATGTCTATCAATATCGATAATACAAAGTAAGCAGAAAACCAAGATAACGTAATCATAAGATAATTGACAGACGTACCATTACCATCCTTTTGTTTAATTTGGGTATTTACAAAATCTGAGTGAGTTCTAGCTCTTAAAAACGGTAACTCCCTGAGTGAAATAGGTTTGAGAAAGCAATAGACATAACAAGTCAAATAAACAAACCAGAATAGTAGGAACGTTAGTCCAAGATTGAAATAAATAGTTTGGAAACCAAAAATACCAAGTAGTAAAAAATCAAGAGGTACCTCGTCGGTCCAATTTATTTCACCTCCTAGATTTGTAAAGAAAACAAGATAAAGTCCAATTCCAAATGAAATCCCAGTTACAATAACCATGAAGAAAATAAGGGCAACTTTAGTTTTTTCAATAGTTCTATTCAGAGAATTTGTAATAGACAAAAGACCATACTCAATTTTCTACATTACTTCAATCGAAGATTCGTTAAATCCCTTAACAACTAAATAATTTTTTACAATATCACGATGATCTCCTTGCAAAAGGATAAAACCATCCTTAGCTGTTCCGCCGCAGGCCAGTCTGCTTTTTAATTCCTTTACCATTGTGTGAATATCATTAATCTTCGGATCTAATCCCTCGATCATAGTAGTTGTTTTTGAAAATCGTCGAGTTTCCAATCTTACAACAATTCGGGTATCTTCTTTATCTAACTCTCCGCATGCACACAAATCATCAGGTAGGCCACATTTTTTGCATATTACAGCCATCTATTATTCCTGAATATACCTAAATCCTATTATTAAGCCTTCCTTGAATATTCCACATAATCTGTAGTTTTAAATGTGCAAGAAACTATCTTCTAGTCACAAATCAAATATTCTGAAAGAAGAAATTCCAATAATTTCAAATTATTGGAATTTTTCACCAACTTCACATTTTATCCTAGAACTAAGTTAGTCAACAAAGCTGCTGTTGCGCTAAGGTGTCTTACAAAACCAATTGGTTAATTCGATTTATCTTCATAAAAGTGGCTAGAATAAAAGTCACTCTTGGAAATTGGCTGTGGAAAGATTATATAAAAATAACAACTTCAATTTCATATATGTCCTCTGCAATAGGCTCATTAAAATTTCCCTTTCCACTTAAGCCGGATCAATTGTCCGCTGTTGAATCGTGGATAAATAAAGGATGCAGGGGTTCAGTTATCTATTCTACTGGTACAGGAAAAACGGAAATAGCCTTTGAGAGTGCTAGGAGGGCATCCCTGCTTGATACAGTCAATAAGAATAATATTCCAGCCAATACGGAACCCTATAATATTTTATTTTTGGTTCCCAGGATTGTATTGATAGAGCAAAACATTATCAGACTTCAAAAGTATAATATCCCACCTGAATCGATAGGAGCCTTTTACGGGGAGAAGAAGAATCACAGGGAGATTACTATATCCACCTATCAAAGTACTGTAAATAACCATCAACTTATCGAAGATTCTAAGATGGTAATCCTAGATGAAGTTCATCTTTTAAGTAACACTGCATTTTCATTCAAGAACCTATTTAAAGTCATTACTTCAAATCCAAGTAGACGGATTCTAGGTTTGACAGCTACCATAAACGAACTTGATCCCAGATATAAAGAGATAATTGAGATAATCCCCCCTGTCAAGAAATACTTGATCAAGGAAGCCGTTGATGATGGCAGATTAGCGAAACCAGAGATTATTACTCTGGAAGTTACTCTAACTAGTGAAGAACGAGAAATTTATAGAAAAACAAGTGAAACGATTAGAAATATTTCATATAAACTTAATGCGTATGATCCAAGTGTCATATCAAAAATACTCTATCAAGGGGGAATGAGAGCAAAGTATGCCAAGGAATGGTTTAATCAAGTAAAAATCAGGAAGGATCTTCTTAACTCATCTAGGAGAAAATTGGACCGCGCCGTTACAATAATAGAAAAACACAGAGATGAAAAGCTAATGGTTTTTAGCGAAACCATAGAATCGATAACAAAATTAAGGGAAATACTAATAACCAAAAATATCAAGTCCGAAATAATTCATTCAAAAATAAAGACAAAAGAAAGAAAATTGATTTTAGAAAAATGGGGAACGGAATTTTTTCCATTACTTTCTGTACACACCCTAGAGATCGGATTTGATATTCCACAAGTTGGAATCGCAATAATACTGTCAAATACATCTAACATTAATCAGATTGCGCAACGCATAGGTAGAGTCATAAGAAAAACCGCTGAAAAGAAAAGTGCTTCAATTTACTTGGTTTATGCCAAAGAAACCAAAGACAACAACATTTTAAGAATGGTGGACAAGGCAGTGGGTACCAAAACCAATAAGGCTGCAAGAAAGGGTACAAAACAAACCAAGATTACAGATTCATTTAAGTGATGTAATCAGCGCTTTGTCAAAAACAAAAGGTATATTTTGATTCATACGTAACCCAGAGTATGACGATAAAAAATATTACAATATTAGGTTCAGGGATCATGGGACATGGAATAGCGCAAGTATCTGCCATGGCCGGTTACAAGGTTTTTCTTCGCGATATAGAACAAAAATTTTTGGACAAAGCGATGGAAAAGATAAAATGGTCTCTTCAGAAATTGTCTGAAAAGAACAAGATAACTGCCAACGAAGTAGATACCATATATAGTAGCATTACTCCAGTTGTAGACTTACGAGCTGCTACAAGCAATACTGATCTTGTCATTGAAGCAGTACCTGAGGATTTTAAATTAAAGGAAAAAGTGTATAATGAATTAAATGGCATGGTACAAGACGATGTCATATTTGCATCAAATACAAGTACATTGCCCATAACTGAATTAAGCAAGTTGACTACCCGTCCACAGAACTTTATTGGCGTCCACTTCTTCAATCCACCACAATTAATGAAATTAGTAGAAGTAATCCCCGGAACACAAACTAATCCAAAAGTTGTGGAAGAATTAACACATTATGTTCAGAGCCTAAATAAACACCCAGTCATTTGTCAGAAAGATGTCTCAGGATTTATTGTGAACAGAATATTCATACCACTCGTGCATGAGGCATTGTTTTCATTGGATAGAGATAGAGTTTCTATGGACGTAATAGACTCAGCCGTAAAGTTTAAACTAGATTTTCCTATGGGAATTTTTGAATTAGCAGATTATACTGGCTTAGATGTAGTTTACAAGGCATCTTACGAAATGAACTTGAGAGACAAGAATGTATTATTAATGCATCCCAAAATAAAAGAGCTGTATGATAACAATCAATTGGGTCAAAAAACCGGCAAAGGTTTTTACGAATATAAGGACAACAATTATGAAAGAGTAAATTTAACCCAAGAAAAGTCATCTCAGTATGATCCTTTATCAATATTAGGTGTAGCTGCAAATAATGCAGCTTGGCTAATAGAGAATAAAGTTTGTACTTTAGAAGACCTAAATACTGCCTTAAAGTTAGGAATGGGTTTAAAGACTGAAATTTTTGAATTAGTAAAGAACCTCAATACGTCCCAAGTTATAAATAGACTTAGAGAGATAGAAATGCAGCAGGGCAGTTTTTATCGCCCAAATAAATATTTGGAAAATATCAAATGAAAATAATGTGGACTTCTATTAGACCATCTAATGGGTACCTTATTTTTATTTCGCAACCTAAACTAAACAAGTAACTTTACTAAATCAATTAACATATTCCCTGTTATTTTCAAAATGATGACCTAGTGCGAGTCTTTGACAATATATACTCCACCGCACTGACGGGGTCTTTCCTAGTTTCAATCAGTATTCTATTTCGTTCATCCAAAAATTTGCCACCATATATATCGGATACCCCACCGCTATTCTTTATTGCAACCATCGGTTTTTTTGTCATGTATCCTACACATAATTCAATAAGAGTACCTACACCACCTCCAACTGAAATAATACCATCTGAGGAGTTGGCCACAATGAAATCTCTAGACATGCCTATTCCAGTACATATTACAGCATCACAATAATCGTTTGCTTGACTGAAATCCTCGTGAGGAATTATTCCAATTGTAAAACCACCTTGATCTTTAGCTCCTTTGCATGATGACTCCATAACACCCCCTAGTCCCCCGCTAATTAAAATCGCGTTCCTCTTAGCTATATTTTTTCCGACTTCGTAGGCCAAACTAAGAGTAGTCTGCCTTATTTGAATCGAGCTACTCTTATTGTAACCGATCACCCCAATTTGCAATTTTCTCAAGCTAAAATAGGAATCTAAAATTCTTTATTAATGGTTTTGGAATCAAAATGTAAACAGAAATTGTTTTAGGACAGTAATGTATTTATTTCCAATGTAAGGATTTTTAGATATGAGTAAGAAGGCGAAAAAGAACGCACCGCTTCCTGCTTCTAGTGCGGGTTTATTAAGGTTCTTTGAGGACGAGACTAAAGGAATTAAGGTAAAGCCAGAAATTATTTTAGGTATAGCAGGAGCATTAATTGCAATATCCATAGCAATAAAAATTTTGGTGCCAGTCTAATTTTTTTGACTATTAATGAGTAATTTTGAATCCGATAGCGTTTCCAGTCTTCATAAAAGATGGCTTTTTACAAACATTAACCCTTCTTCAGAAAAGTTTTCATATTTAATATCGATTTTAAGCCTAATCACTAATGTTGCTTTAATAAATTTCATTATAACACCCCATACGCTAACCGATTTCTTAGTAAGTTTTCCCATAATAGCGGCGGTATTCTCTGTTACGCTAATTTTTGATTATCTATCTCTCAGAGGCACTCCACTAAATAGATTTTCTAAAGTATTGCATGTGTCGGCATTTGCAAATCTGCTGTGGACATTAACAGTAATTGGCGGATTTATTTCAGAATTCATAATTAATACAAATAGTCTTAACATCAATTTCGTTTTGCAGGGTATGTTTATGGCAATAGGTCTTCGAATCGGTATCTTTGTATCCGTTTTTGGGGCTTCGTTAAAACGGACTATACCTATTTCGTTTATACAGCCATTAATTATCTTTATTTTATTTTCCTTTTTTTATTTTAATCATATTTTTTATACCAATTTTGCGGTTTACTTGTTTGGATCTGTAATCCTGTTTATAGGAGTAATGTGGACTGTTGTAGTTGATAGGATAGGAAGACCTAACTTTACTAGCGCGTTCAAAATCTTGCAAGCCTTCTTAATTGCCTGGACGGAAAACAAGTCTGATGAAATGGAAAAAATTGCTGAAGCCAAGGCAAGTCCGAAAGTGGTTAATACCCTAATAATAAAGTTTAAACCAGAGCATAAAAAGGAAGTTTCTTTAGTTTTACCTGAGTTACATCCAGGTCCGTTTAATCCAATTGGTGGAAGCAATTTACCATTTGATATATTCAAATTTTACTCAAATTCGGCTATGGTAATGCACAGTATTTCAGACCATTCACTTAATATACCCTCTAAAAAAGAGGTAGAAAAGTATCTAAAATCTTTAAACCAAGTCAAGCATCTTGAGACAGGAGCCAAGTGCTCAGTTCCAATTACAATTACTAGAAATGATTGTAATTGCAGTGGATTTGCTTTGGGGAAGAATGTCATAATTCTATTCTCAAAATCTCCATCTGGTATGGAAGACATACCCTTGGAAGTAAAAACAGAACTGGAGAAGTTTGCTCAAGAGATCGGATTTGACCAAATTATGATAATTGATGCTCATAATTCACTTGGAGTAAAAATAGAAGAAAAGGACATTAGGACATTGATTAACATAGGCAAAGAATGCCTCGGAAATTTAAAGGAAAGTGTTCAGTATGAATTTAAGATAGGATATGCCAATAGTTTTCAAATTAATGATCAACAAAGTAAAAATTTGTTTAATGTGCCAGATTTAGGCAAAGGGCAATTTGGAACACTTGTACTTTCTATAAAAAATGAAGACTACTTGCTTTGTTGGATCGATTCAAACAATATGAAAAATGGAATTCGTGAAAAAATCGCAATGTCTTTGGAAAGTCAAGGATTTAAAATTATAGAGATTTGTACATCTGATACTCATGCAACATCTGGAAAAAGAAATACAAAAGGCTACTACACTCTTGGGGATATCACATCTGAATCTCAAATCATTAATGTCTTTAACCAGTTGGCTGCATATGCTAAGAGTCATCTCAGTCAGGCAAAATTTGACATTCTCAAGACAGAAAGCCAAGTCATGGTAATGGGAACTGACCAATTTGATGACTATTCTAATGCTTTGGAGAAGTCATTTCAAGTTACAAAGATATTTCTTGCGATCACTTTTGTAGTATACATCCTAATGTTACTTTTTACTTGACAAAATTTTCTAATTACACCATTGGTTGATGGATGAGGAGAGATTCGAACTCTCGACCACCTGTGTGTGAGACAGGTATCCTAACCAGACTAGACTACCCATCCTTTATAGAATTCTCCTTAAGTGAGAACCTAAAAGATTAATTAACTTTTGGCCGTGAAATCCTATTCAGGAGATAAAACGATACAAAATGACTGAAAAAAAATAAATGTTTTTATTTGAAGTGAATCAGGTACCTTCTCCGTAATCATTAAGATATTTATTTTGACTTTCGGACAATTTGTCGATATCTATTCCCATAGATTCCAGCTTGAGACTGGCAATAAATAGGTCTTGGTCTCTGTCTATCTTGTATATTTTATTTTCAAGGTTTCCCTTGTTCTTTAAAATGTGCAATACTGACAAGAATTGATTTGCAAAACTCATGTCCATTACCTCAGAAGGATGACCTTCTGCAGCAACCAGATTAACCAATCTTCCTTCCCCTATCAAATTTACCTTGGTATTATTTTTCAATAGAAATTGCTCTACATTCTCATTTATCATCTTTGAATCCTGGGCAATTCCTTTAATATCATCAATTGAAATTTCTACATTAAAATGGCCAGCATTTGCAAGCAACACACCATCTTTCATTTTTTCGACATGTATTCCAGTTATAACATCTTTGCATCCAGTCGAAGTAATAAATATGTCGCCCATTGAAGCCGCCGCCTCCATTGGTTTTACAATGAATCCATCCATTCTTGCCTTTAGAGCATTTATGGGATCTATTTCTGTTATTACAACAGATGCACCATGGCCCCTTGCTCTACTTGCTATCCCTCGCCCTACATGACCGTAACCTGCTACTACAACAGTCTTTCCTGAAAGTAACACATTAGTTGCTCTAATTATTCCGTCCAATGCAGATTGGCCGGTACCGTAAACGTTGTCAAAATCATGTTTAGTTTCCGCGTCATTAACAGCGACTATAGGATACCCCAGCTTAGAATTAGTTTCTAGTGCCTTTAACCTTTGCACTCCGGTAGTTGTCTCTTCTGTACCACCGATGATATTTTTTCCGTACTTGTCTAGAGTTTTATGAAATTCGATAGTTAAATCAGCCCCATCATCGATAGTGATATCAGGATTGAACTTTAAAACAGAGTAAATATCATCATAATATTCTTTATTCGATACCCCACGACTTGCAAAAACAGATAAACCTTCGTCCTTCACTAATGATGCTGCAATGTCATCATTTGTGCTCAGAGGGTTGCACCCAGACCATGCCACAGTTGCGCCCGCTGCTGCAAGAGTTTTGGTTAAAACCGCAGTTTCTTTTGTTACGTGCAAGCAACCGCCAACCACGAGCCCTTTTAATGGCTTTGATTCTTCATATTTTTTCTTTAAAGACAATAACACAGGCATGTGTGATTCTGCCCAATCAATCTTTTTTTTACCTTTATCTGATAATGATATATCTTTTATTCTGTGTTCCATAGGTAAAAAAATATAGTAACCTTATATTACTTTAACACAATATTTGAGGCTCGAAAAATCATTTTTTGAGGATGAGACACACAGAGTAGCTCAATCATTGATTGGTAAAATGCTCGTTAGATATGTTTGTTTTTTTGGAAATTATTACAGATTAAGTGGGATAATTACCGAAACTGAAGCATATGGGTATAAAGACGATCCTGCTAGTCATGCATTCAAAGGGAAAACTGCCAGAAATCAAGCTATGTTTGGACAGGTAGGTATAGCTTATGTCTATTTTATTTATGGTAATCATTACTGTTTGAATGTTGTGGCCAAATGTCGAAACGAACCTGCCGGTGCAGTCCTCATCCGATCCGTTGAACCCATAGAAGGGATTGGTTTGATGAAAATTTTCAGAAGGACAAATAATGTTCTAGATTTAACTACAGGTCCTGGAAGACTGACACAAGCTCTGCGGATTACTAAAAAACACAATACTTTGGATCTCGTAGATAACAAGAATAACAAATTTCTTTACATTGAAGAAAATGCTTCGCCAAATAAAAAGTATAAATTCACAGTAAACAGAACCGCCAGAATTGGGATTTCAATAGCTATGGAAAGAGAGTGGAGATACATGATGATGGTCAGAACCTCTTTAAAAAGCCCATTTATTCCCAGTTCTTTTCTTTCACGGCGTAGCTAAAATTTAATTACTAAACAGGTTAAAAGCCTAAACCTGATTCAATATATAGTCAGAGCCACAGAACTTGTTAAATGCCATTAAGAGATTTCTTGGTACCAGAAGAACAAGTCAAATTCATTTGTCGCAGAGATATTGAGTATGCTAACAAGAAATATGATCTTTTTATTACAAATAAGAGAATTGTGTTATACAGGGAACGGGGAATAATTAACAAGTCTGAAGATGTAGTATGCGAAAAAATAGAGAGATTAGAAGGATTGGAGTATAAAGAAAGAGGAGGTTTGATAAACTTAGCAAAAATATCAATCAATGGCGGCATCAAATTAGATATTAAAGGCCCCTCAGAAGAAGTAAGAAATATGTTTAAAATTTTAGAATGTTTAATCAATTCAAAATAAGAATGATGAGCGCGTTGAATTAAGAGAATACATTACTTATCATCAATTGCAATTCTTCTAGTTTAGTATTGCTCTCATCGCTACTGCTCTCATCGCTACTGCTCTCATCGCTACTGCTCTCATCGCTACTGCTCTCATCGCTACTGCTCTCATCGCTACTGCTCTCATCGCTACTGCTCTCATCGCTACTGCTCTCATCGCTACTGCTCTCATCGCTACTGCTCTCATCGCTACTGCTCTCATCGCTACTGCTCTCATCGCTACTGCTCTCATCGCTAGTTGAATCCTTGGGATAGTCTGAATATAATAATTTATCGAGGTTATTTTTGATCATGTCCGAGAGATTTGACTCATTATCATTGTCACCTTCATTCAATTGTGGAGCAGGTCCAATAGGAAAAGAGTCTGATGAATTCTCTTTTCTCTCTCCGTCTAGTCTATTGGAAGGACTTGCTAGAGCAGAGGTTGAGGAATCGGGTGTGGAATCAAGTTCAGAAGAGGTAGCCGTATCAGAAGAGGTAGCCGTATCAGCATTTGCCACATCAATTTGCTTTTGAGGATTCTCTTCTTGAGTGCTGATCTTTTTCAATGGACTTGTTACAGAAGATGATGATGATGGGGCTTGAGGGGAGAAACTGTTTAAAGGAGTAATGATATTATTCTTATTGGTATCTATCTTTTTTGAAGGACTTGCCAGAGCAGAGGTTGAGGAATCGGGTGTGGAATCAAGTTCAGAAGAGGTAGCCGTATCAGCATTTGCCACATCAATTTGCTTTTGAGGATTCTCTTCTTGAGTGCTGATCTTTTTCAATGGACTTGTTACAGAAGATGATGATGATGGGGCTTGAGGGGAGAAACTGTTTAAAGGAGTAATGATATTATTCTTATTGGTATCTATCTTTTTTGAAGGACTTGCCAGAGCAGAGGTTGAGGAATCGGGTGTGGAATCAAGTTCAGAAGAGGTAGCCGTATCAGCATTTGCCACATCAATTTGCTTTTGAGGATTCTCTTCTTGAGTGCTGATCTTTTTCAATGGACTTGTTACAGAAGATGATGATGATGGGGCTTGAGGGGAGAAACTAGTTTCATTTTTGCAACAAATGCTGCTTGAAGGAGTGATTACGCTATCCATCCCCTCTGCTCCGAAAGATGCAGGAGAAGATATTGTTGTTGAAATAACAAGGAGTGGAAGTAATAGAACAAGTATAGTGAAATAATTAAAATAATTCATTAATATTAGAATTATGAAATAAAATATAGGAGTTTAATATAATTGAACAACAAAATCATTTTGTTAACAACTAAAGGAAAATTATAAAGTGATCTTTTAACAGTAAAAGCGAACCATTGATGAAGAATAGTACTTATATTTTTAAGTTTACCTCCAAGAAAAAAGTTTAAAGACAATTTTGCATGTCCAAATAATAAGATAGATTTATCTCCCCAGTGCTCAAGCCCTCATCTTTCATCCTATTGTATATAGTTTATCTGATTTAGGTTTATGATAGGAAAATTGACCTAACTTGCAGCCGTTTGTCATTATTAATGCAACGGCTAATTTGGACTCTATCCATCCCAAAATCAGATCAACACTATCTTCCAAACTAGCCTTGAAGATCATCAAATTGTCTTAATTTGTGGTAATAGATTTCTACTACAACAATTATTTAATAAATCAGGGATTCATTCTTCAAGAACGGTTATTTTACCATATCGGCCAATGTTAAGGCTATTCTCACCTCTAAATGCTTGAGTGTATCCATTATCTATAGAAATCCTATCACCCTCCTTTACCATCTTAATCTGATCATCCCATAAAGATAACTTTATGCTACCAGTCTCATCCGAAATCATGGCATCTGCAACTAGGGCAGAACCACCTGCTCGTAAATTGACTGTTCTTGGTTCACTAATTTTATCAATAGTGCCTTCAACTGTCACGTGTCTCATATCATTTGTTAGTTCACTAATCTTCATAGTCATTTTTTTATATCTTCAGTTCTAATTAATATAAAAATTTGTCATTTATTTGTTTGTTAATTATTTTGCTTTTATTTGTGATAAGATACATTGATCAAAAGATTATAATACAGAGTTTTGTTCAATATTTTGCAAAGGAGGAGTCGCGTAGCCTGGTCAAACGCGCAGGACTCAAGATTTGAGATAAGATATCCCGTCCTTTAGGGGTTCGTGGGTTCGAATCCCACCTCCTCCATCCATTCCTGGGCTTAAATATAATAGTAGTATGATTTCGTCAATAACATGACTATTCCAAGTGTTAGTTTTTAACTGATAAAGGATTACAAACCAGACATTACTTTTCAACTACGTAAAAATCGTAAGATTTAATCTTCTGATGTCGCATCAACTTATGGAAGTAAAATTCTATAACTGAAAAAAAAGCTGGAAATGACTCTAGCAGACCAAGAAACGGCGCAAGAATTAAAGTTTGAATATGCAGTATAATTCGCTTGAACAAACCGATCTTAGTATACTTTAGATTTAAAAATAATCCTACTTGGTATGATAGGAGCCAAACAGTGCTTGAGAATAACAAGATCAATGCTAGAGTACTATCGAATATTTGTATATCAGTTAGAGGTCTAAATATCTCATTATAACTACTATTAATGTGAGTAAGTCGGTCGAGCCATACAAAAAGATCAAAGGCGATGTTATTGTTCCAATCAAAACTTGCGTAAGAAAACACGCTCAATACTTTAGGTATGTTGATATACATCGCAAGACTTAGTGATATAACACCTGAAACAAAACCCAAAAAGAACGAAGTACATTTGTATATTAATCGAAACTTAAAGAATTTGGAAAAGTTTTCAATATTCTGCAAATTGCCTATAACCCATCTTCTTCTCTGCATGAAATGATCCTTTATATTTAAAGGGGGTTGTTCCAAGAGAATTCCACCATGCCAACCCATTGAGTTCCTTCCATATTTCTTGAATAATTCATATCCAAATCTCTGATCTTCTGCCAAAATTGGGCCAAATTCCCACCCTATCTTGTCTTCAACGTCTGATCTTACCAATAGATTGCTTCCATGCATATGGATTGGAGGAGGATTATGCATATGGGTTACGCATTCAAAACAACCAAATGCCCTCATGGATTCTGCTAGAGCAGTAATTCTATTGGCTTTTTCAAATTTCAGTGGATAAAATATAGGACCTTCACTCGCAATACCTTTTTTTTCCCTGATAAACTTTAGTATTGAAAGGACAGTTTGGGGTACCACGTAGCTTTCATCATCCATATGGAATATCCAATGATCCGAATTTTGCTTCTTCAATTTTCTTCTATGTAATATAGCGTACTGCAATGCTCGGGCCTTTTTTATTGCGTTGGGTGAAAAGGACCGATCGACACATAATACTTCACACGGCTTGGATTTCAGCGTCTTTTGATCATTTATGTCTTCGGTGACAATAAGAATTTCATATTTAGAATAATTTGTAGATTTACATGATTCTATGATAGACTGAATACCACGTTTTACTACGCTGGTTTTTGTGGCAGATTTGGTAGTAATTTGAAAGATAATTTTGGGATCGTTTGGGATACGCCTAAGATCTTTTTCTATAAATTGACGATTATTTCTTACAAATCTATAAAAAAGTTTAACCGCATTGGGGATAAAGAATATCCATAAAATAGTAGCTATCATTAAAGCAGGATTATCAATCAACTAAATATCTAATATTATTATTATTTAATAATTTAATCGTTTTTTTATATCAGTAGCTTGTATGAGATTAATAAAGAGTATAAAACATACTTCGATAGGATAGGTATACTTAAATTTTAGAAAAAGAATAAATAATAACTATTATAAGTAATAAGGGATTGATTATAATTTTATGCATCCAGAAGGCAAGGTAGAAAAAACAAAGCCGTTAGTATGTGAATTTTGTAAAAGTGATTCTGTAATTTTTGATAATGTTTCCTTTGAATATGTATGCTCAGCATGTGGGTGTGTTTCAAGCCAAGATCCAAACTCTGATTCCATGGCAAGTTTTAGAACCAACTCAGGGTACAATGATAGAACTAGGACGGGAATGCCAGAATCTTTAGCTATTCATAATAAGGGATTATCAACTTTGATAGGAATAGGGGATACTGATGCTAGGGGCAAAGCCCTAGAACCGTCACAAAAAAACAGTATCCAGCGTCTTAGGACATGGAATAATCGAGCCCAGCTTAACGATTCGGTATCAAGAAATTTAGAAAAAGCCCTTAAATTATTGAATAATTTTGGTGACAAATTATACCTGAGTCAAGCTGTAATTGAAGGAGCTGCTTACATTTATCGGAAAGCCGCGATTAAAAAACTGGCAAAGGGTCGTTCTACCTTAGGTTTGGTCGGAGCAGCATTATATGCCGCCTGTAGAGAAACTGCAACACCCAAAACTATAACTGACATTGCTACTGCTTGTAATATCACTACTAAAGACATTATGTCTCATTACAAGTTGATTTTAAAAGAACTTTCATTACAAATGCCCGTGCTACACGGCCCCGATTACGTTACACTTATCTGTAATCGATTGCAATTAAGTGAAAAGACAAAGAGAGAAGCATTACGAATTTTTTCAATGGTACAACAAAACAGAATCTCTATTGGCAAGAATCCTAGGGCACTGGCTGGATCAATAATCTATTTAGCTTCACAAAACTGTAACGAATTTTTGAGGCAAGTAGAGATTTGCCAAGTAGCCGAAATTTCAACTGTTTCGTTAAGAAAGAGATGTAAAGAAATAAAATCCAAAATAGAACTTTAGCCAGATTGGGGGCACCCAATCGGATTCGATTGTAGGCGGATCTTGCTAAATGATATTTATAAACTCATCGAGTTTTGGATTATCATCATCAGTTTTTTTTAGTATATCATTGCGAGACATTTTTAAAAATGCAGATTCAAATTTGGGATAAGGTTGTTTCGAAGAAAACAATGTAGTTACTTTTCCCTGATGGTTCGTTTTAAATCCCTCACAGGGTTCGTGTCCTCTTATAACACATTTACAACCAGTATGGTTCAACCAGAGATTAGTTATTTTTATGCCAAAGTACTTTCCTAAACCACGATTTGAATAATGCCAGTCAACTTCAACCAGTTCCCGGGGATCATTCCATAAAATTTGTTCCATTATATTCTTTTGAGAGGAAAGATCGGAGAGGTAAAATTTGTAATTTTCAAAAAATTTTAAATCGTCAACTATTGGTAACCCACCATGCAGCAGTATAGCAAATGAATCAATCTCACAGAAGCCAAACATAGAATCAAAAAACGGTATCAAGTTTTCTAGATAAAATTGTTCACTCTCCCCTCCAAATTTAGCTTGAAGTTCGTGGGGAAAACTGAAACTGGAGAAGGGAAAGTGGTGGTATGTTTCATGGTTACCTCTTAATAGAAAGACATTGTTGGGGAACAAACTTTTCAATTTGCAGAGTGACAACAATACTTCAAGAGAATATTGTCCTCTATCTATATAATCACCCAAAAATATTAGAATGTTTTCTTCCGACCCAAGATATGTTTCCCAATTAAATTCATTTAGTATTTTCTGCAAACTAACTAAATCGCCGTGGATATCCCCCACGATCACTAAATTATCTGGAATTTGAAAATGCAAGTAATCGCCAGACGTCATTCCGATATTTGAAAAAAAACCTTGCAATTTTTGGTCATTATGTAGTAGTGTTGTGTCTTGAACTAACTTCCTTGAGTCATCAAGTCTTATGTCATAAATACCAAATAAATCAATCATTCTGTATCATGATGAGAATATGGTTGGGATAAATTCCTATCTTTATCATCATAAAATTGGATGCCAGTTTACAAATGATCTATCCCTGTCTAGGACCATTTGATACCGATTTATGTCATGGTTATATAGTTCAAGGAAAAGATTCTTTCCAATGGTTTTTATTTCGCAACAAGTGACACTTTTACCATATTTTATTTGCAGGGGTGTGAAGGATCCCCTTTGAATTAGAATATTTGATGTAAAGGTTTCATTCAAGAGGTCTATGAAGGATTCTTCAGACAAGAGCGCATCCATCTTATCTGTATTAAGAACATTTAGTATTTTTGTATGAGGTGCATGATTAAAGAGGTGGTCAGAATTTTCGTGTAAATTGTATGGAATTTCTTTGCTTTGTGTAGATTTTTCCCTTGAAATTTTTTTTTCAAATATATTCGTAGAATCTTCGTTTTGTTTTGATAATCTTATTCCGTGTGGGTCTGTAAAATTGATCTCTTGTTCAATCACTTTGTGCTTAAACACCTCTTCAGACAAATGATATGTTAGAAATCTCATAAATGGAATTCGAATGAAATTGTCAAAGTTGTTAATCATTAATCTATGGTCATCCGACTGTTGTAGCCAACTGAGGAGAGGTTTTACCAGTACAGATAGTACAACTTGGTAGCTTATAGTCTCATCAATAGTAATGCTAGTCAACCTGTTTTTTGTAAAAAGACTTACGACATCATAGTAAGAAGATTCTTTCTGAGTGATTTTGGTTGATCTTCTTCTCGTAAAGGGAATGCCTCGTTTGTAATTAGGTTTGACTTCAGTATAAGAATCAAACAAATTTAATTGTGAAATAAGATCCGACGAGTGAAAAATACCCTTGTATAACGAATATGCATAAGTATTACAATGAATCGGTAGTCCTCTTAGTTTATCGATTTTCAATAATCTCCAATTATTCGCCTGCTGAAAGTTATTTTCAAGTGTTATTACCCCGTCAACGATTGAATCTAATATTCCCAGATCAAATGTTTCACTTAAAAAGATTAATTTAGCTCCCGCCCTCTCTCGCCATATTTGTAATACCCTTTCATTGTTTAGTCGGGATTCTCTGTCCATGAACGATGCTATAGTATCCCAAGTATCAATAATAATTACTGGAGATTTTACGTCCATCAATTGATTTGTAATCCTTTCGAACAAAGATTCAGGTTCATCTAGACGCGCATCTTCAAAGCGATACCCAGACTTGTTTTCATCCTTAGAAAAGAATTTTTCAATCCACGGAAAATAAAATGCCAACTGCTTTAGCGATAATCTTGTTGAAATATAGAAATAATTGCTATCATCATTTAAATTGTCTAGTAGTGTAAGGGCGAATGTAGTTTTGCCCGTGCCTGGTCTACCTTTAATTAATAAAGAATATGATTCGTTCTTGACAAATTTTAGAATTTCAGATGGCAGATTACCCATACTCCTGTTCCTTGTAGTTTTTTTTGGCCCATTAATAGCGGTATAGGTTTGATTATGGTCATCTTGATTAAATGATTCTGAGTTGCTATCTGACATTCCTCGATAATACTGGTAGGTTAAGATACACTATTAACAATTCTAAACTTTTAACTATAAAAAATTATTAAAAAACTTACCAAGGATTCATATTCTTCTGAAATCGAATTGAATCTATTAATCCCTCAGCATAACCTATACTTAAAATGGCAAGTTCGATTTTCCCTTGATCATAAAATGTCTGGGCATCGCTAAGGTAATTTTCTGCATTATCCAGCACAAGCCGATAATCCTTAGTTAACTCAGACATTTCGGATTTTATCATCGAATTTAAATTCGACAGTGCAATTTTTGCATTTGGGATATATTTATCCAGCATACGATTGGCGATTCGAGAAAGTTGTTTAGAATTATCATTTGGAGGATCTAGCATTCTTGTCAAAAATTGAATTGAATCTTCCTCTGTAAAGTGCAGTGCGGCAGGGATAATAACAGAATTAGGACCTTTTTGATAATCTAATTTGAGTAACGTTCCTAATGTACCGGAAGTAATCATGGAATTCTTACTTCCGATTTCACTTGCTACAATTGCATAAGTGCTGGACGACAAATTTATCAATTGCATTTCTTTCTCTCTTTCTAGTAAAAGTTCGATAACTCTTTTGGGTGATAAGAAGAATGGATCAGAACTAGAATTAAAGTCAGTTTTTCCGTCATCATTATTGTATTCGGTTAAAACAAGTGTGTGTAATCCATTACACATGTTTTCATAAATGGTATTATATACAGTGATGGAAGACATTGGATCATTCATCATTGTTACCATTTTGCCAAATTTGTATGGTTGTAAACCCGAATCACCAATCAAAGATAAAATTCCCGAGGAAGAATGAATCGTTCTAACGTCGATTTCTTGTCTTTTTGCCCTCACTAACAATTCATTATAGGTCGTGGCTACTAATGGGTCTCCGTATACTAGTATACAAACATCAAGTGAACGGGCCTTTTGAAGGATATCTCTTCCATCTTCAATATACCAGCGTTTTACAAATTTTACTTCATGATCGGTAGAGAAAGAGCGTATACCGGGATTGTTTAAAATCTCCTTTAACTTTTGATAGAACTCATCTGAAATAAAGCCAGTGAATCTTTCAAGGTATATGACATCACAATTCTTTATAATTTCTAGAGAAGATATAGATAGGGAATCGAATTCAGAGATTCCAATTCCTATAACGTAAAGCATTGTTGATAAGGTTTAATCTATTAATTATTTGAGTGTATAGCATGCTTGCAATCAACCCAGGAAGTTGACCTGTTTACGTGACTTTAGATTGGAGATTCTTGTGAAGTCGTACCATGTGAAGTAAGGCATTCTTATATACTTCAATACCTGCCAAATAGTCTGGAATGAACACCCTTTCATCAATCGTATGAGAGGAATGTGGATCTCCCGGTCCATATGTTACCACGGGAATATTAAGTACGTTTCCCAAAATATTCATGTCTCCTGTTCCCGTTTTCTTTAACAATAATGGTCTTTTCTTTCTATGATCTAAAACTGACAATACCAAAGCTCTGACAAGAGGGGAGGAAATATTAGCTTCAAAGGGCTCAGTCTTATCTTCTACACGATATTTGATTCTCACACCATTCAATTTACCCTGAATTTCTGAGATGCGAGTATCGATTACTTCCAATACGTTATCGCATGTTTTTCTATTAGGAATGCGAATGTCTATAGTCATTCTACACTTCTGAGGGGTAACATTGTGGCTAGATCCACCGCTTATTTCAGTGAGGCTATAGCTTACAAGATCAGCTTTGTTGGTCGAATTTTCCATGTCATTTTCTTCAAACACTTTTTTCAGAGCATTCCATACTTTGTAGGCCTCGTCGATCGCATTTAGTGCCAGCCATGGTGCACTTGCATGCGCACTATTGTCTACATCACACAACAGACGGATTTCAAGACGACCTTTATAAGATATAGTAATATTTTCAATACCACTTGGTTCTCCAAAAATGGCATAATGTGGTTTTAATGTAGCATCTTTAACTAGATTTTTGATACCCGTGGCATTTCCCTCCTCGTCTACTACTGCAGCAAAAACTATTGTACCAGCTTGTTTAGGTATGTCTGCTGCAGCCAATAGCATCGAAACTAAGGGGGCTTTAGCATCTGAGGCGCCGCGCCCATACATGTAATCACCCTCGTGTCTCACTGGAACAATCCCGGGAACAGTATCCATATGACCACACAAGAGAATAATTGGATCGCCATTCCCTCTGATTGCTACCATATTTCCAACGCTATCGATGTTCGCCTGTTCAAAACCAAGGTCCATGCAAATATCCTTCAAGTAGTTTGCAAGTTGAGATTCGGATCTTGAAGGCGTATAGATATCCAGAGTGCTTTTTAAAAGTTCAATGGCAAAGTTTGGTGAGACCATCTTTTACAGTTATTTTTTTAGTAAATTTTCCATATGGTTGATTATTAATTTTGGAATGTCTACACCAGTTACCTTTACAGTGTTCTTGAATTCTGTAGTGTTGTTCACCTCATGAACTACGAGGCCGTATTTTTCACTTTCCATAAGATCCACTCCGACTATATCACCCTTAAAAATCTTCGCAGATCTGATACAGATATCTTCGATATCCTTTGTAATTGGACATGGTAAAGCATGTCCACCCAAAGCCATATTGGTTTTCCATTCATTATCCCCAGAATATCTGTAAATTGCAGCGACAACTTCCTCTCCTATGACGATGGCCCGAATATCTCTTGGTGGACGTTTTACAAACTCCTCAAAGTAACTTATATGATATATAGGGAACATATGCTCTCTATCCTCCAAAACTGTCTTTGCCCCCTCCTTATCATTGATCAATCCTATTAATCTACCCCAACTCCCTACCGTTGGTTTAATTACTGCAGGGTAACCTAACTTATCTAATCCCCTCAATGAGGATTCAGGAGTAAACGCACAGATCGCTTTCGGTGTAAGAATTCCATTCTTGTGTAGTTCTATATGAGATATGAGTTTGTTTCCACACATGAATGCGGTGTACAAAGAGTTTATCATCCTCGCTCCCAATCCTTCTAAACCACCAGTAGAATGCAAGCTTCTAAAATAACTTACAGACCTTTGCAAAATAATTTTATCCTCAAATTCGTTTGAACTATCATTAAGAAATAAAACAAGATCCTTGCAATCAATAGCTTTTAATTCTCGTCCAATTTCCTTAGCCTTTTCAATTATAGATTTCTCCTCCCAACGGATATTATCAAAAAGGATATAGAGAGAAGAAGTATCTTTCCCTATATTTACTGTCCCCAATCTTCTCCAACTACTTGGGCTGGTTTAATGCTGAATTCGTCTCCGGATTTAACCAGTTCAAAACTTTCCCCACAATCCGGACAAGTGACGATTTCGCCTTGCATTGAGTCGGCTGGAATGGGAATCTCTGCGTCACATTCCTTACAATTAACTTTTGCCATTTTCTTGATCCTTGTTATTTTTCACATATTCCTCGTTAAGTATTTTTCTCTCTAATTTTTCGTCCAAAAACAATTCCAAAATGTCACCCATACGCAATTCCTTTAGCCCTCTAGCTAGAGATTCCGAATTCTCTTTAGTCGAGTCCAACCCCAATAAAGATAGTAAATATGCAGATCCATTTTTTCCCGACAACTCTCCAAACACTATCTTGCGCCTGTTTCCTACCAGTTTGGGTTCTATAATTTCGTAGGCTGATGGATTTCTCAATATCGCAGCAAGATGAGTACCTGCCTTGTGTTTATATGAACTATCACCTACCAACGGCTTGGATTCATGAATTGGAATATTTGTATAATCAGATATGGTTCGCGATAGGTCTTTTAACATATGTAATCGAAAATTATTGTTTGATTTGTATATCAAATTAAGAGCAACGGCCGTCTCTGCCAACGTTGGAATTCCTGTTCTTTCTCCTAACCCATCAATAGTGGTATGTATCTGGTCTGCACCCGCATCACAACCAGCCAGTGCATTAGAAAGGGCAAGACCAACATCATTATGACAGTGGACATCAAGTGCCGTTTTCGATGTATCAATATGATCGTATACAAGTTTGACTAAATTATACATTCCACGTGGCCTCATGATTCCAACTGTGTCTGGAATACTGATTCTTTCAATACCCTTTTGGTTCATTTCTTTGCACATATCTAATAGAAACTCGGGATCTGTTCTGCTCGCATCCTCCATAGTAAATCGTGATTTGAGGCCATGAGATTTTATATAATCAACAACCTCCAGCGCTCGTATTTTCGCTTCCTCCCTGGAAATTCGAAGTTTGGCTACTAAGTGGATATCAGATATCCCCATATATGTAGCGACCCATTCTGTGTCACAATCTAATGCCCGATCTACGTCAGACCTTATCGCTCTTACATGAGCTACAATATCGGCGGTCAATCCCTGTTTCATGATGACCTTGGTGGCTTCATGATGATCCTCTGAAACAATAGGGCTTATTTCTATCTGATCAACCCCAAACGAATCTAACATCCAAGCGATCTGGATTCGCTGTTTGTTTGAAAATGAAACTCCCGGATGCTGCTCGCCTTCCCTTAGAGTCGAGTCCAATATCCTAATTTTTTTTCTATCCCTATCTGAATCATTGTATTGATGCGCAAAATAGTTAGGGTCATCTGTTTTTAGTGACATTCTCTGTATAATCTTACTATAATCGGATATTTAAGGTATGTTTTCGCTAAAAAAGAAACCTGTCTCAACTTGGCATGAGTTACCACTAACTCAAGTAAACTATCTAAATCATCCAATCTATGAAATACATTACTTGGAATTTCCAAGTGTTCTTAAAATGATTACAGTATTGGTATCAGATACCCCATCAATTTTTCTTATTTCATCAATATAAGAATTTATTTCAAGAATAGTAGGTGCAGATATAACAGTAGCAATATCATATTGACCTGTAATTTCATACACTGTCTCGACACCAGCTAGTTTTAACAGTTGACTAGAGACAGCAGAGGTATCTGCTATCGAACTTACAGAAATCAGCGTGATGGCACTAGTTTTATTGGATGGTCCCATCTCAACAGTAAACTTAGTGATAACTCCAGACTCTTGTAAGTTCTTAACCCTGCGGCGTACGGCTGATTCAGACATTCCTATCAAAGTAGCAATTTCAACAAAAGGCTTTCTAGAATCATTTTTTAGAATACTTATAATCTTTGAGTCAATATTGTTCAAATTAGTTTCAACCAAATCGCCTCTTCTCCTCTTTTTGAATAAGAATCTCGATCAATTGCAATGACTTGTTCACTTCTTCTTCGTTCATAACTAAAGGTGGCAATAATCTTAAAATGTTTCTGCCAGAGTAAAGCAGAAGAATGCCGTGGTTAATACCATCAAGGAGGATATCTTTAACATCAAATCTCATTTCTACTCCTAACATCATTCCCAAGCCACGAACATCACGAATAATCTTATGATTCTCTTTTAATTTAATTAACCCGTCTTTAAAGATTTTGCCAACTTTTTCTGAATTTGTGACCAAACCATCCTCAACTAAAGCATCAATTGCTGCAGATCCAGCGGCACAAGCCAATGGGTTACCAGCAAATGTAGACGAATGTTCCCCAATTTTTAAGGAATTTAGTATCTCTGGCCTCATGGTTGCTAATCCCATTGGGACACCCCCTGCGACTCCTTTGGCTAAACACATTATGTCTGGTTCAACATCCCAGTGTTGCCCTGCCCACATTTTTCCGGTACGCCCTAGACCAGATTGAATTTCGTCGAATATAAGGACAAGACCTTTGGCAGTGCATATTTCTCGAATAGATTTCAAAAAATTCGGAGGAGGCATAATTATCCCAGTTTCTCCTTGAATTGGTTCTACGATAATAGTTCCAATATTACTTTCAGATCGGGTAACAATTTCAGAAATCGATTCAACTTCAGAGTAGGAAATAAATTTTACACCTTCGAGTAAAGGTAAAAATGACTTGCGATATTTTTCATTATAAGTAACAGATAATGATCCAAAAGTTTTCCCATGATAACCACCATTTAGCGCTATGATTCCACTTTTACCTGTAAACTTTCTTGAAAATTTTAGAGCGGCTTCAACCGCCTCGGTTCCACTATTAGTAAAAAAAGTGCTTTGCAAGTTTTTTGGCGCAATGCTATTGAATTTCTTTAGGAAACGCAAACGAACTTCGTTGTAAACAGACATGTGACAAGTAATCAGCTCATGGCATTGTTCTGTTATAGCTTGGACAACGCGGTCATTGCAATGACCCACAAGAGCCACCCCGTAACCACCCATGCAGTCAAGGTACTCGCGTCCATTGGTATCCCAAACTTTGCATCCTTTTCCTTTTATGATACTTACTGGAAATCTTTGATATAGATTACCTACATAAGACTCTTCAGATTCTAAACTCTGCATCATGATATCACTGTACAATTTTTATTTTCCAAAGCCATCTTTATAGGATTCTGTACGGAACCGGAGGCTATTATAGCTTTTTTCACTCCCATGGATAATGCCTCGGTACATGCAAGTACTTTTTTTCCATACCTGGACCAATCTTTGGGAGTAAAGTTTTTGCTTCGTCAATCGTCAGCTTTGTAACCAATCTATCACCCATTAGTAATCCATTTACATTGGTGATGAAAATTACAACCTCTGCATTTAGCGCGCCGGCTACGTTTGCAGCAGCCCTGTCTCCATCAATGTTTAAGAATTCATATTCCTCACTTAGAGCGATAGGGGAGATGATGGGGATGTAACCGTTGTCGAGTAGGGTATTAGCTAAATGGGGATTGACATTTGAAACTTTGCCAGTAAAACCACCTTCTATAATCATTTTTCTTCCCTTCTCATTTAGGATAAGTAGTTTCCTTTTTCTTTCCGCTCGAATCATTTCACCATCAATACCGGTTATGCCAACCGACATAATTCCTCGACTTTCCAGCATTGCTGTAATATTCTTACTAATTTTTCCCGACATTACCATAGTATAAATCATTGCCGTTTCCTTGTCAGTATATCTACTTCGTTTGCCATCTGGAGAAACGATAAACTTTTGTTCCTTACCCATTTTGTTTGCAATCTCTGTTACATCTTTACCTCCACCGTGAACGATAGCTATTCTATTATTCTTTACTAATTCTTGAAAATCATCAAGAATAGAAGGGTTTAAACCCTCTACAATACTACCTCCTATTTTTATTACAATCATACTGGTGTTACAGGAGTAAATCTTAAGCCAGTCATTTCATCAAATCCAGCCATCACATTAAGGTTTTGAATAGCAGACCCAGCCGCCCCTTTCATTAAGTTGTCTGATGCAGACATCGCTACGATTCTGTTATTATCCTCGTCTAAATCAAAACCCACGTCACAAAAGTTAGATGCAATTACAAATTTTGGGTCTGGAAATTTATATATTCCATTCTTGTCCCTGATAAGCCTAACAAATATTTCATTGCCGTAAGCATTTCGATATAACTTCCACAGTTCCAGTTCGTTAAGTTTCTTTTTCAAGAAAGCATGATTGGTTGTGAGAATGCCACGAACCATATTAACTGCGTGCGGGGTCATGCTAACATGTATTTTTTTGTTTCCTAACAAGTTTAATTCTTGTTCAATTTCTCCCGTGTGACGATGTTTAGCAGGCTTATAAGGACGTATAACACCATATCGCATGGCATGATGAGTAGCTGATCCAGCCTGTCCCCCTGCACCTGATGAGCCTATCTTGCTGTCTACGACTATATGATCGGTATCAAGAACATCATTTTCGATTAAAGGTTTCAAAGCTAAGAGGGAAGTAACTGCCATACAACCAGGGCAAGCGACCAGCTGTGCATTCTTAATTTCCTCACGATGAAACTCAGGGACACCGTATACAGATTTTGAAAGCATATCAGGATATGGATGTTCCCAGCCATACCACTTTACGTAATCTTCAGGATTTTTTAACCTAAAATCAGCAGAAAGATCTATTATCTTTATACCTCTTTTATACAAGTCATTGACTATTTTATTAGATTTACCGTGAGGCACGGATACAAAAACTATATCACAACTATCTGTTAACTTGTCTATATCGAGATCTGAGAATGTAAGGTTAATGAAACTCTTTAAACTAGGATGAATTCGGTGGACATATTCGCCGGCCTTTTGTCGCGAAGTAACCATTGATACCTCTACCTTTGGATGAGTAACTAACAATCGCAGCAATTCTCCGCCGACGAAACCAGAAGCCCCTATTACACCAACTTTCATTTAGAATACTCCAACTTGTCTGTATTTATCTTCCCTACAAATAAAAAGTATTTAGCGACAAATAATTTCATTAATAATAAATCGTTTGACAATACTCATTTAAATTTTTTTTTTATTTTAGGAATATTTTAAGTTGTGGTATGGCTTTTTGCATATTCAACAATCATATCAGCAATGTCAATTCCAGTCGCCAAGCTAGCTCCCCTGAATTCCACAGTGTTATTAATCTCGTGTACTAATAACCCTCTTTCTTCATCCTCCATCATATCTATTCCCAAAATTCCCGTTCCTACCACATTAGCAGCTTTTAAAGCCAAGTCTTCTAATTCCTTTGTTATCTCGAGATTCGCTGCCTTTCCCCCTTTAGCAACGTTTGTTCGCCATTCATCCTCAGAAGAATAACGATATACAGCTGCTACTAATTTATCTCCCACAACAATGCAACGAATATCTCTTGGAGGCCTATGAATCAGCTCCTGAAAGTAAAAGATATTTGAAAAGGGACTAGTACTTTCCTGTCTCATTTCGATTATTATTTTTCCAGTTTCCCTATTTCTAACAGGAAACACTCCACGCCCCCATGAACCAATTACTGGTTTGAATACTACAGGATTCTTTTCAAAATTCAAAGATTCTATAAATTTGAATGCAGAATCAGAATTAAATGAAAAATATGATTTAGGTGTCGGAATGTTATTTTTCTTAAGTATCATAGAAGTTAAAAGTTTGTTACCACATACTTCTCCTATTTTCGAATCATTAATTACATTATAACCACATAATTCTAAACAATATGTCAAAAACTGACCCCGAAAGTGGCTAATACTTCTTTGTAACAGAACATCCGCAAACTCTCGATGACGTAATTCTAGATAATCAGTATCCATAATGATATTTCGAGAGTCTATTAGTTGAACGTCAAGTCCTTTTTTGATGGCAGTATTGTATAATGCTTTTTCCTCAAAGCGCAACTTATCAAACAAAATGTCTAATTTGACCATTTTTATGCCTTGTTTTTAGAAATCATTTTGTTAGCTGCGGAAGATTGAAGTCCCCAAAGAGTCACAAAGCCTGATGCCAATCTCTGGTCAAAATTAGAGTTTGACATGTACGTAATGGCGTCATTGTCGTATAGTGAAAACGTTGATTTTCTCCCCACCACACGATAGGAGCCATTATGCATTTTAATCTTTATCTCCCCAGTAACCCGTTCTTGTGTCTTTGCAATAAACGCATTTAAATCAGTCAAGAGTGGGTCCAACCATAATCCAGAATAAGCCAACCAGGCCCATTGATCGTCAACACTGAATTTGAAACGAAGTTCATTGTGGGTCAGGACTAATTTTTCCAGATCTTTGTGAGCTTCTACCAAAACCAAGGCAGCAGGGGCCTCATATACTTCTCGGGATTTTATCCCCACAACTCGGTCCTCTATATGATCAATTATTCCTACTCCAAATGCACCCGCAACATCATTAAGTTTTTTGACAAGTAGACCAAGTTCCATCCTTGTTCCATCAATGGATATGGGCACTCCTCTCTCAAAACCAATAGAAACATACCCGGCAGAAGTATTATTCTGTTTTACAAATTTAAAAGCATCATCTGGTGGTTCGTTCTCCAAATTTTCTAAGCTACCACCTTCTATTGCTCTTCCCCAAAGGTTTTCGTCAATGCTGTACTTTTTTGCAACCGCTGATATCTTGATGTTATTTTCATTTGCATATTCTAATTCTTTATCTCTAGTCAGGTTCATATCCCTTATAGGAGCAATAATATTCAAATTAGGATTGAGGGAACGGATTGCGATATCAAACCTTACCTGATCGTTCCCTTTGCCCGTACAACCATGAGAGATAGCATTTGCATTATGTTCCCTTGCAACTTCAACAGCTTTCTTCGCAATTAGTGGTCTAGCAATCGCGGTTGCTAATGGATATTTTTGTTGATATAATGCATTCGCTTGTATAGCAGGAGTAACATAATCATTAAGAAATTCTTGTTTCGCATCTACATAAACATGCTCAACAGCCCCAAGGTCAGCTGAAACTTTATTAATGTCCTTAAAATCATCATTCTGTCCTACATCAACTGTAAGGGTAATAACATCAAGATTGTGCAAGGATTGAAGATATTTTACACATACGGATGTATCCAGACCACCCGAAAAAGCAAGGACTACCTTATTCATTAATACGCGTCGATAGTGATAATTAATAATTTAATTCTTGTGAATCAAAAATTTGTGATGATAATGAATTTGAAGTTAAAACAGTTAATAATTAGCAAAAAAAAATTTATTTAGGTTGTCTAAACTCCGATTTCCTTTGCCAGTCTTATGATTTTCTTTCCTTCTTTTGTCAACTTATTATAGGTCTTGTTCTTTACGTTACTTCTCTCTACTAGTCCCTTGTCTTCAGCTTTAATAAGCAATTTATGACCATACCCATAAGCGCCCAATTTCTTCAAAAGGTCTCTTGTAGAATATTCTTTCTCACCGATTGTCTTTATCAATTTTACTAATGCTCTTTCTTCAATCATTATTTTGATTAAATTTGCGTCACGCATGATAGTAAAGATGAACTAAGGCTATTTATTAGTTACTTTTTATGGCAACAAATATCGATATTGTTTAAAGAATATTGACACATTGTATGAAAGGGTAACAAAGAATTCTACAAAGATTTACAGAAAATTCCAGTAGACAAGAATTTTTGTGTTTATACAGATGTAAAATCTGTTAAATAGATTATGAAACAAAAATTTTTAAGCCTCTAGGAAGCCAAAAAACATATGAAGATCACTGTTTCAGCAATTAAGGCAGATATAGGAGGAATTGGGGGACACACGCGACCGAGCGATAAACTGGTGCAAACAGTAAGAGATTTTGTGAACCAGAATGGAAAAGGGATTTTGATTGACAGTTACATTGGATACACAGGTGACGACATTCACATCATAATGACCCATACCTTAGGAATAGACAATAAACAGATTCACAAGCTTGCATGGGATGCCTTTACTGAAGGGACCAAGATTGCTAAAGAGCAGGGATTATACGGCGCAGGTCAAGATTTACTTAAAGATTCATTTTCAGGAAACGTGAAGGGAATGGGACCGGGCGTCGCCGAGATAGAGATGGATGAAAGACCTAGTGAGGTTTTTTGTATTTTTGCTGCCGATAAGACTGAGCCAGGAGCCTATAATTTTCCTTTCTGGAGAATGTTCGTAGATGCTAGAAGCAATACAGGTTTAATTATTAATGAAGAATTGGCACGTGGTGTTATTTTTAGGATAATGGATGTGATGACTGGCAAGATAGCTGATTTAAAATTATGGAATGAGAAGGCTGAATTAGAAGCAGCTCTAATGTACCCAGGAAGATATGTAGTACATTCCGTTTTATCTCACCAAGGTGAACAGATTGTATCTTGTTCTACTGATAGACTCCATAATATAGCGGGAACCTATGTAGGTAAAGACGATCCAATTGCAATAGTAAGAACCCAAAAGAATTTTCCAGCAACGGAGGAGGCTGGAAGTGCATTTAACGATCCCCATATAGTTGCAGGAAATACGAGAGGTAGTCATCACATGCCTTTTATGCCAGTCATGTTGAATTCACCGGCCAGTTTGAATTACTCAATCCCAATAGTATCTTGTCTGCTGTTCAGCATGCATAATGGAAAGCTCACTGGTCCTCACGATGGGTTTGGAACTGCTGACTGGGATCATCAAAGAAGATTGGCTTCTGAACGAGCTATGGTTCTCAGGGTCCAAGGATTTATTCACCCAGCCACACTAGTTCCAGATGAATTAGAATACAATAAAGGATATGAGGCACGAATGTCTAAACTAAATGAGAAATTCAAATGATCAGGAACAAATCAGATGTTTGTGAATAAAGGGCCATTCATAATCAATTTAAAAAATTATTTGGAGATTTCGGGTGAAAAAGCCCTTCTTCTTACAAGGGAAGCTGAGAAGGTCAGTCATGATCTGGGAGTTAGAATAATAGTATCACCTCCACAAGTACTTCTTGGTTGGGTATCTAAAAGTACGACGCTTGAAGTTGTAGCTCAACATGTAGATGCTAATCAAATAGGAGCCAGTACAGGTTTTTCGATACCCGAAATGGTAAGAGATGCCGGAGCAATTGGTTCAATAATTAACCATAGCGAACATCCAGTTGAATTAACCATGATCGCAGACATATTAAAACGAATGAGGTCTTTAGACCTTGTTTCTATAGTTTGTGCAAAAAACTTTGTTGAATTAAAAGAAATAAGCAAATTGGAACCAGATTACGTTGCCATTGAACCCCCCGAATTGATCGGTACTAAAAGATCTATATCAACAGAAAAGCCCAAGCTGATAAGCGAATCATTCCAGTATTTACAATCCAGTGCTCTTAGAACAAAGTTGATTTGTGGAGCCGGAATTAATGCACCGGAGGACGTACGGATTGCATTAGATTTAGGATCTTCAGGGATACTTGCAGCTAGTAGCATTGTAAAATCAGATAAATGGTATGAAAAGATATATGAACTAGCAGTACAATTCAAAGATCCTAAATAAGTCCTTAAATCGGTATTAAGAATGAATATTATTCGGAATTGATGTAACCAATGTACAAGAAATACAACCTAGCAGATGTCCAACGCAATGTTATTGATCTACTTCAAAATAATAATCCAATGTCTACTTCCGAAATCGCAAAGTATCTGGGTACAAATCGAATCACCATCTCAAGATATCTTGATATTTTATACTTTCAAAAAATTATCAATAGAAAAAAAATTGGCTCTGTGAATTTTTGGTTTTTGCACCCTGGGATAGCCAACTTGGATTCTCAAGATGAAAATTTCTTAGATGTTCAACAAAAACTAATTGGAGCATTGCTGAACGGTAAAAAGGAAATTGCCGAAAATATTGTTTTAAGTTTAATCAATCGCAACATCAATTTGAGGAAGATAGTTTCCAATGTCTATTTGCCAGTGCTAAACACAATTCTAGAATTATATGACAGGGGAAAAATTGGCAAGACAGAAAAGATCCATCTGTGTAGTAATCTTTCCAATTCGGTAAGGATTCTTGGGAATGTTTTGAAGGTAAATAATACTAGATTCGGGGATTCTCAAATTATAATCATTTCAGGAGATGATGATTCACTTCCAATATGCATAATGTTAGAGATATTGACGAATAAAGAAGGTATCAATTCCATACTAATAGGGAATGTAGAAAACTATATCGATCCCTTTTTTGATATTGATTTACAACGTTATGTAAACAAGCTTTCCAAGAGAACGAGTGGAAAATCAGTTATAGTAGTGATTTCAAACAACGAAACATCCATTAGGTTCCTATATTCAACGCTCATTGAAGTTGAAACTCAAGTTAAGGATCAGATTTTTATCTTTTCTAACAAGTTATTGAAAGATAAACTAGAAAAGAATGTACTTGGAGCAAGGATGTACGCAGATTTTGAAAAGCTACTCAACGACCTAGAACAAAAAATAGCCAGATGAGTTCGAGTGTTGAATTATGCGTACTGAGCCTTTATTTTTTCTATCACTCTCTCATGCTCAGGGCTCTTCTTTCGTGCATATCGTTCCATTGCACTAAGCGGAACTCCTCCCAAAGTCCTGGCAAGAGTTGCAAAAAAGACTTTCTTTATTGGATCATTCTGACCAACCTTATGCATAAACTTGTGAATCGCATATTTGAAGTTGTGTTGCCAAGTTTTATACATGACCCCGAGTTTGGCGGGATCCATTGTGTTACCAATATCGAAAAAGTCAGATTTTTCCAACAAGCCGATCGGAACAAAGGTCAATGGAGTAACAGTAAATTTAGAATCTGGCTGTTCCTTTTCGAGTTGGTGAATGAGCTGGATTGTCTCCCAGCTATCATCTGCATTCTCGTTATTATCCAATCCCATGATAAGTGTAAAGGCCGGGACCCAATAATTCTCATTCAACGTCTTTACACCTTCCTTCACAACCCAATGCCATTCAGAAGGTCTAAATGGAGCAAGTTTTCGGTCCGCATACTTGCCTATCAATCTAATACTACCAGTCTCAAAACCACATTGGACTCCTATATGATTAGAGGGACCGGCTTTTATTATCTTTGAAACATTAGGAATTAGTTTCTCATCAGCAATGGCCCCTGCTAATGTTCCATGGGTAGGATTGGTATGCTCCACACCCGTTTCCATTATACCTTTGAATAATTCTTCAATGGCCTCACGGTTTGGTTGCATATTCTTTGTTGTTCTAGGGTTAAGTCCATATACAAAAATGTCATCGCTATGTATCCATGCGTTCTTCAATCCTCCATATTTCATATTGACTTGAATTTCACGTTGCACTTTTTCCACAGGATAGTAACGTAGCGGTCGAAGAGTTACATCACAAAATTTGCAACCTCTTCCGCATCCCCTCATCACTTCAACCATTCCGTGCATGCTTGGATTGACTATTTCAGGTATTTCGTCAACGCTAGGCTCTTTTGAATAATGAATGAATCGACCATGATATTTTCTACCATTTCTATCAAATTCTTTGATTTCTACTTTAAATTCAGATTTCTTAAAGGGATTCGCTGTTTCCAATTCATTATTAATTAAAGAATCAAAAAATCTACCTCCGGCGCCATCAATTTCGGGCCCAATACCCCCTAAATCTCCTTCTACAATAGCATAAAGGCCATATTCTTCTATTTTTGCCGGATCATAGTTGTACTGCCAAGTACCAGAGGCTCCAACGACAACCTTTGCCTTGCTACCATTTTTTTGTTTGGCTGAATTGATGCGATGATGTAAATCACGATTATAAAATTCTGCATATGACATTTGCTTTCTTCCATAAGTGAAAGTCATAGTAACTGGTCCCATGCCAAGTGGGTCCATTTCGTAAGTTCCTACAAATTCCGTTTGAGGTCCTATGAATTTATCAATGTGGTCAGGATGAGCAACCACAACATCTTCCTTGGCATAGCCATCCCGTAGCAAAGCGGCTTCAACTTTCCTCAATCCATATGGAGCGTAATCGGCCAAACCATTAGAATTGGCAATTGGATTACATATAAAATCAAAGAGTAACTTTGGAGTAACTTGATTACCTAATATTTTATACCATATTGAATCATGACTACGATTTGGATCCAGTGCAGGAGCACATCCAAAAAACGATGCTAGTGAAATTCCTCTGTAGGGAGACATTAATGTTCTATCGGCAGTAAGAACGACCTTTGGATACTTCATATTATATGTTATCTCAAAGTGTAGGAATCAAAAAAGATAATTAAAGTTTTCTTATTTATAACCCAAAAATATTATAAAAAGATTAAATTAGTACGAAATTATTTCTTGGCACCTAATGTCCTATTTTTTAATCTCATGTGACTTCCTCGGCATTTTCTGCATCGAGTACCACCAATAGGATTTTTTGCACCGCAATCGAAACAAATTCTAAAGAATAATCGTCGCTGCTGAGCTATTTGTTTTTTAGTTACATCGGTAATGGGCATTATAAACATTCTTTAGGGCATACCCATTTTTATCTTTCTATTTTATTTTTTTATGCTAAAAAATTTATTAGTAATCAAACTGCTTTAAAATGATGCCAGATTACTTTGAAGTAGATAGACTAGCAGAGGATATAGCAAAGATTTATGCATCCCAACTTGCAGTATCCTTGTTTAAGGTCAGAAACGAGAAGAATCCATCGAAAGAAGAATTTAGGGATACAGTTATAGATTTTATGAAAAATTTCGAGTATTCTATCGGAAAATTTCCAGACACAGAAGAAGGAATCAAATTTAAACAACATTGTAAAGATCTGCTTCAGAAGGAAATTGGTATTGTGAAAGAAGGAAAGAACAAAGAAGTAGAAAAAAGACACAAATATTATACAGAATACAATTGATTATGAGATCAGATATCGAAGGGAAACATTTTATATATAATGTTTCTTAATTATAACACTGAGAGATAGTGATAGGTAATAACAAACAATTCTTGTCTCAACAATTGTTGTGGATTGGTATATCATTAGGTATAAGTCTTGCAATCTCATTCTTGCTTCCGTTTCCGTTATCACTGCCGGTAATTATAGTAGTATTCATATTACTCAGTTATTACATTAGAAATCGAGCTATGAAGAAGATGGGAATGGCTGGTTCAGTCTTTGGTGGAAATGGTAGTTCAGTCAGCTACTATTGTATGAGTTGTGGTACGAAGCACAATCAATCATCATGTCCAAAATGCGGTTCCAAAATGAAGAGAGTAGGCTCCTAAAGCTGATAATCAAGTTTTTTTATAATAATGGATAGAAACGAAAAACTTAAAGTAATTAAAGAAATCAACGAATTCATAGATCAAATCAATAGTGAATCCACTCAAGAATCTCTGATTCTTGTTGAAGGAAAAAGAGATCTAGAGGCACTGTCGTATCTTGGTTGTAACGGAAACATAAAGATATACCATAATTTTAAGAACCACATAGATCTAGTGGATAAATTTCGTGACAATTACAAGAAATTGATCATATTGTTGGATTTGGATCGAACCGGAGAAATAATGACGAAGAAAATATGCAATATGCTCAGACAGAAGTATATTGATCAAAAATATAGAATGAGATTATTACGAATAACACAAGGAAAAGTTAAGAATATCGAAGAATTAAAGTCATTTTATGATAGCATGCTATTAGAATAAGTATATGTTATTAAATTGACTAAAAAACAAGTTAGGGGATAGATTTGTAAGTGGATAAAGGAAAGCGGCTTTTTTTTTAAAACAAAAAACTTAATCAAGGTATGCTATTATAGTTATGATAATCACCAAAATATGATAAACAAAATTAACAATGAGGTAGTAAAGATGCCAAATACTGGTATTGTAAAATACCATGTGAAACTGAAATTTGATGTTGATGGCTTGGTAGAAAAGGCAGATATAATTGGCGCTATTTTTGGTCAGACTGAAGGATTATTGGGACCTGAAATGAACTTAAATGAATTACAAAAAGTATCCAAGGTCGGAAGGATTGAGGTCAATGTAGACACAAAATCCAACTCAGCCCGAGGTGATGCGTTAATTCCAATGAGTACCGATATCTCGACTGCCGCCTTGATAGCCGCAGCCATAGAAAGTATTGATAAAGTGGGTCCTTTTCAAGCCAAATTTTTTCTGGTAGGAATAGATGACATCAGAGCAATTAAGAAAAAAATAATAGTCGATAGAGCAAAAAAAATTGTTCAAGAATGGGCGACTAAAACGATCAGTGAAGGAGAAGAGATGTTAAAGGATGTTTATGATGCAAGTAAGCCGGGAAGGTTAACTACATTTGGAAAGGCCCAGTTAGCATGCGGGGTTGGAGTATTTGACAGTGATTGGATAATACTGGTTGAGGGCCGCGCAGATGTCATAAACCTGCTCAGAGCGGGCTACGATAATTCGATAGCAATAGAGGGAGCAAAAATTGATGAAACCATTTTGAAATTGACCGATGGAAAAAAAACGGTTGCCTTTATCGACGGAGATCGTGCAGGTGATCTTATCTTAAAAGAGTTACAAGGTTTAGTCAACATAGATAAAGTATACCGAGCACCACCTGGTAGAGAGGTAGAAGAGTGTACCCCATTAGAGGTTTCCGAAATACTCAAAGATGTTGAACAATTTATTAAAGACCGATATAGTGAAAGTCACTCTCCAATCCCATCAAATGTTCAACAGATTAGGAATAGTCATCGAAGTGAACATGGGTTGAAACTCGTAAATGGACAGGAGCCAGGATTTGATTATCAAAAAGATAATGGTAATATAAATTCAATCAAGAACAGTCATCAAAGACAGGAATCGTCCAATTTGGAAGGCCTACGAACCACTCCTTCATCCACAGCTTTGTCATCATCGACAGGAAATCCAATCTCAAAGGAAGACGAAGAAGTTATCTCCACGGTAAAGAAAGTCTTTCAAGAGATCAACGAGACTTTAGAAGCAATGGTATTTGACAAATCCATGAAAAAGATTGTGAAAATTCCAATTCCCGAAATACTAAAAAAGATTTCAAATTTGAAAGATGGCAATTTGTTAGTACTGGATGGAATTGTAACTCCAAGGTTGGTTGAGGCTGCAAATAAATCGGGTATCAAATACATTATCGGCCATAGAACAAGTAACCTGAAGAAACCTAATCCCAGTGTTAGAGTTCAGACATTCTCTGACATCGGATTGATAAGTCAATCAATACGCAACAGTTAAATCCATATGCTAGTTAAAGATCGTAAAAACTTTAACTATTTCCATTTTTTAATTCTAACTCATTTATTGTCATTAGGTGGCAAGAACAATTATTTGGAGATTACAAGTGGCCAAATGAGTCGCATTATTAACCGCTCTCAACAGACCGCCTCCAAGGTATTGATAGATTTGGAAAGGGAGAACCTAATAGAAAGGATAAAGAATAACAAAAAATTTGGAATTAAGTTGACTGAAGAAGGATATGAGACTTTACAAGAAATTTACGAAGCGTTAAAGAAATCAATGGATAACTCCAATAATAAAAAGATATTGTTTAAGGGTAAGATAGTTACTGGAATGGGAGAAGGAGCTTATTATATGTCCCTAGAAGGATATAAAAAGCAATTTCGAGAGAAACTTGGCTATGAACCTTTTCCAGGAACCCTAAATGTTAGGTTAGAGGACAAGCATTATTTGATTTCTAGAAAGGATCTAATAAATCAACCATCAATTCATATTGAAGGTTTTAAGAACGCAGATAGGACTTTTGGGTGGGTCAAATGTTATTCTGCAACCATAATACAGGAGTTTGACAGAAGTAGTAATCCAGATTCTAATTTTGAAGAAATAAAGGAAAGGGAGGTTCATGTATTGTTGTTAGAAAGAACACATCACGACAATAGTTTGATTGAAGTAATTGGACCACACAGTATCAAAGAAATTTCGAATTTAAAAAATGGAGACAATGTCATCATAACCATAAAAAATTAGACACCTATATTCACTGTAAATCGTAGAATGAATTGCCCAGTTCACTTTTTATGACAGAGCTTTTCAGTTGGGGAATAGGCGAAGAAAGTCTAATAACATCAAGCTTTAAACCTCTATCTAAACAATTTTTTTTCAATAATTTTTCATCATGAATTTGATCATATCCTAATGCTATGATATCTGGTTTAACGAAATCGACTGTCTCATAAATTGAAGTCTTCCTGCCTATTATGGCCTTATCCACAAACCGAATAGATGAGACCAATTCTAGTCTACTATTTTCATCGTGAAATATCTTGCGATTCTTTTTTAAGCTGTTAACAGTGGTATCGGTTGCCACCACGATAATTAAAACATCACCAAGTGATTTTGCAGATTTTAATGTATGAATATGACCTGCATGAAGGAGATCAAATACCCCACCAACAAGCACTACTTTTATTTCAGCTCTACCCTTTTTGGTCAACGAGCACAATGGTTCCTTTCTGTCAAGAAATTTTCCTTCTTTTCCATCTCTATTAATTACAATTAATCCCGATCTCGAAAGCTTTAATAGATCATCTTCAAATAAAGTTGAGTCTACTTCCAGCTTCTGGGAAAGATAAGAAAAAAGCGGGACACCGTCATCAGCATCTGCCCGACTACTCTCACATAGACTATTACAATAAATTGAAGATAGCAAATACCGTTGTGTGGAATTCATTAATTTTGAATTAACTTAACTATTACGGTATATAATTTTAGAGTTGTAATTTGTACTGATATTGCGAGAACTGAATCTAAAAACCCCAAAGCAGTTAATCTTTAGGTATATTGTCTCTAGAAAAATCATGCATTCAACCAATATAATTTGTAAGCGAAATTATTGGTTTTTTCAAGTAATATTTGATGTCTCAGTACTCATAATCCTCATCACCATAAAAATATCAGACGGCTCTTCGTCGTCATCATCGACATCACGCTGTTTTCTACTGTAATTAATATATTCTTTATATTCACAATTCGCCAAGGTTAGCAAAGATAATTAAACATGTATACCATGAGTTTGATATGAAAGGGGCTCAAATAATTAAAACAAATCAACCACTAGAAATCGATGAGATCAAAATTCCCAAACCTGAAGGAAATCAAGTCTTGGTAAAGGTTATTGCTTCTGGAGTTTGTCATAGCGATCTCCATTTGTGGGAAGGCGGATATGCTGGACCCAAAGGTGTATTTATGAAAGTTGAAGATAGGGGTGTAAAATTTCCTCTTATCCCGGGACACGAAATAGCGGGCAAAATTGAAGAAACAGGGAATGCAGTTAATAACGTACAGGTGGGAGACAGTGTCCTAGTTTACCCATGGTTAGGCGAAGGATCGTGTCCAGCTTGTTTATCAGGAGAGCAAAACCTTTGTGACTCGCCTAAGACTTTGGGGATTTACCAAAATGGGGGATATGCACAATATGTTTTGGTTCCAGATTCGAGATACTTGATAAAACTAAACAATTTGGAATTCGATTCCGCATCATCACTCGCTTGTTCTGGGTTGACCGCATATAATGCTGTGAAGAAGGCTACACCTACAGTCGGATTAGAAAAAGACCACAGTATAGTTATTGTCGGTGCTGGTGGTTTAGGTCTAATGGGTGTACAAATTGCAAAGGCTATTCACAATTCAAGAATAACAGTCGTCGACGTCAACGATCAAAAGCTCGCAGAGGCAAAACGATTAGGTGCGGATAACGTCATTAACAGCAGAGAGAAATCAGATGTAGTAAAAGAAATTAAGGACCTTACTAATGGCTTTGGTACAGATGTAGTAATAGATTTTGTAAATAACAACATCACATCCATAAACTCATTTAACATGTTAAGAAAAAGAGGTAAAATGATTATGGTGGGTTTATTCGGTGGATCTATGGAGCTAAATTTGCCTATGATTCCCTTGAGAGGATACACATTAACTGGTGCATATACTGGTACATTTTCTGACTTAACAGAGCTAGTGAATTTGGCTTCTCAAGGAAAAGTTCAAACTGTTTTAGACAAGAGATATTCGTTGGACCAGGTTAACGAAGCATTAGAAGACCTGAAAAACGGGAAAATTATAGGAAGAGCAATCATAAATCCAAACTAACTATTGTAACAGGAAATGTTTGTATCCCGCGAGCAGGATTTACTCCAAAAAAAGATCTCTCTTTTGTTTGATTGAGCCTGCGACTCTTCGGTTACTGTTGAATGTAAGCCTGATAGGCTGATGTACGATTAGCAATTTGTTGCCAACAACTACAGCCGAAAGCTCTACCAGGCTGAGCTACCGCGGGATACTTAATTTTTAAAAGATTTGATATATAATCTAATCGTAACTTTACAATGAATAATTAAATAGTGTTCTTTTTCAATAGGTAATAATTGGGCAAGCTAGATGCACCGCGAAACAAAGTTATTTTCATTGTCCTGTTATCAATAGGCTTTACTTTAGCGATGTATTTTGTTGTAAATTATTCTTTAAGTCAGCAAAGCACGACGTTTGCAAGATTGATTCCTGAAGAGGCCTATATAATCATACTTCATGATATTTTTAACAAGACATTAAATGATCTTCGTAATATTACATTTGATGATCTACAGGGTAAATTTACCTCACAGTATGTAATGGTTGATGGAGATGGTAATATATATAAAGCAAACAAGGATAGCCACGAAACCTTCCAAGTAATCAATAAGACAAACGAACCAATTACTGGTGGAAGTCATTTTGGTTGGGAAATTGTATCAAATGGATCAAAGTATTACATAGACTCTACTAGCGGTCAAATTATTACAATTGTAAACGCATCAAATAGCCAAATAAATAAATAAATAAATAAATAAAGAACATTTCATATTGTTCTTTTACCCATACTGTTTTCATCTAACATGTCCAGCAGAAAGTAGGTAATTATTTTGTCGGCCCCTGCTCTCTTAAGTAACCTTATGAAGTTTAAAATAGGATCAGGATTGTAAAACCTATTCTCACCACTTGCAGTAGGACTCGACTTGGCATTAATACTAAGTCTAGCGCTAGCATCCAAGAAATCATTGTCCATCATTGGTTTTTTCAGATTGTTTGGTTTTTTTAATTGACTTCTTTCTCTAGATATTGATTCTATTTTTCTTTGGTTTAGTCCAAAAACTCCATTAACCAGATTAAGCTTATTCTCACCAATCCTATTGTCATCAACACGTGGTCCACTGACAGAGTCAGGATTCATTGTAGATCTTAATAGAGCATACTCTCCCGATACATTTTGAACAACAATTGGTACATTGACAAGTTCACGAGCTTGTCGGATAATATCCATGTACCAAAGTGATGGTTTAATCATTACCCAATCAGAACCTTCTTTAATATCAATCAACATTTCTCTCAGCGATTCACGTTTGTTATAGAAGGAACATTGGTAACTTGATTTGTCAATAAATCCAGACTCTAAATAGTTGTTTGCTCTAAATGGAGAATATAGACATGAATTATGCTTAGCCGAATAGCTTAATATCTTTACATGTTCAAATCCATTTGTATTTAATAATTTTCTTAGATAAAGAACTTGACCATCCATCATAGCCGAGGGGGCTATAAAGTCCGTTCCACTATCACACAAGCTCAATGAAATTCGTCCTAACGACTCTAGTGTCCTGTCATTGTCGATTTCAGCATTACGGTATAAATTTCTCTTGAAGGCATATTTATTGACTTTCTTTGTTAATATTCCACAGTGACCAGATGTATTATACTGGCATAAACAAACGTCAGAAAAAATTCTAAAACTGTATCCAAAATTTTCTCTTATTTTTCTTATGGAATTTTGAATCACACCATGTTTAGCAAATGACGAATCACCAGTTTCATTTCTTTTTTTGGGAACTCCGAACAAAAGTATTTGTGAAATACCCAAATTAGTCAAGTGATCTAAGAGAGATTCCAAATTTTTTGGACAAACCTTTGATTTATTCATGTGGCCTGACATCAAGCTCTGTTTGTATACGTTCTCACTTTCATAAACAAATAACGGAAAAATCAGATCATCTAATCTATAAGCAGAGCGATTCAACAGATCACGAACTGCAATATCGCAATAGGCATATTAAATTTAACTAAAATTAGGTACAGATAAAGACTAATCTGATATCACTTTTTGAATTAATATTCTTTTGTTGATTTATCTTTTTAGATAGAATTTTGTAAATCATCAATATAAAAACTTGTAGCATTGCATCAATTTACTGTATGTTTTGAATCAATTTGGTTTGACTCAAAAATTCAGGTAATGGTAATAATCATATTCTTCTCAGTGGGAAGCATGTATAGGAAAAAACAATTTTGTACTACGTCAGTTTTGTATTTTTTTTTCTATTTCATTACCTGAATTAGTGTTGTCATAGCGCTTTAGGATTTTTACAATCATATGCACATCATCTTTATTCTTACATATTCGGCCAATTTTTATGCAATCTCTTATATCTCTTGATTTTAGCTTACTCCATACCAAACTTGCAATCAATGTTGAGATTTCTGAGCTTAGGTTGCATTCTCTGCTTAGAATATGATTTGAAATTTTTTCAAATGTTGAATAATCATATTTCTTAAAATATAGAACAAAAAAACGCGATAGAAGCGGAGTTAATAATTTTTTTTCATTATTACATGAAGCAAATACCCAGGTTCGCATTACAGATTTACGCGTTTTTTCGTATTTGGTCTCACTTAGGATCCCTGTCTCCATAAGACTTAGCAGTGCCGCTTGATCTTTGATAGCCATGTATTCAATCTCGTCAATAATTAAATTTCTGGGTCTATTGTTAAACAGATAATCCAGCATTCCTGCTTTTGTACTATGGCTACCTAAAGTAAAGTACGATCGTGATAACTTCATACATTCCATTAAAAACAAAGTCTTTGCCGAACCTGGAGGCCCCACTAGTAGAATATGAACAGGTAAAGTAGAGTTTAGGGCATAAGTAAAAATTTTTTTAACATCATCGTAACCAACGATGTTTGCAAAGAGTTTTTCAGCAGATTCAAGTGAAGATGATTCAGAAGACTGTTGTTGGTTTGAAATAGAATTTGAATCAAAGTGTTCAAATTTATCCATATTTCTTGACTGTCTACTCTTTTTCTTTATTTCACTATGGCCTATTAAACCTAGGTCCCCGTCTGTATATTCACCATCGGGTGAAGTATGATAAGAAGAAGAAGAAGAAGAATATGATCTCTGCATTACATTTTGTTCTGCGATTATCTATAAAAATATACTTGAAGATTTAGAAATTTAATAAAAAATATAAACCGACATCCACCCTAAATTTTAAACTAACAAGACCAAAACAGTTTTCCAAAAAAATAGAGATAGATTTGACTCTAGGTTTAACTTCCTATGGAATATCTGAACAAATAATATGCACTATGACATTATTTTTTGAATGGCCAAAACAAATTCTTCAAGTTTGAAGGTGTTAATCACGAGACCTATCTCAGATGCTGGTCTATCGATATTAAATAAAGAAAGATATCAACTTATCACCAATTTATCAGAACGTCCGCTTAGACACAAAGAATTAAGCCGCAAGGTAAAAGATGTGGATGCAATTTTGTGTTTCTTAAATGATAACATAGATAAAGAGATTATGGATATAGCTGGACCTAACCTAAAAATAATTAGCACATTTAGCACTGGATATGAACATATCGATATGATAGAAGCAAGAAAAAGAAACATCAGGGTTGGGTATACAGGAAGTATTCTTACTGAAACAACGGCAGATTTAGCTTTTGGTCTGATGTTATGTATTGGTAGACGCATAGTGGAAGGCGACAAACTCGTCAGAGAGGGAGAGTGGAAATATGGATGGAGTCCTGATCTAATGATAGGTACCGATATCCACGGCAAAACATTAGGTATCATAGGAATGGGAAAAATAGGTACCGCTATCGCCACAAGAGCTCAAGGGTTTGGAATGAAGATACTATATACAAATAGGAAACCCGTAACCAAATCCAAAATGAAGAATCGCCGATTAAATTTTGAGAATATAAAATATAGAGATTTGAATGATTTAGCCAAAGAGTCAGATTACGTAATTATATGTTGTTCCCTTAACAGAGAAAGTTATCATTTAATAGACAATAATTTTTTGTCACAGATGAAAAAAAGTGCATTTTTAATAAATATTGCAAGAGGTAAAATAGTAAATCAAAAAGACCTAATTTCAGCCCTAAGAAGTAAGGTAATTGCGGGCGCCGCACTCGATGTTTATGAAGATGAACCTATAGAAAAAAATAACAAATTAGTAGGAATGGAGAATGTGGTCTTATTACCTCACATTGGTAGTGCGAGTCAAGATACAAGGAATAAGATGTCTGAACTAGCAGCATTAAATATTATACATGTTCTGCGAGGGCAATACGAAAATGCACTCTTGATAGAATAATATTGTATCTATTCCTTCATCCTCTTTAGTTTAACTTCATCCTCATCTTCCAATGTTCCCTTGACACAATCAGTATGGATTATCTTGACAGGTGTTAACACAATTTTACCTGCCGGAATAACGTTATTTCCCTGCAGTAAAAGAAATTTTTTTTCCAAAACTTCCTTATGGTCTGGACATGTCAATCCTATCATAAATTTGTTGCCGTTGTTGGATTCATCAAGAATTTCTATAATAAATTGAGGTGGAAGAGGACACTGGGTGCCATTATACGCAAAAGAACAGCTCTCTGGAATCACTAATAAAATATGGGTCTCATCCCATTTAATTACTTTGGTTTTGAACCCTTATTAACTAATTTTCCCAGGTTTTTAGAGATGGATTTATCCAAACTAGTAAACAGTTTTACAACCTACGTTTATCATTCATAAATACATGAGAAAGCGAGCAACCGATTTCAACAAATATTCAACTCGATGAACCAATGAGAGTTATACCTTATAACTTATGATGTATTCAATCAATTATAAGAAACATGAGCGAAATAAACAAAAGTATAGGTAGCATAACCAGCAAGATTACCGAGCACGGAGCACCGGTTATAGAGCAACTATTAGACAAGTTAACTGGAAAAGGCGCCCTTGTTAAGTATAATTTTGAGGATTTGAAAATAGAAATGCCTTCAGCTACTGATCCAAAAGGCAGAACAATAGGAGGAGGTAAAATGATAATTCATGGAACAATCACTGTTTCAGCCAGGGTACAAAAAATAAATAATGAAAGCGAAGGCAGTATCAGCAAATCAGGAAATGTTAATGATAGTTACGGAAGTATGAGAAAAAATAGTGATAATATTACAACAAATAATATAGAGAAAGAATCATTCAAGACTCTCGATGATGAACCTGCGCTAAAAGATTACGACAGTAGTAACGAAATTAATTCAACATAAGTTTCGCACAGTCTGAAGAGATTGAGAAAACTATAAGTGATAACTCGTGCTAGGTCTTTCACTAACAAAATGAAAACAGGGTAGACTAATATGACTACAAAAGAGTATCAGGATGATTTAAGAAAGCAACGACGCTCAGTATTTGATGCGGTAGTTGGATCAATCAAATCTTTAAAGGGTGGAAATATCCTGATTGAAGTTGAAAATAGACCGACCATTGATGTAAGAGCATCAACGTCAAATGAGATAAATAAGATAGACATTGATATCCTAGATCCCGAGGTTTTTGGAATATTTAGAAGCCTCGAGGTTGAAAAAGATAACCAAACGCCTGATTTTGAACAAAAGAAACAGCCTGATGAATCAAAGGACCAATCAGTGGAAAAGATTAAAGACAAATTAGAAATGGCCAAAGAATTTTTTCATCTCCTTACAGACGATGAAGCAAGTATTTTTGATCAATTGAAAATAGTAAAGGATCTGGCTGTAAAGCTCTCAGAAAATAATATCACTATAGTTTTGCTCAGAAAAGGAAAGGAAGCTATTATCATGGGAAAAGATGCTAGTCCAAGTTTATCGAAAATTATTTCTGGTAGCGATGATTTACAAATTAAAAGCATAACTGAATCCTCCAAGCTGATAAGTGAGATTGGTACAACTCTTTCTAGTGATGATGAGGAGTCAGAAAATAAAAAAGATATGGGTAAATAGTAGGCAAAATTCCATAATTCAGGGATATAGTTTCGGTCGTCTAGGCTTTTATAAAAATAAATAGAATACTATACGTAGTTTATTTATATACGTCGTCAGCTCTGGTTAAATTTAGTTATAATCAATGACAGTCAAATCAATTGCAATAGTTAACCCTAATTCCAAAGGTGGACAAACGAAAAAAAACTGGGATTCCATAAAGGATACCTTACAAAAGTATTTTGGCACCAATTTAGAATTTGCTTTCACCGAAAAATCTGGTGACGGTACGATTATGACAAGAAAATACTTGGAAAAAGGTTATGAAAATATCATTCCTATTGGAGGCGATGGCATAATAAATGAAGTTGGTAACGGATTTTTTAAAAAGGTTAGTAACGATAAATTCGATAATATTGATTTGATGACCGTCGAGTATAATAAAATATTGGCATTAACTGAATTAGAGCAAATTGATAGTGAATGCACCTTGACTATCCTTCCTGGTGGAACACGAAACGTACTTGTAAGGTCCTTGGGATTGCCGCAGGATTTTGAACAATGTTGTAAATACGTGAGCGAATCGAGTATTACTCAAAAGGTTGACATCATTAGTTGTGTTGCAAAAATGGGTTCCGAGGATTCTTCAGGAAATCGGTTCAGGGTTTTCTTAAATGCTGCAGAGATAGGATTGGGAGCTGAAATTATTGAAAAAGGAAAAATGGTACGTGATCAAATTAGTAGTCGAATCCTCTCAACTATCACAAGCATTGTTGCTACTCTTCCAGTGTACAAGAGCAATGTTTGTCAAATAATAGAGGGTTCTACTACAACTCACAAGATTGTAAATAGTCTTACCACGAAAATGACTATGGGTATGGTTTCAAATGGAAGTTTTTTGGGTGGAGGTTTTCAAGTTGCCACCAGGGCCGATGTTGCAGATGGATTGTTAGATACCATCCTTATAAAAGATTCCGACAGTTTTAAGATATTGCAAAAGCTTGTAAACATAAAAAGAGGAGAGGAGGCGATTGAAAATGAAGACGATATTTACTATGGACAATCCCAAACAGTTAGCTGGCTGACGGATTTTCAAAATAACATTACCGTGAGTCTTGATGGTGAACCTGTAGGCATTCTCCCTGCTTTTTTTAGAGTCCATCCTAGATGCTTAAAAATAAAGTTGTAGTCATGTTCTTCTTACTGATCTTCTACAAATCTAATTTCTAGAGTTTCAAAATCCATCCAAATGTTGGGCCCCGTGAAAATAAATACTTGGAAATGCAAATGAGGTACAAAAGTAAAACCTGTCAAACCTATACGGCCAATCTGCTGCCCACATTTTACTTTTTGTTTTACACTCACTAGCGAGCTTTCAAAATCAAGATGATCGTATCTAGTATACTCTCCATTAGAATGATTTACCACGATAAAATTTGAAAAATCCCAATATGAATAATCAGGGCCCCCAATATTGGATCTATCTTCAACATAAGTAACAACTCCATCAGCCGATGCAAGGACCGGAGTTCTCATTAGCGCTACGAAATCTACTGCATTTCTGAGTTTACCTACATGCGCAGGCGACGAAGTCCTATCGATTCTTGCAATATAGTGCTTCAAAATTGGTAAAGAGTACTTGTTTTTTGATAGGTGCATTATAAAATATCCAATTAATAAATCTCAATCGAACCGATAAATAGATGGACTCAGGGATTCCACTGAATGTTGATTTTTTTTAAGCCTAAGGGATCTTTGTAATTGATAATCGCAAATATTTCTAATGATAACAAACATTTTCCAATCAACTTTCCTATCCACATCTAATTGTTGAAATACACTATATTATTCGCAATACTAGCACACCCGAATTTAGTCACCTTAAAGCTAACTACCGTAAGGGGGATCTTGTAATTTTCATTTTCAATATGAATAAAGCTTAAAATATGATTTTCCATGAATCTACCGTGATCTCATTGGTTTGCATTATATATATACAAGGATTAAACTATTTATCTTTCAGCACTGGTTATCATCGGTAGTTAGACATGATATTAAATATAATTTGAATCAAGATTATGGTTAATCAAGCCACCAAGTACATCTATTCAACATATATGCCAAAAAGCAATTAAATAATCAATTTTTAAACCACTCGTCACAAATTTGAATGATAGCGGCAACTAAATTAAAAAAGACAAGGAATATTATCATGCTCTAAAAGTCGTTGATTTTTGATTTAGAATACAAAATGGATTATCAAATTATACAAAATATTAATAACTCCTATGTTTACTTTGGTATACGCTTTATTTATTACGTGCAGATTCAAACACAGTTTTTGTCTTCATCAAACTAACTAGAAGTATATTATTAATCCCAAATAGACAACAATGTGAGGTAAAACCTAGAGATATTTTATCGTCCTGTACTAAATCTGCGCCTTCGTGAAGTAAAGATGGATCCATCTTACAAGAATGATTGCAAAAACCATCATTCACTCATTAAATATGTTTAATAGCCTCGAAATTATATAAACAGGTGAGTCTCGTGCCAAGAAAATCTCGCATTGACGAATCAAATGGTACTGGGGGAACCTATGGTAAAGAAGCCTCCAAAAACAGTGAATTGCCTTTCAAGAGCAACAACAAAAGTAAAAGTCAAAGGATTGTAAATAGAAAGCCAAGTAATAGGTTAACTAATAACATAAAGCGCGAAATAAACTCTAGAGATTTTAATTATAAAAACGAAACGGATCAATTTACATTGGATAGAATAAATCTCAAGATAGTCGAAGAGTTGATAACTAACGGAGACATAAAGAGCTCGGAAATCGCAGCAAAGTTAAAGATCCCGTTATCTACAATCCAGAGAAGAAGAACCCGTATCGAAAAATCACTTTTAAGGAAAAAATATCATATGGACTTGACACTATTAGGATACAGGACCGCTCAGATATTTGTGGATGTTCAGGGAGGAAGAGCCAGAGAAACTGGAGAAGAACTTTTAAAAAAATACGATAGGAATGTGGTCAATGCGTCAACAAGAATAAACTCTGGTAATAATTTATGTCTTGAAGTAGTTTACAATGGGTCTGATGAACTGCATTTTTTGCTAGAAGAGATAAAATCCCTACCATTAGCTACGAATGTTGACTGGTCAGAACAGGTCATGGTCATAGGCGATAATTTGTCAGGTATTATTAGGAATAGTTTAACTGATAAACTGAATCATATTCATGCAACCAAAATATCGGTTTGACGCAAGTTTCTTAAAGTCTTCTTTATCCTAACTTCTAATAGCATCCGGATAAGCCAAATTAGCATAACAATGAAGGGCATAATCAGTTTATTTTGATAATACGCACATCAAATGATGAATTATTTAGGATTCTCAAACACATAACTGGATTTTTTTAAGGTTATTGACCAACAGCAATAGTATTTTTGTGAGGCAAAAACTCATCTAAATAACACCAATACCTATTTTTTAAAATCATGAATTGCATTACATCACCAGTATGAATGAGTTGATAATATCAAGTAATTTTTTGATGCAAAAAGTCACAAAATGTCTAAAAGATATACTTAAATCTCATTATATTTAAAAATAAGATGCGAATTGCCAAGGCGACTAAATGCATCAGCGAACGGAAAAAAATCAAAGTTCATACAGCAATCAAATGGCGATTATGATGAAGAATCTCAAATAAATTCTGAGAGACGGAAAAGAAAGGGTCAGAAATTCGAAGAAAAGAAGGGATCAACCCCGATACTAGATAGCATTAATTTGGGTATAGTGGAAGCCTTAGTCAATAATGGAGACATAAAGAGCTCAGAAATCGCAGCAAAACTAAAGATCCCGTTATCTACAATCCAGAGAAGAAGAAGCAATTTAGAAAAAAATTCTATACTAAAAAAGAATTATACTTTGGACTTTAAAAAATTAGGACTTAGGATATCTGAAATCTCGGTTGCAACAAGAAATGGAGAAAGTCAAAATGTAATGAATGTTTTTTACAATAAACATAAAAAAAATATAGTTAATATGGCTTTGAGGATTGGAAATCCAGATACGAACATTTCTTTTCGAGTAGCCTATTCAGATTCAATCGAATTATTTAGTTTGCTTGAAGAAATCAAGGAAATGGAAATGGTTAGCATGGTAGAATGGTCAGAGTACATAACGGAAAAAAATAATAAGGAAATATCTTTTTCCGATCTAGTTTAATCTTTGGTAAATAATCAAATAAAAAAAACGAGTACATTTTAGAATGTCTCCTCCCTGCAGATGTCATTTTACTGGGGTTATAGTGAAATTTTAATTTTAAATTTAAATGACTTATTGTTATTTTCCGAATTGTAATATTTATCGATTCAAACTCATTGTATTATCCGCGGTAAACAAATATTGCATGGATATGGTTAAAAATGACTAACACTCATAATTATATGAGTTGATAAATCAGAACACCGGCTCTAATTACAGTCCAGTTATGAATGTTGATAAAATAGATAGTGAAATAATAGGACTTTTGTTAAATGGAAAAAATAATAAGGAAATATCAACTAAAATAAGAATTCCTTTGAGCACAGTACAGAGAAGGGTTAGAAATTTAATTGCCAAGAATTTGGTTACTTTTAATTCACAAATAAATTATCCTAAATTTGGCTTTAAGGTTGGGATGCTGCATATATATTTAGAAGATGGGGATTTTGAAAGAATAGCTAATAAAATAATGGAATTAGACGGTGTTACATCTGTTGAAGTCCATATAGGTAACTCAGATTTAATAGCAAACGTAGTTTACAGACGCAGTATTGAGTTACTTGAGCTAATTGCAAAGGTAAAATCCTTTGAGAAAATTGATAAGATTGTATGGTCTGAAACGGTATACAAAATAAGCTCAAGTAAAGTCCCTATAGTACTTAATTTATTAAGATAACAAGTGAAGAGCCTGACTTGACCAATTCCTATTTTAGAAAAGTATTTTGAAAAAAATCAAGTTGGATCTGCTTTAAGGTCATGTCATATTTACATCCAAAAGCATAATAGTTTAAACTGTACAATTACAGCTAATCAGAACCCATGTATTGTTTGTTTTTTCCTACCAAGATTCAGAAGGAGAATACATTCTCCGGTAATTGAATATGGCCACCACGGAAAGGTCGAATTCAACTCCAAAGATACAATCAATGGGTCTAAAGTCTGTGCCATCCATATTTTTCCTCAAATTCCCTTTTACTTTAAAAAAGGATCAACTTGCAGCAATAGACTCATGGGTAGAAAATGGTTTTCGTGGAACTATACTGTATAGTACAGGAACTGGAAAGACTGAGATTGCATTTGAATGTGCCAAAAGGTTAATGTTTGCATATTCACGTTTTCCCAGGTCAGATAAGGAAGCAAAGTATGATTCACTTGATGAAACTAGTCACAAAGTAAAAAGTAGCGAGATTGACGAACACAGAAAATGCGATTCCGCTGAGACTTTAGGATCTGCAAGAGAAATTGGTACGCATTACTCATTTTTCAATATTTTGATACTGGTACCAAGAATTTCATTGATTGATCAAACAATTAAAAGACTGATATCTTATGGAGTTCCCGAAGACAAAGTCGGGTCATTTTATGGGGAACGCAAAGAAAAAAGAGAAATAATAATAAGTACATACAACAGCGTTGTTAGAAATCCGATTTTAATTAGGCGATCTACTATGGTTATTTTGGATGAGGTACATCTAATAAAAGACACATCGAAATCTTTTGTGAAATTATTCGACTATTTAATAGAAGATCCAAAAAAAGGTGTGCTGGGATTAACTGCGACCTTGGACGAAAAGGATCAGAAAAATAGTACAATTATGGCAGTAATACCTCCGATAATTAAATATCCCATCAAAATGGCCGTTAGGGACAATAGATTGGCCAAGCCAATTATTATCCCGGTGAAAGTTTCTCTATCGGAAGAAGAAAGAACAGAATATGAAATGTATACTACAAAGATAAAGAATATTTCGAATCGCTTTAAGCGGTATGATGTCGAATCCATGACCAGATTGTTAAGAAGGGGTGGATTTGCAAGCGGGATGGCAAAAGCATGGTTTTCGAATGTGAGAAAAAGGAAACTTCTGTTGAGTTATGCCAATAACAAGTTATTAACAGCATGTCACATCGTCGAGAATAAGTTTCCTGATGAAAAAATAATGGTGTTTAGCGAAACAATAGAATCTATTCAAAAGTTAAAACAGATCCTCTTAGAAAGGGGAATTGAATCACAGATTATAGACGCAAAAGTGCGTACTCCAGAAAGGCAAAGAATTCTAAACAATTGGGGAATTACATTTAATGTATTACTTTCAGTGCACACTTTGGAAATAGGATATGATGTACCCCAAGTCAGGATAGAAATAATACTTGCTACCACTTCTAACATAAACCAAATAGTCCAGAGAATAGGAAGGGTGTTAAGAAAATATGAAGGCAAAAGTATTGCATTGATTTATGTTGTGTACATTCCAGATACAAAGGATGACAATGTAATTGATATTGTTGCCAAGGCTGTTTCTCCAAATACGGATTTGAGCATCGGTACAACACCGCGATTAAAACAGAAAGAAAAATTAGCAGAGAAAAACAGATGTGAAATCTCCATAGATAGGGACAAAATTGAAAATGAAGATGCACCTCAAACGGAGAAAAGGAAAAACAGTTCTCCTTTGACAAAAAAGAAATATAGCAGTGATATCTTACATAGGAAAGTCATAAAATTAATAAAGCAAAAGGGAAATGAAGATTATCGAGTAAGAAGAATCAACAGGGCTTTTCAAATAGTAGAAAATAGTCTTAAAGAAAAATCTCTAATAACAGAACAAGTTGAAAACGACACACGATCCGCAGACATTAACCATGACTATCGTCATTCAGAACTGAATTCAGAGAATGAGGCAAGAATTTATAAAGTCAAAAGTACATCGGACAAAAATAAAACATACATTGTTGACCTTGATAAATTAAGTTGTACATGCGCAGATTATCTATTTCGAAATTTAAAGTGCAAACATATATTCGCTACTGAATTTACGCGCGTAAACTAACAAAATTTGAGTTGAACAACTCTTGACAAGTATCATGTCTTGTTACCTAAATATTTTTTACAAAGAGTATCTCATCAATGAATAAGGCTGGATCAGTCTTTATATAAAATGTTAATTTATTTCATTTACATAAGATGAACTTTCAAAAAACTTACCTTTCTAGTGCAAGGTCTTATAAGACTTGCGAAGGTAGGTCTAGAACTGATTCATGTTTTGGTGAAATCAAATTGGTAGCAGTTAAATGGAGATGGACACAATAGCAGTTCCTTTTATTGCTGTGGCCTCTCGAAAGTTAGGAAAAGGTAACGTATAGGAATCGAAAGTATATGAAAGTTGCAACTAGTGATAATAAAAACGGGAAGAAAATTATAATGAAAGCTGTAATCCTCCAACCGATACTCATGTCTTGTTTTGAAGGCGTTACTATTTCCAATCTATGCTCTACTATATCAAGTATAATGCCCATTGACAAAGACTCGATCAAGAAATATTTATTTTATATGATTGAATTCAATTTAATAACCTATCAGGGAAAAATCAAATCATTTTTTATTGCAAATGACGGTATTGAGTTATTACTTCAAATTGAATCAATGAAGTCGAGAGAAAATTTGAACACTAATCAAATCTTTCTTCAAATAAATGAATTTAAATGACAAAAAAATAAACCTTTCAAAATTACTTTTGATTATCAATAGTTTCTTTACTTGCGGAGCAACTTCATTTGAAAGTCCACCCTTATCGACTTTGACAGAATTAATTATCAAAACTAAATCATGAACAAGCAAGTCATTTCAAATAATGTACGTATATCCAATCTAAAAATTGGGAAAATTAACATGAGATGAAAAAATTTGTCAACAAATCTGAAAAGATTATGAATTCATTTGAAATACCAATTCAAGAAAGGATTTTGAATGTTGTCATAATTATAGGTTAACTAATAGTCCGAATAGTTACTGCTCAATTAATAATGATTTTTTGCATCACCACAATGGTTAAATATGTTAAAGAAAGATTGATAATGAATAGTAATGTCGTCAATTTCAGTACTAGTCGTGGATGATGAAATTGAATTGGCAAACCTTTTTAGGACTTGTCTTCAAAAAGTTGGTTTTGAGACTATATCTTTTACCGATCCTAGAACAGCATTGGAGTATATTAAAGATAATTTCAATACATTTTCATTGATATTAACCGATCTCCGTATGCCCCACATGTCTGGTTTAGATTTGGCAGTGGAGATAAGAAAACTTGACGAAAAAATCAAAATTGTTTTAATAACTGCATTTATGACAGAGGACCTGATCGACGATTTTAAGTTCAAGAATGCAAAAATAGATAGGGTAGTGCAAAAACCAGTCAAATTAGCGGAATTAAGAAATTCAGTAGCACAAGATATTGAAGCAGACATTGGATGCTTAATTTTGTATTGACATTGGTACTGTATCATCGTAGTTGTACCAATTTTGAATAGTATGAAGACATAGAAAAAAAGATGGGATTTGATTAAGATTTTAGATAGCGTTTGAACCGATTCAAGTAATAACTTATATTCCTTCTATCCTTTTTGTGGGGTTCTAAATTTTCGTTCATGAATTTATTCCTTCATATAGAACAAAATAGATTAGGATATCAAAGTAATTGCAATAATCTCTAACTTTGGAATTGGTTACTATTTAGTATGTTCAAATCAAATACACATCAGAAAGTTGACTTTATTCTAACAATCGTTAAGGTAATAGAATGTTGACAAATCACACATATTCAATTTTATTTCTCTTCTCAAAAACGATATTGCAAAGAATCACTAAAAAGATCGTTTCAATAGATGATGAAATGCACTTTCACAGTAAAAAGTACTATCTAAAAAAATTGATTTTCTACAGACAGATTGACTAGAGTGTCAGTTCCCATAAACGCTTATAAGAACGGAGTATGTGCTTTTGTTATGTAGATAAGTTCTCTTCTTTTGCCTCTTTTTCAAGACAATCTCTCAATTTCGTTAGGTGTTTTTCCTTGTCTTGTTTAATTTTCCTTCAGATTTCTGCCAAGTTGTCTTTACCGTCGTTTTGAGCATCCTCAATGTATCTGTCAACTGTACTATACAAGAAATCTGCATCTTTACCCAATGCTGACAAGATGTTGTAAATCGAATTTGACAATTTAGTAGACACTCTCGATTGGGACTGCTGTGGTGAAGTCATTAACAAAATCTAGGTGACAAAGTTTATAATGATAAAGCATTTCATTTCCAGAACCCAAAATGATTTCCTTAAACAATTTTTTGATGTGAAAACCAATCCTAATGAAAAGGCTGGTTATTCTTATAGTATCAGAAGATTAAATAAAAAAGTTATTATTTTGAACTACCTTCGTTTTCCTCAAAACATTTTTTGTATTCATAATTTGCTGATCTTGCATTAAATATTTAGTATTATTTGGTTTACTACGCCACGATAAGTTACAATCATAAGTTTGGAAATACAAATCAGTTGCATAACAGAAAAGTATTAGTGTTGTTATTACATAATAGTAAGTCGACAACATTTTCTTGCGTATTTACTAAATTTTTGAAACCAAATCTTGTTACCATTTTGAAATCCGCCAATATTGTTGTTAATCTATAATATTTAACATATACTGAACAATTTAGATTAGATTGAAAGGAATTTTGTTTGATATGGATGGAGTATTGCTGAACGCAATGCCCTTTCATGCAGATGCATTTCAAATTGCATTCAGAGAGTTAGCTGGACTCGACATTGACAAGAGAGATGTATACCTGCTTGAAGGTATGCCAGGTCCAGATTTAATAAAAGAGATTCTGAAAAAAAATGGTAGCAGTAGTTTTTCTGATGAAAATTTTATCAAGAAAATAAGCGAACGCAAAAAGGAGCTATTTAAGAAGAACGAAAATTCAAAACCTTTTGAAGGTGTAAGAGAATTATTAAGTTCTCTAAAAGGTACCAACTGTATTAAGGCTGTCGTAAGTGGTGCATCTGAAAATGAGGTAAAATCGTTATTAAAGAAAAATCACCTGTTAGAAAGTTTTGACCTTGTGATATCAGGTGAGAACTTGGAAGAAGGGAAGCCAAGTCCCGAACCTTTTGTAACTGCTCTTAGGAAGTTGGATCTCAATACTGATGAAGCACTGGTGGTAGAAAATTCCCCTTTGGGAGTTAAGGCAGCGGTCAACGCAGGTATTAGATTCATTATAACCCTCAATAATTCCCCATTAAACCTTGAGGATTTTCAAAATTTGCCTAAAGACATGAGAAACCTAGATAAAATAGTATTTAAGGATACAAAGTCTGCCGCAGATTTTTTAATTAAATGGAGTGAGGGTATCTCTGATGGTGGTGCTGATAGTGTTACTAATAGTAAGAGTGGCTGAGTTGCTTAGGCGGTGCTGATGCCAGAAGTAATGGTTTGGATAGTCCTTAAACTAGAAATGATGTAGTATTTTTATTATTAGGAAACTGCCTCTCTTGCCATATCTAGGCATATAGTTAGATGACCCCTTTCCTGCCTTAATATTGACCTTACCGTATTACGAAGTTTTCTGTTATTGAACTTTTTTGAAATGACCTCTAAAACCTCATAGTGAGCCACTTCACCACCTTCTGCCAAACAAAGAAATTCTAATCCTTCAGACTTGTCAGGATTTTCTCCCAAATATGTTTTCATTATTTTGGTGGCTTTCTTTTCGGTCTCCTTTGCGGTATCGTTCACAGTTTCTATATTTATTTTGATCTCTTCATCATTGGCTAGTTGATTTACAACTTCCAAAAGTTTTTCTTCGTGGGAATTTGCTTCATCCTGTATTTCTTTTGTCTCATCCTTGTCACCCGAGTCGAGTAATTTCATAGCTACCAATTCATCTACTGCTTTTTGAGCAGCTCTTTCTAGTCCTAATACCTCTCCCAATTTTTTTTCCAAATTCTTTATATCCGCTTTTGTTGATCCAGACTTTTTTGAGTTAGACATTCATTTGGTTTTAAATATAATAATTTAAATAATTCATATCATAATTAGAGCAAGGTTCTTCAATTAGGATCTCCAATACCTTCAAGTTTTGTTGTAATATCGAGTTTCAGGGGCGATAGTCTAAGCATATTCTAAATTTGCTAATCTTATAATAGTTGTTGCAAAATTAACCCGAATAAACTCGTTTCCATAGCGGCTATTTCCACTACTGTGACAACAGGGATAAAAACAGAATAAAAATACCAATCTATCTGTTCAAGGTAAGCGCTAATTGAGAATAATTGAATTTAATAATGTAGCATTAATGATAGGACATATGAATTGAATTTTCTAGTCAATAGATATTTTTGATATAGTTTATTTGAACCACATACAATAGGTAGTCAATAAGAGAGTTGAAACGAACAGTGGATTATGATAAAGTGTTTAATAAGATTTCTGAATTCATGCGCACGGAATATGATTCCAGAAATGCAAACTGCGTAGTAATCGGAATAAGTGGTGGCATAGATTCAACTGTTACTGCATATGTGGCTGCTAGATCTCTTGGTCCTAAAAGGGTTTTAGGACTTTCACTTCCTGATTACTCAGTCACCCCTAAAATTGATATAAAGCATGGAATAGAGATATCCAAGATTCTTGGAATAAACTATAAAATAATTGAGGTTGGAAGAGGGAAAAAAATGATAACAAAAGGATTCCCCAATGACAAACTGGCAAGAGGCAACTTCCTCGTTAGGCTCAGAATGGCAATCTTGTATTATTTTGCAGCTGTAAAGGGTGGATTGGTGGTTGGTACGGCAGACAAAAGTGAGTTACAATTGGGTTATTTTACCAAGTATGGGGATGGTGGAGCAGATATTTTTCCTATTGCAGATTTATACAAAACGGAAGTTAGGGAATTCGCAAAATATCTAGGTGTACCTGACTCCATAATAAGAAAGAAAAGTAGTGCTAGAATTTGGAGAGGTCAAACCGCGGAGGGAGAAATAGGTGTCCAGTATGAAAAAATAGACATGATCTTGAAAAAAATTAAGTATGACAAGATTTCTAGCGAGTCAAAACTTCCTAATATTCGCGGAGTTACCAAAAAAGATATTAAAGCTGTTATCGATTGGATTCAAAGTAATCGCCATAAGCATGAAATCCCAATACCCATATGTAAGTTAGAATAACATAATTATTGAATTTCAAATAATTTAGGAGTGAAATGTCTACAAGTCTTTATACTTTTCTTATTAAGACACACCAAGCAAAAGAATAGTCAATGTAACTATTCTACTAAAATCCAAGCCGAGTCTCGATAACACCTATATAGATTTTTCTCATTGAAACTTTCTTCATAAGATAAATTTCAATAATTTTATCGATAGGAAATAGATTGGGACAACTATATTGTGTGAATAATTTTTAAATTTAGATAGATTTCTAACTCCTTAATTGGAATTTATCTTACTTGCAACATGATGTAGTAGAATTTTTGCTTAGTCTATGAGAACTAGAAGGCAGAGTCAATACATTGGATTTGTAAATTAAAACATTATTATGCTAATTATAAAAAAAAGCGCTTTCAAAAGGTATCTATTTATGAATTTAAAATTGTAAAATATCAATAATGATTTAACATGATCACCAAAATCTTCAATTTTTAGATATGTAATTTAAGCGATTTCAATTAATACGAGTAGTACTATTCATATACCTGTCGCTATAAACAGTTAGATTTATATCAAAACCGTCTTTGTTGTTCTATATTATCTGATGCTTGATTGTCGAAGACCCAATATCTTTACTTTGGCCCAGAGGGCATAGGTTATTTAGGAGAAAATGCTCAATCAAAAAATATAGGTGATAAGGTGTGGATAGATTTACAGGACCCATCTCCAGAGGATTTGCAGTTTATTAAAGATAAATATAATTTAGATGAAGATAGCATAAAAATTACAGAACAACAAGCTAAAAGACCCCAAGTAAGAATATTGGACGATTGTATCTTTAGCATACTTTTGGATATTAGGTACAAGACGCTCAGAAAACTCATGATTTATGGAATCTATATCTATATGGGTAAAGATTGGCTAGTCACAATACATACGTCTGAAGTTGACATCCTTAGTCCTATAAAACACGTGATGGAGAAGAAAAACAAAAGACTTTTAGAATCGAACATACAGGCTGTTTACTATACTATAATAGATGAAATCATAGGTAGATATGAACAACTTTTAACCTCGGTTGAACTTACAATTACTGATTTTGAACAAAAATCTTTGATAAAAAGGACTTCAAAGGGAATGCTCGAATACTTAGATATTGTTACCAGGCAACTTATCATAATAAGAAGACATTTTTGGTATACTCGAGATATGATTAATTTTCTCTTGCATTTGCAGGAAGATGTAAGTAAAGAACTAAGATATTTGAAGATTGCATATGACGATATTACTCAAATAATAGATTTGATAGAGTCCTATGGAGACACAATAAACTCTACCAGAGATTTGTATCTAGCAAACGTCTCACTACAACTCAATGATACAATGCGAATACTAACTATTTTTAGTGTGATCCTTTTGCCCTTGTCATTGATTGCGGGGGTGTATGGAATGAATGGATTGGATCTTACAAAGTTAGGTGAAATCCCTTCAGGCTTTACAACAGTATTGGTAACTATGGTAATTATAACATCATTATTATTACTATTCTTCAAACAAAAACGATGGATATTTGACAATAAAAAAGATGAAGCCTTTGAAAAAGGAGATATTTAAACCAGAAGAGATAAATTGTATTTTTTTAGTTTGATATCGACCTTTGTTATACACTGTCTTCATTCACAACGAAGGATCTTTACTATTTCCTATACTCTATTGGATAATACATGCTACTTGTTCAAATGTAAAGATATTATAAGGACTGAGCACTTTTTCACTGATCAAACCTACTCCACCAAAATAAATTCCCCATTTATTTCGACAGCAAGACTTTTCTGTTTTAGCCTATCACGAATTTTTTTTGCATAATTAATTACTTTTTTTTCATTTAACTTGCTGGTATGTACCTCCGCTCTCACATACTTTGCTGGTTCGACTTTTTTTTCAAAATATCCGTCAAATTCAATTAATGACATCCCGTCAAATTCTTTTGATAAACCAGTGATAACTTCAAGATACCCTTCTACCCTAGGTAGATAGAATTTTATGGAATTTCTTAGCCTTGTAATTTTGATTTTTTTTGACTTTGATTTAGACACTACCACTCTAATTTGTTATTGTACAATTTATCCAGTATACATCCAAAACTGTGTGTGAAGAGCGAGAGGGACTTAAAGTTTGAGATGTCCAAATAATCAAGATATTATTAGGGTGGATTTATATTTGAAACTATTATAAACATTAATTTACTTTATATCTAAGTTAATTTGCTCACAACTTCAAGAAAGCCAAGAGAAGCATCTAAATTGGTTGAATTTTCTTCATGATAAAAAATTTTTTTTTGCTTTATAGGGCGTTAAAAGATTTTGGCTTAATACATGTCAATCCTGTGGCCATTACAAGGTGTTAGTCATTGCTGCAGAAAATTACAAAAACGGCAAAAGTTGTACTCAAAAGTAAAAAGCATATACAATAAATTATGCATTCATCCACCACTGGATAGCAGCATGTCTCTTAAAGACAAGGTAGTTATCGTTACAGGTTCGAGTAAGGGCATAGGTTTTGAAATTGCAAAAGAATTTTCAGAAAACAAGGATGCCCACGTTGTAGTTTGTTCGAGATCCTTAGAACAATCAGTGACTGCGGCTAAAAAGATAAAAGGATCTACTTTGGCGCTAGAAGTTGACGTAACAGATCAATCAAGCGTCAATAGGTTCATTGAAAAGGTAATAGAGAAATTTAATAAAATTAATGTCCTGGTAAATAATTCAGGTTATCCATATAATGAAACCATCTGGAACAAGCCGTTTCACGAGGGAACTATTGATGAACTCTTGAAAATAATTGACGTTGACTTAGTTGGAGCAGTTAGACTCTCGAGAGCTGTAATACCACATATGTTAAAGTATAAGGTTAGCCATTCAAAACAGAATAACTTTGGAAATGAAAAGAGATTGTCAAGTGATGAACAAGGTAATGACATTTATGAATCAGGAATGTTTAGCCTAGACAATTCAGAAGAAATTGATCGAATAAACAGCGGAGGAGTAATTATTACAATTTCCTCAACACCTGCAATTTCGGGGCGCACTGGTGGATTTCCATATACCATTGCTAAGGCTGGAAACATTTCATTAACCAAATGTATTGCAAAAGAGTATGGTAACAGTAATATTCGTGCCTACAGTTTAGCTCTAGGAAATATAGCAACTAAAGCCACTTATGAAGCCATATCGCAAGAAGTCAGAATCGAGGCAGCCCAAGAGGCACCCATGAAACGATGGGGTAAACCCGAGGAGGTGGCTAAAGTTGCCGCATGCTTGGCGGATGATAATTTCTCTTTCGCAACGGGTAATACTATTGTCATAGATGGGGGCACAGTTCTCCTTTAGGAGATTCGTCTATTTTAATATACTAAATATAATTTTCTCCTTTTTAAATAAATCAATTAATGTTTTTGATTTTTCACGATTCTCAAGCTCGAGGCTCAGGTAAACACCTGCAGTTCCCGCAGGAACATTGGAACTTAATCGATCATGCTCAACTTCTACAATGTTAATATTGGCTTTTGTTATTTCATCTACTATTTTTTTTAAGGCGCCAGGCTTATCGGGTAAATCAACAAAAATCTTTAACAACCTACCCGTTTGCATAAGACCTTTAGAAACTATTTGTCCAAGCAAATACATGTCGACATTTCCTCCAGAGATTACTGAAACAACTTTCTTACCTCTTCTCTGCGGTTTTGGCAACGAGAGTAGGTATGCAAGCGAAGCAGCTCCTGCTGCTTCTGCAACTATCTTTGATCTTTCCATAAGTAGAAACATGGTTTTGACAATGGATGGGTCATCGACTACTACGATCTCATCGACGTACTTTTTTACAATATCGAACGTTAAGTCACTTGGGGTTTTGATCGAAATACCATCTGCTATTGTATGCCCAGTGGCAAGTTTCGTTATTTTCTTTTTCTTAATTGATTCTCTCATAGTAGGAAATGCGGAGGATTCAACACCAATTATCTTGACTTTTGGATGAGAAGATTTCACTGCCATTGCAATACCAGAGATAAGGCCGCCGCCGCCAATAGGCACGTAAATCTCCTCAACATCATCTAATTGTTGGAGTATTTCCAGGCCTATTGTTCCTTGACCAGCAATTACTTCAGGATCATCAAAAGCCGGAATAATAGTCCTGTTTTCCCTTTTAGCATAATCTTTAACATATTCTGCCGACTCATCATAATCGTTTCCCTCAAGTATCACCTTGGCCCCGTAGGATCTAGTAGCAAGTATCTTGCTTGGCGAAGCGTTTTTGGGCATAACAATCACACTTGATATACTTTGAATTGAAGAGGCAAAGGCTACAGCCTGAGCATGATTTCCGGCCGAAGCGGCAATTACGCCCCCTTTTTTTTGGTCATCTGGAAGGTTACTTATCTTGAGCATGGCTCCTCTAACTTTAAAGGATCCAGTTTTTTGTAGACATTCAAGTTTTAGATGAATATTGTTTTTTGTAATGTGAGAAAATGTAGCAGATCTGATGAGATCTGTTTTTCGAATGTGTAATTTAGTTAATTGTTTCTGAGCGTCGATTATTCTTGAGATGTCTAATGAAGGAGAAATTTCTTATCTAAGATCTAAAGTGATTAGAATTATATAAGGATGTCTAATTATTGTAATTTTTTTTCTAGACGACTATTTTTATCATCGAATAGAAAAAAAGGATGGATTATGGTCCCGCTGAAGACGGGGTTTTACTGTTTCCAGTAAGGTTTTGATATGTTGATGTTTGCATTATCATCTCTTTGGCTTGTTTTATCAACTCGTTCCCATCACCAGTTACTGACCAGTGGAGGAATAGTATCTTCGGTGTTTCACCTAAGAGGTGATGATGTAAAGATGTCTCTGTCCAATCATATTTCTGCATTACTTCTCTCACGGGGATAACCTCAGAGTCAAGTAAGGCAAACTCTCCAAAGGCTGCCTTTAAGTTTCCGGTGTTGTTGCCCGTACCGTTACCACCACTGCTTCCATTTCCCATAAATATATTAGTATTATTCAAGACTGCTGGAACCATTTCAATATAATGACCAATACCTGAAAAATTATTCATTACTAATCCATCATTTCTTGTGATCTCAGGAGCTTGTCTATACACCACAACATCGCATAAATTGTAGTCTGGTATTGCTTTTCCTTTTAATTCGCTAACGAAGGTTGCACACTTTTTAGGATCATTTACAGGTTTACTTTTTTCATTAAACGTAAATACTTGTCCTACTTGTGTGTTGTTAGCGCTATCGGCCGGCGGTTGGGACTCTTTTTGAGATGTAGCAGATTGTGACTGTGCTAATATGTTTGGTACCTTGCCACTATTTGTAATGGGTATAATCATCATTGCAATGGCTAAAACACTAACAACTGACAATTTTGTGAGTTTATTCATTACAAACAGCCTATAAAACAAAGAATTTATAGTAAATATAATATGTTGTTTAATCCGTCATACAATATGACTCCTTAATTACGACTACCAATACTATATAGTTTTGACAAATTACGTTCTAGGTTCTCACAGATCAAAAGTTTTGGATGGTCAGTCCCTAAAAGGGAAAATACCAATAGCATAAATATTTTGCTATACACCACTATATATGTGGGGTATTACCATTCTATTGATGCATCTTTCAGACTTTCTTCATTCACGAAAAGACAATAAATCTTGCAAAATTTGCAGTTACAAAGCAAGAGATGAGACAGAACTTGAAAATCATTATAGACAAAAACATCCTCTCTGAGACAAATATATTAACAAGGAAATAATTGGTCAATAAATGATTTTGAGATTAATGAATATACTCTAGATATTTAGTCTTAGATTATTACTTCATGAGCTAAAATTCCACTACTCTCGTTATTTCTTTTGAAAACATATGTAATTCAATATATCATGACTCCTCAAAAAAGTAAAAAGAAATCTCAATTATTGAAATTTATTTGATCCGGAATAATCACATTATTAATTATTGGCGGTTGCAAATTAAATCCAAACAATGTCTCTAATAAACTCTAATCTAGCCCCTATAAGGTCTTTGATCTTTGTTTGTCCTAATCAATAACGAAGAAAAATATGATACTGGGATTTATTAGAGATTACTTTAAGAAATATCAAAATATTACAGTTCTCTTATCCAGTCTCTTGGTTGTGGCGGTCATCATTCGGTTGATATCTAATAATTCATTTGCCTTGATTAATGCTCAAAATCAAACTATTCAAATTACAAAAATCAATCATCCTCTACCCGTTGAGGGATATGACCAGTCACCTCCATGTTCCCTAACTGCGGTTATACACGCTTTTGATGATCCTAATCTAAGAGTATATCATTTTTCGCAAGCCATATTGATAAAATAATTATGGTATGCCAGTTGTATGATATTGGCTATCCAAATGCAACGTTGATTGGAGTAGAATACATGATTGATGCAAAAACTTTTGACTCAATACCAGATAGAGATAAACCTAATTGGCAGTATCACAAAGAAGAAATTTCTCCGATGAGAGCTAATCCTATATTTCCATTGCTTAACGATACTCAACAAGAGGGATGGCTTATCAAAATATCGAATTCTTATGGGAAAGTGATTCTGAACTGGAATCCAGTAGATAAACTTCCCGTATTTCCATCACAAATTCAGCAGGTACAGCATCCTTTCATGACAAACAAGATGGTAGAAAATAGTACAGAAAAACATGTAGGCTCCTTTAATCAGACATTGGATTACTAGGTGATATGATAGTTCTGTAAGAAAAAACTATAATTTTGCCATGTTTTTTATTAATTTTTCTTTTATGACTAACAATGGACTATTAGCGTCTTCAGAATCATATAGAATTATGCCCTTGTCTCTCATCCATTGAACCGCCATCATAAAGTTTTCCAAAATCTCTGTTTTTAATTTGCTTGAGTTGTTATCTGTTTTTATCAATTTTTGGAGACGAGAGTCTAACTTTTCATGCAATTCTTGCAATGAACTAAAAGAACCTTCTCGCTGCGATTCTTCTATTAAAATAAAATACATATGTGTCATAATTTTTTTTGTTGCTTCGATTTCTTTCACTTAATTCACTGCCTTTTTTCGAGATTATTCATGTCTGTAATTTGTATATGGTTTTTGATTTGGTAAAAGGTTTCAACGATATCCTTTGTAGAAGCACTCGATATGTCATGTGTAAATCTAGTATGATGTTTGAATTTGCTACTAGAATGAAATAATAGATAGACTTCCAAGAATCCAAATAAACTTGAAATATTTCTGATAATTTCATAAATATAATGGGTCATAATCTATTCAATTCCACGTCGTTACTTGTATGAGGTAAAATAATGTTACATCTTTTCAACTCAGCCAATAACTTTTTAAATTCTAAAAAAATAAAAATAGAGTTATAGGTAGCAATTCCCCCTTTATATTCAAGATTTTTCATTTTAGACTCAATGCTAATTGTTTAAGGTCTGCATCCAAGCCCGGTGAAAATTCTTGCGGAGCTTCTGGCATATATGGTATTTCACTTCCTTCAGGAAAGCCATCAATTACTTCAAGTTTACCTCCATCATCAAATGGTGAGTCGCCCTTGAAAATTGTGCTTAATAATGATGTTTCCCCTTTATTTGAAAACGTCCACATCTGATTGTGCAAATTTTTACTTTCCAAGTCTCGTACTTCAGGCATACCAGAAGTATCTATTCGAGGAACAGGTAGAGATTTGCCCCAATTTACTCCAAGAGTTTCCAAGGCCTTTGCAAATACCTTTTCATGCACTAAATCTCTCACTATCAAGTACGACACCGTAGATCTAAAGGCCTTATTATCACACATTTCATATAATCTACATTTTTGTAGTCTTCCTGTCGCTTCTAGCATCAAATTATACAACATGTTTAATACCAAATTACCACTATCATAGACGTAGGAAGCCGTCCAAGGATTACCTGCTGCATCTACAGGACGCGCACTCTGTGCTGCAACCAAGAAATGGTGAATATTCGGAGATTCTAAAGCAATTGACAAAGGTAGGTCATTAGGCTGTTCTGAATTGATCGATGCACCTTCTAGCAGAACATTTATCGTATTGGTAATTTGTTCAACATGGCCCATTTCTTCCGTTGCCATACTTCGAAGTAAATCCTGATACGGTTTTGCATCTCCTCTAAAATTCATGTTTTGGAAAAAATATTGCATCATGGTACGCATTTCTCCGAACTGACCTCCTAGACCTTCCTGTAAAGCTTGAGCAGCTTTAGGATCGGGTTTGTCTGCTGGAGGGATTGGATGAGGTATCCTTTTTATTGATAAGAACATAAATACCTTAGACCATCAAATTATATATTCATCTATCATTTTCAGATTGTTAAAATTAAACAATACTAGTAATTAGGAAGGAATTTTAGGAAAATCTTCACTTTTTTGCATTCATAATATCCGTCAGTTTTTGTCCTAATTCATATATTATTTTGCACAAAACTATCGCCAGAGTGATTTCCGATTCCAGTGAATCAAATAAAAATGAGTGAATTGTTATGGATATATATAAGAAACTAAATAACCTTGTTCATTCCCCTTTTTAAAAGGGACAAAAAGAATCAGACGATTTGAGTTTATGCTTTCAAATATACCATTTCAAATTGTATTATGTTATATAATATGTTAAACAATTCTAATTATGTCAAATCAAAATGATAAGGAATATGAAGAAGGCGCAGCAGGGACTAATAAAGATAGAAAAAGTGATCCACTAAAAGAATATTCGGATAAAGAGCCTATGACTCCTGCAAAAATTAACGCAGGCGAACCAACTGCAGTAAAAAGAGACTCTGGTGATCAGAATATAACATCCGAAGGCCAAACCGGAACCAACACTTCAGAAGCGCAAGAAGAATATAGAAAAAGAGGAATGACGAAGATTGAAAATGATTCCTAATTTTTTTTACGAATTTTAACTGATTGATATTTTTACATGGTCGAGTATAACCAAATATTGTTACTAAAATATCTTGTCATTAATGGCACAGTTTGATCCGGATCTATTAAAATTCTGAAACATATTAAATGATTTATTGGACGGTCAAAATTTTTTTATATCAAGAAACTAAGAGAGCATAAGGATTTCTTCCTTCTACTGTTATTTGTTGAATCAAATAAAAACCCCTCCTATAAGCCAAGCACATCAGATTTAATTAGATGAATTACCTCAACAATTTCAACACAATAACGAGGAAAAAATGTTCCAAATAGTTGTACAGAGAATTAATTACCTTTAAAAAGACTTTATAATAACTTCTTACACAAGACATCAAAAAAATAAGATGGTTCTTTGGATAAAAACACAACATGGATGTTATTTTTAACCTTTGTTAATTAATATATAATAATGAGCGATAATAGTTCAGAGGAATCAAACAGTTCTCAAAAAGATTTAGAATCTTCTCAAGAGAATCAACAAGAAGTTGGGGATGCAGAATCAAACCCAGAAACATCTGGTCCCACAGACAAAGTTAGAGAAGAAGCATTTGAGGATGCAGATAGTGAAGACAAATCGAATGAACCAGCATAAAAATTAATGATTTACCCTTTTTTATTGATTTGTATATCAAGCTTCTGACTGATTCTAAAGTAAGAAATGGTAAACTAATTATCGTTATTAGTGATTAGATAATAATATAATAATTCAAAGATGTTAAATGCTCAGAAAATACATTTGTTAGAATTTTGAAATAAATCTAAGAAGGAAATGAGACTTATCCCCTAAGACATTCTTATCATTAAAGCTAAGGGAAATTTTATTACTACTCCTTTTTTATAAAGATGTAATTATCTTTACATGAAAGAATTCAAGAAACGCGGATATCTTTATGTAACAATTACTTTTTTTGCAATTACTTGGCTAATACACGGAATAACAGCTTACAATCAATTTATTCAAGAGCAACAAGATCATCAACAACCTGTAACAACTAATCTCTTTTGGAACGAATTCATTAGACAGACAACAGAAAATTGGCAATCCGAATTTTTGCAACTGTCATGGCAGATAGGTGGTCTGATGATATTATTTGCAGTTGCCTCACCCCAGGACAAGGTAGGCGATCAACGAAAGGAAAGGATATTGGAAAAGATATTGGAAATGGAAATGGAAAAAAAAGAGTATGATCAATTTATGAGAAATCTAAAGGAAGAGTATCCAGACAAATAGGTTGAATTTATTTGCTCATAATTTTAAATCGAACTTGCAAAACTTTATCATGATTTACAAATCATTAGTCAGTTCAATGACTTTAAATGAACTATTTAAATGATTGTCATAAATTTACTACCGTTAAATACGATGCTCCCAATTAATTTGCATGAGTAATCAAACCAGGGATGAAAATAGTATTGATTGGAAAGATAATCGAATAAAATGGAATGATATATTAAAAAAGGAAGCGAGAGGTTACGAAAAAGGTGACGATTTAGGAGAGGTACAAGAAATAGGACAAGAGTTCGTGGTAACGGAGAGAGGCAGACTCAAAAAGAGCAAATTTTATCTCCCCAAGGCATTAGTGGCAGGATTTGATGGAGACGTGTTGTGGTTTAACATCACTGAAGACGAAGCAGAGGACAATTTTAAGAAAGATAACCCACCTAAGATGGGAGAATATTCACGCTATAAATCGGCTGCTGTAACTGAGCAACCTGATGTGCAGTCACAAGAGAAGACAGATTCATTACGTGATTTACAAGAATACATACCGCTAATTGAGAAAAGACAGATCGATAAGGTTGGAACAGATTCTTCATATACCCACCCTACAGCAGGAATTGTGGACTGGGATACGATCCTCAAGAAAGGAGTACGTACGGTCGACGAAATTTCAATAGGTGTGGTAACAGCGGTGAATGAAAATGGCGTAATAGTTACAACCGAAGGAGCAAAGGAAGAATTTAATTTCCCCAAGGACGAAGTTAGATCTTTTAATGGTCAAGAAGTCATTCTTAATGTGAACGATGAAAGATTGGACCAGTTCAAGGTGAAAGTTCCCCGATAGTAGATAATCTTGTCTATTATAATTGAAGGTTCAAGAATAATTAATGAAAAGTTAATTAGTATAATTTAACTGATCTGATTCGGGAGAAGACTGACAGTCACCAATAAAAGACAAGCTGTTTTATTCTCTGAATTACAGGTCATACTAACCTAAATTATACATGCATATTAATAAATAATAAAAGATTGATATATACCATAGATTAAGATCTTTGGTATATTCAGATACCTAAAATTAGTAAATTTTTTAATAACCCGATAATTATTACTATATATAACTAGAAGCTAGATAGACCAAAAAATAAAAAAATAGATTCTGCTACTTTCTCTATTTTCTGACGATAAGTTCAGGGAGATCCAGTATTAAATCTAAATCATGTCGTAATGTTACTTCTGTGACTCCAGCTACTTCTGCAATCTTAGCTTGGGTAAGCTCTTCATCATTTTCTTTACATGCCAAATATAGTGCTGCTCCTGCCAGACCCAAGGGATTCTTTCCCGCTGCCGACTCTGTCTTCATGATATTAGTTAAGGTTCTAATGGCTGCTCGCTTTGATTTCTCCGAAACAGAACATACATTACCAATCTTTATTATTTCCTTTACAGCATCCACCTGAGGTATCTTGAGATCAAGTTCAACCATTACTTTTCTATATATTCTTGCAACTTCTTTTTCCTTTAGATTAGTAATTTTTGAAATTTCCTTCAATGTTCTTGGAATTCCCATTTCTCGACAAGCAATATACGAAGCTACGGCTAAAGCACCTTTTATGGTTCTACCTTTGATCAACCTCCTTTCTTGAATTTTTCTATACAAGTAGGCTACCTTCTCAATCGCGTGCTCAGGAAGGCCCAATGCATCCTTCATAGTGTATAAATGCACAAAGGCCGCTTGCAGGTTTCTTTTTGATGAATCATTCGTTTGGGTACGTGTATCCCATGTTCTCCATCGTCCGATTCTGCTTCGCATCGAGATATCTATCTGTCGACCTGAGGCATCTCTATTAATTTTACCTATAACTGTTGATAAACCCCTATCGTACTTCGCCAATGATGTTGGAGCCCCGGTCCTAGATCTGAAATTAATTTCTTCGGGATCGGAGCTAATCCAACCAGAGTTTTCTTGTTGATGCTGGTCAATTATGACAGTGCCACATGCAGTACAAATTAACTCACCTGATTCTTGATCGGTAATTATATTAGTGGGTTTACTACATAAAGGACATAAGATAGATGAATACGAATTTATTAACTTTTGACTCATTTTGATATTTTCCTCCACATTTCGAGTCCTTTATATAAGGTGAAACCGTCATTTTATCGTTTCTATGTTAAAAATCATTAATTAAGGGCTGTGCTTATAGTTTATTTTCATTTTACTATACTGAATGGGATAGAAATTTAAATATCCCGTTCATTATTAATAAAAAATTTCAACTTTTTTCAACTATGTCTATAATGTATACGCTAATAATAACTGCGTATAATAAGTAAAACTATCAGTTCGCGTTTTTTTCATGATATTACATCATATTCACATCATTATAGAAAAATTGACCAATCAATAGTTTTTATTTTCCATCTAATGTGCAAGTAACTATTCATGTAATTTTCGGAAATAAAAGCAAATACCCGATCATTCTAGACGATCCTTATTTACCAGAATAATACTTTGACGCCTAACACCTTTCAAAAATAGGGAAAAAGCAATTGGGTATGACAGAAGAATTTATCCTCAAATAGAAGAAAAAGGGAATGACCCCACGATTGGATGTGGATAGGGTCACCAAAGCAAAGCTTATGACTTGTTTGATAGGAATTTTGAAACGAGTCAGACAATAGGAGCCAAGAGCAAGGATACAGGATAGATAATTTTACAGGAATTATTTTTAGAATATGGTCAAGCCTATCTATTTGCAGTAATAATTTATCTCAATATTGCTCGATTGGTTCATTAACAAAATGAAAAAAAACCGATTTAAATTTATCTAGGGTCATATTCTGATAAGATTATCTATAATTCTTATTACAGTAGTGCGATGAATGCCCTTTATAAAAGTGAAAAATGTTTTTAAATTAATTAATTTTCATATCAAGAATATAAGATTTTATGTATATGTAAAGCTATGACGAAGAATGCAACAAATAATGATAACGCAAAGGTTATTTTTTTTCACAAATTGATGAACTGGCAAAATATAATGCACACCCCATTTATTTGAAAGACTATGTATCTGCTCATAAGAATCCCCGTCCCGCTGGATTTTAGATCCTGACAAAATGAATCAGACATGTTTTGCAGATTATAACTATTGCACATGTTGAATAAACGAAGTAGAAGGAGAGATGTGAATGAAAGTAAATTTTGTATATTCAGATCTTAATCCTTGTGGAGGAGCGGAAAAATTCTCACTTGTTACGATGAGAGCATTTCTGAAGATGGGCTTTGAAATTGATTTAACCTCCCTAGAATTTCCAGATAGGAAAAGATTGGAAATGGCCTTTGGATATGAACTAGTTTCCGTCATGGACAAGGTTAAGAAAATAAATATTTTAGACATATTTGATTCCGAAAATATTAGTAGAAATGTAGAAAACGGATATGATTTAACAATCAATACACATGGTGACCTGGACCCTTACTATCATACAGCTTGCACAAAAAAAAATACGATGACGTATTGCCACTTTCCCTCTGCAAAACGTCTCATTGAGTCCGAAAATGAAGAATATTTTGGCAGGTATCTTAGAGTAGATCGAATGGAAAATGCTATCAATTCCTATTTAATTAATCAACAAAACCTCTATCACAATAATCAAGTCAGTATGAATTCATTCAATCTAAAAAGTTATGTTGAATGGCTCAGATTTGCATATGAAGCTATGATTAGAAACAGTACATTGATCACAAATTCTAAATATAGTCAACGTGCGATTCATGAGAGCTTTGGAATTAATGGTAGTTTGGTGATTTTTCCACCTGTTGACGTAAATACATTCAGGGAAGAATCACTCATACCCTCTATTAAGAACAAATGTAGAACAGACTCGATCATTGTGGTTTGTAGAATCGATCCTTCCAAAAAAATCGAGAGAGCGTTGCAATTAGCAAAAGTACTAAAGGGTAATAATATTGCGTCAGAAATGATAATAATTGGAAACCTCGATCCTTTTTTTTATAATTATTATTCTAGCCTTCGGGAAATGGTAATCGATTATGATTTGACTGACTATGTAAAGTTTGAAATAAACATCACCTTATCCGGTTTGATTGAACACCTCAAAACAGGTAATATCTTGTTTCACCCTAAAGATGGTGAGCATTTTGGCATGTCGATCGTTGAAGGAATAAGTGCGGGCTTGATCCCTATAGTTCCCTCTATTGGAGGTCAAACTGAATATGTTCCACACAAGTATCAGTACAGTACTCTAAACGAAGCGGCTATTATGGTATCAAAATTCATTTCGACTGCAGATTCTGAAAGACTTAAGTTAAGTGATTCGATGAACCAATTTTCAACAGAAATATATGATAAAAAAATCCAATTAGTTACAAAAGGCTTACTAACAAATGCCTGAACAGAAGGACTGTATATATCCGGAGGTTTATCGACCGAATCGGTAAATGAATCAATATAATAATTCTTTTAATTCCTATCCAAAGTTCAACTATTTATTGTTACCATTATGTTGTTAATTAATGGTAGATCATACTCAGTTTATACTTTTCACATTTAGAAAACTTTATCAAAATAGCCTCACAAGAAAAAATAGTTGAATCATCGTGAGCTGACTCTTGAGATACTAAAGGATCAAGTAGAAAGATGTGTACTATGTGATTTGTCAAAAAGTAGGATAAATGCTGTTCCTGGAAACGGCAATACCACAGATAAGGTAATGATAATAGGTGAGGCACCAGGGAAAAATGAAGATAAAAATGGAGTTCCTTTTATAGGAAGCGCTGGAAAAATACTTGATAAGGCGTTACAGGAAGGTGGTCTAGCTAGGAACGATGTTTATATTACGAATGTTGTTAAATGTCGTCCTCCTCATAACAGAGTTCCCACCGACAATGAAATTCAGATATGCACAAGTTCATATCTCAAAAATGAAATTAACCTCATTGCTCCAAAAATCATTTGTATTTTAGGAGCGACAGCATTAAAATCATTATTGGGATATGATCACATGGGTAAATACAGAGGTAAGATTATCGATATTGTCCCCCATAGATACTTTATTACTTATCACCCGGCTGCAACCATATATAATGCCAAATTGAAGCAGGTTTTTTTTGAGGATATGAGCAAGTTGGCTCGTATTGTAAAAGGGAATAAAAATACGATGGATAGATATTTCTGAAAATTTTCATAACCGGGTCAATCATCAAACCATAGTTGAAGAAAGAGACTGCAACAAATTAGATTCTCTGATTAATATCCAGAATAACTCAAACCACGTGGTATTTGTCAACAGATATTTGATTTCTTTACTTCTCAAATCTTATTTATGAATATAATTATTCTGATATACTACCAAAAAATTTTGAGGTAATTAGGTTCATGAGCCTGTTAAAAAGATTCCCGACAATATCGTAGTTGTCAATATCACAAGTAGAGTTTAGTGTAGCAATTCACTACTAAATAGTAATATTGCATTGTTTGACAACATTAAATACAAAATAAAAATGAATCAACATTAGAAGTGACTTCAGCACTCACTAACAAAAATGCTAATTCAGTTTACCTCAGAGTAGCCATTACTGAGCCGATTTTGTTAACCTGCATCGATGGAGCACCATTCTCTGATATATGTTTGTGTGTAAGAAAATCAATACCAGCTACTGAGCTTGCTGTTAAGAATTACTTGTATCATTTAATAAACAGTTTTTTGATATCGTATAAGGGAATGATGAAAATGTTTTTCATTACTCCAAGAGGATTAGACATGTTAGAAATAATATATTACCAACGTCGGAGAGGAGTAATGAATTATTCCGCACTTACTATTAAACTGGAGTAAATAATTGCCTGATTGATCCAAAAAGTCAATAAATTTCAATGTTAACATCACTATCAGCAGGATTACGATCTAGCTCTATTTTGGTATATTAGATGATAAGATGTTTATATTTTCAAATAATCTCGTAACAGATGCTTTACTACGATTTCTAATTGTCCAAGAAAATAGTTAAAAAAAGATTAAAAATCTATATAAGAACAAAAAAAATTATTAGCTCAGTGCGTCTTTTACCTTTTCCTTTGCTTTATTTAGCGTTTCGGAACTGGGTTTTCCTTCTGCATGATCTTTTGCAGTTTCGGCCTCTGCTCTTGCGTCTTGTTGTGAATTTTTCAATTTCTTTGCGGCATCATCAACAAAATTGTCTGTCATTCCTTAATCATGATTAACATTGTTTATAACCACTCAATGACATCCAAACAAGTATGAATTCATCAACCGCTTTTGATCAGTTTCTACATCACTACAAGGATACATAAAATATTTCTATCTTTCTGAAAAGTATTCAATAATACACAATCACCTAAGATTTTTCGTAACCATAGCCATTGTTGATTCAATATGTACTGGCAATAAGATAATGATGCGGTTTGAAGGTTTTAGGTTTGACAATTAAACTAGGTCAGGATTAAACTATCATGCCGTGTCTTTTGTAAATAGAACAAAGTCGGTGTGGAACTCATTGGTTAAATAGTAAGTTAGAGAGAGCCTTAAAACAAAAAATTTATTATTCCATTATGGTTGGTAAGTAGAACATGATCTTGAAAATAGACGCGGTTAAATAACCAAATAATAGTAGAAAATCCAAATACCTTGTAAGACTAATACTGAAATTACCGGTCTATACGCGTTTACCTCATAAAAGGCACCAATGATTAGGTAATTTATCAGAATAATACAGGATCACTGTTTTTATAGTATAGTAGATATTTCTTATCACCTAATCTAGATGGAGTCATTCTGCAAGTCTTAGAAAAGAGTCTCTAGCCCACTTTATTTTCTAAGGCTTGTTATTTTCCTGGCTGTTCTCAACAAATAGTAGATGATGTACAAACGATGGCAGTTATTGATTTCTAGAATCATTGCCAGTGTATATAATACCGGTGTTGAAAACAGGGGATCAATATGTCGATCTAAATATATATGCTAAATTATTTATTGTTACCATTACTAATTTGTGTGTCAACTTGTCTTAACCAACTTGAATGTATAAACCTCTGAAAACTCGAAATAATTCAATGAAAAACTCTGAAGTGTGACAAAAGGTTCAGCATTGTGAAATACAATTAGATCAAAATAAAATCGAAATTATGGAGGACAAGTCATTAGGGGTATCGTGACCGTCAGTGCTATTCCAAGTTTTGTTTGGCGATATTCGGGATAACTTGAATTAGAAATTTACAGGATTAAATTTGATATGGCGGGTTGGTCTTTCTTCTAATATTTGAGATTGTGCTATTTGACGGCTATTTGACGGCTATTTGACGGCTATTTGACGGCTATTTGACGGCTATTTGACGGCTATTTGACGGCTATTTGACGGCTATTTGACGGCTATTTGACGGCTATTTGACGGCTATTTGACACTAACCAAATTCGCTATATCATTTGGTACGGCCATCGAAGCCAAATCTAGTAATGGTCCATACCAAATACCGAATATGATCATAAATCCCAGTGCAAATAATAACACCGCTACCACGGGCCGGGGTTCCTTTTGTCTCACCCGATTCTCTCCTTCCTCCAGGTACATTTTTCTAATAATCCATGCATAGTATCCCAATGATAGTGCACTGTTAAGTACTCCCGCTATCGCCAGATATGGTCCCCACCATACCTGCTCTCCACTGTCAATTGCTGCTCCAAAAATCAGATATTTACCCCAAAAACCGTTAAGCGGAGGTACACCTGCCAGTGCCAATAATGCAATAGCTAGCACAAGGGCGGTAATTGGCATTCTGTAGCCTAGTCCCTTGTACTTGTCTAATGTATACCCTGCTAAAGTAATAATAACTCCAGCCGCTGCAATAAATGCTGCCGACTTCATTACTGCATGATTCATTATTTGAAGCAAAGATGCATCCAATCCGAAGTTAGAATATGGGGCTACTGCAAGTCCTATCAAAATATAGCCCGCCTGAGCAATACTGGAATAGGCTAAGATCCTGGGGATAGACTTCTGAGTTAATGCCCCAAGATTACCCAAAGTCATTGTAAATATCGCTATGATGGCAAGGGTAAATGTCCAATGCACGTTTAGTGCAATTAATCCGATAACAATAACTCTGATGGCCGCAGCAAATCCAGCTTTTTTGGTTCCAGCTGCAAGCAAAGTGGCTATTGTAGTAGGTGCTCCAGAATAAGTATCTGGTAGCCACATGTGAAACGGAACTAATCCCATCTTAAACCCAAATCCAGCAATAAATAATCCTACTGCCAATAGTGCGAAGGGCATCAATTGGGGATTCAGTTCGGTCATTGCAACAATTGAATCGTAAATATTAGTAGTACCTGTCAAACCATACACGATTCCCATGGCTAGAATAATTATAGCAGATGAAAGGGCACCAAACAAAAAGTACTTGATGGATGCTTCATTTGATACCGGGTCCCTCTTATTAAAAGCAGCAAGAGCATATGTCGGAATAGACATCAATTCCCAAGCTACTAGTAACATCACGAAATCTGTAGAGTATCCTATAAGTATCATACCGATACTAGATAGCAATATTAATGAATAATAAGCCGCATGGTTACTTTTCTTCTTCATATAACTCCAGGAAGAAACAGTCACCATTATGGAAACTATCAGAAAAGCTATCGAAAAGAATGCACCAAAAATATCATCTGCAATTACACCGCTATTCGTAAGTGAAAGTGCCGGAAGATTCTCACCAGAGAAGATTCTATAGATTACAACAGCCAGTGCTAATGCAAGCGCCCCAAAAGCAATGGCACTGTAAACCTTATTTTTAGAACCTCTCTCCTTATTGAGAGCATCTAAGACTGGTATTAATAGAGCTACACTCCCCAAAATTATGGTTACTAAAGCAGGTGTTGAAAAGATATCAATCATTGTAACTCACTCATTCTCCTTTTAACTCAATAATAACATGGTAATTAGTATTATGCCCGCGGAGAATACATATAGATATGTTTGTACGTTACCAGATTGTGCTGCCTTAGCCACTTTAGACATGAAAACCATTGAATGCTGTACAGATGGATTGATTCCATACATTAGTATATTTTCAAAGTATTTGTTGACTCGCCTATAAAAACCTAGGGGAATTACTACGCCTAACCAATACAAAAGCGAGTTAAGATACCACCTATTGTAGAGGAATTTCCACAAAGCCTTTGATACGACGTTTTCGTTGATTTTGTGTGGATCTGCAGCTCTTTTGATATAGAAAAGATATCCCAGAAATCCACCTATACCAAACGCAGAAACAGAAGCAATGACGGCTAGGGGGTTTAATTCCAAAGCATCTTGTGCTTCAGCATGGCCTTCAGCTTGTTGCTGTTGTTGTACAGCAACATCCTCATTTTCTGATACCACCGCCAAAGGTTCAATTCCACCCCCTTCAACAATACCAAAAGAAGTAGCAAGGTAGATTGAAAAGAGATGGTGAAGTTGTCCTTCAAAAGCAAATCCTACTAAACCTATTGCTATAGAAGCAATCGCCAATACTGCAAATGGCATCCACATCAATTGGTTTACTTCCCTTATATGATGCCCTTTGTTTTCGATATTTGTTACATTTTGGCTGGGTTTACCAAAGAATACTAGTCCGACCATTCTGAATGTATAGAAGGCAGTCATTACCGCTACAGTAATCGCTATGAAAAACAAGTATGAAGAAAATTCATAATTAGATTCTAAAATAGAAGCAAAAATTGCATCTTTGCTCCAGAATCCGGACGTAATCAGCGGTGCACCAGCTAAAGACAAACTTGCCAGCAACATGAAGATATATGTTTTTCTCATGTTCTTCCGCAAGCCACCCATATCATTCATGAATCTCGAATGTACCGTATGAAGAATAGCACCAGCGGCCATGAAAAGAGAGGCCTTGAATAAAGCATGGCTAATTAAATGGAAAAAGCCTGCAGTATACCCATCTACAAAATTTGTGCTTAAACCAGCTATACCCAAAGCTAGCATCATATAACCTATTTGGGAGCCAGTAGAGTATGCAAGTACTTTTTTTATTTCAGGATTTACCAACGCTTGTGTTGCTAGTAACATAGCAGTAATCGCTCCAACCCAAGCGACTATTTCAAAGAATTGTTGCATATTGAATACAGACAGTGCAAAGAACAAAGGTCCTATGCGTGCAACCAAGAAGACACCTGCCTTTACCATTGTTGCCGCATGGATTAATGCTGAAACAGAAGTTGGGCCAGTCATGGCTTCTAATAACCATTCATTTAATGGAAATTGAGCAGACTTGCCTATGGCGCCTCCAAATATTAGAACAGCGGCGGGCACCAGCAAATTCTGTTGCATCATCTCATGAGCCCAAGTTTGGTCTGCAAGCAGTTCTCTAAATCCAAACGTTCCTGCATACATGAATATCATAAACATGCCCGACAACATCATTATGTCACCAGCGCGATTAAGCAAAAAGGCCTTTATGCCTGCATGTGTTGGAGAGGTCCATTGAGGTATCCCCCATACAGTGTGTCCCTCCTTACCCACATAGTCTTTCTTTCTGTCCTGATACCAAAATCCAATCAGAGCATAAGATGCTAAACCTACACCTTCCCATCCAAAGAAAACCATCAAGAGATTATCAGACAACACAATTAACTGCATTGATCCAATAAAGAATAACATAAAGAACCAATATCGAATAAGTGACTTTTCTTTGTGCATGTACGAGACTGAATACACAAAAATGGCAGCAGAGATCCAAGCCACAAGATTACTCATTATAATGGCCAAAGGATCGGCTAATACCCCAGCTTCGAGGTTAAGCGCTGAAAACCAAGGAATTTGACTATGAATCTCACCATTTGACAATCCAACAGGAAGAATACTAAGAGCCAAAAATGCGCTTATTAAGGAGAAAGCTACCGCTACATAACTCTTCATTTTCTCGCTTTTTTTCCTTAAAAGTGGAATAAGTGCAGCTCCAATAAACGGGGTCATCCAAACAAGCCATGCATTAACCCCCAAGCCCTCAAATCCAATTGCGTCTACCATTTCAATCTACCTATATTGTAACATAGGAAACCAAATGGTTACCCGAAATTAAATGTGTCTTTTGCGTCTGCGGAGTTCCTAATGTATTAGTAACATTATTAACCCCGCCACTTTGCTCTTCACTTGCACCATTGCCCAACGTAGTATTCGTTTGGTTATTATTTTGAGATGAAGCAGCTCCGATCTTTACCGGTTTCAATTCATTAGGAGATTCATCATACAGATTCTCAACATATGCAATTATTGGCTTGTAAAGCAAATCTGGATACAAACCAAGAATCAAAGTAAGAGAAGCCAGTATTCCCATTGTAATTAAAACATACTTACTCGATTCTCGAACATTTTTTAATGTTTCTGGCACTACACCATAGAATATCCTCTTATACATCCACAAGATATATGCAGATGTTAATATTGTAGCAGAAATGGCCAAAGCAAAGGAGACAGCTTTCAAAGAGCTCCAGTCAACAACGGCATTCTGCAATGCTCCATTAAATAAAACCCATTCTGACATGAATCCGCTTGTAATGGGTACACCGATAATTGTTAGTCCGCCGATCATGGCAAAAACAGCAGTATAGGGCATTTTGCCTCCTAATCCACCTAATTTATCCATGTTACGTGTTCCAGTTTGTAAAATTACAGCGCCTACCATCATAAACAACAATCCCTTTCCCAAAGCATGAGTCACATACATGAATATTGCGCCACTTATTCCAAGAACGCTTTCAGAACCAATTCCAAACAGAAGATAGCCCATGGAACTGATACTTGAATAAGCCAATACTCGTTTGATATCCTTTTGCATCAATGCCATGGCTCCACCGTATATCATCGTGATCAATCCCCAAATATTGATGTAAATTGCATAGTCTGAATAGTTTCCAGGTCCAGAAAGAAGATCTATCCAAATTCTGATAAGACCATAAGCTCCGATTCCCGTCATCGCAGAAGAAATTAAAACTGTTATCGGGGTGGGAGCATCTGTATAAGTATCTGGTAGCCAAATATGCACCAAAAAAGCACCAAGTTTGACAGCGAACCCAATAATTAAGGCAGCAACAATTACTGCAATCCATGCCGAGGGGATCTGGGAAACATTAGCTTTTACGACATCATAGTCAAAGCCGCCAGATAAAAAACCCATAGCCATCAAACCTAGTAACATGATGACGGCTCCTACATGGGCCCAAAAGAAAAACATTAATGAAGTTCTTCTTCTCTTACCATATCCAAAAAAAGCTATTAAAAAGAAAGAAGGAACGAGCATTAATTCAAAAAATACATAAAATTCAAATAGATTAGTTGCTAAAACTGTGCCCAACATTCCCATTGCAAATACAAGATAAAGTGAATAATACAATCCCAGTTGTTCATTAAGATATGATTTTTGATCGGTTGTCGGTACTAAACTTGACATAGACTTGCCATCCTTTGCGGAATATAGTTCACTTTCCGCATCATCATAATAAGAACTATCGGTGGTGGATTTTGAATGTTTAAGCTGGTCAAATTGTATCAAAATTTTTCTCACCATATAAGGCTTTGAATAAATTACAATTACTGTAGATAAGAGATAAATTGTGATTGCAAATGGAATACTTAATCCATCTAGCTTTAATCCGAAATGGCCTAATTGACTCCAATCAAATATTTCTTGATAAGAACCCCCAGAACCTAGGTCAATACACGGAATAATTACTAATGTAGTGGATATAGCTAAAATTCCAAAAGTTAACCACGTTGTAATATTAATTCCCTTACGTCTACCTAAAAAATATACTACCGGAGATAATATCAAGGGCATAAATGTTGCCACCATAAGATAATAGGAAGAATCCACCATCTACATTCTCTTGCTCCGAATACCCCTACCTCAACGACATTAACTCCTTTTATATATTATACGGTTGAATAAAGAGAAAAAAGAAATATTTATTTGAAAAAATATATTAATTTTTGAGATTCTTGTACTCTGTAATATCTATATCTTTATAGAATCGGTAGGCTACAATGATAATTCCTAATCCCACTGCGACCTCTGCTGCAGATATAGCTATTGAAAACAATACAAAGATCTGACCCTCAGGACTAGGCAGCATCCTTGAAAATGCAATGAGCGCGAGATTAACTGCATTCGCTATCAATTCGATTGAAAAAATTAATCGAAGTGCATTTCTTTTTACAACTAAACCGTAGATCCCTATCGATATCAGGATTATTGCAATATAAAGAAAATCAGTTGGTTGGTTCATTTCGCTCCTCAATATCCTCCCTTCTAGCCAATGCCAATGCCCCGATCACGGCACTCGCTAATGTTAAAGCCAAAACAATCAGTACGGGAGAGTAATATGTTAATAACCCTTTCCCTATCGCCTGGACATCAAATACAGGGGCATTCTCGTTGAATTTAAGCTGTGTGACGGTCGAGTTCCCAAGAATGGAACCAGCCATTACTAAAAAGCCTAATCCCAACAAAATTCCTGCAATTTTTCTTTTCCTAGTCTCTTTTTTTGTAACAGTATTTGGTGCCCGAACTAGCATTACAGTAAAAATAATGAGTACCGCTACAGCTCCCACGTAAACTGCAATCTGAAACATGGCAACAAACGGTGCATCCAAAATAATAAAGTAACCGGCTATTCCCAACATCGATATTGCTAGTGCGATTCCACCGTACAGTAACTCTCTGCTCTCAAGAGATAGGATAGCTGAACCAACAGTAATAATTGATAATCCAATGAAAACACTATCGACCATGATAAGCACCACGTTTACCTATTTTTATCTCTACTTCCCCATCGTATTTTGGCTTAACTGCTAATTGTGCTGGAGTATAAATCAAATGAGATTTTGTATAGGATGATAGCTCAAAGTCATCAGTCATATATAAGGCATAGAATGGACAAGCATCAACACATAAACCACAGAAAACACACTTGCCATAATCTATTTGAGGCATTATAGATTTTTTATTTTGCTTCCATTGTTCATCTACTTTAACCATAGTTATGGCCTCAGCAATACCCTCACAAGCTATAGCACACAATTGACATCCGGTACATTTGTCGTGAAATAGGATATGTCTACCTCGAATCCCAGCGATTCCAACTCCTTTTTTTGGATCAAACTGGTAACCGTCACCAACAAATTTTAATTTTTCTTGTGGATAACGGAAGGTAAATCTTTTCATAACAACATGTTTTGTACCCGACTGTAGTGCTTTAATATAACCTGTAGCAGTGTTCATCTTATTGAAATCAATCCTCCCGGTCCAATAACTCCACCGTAAATCAACATCAATACGATGAACAGATTTATGAATGTTAAAACAATCAACTTGTACCATCCAGTATGCAAAAGAATATCGATTCTAATTCTTGGATTGATACCTCTTATGATCAGCATCAATAATATTACGATAATAGTTTTTATCATAAACCAAAATATACTATTTACTGTCACTGGATTGTAAAGCCCATCTAGTGCGAGCATTTGTAGAAGAGGCAGATTAGAGTCATGTGCTCCGGGTATTAATTCAGGTGGGAAAATTTGTGGGCCACTCCAACCACCTAGGAAAAGAACTACAAATAATCCCGCTAAGGCATATAATTTAAGATAACTTCCTAGCTGGATTAAACCATATAGCATTCCAGTGGTCTCAGTTAACCAACCTGCAACAATTTCACTCTCTGCTTCCGGTAAATCAAATGGAATTCTTTCAAGTTCAGCCAATGAGGATATAAAGAACACAAACGCATTGATTGGAAGTATAAATATATTCATAAAAAGATTTTGTGATCTTGCGATTTCTGTAAGATTGAGCGAGGAGGAGAGTATGACAACAGGTAATGCAGACAGGAAAAATGGAATTTCAAAGGCGATCATTTGATGTAATGCCCTCAATCCACCAATGAAGGGGTACTTGCTGTTACTTGCCCATGAGAACAAGAGTGCAATCAAAGGGAAGAATCCTAAAATGGCAAAGGCAGCAATCAAGCCTACGCTCACATCTGCCACTACCCATCCATCAGCAACCGGAATTAATGCTACAACTGCTGCAGCAGTTGATACGAACATTATAGGTGCAAGCCAAAATATCGGTTTATCGGATCCTGAAGGAACAATGATTTCCTTTGTGAGTAGTTTTAATCCATCCGCTAACAACTGGAATATACCCTCAACTTTTCCTGCATAAAGGGGTCCAACACGTAGTTGCATTTTAGCCAAAAGTTTACGTTCAATAAATATGGTAGCTGCTGCTATTAATGCTGCAAATCCAAATCCAGGGAAGATAGCCGCTCTGAACAAATCAGTATGGATGAAGAATTGTACTACGGGTAATGTTCTAGAGGGATCGACCATCATAGAAAAAAAGAGATATGGAGTTAATACCTCTCCATCAACTTCAGGTAATGGCACATAGAATAAGACAAAAAATATAATTGGAAGTATAAGTAACGTTACTAACGCAAGGATTACAAAAACAAGCCATACTATACTGCCAACAAAGTTTCCAAATCTGAAATCTGGAGTTAGAGAACCCATTATCTGTCAGCCTCCACAGGCCAATAATTCAAAGACCAATATATAGCAGGCATATCCCCAAGTTTTGAACCAGTAAGCAAGAATGGCAGTGCAAGCAAATTTCTAAATGAACCTACAGATGCTTTCACCCTATATGGTTTAGGCGAACCATCACTAACTACATGGTATCCCAATGCACCTCTTCCAGATTCCACCCGCTTGTAGGTTTCGCCCGGAGAGCTCTTTATATTAAACTGCAATTTCTCCCGAACGTCTCCTGATTCAGGCATCTTGTCAATAAGCTGTCTGATAATGTGACAAGATTCTCGCATGTCAAGTAGTGGTACATATGCCCTTGCAAACGAATCACAGGTTTTCATATACTGTACTTGAAAATCAATCTCGTTGTAAACGTCATACGGTTCTACTTTTCGCACATCGAAAGGTACTCCAGAAGCCCTCAATACAGACCCAGTTACCCCCAGTTTTATTGCATCTTCTTTTGTTAATATTCCAACTCCTTCTGTTCTCTGCCTTAATAATGGGTTATTAAAAAAGATGTCTTCATATTCCTTTAATCTTTTTTCAAAATAATTAACCTGTGCCAAGCATTTTTCTTTAAAATTATTGGGAATATCACACCTAACTCCACCAGGAATACTAAAAGCATTAGTAATTCTTGCACCAGTCAAACGCTCAAGTAAATCAATCAGCAATTCCCTATCACCGGCCGGCCACATAAACATTGTAGAATGTCCCAGAAAAATACCATAAATAGCCAACCAGTAAAGAGTGTACGATAATCTGCTTAACTCAGATGCCAAAGCACGTATGAACTGTCCTCGTCGAGGAACAGTAATTCCCACAAGATCTTCAACCGCTAAACTATATGAATAAGTAATATTACAAGAATCATGTATTACGGGACGTTCCAAGTGAGGAATGTTCTGAAAATGATTTCGGTATTCACACATTTTTTCATGTCCCCTATGCACGTAACCAGGATCTGGATCGACGTATACAATATAGTCACCATCCACTTTGATAACGAACCTAAAATGTCCTGAGCCTGGATGTTGTGGCCCAACACTTAAAGTCATTAATCGATCTTCTTCTGTTTCCCTTGTTATCTGAAGCGCCAATTTTTTTGCTTCACTTATTTTCTCTTCTATATTACTCATTTCATTTATCTCCCCTTGATTCTAAAGTCCTTTCGAAGTGGGGGTATATCTGCCCAATCTTCAGGTAGGATAAACCGTTCATTTCGTGGATGACCCAGAAAGTAAACACCCAACATTTCATAAGTCTCACGCTCATGGTATTCCACACTAGGGAATATATTTATCAAACTATTAGATTTTGGATCGTCCCTGTTAACGCGGGTTGACAAAATAACAATGTATGGGTAGTAATCGATATTACTGTAAGAACCCAAATGATAGTTGAGTTCAATTTCATTGTCAGCAGGATAATCTGTTCCTGAAGCAGATTCGGCATGATCAAAACCATGATTGTTTCTTAAGAAAAGGGCAGTCTCAACCAAATTTTCTGGTTTCACCATTATTTTTGAGCGATATTCCTTTTTGTAAACTATTTTTGCGTTATCACCAAAGTTACTAATTATCGACGTAAGTAAAGTATTAGATAGCGGGTAATTCGAGTCTTCTTCTTTAAGTGATATCTCATTTTCCTGTGTGGTTTTTGTAGAGTTTTTATCCATTACTTTATTTTCGACCTTTTAATTTTTTCTTGCAATAGCATAGTTCCCTGTATCAACGTCTCTGGTCTTGGTGGACATCCAGGAACATACACATCTACAGGTATGATGCTATCACAACCCGGCAAGACATTATAAGAATCCAAATATAGTCCCCCAGTAATTGCGCAAGCACCCATGGCTATCACATACTTTGGTTCAGGCATCTGATCGTAAACCATTCTCAATCGGGGTGCCATTTTTCTAGTTACCGTTCCTTGGACCACTATAAGGTCGCATTGACGCAAGGATCCAAAAGCTTCAAGAATACCAAATCTCTCAGCATCATATCTTGGACTTGATACTGCTCCAAATTCAACACTACAACAAGCAGTTTCTAAATGAACCGGCCATAATGACCAAACACGACCCCAATTTATAGCATATCCGAGGGGTTCATCCAAAGCTTTTACAAGCACATCACCTAGCTTTGATACTAAAACATTAAAATTGGTAGGGTTAACGAGATCTTTTATCATACCTCTACACTTGATAGTATTTAGAATTCAAGTTATTAATACCTATTGGGGTTCTATGATTTACCATATACCTTTCCTCCCAGCCAAGAACAGGGCATAACCCATCGCAGCGAACATGATTCCAAGGAAACCGATCATTGGCAACGTTGCCTCTTTAGGTATAGAAAAGAAGGTAGTTCCCCATGCATATAGAAATATCGACATTACATCAAAAACAACAAACATAAGGATATACGAATAATACTGCATCATAAAATGTGATCGTCCTTCTCCCGAAGGAACTTGACCACATTCCATAGGCAGAAATTTTACTGGATTATGCCTCCTTCTTGTCATTAGTAGTCTAGATAAGACTATCGAAGGGACTCCAGCTAAAATTCCAAACCCAAATAAATATAAGATTGGAAGAAATTGAGTCGCGGTTTCTCCTGCCAAATTAAAATTGGCTGAGAATAGAAGATATAAATATCTTTATATTAATTCATTTCCCCATTGAAAATTCATCATGTAATTGGACAATTTTTACTAACGGGGCAGTCCCTTGATTAGAGAAATATGAGGTGTATTTACGGTATTTTATAGACGTGTGATTTTAAAAGTCACTAAACATGTGGGATACCATTCTACCACTAGAGTTGTGGGAAAAGCTCAACCATGCACCGCATAGAATTCTTCATGTTCAATTCTCTTTTATATTAGATATTTAAGGGTAATTCATTAGAAATTGGTGTCACTGGGGTCACTTTGCACCATGAAGTGCTAATTTTTCATAAGACGTATATGGTATCTAATTAATTATGTACATAATTTTTAAAAGGCATTCGAGGGAAGTCGAATAGTCCATAGTTCTAAGGATCCCAAACTGAGGGTCCCCTCGTGGATGGTTTAAGGCTTCCATACTGTGTCATATTCTAATCTTAAAGAGATTGACTAAAACCATCTATGGCTGAACCAGTTCGAAATACAGGTTAGTACTCAATGATAAGACTCTTTACAACGAAAATACTTGATTCAATACTAATGTCAGGCACAGGTTTATTACTTGAGAACGAGATTGAATAATTGTTTTGCCAGTAATTTCGGATGGTTTAAAGCAACTTTAAGCATTTTGGACGTGGTGAAGTCTGATTTTATGAAATCGAGAAACTCATCAATGGTTAATCCTTTTATGATTTCGATTTCTTTGTCCCATTCAGAATCCGATAGACCAAGCCATCGTGCCTGGACTTTGAGTGCGGAATTTATTTTTTTCTCTAGTGATTTCTTATTAGCCATTTCATACTGTTTTAAAGATTCCAAGCTCGAGTTGTATGAGAGAGAATCTACCCCAACTTTTCCGGCCAATCTGCCAAATTCAATAGCGTATCGGATCCCTTCCAAAACTAGTGGATTTGCTTGGCCAACTGTATCACCCACCAAAATCATACCGTCGTATGTGCTTTTAGTCCTAAGCCCCTGATTAGGTATTAGACCAAAGTGAAATTCCAAAGGTTGAATTTTACCCAAACGATCAAGAGGAGTTACCTTTGCGGAAAGAAGTCCATTCAGTTTCTTTATAGGATCCACTTGAGAGTTAGGTTTGCCAATGCCTACTCCTATCCTCACTCTGTTTTCTGATAAGGGAAAAACCCATGCATAACCTGCTTCTGAATACTTACTCCCGACCATTAGTGTAAGTGTTGATTTATCAACTTTATCACAGTAACATTCGTACTCTGCTCCCGCCCCGTATCTTCTCCATTCGGTTACATAACCCAATTTTCTGGCAGCAAAACAGCCAAATCCGGAAGCATCTATTACCAAAAGTGATTCAACGGATTCCCGACCGGATGTCGTAGTGATTTTTAAAGTACTTACTTTAGAAATCGGATCCCTTGAAATATCAGTAACTTGGCTTTTTACATACAAATCAGCGCCTGTCGCCGCAGCTTTGCTTGCTAATAACTGGTAAGTTTTTCTCACATCCAGAACACAAGCCGTATCCTCTTTGCCATCTATGGCAATGTCATTATTAGGTGATATAAATTCAAAATTTCTTATAGGATTGTAATATTCATTTGAGACTTCATACTTTTCCATTTCTTTGATCCAACTTACACCGCTTGTCCTTATATTATGACCAAATGATGGATCCTTTTCAAAAAGGGCAACTTTAGCACCCTGTTTTGAAGCAGAATACGCCGCAGAGAGTCCCGCTGGACCACCTCCCACTATAGCAATATCATATCTCAAAGAATTTCCTTCAGATTTTATTCACAGCATTATAGTTTTATAGTTTTGCGAACAACGATGGCGGTTGATAAATAGAATCTTGTATCCTGTCATGCTTTCAATTTTAAATTGCATAGTTTCTGAATCGCAATTCTTGCAGCTAGTCATTCCCTATTCTCAGAAAAATATGATCACAAAAAAATCAGGACAAAACGATGACACAGATCAATTAACAAGATAACACTAGCGTTGACACGTACCAAGTCATAAGTCTATTTCAGGAGTATAAGTTTAAAAATTGTGACTCTATGATCTATAGCTCTAACAGTTAAATAAAAACGGGCGCTAATTACTAGCATAGTGATATTCTCACGAGGACGAAGCCAAGACGAGCCGATCAGAGAGACGAAAATTCTAAATGAAAATTTACAACATATAATAAAATCAATAGAAGAACTTAGTGACGAACAGAGAGAAATCGTGAAAAGGTTTAAGGTTGAGATGGAAAATTTTGTGACAGAAAGAACGCTCGATAGCTGTGTTAGAACATTGAACTCATCAATGCAGCTGGCCAATGTTAGGGAACAATTATTGGCTATTTATAAAGAATATATCTCCATCCTTGAAAGCGAATTAAGAATAGCACTCAAAGAAAAGCAGAACTAAATTGTATTAAAAGTCAATGACGATTTGGCAGTTTAAGATCTATTGACTGTATAACTATATTGCTCTATCGAAAATCTATCCTTAATTAAATAAAATCCTATTTTGTATAGTTCCCAATCCTTCTATAGAAATTTCTACAATGTCGTCGTGTTTGAGGTAACGAGGCTCTTTCATTGACATTGCAACTCCGGCGGGGGTACCGGTAGATATGATATCTCCGGGTTCAATTGTTATCAGATTACTTAAAGATGATATTATTTTTCGAATTGGTATAACCATATTACTACTAGATGAATTCTGTCGCGTTTCGCCGTTTACTTTGGTTGTTATTCGTAAATTTTGTGGATCGCTTATCTCATCCTTCGTAGTTATCCATGGACCACAAGGGGCAAAAGTATCAATGCTTTTACCCCGCGTAAATTGCTTATCTCTGAATTGTATATCACGAGCAGATACATCGTGAAATATCATATACCCGAAAACAGCATCTAGTGAATTCTCTTCAGTTACCTTTTTAATTCGTGAGCCAATTATGACCGCAATTTCAGCTTCATAGTCAAGTCTCTTTACGTAAGAAGGCGAAATAACATCGCCACAAGGCGAGTTGAGTGCAGTTCTTGGTTTTAAAAAGATAACTGGCTCTTCAGATGGCGTTAAACCAGCGTCTCGAGCATGATCATAATAATTAAACGCAAGACAAATAATTTTTGGAGGATTAGGAAGTGGGGCTAGCAATTCTACCTCTGAGAGTGGAAGTTCGAATTTTAGATCTTTTCCTGTTTCTTTGACCTCTGGTATCCAGCCTCCAAATAAGAATTCTTTTATCCTCGGAGGGATTGGAATTCCAGTTTCCTCCTGGATTTGTTCTTTTGTAATTATCTTTTTCCCATCGTCGGAAACTATACCGTATGTTTCCATTGAATTTTTGAATCTAACTCTTGCTATTTTCATGAATTTTATCACCTATGAGTAAAAATCGCAGTTGACTTGTCATCAACTTTACAAAATCCATATCTTACAAACTGAAATTGAGTGCCTAAAGGTAAATTTGATACATAAGACTCTGCATATCCTTTGTCTATAACTAGATTATTTTCATTGTAGCTTTCTCCAGTATACAAAGGTAAGGGTTTTAAAATGGTGTATTCAATCATATCCTTATCGGAAACCCACTGAATTTTGGGAATTTTATGACTGACCTCATTTCCCTTGTTAATAGCATGAATGACACACTCATTTGAATCGCCACCGATGCTGTCATTCTTTAATGCATCATTACTTAGAATTTCTATATTACATAAGTCCATTAATCTTAATGTATCTCCGGTTTTAATTCTAATTGCATCATCGTTAGATATATAAATTATATTTTCAACAGCGACCCTACGTTTACCCATATCTACTGTTGGATGGTTCTTAATTTCGACAGTTTCAACACCCAATGAATCAATACATATTCTAATAGGCTTTTTGACGAAAAACAATCTTGGAGATATCGGATCAATTAATTTCCTATTAAAGGATTCTAGAATTTCAATTGAAGGCTTGGTTTCAGATAATGTAATACTAAGAGACATTACAAATTTTCGTATTGCCTCAGGCAGGATTCCTCTTCTCTTCAGCCCCATTAACGTTGGTAGTCTAGGATCATCCCATCTCTGAATTATACCCTTTTCAATTAGCGGAGTAATCTTTCTTTTTGATACAGGTATCCCTTCAAATTCAAGGCGAGAAAATTCGATCAATCTTGGCTTCGGCAAGTCTAAATTATCCAAGATCGCATAATACAGCTCATTTCTGAGTTCATATTCTTTGGTTCTCATTGCATGGGTGACGCCGTCAAGGCTATCTTCGACTGGAGCCGCAAAATCATAAGTAGGCCAGAGAGAATATTTGGATCCTGTCCTTGGGTGATCACCATCTTTGATTATTCTAAAGAGAGTGGGGTCCCGCATAGCGGTATTTAAACTGGAAATGTTGCCTCTATATCGAAGTATAGCAGTGGAGCTGGTGGCACTACCTGTATCGTTACTTCTATCACCGACATAATTTCCATTTACCATTTCATTAAAATGTTGGAGGTTCTTTTCAACTGAATTTGAGACACAATTGCACGCAATAGAATTTATGCGATTTCTCTTTATCACTTCTGGAGCACAGGTGCAAACATATGCAAAATTTTTCTGAATCAATTTTCGTGCATATTCATACAACTTTTCTATATCATCGGATGTATTCTTGATAATTTGTGGTTTTACTCCTAGCCAGTCTAGTCCATCCTTGATAGCATCATAATATTCAACTTTTTCTTTTAATGGATTCGTATCATCATATCTAAGTATCAATTTTCCGTCGTACTTTTTGGCGTATTCTTCGTCTATTATGGCAGCTTTAGCGTGACCAATATGAGGATATCCATTAGGTTCTGGTGGAAATCGTGTTACAACGTTACCTTTTACGGCATCACTCAAATCTGGCAGTTGGAAATCCAAAATATTCTCTTTTGATTTAGATTCCCTTGAAGCATCACTATTTTCATGGTTTGTTACATGAGTTTGAGATCGATCCCGATCTTTACCATACTTATCGTTCTCTCTCATATAATCATTCTCCTTAGATAACAATTCGGAATACAAAGTTTTCTTGTTCTCTAAAGAAAGAGGCTCTAGTTCAGATACAATTGTCTTAATATCAGGGATATAATCTTTTAAATTGCCATTTGGAGTGGCCAAGAATTTAGAATAGGAAAACGTCTTTGAAATAACAACGTCTAACTTTATCTTATTGTCGAATTCTATCGCATTTTTCAATGCGATCAATTTGATAGTATTTACAAATTTTTCATCAGATATCAATGTTAATTAAAGACTCCGTTCGACAATATATCGCGCTGAAGTTTCCAACCATGTTCTGGCTCTTGAACTGTCATATGTTTGAAGATGTTCAAACGCTTCTTGAGTATAAGCGTTGGCAATATTTCGTATCTCTTTATCAATTTTCAATTGAGCAATGTTATCAACAATTTGTTTTATTTCTAATTCTGAAGCATCCTTCTTCCCAAATACTTGTCGCAATAAATCTTTACCCTTGGAATCAAGACGTTCGAATGCTATCAATATTGGTAAAGTCTTTTTCCCTTCTCTAATATCATTTCCTACAAATTTCCCGGTTACGTTTGAATCACCGTGTATTCCAATGAGATCATCAACAAGTTGAAATGAAATCCCTATTTTTTCTCCAAATCTTGACAAGTTTTCTAGATCTTTATGTGTAAAATTTTGTGACGAAAGAGTCCCTAGCTCACAGGAAACACGAAACAATGCAGCGGTCTTTTTTTTGATCATATTTATGTAATAATCCTTCGATGAGAAATCGCTATCTTGTGCCATTTGAATATCCATCGATTGACCTTCGCATACATCGATGCAGGACGAAGACAACAATCCTATCATTTTAACTAAAGTCGAATCATCAATTCCAGATTTTTTTCCAAGAAACGAAATAATATGAAATGCTTTTGAAAATAAAACATCGCCTGATAGAATAGCCAGAGGTATACCAAATTCTTTATGAACGGTGGGCACGTTGTGTCGCAGATTATCATTATCCATGATATCATCATGAACCAGAGTAAAGTTATGGATCAATTCTACTGCCGATGCAGCAGGTAATGATTGTTCTAATGTTCCCCCAAATAACTGACTAGATTTGATAGTCATAAAGGGCCTAAGTCTTTTGCCCCCGCTTTTAATGTAATGAAGTGAAGATTGATACAAGTCAGTAGGCTCACCGGAAACGTTTTCCAGAATAAATTTATTTAATTCAGAAGCGACACGGTTTATTTCGCTAATTACGTCTACTGAGCTCATAACTATTCAACATACTTGCTAATTTGTCTTTCAATATATATCTTGTATTTCTAAGTTCATCTAGATTTAAAGCACCTACCAAAAACATTGCACTTTTCAATTGAGCTAGAACAAGTTGGGTGAAATCATCCAAACTAGATTCAGATTCTGACGCTTTCTTAAGAAAAGGATATGCCATTGCACACATCCGAGCACCGAGGACTAGTGATTTGGCGATCTCCAATCCATTTCTCAACCCACCAGAAGATATAATAGGAATCTCTACGGTCCTTGAAACCAATATAATACTTAGTGCAGTAGGAATTCCCCAATCCCAATATAGCTCTCCTAGTTTGGACTTTATGTAGTTATTGACATTGTCAGCCCTTATTTTTTCAATTCCTGCCCAACTCGTACCACCAGATCCGGCGACGTTTATAGAACTTGTCCCTGTTCGCTGTAGTCTTGTTGCCACATTAGGTGAAATGCCAGATCCCACCTCTTTCACTATAACCGGAACCTCGATTTCCTGAATTATTTCAGAGATTTTATTCAATATCCCCGAAAACTTGGGCTCACCCTCAGGTTGTATCAGTTCCTGTAGGGGATTCAAATGTATAGCCAAGGCATTGGCATCTATCATTTTTATAATGCGTAAAACGTCGACTTTAGAGAGTCCTTCCGCCAATTGTGCACCACCTATGTTTGCTATCAAGAATGCATTCGGAGCCACAGTACGAGCAACTGAGTAGCTTTCGACCAGCTTGTCACTACGGAGGCCTGCTCTTTGACTGCCTAAACCCATTCCGATTCCATAAGTTTCGGCAATTTTTCCCAATCTTTTATTGATAACGAAAGCCTCATCAGTTCCCCCTGTCATGGAATCAATAATCAAGGGAGCAGAAAATTTTTTGTTCAAGAATATTGTTGACAAGTCTATTTGATCATAGTTAATTTCAGGCAATGCATTGTGCATAAGCAATACATCTTCAAAGAGAGTAGAGTTTTCTTTGCCTTGAACTTTTTCATTAAGGGGGATATCAATTCCTTCTTTCTTTCTCCTTCTTATCTGTTCAATTTGCTCTTCATTCGATAGCTTATGATTATTGTTATTATCCAATTTCTTTCATTGTCCCCGATTCGATAGCAAAAGATTCAGCGAGCTAATTGGCTTGTCGATTTCAAGCTGATGCATGTGCCAACATAATCACGATTATTAACTATATCTAATATCCTTTCTGGCCTAAAACCACTAATCAAGTGTACCTGGCATCCAGATATAGCAATAGGGATCGCTTCGGATATTTTTCGCTTCATCCCGCCAGTTACGTCATACGATGAGGAAGATGATTCTATTTTGCTATTCGCTTCGGTTTCAGTAGCAATTATTTCACCTGAATTGTTCAAATAAATTTTCGGTACCAAATCTTTATTATCAAGATTTCCGTATAGCCCATCCACATTTGTAGTAAAGATACAATATCGAGGATGCAGAGTCGTACCTAATAATGACATTATCGTATCTCCAGACAGAATCGAAAAGTTGTTTTCCGTGGTATATATTACATCCCCAAATGTAACCGGTATCAAATCGTTCCCAGCACCCATTTCTGCAAGCTCTTTTATCTTATTTACATCACCTTGGCCTTTATACATAAATGAAGAAGGTAAAACAGTATAAGGTCTTAAATGAAGTTTAATGAATTTTTCAATAATAATATGATTTAGTTTAATCATCGATTCATGAACAACTGCTATGCCTTCATCAGAGTAAGGAAGGGGTTTGGTATGCATGTCATACTTGACTGACCAATAATGCCCAAACGACCCTCCACCGTGGACAAGAATAATCCTAAAATTCTTTCTTAGCTCGACAAGGACTTTCGCAATACCCTCTATTCCTTCCATATTTGGCATCAATGGCTCATCTTTAAAAGTAACAACTGATCCACCCATCTTTATTATTACCAGATTAGAGTCAATCATAACGTATTACTCTAGTAAAATCCAAGACGTTATTAATTGTGTGTTATATTTTTAAACGTCTCATAAAAGCTCAAAAAACATGGAGGAACATGCATCTTGTTTATGACTGCGCTGGCATAATTAAATAACATTTTCCATTGGGTTGGCTAGTTGATAAAGAGCAAGTCAGATTAAATTAGCCTTAGGCCCAACTTATCGACTCTTGTAAAGAAATAACGCAGTCCCAACTCGTTCAATCGTTCTAACAGTATTTTTTCAGACATCTTGTCTTTTCTATCTATTAATGAAAGCACACAGCCTCCATCCCCCGCACCAGTGATTTTTGTTCCTAATGCACCATGGTAATTACAGGTTTCTATTATTTTATCTATTAAGGGATTTGATATAGACAATGTTGAAAGTAACTTGTGATTTTGATTGAGAAGATAACCTAGATCTTGCAAATTTTGCTTTTGAATAGCTGTAATCCCTTTTTCATATATCTGTAGATAAGATTCGCACAAATCTTTAAACAAATTAGTGTTATTTTTTCTAAATTTCGAAACCCTTTCCACGATAGAATAAGTATCGTGCGCTTTACCAGTATCCACTACTAAAAATTCAAAGTCATCCAGATTCACTGAAATTCTTTTGAATCCATTTACCTTATCAAAAGTACCTAACCCCCCAAAGGAGCAGATATTACAATCAGCCCCAGAAGTATCAACATTGATAACTTTTTCAGCATTAATGGATTGGATACAGATCGTATTTTTGTCAAGATAAGCATGACCCAAATAATACAATGATGTTGATAATGCTACACAGAATGCAGAAGAAGATCCCAATCCACCTCCTAATGGCAATTCTGACTCTAGTTTGATAATTAGATCATTATTGTTAGATGACTTGCCCAAACTGTAATTACCAAGAATTACTTTACTATTAGTAAGATAATCTACGATCTTGTATAATTTTGATACAACATCACCAAATTTAGGGCCAAGTGATTGAGGTTTGATATGAATCTCCGACCCTTGTCTAACTGAGGTAAACCCTAAATTAGACTCTATTTTTATTGTACTATTACTTGAGTTTGGTATCTGAATTGTTACCTTAAAGAATTTTTCGATAGATGCTATTAACGAAGGAAAGCCGTAAACAACAAAATGTTCACCAAACAAAATAACCTTGCCTGGAGCCATTGCCTTGACGGTAAAAGAATATCTATCGGAAGTCGTTGTTTCTGTATCTTTTGACTTTATCAAATTCATTCTCACACCATAACCATGGAAGCATATCCTACGACTGAGGATTTGTTCCCATCACTGTCCCCACTTGTCATGTGCTTTAAGATTATTGCATCTGAGTTTCCAACCATTTTTGAAAATTCTATAGTCGAAGCGATACATCCGTACCCACAGATGATATGAACATACTTTTCCACTTTTTGGTAAAACGAATCAATATTCATGCGTACCGCTTCTGTTAAAACCTGGTTGTCGACCTTACAACATTCATCGTGGCTCAAATAATGTGTAAGATTAGAGGTAGAAATCAATATCACTTTTTCATCCGACGGAATTATTGACGATAATAACCTTCCTAATCTCATGGAGGTTGCCTTGTCCTGATTTTTCTGTATGATGGGAAGAAACTTTAAATTTTTTTTCCGAAGGGATTGAATAAACGGAATCTGAGTCTCAATAATATGATCAATTTCAAACGAAAAGGAATCCAGACTAACAAATCCTTTCGTACTTTTTCTAATTAGCTCATTTGTCATTGAATTATTTATCTTTACGTTCCCTAACGGTGTACTCCAATACTCATCGTCAGTAACGGAAATGCCGGGGCTGGTTCCCCTATGATCAGAAGAAAGTATAATAAAATTACTGCAATCAATATCCTTAATGAGTGTGTATGCATATGCAGAAGCATTGCCTGAATATTTATAAGACCCGTGTGGGACAATGAAGCTAAGAATTTTTTTCTTGCGGATGTAACCTTCAACCATCCTTAAGAATTGACTATATTCTGCGGATGAATATACAATATTAAATAATTTTTCAATTTGCCTTATCAGGCTATCATATTCTTTGGGATAAAAAATGCCGCCATAACGATGTTCGCGAATCAAAAGTTAAGTTAAATTAATTCTTCAACTAACTTTGCTTCGAAATCATCAATTGTCATAGGCATTTCGGAATCTGATTTAATCTTGCCCTGCTTTTTTAAAACTTCCTTAGTCAACAACCAGTAAACAGTGGCTAATGCTTTCCTACCTCTATTATTTGAAGGTATAACCAAATCAACTTTTGACGTAATATTATCGCTATTGGATAAGGCGATAACAGGTACTCCTGCTCTAGTGGCTTCTAACACAGCTTGCTCATCAGCTTGTGGGTCGGTGACAATTACAATTTCAGGCTCCAAATATTTTGGCAATGATGGATTTGTAAAAGTACCAGGCATAAATCTACCAAATATTCCTCTTGCTCCCGTTAATTCACAAAACTTTTCAATTGGAGTCTTACCATATTCTCTGGCAGAGGTTACCGCCACATTAGCGATATTTGTTCTTCCTATGAATTTAGCGGCAACGTCTATTCTTGCTAAAGTCTTGCTAATATCAAGAATATACAATCCTTCCGGATTTGCACGAGTAATAAAGGAGCTCATGAATTTGGTCTTGATCGGAGTTCCTACCCTTATACCCGTAGATAAAATCATTTTTTCAAGATTGTTAGGATCTTCCAAAGAATCAGAAGTTTCGTCAGGGTTTGCAGAACTAGCATAACTGGTATTTTCACCACCCTGGTCCTCAGAGTTAGATGTAGTTGTCTCCGTATTTGTTGTCGATTCGTCAAGTTCGACATTCTTTTCTAATTCTGATGCCTGAGAGCCAACATCTTGATTTTCTTTTTCACTAGAATCTTCTTTTGTGGATTGCTCGTTACCTAGTGATGTATTTTGTATTTCTTCTTTTTCGACATCAGGATCTGAATAATTATTATTATTATTGAGATTAGAATCGTGAGTGGAATCCAATTCTTCAGATTTCATGTTCATTATACATTGCTCAATTTAGCCATTCCTTCTATTAAACCATACTCTGAAATCCTCAGCAATTCATTCAGCTTGGAAACTCTTTCTCCTCCAACCACACCTGTCTTGATCATCACCGAATTTGTTGCAATAGCAATATGAGATATGTGATTGTCAACGGATTCTCCCGATCTGTGTGATGTAATTATCTTTATATTATTAGAGTTGCACTCTTTTGCAAATTCCATAGCGTCATAAAGTGTCCCCGCCTGATTGACTTTAAGTATTGCACCCGAGCAAGCATGTTTTGGGGCAGCAATATTAACCCTTTTCTTATTTGTTACAAGTAGATCGTCACCAGTTACCAGGCAATTTGGATTCTCTTTAGTCAGCATAGCCATGCTGTCAAAGTCCTCCTCATGAAGGGGATCCTCAGCGTATATCAGATGATAGTTACGGATTAAACCGCTGGCATATTTTAGTTGTTCCTCACTGGTTCTTGCAACACCTTCTCTTGCATACTCATATAGTCCTTTTTTCTGATTCCATAAGGATGAGCTAGCAAAGTCTATGCCCATTCTAATTTCACTTTTTGGATCATAACCACATTCAATAATTGCGCTTTCAACTAGTTCAATTGCCTTGTCATTAAATACATTAGGGGCCCAACCACCTTCGTCACCTTTACCATAAGTAAACTTGTGATCAATTTTTTCAATACTCTTCTTTAACTCCTTGTGTATTTTCGAATTCAAAGTAATAGCTTCTTCAATGTTTTTTGATACGACTGGACATATTAAAAATTCTTGCAGATCAGGTGTGCCGGGGCCAGCATGTGCACCTCCACCAAGAACATTTCCTAGGGGATAAGGCAAATTAACAGAATCATTTTTAGGATTCAAGACTTTGTAAAATGGAATTTCCAATGATTTGGAGGCTGAGTCAATACTTGCAATGGTGAGTGCGTAAGCAACCGATCCTCCAATGTTTGAATAATTCTCAGAGGTATCAATTTCTTTTATCTTTTCATGTAAACCTTTTAAATCCGAAGAATCCAGGCCTAGAAATTTTCTATTTATGTTTTTAAAATTTGAGAGGGTCGCAACCGGATCATTGTTAATAAAACTCTGTGCCTCATACTTCCCCACACTTGCTCCCGAGGGGGCACAGGCCCTCCCTGTAAATTTGTGGTCAGAAGTTACATCTATCTCGATGGTTTTATCGCCGCGGCTATTAAAGACTAGTCTTTCTCTTATGGATGTGATTTCAGGCAAATGATATCATTCCATCTCAGATTGTATCTCCGCGCGTCTTTTTCTAAGAGCTTCATAATAAGGTATAACTTGATAAATGGTTTCGACACTTGAAACGAACATTCTTCTGCAGCAATATCTGGTGATCTTTAAAGAATCCATCACTTTGTTGGGTTCTTCGCCTTGCTTTACCTGGGCCAGAAATTCATTATAAATATTAGCTATTAGCTTTCCACATGTAAAGCATCTAACCGGAACAAGCACATTATAAAAAAACGAACCCCATAATAAAAATCATTCAACCACATTATGGTCAATTGAGTGGGAATATTCAAATTATAGCTGTGATAATAAATCTCTAAAGCGGGAGTCGCCCAGCTTGGCCAAAGGCGTAAGGTTGAGGGCCTTATCCCTTAGGGGTTCGTGGGTTCAAATCCCATCTCCCGCATACAAGTTTCAATATTGTATAATCTAGTCAAGAAAGTAAGAATAAATTACAAAGAAGTGAATAGTTTTTAGATCATGAATATTATTCCGGCTACTCCCGCCCCAGAATATAAAGATATACTAAAATGGAACGACAATAAAGTCCGCTCCATAAAAGACCTAAAGGGTAAGGTCATATTATTAGATTTTTGGACATATACATGTATATTTTGCTTAAGAACAATCCCTACAATAGAACTTTTAAAAAAAAAATATGAAAATTATGGTTTAGAAGTTATAGGGATACATTCTGCGGAATATGATTTTGCAAAGAAAGAAGAGAATATAGTTAGGGCTCTAAAAATGTATGGCCTAGAGAACACCATTACTGGTTTGGATGTAAACAATAAGACTTGGGAACTATATGGAAATTCTTATTGGCCAAAACACATTCTTATCGACAAGGATGGATTTGTTAGATATGAGCACCCCGGGTATGGCCTTGCCGAAGATTTTGATGATGCGCTATCAGATTTACTCGATATCTCAGGTTCTGACACTTCTGTAAAAGAAACTGAATTTAAGGATCAGTCTGATATTGGAGATTTGACCTCCCAGAATGACGACGCCATCATACCTAATTCCCAAAGTAGTAACGAACTAACTAACATTACAAAAATGTACGGTATACACTTTCCAGGGATGGCACCGGAGATCTGTGTTGGTTATACTAGACTTAGGCGCTTTGGGAACAATCAAAAGGTAAGAGTTGAAGAACATAATATTTTTAACGAAGTACCTCAAGCATTGGACAATGTGGTCTATTTGAAAGGAAAATGGTTTTGGGGAAAGGAAGGAGTAGGCGCTTCTCTGGACCATAAGGATAAGAATCCATCTATCATTTTTAAGTATAATTCTGCATCAAACGTCAACATAATAACCGGTTCTACTGATGGTAAACCAGCTAATGCAGAGATCATGCTTGATGGCAAGTATTTAAGTGAAAATCAGCTAGGATACCATTCAAAACTGGTAGATGGAGTCAGTTCAGCAGACATTACATGGCCTTTTCTGATGAATATAGTAAAAACAAAAAATCATGAAATACACAAGCTAGAAATACTTCCGAGGACCGACAATTTCTTTTTTTATACTTTTGTTTTTGGGTAGCACTACTCATTGACAGGATTGGCTTTAATAAGTAAATAGACACGATAATAAGAGATCAAGGCTAACTCGATGTTATAATGGAAGAAGAAAATAAGTTACGAACAGACGGTAGAAACGTCAAGGAAGGAGATAAGCCCTTTGATTTTGAATTCCAGGATATACAAGGAAAAACATCTAAACTCTCGGATCTTATAGGAGAGAAAAAAATTATAGTATACTTTTACCCGAAGGATTTTACACCCGGATGTACAATTGAAGCTGAAGAATTTAGCCGGGACTATGATCAATTTAGAACAGACAATATTGAAATCATTGGCATCAGTCCAGATACGGAGGAATCACACGTCAAATTCCGCGAAAAAATGAAAATCCCTTATATGCTTGCGTCAGACATACATAATAATATCTCAAAAAATTTCGGCGTATTTGGTCTAAAAAAATTTATGGGAAAGGAATACTACGGAGTCAACCGATCTACGTTTCTGATCGATACGAGTGGCAAAATAGTAAAGATTTATGACAAAGTAAAGCCAAAGGGACATTCAAAAGAGGTTTTAGAATACTTTAAGTCTGTTAACAATTAGATGAGTCGTTTCTATACTAGCTATCACTTTCTTCATCATCAATTTCATTATCATGATAATCTTCAGCATTTTTGGATGATTTATCTTCCATATTGATACCATATATAGAAAACAAGATTTTATTGACTTTGCTTTCATCAAGATCAAAATTAACAAAGTAATCTTTTTGAAGGTTTATTTGATTCTCAAGATTCTTGGTTCGATCAATGTTGAATCCTTCACTTGTCGCAGTGCCCCTAAAAAGCTGAAGCAGTTCAGAAGCTTCTTTTAGAATATTGTTTCCTGCTTTATTTAGATCATTTAACTTATTAGATAATAGATCGCTGTTTTCAAGTAAGTTAATAGTAAACTTATCAATAAATAAAAAAATCAATAATCGTATTTTTTGAAATTTAAATTTAAAAATATTTTGATCACTCAAATTGGGTATATACTTGCATATCAAAAACTGATATTCATCCAAATTCTTAATTATGGTAATAGAAACCCCCAATCCACTAATTTTTTCCTTAAGTGCAGGGACGTTTTTGCAATTTAGCATTAATTTTCCAGATTGCTCCCGTATTACTAGTCTATTTGATCCAATTCCGTCATACTCTAATACCTTTTTACAAGGTTTTGATGACATAATTATTTTGGAGACTAAAAGTTGAAATGTTTGCGACAATTTGATAAATAAGTGGGCATTATTCTACAATATATACAATACTGGTTCAGTATCTATCACGATACTAGAGTCAAATTATAAACCTTACATTTTACGATATTTTGCCAAGACTTGAATAGTTCTAATAGATTTGACTATCTACTTTGAATTTCAGTCTGTAAATAATAATAATTTATATGGTTCGGATTTGGGTACTACAATAATATTTGGGTTCTAATATTAGTTCTATATGCGATTGTCCCTGCCATAGGAAATACGGGGATAAATCAATCTGTCAGAAATGCATAGAAAGGCATAAGGGCTCTCCTTATTACAATATATTAAAAAAATATAACTAATATTAGCGGAATTGTTGATTTGATCACTCCAACTCCGAAGCATAATATCTCTTGAATTGTAGAATAAAACAAAATATTTAACTAACTTGGCTTAAAACAGAGATTATTATGGTAGTTGACAATAAGGCGACGATTTCTTATATAAGAGTTCTAAAGGAGGATCTTGCAATTTTTCACATAAAACCAAACGAGGGTCAAGTTCCTGACTTTAAACCTGGGCAATTTGTGACTTTAGGTTTGAACGTACCCAAGGAAGGTAAAATTATTCGAAGAGCATATTCGATAGCTTCGCCCCCAGAACAAAAAAAACACTTTGAACTCGTTGTCCGCTGGGTCAAAAAACCCTTACCGGGTAGACTTACAACGGAGCTGTTCAATAAGAAAGAGGGAGATGAAATTAGCTGGGTAAAGCCCACAGGCATATTTACCATAAATGAAAAAATGCCCGATGGCAGTCCGGATAATAGGAGGCTAGTCCTTATAGGGGGAGGAACAGGTCTGGCCCCGTTTATCTCATATTCATTGCACTTAAAATCCAAGGGCAGCAAGAGACAAATAATTGTTTTACATGGAGCCAGTTATGTTGATGAGCTCAGCTATAGGGAATTACTCACAGAGTTAGAAGCAGAAAGCTTAGACAGCAATAGTAGTGGTTGGAATTTTAGATATCGAGCGAGCATAAGTAGACCTCAAGAATGGTTTAATAGATCTTGGAATGGTCACAAGGGAAGGGTTGAAACATTTTTGAGACCAAAACCAGGTAAAGATAAATCACCATTAGAGGAACTTGTTGGCGAAAAGATAACTCCAGAAAACACTTCCTTTTACGTATGCGGGTGGCAAGGTACTGTCGACGGTGTATTAGATTCTCTTGTACCCAAGGGATTTGTAACCGAGAGAAACAAAAGAAAAGATGGAACTTTTGATGTGAAATTCGAATCTTACGGCTAAATTTTTTTTTACTTTTTTAAAGTTTATTTAACCTCAACCCAAATACACTACATAAATGAAGTTTGAATTTGAAGAGTTTGAAACCATAGAAGATGTATTAGTTTATCTGGTTTCAGTAGCTCCTTATATGAAACAAATACTTCCAATCAGCTCATACAAAGGCTATGTTTTTTCCATGGTGCCAATTACTCCGTTATCCGGAGAAACGTTACTGATGATTTATACAAAAGGGAGTTTGGATCAAGGAATGTACGAATTTGATATTTCTGCAAAGAAACACAAATTGGTAAGTGTTATGGAGAGAGCAGACAAGAACTATTTTATCGTTATTTCTCCTAGGCGCGACACAATAGCAGATGCTGCTTTAAGTCAAATTAGCTCATCGTAGAGAGCAAATTTATTATTATTTATATTGCAATAATCAGATTGATATTTTCAAATTTTGGAAGCGTATTTCTTCCTCACAAAAAAATAATCGGAAAGAAACTCTAGAGTTTAGGTGGCATAGGAGCTGTCACCGAGCGTGGGTGTATATATTTGGCAACAATATCTTCAGCGGGTTTCCCATCAAACAAACCTTTGGATAAACCCCGTAAATACCTCATAATGGCCCAAGTTCCAAATTTGATCAAAAAGGCCATGAATACCTTCATTGCGGGTCCATAGGATTTGTTTCGAATAATTATGGGAATTATGTCACTAATAACCCGAAGGTTATGTTGCCAACAGGTCCAAAACAATGCAAATTGAGATTCATTAAGGTTCCCAAAGTGCATTGAATTCTTTTCTGAGAAGTCCTGATATAACAATGGTGCGACTAGTCCTCTCATATTCATCTGCTTAAAATCTTGGATCAAGTCAATAGTATACTGAGTTTCATCAGGTGTCTCATCCGGCCAACCAATAATAAGTGTCAATGCAGGGAACCAATGATTTTGATTAAGAATTTTGCAACCTTCTCTTACTACTGCCCCCCATTCTTCTGGTTGATAAGGTCTAGTTTTTACTCCCAGGTGTTTTTTCACCATTCTGGGTGCCACAGTTTCCACACCCAAATTAGTTGCAAGCCATCGACCATTATTTTCCATATTATTAATTTGAGATATTCGTTTGATAAGGTCAGGAGACGATGCAACTGCAGACAATGTCATGTGTGTAGTCCCTATAAAATTAGCACCAACTGACTTTAGTCCCTGCCATACCCCTAAAATGGCATCCTGGTTTGGTATGAAATCCTTGTTATCACATCCATAAAGTAACATTTCATCAGATTGTAGCCAAATCGAATCAAACCCATATTTTATATTAATTTTTGCTTCCTCCTGTAATCTATTTAGTGGTATATCCTTTTTGGAACGCTTATTCACGTCACAAAAGTCGCATCCTCGTCCACAGCCTCGCATAGCTTCAATCAACGAGTTAATTGTTGGTCCCTTAATGACTGGTATATTTTCAATATTTCGAACGAACGTATGCAATAGTTCTGGAGCATCCCCCGCTTCTAGATCATGGAACAAATCAAGAGCTAATTCATCAGCTTCGCCTATAACTACGGTGTCGATTCCATGAATTTTCATTCTCTCTGGTTTTGCCAACTCCCATGAGCCGTTACCACCTACTACTACTTTGAAATCATATTTTTTCTTTAACTGGATTATTGAAGCACACATTTTTTTGAATTTCATAGCAACGTAAGACAGTTTCTCTGGCGACATTGTAGTAGTTACTGGTGCCATTCCTAATGGATCCATCACATTTATTCCAACAACTTTGGTTTGAGGACCAATACATTTATCCAACATTTCAGGATGAGCCAAAAAGACTTCATTCTTATCGTACTCTCTGGTCAAGGCACTTTCTATTCTTCGTAACCCACATTGAGCAACTTTGATTTCACCAGTATTTTTGTCTGTTTCTACGCTAGGACAGAATAATTTATCGAAAACAAATTCAGGAACTAGTTCATAAGGGCCACATGCAATAAACCCGTAGAGAAAATTACCTCGATAATTAGTCATCAAGCTACGATCGGCGGTTAGAACAATTCTTTTACCAGAAACCATCTTCTAATCTATATCCTCTTGTAATTATAATACGTGGGTATAAAATTATTTTCATAGCATTTAGAGTATGCGACGTAGGACTCCAAAAATATGCTAAACTCTAGTAAAGCCCTCTTCTTCGTCCTTTTAAGATAATGGATTTTAATTGACGATGATCAAGCATAGAGAGTGCTTCCTGATAGGTGGTCCACTTAAAACCCTCATGTTCATTTGAGATCACAACTTCTCTTACGGGTGTTGTGGCAAAGTAAAATTTTACTTCTTTCTCAGATCTAATTCCGTCTGCTCTAAAGTACTTGTACTGAATCTTACCAATATACTGATGGATATCTAAGTCAATAATTCCTGTTTCTTCCTGAACTTCCCTTTGCAATGTTTGGATTTCATTTTCACCTCTCTCTTTATGGCCCTGGGGAAATCCCCAAAATCCCCGTTTATTTCTCAAAAGGAGAAATTCGGAATGATCTTTATTGAATTCCGTTGATTGATATCTTATTATTCCACCAACTGAAAGCTCTATCGTCACTCTTCTCTATCCCAATTACGTATTTTGTAAGTTAATAAATATAATATTGTTTCTATGCTTATTGTCCATTTTAGCCATTTATTCTAATTCCACCCTCAGTTCTTAAACGATCCGCTAAACTTTTCATCTGACGGATTCTCTACGTGGTCAATATTTAGGTCAATTCTGCGGAGCTTTGATGCTCATAAATTGATGGCATGGTAGAAGGAAAACCTAATTTGGTTCGTAATGTATCTAATTATTTCGCAATTGAAAATATTTCCCTGCATGTAAATTTGCATGGGGTTTGAAATTCACAAATCAATGTAATACTCCAAGCAAAATCCCTAATTTTTTCATACATGTATTAACCAGGACGAGAAAGTTACGGTGAATACTGATTTTAATAGGGCAGTGTAGATATATTATCATGTCAAACTCATTGCCCTTTTTGAGAGAAGTGATAATGGATTACGATAATTATTTATCATTTTGCGAATACACGAGGTCAGAACTTGAAAGATTTGATAAAGAATTTGTACGAGAATCTGTCAACTTCTTTGAGAAACATAAAAATGATGCCGATTCCAGAGTTTGACCCAGATAACCTAAAGTTTGTCCCATATGATGCACAAAAGCATGTGTTACCAAATCTAAACTTTGCACAATCAAATGGCGATGACCCGTTGGATGTTCAAAATTACTATGATAATATCATGACCGGAAAATATCACCCAAGTGGATTGACTTATGTTCTAAAATATGAAAAGAAACATATAGGTTTCTTTGTAGTTGGGTTAACTACTATAAGGCAAGAGCATAATCCTGGGATTCCAAGACTGGAAGGAAAGGATACGAATGACTTTACAAAAGGATTATTGATAGATAAAATAGGGATAGATCAAAATTATCGATGTTTCAGAATTGGCAAATACATTTTGCAGTTTTGTATAGGTCTTGTCAAGTCTATCAACACTAGTAGTCAAATCAGAGTCATCATATTTGAGACTACAAATTCGCTTGCTGAAAAAATCTATCATCCCAAATATAGATTCAACTATGTCAAAAAAAATGAAAATATTGTATGGGCATACAAGACAATTTGTTAATTTTTTGCTAAACAGGACCAGATTAAAAATATACCACCCGATTAAAATGGAGTAGAATATTCCATATCCGAATACTCGCACAGGTTTATGCAATCGTAATTAGTATTGATTCCTTGGATTTGACTGAAATTTCTTGAGAAATTAATTTTCCATGAAATAATTATTTTCATTTTGTTTAATTTGGAAACGAATCATTTGAGTTTTCGAAATTAACTCTGTTAAGTTCACATGTGTAATTATTCTGAACCTCGAGCTAAACAAAAAACCCAAGTACTGTTTAAGAAGACTTCGATTTATATTACCAGTCATACCAGATTAGATTGTTTGCATTATGATCCCAACAAGATAGCAAATTACTCGTGTTCCCGTGTAAAATCTATTCAAGTTGGACTGCTGTCATAATGCAAATATACTTCTTAAAATGAGGGCAATAGATCCGTTGAACTTACCATTTTTAGTTTATTACAAATCCAAATGATAATTCTAGACCAAACAAAAATACGCACTAACCATGTACTGGTAACCAGTATATAATCCCATTACATGAGAAGTTCAAATAATAAAACTCATGCTAACCGGACCTTTTGATTATGTGATAACCAAATTGCGTTTTAACCGGTTCGGGAGTTACCTCGCCTTTTTTTAGCTTGAAAGCGGCATCCTCGAATGGTTTTACCATCATACCTCGTCCAAAGAATCCCAAATCACCCCCTTTTTTTCCGCTTCCCTTGTCTATAGAAAATTCTTTAGCCAAATTTGCGAATCCTTCTCCTTTTTTTAATTTCTCCAAGATCTCCAATGCTTCGCTCTGTTTTTTTACCAATATATGATAACACTTTATTTTATCACCCAAATTAAATTCTTTTATTAAATTAGAAATTCACATATAATAAATTTTGGAGACTGTATTGCTTTCTTGACTGAAGTAAGTCAAGTTTAACAAGATAATGCGGGCCCCGGAAGCAGTACAAATGGATTCAGATTTCGTACTAAATGGTATAAAACACATTTACTCATCGAATCGAGTCAATATTTTATAATTGTTTACTAGTACTAATATTTTAAGATTGAGAGATTTCTTTCGAAATGAATTCGAAGGGTATTAAAATCTAATCAACTTGTCGTTAATATTCTATATTTCAGACCGGTTTACATATTACTATGGGGAGGACTTTACTCTGCTATCCTTACAATAAACCGGTTCTAAAACATTAGAGGTCAAGTACAATAAAGCAAAGACACTCGATACAAACCGTTGCCTATAATGCAATCTAAAAATTATCAGGATTTTGCCAATCAATTGAATAACTTATTAATTTGTTCATATAATGAGTAATTCATGGACGGGCAGAAAGTTGCTATTGTTACAGGAAGTTCTAGCGGAATTGGTTTTGAAACTTCTTTATTATTGGCCAGGTCAGGATACGTAACTTTTGCAACCATGAGAGACTTACGAAAAGGTGGTTTACTTAAGAAAATTGTGATAAAAGAAGAGATACCCCTAACGGTTAGCCCACTAGATGTTACAGATCAGTACTCTGTTTCAAAAGGTATCGGATCTATATTTAGGAAAGCAGGCAGAATTGATATACTAATAAATAACGCCGGATATGGACTAACAGGAGCGTTTGAGGATCTTTCTATCGAAGAAATTAGATCACAATATGAAACAAATTTTTTTGGTTTAATTAGAACTACTCAAGCTGTATTACCGATCATGAGAGATCAAAAATCGGGTATCATAATTAACATAAGTTCAGGCCTCGGTAGATTTGGAATTGCAACAAATTCTGCTTATGTCAGTTCAAAGTTTGCCGTTGAAGGTTTAACCGAATCTATTTCCTATGAGTTGGAACCATTTGGTATTCGAACAATCATCATAGAACCAGGAATAATTAAGACCAATTTTCTAAATTCATCTAAATTGGCCCGTAAAGCAAGGGATCCAAACTCACCCTATAAGAATTTCATGCAGAATTCAGAGAAAGGAATAAACAAATTGAACGAGAGCGGACAGGACCCAGGAATTGTAGCAAACATCATAAAGGAATCTATAGAAGATACTAATCCTAGGTTACGCTATTTGGCAGGTAAGGATGTTGAACAAATAATGGAAATTAAAAACAAGTTATCAGATGAGGATTTTCATAGTATGTTAAAAAAAATGGGAGATTAGACTAAAATACTTCTGGGGTGGATCTGATAGAAAATCCTAATTCATTAGACTGCATCACATAAGCTAGATTAAGTAAATAAAGCAAACTATTTTTTGAATACATACATAAATTGAAAACCAAATATTCGGATCATTTGCTGCTACTAGCGCTTTAAGCTTCGATACGCCGAACTTGTCAAAATAGTGATTTGCAAATACTGTTTGATTGGGCTATTATAGTATTCTTTTTTTGTCAGGAGGGGCGTATGATCATAGTGGTTGTTTCTGAAAAAAATAAAATCATTGGAATAACGACGACCAGAATATTTTTTATGCTGTGTTGATGACGACCCGATTTACTCCCACATTCATATTATATGATTTATCGTTAAACAATATACAAACTGATTACGCTATCAGAGGGGATTACCCCATGTACTACATTGTTTATTCTAGTAGAGTTAAATATCTCAATAGTACATTTAGTATTATACATATGCCGAGATCAAACGCAGCGGAGTTGATAACTCTTCGAGTAAATATCGTTAAAGAACTTAGGAATAAATGGAAAAAGGAGAGAGAGAGAAATCCATACGTTAATGAACATTTTGGAGGTTTTGTAAATGAATTACTTCATGATATTTTAGAAAAGGATGAATTTTTAAGACATTATGCACCGTTCCTCTCTGAAGAAGGATGTACAAGAGACACTTTGTATATCAAGGATTTCAAAGAAAACAAGATAACTGAAATTCACCTCAGTGAAAATAAACTGCATTGTTCACTCTGCAATTCGTTTGCATGCTTTCATATACAATTTGCAATGGCTACCCCTAGGGTTGCGAAATTAAACCTCGAACTAGAAACAATTGATGCCGATATCGAAGAAGCTGGACAGCAGGTGAAAAAGATAACAAGTAGTAGAAGGAGAAGAAATACAATCTCTAGGAACTAGTTATAATATCTTATCTGCCTAATGGTTGGATGTCGATAATACGAGTAAATAATAAATCATCCAATTCTACTGAAGTAATAAGTCATTGGATCATTGCCAATATTTTTGACCTTCTTAGGTGAGATTTGCTGGATGAGGCATAAGCAAGATCTCTTTTTCAATCCTTTTACCATATCTATTGATCCTAATGACTATTTTATCGCGTATGGATAATTTTTTGATGTGATTAGAAATTTGATATGGATCAACTATTGTAATTCCATCAATAGATTCAACAATATCACCCTTCCGCAGATCTGCTTTGTGGGCTGGACTGTTATCTTGTATTTGAGCAATGAGAGCGCCTTGAATGCTTGGCAGTCTATATGAATTGGCCAATTCTCTATTGATTTTGATAGCAGAAATTCCGATCCATGGTCTGTTGGTTACGCGTCCATTTGTAATCAAGTCATTAATTATCATTTTTGCTACATTGATTGGAACCGCAAATCCAATTCCCTGAGCATATGGTATTTTAGCAGTATTTATCCCGATAACCTCTCCATTCGTGTTAACCAAAGGGCCGCCAGAATTACCAGGGTTTATGGAGGCATCTGTCTGAATCAATTCCATAACTCCATTTTCGAAACGCAATCTCCTAGTTAAAGAACTGATTATACCTGCCGTAACAGAGGGTCCGCCATCTAGACCAAACGGGTTTCCAATCGCAATGACTATTTGGCCAATTTTAAGCATATCGGAATTGCCCAACACAGCAGAAGAGAGGGCATCCTTTGAGTCAATTTTTATTATAGCCAAATCGGTTTGCTTGTCGGCCCCGACGACGTTTCCCTCATACATATTTCCGTCGGTGGTAGTCACCTTTAGTTTGTTGGCCTTTTCAATTACATGATTATTTGTGAGGATATATCCCTTTTTATCGATGATCACGCCCGATCCAACGCCTTCCACTGGAAATACCCTTAATAATTGATCTTTAACCATTCTTACACAAGCTATATTGACAACGTCTTTGCTTACTTTCTCTACCGCGTTTATTACTATGTTTTCCTTATCGTTATCTATAGGTATTATTTAGATTACTCCCCTTGTAGTTATATTACGTAATGAAGTATTATAGATAATATAATCAAGTTTGAATTGTAGTCTTTGTTTAATCTTGATAGGTGGTGAAGAAATCTCTTTCACTGCTGATATTAGAGCTGTAGGGTAATATAAATAGTATAGTTACTTTGATACAAGGTTTTAATTAGTTATGCGAGATAGCCTTATGGTATCGTCTGTTGCAAAATATGGTGAATGGTACCTGTCATTTTAACTTGTATTGAATAACTACTGAAGTGATCATCAAAAACGCAGAAATAAGAAATATGTATCTGAGGGACATCAAAAAGTTATCTAATATTACCTGTTTAGAGATACTAGTATTTGTCGAAGTATCATCAAATGTTCCCGCAAAGATGTTGTTTGCCTGTTCTGGTGGTAACGTGACTGAGAATATCAGAAAAACCATCGCAACACTAAATGCACTCCCAGTCATAACTAACGTTGTACTTGTTCCAGCTGCGATACCGCGTCTATTCTGAGGAACTGAATTCATTATCGCGGTACGATTTGGAGATGTGAATATCCCCATACCAGCGCCGATTAGGATTAGTGGTAATAAGATCTCCATGAAAGATATCTGCTCACCAATTCCTACAAGCATCAAGAATCCTGCTGCAGAGAGCATGAGCCCCAATTGTGAGAAGGAAGGTGACTTGTATTTATCATACATCCATCCTGCTATCGGTGCAAGAATCGCCAGGGCCAGTGATACAGGTATTAAATATATCCCTGCTTCTAGTGGCGATAATGACATGCTTGGGCCTTGTAGATAAAACACAATAACAAAAGAAAATGCGCCTCGAGCCAATGAGTTAAGAAAAATAGCAATATTGCTGCTAGTAAAAATTCTTGATTGAAAAATAGTTAAATCTATCATCGGATACATCGTTCTTTTTTCTTTCATATAGAACAAAACCAAAAACAATATACCTGATATAATGAAGAAAATTGTCCACATAGTATTGATAATTTGGAAGGAGCCAAATGTGATACCAAATAGAAGCATAAGAAGAGATAAAGTCATGAGTATATTGCCATACCAGTCAATTTTCTCTATCTTTGTATGTCCCAATTCCTTTAATTTTGATAGTGCCCAGACTGTAGCGAAAATCCCGATTGGAATATTTATCCAAAAGATAGATCTCCATCCCAGGTAAGAAGTTAGAACCCCGCCTACTACGAGTCCTATTACTGAACCAATTACTATAGATATTTGGTTTATTCCTAAAGCCTTTCCACGCTCAGTTTCTGGAAACGAATCTGAAATTATGGCAGCACTATTTGAAAAGATAAAAGCAGCACCAATCCCTTGTATTATTCGAAAAATAATAAGCTGTTCACCAGTTTGAGATATACAGCATAATGTAGAGCCTACCGTGAAGAGGGCAAATCCAACATTATACAATTTTACTCTACCAAACATATCAGCTAACCTACCAAATGTTAGCAGAGCAGAAGCAGTAACAACCCAATAACCGATGGTTATCCAAACAAGGGTAATTAATGAAACATTTAAATCTAAAGCGATGGTTGGAAGTGCAATTATTATTATATTTCTATCCAACGACGCCATAAGTGATCCAATGGTCGTATTACTGAGGGCTACCCATTTGTAGTTCAAATTCGGTTTATTAATGAATCTAAGATCATCATCATATACAAACGCTTCAAATGCCACCACTTAATTTAGTAAAAATCCTGGACTGATTATAATCTCACGTCTTAATCAATAAGAAATCTTTATGCTCAGTTGATCCGAAATGGATACAAGAATGGTAAAGGATAATTTATGGTATCTCAATAATAAAAAAAATTAGGCTTTAGGAGATTCTACTCCCCTAATCAAATTACTCTTGTGCTGCTGCGTTGCTACCTTCGTTATTTTGAGCCTGAACGTTTACGTTGTTACCAGACCCAACTGAATCGTCGCCTGAAGAAACTTGACTATCCTGCTCAGAATCTTGTTCTTGTTCTATACTTTGGTCAGATTCGTTATCACCACTGTCATGGTCATCACCGCCAGAGCTTTGTGCTGCTGCGTTGCTACCTTCGTTATTTTGAGCCTGAACGTTTACGTTATTGCCGGATAATACTGAATCGTCGCCTGAAGAAACTTGACTACTTTGTTCAGATGATTGCTCCTGTTCTATCTCTTGCTCAGCTTCGTTGTCACCACCTTTATATCCACCTGAACTTTGTGCCAAGGCATTACTACCTTCGTTGTTTTGAAGTTGAACATTGACATTATTACATGAAACAAATGTACCACTTCCTGATACACAAGCTGCGCTCTGCTCGGATGATTGCTCTTGTTCTATCTCTTGCTCAGCTTCGTTGTCACCACCGTCGTCATCTGAGCTTTGTGCTGCTGCGTTATCACCTTCGTTATTTTGAGCTTGAACGTTCAAATTATTACATGATATGAAGGTATCTTCTCCAGAAACACAAAATCCTAGTTGTGTTGAGTATTGAGATTGTTCAATTTCTTGCTCCAATTCGTTGGCTGTGGCAAAGACATTAAATGTCATGGCTGCTGGACCCATGACCATTACAAATGCAAAAGCCATCACTACAGATGTTGCTATTATTCTCTTTTGAGATAATATATTATACATTTATTAAGTATAGTGAAAAAAGTATATATAGACATTTCTGATAAATTATTAACTAAGATAATTATAGAAAATTATACCTATTTGTACGGACCTGAAATTTCGTTTTGTGTTGCCATCTACTCGCCGTAATTCAATTAGGGTGGCTAAAAAAATCATTATAATTTAAAAAATATTCAATTTTAACAGGAAAATGAGCAAAATCAGACAAGATAAGATCTAATAAATTATCAAATTACGTTATTTTTATTAGAATAAACATTATTTTAGCAGTAAATTTCCATCTAACGAAGATAATACAGATAATTTAGGCTCTAAATCTAAACCGAATTGTAGTATTACTTACAGTCACATTAACTGTCTTGTTAAAAATTTCATTAAACAGTAATTCTATAACAATCTTGTGATACAAAGACCAATTCTCACCAAGCTCGTGTTTTAAGACATATACATGATAGCCATCCTGAACAGTATGGTTGGTTTCAGTTAATGAACTTGTCATCCTTGTCTCAAACCATGATAAAAATGAATCAAGGTCCATCTTATTTTTCATAAATAAAGCTATATCATGGACTACGTCTTTTCCTATTTTCTTTGCCATATTTGATATATCTTCCTTAGACATTTTGCTAAACAATTCGACGACAATAGGTTTTGCTATTGGTATCAGCCCTACCTTTGGTTCATACATATCCCATTCCACATAACGTTTAAGCAATTGATTTACTAAGCTATTGAGTGTAACTTGATTTCTCTCGGACTCTGATCTCAGAATATTAAGCACATTTTCATCAATCCTAAAAGTCATTGTAGAAGTTTTCTTTGACTCTCCATAGCTTGAATTGTCCCTTTCATGCATTCAACAATATTGGAGATTTATATAATAATATCCTTTGTTTACCCATACTATTTGCATTTCAATTTCTTTTTTTTGTCCTTAAGGGAAAGTTGCAACAGGGGCAGCGAATTCCATTGTACTTGATATATAGGCTACAGCCTGTACATCTTTTATATCCCTGAGCATATGCTGAATTTTTACCCCCACCAACTTTATCATATCTCAAACATATCCCTTTACAAGTCAATATTTTTTCTGCATTACAAGTAAAATTAAATTTTAAGTTTCGATTGCAAGCGTTTGCAAACACGCTCAGCCTTTTAAAAGATAGATATTTGCGTCTAATTAATTCTAATCATATTTAGATAATGGTACTGCCTCAAAAATAAACCGATTGTCAGGATTTAACTGAAATTAGAGATGCCAGCTGGCAAGAAAATCACAATCCCTTAAATATTATTATAATTAAAGTTGAACATGAAAAACAGCTTTTTAGCATTAATGGGATTGGCCGTTGCCATTTTACTAATTGGTAGTAATTCACTAGCACTTGCCCAATCTAATAAAATTAACCAAACTTTGGAACTATTAAATTCATCAGATGCACAAGGTCAAGCGAATTTGTCGACATCTAATATGTCTAATATAACCACACCTGAAGGGGATGTAAATACATATAGATAATTAGTTACAATTCTAAAAATTTTGTTATTTTATATTGGTTTCAATAATTTTTACAATCAATATAACGTTGTAGATCTATCAATTACTTTTAGAGTAGCCAAAAGATATAATGAAAATTAAATCTGAGATTATGTTTATGTTACAAAGCTATTAGATTCTTCTAAGTTATAGCTGTAAATTTCCATTATGTTACTAGACGGATCTCTACAAAATTCCATCTTGTACACTTTGTTTGGAACTAACATCTAGATCCCACTTTGCTTTCCTCTCTGAGAATAACCTAACTTCTAGCTTGTTTCGACTGATCTAATTGATACGTACGAGATTTTAATCCACATGCTCTTCCTTTTACAACTAAAGGAATTTCGTTACCTTTTAATGATACACTTGACTGGGATATGGACGCTGAAATCCACTTAATAAAGTTGGGGTCCTGTTTGCTATAGTCGAGTGGATTTCAGATACATCTTTGGTAATTCCTACCTGATCATGTGTTGAAGCTATTCTCGCAATCATTAAGGACATTAACAAGTAAGATACAATGTGTCTGCTACGCAAACTGAAAGTTATAATACACAGTTTCATAAAATCATCGCGCTCACTCAGAGGATACTTTTAGATTCTTTTCATGATAAATAGCTATGACAAAACTACTAATACTTTATAAAAGACTGTTACATTGTTACAGTTTATTCATATTGATGTGTGATAATACGGTTATCTGATCTTTGGCAACGGGACTTTAGATGTAAGCATTCCTATGAGTATGAAATGTTTGCCCACCATCTCAAACTATATCTAGGCAGACAAATTATAAGGCCAATCTATTACTTTTCTGTTGACAAAAAATCTGATACGATACTAGAAATAAATTCCATGTCAATGAAAACAAGTTTTTACTCCATTATTCTTACAGTTTTTTTGATTCATGAAGTTTTATTTGTTCCATTGGCTTTTTGAGCATTATTGGCGCGATTATGGATTAATATCATCACTTTCAAGGAAGCGAAAACCGTTGATACTCAGATAAGATTTCGTTTTGATGGCGCCTCCATGTATGTTAGTTTTGAAAATCCTGCCTCAAGTTCCTCCATTTAGACTTAAGGATTAATATAGTTAATTAATAAAAAATATGATATTTGAATGATATTGTGGTTCAATCCACTCCTTTGTTGTTGTTCTGTAGTTATACCAAGTCCTTGATTATCAATTATCACTTATTCAGGTACTGTTACTAGCATTGATAGCAGATGCGCTTTCTGATGCGGTTTCATTATCTACTGCAATTTCTGGTTGGCCTTGAGGTTGAACTAATGGTGTATTCGATAATGCTGGCGTATTTACAGCAATTGCTACGAGAATGAAAAAAGCGATTAGAGCCACAGCTAATACTCATTGCTGTTTGTAGTTCATTTTTTTACATGATAAGATATTCTTTTTAGGTTTTTTGAATTCTATGTATTCTTTGTTATTTAAATGGGGATTTTGAATAATTTTTACAATTTCTTTTGGTTGAATATCAAAGATTTCTATTTAATATTTCCTAAAGTATCAAATTTAAGCTAATTATTTGTCCAGTTATACTGTAGGTAGTTATTTCATCTTTCATAATAATAACAATAAAATCGCAAAAACAAGATGGCTACATTTACTAACAAAATTATTGAAAATATAAACTTCCCGTTAGATTCATATAAATTGTTAGTAAACTCTGATCCCCAAATGCTTCAAGTGCTGTAGTTGAAATTATTAATATGGGATAACTAAATCTACGTTACTACTTATCAGACGTCCTTTCACTCATTATTCTCATGCACGCTGACGAACCTAACTTTTTTCCTATTGCAACTCTTGAAAAATAATTTACAGTATTCTTTTGGACTTTTCTAGTATTTGAATAAAATCTAAAATGAGCTAAAACGGTTAAAGTAATTCTGTCAAATTAAGATCAATTGGAATTAACAAGCAAATTATACAAGCCCAAATCCGACGTGAGTTATACATAATCACCTAATCCATTGTTTCTACATTTCAATGTAATTGTGACATCCAGTTTTTAGCAAATTATGAATATGGACCGAGTGGGATTCGAACCCACGACCTCGGCAATGCCAATGCCGTATCCTACCAGGCTAGACGATCGGCCCCGTTAGATAGGGTTATTTATATCCACATAAATATTTGTTGATAAGACTATTAACGAGTTTATAGCATCTTTTAGAATTTAACCTTGAACAAGTTTTTCTCTATCTATTTTAGGCAATATTTGCTGGTGTGACGTCAAATAACTACTATCCAATCAGTTTTTAATTTCACTAGTTCAATAATAAAGGATGAGTGAAGGTGATTTATACCAAACAAGTACTAATCCATACATTGCCATTATTATTCCGAACAAGATAGATGGAAAAAAGTTTAAACCTATTCCGATAGAGTATATCAGTGGAGACAACAAAGAAGAGATTTGTATAATTAATGAGAGTCTCAAAATAGACTCTACTGGATTAACCAACAGAGAGGTTGTCGATGATTTTATCAGAAAATTTCTGTCAAATTGGAAAAGACTGAAAAACCACGAGAAGGCTAATAACTACATGTATCTAAACGCTCCTGAAATTCATCCTGATGAATATGAAAGTCTTAGGAAGAAATACTTGGACTTGGAGGATAATTATTTAAAAAAATGATAATTTATTGAATTCTTCCTCTTAACAATCAAATTAATCGAAACCAATTTAAGAAAAATTGTTGATGAATTTTTCAAATCTACAAAATCTCATCAGATTACCTTTCACATAGAGATAAAGTAAAGGTAATATTGATATAATATACTTCTTGTAGATTTGTATCGATGAAGAAGGCAGAGTGGTATGACTCGAAAAATATTCGGATAATGAAATTTTCAATTATTTTTATATTATTTTCAATTGTAATACAATTACCACTTTTTGAATGGAATTTAGCTTCAAGCTCTACAGGTAATGACCCTATATTACCTCAATCTAATCAGCTTGACCCCCAAAAAAATATCATTACTAGTCAGAATACAGGTAATTCTAATAGTAATGATGATGCAGGTGACCGAATCGCCAGTATACAAGAACAAACTAGTGATCCGAATGTGGATGACAGTCAAATAGAAGATGAAGGAAATAACACAGATGTAGTTAATCCCACACCATCAGTTTCTTTGAATAATGGTCAAGGTTCATCAAGTGGCCAAAAAAGTGTATCTGCAGAGATAATTCCTGCTTGTGGCCAAATAGTACAAGGGAGTGTAAAATTGGGGTCCAACCTTATTTGTGATAACGATGGACTTATTGTTGGAGGAAACGACACCACCATAGATATGAACGGATTCTCGCTCAAAGGACCGGGTATAGATAGCAATAAAGTTGGAATAATGATCGGAGGGCAAAATAATGTAACTATAACAGGTAATGGAATTATTTCCGGATTTCAATCAGGAATATATATTTCTGGAGGAACAGACGTTTACGCAAATGAAATAAACATAAATAATAACAAAGTTGCATTTTATCTTACTGGTGCGCAAAATGCACAAATTTCAAATAATATGGTAAGTGAAAATACAATTGGAGTTGCGTTACATTCTTCTAAAGATGCTCAAGTTAATTTTAACCAATTAAGTAACAATCGTCTTTCAGGGGTCACACTGATCAATACTGCAAATACTACGCTTCATGGAAACAACATATTAAATACAAGTAACGGCATATTTCTTGATACTCAAAGTTCCTTAAACAATGTGGATTTTAATAATGTATTTAACAACATATTAGACATCAATAATGCGAACAATCTGCCTATTAACATAAACAATAATCATTATTCAAATAATAACTGCCAAACTAGCTTACCTTCAGGACTATGTATAGGCAGATAATGTGATGCTTTATTTGCAGACTGGTATGTGACTGGTATTTTTAGATCAAGAACAAATCTCGTATAAATAAATAAATGAAGGAATCGGAATTTTCCGATTACTGGATAGGTAGGAGTGTACCGTTATTTGAAACGGGGGACTCGTTCATAGACATATTCATTGGTGGCATAGAAGTGGAATTACCAGCGCCCAGTTGAAGGTTGCTCATAACATTTTGCATCATCAACGGGATCCATTCATCCATAAATTTCGTATCCTCCATCATCGACGTCATAGTTTTCATCTCCTTTTCAGGGGTTAAAGCAAGCCCATAGATTGGTGTTTCACCAAAGTGATTATTGATTAATGATGGATCAATTTCAATAGCGAGTGTATTATTATTGTACGTCGTCCATGTGGTAGGTACATTCGACACTGGGCCGTCCTTCATTGAAATAGTTATGGTTCCTTGAATTATCTCATCAGTTCCATTCATTTTTACGTCACTAATCGTAGTGTTGGTAATCTGATGCATGTGAGGAGCAGATCCATTTTTCATCACCATATCAAATGTGGCGTGAAAACCAGAATCGGTGAGGTTTTCGGGGTCATAATAACCCATCCAGTGTCCTGCCAATACCCAGTCGTTATTTATGCTGGCTATAGGCCCATATCCGTAGTCATATTCAGAGAAAGTTGCTAATGTTGCGTAAGAATTTGTTGTACTAAGAGACAGCAAAATTCCTCCAATCAAAAATGTACTTAAAATTTTGAAAGTCGTAGCGTATTTAAACACAGAAATATCTTATAATTATTCATCTATAAAGCTTTTTGCATACAATAATACTGCAAAAAATTTTAATTCCCTCTTTAAAGTGAAGAGAACCATTGAAATATTTTTAGATTTTCAAAAGGGCAATCGCAAAATAATTAAAAGTATTTAATAGATTGCATCTAGTATAGAGAACATTCTTGCATTTTGTAAATTGGCAAAGAGACATTATGATTTCCAATATTGAAGGTCAGAAAGTAGTGATTAAAAGAAACAAGACGGTAAAGAATATCCACGAACATTTGCTAGTTTTCATGTTTACATTCATGTCTTTCATTCTGCTGCACCCATGCTCTCCGCTCAAGACAGGCAAATTCATCTTGCTCAACGAAGGTTTTTCTTCGAGAAGTGAATTGGAAAAAATCGGTATTCCGACCCCAAAACTGATAAAAATTGACCAGGAAACCATAGTGGAAGAATATGTGGAAGGTGGTGACTTGTATGCCTACCTCAAGAATAGCGATGACTTTGGCATAGTACAGCAAGTTGGCTCGATCACTAGAACCTTACATGATAGCGGAGCGTGTTTTATCGACAATAAAGCTCAGAACTATTTGGTAAGAAATTCAGAAATTTATCGTACAGATTTGGGACTGATACAGAACAAAGCCACGGAATTCATGAAAAGTTTGGACATTGGTATTTTTTTAGCCAGTTTGCTCGACTTGGAGAGTACAAAATACAAGAAAATTGAAGAAGAATTCCTAGAGGGGTACACAAGGAAAATAAAATCCAGTCGAAGTATACCTTATCTGTCAATAATAATAAGAAATATTGCTTCACTAGTGTTGGCAGCTAATCATAAAAATTTGGCAAAGAACCTACTCTCAAAGTCAGATATTCAATAAACCTAGATAGGAGGAAGCTCCACCTTTTTATCAAATCCACCTGAACCGAATTTACAGTAAAAACATTTGTCCGACATCATATATGGAATTTGTTGGATCACCACGGCTCCTAATTTTAATGCAATTTTGGTAATAATTCTATATTTTAAGGGCATAGCTGGAATCACCTCATTAAAATATACGTTGTAGTGATCAGGACAAAACTTTAAAGTTACATTAGAAGATGGCTTCTTATCAGCATCTATATTTTTACTATTGGTATTTAGAGTCTTGGCAACATTAATTTGCTCTCGTATATATTCGTGTTTGGGACAAGGACAATCCTTTCCTCCTGGATGTTTATAAGCTGGAGTATTTTTCCAATCAAAGTCTGGAAAATCTTTATCAAAATCATCCATCGGTAATCACATAATTAACTACAAGATAGAATATAAATATATGTTTAAAAAATTGCTCAATAGATTTCAAAATAACGTTTTATAAGTATAGTCTGTTAATCGTGGAATGACTTTCTGGCGAGTCCCAATTATGCTTCATAGTTTAGTCACTTGGCCTCTGAGAGTCTGTTGAAAGGCTGTGCAATTACAAGTACTGCATGGTGGTTGCTTTCATCACAAGTACAAAATGAGAAAAAATATATTTTTCCATATCTTAAGAGGTTATAAGCGGCGTGGTTCAAGAACAGAATAGTGGAAATTCAGCTACGGCTACTTCAGCTGCAGCTTCAGCTTCTACGACAAAAAAGGACAATAGATCAGAAAATACTATAGATTCAAATCAAAAAACCCTATTGGAATTCAAAAAATCTCTAATAGAGGAACAAAAAATAGGAGAAAGTCAAATCGAGAAAATCAATGAGAAAATTGAGCAAACAAAGAAAATCATTGATGAAGAACGGGTAAAATTGGAAGCCGAACGGCTCAAACTTAAACAAATCAATGAATTAAAGGACGCAGATTATGCAAAATTTACAGAATTGAAAACCAATCTAATTGAAGAAAGAAAAAGGATGAAGACCCTAGATTCGAAAGCTTCAAGTGGAGGTTCCAGGTCAAGGAGAGACCGGTTTAATATCACAAATCTGACCAAAGCTTTAGAGCAAATTGAAAAAGACATACAAACCAAAAAGTTATCGAAGGACGAAGAGAGACGCCTAGTTTTAAAGTCCAAGGAAATCGCGACAAGATTGCACGCACTAAAAGTGATCCATAAAAAAGAAGATACATACAAATCTTTGGCAACAAAGTTCGAAGACATAAAAGGCAAAATGAATCAAATTTTTGATCAAAAGGCAGACGTAGGTAAAGTAATCGGCAAGATAAAAGCAAATCTAGATGAATTACTAAACAAAAGAGAAGAACTGTACGAAGAAAGGAGAGGCGTAATTCACAAAGTGAGAGAAGCAGGAGCAAAAATTGAAATGGTAGATACTCAATTAAATGCGATCGAGTTTAAAAGGAACAGATTACAACATTCATCCGACAGACAGAGAAGATATAGTTCAGAGAGAAAAAGTAAGCACGAGATACCCCAAGATAAAATGCGTAAGAATAAGGAAAACCAGGAATTATGGAATTCATTAAAAGAAGTCGCTTTAAAGAAAATGTCCAGCGGAGAAAAGCTCACTTTTGATGAAATGAAATTAATTTACGCAGAAGAATCCGATTAATCCTCAAATGAAAGACCCCTTAAATTTTTTATTAGTTTTGAAATAAATTTTTATTTAATTACAAGTATTAAATAACGAGAAATTTACCTTACTTTAATCCTAACTGTTTAATTCGATTTATTATCAAATTTATATTCTTGACTTAATAATTTCAAAACAGGCTAGCGATAATACCAAGCAGGTATAGTAATAATTTGCAGAATAAGGTATATAGAAATAGTGAATAATTCTTGACGATTACTTTAAGAGGGATTGTAATTGATAAGCTACTCTCATATGCATTGATCCTTAACTTCAGATTCAAAAGCACGCTTACCTTCTTCGGACAGAAAGCTACGGATAGGCCAAATGGCCAATCATGATGCCAGTAATTCTCGGAACAGAGGATTGTAATTTTCTTTACGAAATGGGTCGATTTAAGCAATACTTTACCTTTGTATTTAGGGTGCAAATAATTTCTAACTTTTATTTTTATGCGGCATGCGATTTTATTTAACATATTACAACATGTTAATACACACAATAGTATTTAAGTGTATGTAGATGCTAACTAATGATAAAAGGATATTAAATAGCATAACATGTTAGAAAATGTATGCCTGTGAAGCGTGGTGGTAGAAGCGTGGTCACCGTTGAGATATTCTTAGAAAATTATGAAAAGATGAAAAAAAGAGCAATTCAAAAGAGGCTCAATATTAAAGAATATATCAATGATTTCTTGCAAGTATATCTTGAAAAAGAAGAATTTCTAGCCAGAGTTGCACCATCTTTGTCAGTTGATTCATACGAAGGAAACAGAATAACTCTAAAAGATGTAAAGAAGAAGATATTGGTCGATGTATTTTATGTTAATGGCGAACTGCAATGTGAAAGTGACCAGACTAATAATTGTATTCATACTAAATTTATTTGGATGATCCCTGAAATTTCAAGAATAAAGACAAACGGCAATAAGATTAAAGAGTAGGCTTAGGGTTTGATTCTAATTCAGAATCAGTAGGCCATGCCAATAAAGTAAAAAATATTCACAGTAGTCGCACAAATAGATTAAAGGTAAGGTTAGTTTATGCTGCCATGACTATCCAATAACTGTGTTGCTTAACACTTTTTAATCGCATTGAAATTCGTGATATTAGTGCAGAGGGTCTATTTAGCACCATATGGAGTTGGCTTAGGTCATGCAAGCAGGCTGATACTGCTAGCAGAGACATTGAATAAACCCGGCATTCAATTACTATTCTCATCCTTTGGCGAAGCATCGTTTTACATTAGAGGTCAAGGTTATACATGCAATGTTGTTCCCCCTGTCGAATTTCACTGGGGCAAAAATGGAGAATTTTCTGTAAAAAACAATATTGGTAAAATACCACAATGGCTAGTTAACTTGCCATGGCAGGTAAATCAAGAATTAAAATATCTGAAAAAATTTGATCCACATGTTGTGGTTTCAGATTCCAGACTCTCGCCGCTGGTTGCATCAAACATACTTAAAATCCCTCGAATATTAGTCATAAATCAAATTAAACTATTGCTTACCCCAAGATTAAGAGAATTTAAAGCGGCCAAAATCTTTGAAACATGCAATGCGGAGCTAATGGGGGGAATGTGGAATATCGCAGACAAAATATTGATTCCTGATCTTCCGCCACCTTATACGATATCTGAGGAGACAATTAATACGGTCAAATCAATAAAAAGTAAGATGAACTATGTTGGATTTGCAACCCCTCGCTTTGATTTAAATCAATCAAGTATTTTAAAAGTCAGAGAACAACTTAAGATTGATAATACAAAACCAGTTGTTTTTATCCACATTAGCGGACCCAAAGATACGAGACTGCCGATTATTACTGTTCTTATCGAAATACTCAAGAATCAATCCGCTTTTCAGATTATTATTTCCGAAGGAAAGGCTAATGGTAACATGGAACCCAGGAAAATAAATGACAACATCTGGTATTACGAATGGTGTCCCTACAGAGATGAGATCCTTTTTATCTCAGATATTTTAGTCATCAGAGGCGGACACACAGCAATTTCTCAAGCGATTCGTTTTGGTAAACCGTTTGTTTCTATACCTATAGACAATCACGGCGAACAATTATCTAATGCAGAGAAAATAGAAAAACTAGGTATTGGTATAAAGATTAGTTCTAAATCAATTGATCCTGACGCATTTATCAATACTTTAACTGAATTAATTCATGAAGCAAGTTATAAGAAAGAAATGAACAAACTCTCTGAAATTAGTAGCAAATTAAATGGAATCGAAAATATCAAAAAGATAATCCTCGCCTACTCTTAAAGTGTACTTTTTAAGATACTTCGACGAGAGTGGATGAAGATGGTCAATTGCAATTTCTTTTATCAAGATTTCCAAATCTTCATTGTATAATTCATCTTCTATCTGCTTCAGATTGTCAACCCCTAGCTCTGGTACCATACCCAGTTTTGCTAATCGGGAGATTTGTATTTCGAATTCGTGATTAGAATAATTAAATAATAGCGGTGTCAATGTGATCTTTTTAGATCGCTCAAAAATTGTAATCAACTCCTTTATGAACCATGGAGGATGAGCATAAGGAGTTAGTGGCAGGCTTACTTTACTAAAGTGAAGAATTGTTTCATCAAGGTTCTTTATTATGGTCTTTAAAAAAATTAGCCAGAGGTACCGCTTAGATTTTTCAATTATTTTTTCTCTATTATCATCACCACCATCTGAATGTTGGACTAATTTTGAAATATATTCCTCTAATGATAGTATATAGATATCAATCGAGGTAATAGAAGAGTCTGAAATGAGAGTTTCAAAAACTTTTAGCATCCTTTTCATACTTCGCTTTTCCAAGTAGAAAAAAAATGGAACTGGATTGTAACCAGATTTCAAAACGCTAAGGAATGAAATCAAAGAAATGCTATCAAATATAGGACACAATACATTGTCTTTAAGGAAATCAAGTGGAATGAGGTCTTTACCCTTAAAAGCTAATTTACTTATATAACATCGGTTATTTCCGAGAAGTATATAGATAATAACATCCGCTTCTCTATCATTTTCTGAGCGTTTGAATCTACCCGACTTTGCAGAAAGTTCACTATGAATATGAAATTCCATATCAAATTTCTTGACGGTACTTTCTCCATCTTCACAGGTTAGGGCAGTTGATCTTACTAATAGATAATACGTTTCACCATTAAGTAGCACATTGGAATAAGTGGAAATTACGGTATCTACAATAGTATTATAATCTAATTCAACAGAATTACCAACAAAAATGAATGTGACCCCTGAGAGCTTTTTTAAAATATTAATTGCATTCACCGACTGCGAAGTATCACTCAATCTCAATATAACGAAATAACCTTCTGTTCTTACAGATTGTAGCTTGAGGTCATTTGACTCTAATAAGATTGTTGCAGATTCCTTTATCAAATCCCTGGATTCTGTAGATTTAATAACTGGTTCTATTACAATAATTTTGTCCTTATCCAAATGCATTTCATATATTCCTTTATGAGGGATTCAAACCTCGCTGACAAAATAGGAAAAGGAATTAGGAATTAATAAATTCGAGAATACTGTTACGATCTTTCGCCTCTGGTACTTGATCAATATATTGTTTAAATGCTTCTTTCGCAGAGAGATTATCTCCCAAGTGCATATATGTTAACCCGAGGTTTTTATATATCGGTCCGTATCTGGTTGGGCTAATCTTTACAGCCTCAAGATAATATTTGTTTGAGGTACTGTAATTTCCCTTCTTTAAATAATAATTTCCCAGTCCCCTATACGCTAGATAGTATTTTGGATTTGAGTCAATAATTTTTTCGTAGTATTCTGTACATTTAGGATCGTTCTTTTCATTGAGAATACCTGCTAACATTAGTAATAAGTGGGGATTTTTACCTGCATCGTTGAATCGATCTAACGTTTCTTGGATTAAATCCATTGCCTCGTCTGTCCTGCCCATGATTTTTAACCTTTCAGCTTCCAAAGCCGCTCTATTTGATTGGTAAAATGAAAATACATCGTTCTTTAATATTTCTTTGACTTCTTCAGGATAGATAAGTATGGTTAAAAAGTCGTCTTGTTTCCATTCTTCTATAAATTTATCCTCTGGAATTGCACCAAACGAATCCGGTTCAGGAATGTAAGTAATAATTCTTTTCTCCACCTCATCGTAGCCACAAACAATTGTTGCAAATTGAATTGTGTCCAATATTCCTGGGAGAATGACAATAACAGGTAAACCCTGATCCAATCTTTTTTTCAAATCACTTATGGATCCTCGATAAATCACAGAAGACAGTTTCAGTCTTTTTTCAATTATTTCTAATCCTTCAACTAGAATACTTCCTTTATAACCCCCATAATTTTTTGCTCTAGTATCAATTTCTAAATTAGGGGGCTCCTCACCCCAAAATCTGGATATTACGTTAATAACTAGTGGGAAGACTGTTTTGTCTTCATTCTTATTTACAAGAGGTAATGATATTTGGTGAATACTACCATCTTCGCTTTTGAACACCTTTAATTTTGATAGAATTGCAAATAAAAATCATAATGCTTGAAAAACTGAATTAATTGGTAATTATCCACTACCTCAATCTTAAGAAATTATATAACAAATCCTTACCTTGTTTTCCGCTTTTTTCAGGATGAAACTGAGTTCCGAAAAGCGGTTTATTATTAAGGCAAAACAATTCATTTGTACAAGATTCTGATGATCCCAGCAATTTGAATTCATCTGAGAGAGTAGACAAACAAAAATTGTGGCTACCGTACATCTGCACTGATTTGTACCCTTCCAAGATGGGTGTAGGTTCTATAAGATCAATGTCAATAACGTTTTTTACCTTTTGAATTTTCTTTAATGTACATCCAAGGGTAAGGCCTAGTATTTGCCCCCCATAACATATCCCAAGCAACGGTTTATCCAATATTAAACATGCTTTTACTATCCTAGAATTAATCTTGTTAATTATGTTAGAGTTTTTTTGTCTTCCAGATAAAACGACGTTATCAAAATTTTGCAAGAAATCCAAATGAGTATCTATCGTATGAATCTGATTACAATCATAACACTCAAACTTGTTCTCAAATTCATTAAAGATGCTTACTATGTCGTTAATAAATGGAGAAAAATTATTTACCAGTAGAGTTTTCAATTGCTGTTTAAAATTAAATAATCATTCAAATTATTTTTAGTTTACGGTGGATTCAAACTAAATTTTAGGTTAGATGCAGGCAATCCCTCCAGCTTCTCTAACTCCGCATTTAACAAACTTGTGAAAAAATTTTAAGATAGGATGGTCTTGATTATATGTGATAGGTATTTGAGGGCAAGAAAACCAATATTATTGGTGGATGATTCACCTGCTTCAGAGAGAGTCATAAAGCTGTTTTTGGATGGCGACGTGGATTTTGTAAAATACCATATTAAAAATTTTGAAGAAAGCTGTTGCGCGGAACTACCCACTACTAAAGCCCCTTCAGTAATTGCGGTTGAGGGCATATTTCGAGATGAATCAGTAATCGCTAGTTATGTTGAATTTGTAAAGCAAAAGAAATCCCAAGTACAAGAAAAGGTTAATACAGATAGTTCATTTTGGTGATTCTATTATTTCATTGCATTTTTTCGTATGAATAAATGTTTGCGAACAGAAACGAACTGGCATCTTCTATTCTTATCCTTTCTTGTTTCATTGAATCTCGATATCTGACAGTTATGGAGTCATCTTCTAATGTTTGATGATCAATAGTAAAAGCAAATGGGGTTCCTATTTCTTCCAGCCGTCTGTAACGACGACCAATTGATCCTGCTTCATCATAAAATATGTCAAAGTCCTTTTGGATAAGTGTCAACAGTTTGTTTGACTTTTCTTTGAATTCAGGTTTTTTTAAAAGGGGAAGAACCCCCGCGTGAATTGGAGATAAATATGGTCTCAGTTTTAGTACGGCCCTGTCTTCGTTTTCACGGTCCACAAAATAAGAGTGTTCAATGATTGAGTAGATACACCTGTCTACACCAAGAGAAAGTTCGAATACGTGAGGAAGAACCTTTACTTCCTCATCCATCACCTCAAGATTAGTTTTGCTGGTAACTGAATGAGATTTAAGATCATAGTCGGATCGATAGTTACATGCTACCAACTCGAGCCATCCGATAGAAGTATCTACTTCAAAATCAAATGCAACCGTTGAATAGAAGGCTTTTTCGTCATCTGAAAGCCGTCTAAGCCTAGTTCTTTTCTTATCTATACCGGTTTTTTCAAAAAATTCAACTAATAAAGCCAAATAATATCCCACCAATTTATTGGGAAGAATATTTCTGTCTAGTGCTTCCTGGACAGATAACTCCAGATAATGACCATCATAAAATCTCAACAAAGTGTCCTTTACATCGTCGAATTTGCTTAGGTCATTGAGTTTAGATGGATTACAAAATACTTCTATTTCGGCTTGATAAAATTCTCGAAGTCTTAGCAACCCTTGCCGTGGGGAGATCTCGTTTCTAAAACTTTTTCCAATTTGGGCGATACCTAGGGGCAACTTTCCTCTACTGACCTTATAAATCCTTGAAAAATCTACAAAGATAGATTGACAAGTCTCCGGTCTCAAATAGGCCTCATCATGATTGGGGCCAATCTCGATCTTAAACATCATGTTGAATCTTTCCGCGTTTGATAATTCCCCCTTACATAAAGGACATGTGACATTATTTTCTTTGATCAAATTGTCAACAAATTCATTGGCCAATCTTTCTGGCACCTCGACGTTAGCAACTTCCTGAATCAACTTATCGGCTCTAAAAGAGCTAGAACACTTTTTGCACTTTACGACAGGATCTGTAAAATTGCTTAAATGTCCTGAAGCGGTAAATACACTTTTGCTCATAATCTGTGATCCGTCAATTTCCAGCATATTATCACGTCGTACTAATTCTCTACGCCATAAATCTAGAAACTTGTTCTTCATCCTGACGCCATTTGGTCCGTATTCCCAGAATCCTGCGCTAGCGTCAGCATAAAGTTCACTGCTAGGAAAGTAAAATCCCCTCTCTAAAGCAAGTTGTATAATTAGATCGTATGTATTCATTGATTAATAATCTTATTAGAAAATTCAGATCCTTAAATCTATTTGTAAAAAATAAATACCAACTTTTATTTCTAAACTTGTAATTTTTAGAATAGCTGGTGATAAAAGTACATGTTAATACTTTATCATTCTTGGTATTTGCTAACTTTGTATATGTCAGGCAGGAGATTTGTTAGACACTATTTCAGAAATTTATGAGAATGTAAAGCAAATTATGAATTCAAAGAACTTTTTTCTAAATGTACTTCCAGCATTTTAACGCTCTTTCACCTATTACGCAGTCATTCTTTCAACCAACTATATATCTCACATTTTATTGTCAGATTCATCTTCGTTGTAACTAACTCTTTCATTTGTTATATCAGTGGTTATGATTCTTGTTTCCTTAACTGGTCTCTTTTTGATTACTACTTCTTCGCGTATATAGGGACTTTTGATTACTACTGGAACTTCTCTTTTTAATGGGATTGAGATCTGTGTTTTTGCGGATACTGGTCTTTCAATTTCTGGCTTGTATTCTACATTGGACGATTCTGAAGAGTCTTTAGTATCCTTGATCTTATTGTCAAATGGTATGCGTTCAATACTTACTTTTTCATAAGTGAGCTCAATTTCGACGGTTTTGGTTTCTTTGACCGGATCTTTAATGATGTCGACTTTATCCTCTACAATCTTTTTTGCAATCTCCAAATTTTCGCCTATTACTGGTATCGTGGTTTCAATTTCTCCGGACATGTCAGACGATTTGAATGTTGAATAATCTTTAAATTGTGGATCAATTGGTTCCTCGTACTCGAGCAAATCATTCTCGTTAACCTTTACTCTTAAAATATCTCCATCAAAATTTTCTACAGTAGAAATTGGTATAATGTATCTCTTTTTATTGAGTAAACCCTTTTGTATAATGACAAAATTATTACCTACTTCGGCCACTTCACCTAAATCTAGCCCGTCTGTACCAATTACCTCCTTTTTGAGAACATTATCCCAGTTTATTTTTGCCTTATTGTTACTAACAGACACATTTCATATTGATAGCAAGATATATAAAATAATATGGATTTGGTTTTTTTAAATCTGCATTTTATAGTATCTATTTTTATGAAATCTCTTCTCTGTGATTTCCGGGAAACTTTAAGATAAGTTTCTCTCTTTTAACTTCTACATCGATTTTGCGATTTTCAAGTACTTCATACTTTCTCAAATGTATTTCGCCTAACTTGACCATTCGCTTATTGACAATAACTTCTTCGCCCCACAGTTCAATCTTATATGGGTCTGTTGACGTGCTACCTGAAGAATCAGATATTGGAACGGTTTTTTCAGTAATAATATCTTGTTTTGTTATGTGTGACGCATGCTTTGCATTGACAATGTTTATCTTGCCCTCATTCGCATTCCTTTTTGCTTCTTTCTCTAATTCGGTTTTTTCATTAATGAATACTTCTGAAAGTTTTCCTTTTATTCGAGAGAGAATCTCAACTACTTCCTTTTCGTCAAAGGAATCTAAATCTTTACCATTGATAAATAACTCTTCATGTTGGACTGGAATCTCAATTTTTTTCTTTGAAGTAATCCATTTTTTTTCGATATACAAGTGTCCATTTTCCTCTTTTTTAGTAACATCAAAATTCTCATTATAAAGTGGAATCCTGCTCACTAATTCCTCCGATTTGATAAGTTCATTATCGTTAATCTTATCTAATTCGCTAATACCTCCAAAGGTACTATTATTTGCCAAATTTATTCCGAAAACATCCTTATCGTTAGATTGTGATTTCAAAATTCTATCCCTTAATAAAGTGTATGAAATAGTATATACATCTTTTATTTTGTTCAAAAAAGGTGTGTAATATTAGATTTATTATTTTTTTTCTAGGATAGAAGCATGGAATTCTGAATGTACTAGATTCCTGGGTCTAATAACTATGGGATAAGAATTTTGAATGAGTTCAAATTTATTTTCAACATTGAGGTAAATCTTTGGCACGGTGTCATCTTTTGGCATTTCTTCTTTTATTCTGATCACACTAATCCTTGTGTGAAAGAAAGTTAATAAACCTAATTAGATTGAGGCTTTATCTTTTAAAGGCAAGTAATTGCGTACTGTTAGACTTGCTCACAAGTAACCTAACTTGTGTGAGAGAGATTACATCCAGAATTGACCATATCTAGAGGACAAAATAAAGATAAAACAAGCGGTACCTTAATCTCGTTAGTTCTAATCACATGAGCAACAGAGGGTTCAGTGCAATGCCACTTGCATTCATTTAGTTTACTAACTGCTTAACGTAATCTAAATTTTCCTTGTCCCCTCTTAAAGAATCGATTGGTGTTTCCAATATGAAAGGCAAGTCTGTTAATCGCTTGTCATTGACCAGTTTCTTAAAGCCGCTTTCGCCTATTTTTCCCAGGCCAATATGATAGTGCCTATCGAGCTTGGATCCAAGATCACCCTTAGAATCATTAAGATGAATTAATTTCAAATGCTTAAATCCTATACATTTTTCCACCAAGTCAAGCAAATGATCGATTCCCTTATCTGTTGACAAATCATACCCTGCTGCAAACAGGTGACAGGTATCTAGACAGATACCATATTGAGATGTGCCTAGTGCCTCAAGTATGAGTTGAATTTCTTCCACCTTGCTACCAATACTATTTTTTTGGCCAGCACTATTTTCTAGTAATATTTTTACATTATTCTTCGACAATCCCTTATCTACATGATCTTGAACAGCTCTCTGACAGGCATCGACTAATTGGGATATTCCATTCTTCTCGCCCTTTCCCAAATGACTTCCTAGGTGAATGACTAGATATGGTATGCTTAAGGAATTACAACGAGTTATTTCATCTGTAAGCGCAGTGACGGATTTTTCATACATTTCACTGGTAGGTGCGGATAAATTAGGTAAGTAAGGCATATGTACTACTACAGAATTGGGATTGATAGAGCTCTTTTGCAAGCTTTCCTTAAATTGAAGTACCTCGTCTTCTCCTAAAACCTTGGCATTCCATTGTCTTGGATTCCTACTAAAGATCTGAAAGGATGTACATCCGATACTAGTAGCATTCGCTACCGAATTAGAAATTCCACCTCCTATAGAGACGTGGACACCAAGTTTTAATGCCAATACATCTGAAATTACGTCTTACACACATAAAGTTTAATGGTAAAAGATTTTGTAAAATATACTATTTTGCGTAAGTCGCTTCTTGAGAATCTAGGGATACCATACGAATCTATGTTGATACGAATTTAACACGTCTTAACTTTATTGTTAGATAGCTTTTCCACATAGGATTGAACAATAACGTTCTATGAGGTAAATTGACCGTTATTATTATAAATCATGTGTAAATTATTTTACACACTTTATTACAAGATTATTTGAAGATATTTTTACTATAGATTAATCAAAATAAATTAACATTATTTGTTTTCAAACTGCTTATATCGTTTGTTTGATTGCTATGGTTAGACGAGATGAATGATAAAGATCTAAATATAGTTTGGGTATGTACTCAATGTAATCAAAATTTCTTATTTTATTCAGATATTCAGGATCACAAGGCAACGACGGGTCATTCCAGAATATATAAATTTGATTTATTATCCGGGCGCATGATAGATAAGATCGAAATGAGCTGATTAGATATACATAAAAAGAGGTCAATTCAATCAATATCAAAAGCCGGGGTCGCCTAGCCTGGAAGGGCGCAAGCCTGGAAATCTGGTACTATAGAGCTTGTGGCCCGTGAGGGCCTCGAGGGTTCAAATCCCTCTCCCGGCGCCTTACTCGAGGAGACTATCATCTATCAACAGAATATGGTGGTCCAAACTTTCAATATTAATTAACAGTTATCTAGGTAACAGTGTTTTTTCTAGCGATATTTGCTGTTTATTTTATTCCTTGTTTTGCTTTTCAGATGAAACCCTCTCAGCGTTGGCTATCTCAAAGGCAGCTCTGATAATAGCATTAGTCGTCATAGATTCAACGAACAATGTATACGTAGTCTCGTCAGCAGCGTTTTCTATTCTCTTATCTGGTCTTACAATTTCTCTTTTTTCAAGTCGGTCGATTGCTTCTGAGACAATCTCCTTGGATAATACCAAATCTTTAGCTACTTGATCTGCCGAATAAGAATGAAACCTGTGAGATATAAAATAGTCCAAAATTCTTGCAGTAGCATGTCCTGTAAAAAGCCTTCCAAATACTCCAATTGGTTCCTTTGATTTTTCTTCCTCGTGCAGTTGTTCCATGTTATATCAAAAGCATATTTATCGTAATGTTTTTCAAGGTTATGGTTTAACCTATCTTCGTTCCTGCAACTAGGGCTTATATTATAAAACACCGTTTAACTGTCAAAGCTAACGCAAGGCGCTGATACTATTATAATTTGCATAATATTTTTAATAATAATTTTTTCATTCTAATTTCATAGGTTTTTTAGTCGAATGTAAAAAATACCTAATTTTTGCTATAACAATGAATTTGACAAATTACAGCATAAAGTTATCGGTATTAATATTATTTGCTTTTGTATTAGTAGGGGTTACGAGCGAATTTGTTCCCAAAGTGTCAGCAACTATATCAATGGATTTTGACCTTGATGAATTTACTGACTTTCCAGGGTTAGATTTGCTAAGGGGACCACCTGGACCACAGGGTGAACAGGGAGAGCAGGGACCAAAAGGTGATACTGGAGCACAAGGACCACAGGGAGAGCAGGGACCAAAAGGTGATACTGGAGCACAAGGACCACAGGGAGAGCAGGGACCAAAAGGTGATACTGGAGCACAAGGACCACAAGGACCACAGGGTGTGCAAGGGCCTAAAGGTGATACTGGAGCACAAGGACCACAAGGACCACAGGGTGTGCAAGGGCCTAAAGGTGATACTGGAGCTGAAGGACCACAAGGTGATACTGGAGCTGAAGGACCACAAGGACCCCCAGGGCCAGAAAAAGATCTTAGCATTAGGACTGTTGAAGGTGATATAGTACAAAATGGTGTTTCTAATGGACAGCCTAGAAAAAGTGTTGCATCCTGTGATTCCGATGAAGTCTTGACAGGAGGAGGCTTTGAAAAATCTGGAGCTACAACAACAATGTATAGTAAACCGGTCGATAATTCATGGGAAGCTGCCGGACACGCCGCCCCCGGAGGACCTTCCTATACTCAAGCCTATGCTCAATGCCAAAAATTAACTCCTTCTTCCTAGAACCCATTGACCATGTTTTTTAATATTTTTTTATGTTCTTAAACGAAAGATACTAATTGTTACTATCTATTTCACTAATCTATTTGCGATCGTAAGACGGCTATAGTTAAAGTGGTGTTTAAAAGAGAGAGGTCATCAGGTTATACAAGAAAGTATTGATAGAGCCACGTTAGATTTGACTTTATTCGTTCCATTATTTTGAGTTTTACCAAATTAAATCCGTGCTTAGACATTTTTCCAAAAATTTCGATGGTATCAATGGATTCAAGGGTATTATTTTAACAAATATGATAATTACTAGGAATTTGTCTTTTATACATTTTTTGAGCATGGTAGTATAATGGAACTAACCAGAAAACAAAAAAAAGAATTAGTAATAAAGATGCATGAAGATGGTAAGACCTATCGAGATATGACGAAAGCAGCAAGACTCTCTCCAAGAGACATTAGTATTATACTAAGAGAACATTACAAAGAACCAGAGCCAGAAAAACCTAAATCAAATAGAGCAAAGGCTTTTCTAATGTTCACAGAAGGAAAGGACACCATTGAGGTTCTGCAAACTCTAGATTTGGATTATAATGAGGTTAGAGGTTACTATGGAGAATACCTGACCTTAAAGAACATGACTGAATTTATTGATTTCTACAGAAAAAATCAACGATTCATACCATTTCTGCTTGAGGTTGTAGAGAAACTAAAGCATAGGGAATTATTTGATACTGAGGTGGATATACTAATCGGCTATCTGAGTCAGCTTCATTATTTCGATAGTATGAAAGACCAGCTACAACATGAGATAAATTGTTTGCTACTTGATAAAAAAGTATTAGAAGATGAAATAAAAACACTAGAAGACATTAAAGCAAAACTTTCGTATCGTCCAAACAGATTTACATCTCTATCAGAAGATTCATAAATAATTGATGGAACTTGGTTCACTGTTCCTCTAAAATTTCCTAAAATCAATTCTTATTAATATTTGATTGGACTCTAACTGAAAGCTTTTCTATTATTTGATCTAATCTAAGTCAATCTTGATACTAAATATTGGTTGTTCTGTCTGTTGTTCTGAAACACCATTCCCATTCTGAGATAGAGCCGATTTTTGAGCATTAACCTCCAGAGGGAAATGGATTGAAACCATTCCTATGGATAAAGTAAGGAAAATAAAAAACAAGGTTAAACCTAATCTTTTAGTGTTCAATATTAATTAGAATTGAATTATATTAATATTAGCTATTGTTCTTCATAGTCTTAGAAACTAGCAGAAATATTTTACTATCGGTTTTCACTCTGACCATTTATAGATAGAATTGATAGTCACCAAGGAAATCAAAGAGCGAAGGGATCATAAAGGTCGTCTTATTGACTTTACAGTGTGTATGAAATGCTATCACTTTATCCATTTTGAAGATGAACCCATCGGAGCTGATATTAAATGTCATTATTGTGATACTGACCAATACATTACTTTGTAGCATTATTACATTCTTGATTATAAAGCACCGTCCTCTAAAGAGAGCGGCGCTATGGTGTATATTCCCATTAATGGTAGCTTATAAGGCTTGTTCTACAGCTAGGATCTAGGAAATCTAGTTGAGGGTAGAAGTATCCAAGCTACCACCTTTTGTTGGGATTCTGTTACTAGTGTCCTCATTATTCCCATTCCCACCATTATCATTCGGTGTATGATCTTCAACTCCTTCGGTTGATGAAGTAGCCGGGCTTCGATTGTCTTCTGCTTGAGTGTCATCAAAAATTTGGCCATTGTTTAGGGTATCTGATATAGGTGGTCTTGGTTTATCGTCACTGCCACCATCTCGATATTGAAGCTCGGGCTCAGTGCAATTGATATAACCTCTTGTCCCACCATCCTCACATTCCATACAATATTCTTCCTTGTCGAGATTCTCGCCTACGCCTCCTGTTCCCGGTGGAACGGATTCATGCCAGCAACAATTGAATACTGCAGCACCATTAGGACCCTGTTTTTTTCCAGTATCAATGCAAATACCCGGATCACCTGGATCCATCTTTGGAAGTGCGTATACTATTGGTGGACTAGCCACCATTGCTAGTGCTAGATATATTACGACAGTGACTATAGAGATTAAATTGTAGTTTGCTCTCATAATTTTTGTCATAGGTATCTCGTAAAAAAAGTTGCTGTTATCAATAATTCTAACAACATTGAAGAGTGTGATTTTAATATTCTTTCTTCGATAATAAAGTCCAAATACCTATTTCACCGATACCCCAAGACAAAACAAACCGTTATTTTGTCACGGTATTCTTTTGGGTAGTGGCAACAGATACGGCTTTTTCTATCATCTGTTGTGCATTCTCAAGTATAGGAGTTGACTGATGAGCTAACAACAATTTATCAACCTTGAGATTCAAAATGTTCTTTGCCGATACGATAGAAGTTTGCCAATCCTTTGTTACTACCGGTGGGGGAACAAAAAGCCCGTCAGTATTCAAAATAGAATTAAAAAGGATATCTCCACCAATGAGAATACGGCGCTCTTTGTCATAGAGGGATATATGGCCGGGTGTATGTCCAGGTGTATGAATAACTTGCAGGGTGTTTCCAATTTTATCCCCGTCTTTCAATAGCCCATCAATGACAATTGGGCCAACTTTTAAGTTCCCGAATTTTTCTGTTACTATGTCAATACTAGTCCCCATTAACTTTAAAACATGTTCAAGGGCATCTCTATCTGGTGGACCGTTATACTGTAATTCGTGTGACAGGTATGCAGCCTCTATCCAATGTGAATAAATTTTGGCGGCCGTTTTCTTCTTTAATGCGTTGACAGCCTCAACATGGTCTGGATGCAAATGTGTAAGAACAATTCGGTTTATGTCTTTGATATCAATACTCGCTTCTGACAAATATGATTCAAACGTCGGAATACTGCAAGCAAAACAAGTGTCTACAAGAGTATAGTCTCCTGGTTTTTCTTCAATGAGATAGGACACCATTCCTACTGTTGGTATTGGATGATCCAACCCATCTATGGAGTGTACCCCAGGAACAATTTGTGCCATATATATTATAGATTCTCCTTGGCAATAAGGCTTTTGTTATAAAAAGCAAAGATCCTGCAAATACGTTATTCTTGATCCAAATTTATCAAGTTTCATCAGGATCTGGCCCTATGGGCGGCTCTGTTTATATCTTATGAAATTATTTTCCGATTATGTATCGCTATATTGACTCTGCTGAACATTCTTTTCTTCAAAATGATAAGACATATCAAAGGATATTAGAACAACTAAACATATTCGTTTCTAATCTGGAATCTGAAGAAGAAGATAAACGTCTAATTTTAAGAATAATTTCAAACTGTTATCATAAACATCACAATTCAATAAAGTAAATCACAAAGCGACACAGAACTAATACTTTCAACTATACTCGCGCTACTACTAGATCAGACAAAAGAAATTGAATCATTAGAAAAAGCTAAGGATCAATAATTGATATATGCACAATTAACAATTTGTTTAGATCTAAAGTTATTGGAGCCCTGAAGGATTAATGATTACAATCAGATATTCGACCGACAGATTATAATACCAGACAAGCGTGGACAAGAATTAGAAAACATATCAAAAACAAGCCGAAGACAAACAATTGAGCAGATTCAAAAACAAATTTTAGTATTGTTAGTCTGTTTTACAGATTCGCAAGACGATAATACCTGCTTTAGAATAAGGTTGAAAGGCTTTTAGATTTTGAGTGAATTTGCATGCTAAAAAAGAGATACAGCTATTCTAATTCAGTATCATCATCCTCTATTTTTATGACTAATTTTCCATTGGTTAGCTATTTTTTTAATTTTTCATACTCGTCGTATTCCCACAATTCTGGGAACAAATCTTCTGTAAATGAGTATAATTCCCGGTTCTGTCTCATCATCGGGTGTTGAAAAAGGGTGTTTAGTTTTGGGTGGTGAAATCGGTGAAATTCTATATAATATACCATCTTTAGATTCCACAATAATTACTTCTCCAAAATTATCAGTATCACTTTTAACAAACCATTTATATTTTAAATCCTTTATAACAATTTGACAAGAATGAGAAAGAAATTTTAATTCCGCAGGATGATCGGCCCTAAATTGGGAAAATATTTGTTAGGACAGTGAATTTCTATTCAAACCTTAAGAACCTTTTTATGAATATGCTAATGGAACTCAATTAATAGAAAAAGGAAAAACTACTTTGGTATGTTTAGTTGGCGGTGCTGCAACAATTCTCGACACCTTTAATCCAAAGATGAAAACAGCGGTATTAGAGACAAGTCAAATGTATTGTCCGCAATTACAATATGCCTAAACAAGCATCCGTTTTCTTTAATTTCTTTTTAATTTACCTGGGCTTGAATTGCTTTATTGGAGCAGTGTGCCATTAATAATAATCCTTAGGGTAAAGCTATAATCTTGTACCGTTTTGGTACATTTATTAAGCGTTCAAGATAATCTTTGAAATAAAAAAATCGATGATCGAATTTAGTTGGTATCTATATACGGTAACTTATTCTTAAAAAATTGCGCGAAATTTTATAGTCATCCCTTCTCCACTATCCCAATTTAGGTCGTGAATTTCTGATTGACTATATTTCTATGAGCTATACAACATAAATCTTTTTTAAAATTAATTAGTACCTTATAATTTAGAAAATATCCAATTATCTGGATTTTGAATAAAACTTTAAATCGTTGGCAAAATCACAACTTAATTAATAAATATAACCTGCAATATCTAGAATTTGATGCTTATACATAAATCAATTGTTTTTAGTTTATTACTGTGTTTTTCCTTGTTGTCCGGAATGTCAGTCACTTTCGGACAGGTATCCAATTTTTCTAATCAATCATCATTTAATTTCTCAGATTCGACTGATACTATGGTTACTAGTTCAAATGAAGTTACAGGAAAGAATGTGAGCAATGCTTTGCCTACGCTGACTAATTCAATGAATCAAATAACATCTGATGTACAATCCTTAAAGAATACATCAAGCACTTTAGAATCTGATGTACAATCCTTAAAGAATACATCAAGCACTTTAGAATCTGATGTACAATCCTTAAAGAATACATCAAGCACTTTAGAATCTGATGTACAATCCTTAAAGAATACATCAAGCACTTTAGAATCTGATGTACAATCCTTAAAGAATACATCAAGCACTTTAGAATCTGATGTACAATCCTTAAAGAATACATCAAGCACTTTAGAATCTGATGTACAATCCTTAAAGAATACATCAAGCACTTTAGAATCTGATGTACAATACAAAGATACTATTACAAAGATATATAATTCAACCATAAACTCCTTAGCGAAAATCGATTCTTATGGAGATAATAATCAATCCGATTACAGATCGGGCTCGGGTTTTATTATTAATGTGAATGATACTGTCTCTTTGTTGACCTCGGGCAATCTAGTATCTGATACGGACAGCGTAGTCATAACTTTAGGTGATGGTAATAAATATAGAAGCGACCTATTAGGGTTCGATCCTGTAACTACTCTTGCATTACTTTCATTAACAGAAGTACCTAGAGATAAGATTATTCCTTTGGAGTTGGCTAATTCTACTGGTGTAAATGTGGGTCAAGAAGTTGTCGCTATAGATACTTTTCTAGATTTCTCAAATTTGATCACCAGTGGTATAATCAGTGGTATCGAGAAGTCTATTCCAATATTCAGTCCTATATTAACAAACCCTCCAACCAAATACCCAAATGGAATTATAACTGACTTGAATCCTCGTTCAATGGGTTATGGAGGTGGACCATTACTGAATGTTAATGGACAAGTAATAGGTATGAACATACAAAGTTACTCTGATTTGAGTAATTCTCAAGTTACATTTGCTATTCCTTCAAATTCAATCGAAAAAATAATCCCAAAACTCAATTCTCAAGGACATTATTTACATCCATGGCTTGGGATTACGGGAATAGATGTAACACCAGATATAGCTGAGACTTTAAATTTGGAAGAGGCTAGAGGTTTCTTAGTCACTTCGGTTTCGAACCAAAGTCCATCTAAATTGGCTGGAATTTTAGGCGGGGATAATGTGACATCTATTAATGGACGTCCAATTACATTAGGAGGAGACGTAATTCTCAAAGTTGATAACAAAGATATCAACAGCATCGAGGAGATTTTATTATATATAGAAAATGAAAAAAATGTGGGAGACAATGTTTCACTGACAGTATTTCGAAATGGAATATTACAAACAATAAATGTTCTCTTGCATGCTAATCCCGATGTTATGCACCCCTTACCTGATGTTATGCGCCCCTTACCTGATGTTATGCGGCAAATAAGTTAAGTTTCTTAAAGCCATATATTGTATTTGATATGGCAGTCATCTTCCCAATATGGGACAAAGACTGAAACCACTAATATAACTAGTGTCAAAGGATTAGTTGATCTTAGTACTTTATATTATAAGCCCATAATTGAAAGAAAATGCAAATCAACCTACAGTAAATTCCAACTATTGATTCACTAGAGTTGATTAATCCCTTCTTATCATAAAGAGTTGTAATAATTAGTAATATCTTTGGTTATCTTTGTTTAAAGCAAAGCTTCATTGACTACATCTTTATCAATTCTCATGATTGATCCAAAAGTTAAGATTTTCATACTGTCAATAAGGTGTCTCATCAATGCTTAAATATACAGAAATTAATCTAGTGTCATGAATTTTAGATCTATTATATTTGCTTTGACTTTATCTATCACATTTACAATCCCATTTTTCGGTCAATCGCATGCACAAGTTACATGGGAAACCTTTGAGGAAAAGAATGGAGTATTTTCAATTCAAATTCCATCCAATTGGAATTTCGAGGAAATACCAGATGCTGAAAAGCTAGCCTCCATTGACTATATGTTTGTTTATGAGAGTGGAAGAGATTCATTTGCATGGGTTGAACTCATGATTAACAAGACAACTAATTTGAATACTAGCTCCATTGCAGAATCTTATTTGTCACAGTATCAACAATTTGATGACTTCAATCTATTAGAGCCAATAGAATGTGATACCTATACCTTAAACGAGGTTCCTGCTTGTTCCTTTTTATCTAGTATACAATTAGAAGGCGAACAAAGAAGAAATGTTCTAAACGTGGTGTCTGTAACTCCAGATGGTATCCAAACCGAAGTTGTCTTCATAACATCAAGTAATATATATGAATCATTTTTGCCCGTAGGCGAATACATCATAAACTCACTTACTATAAACCCAACAACTGTTGAAAGTATATTAGAAGACCAACCAGTAGAGCATATGCAGTCAGAAATTCCGGTCATCCCCGCACAAAATGACACTACACTACAGTCAGAAATTCCGGTCATCCCCGCACAAAATGACACTACACTACAGTCAGAAATTCCGGTCATCCCCGCACAAAATGACACTACACTACAGCCTGACACTCCATCTATTCCGTCACAAACCGAAACCCAAACTCAAATATTTAGTTCTGCATTAGACACATTTGTAAGCTCAGACCCTCAAGGCTTCGGTGTTTATGAAGAAAGAGATTCAAGTATATTTAGTCCAGGCGAAGATATGATTCTGTATATAGAACCCGTAGGATTTGAATATGGGACTACCGAGGAAGGTGATAAATCTCTTTATACAATTAACTTCTCCGCAGATTTTGCAATCTCTGATACTGAGGGAAACATCCTGACCGGCGATAAGGACCTTCCAGTTAGTGAAATCGTCTCACATCATCAGAATAAGGAAGTTTTTATCCCTTTTACAATATCTCAAACATCCCCATTTCCTGAAGGTGACTATGTAATAACATATACCATTCATGATAGTAATTCGGGGAATAGCTTTGATCTAATCAAAGAAATTACTATTTCAGAAGACTAACCCCTCTACTTTATTTCATCTACCGTTACGAAAAACTCCATCATGCTAGGTGCTAATATCAGTACATATTCTATGCATGATCTCAACTCTGTAAGAAGTTTTGATATTGTAAATGAGACAGTTCATAACTCAAATGCGATTTTTCACTCTCATTATTTCTGAAATAAAATGGAGATGAGTCTTACAATTATTAATCTATACTTGAGTTTTACGGTTAGTTAGATCATAAGAAATTTGTTATAATGAACTATCACATAATTTGACTGTGCTAAGATATTAAATATAATAGTAATTTTTAGAATTGGAATAAAATCCTTCCAGAGATTCAGAAAAAATGATTCCATATAGTGAACCTATATACTATTTTTTACAAAACCTGATTATTTCATTCTATTAAATTCATATGTTTTAGCATAAGGAGTATATAGTATCATAAAGTTTCTTTGGAGATACGTTAACAAATCAACTTATGGACTTGTCTAAGAATGGTTATTCCTATGTCCAAAATGGAGGTTTATATATACAAGATAGTAATTTACCCGAAAATTAAATACAATTACTAAAATTATATGTTTTAATAATAATTTTTAATCTTTAGATCTTTTCTTCGGAATTTCCTACTACACACCTCTTTCGTAAATTTCTAGAATGCTGATCGATACGTAGAATTTTTGATTTTACTTTCTATAAATTAAAAAAAGTGAATAGGAAAATCATTCTCAGAAGAGAGTTAGATAGATTTTTAATATATTAGATTATACAAAATGCATGTATAGGTTTTCGGTTCTAATTTCAATTTTAGTAACCAGTCTCATAGTATTTGGGAATGCGTTTGGGCAGACCAACAATATCAGCAATATAACATCAGAATCAAATAATAATGCTGCAAGAGAAAGTGATGATGAAATACCTATCCCGAATTTGGTTATCGTAACAGGACTTTCTGAAGATCCAGATGCATTTTCATACCAAAATGGCAAAGTGTACAAAGTTGATGCTCCTTTCGGTATTTATGTTGATATGAACGGAGGAAATGAAAGTGATGCTAAGTTCTTTCCAATTCTAAATGATCCAAACAGGATAGATTTCTCCGAAAATTCTATATCTGTTAACTTTGCATTCAAAGTACCTATAAATAATATAACTTCAACTATAGAAAGGATAGATTCTAGATTTACAGTATTGTCCATAAGTAATTACCCTAATCAAACAGATTATGCTTCATTTGCAGATTATCCAATATTCATTAATGACACTGAATATCGTCCCATGCTGTTCTTTTCTATTCCGAATGAGGGCGCACCGTTTATGAATATCGAAAACTACCCTCCCTAAAATTTTCTTGACCTAAATTAATCATGTCAAAAGTATTAGATAGGAAGTTATTTTTCACCAGCCAGATCTATAGGATACAGGTATGCGTGGTTATTAGTCCGAAGAAGAATTTGTTTATGGCTAGGCTAAAAGTCATGGATTCATCGAAAAAATCATTGTTATTTGGGAGAGAGTAGGTTACTTTTGTTTCTAGATGTTAGAAATTTGAATAGATTGTCGAGCATTAATATCAATACGATATGAAGGATTTAACAGGTCAATTGGCTATAACTTAGCCTCTGCTCCAACGTAAATTACGTATCTAATATATTAGCATTGACATGAAATGACGATCGTCTTTAAACCGTCCAGGGATCGTCCATTGATGAATCCTAATTATAAGACATCAATATGCTTATTTCGTTTCACTGTCAGGTATATTGGACGATAGGACGATTCGGACGATACTTCACCAATATTTTTAGAAATTCAAGATAAGATGAGAGTACTTAACGTAAAATCCTATTTAATAAGATCTAATATAGTTTGATTCCTCAAATATTAAGAGAATATCAAAAACAACCGTCAGGACCGTCCAATCGTCCATGTTTCAGTATCTAACAAAATAGACTAATTTTGTGTTTGAAAAGACAGGATATTTAACTACTATTACAATAACGTTGGACGATTGTTTGGACGGTTATCTACTAAGCACCGTCAAATTCTTCGTACAAAAATGAACTTTCATGAAATGTATATCACCAGTCAAGGGGCATCTTTCACACTCAAATGTGTCTGAACTGCCTCTTCTATGAATATATGGATTAATATAATTTGATAAAGGTTCGATAAAACTATCTGACAATTTGTTTGAATCAGAGTCTTTCCTACTTGAGGTTTGGTTTGAGTCTAACCTTCTTATGGTTATAACTCTTTGACCGTTAATTTTATCGCCAGTGACAATTTCGATATTCCTTTTTAATAAATTAGGAATTATTTCATTTATCTTGTAGGTGAGTCGATTCGGTCCTTTAGGCCAGAAAGCGCTTCTTTTAAGGTTTGAATCCACTTGAGATATAATATCGCCTAAGTATTGGTATAATTGAGTAGGTGTTCCTACCCACTGTTTTTTATTTTCCATAAAGATAATTATGGATTCTGCAATTGGACTTGCCTCTATTATCTCGTCATTTTGATTATCAATATTTTCGCGATACGCATTTATGAATGCGTTTTCAGAATAGCCTAAGCATCTCGATATTATTTCACAACTTTCAGCAAAGTCGGCCATCCTTGGAAGATTTTTAAAAATAACTTCTCCTTTGTATTTCTCCTTGTAACGAAGATACTTTACTAATACATCAAAGATATATCCTAATACATACGGTTTTAATCTTTCAAATTCTTTTTTTATTTCTTCTTCCTTTCTTCTCTTTGCTTCTGGAATTCGCTCAACCTTCAGAATTAAAGACCTGTCTATGAAATCTGGCTTAGTGTTCACAACGTTAATACCGTTTATTCCTATACATCGCTTGAATTTGTAGACAAAAACACCATCCGTTGTGTAAAGCTCTCTTTTTGAGTCACCCGATCCCGTTACTGCTCTACAAATAGTGTCAGAAACCTCCTGTGAAATGTATGACACATTATCAAAATAGTTAACATAACTATGTTCTAAGGCTTGTATCAAGTCATTTTTATTGGAACTAAATGATAAGGTATCAATTGTGCCCGGGTCAACTATGTTTTTTATCAATGAAAAAGTAGTTGTCTTTGCCCCACCTCCATTTCCCTTCATAACAAGAATAGCCTTTTGAATCCCAGGAATAAATAATGAAATTAGATAAATTTCCAACAGTAAGCGGTCCTTTTGTGATCTTAAATTAAAGAGATTGAGAAATTCCTTAAAATATTTAGAATTATCAATATCTTTCTTTGGGTATACTTGAGGCTTTGAATTCTTCTCGTATCTTTTGAATAATGGAATTGTGATATCCTTAACTATTTCCCAACCATCATGGGCAATCTTGATTATCTCCCATTTCAGATTAGTAAGATCATAATAAAAAATATCACCATTGCTCGCTACTCGCAAATTCAATTCCTTATGTTCAATCGTTTCATCAAAAACCATTTCGGCTTGGATGGATTTGATTATTCTATCCAATTTATCATCATTTAGTGTCTTGCTTTCGTTTTCCAGTATCTCTTTTCTGATCAAAAATTTGAATCTATTACTGTCGATAGGAATGCATTCTATATGATTATTGATCTTTATTGTCACATATAGTCTGTTTAGTTGATCAAAGAATATAGAGACGTATCTCTGTTTAATATCTTGCAAGTACTCTATTTCTTCATTGTCTATCCGGAGTTTTTCCTCGACACTGGATCCATTTTTAACTATGAATCTTTTTGCGTCATTCCATTGCCTATCAAATTCTTTATCATCTAGAGGAGGTTCAAAGTGATTTAGATTATATTGCCAGGCTAAATCCTTTATCTTCTCTTCTGGATAAATATTACTCAATCTTTTAATCAGTGATTCCATTACTCTAAGTAATGCTTCATGCCGGTTGTTACCTTCCTTGACCTTAAAATCAGCCTTGAAAAGGTCTTTAATTGGTATCAATCCGTTACTATTTCTTTGGCCCCCACCATAAGTTTGATAAATTTGATTAATACAGTTCTCTAACGCTTCAGATTGCTCCACATTCAAAACAGTTGGTACTTTAGTTCCCAGCGTTTCATAGGCAAATCCATTCATATGGATTGACGGTGCGACAATCATGATACCGTGATGACCTTCTGATTTTACTTCTATGGCAGGAATCTCACCTTTATTCGAGATGTTATCTTTCTTATAAACACTTATCCCGCTCTTTTTAGTTAATGGCTTATCAACTACGAAATAAATATGGACTTTGAACGGATTATCTTTATGCCATTCTACTATAGTCTTTGCAGCTAATTTATCTATTGTATCTACTTTCCCAAAATGTGAAAGAAATTCCTCGATCCCCTTTTTATTATCGATATCTATACATGCAAGGTGTTTTCCCTTATACTTTCCACGCCAAATCTTTCCTGCAATGATAGCAATACCCTGATTAAAAGCTTCTTCGGTTTTCCATCTAATGTATTGTTCCTCTGAAATTGGACCGTCTTGAAACTCCGACCATTTTACATAAGTTGTTTTTTCTTTCGAATCAATGGAGATTACGTTTACTCCTATCTGATAAAACCAAAAGTCAGCTGCATCATTAAAATTCAATAACATCACTCCTATTATTTAGAACACCAGTGTAGAAGGTGGTTGTTAGAAGAACGTAAAGTTTATTGTTAACATCTGATAATGTAAAATTATACATGTATTAAATCGTCTCCCGATTTTGTACTGTGTTGATTGATTTCTGAAAATAATGCTGGAAAAGAGCCCGTCAAAGTTTCCTTTCCATCATTATTTACTTGTGACAAATTTTTAAAACCCAGCGTCTTATCATAATCCCCATTTTGAAGTCTTTTGTACAAAACCTTCGGGAGTCGGACGTTACCAACTGAATTGTGAATCAAAGTTCTATCATTCATTGTTATAGAACACTCCGGTTTGATGACGAGTTACCTTCTTGGAAAACCTTTACACACTTACTGCACAGATTTAAAGTAATAGTTCCAAAGGTTCCGGCACTAACATTGAATTTTTCTGAAGGTAGATTATAGCATCCAAATCTATCACATGTAGTGTCCTGATGAAGATTATTAACTAGTTCGTTTTCTGTAGATAACAATGTTGACATTCTTATCTTCCCACCTCAGTATTTCTATCTGTTTCAATCGAGTTTTTTGATTTTTCCAGCAGCTCATTAATTATATCGTCGTAGGTCTGCTGTTTTCTTCCTACCCTTCGTAGTAGGTCTCTTGTTTTATTTTGAATAATGATTGTAGTCATATTCAATACATATACCTAAATCGTATTAGTTATGTATATAAAACTATACATATATATCAATATATATAAATGACTAATATCGCGGTAAGTATGGATACCGAACTCACTTCGAGAGAAATAGAAATCTTAAAATTTATTGAAAGAAATCCTGGCAAGGATAAGGAATTTGTGATAGATTATTGTAATAAAGAAGGTATAGGCAGTAGAGTTGTTATAAGCAGACTTATCAATGACCTAATAGAGAAAAATATCATAAATGATGGCAAGACTAAGAAGAACCAAAAATCTTACAAACTAAACGTAAATTCTAAAAACCTATTGCTAATTATTCCAAAAGATTTGGATGAAATTTTTGAGCAATTCAAGTTATTTATGGGCAAAATAGGAGAAATTATAGAAGAGGAAAAATCTAAAGATAACAGTCATATTCATGCTATAAAAAAAAATGATGACACACCCCCAAAAAATGTTTTATCAATATTAGAATTCTCTATTGTAGAAATTATCAATGATGTATACATGTTCTATTTTGTAAATGTCTTACCACATAAGTTAGACAATAAAGAGCAAATCAATAGATTATATTCAGTTTACTTTGGAAAGGTTAGTGAAATGTATTCATATTTAGCATCTGATTCATTTGCCATCGGTCAACCCTTTACACTAGATGATATTCGGGAATCAACACTTTGCAAAAATTATGTATTATCCAAAGGTCTAAGTACCTATGAAAGAGTATTAGCTGTTAAAAAAATTTGTAAAGGAAATAATTTAGAGTATCACTTAAACAATTTACTGGATTTACTTTGGACAAAGAACATTGAGTCCGTCATTTTACTATATCACCTACAATATGGATCGATTGTTAAATCTCAATCAGTGAAAAAGGATCCGAGTCTCCAAGGCGATGCCATGTTTGATGCAATCGAAGTATTAGAAAAAATTCACTACCATTTTGATGAACTTATAAAAATCGGGGGTATGTCTAAGATAGAATCATTGATTTAATAATTCCTTTTTACTATTTTATATGGAATGACCAATGTAAGGTCACAATCTATTTAACCCATTTATCTAAAATCTCTGGCTTTACATTTATCAACATATTATTTTGTTGAATAACTGCAAAAATTTTATTCATACCTTCTTGCAGCGATTTCATCTGATTTTCTAATCTGTCAATCTTTTGCTTATCTTCATTACGAACTTCATTATAGGAGTCATATGATAGGACCATTTTGCATTTTAAACAAAATTTAGAATCCTTTTTGCAAGATTCGCCACAATTTGGACATGGTTTTGGTAGATTCAAAGTTACTTGGTTGAAGGTATTATCTTCCTTTTCAATTCCATATGCCTTAAGTAAAGAATTTGAGGATTCTGTTCCGAAATAATGAATGTATACTTGAGGCATTTTACTTGTCATCGACCATCCAGCGTGATCTCTCAAAACGTGTTCCTTTAAAATGGTGCTTTTCATGGTCAAGGCGGAATGACGCAGGACATATAATGTAAATGGCTTTGTAAGCAAGTTTCTAATGAATGCTTTGTCTGCTTCAGAAATATTCTCATCTCCTAATAATTTAGGAAAATATCTATCCCGATACTGGTCCTTATAATGTCTTAACAACCCGTCGAGAGAAATCTTGGAACCAAAATTATTCTTGCTAAGTGCTATAAATAGCCAGGAATTAGGATTATCTCCAATAGGATGATCCTGGATCCACTCTTTAATATAAGGAAGAGATGATAGTAGAGGAACTGTCCTCGATTTGGTTTTTCCAGATACCAGTACTTCAGCATACTGTCTTCCATTAGACGATACTTTAAATTGGATGTCTTTTATTCTTAACCCTAGTAATTCATGTGGTCTACAAGAAGTGTCGATTGCCATTGCATGAAAGGCTCGGTCTCTTTTAGAAGGGCAGTATTTTATGAATATATCATTATCTCTCTGTGTCCAGAGATCTGACGGTTTATACGGTGATAATTCTTTTCTTGGTAAAACTTTAACTCCATTCATGCATGATGGAGTTGGCCTATTCCTGTGATCTGTTTCAGGATTGTGTAGCCACTTAAAGAATTTTAATAATACTCTTTGCTTATTATTTCTATTTCCTATGCTTTTGTTTGTTGGATCTTCCTCACTAGGTTTTCTTAAACTGTTAAGAAAGTTCAAAATGTCTTCCCTAGTCATATCTTTAAATTCCTCAAAATTGTGGAATCTTTGTATCTGACCTAATACCTTTACATGCCATTCTATTGTTGACTCCTTAATGTTAATCTCGTTGCGTTCTGCAATAATAAAGTCACAAATGTCTTCAGCATTTTTAGATGAATAGTTTAAGATATTTAGAATAATCCTTTTGAGGTAAGGCTTTTGTCCCTTTGTTATTTGATTTATTTTATCTAGTACTAACTTAAGATTTCTTCTATTTGTTATCTCGTCAAGATCAAAATTTGTATGTTCTATATTCATATTGGTAATCTGGTCTAATACTTGAGAGTCTTTAGACGATGAATGACTTGTAATCTTTAGATTTTGACTCAAATAACTACAAAGGTATTGATATATTTTGCATATTTAAGGAAGATGCTTGTCTCCTCGAGTATAACTCCGGAGTTCAAATCCCATCCCTGTCCCGAGATTAAAAAGTTTTGTTATCTATGACTTCACGCGTATACGGTATGGTTTCGAGTCCCAAACTTCGTCTGTTATAGTTTTATAATTTTTAACGACCATGTTTTGAAAAAGCAATTGCATAAGGTTATCAATAATGTTGATACCACTTTACAATCAAGACAGTAAATGAGATTCATGCTATTACAAAACCAAAATTTTAATTTTACGATACAGAATATCAACTTTGTATATCAAAAATTGTAAATATGAATTTTGCACTATAGTATGATAGGTGATGATGTGTAATGGATCATTCCAACACAATAAATCACGAATAAAAACCATTCTTTCAGAGACATGTTTCGTGGGATCCAAGCCTCCAATGTACCTCCACATGGATTCTGCTGGGAGAACAAGAAGGTCATTTGGACAAATAGAACAAACAGCATTTGAATGACCTTCTTGTTTGTCTCATTCATGAATCAAATTATCAGAGGCAGAAACTATAGTAAAAATTAATTTGTTATTCAAGATGGTATACATACATAAAATTGATTTAATATTTTAGAATTGATATGTTTTTCTACTAACAATGCTAATATCTTTTTATTCTTTTTTCTCGATATTTTTTCCGTATTCCAAACCCACGAAAAGATCTTGTTCTAAGTTTATAATTACAACACGGACAATACTGATTTTCATTCCACTTTATAAACATCTCACAGACACTGCATCTTTTAAGTAATTGAGCATACCACGAAGAATTATTTGAATTCTTTTTTGCTTTAAATCTTTCACATTTTCCCTTGCAACTCATAATGATTCACCCATCTGCCTAAATCTCAAAATAATGAATTTTTTTCATGTCCTTTTAATTAGAAGGAGCAAGGTGACCACATGTTGATATATCTTTTGAAGAGGACCTTTTGTATTCTTTGTTGATATCAATGGATATGATATGTTTGAAAGTTCTAAACTGAACTGTGTATTACTATCATTAAGTGTCAATTTAACTCGAGAAAATAAAGAAATGGTATTTGACACAAGCCTAGACTATTTTGTTTAATAGAGGTATTTTACCAATCTTTTGCTTATTCACAAGATTAGGTAACGTCCTGACAGCCATAAATACTGCTATAGATGCTAATACAGCGATCCCAAATGCCATTAAGATATCGTTTGTAGTTAAATTATGTAATCCAGGGACACCATGTCCATATGCTCCAGGCGATATGGCTGCTTCTACTTTGGCACGTGCTATCTCTAATGATTGGTACCATGGATCAGTAGGTTGCTGTTGTTCTAACGGGCTTTGTCCCTGTGATTGCTGTGCATAAGTTGCAATTCCTCTATTAGGTATTGATGATAGAGGAAGCAATCCTAGCACAGAGATCAACCCTACCGAAAATAGTTTAGGCATTGTTTTAACTTTTTGTATTATCTTATTTCGGCTTTGTTTTTCGATGATTTTAGTTATAAACTCTTTCGCGTTCATAATGAAATCACCGACATTAATATTTCATTCTAGAAATATAAATTTTACTTTATGTAATAGACATAACAGTATGTTAGAAAAAAATATATTTCTTGCTTTATAATATATAACAGGTGTTCAAAAAAAATGAGCATTATACCATACAATAACTTTGAATGGTTTAGGAGATTTTTTGATCCCAACTACAACTTGATGAGAAGAGGGAGACCTTCGAATTTCTTTGACATCGACCCGTTGAGAGAATTTGAAGAGGGCATAGATAGAGAGATGAATGAAATGTTTGATCAGTTCGAGCACATATCAAAGAATTCTCCAAAAGAATTGATAAGAGAGTATGAAACACCTGAAGGAGAAAAGGTAAGAGAGGTTGGACCATTAGTATACGGCTATTCAATGACTATTGGACCTGATGGAAAGCCTAAGGTGACGGAATTTGGAAATATAAAGCACCTATCAAGAAGAGGAGTGCGAAATATCAGGGGGACCAATACGGGTTATAACACGGGTCCTCAAATAAGAGCCGAAAGAGAACCCCTGGCAGATGTAAGTGTTATGGATAATGAGATAAAAGTAGTTATAGAGATGCCTGGAGTAAAGAAGGAGAACATAAAGATAAACGCTCGTGATGGAGAAGTAGAAGTATTAACAAATGACGCACAAAGAAAATACCATAGAACTTTAGAATTACCCAAAGAAACAGATATTGATACAGCAAAGTCTACCTATAACAACGGAATACTAGAGGTAAGGTTTAACAAAAAGAAAAAAGAAGCCAAGCCCAAAGGAAAAGAGATCAAAATAGACTAGTTGATTTAAGAAAAGATATGATGATGAAAACTTTTATTTACCTTTTTTGATTTGAAAAATACTACTAGGTTGATTTTCTCTGTCAAGCAATATTATTACCAAAACCAAGTTTATTTTTGAAGTATATCTGGATTTATTTTAGACATCTGATGATGTAGTTTAGGCAATTGGGGTGATTACTATAATATTGGCTGTACGGATGTCAACGATACTTCAGTACTTCTTTAGAATAATCATACGTTTATAATTCATCATATTATCAAAATTGATACTAAAAGACGATATTCGATGTATTATGTTATTATATATAGTCTAACTTCATCATCACAATAGAAGTAAAATTTATTTAATTGTTTTGGAATATTAATTATCAATCATTCATCTGATGTAAAGGGGTGTATGAGATGGCAAAGATAAAAGACTACAAAAATTTCAATGGCCTAGATAAAAATTACTTTACATGGTTTGCAATATATATTACAATAGGACTGATACTGTCTTTTACAGTACCTTTTCCAATATCATTACTAATGTATATAGGAATAATACTAATATTGCAGACCCTTAGAATAAGGAAAATACAGAATTATAATCAAAACAGCATGTACGAGCATTCCACAAAGAATACCAAAAACAAAGGATTTAGGGGGTTCATCGATTCCCTTTCAAATCCTTTGTTTAACAATCTCTATAGTTCACTGGCAGCAGAACCTCTAAGATTTGTTTGTATGAATTGCAAAAAAGAACACAAAGAGAGAAAATGTCCTAACTGTGGATCTGGGGCTGTAAGGGTAGAATAAGATATTTTTATTTTCCTTTTTTTAGAATAACAGATGCACATTATCGCTCATTAAAACTTTTTAGACCTGCCAAGACCTCGTTTCATTATCTTTTTCCTTGATGTCTATTTAAATCAATAAAAGAATATATGATTCTTGAGACCAAATATATTATGACAAAGGTAAAAATATATGACAATCAACAACTTTCCGAACTTGAAAAAAATATTAATGAATTTCTCAAAAAGGAAGAAGTAAAACAATTGATTGATGTCAAGTTTACTTCCTTTAGTAAAGACGGGCTTGACAAATTTACTGCGCTAATTATCTACCAGGAAGATATAAGACCGGTGAAGGAAGATCCCCAAATGTATGAATAAAAACCTTTTTAAATTTACATATTAACGCTTCGAGTTAATATGATATATTTTTAGTTTAAATCTTGTGCTACAAGTAATAGGAGATTCATCAAGTATTCATGTTTTATAATTTACTTTTTCCTTAGAATTTGTTTATCACTTTATGAAGCCAACGATTGTTTTCGCGCATCGAAATAATAAAAAAACCGTATATTAGATCACGTCTACCATTAAGATGGTCATAAATAAAAAAATTGAAACTAAAAATCTGAATTCGTTTTTTTTCTTTATATTCTTCTAAGAGTGCAGATTGTAACTCTAAGTCGCCATATAATTAATGTTGCACGTTATCTAATCGTAATATGGATATGATCAAATAGTCTCTAGGGGAGAAATAACGATTATCGTCGACTCATGAACATTCAATCATTATAATCGATGGCGAGGTTGAACTTACAACTTTATTCAAAGAATTTTTGTCAAAGTCTATTTGTATATTATCTAATTCTAATTGTAACCGCCATAGGTGTTTCTTTTATTGGAATGATGATATTTAATAAGCCCAGTCGACCAATGCTATTTCTCTGACTTTTGGATGTCATAATATTAGCCAGAATAAACTTTATTGTATTACGATTATAACTATTTTTTAAGTCTATTACAAGACAGGTCGAGCGATTTAATTAGAACACTAAGAATAAATTAAATTTCCACTTATTATTAAACTACAAATCATGTGAGAACAGACTTGAGGCGTTATGTTGACCCCCAATTAGGTATAGCATTTGAGTATCCTCCTGAGTGGGTTTTGGTAGAAAACTGCAAAATACGATTTGGAGTAGATGTCCTTTTCTCTAACAAGTCGTCTAATTTTGGAATAATCAAAATATCTGAACAACTCAGAGAGAATTGCCCTATACTAAATTACAAGAACTTGGATATGTATGCACAACTGACGCTTATATTGAAATCTTCGATTCAGAAAAATGAGATCATAGTTGAAGATGTAAGATTCAACAAATATAAAATTAAGGATTCAAATTCAGTAACCATATTACTCACTAGATGGGACAAACGAGCAGGAGCGAATATGGTTATTGAAAGAACTTTGCTGGTACATAATAGTAATTACAAAACTGAATATTTTACAGTTGCTTTTGAAATTCTTTCAGAAGACTATGCTTCGTTAAGTTGTCAAAATCAAATCAGAAAAATAGTAGAGTCATTTATGATAATTTAGAAAAGCAATTCATCAGAAAAGATAGAAAATAGAGGAAAGAATCCAGAAAAAGTCAAGGTTAGTATGATAGTAGATCTCTTCAAAATAATATAGTCAGTTTAAAAAACATAAACTTAACTATACCTTAGTTAAAAAGTAATAAATCATCAATATTCTTGAACAGTCAACTTGGTTTCAAATCCTAATTCTTTTGTAACTTGTCAATATATTAACAACAAAGTATTTAATGTTTCCATACCGACTTTATTAATACTTATCACATAAATAAAACCTCGATTACTATTTCTCGAGGTCAACCATGATCAGGAACTCATACTAATATACCATGATACTATTTTATCTTGACCAAGTTCATACAGAGTATGTAGCCGGCGAGATAGGTGAAACTTAATAACCGTATTCACTTGATTACCTTTAAAATTACAATTAAACAACCCGATATCCAACTTCAAACAATTAATTAAGTCAGTGAGAGACATTCGATCGAGATTTCTGATTTAATTACTATTCATTGCCTCAAGACACTTTACTTCATTCCAATATTTCTCAAACATTAATTCTTGAACCATAACTGTGTGTTCTTCATTTGAAAAGGTTGCAGTCAGTAAATTATCCTGGTTATAGTTAAGACGAAGTAAATGTTTGCCATCAAATATCATCACCATTTCGTCTAGGTCTCCAACCTTGTTTGCAAATCCTATTTGAATTTGTTTTGTTAAAAGGAATGATTCATTTATAGAGGCAATTTGTTTTATCAAATATTCATCTACGTTTACTGTAAGAATCTTAATTGAGATACCTCTTTGTAAAACAGAAAGTAACAAGGTATGAAAATCATATTTATTCAAAAGAAGACATAGAATACAGTTAGAAGAAAATATTGTCATGTCTCTTTTACAGGTGAGGGTCAAGGCCTCTATTTCCTTTTGAATGTTTTCAAAACCTGTTATGGTTCTTTGAGTATCTTTTTTATCTTCATATTCTAGTTCCTTCTTTCTCGTAGCAAACGGAATGGCCATTTCCCACAATTCTTCAAATAATTGCATCTGTTCTTCTGCAAGAGTTTTGGAAGTGCTAAAGTATGTTTGTAAGGACTCGTTATTCTCTTTATGCAAAATAAATGCCATGTACCCTCTTTCATCGTAAATCCCGAAATTACCTCGCAAGCCTTCTAAATGTCTGATTTCCAAGAAATTCGACAATGGATTAAGAAAATTAATATTTTCTAAATTTACTTGAGTTATTAATCTACATTTTATCCCCTTTTCTCTGACCCTTTGTCTTACTAATTCTAATCCTTCTACAAAATATTTAGACGCCCATTTACACATTTCAGCGTCCCAAACGGTATAATAACCTATTTCACATTTGTTTAATCCGTCCATGGTAATTTCAAGCATTATTTTGTAATCGTTAATAACATCTGTTATTATTGGATGATGATAATTGGAGTCTTTTAACTGCTTGAGTGTTTTTTCATCCACTATATTATATTAAAATCCCGTTTTATTAAATAGTTACATCGATTAGGCGTAGTTGACTTTCATGAATATTCATAAATGTGGTAGATTAAACTAATGGATTTATTCCTAACATATCAATTGCAATTGTCTTTAGAATGTATTTAATCTTGAACCGTATCCCATGAGCCCCAACCACATATTAGTAATTCTGTCTCAGGGAAAATTTTTTATCAACATGATATAGATTTATTCTCCATTATTAGAACCCTCATCCTAAACCCAAAGGTTCAAATCCCATTCGGTAGCCAGCAAAAGTCTCTAACAACATTCATAGATCATAAACATTACTTGTTAACTAACCAGTCAAACAGTAATTGCGTATTAACATGGTAAATAAAACTACGAATCGGGAGTATTTGAAATTTAATTAGTGGCTTACCTAAAGCAAATATTGATCTAGATTAATGGTGTTTTACGGTTTTGATCTCATATGTTGATTTCAATATTAAAATATTCAGAGATCTTTAAATTGGGTAAATACAGCAATACCAATGAATTGTATAATAGCATTAGCGAAGATATAAAACACTCTATTATCTTGGTTGATGATGACATTGATGTGACTAATATATTGGCAGGCCACTTCGCACTCGCAAATTTTAAAGTTTATAAAGTAATTTCAGCAGAAGAATGCTTGGCAAAATTAAAGGAATTGGAGAGCAAAGTTGATGTCGTATTAGTAAACGGAAATATTGCTGCTGATAGAGGTCCTATGCTAATTGTTAATATCAAAAAATTAAATTTGAAAATAAAGATTTTAGCGCTGGCTGATAACGAAAACAACAAGACTAGAGTTTTAGATTACGGCGCAGATGAATTTGCAATAAAACCAATTAGCCCTACCACTATTGTTGAGAAGGTAAGCGGCTTGTTAATGAAAAAACCTGCGGAGTTGCAACCTTAAATTATATCGAATATGATTATTAATCTGATTACCCAAGGGTTTCCTTCAGTGTATTAAATTACATCCAATAGTCTGATTCATATATTATTGATTTTTGACTTTTCTCAGCCGCTAAAACACGTCAATATCATTTTACCATATTATGATCCTGGACTTTTATTAGTTGAATATATAAAACTTGTTAAACTATGAAATAAGGAATAGGGGCTCCGGATATGACAGGACGAAATGACGATGACAGCGTAGACGGTCAGAGCGATATACGTAAAGGGGGTGCAACTAAGGATGACATTTCACGTCTTGCTAGTAGATCTCGAGAAATTCGTTCTGAAATTCATAACTTGGTAACTGAAAGTTCTTTGTTACTACAACAAAACAAGCAATTACAAAAAACATCAATAGAACAGGATCAAAAACAAGTAAATGCGAACGGTAAGACAGGAACCGAACCTTTTGAACTTGATACAACCATTAACAATAATGGCAATATTTCAAAACTTAAAATATTGGACATTAATCGTAGATTAGTAGAGTTAAATGAAGAACTTGCTAATATCAATAATGAAATTATCGCTTCAAATGAGAACATTAGAGAGAGATATGAAAAACAACAAGATTTTATCAATATTGCTGCACACGAAATCCGAAGCCCTTGCCAGGCTATAATTGGCTATGTAGAATTGCTTAGTCTAGAACCAGTAAACAGTAAAAAACACTTGGATTTAATTGAAAAAAATGCTGAGAGGCTCAGTCTCCTGATTTCCAATATACTTGATGCTTCAAGAATCGACCATAAGACATTCGAGATCGAAAAGGTGAAATTTAGTTTAGTAGAATTGATAGAACAAATAATTGATGACTTGAATAGTCGTATAACTGACGACCGTAACCAAAATACACAGATCGTATTTGAAAATATTCAAACTGATAATCAAAATTTACCTGACGCTAGAAAAAAAATGATCATATATGCTGATAAAGGAAGAATCACTCAAGTTATTTTCAATTTGCTTGATAACGCCATTCGATATGGTAAAGGAAACAAAATTATTGTGACTCTAAAAAAAGGTATACCTATCCAATATGGTGATGATGCTAAGAATAAATCCAATATTGAAAGTGAAGAACTTGTTCATTTACCAGAACAGAAGCAACAACCAGATCAGGGAGAAATCATTGTCCAAGTTAGAGATAGTGGTAAGGGAATCAATTCAAAGGTTTTGGACAATTTATTTTCAAAGTTTACCTCTGATTCAACAACAGGGGGGACGGGACTAGGATTGTATATTTCCAAAAATATTATTCAAGCCCATGGTGGTCGAATATGGGCTGAAAACAATAAGGATAAAAAGGGAGCAACACTTTCTTTTAGTTTGCCTTTATCTTCATTCTAACCGACTTTTTATCAATAATAAAATGTTAGACAGAATTTAATATTTAGATAAAGGTCAGAAAAGGTATATTGACTAGATAACGAAGACGTACTTTGATCCATATTAACCAAAATTTATAAAAGTATAACCGAACTTGACACCACCATCTTATTTGGTTATATCTAATTAAATGATTCTGTAAATGATTTTCAAATAATATTCAGATTTTTCATTTCCTCTGTATAATATCATATATCAAAAATTTGGTAATACTCTAAAGTTGTGTAATATATTAAATATTAGATTCTTAATGTGTTACATACATTAAATGCAAAACACTTTGTAGAATAAAATGAGAGTACTATTCGGTATCTGGTATCTAATCTTTTGATCATTTTTTAATTTAGCAACAATAGATCTGTTTGCTCTTGTACTTCTTTTTCGGAGCCTACCGCTACAACAGTAGCATCTATATTTATCTGTATTAAATGCAATCTCACATGAAGTACACTTTGAGTTTAGTTCTAAAATAAAAGCAGCATTAATGTTCTTTTCCTTATAGCATAACCCATTACAATGAACCATGCAGGATAATAACCGCCTTTTAAGAATTTCATTACTTAGTTCGTTTGATTGTGAATAAAATTTTTATATCAAGGTAACCTGGAAAAATCGATGAGTTCGTTGTACAAACTATTCGGGATATTTGCAATTCATAGTCCAGAATCATGTCCTCTCAATAATAACGAAAGCAAAGAGATCTTTAAGGAGATATATAATAAACTGAAATCAAACTCTGCTAAATAGAGTCCAAGAAATTAACGGATTTTACATGTCGGTATTAGAACATGAATGGATCATATTAATAAATGCAAATAGCGCTCATGATATAGAACAATTATGTATTGAATCTGGAATATCTTCTTATAATACCGTAAAGATTGTTCCATTAACAGATTATCAAGATGTTCTGAACAGGATCAACAATCAGAACCAATAAAAAGATTTAACTTTTCTTTTTTTTCACTTTGCTACTGCTGCCACTGCCATTACGTATATAACAGTATCATCATATAGTGTTGATATCCATATTTCATAATTTGGATTGTAATGGATTCTATAATTATATCTGATTCCTTTAATTCATTCGTAAATTCCACTAACAAATAATAATCCAGATATACAGATCATATAGCGAATGTTTTCCAAAATATTGGTACCTGTAGATGGATCTGAGAATTCGAAAAGAGCATTTAAACAAGCATTATATTTATCAAAAAATCTTAGAGGAGAGATAACAATATTGCATGTTGCTGACGCTCCGCCCACAGTATATTTACAATCTCAGAAAGTTTTAGACGAGTTGCTTGAAAAATATTCTAAAGCAAGAGAAAAAATCTTTAAGGATTATCAAGAATTGGCTGAAAGAGAAACCATACAAATAAAACCTATACTAGTTTTTGGAGACCCTGCAAAAGAGATAGCGAAATTCTCTTTAAAAGACGAATCTGATTTAATTGTAATTGGAAATAGGGGAATGGGGCATTTAAAAGAGATGATTATTGGTAGCGTCTCTACCTCGGTTATACATGACGCTAAATGTCCGGTATTGCTAGTAAAGTAGGAAATCAATTTCGAAAAGTGATAGAATAGTTTAGAATATACTTATCCATTAGAAAAGATAGAAATTTGGAAGAAGAACCCAGATAAAAGAAAATGAATGAGAAATTTATTACATGCATACAGAATTCTGGCAAGTAAAACAATAACATAATAAATCTAACTTACTACTAGTTGGTAATTATTTATAGTGTCAATCTAAAAATGATACTCGAAGATTACGAATTTATCAAAGTAGGTAGGTAAATTGATACAATTAATTAGAGAATCAGGTATAGAGAATATCGTATTAGCACACATAGTTCTTCAGTCAATATTAATTAGATAAATTAACCACCAATCATACTAACAATTTTTTTAAGTTGGTACAAGTTATTACCAAAAGTAAAGTTAAAGACAATAACTTCCCCATACTCGCAAAACAAAATATTACTCAAAGTTAAATAGAAATCATCCGAAATACCTTTTTGATGGGAAACAATTTAAAAATTAATGGGAATTGAGATCGTTGAGTATTACGGGGATGGACAACGTCAAAGAAAAGTTATGGAAGATAAGAATACATCTATACATTATGTTCAACTTGGAACGTATAGCCTAGGACATCACGACCTTTCTTGGGAGTTGGATTTCATTGATGAGAAAATAAAAGTCACCCTGAAACTTTATAGTACATCTTTACAAACAAAAATTCTAGATAGAAATAATGCATCTGGAGTTTTTAAGAGCGCTTGGGGTTATGGTCAATTAGACATTGAATTACGAGCATCATTTGATAATAAAGAACTTGTAATAAATGGAAGCATCTACCAAGGCAAAGGCTTTGGCCCTGAAAAACAGATAAAGTATGACAATGTAATCGTAATGAGTTGGTAAAACCTACTTATTTTGGTATAGCATATTTTTGGAAAAATTTGAACTTACTTGGTACTGATAGATTAAGTAGAACCCTCATCTATAACCCAAAGGTTCAAATCCCTCTCCCGGCGCCTTACTCAAGGAGACATACCAATGAAATGATACAATATGAGCCTAGCTCTGTTTAATGCCATTTAATACATGAATTTGTCAAAACTTAAGATTAAAGCGGTAGAATAGAAACAATATTCTGTAAACGATCTTGTATATATAAAATTTGTCGATTAATCAATTAGAAGTCTTGACGTCATGAGACTTTCATTGGGAAACCAGACGAATGATGACAATAGGACAGTGCCAGTCGCACAAGAAGTAATTATGAAATATTGCTAAGAATTCAATATATATTGATGAAGTAATAGTATGGAAAGTTGTCGGGTTGACTTTAGGTATGTATCTACCATAATTTATATAGTTTCCAGAGTTACGGACCGAGTGGGATTCGCGGCAAAAATGACATGGACCTGATCGATTTGACGTGCATGTTAAGACAAATATGATATGTCTTAACACTGTCATAACAAAAGGCTAAATCAAGTTTGAATCGCTTTGATTGGTTTCCATCAGGCCCACAGTTATTCTTCACCCTTCGTAATAATGATAGACCATCAGGGGCAACGCAAGCAACGATACCAATTCAGTTTCTCATGAGAAGTGATTTTGTCGCTGGATTCGACGACGCATTAGAGACGATCCATGCCACTGGGTGCCAATTGCCGATTCTTAGTCTAGCACATTATCTTCCTCCAGTAACTTCAGGTAACCAACATGACATTGACATGTTATACTTTATAGGTAGAACGATAGATCTTGTCCCATCTTTAGCATTAAACGATCCAGACATGGATCCGATTGCAGTCAGCTCGCTTAACACCTTCTACACAATTGTAGACGGTTGCTCGACAGCTTGATACAACGGCCCCAGAAGCATCAAGTATTCCTACCGCAGAATGGAGTGCTTGGAAATGTGACGTTACTGCATGTCAGGAAATAACCGCTATGAGGTCTTACCTTCCACTTAATTCTATCTTAAATGCCGCAGGATGATACCAAGATTCACCAACTGTTCCGCAATCCCTTAGTCAATCTGGAGAGTGGTTTCATTGGAAAAACATTACAGGGCTAGTAGCAGGAGTAACTCGATATCGGGACGAGATTAGTTTGTTATATTCTCAACAAGAGATCATGAATTCATCACTGAGAGACCGACTGGATTGGATATGGAATGGTTCCGATTTTGCCATTCATTAAATTGTACTCTTACAGGATCAAAATGGAGAACATATAACTGATTAAAAATATTAATTAACACTATCATCTATAGGAGACATGTTTGACATTGCATCGTAAATTTATTTACACATGCCTCGATTAATTAGTAACATATACTAAGAATAGGTTCGACATATATAACAATCGTCAAGTATGGCTACTTGAACTTGGTAAAGTTAAGAGAAATGAATTAACCGGAGTTTAATATCAACTCTCATCACCTAAATTTTCGATTATGCTCAAATAAGGAAATTGATGAATACGGTAAGTTTCTCCCAAACTGGCACTTAGAATCATTATTCTGTAAATGATCTTGTATATATAAATTCTTGTAAGATTGATAATTTTATCTTACTATGGGAGAAGTTAAGAAAGTCTTTTTACAGTTCTAGGGTTCTGGTCCAAGGTATTTAGTAATAGATACATTACGAGTCCAAATTTCCAAATTGGTATCTGAAATGAATTAATTGTTGGTACGGCCTCGTAGGGCTACGTGCTGATATCGGTATTTTAAATGGGATTCTAATAAAAGAAAGCATAAACTTTTTTAAAAACTTTTGAAGTTGCAATTTAATTTGTATACTATTTATTGTCGAATGAAATGGCAAAGAGCACCTTTAAATATACTCATTATAATATTTTAACATTCTATTAGATATTTTTAGATAAAGTTCATACTAAAGAAATTCGCATTTGTTTTTAGAAATTCAAATATTAAAAAAAATTATTACTGGATTGTGAATAATGGAAATAATCACCCAAAATTGATAATGTCGATGATATTGGCCGTAGCAATATTTGCTGGATTATATGCGACTATATCGCTCCAGTTATCATATGCAAGTTTATTACAAGCAGAAGACTCGGAATGTGTAATATTTTGTCCAAGAATTGAAGATAGCATGAATTATGATTACAATTTTAACCAGCATAACGAGTGTGGCAATAGTCAAGTTAATCCCTATGGTGGCGGAGGTATTGTATTGCCAGAACAATTTGGCAATGGTACCGAGTCAACAAAAAATACAGAGTGCAATAATTCCGCATCAATTCCTTCAGGTAATCGCTAAACACTATTTTATTTTTTATTTTCAGCAAATAGGAATACATCTTGTTGGATTGTTGAGGATTTTAGGATATACAAAAAAATGAATGAATTATAGCAAAACAGCAAATGATCGTTTTTCTCTTCAAACTTGACTTTGTGTCATCATTTTCCATTCATATACAGATTCCGGCATTCTCTATAACATTATAATGAACTTGAGGGAATAAGAGAATCAATGGCTATGTGGGTTCATGATTCACAGGGTGGCAACGAGATATCAAATAACACTATTGGATAGATGGGATTAAAATGTGGTAAATATCAAAATGAATCGAGAGGCACCAATAATATAATACTAATACGATTTTTCTCAAGTAGCTATTATGGAGTATAGACAAAAGCGAAAGTTCTTTATTTAAGGAGTCTAGTCTTTTTCTAATTAAGCACCTTATCCTTCTATCATAGGATTTTGATACTTCTTTGTGCCCTTGAACGTATTGAATTTCGGCCTTCGAAAAAATGATAAATATTATTCGACAAAGTCATGAATCAAGCTTTTTCTACTTGCCCGTAGGGGGACTTTTCTACTCAGATCATTCAAAAGTCCGCACTATCTGTTAATACAGATTCCCTTTTTGGAATTATATCTCCAAAGATAAACTTAAAACTGAATTCATGAATGATCTCCAAATATGTCAGCTGATGTTATGATTGACTAATGCTCAACAGCCACTATTTAATGTCTTTATTGAGTGTTATATAGACACTCTGTTGCACTCATACCGTGGAGGAGGACTTTAAGAATCCGTACCACTTAATATTTTGGAAACATTATTATAAGTTATAGTACATTTTACCGCAACTTTATATACTAAGTGTGGCAATTGACGATGATGTTGGAGAAAAAACCCAATTTAGATAAGCAAATTATATGTTCATGTATAGTTGCAATCTTTCTTATAACAGTACCTTTGACAGGATCAGGAATTTATGTTTTAGGACAGAATACGACTGAAGCAGATATGATGCAAAATACGACTGAAGCAGATATGATGCAAAATGCAACATTACCGAACGTTGTTAATGAGACGGTGGTTGATGAATATGATTACTATGGTCAGCCTATTTACTACACAGAAGATGATGACGATGACGATACTGATAATGATGATAGCGACAGCTCTAATGGGGAAAACAACTACTACTATACTGACAATAGTGGTAATGCTTACTACAAGGATGAGAATGGTAATGCTTACTACAAGGATGAGAATGGTAATGCTTACTACAAGGATGAGAATAACAATTCGTATTATACGGACGTTCAAGGTCATCACTATTGGTATGATAACGATGGTCACAAGTACTATTACGTAGATGACAACCATAATCAGAAATTTCATTATGATGATAATGGTAACAAGGTAGTTCATGACGACAGAGGAGATAGTAGGACTGCTTACGATAGTCATTCTAGTGGAACTCACACTCACTATTCGCTCTTTAGTAATGGTAACCATGTACAACAAAGCGGCGGTGGTTCGTTTGTCCATCATAATGGTGTTAATCATCAACACACTGGCGGTGGCTTTTCACCTCAAGGGGGCTTTTCACCTCAAGGGGGTGGTGATTTCGGCGGCCACGGGCGTAGATGAGTTAATCATCCATGGTTCAATTAGATCGAGGTAGACAACTAACTCACACCCGATGGTTTGACAAATTATGAAAGTAGTGGGATGATTTCACATGCTATCAAAATATATCATATGAAGAATATTACCAAACTTGCTTGACAATATTAGTGATTAAAGGATGGAGACACGATAGCCATTCTCGACTAAACGTATAAAGTATAACATTGACGGACTAAACCATTGTGAAGCACGTGGAGGTATTTTTTTGCAATGACCGTAGTAATTATTGTGAAAGAAATAACTAGGTCAATGCGGATCAAAAGTGTTTATACTGTTATGAAACATCCTTCACAGGTAACAATAGTTTATCTTAGTTGTGGTAGTGGGGCGGCTAACCTTATAATATCAAAAGGTTTAGTATTTATTTTCTGTTCTATTCTTTTTCAGACTTGCATTATAGATTCAATAACTTCTAGAGAGAATTAAGAATTCTGTTAAGAACAAATAGAATTTTGAGATTGACTTTACTCTGTTTAACTTTATAGACTGATTAAAAATGTTGGAACCTAAACGTAGCTCGGCCGCCAAACATTCAATCTAATATCCAGGATAGAATCTGACCGTCGCCAAAACCATAGGATCATATACCATCACAAGCCAGCGGAAGTCATCTAAAAAATTTTATCTAGGTTAACCAACTATAACTTATCATCAAGGATTTATTGATCATTGCATTCTCGCATCAATACACAGATCTAAATCCATCGTCTCAAAAATATTCGGGTATGCATAATATAGTCGATTTAACCGATATTACATCTCTGAAATGTCATATTAAAAACTATAGTTTTGAGAAATAAGGAATATATGTGTTCACTTGTAGTAACTATAATTCGGTAGAGAACCTTAATGTGATATCAAATATCATAATTGTTTGAAATATTAACTGCTAAAGCATGTGTTACTATTGAATCAATCGCAATTGAAATCATTACGAATTCCCAACGTCACTGCTTTGATTCACATGAACAATTCAATAATCTATTGTTCGAAGGAAACAATCTATATCAAAGTTTTGTATGGAGTTATAAGAGATCCAACGAAAGCATTAAAACAAATGTTTCCTGGCTATGTCAGAATAATATCTAAAAAAAATATAAAAAATGGTAATCAAAATGTAGAAAAAAAGAAGAGTGGTTATTTAATAGTGTTTCTTTATTGCTGACCTAATCCGTTGTTGCCGTCATCTAAGTTAATTTTAAAGTCCAGGTTATTGCATGAGGCTATAGTATCATCTTCGGTTTCACAAATTGATTGTTCAGTTGTATTTGAAAATTGATCTATAAGTTGTATAGCTTCATTAGATTTTTTGTTTTTTCCACCAGCATATGCCAAGTTTTCACCATAGGCTACAACTGAGCCTAAGAGTGCTGCTGCGAGAAATATTGACAATACCGATAGTTTGACTTTTTTAACCATGATAATAAGTATGGAATTCAATATAACTGAGTTGGGGAACCTGTTCCTGAAAATATCTTCTTTAAAGATCATTCCAAAGAATATTCTGCAATAATAGCACAGTTATATTAATTTGAATAACTTGACATAGTGTGCAATTTGGAATCACGAAAAAATTTTAGAAATTGTTGGCGTGCAACAGTTCTTGGACCATGATGTCGATAAAAACTTAACCAATCTCATAGACAGTGGAAAATTGCTTTTCAAAAATGTGGACATTTGCAAAGGGTGTATTTAGAACCGACTGTCCCAAAAAAACTTGGGAAATCACAGAATGTGGAACAAATATCGATGACCTTGTCATCCTTTTTGATATCTGTTTAATTCATATAATCGTAATTTGATTTGTCAATTTAACAATGACAATTAATCATAAATTTACATATTACTGTACAAATATCTCAAAGAGTAGTCTTTTGTCTTAAATCTAAGAGTTTTGCAGCATTCATTTCCCTTCCCTAAGCTCACAATACTCAAAAATTGGTTGTTCCAATGGCTTACCCCTTTTTAAGCAGTAAAGTTCTAAAAAATTGTTAAGACAAGATTGCCTAAGAATCCATGAGAACAGATATGATATGAGGGCCCCCTGTTAAACTACCATTTATAATGTGCTGTAACTGTGAGTAAAATCAAAGACTTGTTAGAGTCTTGTTTTACTAAAACATTCGATATCACTTATACTCTAGCAAACTAAATTTTTTTACCCATGAACATAGCCATAGAAGGAAATGGTATGTAAAACCACAATACCCTTGTATGGCTAGTAAAGTGGATCTGGTACTGTCGAGAAGCGTACAGACAAGATTTTATACACTTAATCTATGGGATTATGTACTGGACTATTTATGCTCTATTGACAAGACTTTTCTCACTAAAGATAGGATGTTTGAGATATCTACTGCATTAATAATATTATTCGCACTGGTTAAAGACATCTCCACTTTGCACTTTATACTGAGGAATGTTTGTCATTTAATCCGAATCGGGTGCGCAATCTATTCTTCGCATAAACTTGAACTTGTCCATACATCAGAACTGATATTAATCCGACTATTGCTCCAATCGCCAGAGATAATGGAAACACAATAGCAAAGGAATTAACGAAAATTGGGAGGACATCAACCAGTGTTGTAAATTCCATGTCGGAAAGACTCAACGGCATAAGGTAATTGCCTAGTGCTAGAGGTAATAACGGATATCCAATTATATAAAATAATGACCCGGCTATTGCACCAGCCAATATCGATCTAAACTTCACAGTAGATGTCTTTCTCATGAAAGGTAATTTTCCATGTATCATGAGATCAATAATGATAAAGGGCACAGCAGATAATAAATAATAAGGTAAAAAGAGCGAGAGTTCTTGTGAAGGCAGAATTGTCGAAACGGAATTTAGGATGATTACACCAATACCTACCAAGCTAATATAACCGAATTTCTTGAAAGTACTAATCGTTAATAAAATAATAAATGAATTAACCAATGGTAAAAAGACCAAAGCTAATAAAGATTCCAGGAGAGGAGAGAGATTAAAATTGAATAATTCGCCATTGGAGATTGGTAACGAGAAAATGTAAACATATGTGATTAGGTTGACCCATAAAGCAATCAATCCAACTACAAGGAAGATGCGATTAACATTCTTAGAAACCGATTCCTTTAGACGAGAACTTAATAGAATTAGTCCCATTACTGTCCCAATTGAATTAACAAGCATTCCTGTTATTAACAATAGATGAGTAGGACTAAGAAATCCATCAACTCCAAAAACTTCATGCCAAATAAAATCACTTGGTCCCGAAACTATAGAGACTGCTGATCCTATTATTAAGAATTTAAAAGAAAGAGAGAGAGGATCTTTTCTGATTACTGCATTCGTTATCAGCAAATAAGCTGCAATTATGGCAGAAATGGACAGAAGCAATATCCCACTATACAAGAGAGTATGCGAGGGAGTAAAGAAGGTTTCTGGCTGTAGTAACAAATGAGAAGTCACATCCCAACTACCTCCACTAATTTGAAGAATTGAACCCGTAGAAGCAATACAGAATAAGAAGATACATTTATGTAACTTTTGTTCGCTCAAAAAGGGCCTCGAAAACATAGACTTTATGTCAATATTAGACATATAAATATTACTGACCAGTCAGTCATAATACAGGGTATAAACATCTAGTGAGATTAGAAAAACAAAAATCATGAGACTCAAGGCCTTTCTAACATACTCTTTTTGATATTCATTAAAATGTGGAGGCAGATCGAAAGAGGGTTATATACATCTTTAATGCAGCATGAGAACAACAAAACTTGGATTGTAAATTCGGCTAACTTTATGCTTAGCTATGTTCATGCACGCGGCAATATGTTAAATACGTATTATACCCTAAATTTCGTAATCTCGTTTGAAAGAGGGGACAAAATCAATTATATTATCATACTTTCTCACAAAATCATTACCTTTAGGAGTTGCCAAAAACCTTTGTTGTTTTTCATCGAACGTCAATAAATCAAGCCTTATCAAGTCAGCAAGATATTGATTAAGGCGTCTATAGGAACTATAATAACTTAATTTATTTTTGGTTTGGTACTTGCCAATGCAGCTTTTGACAATCAAGTAAAAAATCTGACACTTGTCACGATACTTTGTTTTACCTCTATCTTTTCCTTCGACCAACAACCGAATTTCGTTCACAATTTAAATGTAAGCAAATTAACCAATGGATAAAAAAAATTGTACTTTTAGGTAAAAATTATTCTTTACGATGCATTGCTTCGAACTGAGCGAAAGAAAACATTCAAGGGTAATTAAATCATGATTTAACATATTCTTGTAAACAGAGATTGCCTACCGATAAAAATTCGCTTGATAAAGTCGTATGGGTTTTTGACTCGTTGCTCAAAATCTCGATTCTTTGTTCAAATTAACAATAAAACTCTATTTGGGAAAGTACTTTAGCAATTAAGACTTGTAAAACTGATATTCATTTTTTCAAATAGAAACAGAGTAAAATAAAAGGGACGATGTGCATTTAGACTAACTCTAATGTCCCAGGGATCGTAAGTGATATTTGTCATCACATTTTACCAATAACTTTTTTCTTCCGCCTATCCTTAATCAACCAATACGTAATTAGTATAATTCCAAAAATGGGAAACGAAGAAATAAACAAGTAAGGAAATATCGCTAGTAGTGTTGATGGTTCAAAAACATTCAATAATGTATTTACAAAATCCCGGTATTTATTTTATGGTTTGATATGGTATCAATCGAATTTCATGATATTTCAAGTGCCATCAGATTCGCATCCTCGCCATCCCGATAATAAGACTTTAAAATTGATTTTGTTTGAAAACCAAGTTTTTGATAGAGAGAAATAGCTGATATATTGCTAGTTCTAACCTCCAAGTATATCTCATCACCTTTTCGGGAAGAAATTCCATTAATTCCCTCTATCATTAGGGCTTCGCCAATCTTTTTACCTCTATGTTCTTGAAGTAGTGCTATTGACACTACGTGTCCCTTTTTAACGAACCCTAATTTTCTAAAGTTTGAAAAACCAAATTCCAATTTGCACATTATATATCCTACTATCAGGTTGTTGATTTCAGCAACAATGAATGCTTCTGGAATTTCTCGCAAAAGAGATTCGAAAAAATATTCGGTATAATGCTCAGGCAAAGTTTTCAGATTTATATCAATGACTGCATTTAGATCCTCATAGGTGCATCTACGTATATTGTATCCGTTAACTCTCCTTAATGCTAGCTGCAAACAATCTATATTATTTGAAACAAAATATTTAAATTTATCAAGGTACTGATCCGGCTGTATTGAATTTATTGAGTGCGAATTTTCATGAGTAACGGGAATCGAGTTTAGTTATTATGACCTTTACAAAACGAGAGGAATGGAAAAAGACTATTCTAATTGCTTACCCATCTAAGTTCGCAGTCTCAGAGGCTTTGAGTCTTGCGGAATCAGCTGGTTACAATGTTATAAGAACTGTCTCGCAGAAGAACATCACAAGATCCAAGTTTGGAATTGGAAAAGGAAAAGCAGAAGAAGTGAAGGAAATTGTTTCAAATTTGGAAATTGATACAATAATTTTTGATGAAATGTTAAAACCTAGTCAGCAATACAACTTAGCAAGGCTCTGCAAGGTAGAGATAATAGACAGAGAGAAATTAATTTTAGAGATATTTTTAGAGCGGGCCACAACAAATGAATCCAAGATACAAGTAAAATTGGCGCAGTTAAAATACGATATTGTCCGAGTAAAAGAAAAAACTAGGTTAGCTAAATTAGGAGAGCAACCTGGTTTTTATGGGCTTGGAAAATACGATGCAGATATTCATCTACTTGACATAAAGCGACGTACTACATTGTTAAAGAAAAAGCTAAAATCAGAGGAGAGAAAAAGGGCACTTCACAGAGTGCAGAGACTAAATAACAAATTACCATTGATAGCCCTTGCTGGTTATACGTCCGCCGGGAAAACTACGTTATTTAATTTGTTATCAGAGGAGAAAAAGGATACCAGCAAGAGTGTCTTTACTACTTTAACTACCTACACTCGTTCGTTCCTCATTAAAGATAGAAAAGTTTTGATATCTGATACCATAGGGTTTATTAGTAGACTTCCTCCCTATATGATAGAAGCATTCAAATCCACATTGTCAGAGTTGAATTACGCTGATATAATCCTTCTAGTTATTGATGTTAGCGAGGACTCCCTCGTCATACGAAAAAAATTGAAAAGCTCCTTAGAAATACTGTCAAGATTAGAACTTCCCCTTGACAAATGCATACTAGTCTTAAACAAAATAGACAGAGTAAAGAGTAACGAGATAAAAGATAAGTTAAATGATTTAGTAATTACAAGGGGCATGAGTCAAGTTGTTTCCATCTCCGCGGAATTAGGATACAACATACCTAGGCTAATGGAGATAATTGAGAATAGGATAAACGATCCCCAAATTTATTGAGATCTCCATTTTGTTTTTATACAACAAAACGTCATCGAAAAGATTAAAGGGAATCCAGCATGAATTATAGAAAACATTTGAGTAGCAACAGGCAGTTCTTTGAATTTGAATGGTACCTAAGAGATTTTCTTTTTAGAGCTAACAATAACAAAACAGGGGAATTTTACAAGTTATTTGAGACCAAAGATATAGTGAGCAACTTCCAAGAAAAATATTTTAGATACAGGACATGGAATGTTGACCAGATAAGTTCGGCCTTGTCGAATGTTTTACCAGCACTACAGGCTAAAGGTGCAATTACCTACGACCCCACTCGTGGAATTGTGCAACTAAATTCAAAACTTGACCGCAAGCAATGTTCTTTATGCTATTATATTAATTGCCTCGGAGAAGAGGAAATAAAATTGTGTTTAAGATGCGGATCTGAAAAATTAGTTGAATTCCCCAATCCTAAGAAACTTTAACTATTTATTTTGGATATTTATCCGCACCTAATAGATTAATTAGTAGGAGAGTCTGAATTAATTGAAGTATACGGGGCCATAATATGTCTTTATCAAATCGAATGCATGGGCTAAACCCATTAGTAAACAAGGGTCTGGAATGGATGTACATTGATCAACCCACTAGGGAGAAATTGGACAATTTGGCAAAGAAATATCCATTGCATGAACTAAATATAGAGGACTGTTTATCCAAAAATCAGCTACCCAAGATTGATCGATATGATGACCATGTATTCATAATCCTGCAATTTCCTACCACACAGAAAGAAAAAACATCTCCCAGGTTTAGTCAACTCTCGTTATTCATAGGTCGGGATTTTCTAATTTCTATACATCAAGGAGATCTTAAACCATTGTCTGAACTGTTTCAAGCTTGTAGTATAGACAAAGGAAAGAATAAACAAAATATTATGGGTAGTTCCCCAGGATATTTGCTGCACTCAATCCTGGATGTTTTAGTTGACGACTTGCTTCACATCTTGATGAAGGTAATAGGAAATATAGACGATATTGAAGACGCAGTTTTTGATGATAAGCTTGCAATTGCAAAAGAAATCTCAATTTTGAGAAGAGAGGTTACAACTCTGCGCAGGATTGTTGTACCTTTAAAAAGGATCATGTTAGAAATAATTTCTAGAGATGTAAAGAGATTTTCTGAAGGTGTTGAAGGAGAAGATTTGATTGAATACTTTGATGATATCAATGATCATGTTTCCAAAGTACTTGAAGCACTTGAGGAATCAAAAGAAACAATTGAAATTTACAAAGATACTGACCACATGTTAAGTAGCGAGAAGACAAACAAGATACTTAGTTTCCTGACAATATTATTCACTTTATCAATTCCAGTAACGGTAGTTGGTACTTTTTTTGGAATGAATATCATCATTCCAGGTAGCGTCAACTTCAGTTACAATATTTTTGACTTTATACCGTTGATAATCACGATGTGTTTTTCTGTCGGCGCGGTCATAATAATGCTTTATTACTTTAGGAAATTAGGATGGATGAATAACCTTACTAAATAAATTAGTAACAACACAATGTATTTGACCTTATACGGAGAGTCACCATCTATAATTTAGTATATTTTCACTATAACTTTTGAAATAACATTATTGGTCAATTTATTGAGGAAAAAGGCAATCATCGCATCATTTTTTACGTTTGTAGCAATCCTTACTAGTTTTAGTTTTGGAAATACAATAGGACTAATTCAATTCTAATTTATCCCATTCATATTGATGAATCCATCTAAGAATTTGGACATATTGAGGTTAATAATACTCAGATTTTCGCCAATATTACTAGTATCACTCATCTTACAAGTGATCAGGAAGACGGCTTACCTACTCGTGAGAAAAATAGTAGTTGAAATCGCCTATTTTCATATTGGAGAATAGTCTCGATCTAAACTTCAGATATCCAAGCCAAAATATTTTCATTTACTTTATTAGATATCTTATTCAATTGATCCAATACTATCGATGATTCCTTTGTATCTAACAACTCTTGGATTATTTCTAGAGCCCAAATTGTTTGAGATCGCCTAGAAATCAAATGATTGCCTTCAATACTCTGATTAAACATTTTCCTTATCGAAATGTGTGAAAAATTTTGGCCTGGGATCGCCCCATGAAAATGCAAAACATGAGGATGAACCATGACGATTTCACCGACCTTCAAAGGTTTGATGCTAAAATCCTCCCAACAAAGATCTACTAATCTTGTGGACGATTTGAGATTAAATTCACCTACGATTCCATTTCCTGAAACAGGTATCAATATTTGCTCTGTTTCATGATAATGTACTGTGGTTACTGACCCGTCAATAAATTCAACGAAATATGTCTCTTGATCTTGACTATTAGATTCGTTAAATACCTGTCTCATAATTACCTTTCCATCAAAGTATAAACGGTTGACTTCCCTAATAGGGGAGTCATAGAGATTTTTTTGGATCATATGCTTGATCAACCCTTCAAGAATTTAATCTAATAGGATAGCAAGAGAGTAGGAGAGCAAAACATGGATAAAAATAAAGTTGATTCAGGTATCGATTATTACATTTAAAGATGATTTGTCAACATTTTGATGACTATTGATATGTCTTTTGAGGTAAGAATTTGAAAAGGTCCGCTGGAAATAAAAACAAATATCTATATTATGAGAAGTGATCATAAATTTTTGAAATCGAAGCGAGGTCACCAAAAATTACCCTTATCTGAGCAATCTAGTTCTGCACCACATTTTGGGCATCTAAGATGGCAGGTAGATAACTCACCCATTATTGTTCCACATCTAATACATTCTACTTTGTGCTTTTGATTTTTCGTCCTGTCTTTGACTCCGTAGCTTTCATTAACCATCTCCCATTTGTTTAAAGGACTTTCTGACTAATATCTTGTTCTCAATTCTATTATCCATAGATACTTTGGCGTTTTTTAGAAGTTAAATTGGCTCTACATTTACTAATAGAAATCCAATATCAAACCATACTCAAAAGTCGAACGAAAGTTGACGCTGCAGTTATATGTAAAGACTTGATCCGTTGAGGGCAGTTTAAACAAGTATTAGATCATGATCCTAAATATTATTCTCACAATATTTATCTCATTGAAGTTAACTTTGGTACACTATCATAAAATCAACAAAAAGCGTTCTGTCATTTCAAACTAACTCGATAGCTGCATTCGGTACATACATCAACGGATATTAAAACTACATGGGGTTTTTCATAATAGTATTTTATTTTTCTTTCGATTATTTTGCTGCATAAATCACACTTGACATTTCGATAGAAATCATCAATTTCTATTGTCATATCACTCAATGGGAATATCTAATACTTGAAATTTCTGATCGAAAACAAGGCTTTCAAGGTTCAAGATGATTGGCTCTGGAGTTGAAAGGGGTCTTTCTCCTTATCAAAAGGGGGGGATTTCCATCGAGGGTGTCGGTGCGATATTCATTATTTCAAAATATATCCCATAGGCGTCGAAATATTAAGTTGATAAACGGATTTTACGATCAAAGTCACAAAGTGCAAAGAATTTAAAAATCTCTTCGTTAAGAATTCTTGCTTCAAACTTCATACATTGTATACTGAGTTATTTGTATTTTCGTAATTTAACAACATAGCTTTAATTATCCTTCCTTGTAGGTAAGTACAGGAAAAGATGAGCCTGTCAAAAACAGATTATGACATCATTGTTGCTGGCGGTGGGCTAGCAGGACTAATAGTAGCTTCTTCCGCAGCCTACTATTCTAACCAAAGATTAAAAATTTTAGTGATAGATAGGAACTCGATAGACATCCAAGGTAGAAAAACCATATCTGGTTGGATTTGCGGAGACGCCGTTGGAAAAAATACGGTAGACTATATGACTAACAGAATTAAGATTTCATGGGGTTTTCCTGAAATAGAACACCCAGTAAAAGGTGTAGTTGCATTTTCACCTGATCATGAAACCAAAGTGTCTTTTGATGGAGAAGGATATATTCTTAATAGAAAACAACTTCCGCAAAAGCAAATATCAGAGGCTTCTAAATTAGGAGTTGAAACAAAGAGTAACATAATAATTCGCAAATTAATTACTAATGAAAATTACGTAGTCGGTGTAGAAGGAGAAGATTCCAAGACCAGAGAGATTTTTAAGAAAACTGCAAAGGTTGTAGTCGACTGCACAGGCGTAACTTCTGTTTTGAGGACCAACCTTCCCATAAAATCACACATTCAAAAAAAGATTGATAGAAATGACTTAGAATCCACGGGGCGTTATATTTATGACTTTGATACAGAAGGTAAAGAAGACAAAACGTATTTTGATCCAGACTATTGTATAATTCATTTAGATCAAAAACTGGCCCCCGGTGGATATGGTTGGGTATTTCCAAAAGGAAAATCCAAAGTAAATATTGGATTGGGAGTCCAACAAAAATTGTTTGAAAAGGCAAATAAGGAATTGGGTAAAAAAAGAGATTTAAAAAAATTGATTGACGATTATGTTGGTGCAAATCCGGTAATAAATAATCCGAGATTATCAAATGGGATTGAAGACCAAGGCAACGAATGGGGAACATGGCAAGTTTCAGTAAGAAGACAGAATGATTGCATGGTTGCAAATGGTTATATAATGGTCGGTGATTCAGCATGGATGCCCAAACCTCTTGATGCTGGTGGGATAGGGCCTGCTATTATTGCTGCCACCATCGCAGGAAAAGATGTAGTACATGCAATTGAGGCAAATGACGTTTCAGAGAATGGTCTCTGGCAATATAACAAGAATTTTATCAATGAATATGGTTATAAGACAGCCGGGCTGGAGGTATTTAGAAGAATGTTACAACAATTAAGTAATGATCAAATAAATTATGGAATGAAACATTTTCTATCAAAAATGGATATCGATAAGATCACCAACGGGGAACATCCAGAATTCAGCTCCCTAAGCAAGTTAGGTATGATGATAAGAGGTGCATTGAATAAAAAATTAGCAGAAGATTTAAGATTTACTTCCAAAATGAATGAACATTTAGTGGTACATTATAGAAATTATCCCGAGACGCCTGCCGGTTTCCCTGATTGGTCAGCGAAATTGAATTCTTATTTGACCGAGGCTTTTTCAAGATTTTCCTAATCTTGAAAAACGTTGGTCATTTTCAATGAGATTGAATTTTTTATTTTTTGCTGTCTCAAATATCAGATTTATTTTCAAATCTATTTAGAAAATCAGTTCTTCTTTGTTCTTCAGTCATAGTAATTCTCACATCTTCAATGATCCTTTTTCCAACATCAAGTTTTTTTCTAACTCCAGGGACTATATTATCATAAAATGAAAAAGGATAAATTTGATCATAAAAAGATTGTATTATTGCAAATAAGGACAAAGAAGTCTCAATATCATTTCTCCGAAGATTATCATAAATCATTCTCTTGATCTCCCCAATGCAATCCAAAAGACCTGTCAGGTAGGCACCATGAGAGACCTCTAAATCTAGATGGCTACTAATCTTTGGTTTTTTTTCGACAATTTCCTTTAGAATACAAGCTTCAACATACTCTTGTTCTGCGGGCCAAAGATAACGATCTAAATCAGAAATTACAAATTTCTTCAGATCCCTGATTAGATTGAGTGCCTTATCAATCAAATCAGTTGCCTCTTGAATTTTGTTACTATGTAATAAAATAATAGCCTTACTACAAGAAGAAATTATTTCTCTATTTTCTTTGATTAGTTTTTCTCTACTTGATTCTACTTGCTTCAAATGGCTTGAAAATTCATTTAAAGAAGACTCCATCGATGAATAATCTATTTCCAAGATCATATAGAATCTTGAGACACAGATTATAAATACTAGCTTTCGTATGAGAACCAATTTATTGCATTAGTATTGAAACCTGAAATACATGACCAATATTCGGCGAAGCAGGGGATACAACTTTGAACATAAATTGGTAAAAAAGCTGAATAGCGGAGATTGGATTGCAAGAAGGTTAGGAGGATCCAGTACTGGTTTACCAGATATTGTGGCAGTAAACAACAGATTGTCAATTTTACTAGCCATCGAAGCAAAATCAGCTACTGGTAATAGTATTTATGTACCGCCCGATCAGATAGTGAGATGCCACATGATTACTAAAATGTTTGAGGCATACAATGAGAAGCACATAATTTTAGCTTTTAAATTTATGAGAATCAAGAGACAAATAATAGCTGGAAAAACTAACTATGTTCCTAGAAAAACAAAAGAGTATTACAAAATATTAAAGTTCAAGAAGACACCCAAAACATATCCAATCATAAAGTGCAATTATGAAGGGGATACTTTTGCAATTCATAATGCTAAGATTCGAAAAGTAAATTTGAAAAATTTTCAAATCCCGTGAATATGGATAATTCTTAAAAGATATGACTGATTGATAAAGATTGTTGACAGATGTTCTTTGGAGAGAAGGGTGGCTAAAACCGTTATCTATTGAATCACTACCAAACGATTCTTGCTCGGTTTGTAAGAAGGATTTTGAGAATTTAGACTTTATAACTTCATGCGAGTTCTGCGACATAGGATTGTCCCATGACAGTTGTTGCAATAGTCATCTAATTAAATCTCATATCGACCAAATAGAGGCAAAGATCGAGAAGCATAAGGAAAAAAAATTACATTCCTTTCAATAAACACAAAAGAATCCAAGTCGTTTTTTAATACTGGAGGGCCATAAATAAAATAATGGAGACAAAAGAAAATCTTGATAGTATTAAAGGGTTTGAACCTATATCATCGGATCAAATGTATCAGATAGAGAACAATGGCGAAAATGAATTTTCTATGAAAAAGATTTTGATGATGGAAAACGCTGGCTCTAGAATAGCTGATTTTGTAATTAGCGAGTTTGGTGATACTATTTTAAATAAATCGATTATAGCAGTTTGTGGTAAGGGTAACAACGGAGGGGATGCACTTGTTGCCATGCGTCACTTGTCTGGATACATTTTAGCTAAAAATTTATCAGAGAAACCACCACAATTGGCTGTAATCCTATTGTGTAGTCCAAACGACTTGAAGACTAGCGAGGCCATCTCCAATTGGAAAATTATTGAAAAAATTGACTCTATTAAGACATACACCATGAAATCATGCACCTTAGAGGATATCAAGGAAAGAATAAAAACCTCAGACATAATTTTGGATGGGATTTTTGGTACTGGTATAAAAGGAGATATTAATGAACCCTATTCTAGTATTATTAGTTTCATCAATACTAGAAAAGGTAATTCATATGTTCTCTCAGTAGATATACCTTCTGGTTTGAATCCAGACACTGGAGAAATAAAGGACAAAACAATAATTGCTGATACCACTATAACTTTTCACAGACCTAAACATGGACACTTTAATAATGGTGCATCTGTAATAGGCAAGTTGATCGTAAAAAAAATAGGCATCCCATTTGAAACTGAAAGAGGAGTCGTTAATAAAAATTGAAGGTGGAGCAATTCTTAGTTGGTGAAATGGCAAACTTTACATATCTACTGATTGATGAAAAAAATAATTCATGCATTATAGTAGATCCTTCTTGGGATTTGGAGGTAATCTTTGAATACATAAAGAAGAATGCTCTTAAAATTAATTTCATTATTAACACTCATTCTCATTTTGATCATACAATTGGTAACGAACAAGTTGCAAAGCTAACAGGAGCCAAGATTATGCAACATACTTCCTCTCCCCTTCACAAGGATAGTGCATTAGAAGATGGAGATCGGATTACTTTTGGGAATTCCACCATAGATATTATCCATACACCCGGACATTCTAAGGACAGCATTTGTCTGATTTTGGACAACAAAATGATACTTACAGGCGATACTATATTTGTGGGCAGTTGTGGTCGTCTGGACTTACCTGGTGGAAGTGCAAGCGAGATGTTTGATTCGATTTATGGCAAATTAATCAATCTGGATAGCGAGTTAGTTGTATTACCAGGTCATCATTATGGATCCAAGAAGACTTCGTCGATCAGAGAAGAAAAAGAGAATAATTTTGTATTCAAGTTCAAGAATAAGAATGAATTTCTTAGTTTCATGAGTAAATAGTTTGTTAAACTATCCCTATTTCTATTCATGTGTAGAAGACTAGCCAATTATGATTTTTGACTAAATTTTTGAATTATTGACTATCATTTTGACTATTTTGACCAAGGTTTTGAACAACTCATAAAAACGTGTTTTGTTAATTTACTCGTAACTACATTATAATGACTAAGATTACAGAAGAAGGAAAAAGAATAATCATTAAGAAATTTCTAAAATCCAAAACTCTTGACCAGATCAATGAAGAAACAGGACGGTCAAAAGGCTCAATTTTCAATACAGTCCATGCATGGAAAAAAGATATTGGAGAGGACAATGTGGAGGAAATCAGAAGATTCATAAAGATTTTGAATCATTCGGATATCTCAATCAATGAATGCATAACAGGATTTCGAATTACCAATATGTTAAAACAATTTAACGTAAATGACGAATTTGAACTTGATTATTTTGACCCGGCGAATGACAATCAACTATCAGGATCTACTTCACAATTGCACCTCAATACCCAGTCAGATTTGACTGATCAAATTAAGGAGAACCGATCATCACTGTCAAATGATAATAATGAATTATATGAATTCATTAGCAAGATATACGAAGGCTGTAAGGACAATAACATACGTCCCGAAGATTTAGTAGAATGGGCTAAAAACTTGATTGAATTTGCACCAACGCTTGATGACATGTCTGATAAAATCGACCTTCATAAAGAACCCCTCAATCAATTTAGAGAACAGTACACTATCCCAAAGGTTTCAGAATTGTCAACGTACATCGAAGGCAAGAAAATACATATTTTCAATCTCGAAAAACAATTAAAAGTACTAACTAATCGCATCCAAGATTTTGAAAGCAAGTTAAATAATAAAACAGAACAATTGGATAATTTATACCAAAAAGAAAACTCCATCCTTCAGTATCTAAAATGGTATTCAGATTTGCAAGACGTTTTAAAAAATAATTATAATATAGATATCAAAAAAATTTACAGAAATTTTGCCAAGGCGATTAATGATTTTGAAAAGTATGATTTTGATCCAAGCAAAATAATAAAAGATTACGAGAGTATGGATACCCTTAGAGAAGAATTTCATGCATATAAGAGAAATATCGATACCCAGATCCAACTCAGAAATGATCTATCGTGACAAGTTACATCACTGGAATATCGAGTTTCCTGTTTTGAGGAAACAATCAATAATCTCAACGAATTGCAGAGCATGGGTTTTGGAATGAAAGAGTTTGAGCAATTATCCAACCTTATTTCGGGGATAGCATTGGCTAATAATATTGACCTTTCTTTATCAATAAAAAAATTCCTCAAAGATGTCAGAAGCCAGTATAACAACAAGCTTGGATTCGAAGCAACAATAAATCAGCTAAATGAGGAAAAAAGAAACATAGAAAATGAAATTCCAGCTTATAGAGAGTACATACATACAAAAGTTTCCGCAATACGGAATTTGGATTATTTACAAGACAAGGGTGTAACCACAATTGACGTTATTGGAATAAGTCTATTAATGAAGGCCTTCTTAAGCGGTAATTTTGTATTATTCCCTGCTAATACAGATGCAAATAACAAACCTGATAATAGAGCGAGAAACTACAGTATTCAGGACTGGCAAATATTTATTGACGACTTAAAGAAGTTAAAGGATTTGAAGGATGAGATAAACGATAAAAAAACTGAATGAAAAGAAATTAAGACACGAATTGATAGCAAGCTTGTCGAAAAGCAACAAGTAGACAGTCAAATAAGAGGATCAACATCTGAACTTAATAGTTTGACCTTGCAGGGCATTTACATTATGAACACTCTAAATCAATATAATGTTAAGATGTATACCGATATGACTTTAGATAAGATACTCCCGATGGTATTTGTCAATATCTTCTGCGTAATTGATTCACAAGTGTCTGGACCCATTGGCAATGATGAATCAGAGGAGCATTTAGAGGAGAAATAACATTTATAGAAAAAATATAATGAATTGAATCGAATTGATATTCTGATCCTCACTAAAAATATTAAACTTTTTGATTAGTCAAAACTTTGTGAGAAATGACCTAATCATTCAATCTTTGTAAAAGATTCCGGAGAAAGTAAAACAATGTAGTATGCGATCTATACTCTTTTTAGATGCATGAATCTGCATTGATACCCAATCAAAATTATTACAACAATTGGCACTTCCCCTCGTAATGTGCGCAGTTTTTTCGGTTTTTCTTACTGAACAGATAATCCAAATGACCTATCAACCAAAGTAAGATTTTATATTTAATATTAGTTAATGTTTTGGTGCCCAGTAGTTTTATCAACTGTATTAGTTCTAGAAATGATATACATGAACTTCAAGCATTCAAGTCAGACAAATCTGCTTTTATTTTTCTAATTTCGTACACCGCCACATCTACTATACCGGGTTTAACAGTGGCAGGGGCCAACCCAGATTTGATAAAGTATACTCCTCCTGCAGACGCAGAGTATATTCATTATGGGGAATGTAAATCGGTTAGAGTTATTCCAGCAACTCCTGACGGAAAACCTACACCGGCCATCATCACAAAGACTGCACTCGATATTTCCAGTATCCCTATCTACGTAGTTGATTCAGGATCAGAAATAAAACCAAAATTGCCCTATGTTAGCATTAACTCTCCTGCAGGAAAAAATATTCTTGACGAACCAGGGTTGGATTATCATAAAACAGTGGAAAATTATGAAATGGGTAAGATGCTGGGCAAACAAATGTCCAAGGTAAATGATACTATTATCTTAGGCGAAAGCGTACCGGGAGGTACGACGACCGCTCTTGGAGTGATGCAGGCAATGGGTGTTAATGCGTTTAACAAAGTTGGTAGCAGTATGCCCGATAATCCACATCTTCTGAAAAATAAATTAATAGAATTGGCTTTGGTTAGATCCGGTTTAAAGACTGGTGATTGTTCGAATGATCCGTTCAAGGCTATATCCAACCTCGGGGACCCAATGATGCCAACTGCCGCAGGAATTGCCGATGGGGTTATATCAAACGGCAAGAAAGTTATCCTCGCAGGCGGAACTCAAATGTGCTGCATCATGAAAATAATGAAATCACTAGATATTGATTTGAAACACAATGTCTGCTTAGGAACGACATCATACTTGTATAACGATGAAAAGTCGGATCTAATTGGCTTATTGGATCAGATTGATCAAGATGTAGCAGTCTTTCATATCGATTTGGCATTGCATAAATCAACAAAAATGGGCCTTAGAGCATATGCCGAGGGATTTGTAAAGGAAGGTGCAGGGGCAGGTGGTACAGCGATTGCTGCTTTCTTAAATAACGAAGATCTTACGCAAGATTATTTCTTAAAAAATTTAGAGGATAACTATCTTAGAACGATTGAAGAGCCGAGACCAATTTCGTTGAACAAAAAGAGTGAATAATTCGATACTTTAAATACCAGAGCTTTGGAATGACAAAATTATGAAAGGAGTAGAAAAGATGAAGGGAATTGGTTTGTTATTGATTGCAATTGTATTTTTTTCAGTTTATGTCTACATTTTGTTTGCTACAGATTATGGTATACTACTTGTAAAGATTACTGTTGCAGTTATAGTCGGAGTAATTTGCTTCATACTAGGATGGATAGGAATCACACTAACCATCAATGAAAAGGAACAATAAATGAATGGAAGAATTATTTTCGACGAACAAAAAGATCCGTAACTGTTTGATATATTCTAGGCGCCACATCTCTCACAATCTGCGTATGGTCAATTTGGTAACTACAATCAAATTTTGAAAGTAATCTAGTAACGTGTGTTTCGGAATCTGAGACGGCGTTTTTCTTGGTTTCACTCTTAACGTGAGAAAAAAAATGCAAAGTACCCCCTGATGGCTTTAAAGATGACAATGCAACATCCAAGAATTCATGTGCCCTTTCAGGTAACGGTAATAAGATTCTATCAAAACTATTTAGGTAATTAGGGGATTGAAGTATCTTCCTTGCATCACCATGAAGAGATACAATACGCTGACCAGCCCTATTAATATTAGAATTTATCACGCTCAGGATATACGCATCTAGATTAGAATCAATATTAAGAACTCTGATAGGTTTTTTTTTCACCATAACAACTGAGAATGTACCAACGCCTGCGAACATATTCAAAACTGATTCACCCGATCTTACCAACTCTGAAATCCGAAGTCTCTCCGTGGACAATCTTGGCGAAAAATACGACGTAGCCACGTTAACCAAAAATTTACAACCAAATTCCTTGTAAATTGTAAGGTATTTTTCTTGACCAGCAATAAAATCAACGCCACGCAATCTATATTCTCCTGAAACAGAATTACTCTGATTTAGAACTGTTTTGATATTCTTCATATTTTCGATCAACATCTTTCCTATTACATGCTTATTATGCATAATCGATTCAGGGATCTTAATTATAGCGATATCACCTATAATATCATATGATGAGTAAAGTACTTTCAGTTCATCTTCTGGTAACGTTCCTCGCAGTAACATTTTTAAATGTTTACTCATGATGTTGTTTTCATAGTATCTGTTAATTTTTTAAATAATAGTAATTTCCTTCTGTTTTCTGCTGCCTATCTAGTCTACTATTTTCTTTGTTTACTCTGGGCCTGCCGGAAGTTTCGTCTCTTCTAAATGAAATCGAAAGAGATTTAAGAAATTCATTCATTCCCGTCTCTTTGGAAATTGGAGCTGTACCCGAACCTTCTACTCCTGGTGTTCCATCGAATATGATAAGTCTATCTGAAACAAGATCTATTAGCTGGATATCATGGTCGATAATTAATGCAGATTTTCCTTTGGATTTAATAAATCGTTGTATAAACTTGGCTATAATTATCCTATCCTCAATGTCCAAAAATGCAGAAGGTTCATCTAGAGCGTATATGTCTGCCTCTCTTATCAAAGACAATGAAACTGCCACCTTCTGGAGCTCCCCACCACTTAAACCTTTTACTGATTTGTCATAAAGTTTCTTCAAACCTAATGGGGAAAATACATGTTCTTCAGCTAAGGTTCCCTCAAATGGACCATTATTGACTGAGTAAATCAGTGATCGAACATCTCCCTCTATTTCTTGGTTCAGGTATTGTGGTTTGTAAGATATCTTTGCATTCGTTTCCAGACTTCCGTTATCTAATTTATCTACACCGGCCAGTATCTTCATGAAGGTTGTTTTACCTAATGCATTTGCCCCCACTATTCCTATAACTTCGCCTTGTTGGATACTTCCTCCTTCTATTTTTACTCTAAACTGTCCAAGGGTTTTTTCAAGAGCGGGGTATTGTATAATTGATGACATTGAGAGGACGGATTCGATGACGCTTGAAATATCAAATTTATAAGCCTTGTCCCTAAACCTGATATTTTCTGTTGGGATATAACCTTCCAAGAAATTATTAATTCCAACCTTGGTACTCTGTAAAGACGAAACAATCCCATAAGCACCTGGCTCACCATATGTTATGTAAATATTGTCGGATAAATAGTCCAGTAATGACATATCGTGTTCTACAATCATTACACTTTTTCCCTCTTTTGCTAGATTACTTATCACCCTACCTACTGCCAATCTTTGGAAGATATCGTTAAAAGATGAAGGTTCGTCAAAAAAATAGTAGTCTGCATCTTTAGCAGCAGCTACAGCAACAGCAACACGTTGTAACTCTCCTCCACTCAGTGTATTCAATTGTTTATTCAATGAATTACTCAGGCCCAAGTCCGAGACAAGAGTTTGAGTCACATTCCTTTCATCATATTTTTTCATTAATTCAGCAACAGTTCCCTTAAATACTTTGGGTATTAGGTAAACGAGCTGAGGTTTTATAGAAGTTCTCAACGTTTTGTTTTGAATTTTTTCAAAATGTTTTCGTAACTCTATATTGGTTGTTCTTTTCAATATTTCATCCCAAGAAGGAGCTTTTTCAAATTCTCCAAAATTAGGCCTCAGGTTTCCTGACAGGAGGTTTATAATGGTAGATTTTCCCATTCCATTTCTACCCACCAATCCGGTCACAGTTCCCTCTTTAGGTATTGGTATCTTGTATAATCTAAAACTGTTTATTCCATACTGATGAATCTTATCAACGCCTATTTCTTGGGCTAGATTGACAATTACTATCGCATCAAATGGACATTTCTTAATGCATATAGTACAACCTGTGCATAAATCTTCGGAAATTACTGCCTTCCCATCATCTGGTCTCTGGATAATACACTCACCACCGGTTTTGTTTACAGGGCAATATATTATGCATTCAAGTCCACATTTTCTTGGCTGACACAAGTCCTGATCAAGCACAGCAACCCTATGAATCAAATTACTGCGTTTATCCAATCTTTACATAATATTCGTCGATCTTTTATATAAATCCTGGATTCGGACAATATATTAGTAGACATACAAACAACTAAAAAGAAATTTGAATATTGCCTTGTGGTTAATCTACGGTTCAGCAGAAGCATAATTGCACAAAATGAGATTGTATATTATCAAATAACAAAAATTGACTTATTGTAATACAGCTACATACTGATATAAGCACTATTATATAGCGCTTTTCTTATCAAGGCTAGCTCTTAGATGAATTGCCTAAGTAGTGAATGGAGTTTATACTCAGAGTTAATCTATAATATCAATTTGGCATGTTATCTTGCTCACATAGTAAGGATTAAATTAACGAAAACTACATGTTTAGGTTAGCCGGCCATAGCGTTAGGGCCCGACCCGGTCCCATTCCGAACCCGGAAGTCAAACCTAATGTCGCTGCTGGATACTGACGTGCGAGAGCCGTTGGGAAACAGCAGTGCTGGCGCCTTTCTTTTAGAACAAAAAGTTTTTGGTAAATTAGACAAAATTTCTATTGTTTTCCAAAAAATTTAGTATTAACCTTATTCCAAATCCGGTAGCTCCTTTTGGGTTATAGCTTTTCTCGGCCGTACCATCTTGGGTCCAAGCAGTTCCAGCAATGTCAAAATGAGCCCAAGGTATATTTTCGACAAAATTAGATAAGAATGCAGCAGCTGTTATCGTTCCCCCTGTTCGACCCCCAATGTTCTTCATAGATGCGACATTACTTTTTATGAGATCAAAGAATTCTTCATACAATGGCAGTTGCCAAATTTTTTCTCCAGTGGAACCGGCAGAGACCTTTAATTGCTGAATTAATTTATCATTATTACCAATAACCCCTGCCACGTTAGTTCCCAACGCGATAATACAAGCCCCGGTCAAGGTAGCAAAATCAATAACGTATTTTGGAGAATATTTTGAAATCCCATAAGATAGAGCATCGGCCAAAATCATCCTTCCTTCAGCGTCAGTATTTAGTACTTCCACAGTTTTACCATTGTACATATGAACAATATCCCCCGGTCTGTAAGATGATCCAGAGGGCATATTCTCAACTGCGGGAATAATTGCTACAACATTTATTGGAAGTGCAAGGTTTCCTACAGCTTTCATTATTCCCAAGACTGTGCATCCCCCACTCTTGTCAAACTTCATTTCATCCATCCGATCACTTGGTTTAATAGAAATACCGCCAGTATCAAAGGTGACTGCTTTACCAACTAAAAGAATTGGTTTTTCATTTTTTTCTGAATTATTATAATTCACAATGATAACTTTAGGTTCATTTTGACTCCCTTTGCCGACTGAAATGATTCCATTCAAACCCATTTCCTTGATTTGAGATTGATCTAATATTTGGACAGTAATATTATTTGTAGACTCTAATGATTTTGCTGCATGAGCCAATGTACCTGGATTGATGTGATTTGGAGGAGAGTTGGCTAGGTCTCTAGAAAAAAAAACTGCGTCACAAATTATCTTGGTTTTGTTTATTTGTGATAGTTCCTCTTCTCTTTTGCTGCCGTCAGTAATTATGTTTATATTACAATTGTCAGAAAACGATAAATCTTGATCCTGTTCGGATTTATTTTCTTTAAATTTGCTGAATTCATACTGAGATAGCACTAGTCCCTCAATCAGTGGTTCGAAGAACGTGGGTTCAGAAAAAAATTTTAGAATATTGATCCTAGTAAAGTTTAGCTCTTTGCATCGAAGTGAAATAAGACCCCCAATATGCCTTATGCGATCAGAATTTAACTTATTTAACTCACCGAGTCCTACTAAGAGAATCGTAATAGGGGTTTCATCCAAACTAGTAGCCAAAGTCATGAATTTGCCATACTTCCTAATATTTTTCAAATGTGTCTGTCCGAAACTATTGATTTTGTTCGATATCTGATTTAATTTTGAATTCTTTTCAACGTAAATTGGAATACTCCCATCTTCAGCAAGTCCAACTACCACAACATTATCAGACAAATCAATTTTATCCAAAGTAGTTGTTATTATATTTACCATAGCGCTAATTGGATTCCATTTTATAATTACTTAACTGAAATCATTATGCCATTATTGTAACTATCACTACGAAATTAAACTTAACCGATCCACTTTATGGAGCATCCTACGGATGGATCAAAATCTTTTGAGATATCATTCTTTTTGCCCTCTAATACTTTGTGAATATTTTCTTCCATGGTATGAACCGTTGGAATGGCATCTGGCTCTATAGCGTTGTTAATCTTGCCGTGGAAAACAAGTTTCTTTGACTCGTCAAAAAGAAATGGATCCGGAGTACAAACCGCTCCAAATTCCTTGGCAACGTGTTGTGTCTCATCTATCAAGTATGGGAAATTCAGTGAATATTCCTTTGCAAAATTTATCATATTGTCAAATCCCTCTCCCTCATAGCTTGGATCATTACTATTAATTCCAACTATTTGAAGCTCAGAAGGGGCAAATTTTGATTGCAGTGAGACAAGGTCTGAAATCCTAGCCTTTACGTATGGACAATGATTACAGATAAATACGATTAGTAAAGCTTTAGAGTTAAATTCATTCAAATTATGTATCTTATTGTCTACTCCTTTCAATGAAAAATTCGGTGCTTGAGAACCTGAACTTAATTTTTGTGCGGATTGCGTCTTGACCATACTAACAGGTGGGTAATAAAATAAATAAAAGTGTTATTTAGGTTGACTTTTATTTTGTAGTATTTACAAAATTCAAACAGATGGTCTGCCAATCCCCGCATAAAGACCCTTTTCAAATTTCTCAGGATGTAAAAACCCTCGTCCATCATAAATTGGCGTTTTACCCAAAACAGATGAATCAATATTCAAATATTCTTTATGATTGGTAGCCAAAATTATCAAATCTCTTCCAGTTATTGCTTCATCTAAATCCGAAATCAACCTAACATCCTTAAATTTCGCCAATAATCTATCATCTTTTACTAGCGGATCATGTACAATAACATCTTTGATTTTCAACTTTGCTAGTTCTCTAAGCAAGTCAAAAGTTGGTGATAAACGAGTATCCGATACCCCGCCACGGAATGCTAGACCCAAAATTGATATTTTGGATTTTCTTGAGTAGTGTCCCTTAATCAATTTTAATGCCTTATTCAATGAATATTTAGGCATCTCATTGTTTATTGCTCTACCTGTTTTCGTAATTCTGCAGTTTAATTTGTTTTTCAATCCAACATCGATGATGAATTGAGGATAGACAGGTATACATGCTCCACCTACCCCGATACCAGGATCATGAATATGACAAAAACTTTGAGAATTGGCTGCCTTCTTGGCCTCCCAAAAATTAATATTCAATTTGTCGCATAACCTTGCCAATTCGTTTGCCAGAGAAATGTTAACGTCTCTGTAAACACCCTCAAACAATTTTTCAGCTTCGGCAGTTTTTATCCCGAGTATGCTTACTATTCCCTTCTTGTACAAAAGAGAAAATAAAGCTGACGCTATTTCTAAAGAATATGGATCATCTGCAGATATAATCCCTGGATGACCTTCCTCTATGTCAAATATGGCCCGCCCTTCATAGATTCGTTCAGGATTATATATAACTGAAAAATCAATTCCTGATTTCAACCCGCTTGCCCTTTCAAGCAAAGGCACCAAAACTTTTTCTGTCGTCAATGGCGGAATCGAAGGATGAATAGATACGATATCACCTATTTTTAAACCTTTACCAATTGAGAGGACAACTTCCTTAATTATTGACAAATCAGGTTTATTCTTTTTAATTAGTACTGGAACGCATATCATTTTTAATTTAGAATCAAATGACGCTTTCACTGGATCTTCATATATGAAAAACCGATCCTCCTGTAGTCCCATGGAAAACGATTCGTTAACAAGAGGTTCAGGTATATGGGTAACCCCCCTCTTTGTATTTTCTATAACCTTACTTGATTTGTCTATTCCAATGACTCTGACTCCTGACCTGAGCCAAACCGAAGCCAGCGGAGCACCCACATGGCCTAGTCCAAACACCGACACCAAATATTCACCTGACCTAAATTTACTAACTATGCTTTCTATTGATTCCCTATTTTTACGGATTTGATTAGAATTATGAGGGACGTGTTTAGCTCCTCCCGATTGCACAGATTGAATATTTTGTTAACTTGTTATTATGTTTATATCATATATTGAAATGTAAGATATACAATGAGAAATTTTATTCGATTCAACGGTTATAATCTCGAATTGAGCGACTAAAAGAATATTTACGGAAGGAGTCTTTTGTAATAATAGATAATGTTATTCCCTGTTTATCAGCTTAATATAGCAGGATCAGAATGGTTTATCATTATTATTGTTATAGTAATATTCATTTTTCCGACCAAGATCACAGGATTTTCTAAGTCAATTGGTAGGCTTATTGGAGAGTATGAAAAAGCAAGAACTAAAATAACAAGTCAAAAAGATATGCTGATTTCAAATCCATCCACAAAGTCAACAAAGCATGAGTATAGAGGACCTGCTGTTCGAAGACCTATCTCCTCTGAAAGAGAGAAACTAGAACTAATCGCACGATCTCTTAGCATAGAATCGGAAAATTTACCAGACGATGATTTGAGGGCACAGATCTCAATCAAATTGAGAGAATCTGATGACAGTGGAAATCAATAGAAGGAATATCCTTGATCTTGATTAAAGAGAGTAAAATCTAATTCTCTGTTGTCGGAGGTTTCAACAATTCTGCTTCTAATAATTGTTGAATCAATTGAACTACTTCTTGCTCTACCTGCTGTCTTGGTAGGCTAAGTTTTTGTGAGAAATCGTCAGCTAATTGATTGATTGTCCTATCTCCTCCACAGCTCTCCCAAAATTCAATAATGTTCTCATTGACCATAAAACCTTGCTCTCGTTCATTAACTAACGCAAGGGAACCATCCTCTTGTTTCAGAACATGTCCACTTTTTTGTGGCATATACTTTTCGTAATCTATTTGAAATCTTAATGAAGGTTTTCCAAAACCCAATTTGTCCCTGACCGTGGGATTCATTTTGTCAATTGACCACGGTGGGTCCCAAACTATTTCGACATTTATAGCCCCCACACCTTCAATTGTATTAACATATTTTTTCACATCTTTTATCAAAGTATCATGTAATGGACAACCACGGGTCGTCATAGTCATCTTGATATCGACATTGTTTTTTTCTGAGACATCCACATTATAAATTAACCCTAGATCAACCACATTGACAGGTATTTCCGGATCCATACATTTACGAAGCTCAGAAAAGACCCTCTCCTTTGTAATTTGATTAGTATGCACTATCAATCTGAATCAAAACGCTTCTTAAATTTTTTTCCATGAGGAAAATATTTTGTCTATCTGATTTCAAGGACTGTTAAATAGAGCTTTCACATTCTTTTCATAAGGCGGTACAATTACCCCCTTCTCAGTGATGATACCAGCAATCAATTCAGGTGGTGTTAAATCAAATGCGGGATTAAATATCCTAACGCCTGCCGGAGCTATGCGTTTATCTCCTATTTTTGTGACCTCTTCAACTGACCTCTCCTCAATAGTTATGTCACTTGTTTCACTACAGAGATCAAAAGTAGAAAGTGGCGCTGCAACATAAAATGGAATTCCGTGAGATTTTGAAAGTAAAGCAACCTGATATGTACCAATCTTATTATATACATGACCGGATTTTAATATTCGATCTGCACCAACAATTACTTTATCTATCATTTTGTTTGCCATCAGATAACCAACAGCGGTATCTGGTACAAGGCTAACATCGATTTCATCGTGTACTAATTCAAAAGCCGTCAACCTTGACCCTTGCATCACGGGTCTCGTTTCCGTTGCTATTACACTAATTTTTTTACCAGATTCCTTTACTGAGCGAATTACACCTAGTGCAGTTCCATAAGAAACAGTAGCCAAAGCTCCGGCATTACAATGTGTCATAACAACATCACCATCTTTTATTAGGTCAGATCCAAATCGGCCAAGTTTTCTGTTTATGGCGATGTCTTCTTGTGACATTCTTACCGCGCAAGCTACTGCAAATTTCTTAATATCTTCAACACTTTCGTATTTTTCTGCCTCTTCGAGTACCACATCTAGCCCCCATTTCAGATTAATAGCGGTAGGACGCGTTTTTAGCAATATTTTATACGCAGATTTTAATTCATCCATGATCTTAGCCTTTGTTGAACTTGTACTTTTTACTGCACAAAGCGCTAACCCCATTGCAGCAGCCACACCTATAGCTGGAGCACCTCTAATCGCCAGTCTCTTTATCGATTCTGCTACATCTAGATATGTAAAACAGGTAATGGTTTGTAATTTTTCGGGTAGTTTGGTTTGATCGATAAGTTTTACACTATCATTATCCCAAAAAATTGTTGTTAACCCATTGGGAGAACTATTATGATCTATGGCCATGATCTTGACAATTATTGATCAATTATTATTTATTTCTACTGAACATTTATTCAATAGATATTTCTATGGGCCATATTTTAGATCAATTTATGAATCCTGTGAACCTCTCTAGCATTATCCAACTCCCACAAAGGAAGTTAATCGTTTCTTTAACAGATATTGATTTGACATTGAAGGCTGACAGAGATACTAACAATATCATTTTTATCCTAATGATCAAAGAATCGAGGGGGTCTGCCGGTGGTAGAGGAGGAGGTTCGGGAATGAGAAAAATAGAAAAGATTCTAGGTTTTAAGTTTGAGCAGAATAATGACAAACTGATTTTTGAAACAAATAATGAAGCAGATATTGAAAAGTTTGAAATTCCATATAGTGCAGTAGCTCAGGATATAGTTTTGAATTCCGGAGAAAAATATGTGGTGCAGGGAATAGTTGATCCCCAAATGGTCAAAAACTATTTGGAACTTGTTAAAGAATTATGACCTTTTTATATCAGGATACCTGTCTTACATGCATAAAGTAAAAGTGGTCTTCTTTGCATGTTAGCGAACAAAATTCCGACTTGCATTTCATCTTCTCATTTTTCCGGTAATCGCATTTTATTGGTTCAATGTTGTTAAATTCCTTGTTGCAAAAAGTACAAATAAATTCCAAATTTGGCAAGAGTTTTTCTCTGAATTCTACCCCACAATTTCTTTTCTCTTTGAACCACACAATGTGGTACGGACTCTTTTCTGCAAAAGTCATTACTATATCATAAGCCTCATAGTATCCCTCTGCAAGGAATTGCCTATATAAGAACTTCCTGCCGTCATGGGATTTTAGAAAAGCAACTACCCAGTATTCGAGTAGAGGTTGATCATCCGACTCGTGCTCATTTTTCACCATGGTCTAATGTCAAACCATTTACTTTAGTTTTTCAATATATATATCTCCTATCCCCTTTGATATGATATAAACTGCAACGAATTCGGGTATGTTATTTATCCCGGTCTTAATTTTGTATGATGTTCCATTGAAAAATAATTTGGTATCAACAAATGCATCTAATTTGACCAACGCATCTTCTCTGATGCAAGATTCCTTAAAAGGATCAAAAGTAGTTAAATTGTTGACACGAGATTTAACCAGCCCACTCTTACTATTTATCGTTCCAGCGAGCCGAAATATTCTATGTATATCAATAGTAACATTTGGATCTATTTTTACGGAAATATTTTGAATCTGATTGTTGATTACACCTGAGATCCCAATTTTGTTTGTTTCCTTAATTTGTGTTATCTTTCTCATAAATTTATCGTCTATACGATGATTTTTCAATTGCAAATGTAACCGACTTAACAGACGTGCTCTCCAGCCTTTGTTATAATAAATCTTATTTGGAAGCATAGTAATATTATCGCTTTTATCTATTCGAAAACCCAAGTTATCAACTAGATAACCCCTCCCTAGTAGATACTGTGTTAAAGAACTCCGTTTCATAGAACTTAGATTGAAAAAACTTTCATCAACTACATGAATATGGAAACCATTGTTACCAGAAAAAAAGATATTAATACTGTTGTTTTCGATGCCAAAATCATCATGAAGTACTTCAACTAACTTTGTTACTTCTTTTTTTAAATTTCTTATACAATTTTGACAAGGTAATTCAACTATCTGAACCATTGATGAATTACATTTAGAGCAACTAGTATGAACTTCCTTTTCAATTAGCTTGCAATTTTTGCAAAATGTCATGTTGTGAATTCGTGCGCAATCAAGTTGCAAATCTTTCCCGTCGATGTCAAAGATAAGATCTGCTCCAATCCAGCCCTTTTGATCCATGCTCGCAGAAGGATGTTGATATCTTGCGGGTGAACAAAAAATATCTGATGGAGAAAACTTGATTATGCTGGCAATTAGCTCTCTTTTGCTCTTAAAATTCAAATGTCTACGTATGTATCCATCAAAAAGTCTAAACCCAAATTCATGCTCTGATACATAGTTATCAAGTTCTATTTCTGAAGAGGAGTTAAAATAATGCTTTCTGAAAACCTTCTCAAGCCAAATCTTATTCGGATCATCTTCAACTGAATGAGGATAGTTGAATGAGTCGGTTATAGAATCTTTTAATTTATCAGAAGAGGAGGAAGTGTGGGATGAGGTAGTAGGTGAAGTCATGTTATTTAGAACTTTTTCTATAAATCAATTGTGTAGGATTGCTGATTCCTTTACAAACTACAGTCTCAAAACAGAGATTGTTCAATTTGATTTTCTCACAGGAAGGAACAAAATACTGTTTAGTGTTGCCTCGTTTACCTGCCAGATGTTCCAATTGATAGCGAGTAATTTGCTCATTATAGTCAGGCAACCGTTTAAAAAGGTCAATCATTTCTTCCATTGATTTGTTCGTATATATCAAAAATGTACCCAATAATACCCTAGCTGGATGAGAAAGATTTTCCCCCTTGTCAATTTGATTGTAAATATGCTGAATGCAAGGTGGTAGAATGTCTTGATGTCCCGGTGCCCTCAACGGAGGATACATTTTTTCCCACCTACTTTTTAGCGAGTCTGATATAGATATGATCATATCCGGGAGCACTTCAGGATTCATCTTCTTGATTCTATCAATAATTAATAAATAAAGTTCATTTCTGAATAGTCTCACTATTTCACTACCATCTAAATACACATATCCTTTATCTACCGTTCGATTTACAAGATTCCATTCCCTTTCTTGAAATGCAATAGGATGATCTAAATAATCACTTATTTTGATCTTATAAAAGTTGAATATATCTACTTCCAGATCTACTTTAGTCTGAAACAAATCTTCAAATATTTTGTACAAAATCAACTTTACCGTCTTGTCATCTTGATTTGAATTATCTAAATCCGATATGAGATATCTTTCAAATCTCATTGATTCAAACAACGCAAATTTCTTTGTGACAGAATCAATCGATATTGACTTTATTAACAACAATGAAATTAGAAAAATTATTACCTCTTCCTGCACAATAATCTCGTGGGTTTTATTATAATCAATTTGGTATGCCAATTTCCCTTCGAACACATAATCTTCGATTTTTCTTTTTGCCTTTTCTACAAGATGATAGAATTCCGAATTATCGAGATCTTCGATTTTGAATTCATTCTTAGTCACATACGACAACGCCTCTCTTAGAAACGGATATCGGGCTAGATCCTTATTGCCAAATCTCACCAAATCAGAATTACAATATTATCAGATTGAAAATAATTAAGATTTTCTATCAATTAAACAATTAAATTTAGAACAACCTAACAAAAATTCGGTATATGGAAAAATTACAAATATCAACTTACTGTAAGAATTTGAAACACATAGAATGTGATGACTGTATGTGTAATTGTCATGTGCCTGGTACTATAGAAAACCTTGCAAGAAAAATTTCATTGTTGGATAAAACCAACCCAGGGATGGGAGAGACGATCTAATCCCTAGAAATTTGATTAAATAAGGGAAGTGAATAAATAACTGCGATGCCATGCATTAACATACATTGAATTAATTATAATTATCAGAAAATATTGATTCTGAATCTTCATCTTCAGAATTGTGATCGTGTTTTGAAGGAGATTCTAAAGTGGCATTTTCTTCTGTATCTGTAGTAGTGGTTGACCAAAACTTTGGATAAGTGTTAGGCTTCATTACGATTCTTTTGATCTGAAAACAAATTCCCTTTTTCTTGTTAAAAAATTCTTCAAAATCTAACACCGAGATACCTAATCCAATTATCTCGCCTTTGATTGAATATATACCAACTAAATCTCCCTTTTTAATGTCCTTTGAAATCGAGACAACTCCTGGCATCGCCAGTTGTGCCCCATGGCATAATGCATCTATGGCGGTGTCTCTGACAATAACAGCGGGTAAGTGAGTCATTGCAATTTCAATTGGAAGTACAATGCGCCTAAGTTTTTCTTCATTTTTTGTTTCTTTATAAAGTTGAAAAGCATCCACTAAATCATGAAGTCTAACAAAATTGGACTCGTTAGTAAAGTCACATACTTTTGTTCTACGCAACTCAATCATTGAAGCTCCCACTCCGAGAATCTCGCCCATATCATATATCAATTTTCGAATATAGGTTCCTGATTCACATAATACTCTTAAGAGTAACAATCGATCATACTGATCATCAAGTTCAAACTTGTGAATGATTCTTACCCGAGTTTGTCGCTTGACAGATGACCGCTGTGGAGGTTTTTGGTAAATTGGACCGGTAAATTCCAAAATAACCTGAGCAAGTTTGCTATCGGACACATGACTATGTAGTCTACCTAAAGCGATGTATTCCTTAGGACCTAGTAATAAAACAGGTACTATTTTCGTTCCCTCTTCTAATCCTATAGGTAGCAACCCGGTTGTACCTGGGTCTAATGTCCCACTATGTCCGGCTTTTTCCAACTGCAATATCCTTTTTACATAAGAAACAATTTCATGACTTGTATTTCCCGACGGTTTGTCCAAGAGTATCAAACCATAATTCAATAACTCCGAAATTGGTCTTTTATTAGGATAATTACCAAAACGGTCATCTGAAACACCTTCGCTAATAGTTATTAAATTGTCTAGTTGTGTAAGTCTAAAGTCTGTCATGCCTTATCCTAAAAATTTTTCATATTTGCTTTACGTTCGCAATACATTTTCGACAATATTTTTGGACAATAAGATTAACGATTCTAATGTCAATATATCTGTATTCATCGCAAAATCAAACACATCTAGTTTTTCTCCAAATTCGAATTGATATAATTTTTTGTAAATCTGCTTGTTTTCAAAATCTCTTCTCTGAACAATTTTCCTTGCATTGTCAATATCAATATTGTCACGCATAGACATGCGCTTTGACCTGTTTTCTACTGAACCTTGCAACCAGAAGTTAATAGTGGCATCAGCAATCCAAGGAAGTGTATAACTGGTAATAACGACATTGCCTTCATTCAATAATTCAATCAATCGGTTATCTACTTCCCTATCGAAATTGGGATTTTTGCTCCGCTCATTCATAAATTTTGCGGCCTCTTCAGTATCCCACCAGTCATGATTCAGCGATGACGAATATCCTCTATCGTGCGCCATCATCTTTAGTATATCCCCACCATTCCAAAGTTTTAGATTAAAATCCCTTGCAAGGCTTTCCGCAATGGTAGTTTTACCTACTGCTGGCCATCCAGAAATCACTATACTGATCTTCCGATCGGCTTGGAAATTGATTTTTTTTATGTCATTATTTTGATTCGGTTCCATTTTTAACACTAAAACTAGATTTTGGTGATTAGTAACCTATGAGTATATAAAGCTATCAATGATTTGTACACTTCATTTGTTTAAAATGATCTTGCATATAGCATTTGAAGCATGATCGACTTGACCTGTGTTGTTCTGTATTAGATAAAATGGACAACCTGTGATAATGGAACTGGTAGATATCATACTCTCCGATAGCCTCAAATCATTGTTTATATGATCGATAGAAATCAAATCTCTTTGTCTGCTACTGTCGCTTTCTCTTCTCTTGTGAATTTCTTCCGCGGCAGCAGTTATCAAGATTAAATGGGTGGGATTTATAATATCTAATAGTTTAAGGGGCATCCCAGGGTAAAATCCATCATCAGTACTTATAAATAAATGAGTATCAACTAACACTACATCATTGCCCAGGGAATTAATAGAATTTGCAGCCATTTCTTGCAACGTTCGCTGTTGATCTATCGGTAACCTTCGAAGCTGATCGCGATTATGTATGGACATTAATTTAGCTTGTTCGAACATGATTTTTCCAAATTCAGCTATTTTTGTATCCACTCCTCTTTGGGATAATAGACTTTGTACATTTGTAATGACAGTAGATTTTCCTACACCCGGAATTCCAACTATTATGACACGTTTCGTCATAGGGATCTTGATTGAGATAAAATTTTGTTTTTTTGAAGTTGAAAAACCGTTAGTAGCATGACATCAATGTTTGTGGACAAAAAAGTGGAGGAGCTCAGCAGATGAGGACCTGATATCATGTCCAAGTCAGATCCCCCTCTAGGTACGTCCCAGCAGAGAAGCCAACTTAGGCATGTGAACATCGACCTGTTCCCTAACGAGCAGGTTATAGTAATTCACTAGGATATCCACCATCAGAAGCAAACCAATTCCCGTACCAAAGACGCTAAACAAGTCAGAGACCGACGCCAATAGTCCAATAATTACTCCTCCAATTATCGTAACGGACGGTATGTAGCGATTTAGTAGCGATTCCACAGAACTCTCAGACCGTCTAAACCCAGGAACCTGTACATCTGCATCCAAGAGGTTTTTCGCAGCCGCCTTCGCCGAAAGCCCACCTAATTCGACCCACAACCGACCAAAAATGGTAACTATTGTAGTTAGGAATACTACGTATACTATAGCTCGAACTGGATCAGCCACGGTTGCTTCAAACGATCGAGGAGCAGTGACGTAATAAAATAGTCCGCCCGTTGGATTCTGCGATTGAGCATCATATTGCGCTATCAGATTGAACATAGGATTATCATTATTAGGATTGTAGTTTATCCATACCATCTGTCCTATGAACAGAGCATTAGCCATTAGCGCTGACGCCAATATTACTGGAATGTTTGAAGTGTAAAGCAATTTGATAGGGTAGGTAGCAGTAAAACCCCTGTACCTCGTCGACACAATAGGAATGTCCACGTGTATACCCTGCACATACACCAATAATAGCAATATACCCGCAGTGATCCCAAAGGCAAACAGGCTTGGCATATTAGGCACTGGTGCAGGCGGCGCTGATCTCAGTACGGAATCCCCTAAATGACCTTCCATTCCACTCGTAATCATAAAGGGTATCATCCCACTTAGTTCCTCTCCATTGGGGATAGGGAGTGGATTGAACAAACTCCACAGAATAGCCTGCGCTACTCCAGCCATGATGAATATACTTATCCCTGAACCCAATCCCCATCCCTTTTGTACAAGTTCATCGAGGTACATTATGACGATGCACGCCGCCGTCAACTGCGCTATAAGCACAGCCAAGTGATACCCAGAAGGGGTCGCCCCTCCATAAACACTTACACCATATAATAGCGTCTCAGCAACAATCACGATGATGGTTACTATTTTAGTTGCCGATGTAAACAGTGATCTATCATTAGGATCTCTGAAATTAAGTTTCAATATGTCAGACCCTTTCAACAACTGCATAAGCAAACCCGCAGTAACTATAGGGCCTATACCTAATTCTAGTAAAGTTCTCTGTTGTGCCGCGAAGATAACCCTAGCAAATGCGAGAGGGTCAGTCGCCGGGTCAACATTAACACCGAATAAAGGCACTTGGCCCATAACAAGATAAACTAACAATGCAATGCCAGTCCAAATAAGCTTATTTGTAAGAGTAATTTTCTTTTTTGGTTTTTCGACTTGTGGGATAAAAGGAGAGATAGTCTTTACGACTGTTCTAAAGAGTCCATCATTCTGTATTGAGCTCATCTAAGACTATCACCTCTCCACCCGCGGATATAATTTTATTTCTGGCTGAATCAGAGATTTTTCTGACTTTAATTGTAAATGCTGAATTAAGAATACCAGCCCCTAATACCTTTCCTATTCCCAATTTATCCAAATCCAGAACTACTTTTCCATCCTTATCCGTTTCTGAAAATTTTACTAACTCATTTAATTCTTTAATATTAACCCATTTTTGAACATCACTGGGTCTAAGAGCATGAAATTGTTCATGTCCAAAGTGATTAGGTTCTTCTTTAATTGTCCTGATAAAGAAGTGTTTGTGTTTTCCGGCACCGCCCACACCGCCACGACTTCCAGAGGCTCTATGCTGGCCAATTTGACCCCATCCACAATATCGACTTCCGCGCTGCTTTCTACTTTTTCTCAATCGAGTAGCCATCCATTATCACCATTTATTCCTATAGGGGATATGCAACATTTGGTGTAAATATTAAAGTTTGCAATCCACAATCAAGACAAAAATTATTTATGCTAATCATATTTTACATCATCCTTTTTACAAGTTCTACAAGTTCACGGTTTTCGCCCAAAATTCCATTCTGGGAATAAAGTACTTTTGATTTCCTTTTAAATCCACCACGAGGTGGATTTAATGCGAACCAGGGTTTAAGCCCAGATATCTTTGATAGAAATGATTCGTTTTTTGTAATATCAGTAACTACTTTATCTATATCAGGAGCATTTTCAAGATTTGTCTGCGATTCCTTATTAGAAGACAACAACTTGGTTGAAGTATGTCTTCCCTTCTTCTCCACAAATTCACGAATAAACCCTTCATCAACTGACGTCCAAGCTACTATTTCCTTAATTTTTCGTAGCATTCCTAGTGTTTGCTCATTTTCTGGAATCAATGTTGCTCTAAATTTCTTTTGTAGGTGTAAATTATCCAAGGTACTTTGCGCCCAATTTGGAATATTTACTGTCCCCTTCATTCTTACGACCAGATATACCATTCCAAATCCTATCCTGTTACAAATGTACTCCGTAATGCGTTAAATATGGCTTTGGCTGTGGATGACATGGTATTAGTAGAGCCAAAAGATCGGCTCCAACAGTCCTTTAGTCCTGCCAATTTCAATAGGTTTCGTATATTTTCGCCGGCAACGATTCCTAACCCTCTTGGTCCAGGGATCAATTCTATTGTTACACTACCTCCTCGTCCTTGGACTTTAAAAGGAACAGAATGAGCTTGATGACATCTGCATTCCCAGCTACCACATCCAAGTTTTACTGGGATGACGTTGAGGTAAGAAGCGTTAGTAGCCTTATCAATAGCGTTTCGCATTTGAGAGGCCTTCCCCTTTCCTATCCCAAACCAACCTGACTCGTTTCCTATCGCCACCAGGGCATTGAATCTAGTTAATTCACCAGCATCAGTTTGTTTTTGTACTATTTCTACACTAACCACTTGTGTTTTAATATCAGGTAACAAATGTTTGACAATTTCTGATTCCTGGATCCTCATACCATTTTCAAATATCTGTTCCATAGAGTTAATCTTACCACTGGCCACCATTACGCCTAAGGTAGTTCTAGGTTTCCACTCTACCTCGGCCTCGTTAGATCTAGACATTCTGCTCATTGTCTACACCTACAGCTCGTAATTAATCTGAAAAATATCAAAGTTTTCATCCCTAATTCATCTTAACCTTATAGAAATCAATATTTTTTTGTTTATTATTCTTTCGGTATGTTTATAATTTGTCACTCACTTCGTCGCCTCATTCAAATTTACTATTTGAAATATGATTCTTAATTTCTTCGAAATGTTTAGGATATTCTTCCGGATTTATATTATTGCTAATCAATTTTGAAAATTGTTTTTCATAGCGATTTTTATCTTCTTTCAAGTTAGTTGCATATTCGGATACATGAGAACCACTAATCCTATCATCACTTGGTAAGGATTCCTCTGAGAGTGGAATGTTAATTCCTGCCGCGGAAATACCTTTTAAACAGGCAGCTACTTTGCTTGTGAAAGAAGTTTTCCCCGTATACAAAATTGCAGAGTCAATTTTCTTGGCTCCCATTTTCTTTCCGAGAATCAAACCGACCAAAAAACAAGCTGACAAGTTATTTTGCGAGCCCTTCCATCCATACTTTCCAAGCTCTTTGCTACCTGCATGTGTTAAAACCAGGTCTCCCTTGATCGCAGGTTGAACAAGTTGACAATAAATATTTTGATTGCTTATTTTGATGGTTACAAAGTTTCGCCTCGAAATTAATACAGCTTTCCTTTTTCTGTAATTGGTTTTATTGTTTCGTATTCGTTTAAGGGTTTTAATATAAGACATTCACTAATCCTTTCCTTTATGCTAACAATCAAGAAAACTTCTTGAATCTCTTATAAACGTTTTAAAAAGTACAAAATATTCCTTATCCAACAATGATAAAATATTTGATCGAGTTAACAATACAATTCGATTTGCCGATAGCATCCAGACAGATTGAACCCATCAGTTATTCACAGTAAGGTAGTAATAATGACAATAATAATTATCTGCTTACCCTAGCACTATTCACAAAAAATTCTAGCCATTATGACACTTGAGCTTCAAAAACATAATTTATGCTTAACAAATCATAATCTCTCATGATTAAACAGATTAATTAAGACTGAATGTATGGAACTTTTGCTTTTCAATAAAGAGTATAAAAGGTAAACTAGAGTCGCTACATCCAATTGAATTTCAATCAAGGATTTTTAAATTCCTTTGCAAGACCGACTACTGGGATTCAAAGATTATTATCAGGTACTACCTTTCTTTGCTACCATACTGGCGAAAATACCCCCTCCTATCCCATTATCTATGTTTACTACCGATAGTCCAAAAGAGCATGTTTGGAGCATAGAGGCCAATGCTCCCACTCCGTTACTTCCAAACCCATATCCGAAGGAAGTTGGAACTCCTATCACCGGTACGTTAACTAGTGAGGTAACGATGGCCGGCAAGGCTCCTTCCATGCCAGCTATGGCTACTATTGCATCGACTTTATTAGTTGTCATCTTCTTCAGTGGTCCGATCAATCTATGAAAACCTGCTATTCCTACATCATATGTAATATACGAAGTGCAACCCATTACTCGAGTAGCCAGTCTCGCTTCCTCGGCTATTCCCATATCCGAAGTACCTGCACTGATTATTCCGACCTTACCTTCCCGTATCGATGGAAGAGAAGTTTCATTTTTATAGACAAGAATTGAAGTACTGTTTCGACCTTGATCGACGATATAGCCGGCTTTAGCGTAGTAAGAGACAAATTTGGGAACCAAAGATGGTTTAATCTTACTTACCAGCACGTATTCTTTCTTTTGAAGAATCTTATTTAGGATAAGTAACAAGTCTTTGGGTTTTTTGTGGGTTGCAAGTACTACTTCCGGAATAAATTTCCTATTTGCCCTATCGATATCTAATTGTGCAACTTGGTCTTCTATATGCTCTATGGAGAAAAGGGAAAGAGAATCGAGAACGTCTTCTAGACTTTTCTTCTTGTCCCTGTAATCTTGTAATACGTCCTTTATATCCATAGAACATTCTTATTTATAATGGAAGTGAGGAAATCGCTTCCCTTACGTTTTGAATACCCTTCTCAAATTCCTGGCGTTCAAAATCGTTCAGAGGTAGTTCAACAATTTTTTCAATTCCATCCTTACCAACTACTGCTGGAACACCTATACATACATCATTTACCCCGAATTCTCCTTCTAAATATGCAGATAAGGGAATCACACTTTTTTTATCCTTAATTATGGCTTCTGTCATGGTTGCAACCGCGTTTCCTGGTGCATAAACGGTAGCTCCTTTGAGCTTTATCACCTCAGCTGCGACTTGCTTAGTCTTTTCATAAATTTCATTTGATTGATTTTCATTTATGAAGTTGTTAAGCGGTATTCCAGAGATTGAGGAGAATCTAATTAGTGGCAACATTTTTTCTCCATGTTCACTGATAACCATGGCTGAGATAGATTCTCGTGAAAGTTTTGTGTATTCATGAATAAAACTTGCAAATCTTGAAAGGTCTAACATACCCCCCATTCCCATGACTTTGTTTTTAGGATATTTAGTAGTCTTTAATGCCAGATAAGTCATAGGATCGAGGGGATTTGTTACAACAATTAGTATAGCATTTTTATTGTGCTGTGAAATTTTTGTAGCAACATCTTTAACTATTGATGCGTTGGTCTTTAAGAGGTCCATTCTAGTCATTCCAGGTTTTCTACCAACACCTGCTACCAAAATAACAATTTTTGAATCTCTTACAACACTAAAATCATTAGTTCCAATCAGGTCGCTGTCTAATCCCTGAACAGATAGTTGATGATTAATGTCCATTGCTTCACCTTGTGGCAACCCTTCAATAATATCTACAAGGTTAATTTTAGAATCCAATTCTCTCAATCCACAATTTAAGGCTATTGATGCTCCAACCTTACCAGAGCCAATGATAGATATAGTCATGTATTTGTAAAATTATTTTTTTTATTTATAGTTTTAAATCCGATTTGTCCGCATTATGGTGATTTCACGATATTTCAGAACCAGAGGCAGGTAAGCTTACGATAACTCCATAAAACGGAGTATATTATATTACTAGTCAGAGTGACTAAAATTGCGGTAATAGACGCCCAGCTCGGTGGAATAGCAGGGGATATGTTTTTGTGTGCTCTAGTGGATTGTGGTGCTGACAAAGTTAAGATCATAAAAAAAATAAGACAGTTCGAAAAGGTATTTGCTGGATCAATTATAAAAGATATAGATTTTTTAACAACAGAAACCCATGGTATCAAAGCGACAAAGTTGCACATAGCTTTGGAGGAAAAATATTCTGAAAGGCAGGCAACTGAGATGTTACAACTTATGACTAAGTGTTGTAATTGTTCAAAATTAAGTGATAGAGGGAAGCAATTTGTGCTCAATTCATTGAAAGCCATAATTAAAGTAGAGTCTGTAATTCATAACAAAAGTCCCAAGGATCTTTATTTGCATGAAGCTTCCAGCATTGATACCGCCGTTGATTTAATAGGAAGTGCAGTGGCATTGGAGGATTTGAATTTATTTGAGGATACCATTTTTTATACTACAAAAGTTGCGATAGGTGGAGGAACCACAAGCTTTTCTCACGGTGTGGTACCTAATCCGACAAATGCCGTTTTGGAGATGTTAAAAAGCCTTCAAATCCCGATTGCAGGAGGTCCAGTTGATTCCGAACTTACTACACCGACTGGAGTGGCAATACTCTGCGGTTTAAACGCCCGGGAAACCTTATTTTATCCTGATATTTATATAAATAAAATCGGGTATGGTACTGGAATAAAGAAGTTTGAAAAAATCCCAAACTTACTAAGAGTTTGTGTAGGGAGTAACATTAACGAAGAGAAAATTTCTAAAGACTTTGTAACAGTTTTGGAGACTAACATTGATGATGTATCTGGTGAGATCCTAGGGAATTTGATAGAAAAATTATCTTCAGAAGAATTAGGGGTCAAAGACGTTTCAATAATTAATGGCTTGACAAAAAAAAATCGACCTTTAAGTGTTCTTAAGGTGATCTGTTCTGAAAAAACAGAAAAAAACGTTGTAAGAATCATTTTTGAGGAAACTGGTACTTTAGGTATCAGGAAAATGATAAATGAAAGATATAGATTAGAGAGACATCAAATAATAGTACCTATTAAAATTATGAAAAAAGATTTTAAGATTACTGTAAAGATTTCAAAAGATGATAACGGGAATGTAATTAACATGAAACCAGAATATGAAGATATCAAAGATCTCGCGAATGTATTAGGCTTTAGTTATAAAAAAACTCAAGAATTGGTCAATAATTTAATATTTCAAAAAAGTATATTAAAACGAAGATAAATTGCCCATAAAGACTATCAACGATATAGCACATTCCAGTAGTGAGAAGTATACAGATTTATTAAATTGGTTCAAGTCCAAAAACTCGAGGGTAATGATTGCTCTGTCAGGTGGTGTAGATAGTGCATTTGTGGCTATGGCAGCAAGACAGGCCTTAGGTAAAGAAAAGATTTTGACCGCTACCGCAAATTACAAGACTTTGGCAAAAGAAGAACTAGAGGTAGCAAAGAAAATAGCTAAAGAAATTGATGTGGACCACATAATGATAGAGTATGATGAACTTGCAAATCCAAATTTTGTGAAAAACGATAGTCTAAGATGCTTTCATTGCAGAAATGAACTCGCAGATAATCTTCTAAGAGTTGCCAAAGAGGAGAAAATCGAATTGATTGTTGATGGAAGTCAAATAGACGACTTGGAAGATTACCGGCCTGGGATGACTGCACTGCATCAGAAAGGGATCTGCAGTCCGCTGATAGAAGCGGGTCTAAATAAGCTTGAGATACGTTATTTGGCGAAGGCTAATAATCTGTCTGTCTATGACAAACCATCTAATTCGTGTCTAGCGTCTAGAATTCCCCACGGTTCGGAAGTGACTTTGTTAAAGTTAAAAAAGATTGAAAACAGTGAAAGTGTAATAAAGAAAATCTCGAAATTTAGGAATTTAAGGGTTCGGGATCATGGAGATCTGGCAAGGATAGAAATAGATAAGAAGGAGTTTACTAAAATATTGGATCCTGAAACGCTTCAAGATTTAGTTACAAATCTAAAAAATAAGGGTTACAAGTATGTAACACTTGACCTCGAAGGATACCGAAGTAACAAAAATGATTACTCAATTGATACTGAAATAGATAATATAGATCCCGACGGAAGTAATGATCGTAAATGAAGGAAAAATCAAGAATATACTTGGATAATGCAGCTTCGACACCGATTGATTCGGCAGTAAGTGATGTAATGATACCTTACATATTTGATCACTTTGGAAATCCCTCCTCTCTTCATGAAAATGGGAGAAAAACTACTTTGGCTTTGTCCAAGGCCAGATTTCATGTTTCAAAGCTCATAGGTGCTAAGCCAAATGAAATTTATTTTACTTCTGGTGGGACTGAATCCAATAATATGGCACTTATCGGATACTCAAAAGCAGTAAAAAAGTTGAAACCAGAATATGATAGAATATTAGTATCCGAAATAGAACATGAATCAATACTAGAAACAGTAAGATATCTTGAAAAGGATTTGAGGTTTGCCATAGATTTTATTAAAACCACTAGAGATGGTTTCGTAGATCTGAAATCATACAGTGATCTTTTATCACCTAAAACCTGTTTGGTAAGTGTTATGCTAGTTAATAACGAGATTGGTACAATACAACCAATACAATCGATGGTTGAAATATTAAAGAAAAGAAACTATGATACGCTATTTCATTCAGATGGGGTACAAGCATTGGGAAAAATTCCTATTGATGTACGGCAGATGAAATTAGATATGCTCTCGATTTCATCGCACAAGATAAACGGGCCCAAAGGAATAGGAGCTTTATACATTAAGAGAGGAATTTGTATCGAACCCATTGTATATGGCGGAGGTCAAGAGATGAGTCTAAGATCCGGAACGGAAAATGTTTATTCAATTGTGGGTTTTGGAAAAGCGTGTGAGATTTGGAAAAATAAAATGAACCAGAGTAATTCAGTTGTTAGAGAGCTCCAAAAATACATGATTAATCGCGTGATGAATGAAATACCTGGATCAAGAATTAATGGTTCATTGCAAAATCGTATATCCAATAATGTAAATTTTTCTTTTAAAGGAATTAATGGTGAAAATTTACTTGTAAAGCTAGACGAGTATGGAATTGAAGCATCTACCGGCTCAGCGTGCTCCTCAAACAAAAAAAAGCAGGCATCCCATGTATTAAAGTCATTGGGACTATCATACGATGAAATTTCCGGTTCAATAAGATTTTCGTTAGGAAGTCAGAATACCTTAAACGAATTGGAAGTTGCTGTGAAGGTTTTAAAGGATGTAATTCATGAATTCAGAGAGACAAATTAGCAAAGTTAATTTTTGGATTTGCTACATGATTCAAACCATGAATATAGAATAATTTATTATATTGAAAATATACTTTACTGTATGAACAAGAGTCTTAGCGATAAAAATATTGAAGTAGGAGATAAAGCCCCAGATTTTGAACTCCTGGATACTAATCAGGATCTTCATAAATTGGCAGACAACAAGAATGGAATGACGATCCTGGCATTTTTTCCTGCAGCTGGTTCTCCAGTTTGTACTGTGGAAATGTGTAACTTCAGAGACTCCCTCAATAGCCTTAAGAATAGGAACGTTATGGTTTTGGGAATATCAGTAGATAGTCCTTTTGCAAATAAGGTTTTTGCAGAACATCATGGGCTTAATTTTCCAATTTTAAGCGACTATGATAGGCAAGTAATCGAAAAATATAATGTGGTAATGCCTAGTCTTGGAAAATTGAAAGATTATAAAGTAGCCAAGAGGGCTATTTTTGTGATTGACAAAAACTCTCAAGTAATATACAAATGGGTAACAGACAATCCATTGATAGAACCTGACTATAACGAAATCAGAAAGATTACAAACACAGTCACAGAATAGTCATTAATCGAACTTATAAAAGGTATAGAGTCGGTTCATCCGGATAGATCAAAGACATGACAAAAATAAATTATTCTAGAATTGCGACAACATCATTTCTAGAAATACTTTGACCTTCTTTTACTTTTAGTTCTTTTATATTTCCGTCTCTATGTGATTTGATAGCAACTTGCATTTTCATTGATTCCAATATCACAATGTTGTCTCCCTGTTTTACAATGTCACCTTTATTAATCGCTATTGAGATAACTCGTCCTGGAATCTGACTTGAAATTGTATTCTGTGAGTTCGCTCCACCCGACAGTGCACTTGACTTTTCAATTATTTCAGAGAGCCTGATATGTTTCTTAAGTGTCATAGGAATGTTATCTAATACTATCTTTAATTCAGTACTTGTAGAGTTACTAATCTTGGTTTCATGATACATACTATCGAAAATAAATTCAAATTTATCTGTCTTGATATCAATGATTTTGATCAGATGTTCAGTGCTGTTGATCTCAACGATAAGATTGTTGTCTTTATCAAATCCCATTATCTTTCCTTCAAATTCTTGATTAATTTCATCAACTTTTATTTCCATCTCAGCAATTCAATCCTCCAAATTTCCAGCTATTTGATATATTATTTTCAATTGTACTGCCTTTCTTAACAAACTCGGATTGTAGAATTGCAGAACTTACAGCAGGTAATAATCTTTTTTGCAAATCGGAATTTAGCGATTTTTGTTCATCCTTCATTTTTTGAATAATAGAATATCTATCCAGATAATCTGTGGATAACTCCCCCGAAATAAAGTGCTCGTCATTCATAATCGTTTTATATAGAGGAATAGTCGTATTTATCCCCTCAATAACAAACTCATCTAGTGCGTTTCTCATCCTACGTCTTGATTCATCAAAATTTGCACCCCACGAAATAAGTTTTGCTGTTAACGAATCATAAAATCCCGATACGGTACATCCTGGATATAGGTATGTATCCACTCTTATACCTGGCCCATATGGAAGATTACAATCAGGGACTTTACCCACTGAGGGAGCGAAGTCATAAAAGGGATCTTCGGCATTAATTCGACACTCTATAGCATTACCTGTTAGTTTCAAATCGTTCTGTTTAAACGGTATTGATTCATCATTGGCTATAGATATCTGAAGCTTTACAAGATCGATACCCGTCACGAGCTCAGTTACCGGATGCTCTACCTGTAATCTAGAATTGATTTCTATGAAATAAAAGTTACCTTCTGGATCACAAAGAAATTCTGCAGTTCCCGCATTTAGATAATCGACAGCATCGGCGGCCCTTTTTGCAATTTCTCCAATTTCATTTCGTTTTTCAGGGGTCATGATTGGTGAAGGAGACATTTCTATCAACTTCTGATGCCTTCTTTGAATAGAACACTCTCTCTCAAACAAGTGTCGGGTGTTTCCATGAGAATCCCTGATTAATTGAAATTCAATGTGTCTAATTTTCTCTAAGAATTTCTCTACAAAAAGAGCTGCTTTACCAAACGCAGCCTTTGATTCGGCAGAGGCCATCTCAAATTCTTCTCTCAATTCCTTCTCATCTTTAGCCAGTCTAATTCCTCTTCCGCCGCCGCCAAATGCAGATTTTAATAAAACTGGATACTTAGCATCGTTAGCAATCTGAACTGCCTTCTCCACATCCTCTATAACCCCATCACTACCCGGAACGGTGGGAACTTCAGCGTCTTTCATGATACGTTTACATTTCATTTTATCGCCCGTCAAATCCATAGCCACACTTTTTGGACCGATAAAAATAATGTTATTTTTTTCACATAATTCGGCAAAAGTTTCATTTTCAGAAAGAAATCCATAACCAGGATGGATAGCATCAACCCCAGCCGCTAGAGCAACTTCGAGAATCTTGTTCATATTCAAGTAGCTTTTAGATGGAGCCGCAGGGCCGATATGATAGGCAGCATCTGCACGCTTTACATGAATAGAGCGAACGTCCTCATCAGAAAAAATCGATACAGATTTAATATCCAGCTCTCTACACGCTCTTATTATTCTTAGTGCTATTTCCCCTCTATTCGCAATTAGTATGCTTGAAATTTTTTTGGTCATCTAATATACCCTTTAGAGATTGATATTTCCATGCTTCTTCCACGGCCTACTTTCTTTCTTATTAGATAATGCATTAAGAGCACTAATTATTGTACTTCTGGACTCCATTGGATCTATCACTAAATCTATTGTTCCTCTTTCTGCTGCAATGTAAGGATTAGCAAACTTGTTTCTATATTCTTTTGCTAGATTTTTCTTTTTGGAAGATGCATCAGGAGAATCCTTCAGACTCTTTCTATGAATAATAGTTATAGCAGCTTCGGGACCCAGAACAGCTATCTCGGCAGTTGGCCATGCGATATTAAGATCAGTTCCCAGATTCTTGCTGCCCATAGCAATGTATGCACCTCCATATGCCTTACCAATTATACAGGTTATTTTAGGCACTGTAGCTTCGCAGTAAGCAAAAAGTAATTTACTTCCATGTCTGATTATGCCGTTGTGCTCTTGGTCTGTCCCCGGTAAATATCCAGGAGTATCAACTAGAGTAACAATAGGTATATTAAAAGAATCACAAAATCTAACAAACCGTGCTGCTTTGTTTGAAGAGTGAATATCTAAGGCTCCTGCGAGGAAGAGTGGTTGATTTGCGATGATACCTATGGACCTCCCCCCCATTCGTGCAAAGCCTACAACAATATTTTCAGCGAATAGCTCATGAACCTCAAAAAAAACCCCATTATCAACTATCGATCTTATGACTTCTTTCATGTCGTAAGACTGATAGGGATTGTCTGGTAAAATTTTAATTAAATTTGGATCTACTCGACCAGGATCGTCAATATTTTCGGTCAGTATTTTTGGCTCTTCTTTATTATTTTGTGGTAAAAATGATATCAATGTCTTGATCTTGTCCATACAGTCGACTTCATCTTTAGCTACAAAATGGGCAACGCCTGATTTTGTGGCATGAGTCCTTGCACCTCCCAATTCTTCAAAAGTAACCTCTTGACTCAAAACTTCCTTAACAACCTCCGGACCTGTTACAAACATTTGTCCGATATTTTCAACCATAATTACAAAATCTGTCATAGAGGGCGAGTAAACTGCTCCCCCCGCACATGGTCCAATACTGGCTGTTATTTGAGGAATAACACCAGATGCAAGTGCATTCTTTAGAAAGATATCACCATAACCATCTAAACTTGATACTCCTTCTTGAATTCTGGCTCCACCAGAATCTAGAATTCCAATAATTGGACAACCTACTTTCAGCGCGTGAGACATCACTTTGGATACTTTTTTACCAGCCATTTCGCCTAATGAACCTCCCAGAACTGTAAAATCATAAACATAGATGAATACTTGTCGCCCGTTAACAGTACCGAATCCTGTAACCAAACCATCACCATAATACTTCTTTACTTCAGGATCATCACCCCTATGGGTTACAAACTTGTCAATTTCTGTGAAGGAATTTGGATCTAATAATAGATTTATCCGCTCTCTCGCAGTTAATTTTCCCTTTGAATGCTGGGATTCAACTTTATCCTGACCTCCACCTGCTTCTGCACTGTGTTTTCGGTCATAATATTGCTTTAGTTTCTCCTCATGCATATATTATGTTCTTAATCCCTGACATTATTTAATATAGACTTTGCTATAAATAAGGAAATCAAAATCATTGAACCTTGACGATATTTGTCAATATTGTTATTCCTTATCTCTTAGTTCACGCAATCCGTTCCTTCCCCCCTTAGCGCGTCTAAAATAATTTAATCCCAAATTATAATTCTCATACAACGATTCAAGTGTCTCTATTTCCATTTTTAAGAAGTCTTTTTCATAGGCTGAAGAATTATTTGAATTTTGTAGTTCTTTTAATTTTCTTGTTTTTTCAGTGAGGATTTTGCTGACATTGTATTCATATTCGCTAGACAATTTCTGACGGGTATTGTGTACCATTAATATTTATTTTAACTTTTATGGAGAGCCTATTTTTTAATTCTTCGGTTAAAAGATGTTTTATAATCTTCAAAGATTCTAGTATTAAACCCTTTCAAACAAAGAGCACAATACAGTGATTTTAGTTGATTACCCCCATCTACGATTTTGATTAGTTCAATAATTAAAGGATCGTTTAGGTCCACTGGGTTGTTACAGATAAAGCATAGCTCATTTTTCTGCCGTGTTGAAGTAGTAGCAACGGCATCAATCATGGCCCCCTTATTCATTCCTACATTACCACGATTTCCTATAGGATTAGTGTCTTGTTCAATTTGTTTAGATCCTAAATAGCAATTAGTATGAACTATGGATTTGGTATTTCTTGACCAGTAGCCAACATCTCCAGTGTTAATCTTTTGCTTGCAATTCAAGCATACTCCAGAAAATTTTATCTTGATCTTCAGCCAATCCCCAGAATAAAACTTACTATCGCTCATTGTTTAGGTTACACCAACATCTCGACTAACATCTTTTTGAAGGTTTCGAATGTTACCTTGATTTTTCCTTCTCAATTATATCATTCAACTTTGAATTATCAGGATTTTTGAAATCAATTGTACTGAGGTTTGAATTTCTTAGAATTTGTATCAAATAAGGATAATAGAAAAGTCCGACGTTACTCATTCCTGCATGAAATTCTCTGGCTAATTCGGCTCTAACTTGTCTCAGTGTTTGACCACGCATGAAAATTGAACCAATTAACGGGAATGGAACTGAATATTGATTGTATGTGATTGAGGGAAACCTGCTGTAGTCAAATATTTTCCAAACTAGTATATCGTTCGCATATTTTAGTAATCTCCAATTTCGATTTTCATAAATTTTATTTACGAACAAATCTGCCTCTGACAGATGATGTAATAAAGCTGCCAAATCCATCGAGGTAAGTACCTTGTGATTGCTTACTATGCTTGTGTACAGTGCATTCAAAAAATCTTTGCTTCGCTCCTCTGGACTATATCCAAACTTAGGAGTAGAATAACGAATTGAAGAACGAGACAATAATTCCTTAGTTTTTGAAATATCAGTGGAGGAGAAAAAGTAATTGACACATTCTTCTATAGGTATCTCTTGTCTGAGTCTTGAATCAACTTGAAATTTACCTTCAAGAATTATCTGCATTCCATTCAATAGACTTCGAGCATCTCCTTTACTCTGTTTAATTAAATCTAGCTTTACATTTTCACTTATGCTTTTTTTTTCTTCATCTAGAACATGCTGTACTAGTAGATAACTTGCAAATGGTGATAACGGGTGAAATGATATGGTCTTACTATTCTTTATCACATCCTTCATTTTTGGGCCCCTTGAATTAGCCGCCATAATTATTGGGATATCAGAATCTTTCAATACCGCACCTAAATATGAAGATCCTCCAAAATCATCTCTACCCGAAATACCGTCAACTTCATCTAAGAAAAGCAATATTTTTTTTCCAAAAACACTACGGTTGGATAATATTGGGCCAATAATGCTTTCTAAATTTATCTTGTTTCTCAAGTCGCTAGCATTTAGTTCGATCAGATCATAATCAAGATATTTTGACAAAGCCTTTACAAAAGAGGTCTTTCCTGTTCCAGGCGAACCTATCAACAATAATGGTTTAGTACCTTTTACCCATGTAGCAAGCCAGTCTATTACTGTGATCCTTTCTTTCTCATTTCCAAAAAAACTATCAATTTTTTCTATTCGATATTTTTCAGTCCACATCAATGCCTTCCAACTCTCTTTGATGATCTAAGAGATTTTTTTGAGATCATGTTGAAAATTTGTTAAGAGATCTATCTTCTTTGTGACTAATTCACGATACCAGAATTCATTATAATGACTTACTGTCAAGAACAAGAATTCAAGGTATGGTTTTATTTTGAAATCCTCTTCAAGCATTTCTAACGCCAAATAAGCTTCTGACAGATAAGACTTGCTTTTCTCCAGAGTCATTTTAAATCCAGTCCTTACGTCACCAGTCATTGAGGAAAAAAATAGTGGCCAAGACGGAGATTTGATCCCCCCAGTTCCAATTGCGTCTTGAATTTCATTGCCGCAGCCGACACACTCTGCCGCCTTGGCCATTCCAATATAGTAAATTTCTGATAGTGGTTTTTCATTAAGACACATATTTTTGCCAGCAGTACCAAGAACCGAACGGTATTTCTTATAACTCTGTTCTAAATTTTCATATGTTAAGTCAAGAGAATTAGTTTTCATTTCGTAATCTATTTTTTGACCCAATAGAGCATCCATAAAACCTATTTCAAATTCTTCAAAGACATCAGATCCTGCTTCCTTGATTTTGCGTTTGGCCAACGTCAAAATGTAAGGATTAATAAATTTATAATCCTCAAGATAATCAAGATCCTCATCTTTATCTAGAATCCTATCCATAGGTTCGCTGAGATCTATAGCAATTAAATGGCCATCTATTACATTATCACGCAGAATCCTATCATTGAAATTCCTCTTATCAGAATAGCCATCAAAAAGTGCAAAAAAAACCGGGTATGTCATTTTTACGAAATTAGAATTAAGTATCCTGTCTATCCTATCGTTGATCATGCTGCGGTCAGTCATTTTCGCTTTAGCGATGTCAATTTGATTCGTTTCGAGTTCTAGTTCTTTCGGACCACCTATTTCGTCAATGAATGCTTTATGGGTATCAATCGGGGAAGGATCAGAATGGATTAGTTCATAGATCCCATCTTTGTATCGCTGTACAAATCCACTATATTCCTTTTTTGATTCTTCTAAATAGTATTTAAATAGAGAATATTTCTTGTCCTTTAGCAATCCACTCTTTAGAATCATTCTACCGGAGGGGGTTGTCAACAAGTTTATCTTATTAAAAATATGATCGTCTTTGCCGCTCATTAAATGTCCCTAAAGTAGTTAATAGATAAAATATTAATTATCTAGATGACATTGCTATTCTTTCTTGTTCGTTCTTCTTTTTTATCGCATAACTATTCATGTCATTTTCTGATGCTAATATGATTTCTTTTGCCAAGACTTCTTCCATTGTCTGTGGAGAAGAATAAGTTGATTCCCTTACGCCTTCCGCAATAAATCTCAATGCTAAATCTACTCTCCTCAGTGGAGACACATCAACGGAGACGTGATATACTACACCTCCATATACTATCCTGGTCGTATCTTCATTGGGAGAAGCATTCTCAATGGCCCTTATAAGCAATTCAACTGGATTTTTACCAGTCTCTAAAAATATTATTTCAAGAGAAGTTTTCACCACATTCATTACTCGAGCTTTTTTGCCACCCATTCGACCAGTATTCTTTGCATATCTTTTTCCAAAATGCATCAGCTTGTTAGCCAATCGTTCGACTATATTGACTTCAGCTTTCTTAAGTCTTTGGTGTTCATGACGACCGAAAGTAATTGGAATAGTCATTGAAGGATGTAAATGAATTACGTTTTTTAATCCCTCGTCTTCAATTTCGATATTTGTTGTATCCCATTTGTTAAACAGGAGCATATTTGTTTGTTCTTTGCCACTCATTATTATCGCCTCGGTTTTTCTTTCCTTCCCCTAACTAACTGGTTAAGCGAAACACCGTTGACTTTGAAAACTTGCCATCGAACTCCCGGAATATCACCCATGGCTCCTCCCATAGACCCACCAATTCCTTCCAAAATCACCTCATCATGTTCATCAACAAAGTTCAATGCACCATCTCGAGGCAAGAATGCAGTTATTGATTTTCCATTCTTGATCAATTGTACTCTTACACATTTACGAACAGCAGAGTTAGGCTGTTTGGATTCAATTCCTACCTTTTCTAGCACAATTCCTCTAGCTTGCGGAGCACCCTCCAAAGGATTTGCTTTTTTATCGAGCATCAACATTCTTCTCTTATAATATTTGTTTGACCATCGGGCTCGCTTTCTTTTAGTCTTTAATACTCTGCCAGAAAATAATCCTAAAGGTGATTTACTCAACACATATCACATCTTTTCACTTTTAATTAATTGTTCCGGACTTATGACCAAAACATTTGTAATGTTAAAATATCTTTTTGCCAAGATTCTTGCTTTATCCACATTTCTACCATCCTTGCCGACTACGATTCCTTTTTTCTTTGAATCAACGACTACCAGTGCCTGTTTAGAGCCATCTGGTCGGTCGGTTAGTTTAATCTCTAAAATCAGATTAGAATTAAATATATTTTTTACAAAATCTACTGGATTGTCGGAGTGTTCTACCAATTCGATCTTCTTATTAATTACATTCTGCAGTTGTTTTATATTTGATCCACCCTTGCCTATTGCGATCCCCATTTGACCCTTGTTGACTACAAAAATCACTCTTTCCATTTTTTCATCTATCAAACAGTCTCGGGCATCAGCGGTAGTGACATTTTGAAACAAAGATAATAGCCGAAATTCATCTGGAGATAACTTAATTTTTTCACTCACTCTAGACTCACTCCACGGGAAATCAATAATTCTTCCAAGTACAAATAAGTCTCTCCAAGATATCCAATTTAAGTTTATTTTTAATTGCGAAATTTAAACCTAATGAGTGGTAGAAGGTAGTGCGTGTACTTCATGGCATTATCAATAAATTATGAAAAATCTGAATAAAAATCTATATCGCTCTACTTCTTTAGTTCAGTTATTTCTTCATCTGACACGTTTTTTAAAGATACCACACTTGTTCCATATGATACACTGCAAAGCCTTCCTAACAGTGCTGAATTTCCAGAGTATTCAATAACCTCGATTCCACTTTCCTCAGCTATTTTTTTCAACTTAATCTCGGAATCGCTGGATAGAGAACTAGACAGAACAATTAGCTTGGTACCTTTCATGTACTGCATTACCTCTTTATAACCCGTCTTTAATTTACTGCTTACAGCCGCTTCCTTCAGCAATTTTGCCAATTTTTTTTCATTCATTCTGTTTTTACTCCTTAACACTCATATATAGATCAATCATTCCAGTTCCAACTGGTACCGTGGCCCCTACAATAACATTTTCAGTAACCCCTTTCAATGGTTCTACCTGTCCTTCAAGTGCTGCCCTTGCTATTGTAGGGACGGTAATTTCGAATGCCGCTCTTGCTAAGACCGAAGTCTTTGTCCCTGCTATACCATGTCTTCCAATTTGTTGCAGGTAACCCTTAGAAGTCATCAAATCCGCAACTAACATGATATGTCGAATATCGACTTCAAGACCCTGTTCCTCTAGAGTATTTGTTATTTCCTTAACCAATGCCGTCCTAGCTGCTTCAATTCCAAGGGTTTGCCAAATTTCAAATACATTATTAGTAGTTATTCTGGTAACATCAATCCCATCAACCAATACTACTTTTGCTAAATTTGAACCGGCAGTTTGAATAACCCATTCATCATTTTGTTTTACTATAGTAACTCTTTCGATATCTGGGACTCCTTTTACCCGACCATTCAAGAGTTTGTTTCTCAGTGTGAGTAGAGTTTGAGCGTCAGGTTCCTGTGACAACGATATCTTGATCAATAACTGATCCTCATTAACCGTAACTTCATATCTTTTCTTCGAACTTTTCAGAACCTCATGAATTTCCTGAATAGATGTCCCCCTATCAGCAATCTTTTTATCCGAAAAATAAAAGGTGAGGTTTCCGCTATAATCTGTGTCAACTTTGCTTACCAAATCAGATATTCTAGTAAATATTATCCGCTTTGCAACTTCTAAAGCCTTTTCCCTTGATAACTTGTGCTCTTCATCTAGATAGATATCCATTGTAGGAGTAACAGGTTTTTTTCTCGCATCTACCAATTCAATTAGTCGAGGTAAACCCAAGGTAACGTTTCGCTCCTTTACTCCGGCGAAATGAAAAGTACGCAAAGTCATTTGTGTTCCAGGTTCACCTATGGACTGAGCCGTAACTACTCCGGCTGCTTCTCCAGGTTCTATCATTGCTTTTTCAAATAGATCCATAATCTTGTGAACTACCTTCTTAATACCCGATTTGCTAAGGGGATATGAGATTAGTGCGTTTTCTATATCTCGACCTAATTTAGGATTCATTTTTTCCTTGAACTTGGATAATAACTCTTTCATTTCTTCTTCTGATGTCTTTGGTCCATCATCTACAACCGATTCACTTTCAACGATTCTATTTATGTTTACAGCATCGCCATGATCGCTTTTGGCTGGATCAATACCATCATCCCCATAAATGTACTGAACGATATTTCCATGGGGATCTCTTACTGTCAGGTCATATTCAATTTTTAAATGCTCTAAGGCATTAATTAGTCTTCTCTGCATATAACCTGATTGTTGTGTCCTTACGGCAGTATCTACTAATCCTTCTCGACCCCCCATCGCATGGAAGAAAAATTCTATTGGGTTCAAACCATCTCGATAGTTTGATTTGACGAATCCTTTTGAATCCGGGTTTTGGTCTCCTGGCCTGAAGTGTGGCAAAGCTCGATTTCTATATCCTTTAATAATTCGTTTACCTCGTATAGATTGTTGACCTAGAGCAGCGGTCATCTGTCCGATATTCAATGTCGAGCCCCGAGCACCTGTAGAGGCCATTATCACACCGGAATTATCATCCGGAAAGGATCTATCAGCAATTTTACCGGCCCTATCTCTAGCTCTTGATAATTCGTTTACAACATACAGCTCTAATGCTTCTTCTGGTGACAAACCACGTGTTAAGGGTAAGGTACCGTCATGGTATTGTTTTATCAATTCATCGATCTTATTATAGGTTTTTTCAATTACATCGTATATTTCCTTGCGAGTATCATCACTTAGCCACAGGTCCGAATAACCATAACTAAAACCATTGTGAGTAATATAGGTCTTAAGCATTATGAGAATCGCATCGAGGAAACGTTTCGCTTCGTCGTTTCCATAGTCCTTTGCTATTCGGTGTAATACACTATCAGGTTCTTCAGCACCTATTGAAGCCTTATCAATGACACCAGAGATTAATTGCCCATTCCTTATAACCACATCCTTACCTTGTAATTTTGAAGCCTTATTCCACTTCGAGGTAATCACGAAGTTGAAATCTTTTGGCAAGAATAAGGAGAACAATTGCCTTCCTGTATAAAACATCTTTCCGTTCTTTTCAACTTCAGGTTTTGGCAATGGGCCATTATACCCGCCTAAGTAGGCAAAATTTGAAATTTCATCTACGGTCAACAAACTCTCGTCTTTAGTCAGCAAAAATGCACCAGTAATAAAATCTCTTATTCCACCAATTATTGGACCCCCATACCTTGGTGAAATAAGTTGGTCCTGAACTTTCATCAAAAGTGCAGCTTCTGCTCTTGCTTCTTGGCTTTGTGGCACATGCAAATTCATCTCATCACCATCAAAATCAGCATTGTAGGGAGGACAAACCGCAGGATGAAGTCTAAATGTTCTATAAGGAAGTACCCTGACATTATGGGCCATGATTGACATACGGTGTAATGATGGCTGACGGTTGAAAATTACAATGTCTCCATCCATCAAGTGCCGTTCGACTGTATATCCATTCATCAGTGAATCCGCAATGGCAGCTCGATCAGTGACGTAATCAAGCCTTATCTTTACGCCATCAGGCCTAATTATGTAATTTGCGCCAGGATAATTGTTTGGACCATTTAATACAAGATTTTTTAGCTTTTCCATATTCCATGACGATACGGTTTCCGGTATCGTAAGCTTCTTTGCAACATCGCTCGGGACCCCCACATCTGAAATGGTTAGATTAGGATCTGGAGATATTACTGTGCGGCTTGAAAAATCTACCCTCTTTCCTGACAATGAGCCTCTAAATCGCCCTTCTTTCCCTTTTAACCTCTGAGTTATAGTCTTCAAAGGCCTCCCGGATCGATGATGTGCCTGAGGAATTCCAGACACCTCATTATCGAAGTAAGTGGTAACATGATATTGTAATAAATCAACCAAGTCTTGAACAATCAATGGCGGAGTACCCGCTTCCTTACTTTCTTTTAATCTTTGATTAACTCTTATGATATCAACGAGTTTATGAGTCAAATCATCCTCGGATCTGATACCAGTCTCCAAAATAATCGATGGTCTAACAGTAACTGGAGGTACTGGCAACACTTGAAGTATAAACCATTCAGGTCTCGCTGTTTTAGGATCATAACCCAACAAAATAAGATCCTCGTTTGATACATTAAGTAATCTCTCTCTTATGGTAATTGGTAACAATCTATTTTCTCCTACGTCAGTCTTTTCTACAAAAATAGTTGGTTTTGTAAAGATTAAATCATACTGTTCCTTCTGACAGTGAGGACACACTTTGACTTTCTTAGATTTCTCAATTATTTCGTCCTTGACGTTTTCCAATGTAATAACAGCATAAGCAGCCTTACTATCCCGCAGATTCTTGTATTTTTCAAGATCCTCATTATTCAGTTTAATCCTGTTGCAGGATCTGCAAGTAATTAATAATAGTTTGTGAATGTCGTCTATGAACGCGATATGTAAAACTGGTTCAGCTAGTTCAATATGACCAAAATGACCAGGGCACCTTGCGGATGTATTACCACATGTTGCACATTTCTGACCCGGTTCTAAGGTGCCTAATCTGTTATCCATCAATCCTCCTTGAACAGGCATACCGTCTTCGTCATATGTTTCTGGTGCAGTTACCTCGGTGACACTAAATTTCCTTACTTCTACTGGAGACCAAATACTAAATCTAATTCCATCCAAAATTTTTACAGATTCATCATTCATTTAACAAAACTCCCATCTAAAGGAATACACATAAACAAAAAGGCTCAAACCTTCTCCTTTACCAGTAAGCGAGGTGCCACATTTAAACTCATCATTTCTTGCAACAGCAATTTAAAGGCATATGCAATAATAACGTTAGAGATCTTCGCTTTATCACCACAAACTCTACATACGTATTTTCTCTGTTTAGTATCAAAATATGATAATAGACCACATCTTTCACACACGTTTATCTCAGCCTTGTCAGACTCCTCCAACAATCTATCCTTTAGCATCATTGAAGCACCATAAGCAATCAAGCAATCTCTTTCCATTTCTCCAAATCTTAAGCCTCCACCTCGCGCTCTACCTTCTGTAGGTTGTTTAGTTAGCATCTGTACCTGACCCCTTGCTCTGCTATGGATCTTGTCTGCAACCATGTGATGTAGTTTTTGATAGTAAACAACTCCAACATACACATCCATCGGAAATTTCTTACCGGTTCTACCATCATACATTATCTCCTTCCCACTGTGCTTGAATCCGTAAGCCTCCATGATATCCTTAATATCGTTAAGTTTTTCGCCTAAAAATGCTGATCCATCAACTATTTTACCTCTTAGAGACGCTGCCTTTCCTCCAAGGGATTCCATGAACATCCCGACTGTCATCCTTGAAGGAAACGCATGAGGATTTATCATCACATCTGGGACTACTCCATCCTCGGTATAGGGCAAGTCCTCTTGGTTTACTAGCATTCCGACAACCCCTTTTTGGCCATGTCGTGAGGCAAATTTATCACCAATTTCGGGGATCCTCATATCTCTTACCCTAATTTTATACATTTTACCACCCTCCACAGACTGTGTCATTATGACAGTATCTACAACGCCATTTTCAGATGGTCTAACACCAATTGACGTGTCTCTTCTATACGGCCCCTTAACCTCAAATTCCTTGTATTCTTCCATAAATCTTGGCGGCGACGTTCGACCTATCAATATGTCACCTCCGTTGACCACTGATTCATGCATTATCGCCCCATCTTGTTCCAGTAAGCGGTATGATTTTTCTCCCCTGTATCCACGAATATTTGCCTCTGATGATGGTATTTCAAAAGTATCCTTCATACCCCCCGGATATTGTTTTGCTTCAGCCTCATAAACACGATAAAAGAATGTTCTTGCCAATCCTCTATCTACAGATGATTTACTGAACACCACCGCATCTTCAATATTATAACCTTCAAAAGGAAGGACGGCCACCACGCAGTTCTGACCCGTTGGCCGCTCATCCAAACCAAGCAGATTAATGGCCTTGGTAGTAACGACTGGCATTTGGGGATAAAGCATAAAGTGTTGCCGAACATATGTGCTTGCATTCATTAACGGTGTCGAAAATCCAAGACTTTGTTTGGCCATTGCACTCTCATAGGTATTACGAGGAGACTGATTGTGTTCAGGATAAGGAATAATCGATGCACCCACACCTAATATGGATGACAAGAAAATCTCAACGTGAGTATGGTCGCTTGAAATATTTTTTAGTTCGCTTGCGATATAACAATTCTCTTCCTCATTGGCATCAACCAATTCAATAATACCCATATATAATAGGTCAGTCCATGACAAAAATTTCTTGGATATCTTATCTATAACTTCTTTAGTTAATAATATGTTACCATCCTTAACTATTGCAACAGGTCTCAGGACACGGCCAGAATTACAACTAATATATAACCTCTTGGTTGCATTCTCATTAAGTGAAGAATAGTAGTAAATTCCCATATGTGGATGCATTCTTCCGGATCTCCTCATGGTTCGCAGCCTATTAGCCAATGAACCCCCATCCTCGATATATCCTATCAATCTACCATCAACAAAAATTCTCGCTCCTTTTTGTTTTAATTCATCGTTGGTTTCGTTTACATTTTGTACTCCCAATTCATATAGTTTTTCGATTACGTCTGAGGATAACACACTTACTGAGATAACAGCAGATAATGCCAGATTCTTCACCAATCCACAATTAGATCCTTCAGGGGTTTCAGACGGACATATACGCCCAAAATGAGTTGCATGTAGATCTCGTGCCTCAAAATTTGGTTGACTCCTGCTTAAAGGAGATTGTATACGTCTTAAATGGCTCACTGTCGACATATAATTTGTCCTATCCAATAACTGCGTAACACCAACTCTACCTCGTCCCCAGTTGCCTGTTGCAATAGCATTATTTAGTTTATCTGAAATTATTCCTGGTCTTACTGCTGCGGCTACTGCATTGATGCCGCGCTTCTGACCAGATCTTTCCAATTGGTATTTCATATCTCGAATTAAATTTCTAAATGCTGTTCTAAACAAATCAGCTAACATTTGACCAGCAAACTTGATGACTTTGTTACCATAATGGTCTTTGTCATCAGGATCTATCCAGTTAAGATTCAATTCAATCAACTTGCATGCAGATTCACCTAAGAACAATGCCTTTTCGTATCGATTGTCTGGATTTTTCCCTAAATGTGGTAACAATCCCCAATCTAATAAGGTTTCGGCCCTCTTGATTTGAAATTCTTCTAACATACCCGGGGCAATTCTCTTACTTATGTAAATAATAGCATCTCTACTAGTTGTTACTTCGCCAGATTTTTCAAATGATGGCTCAAGTTCGTCCTGAATGGCGTCATTTAGTGAAACTGCATTTGCTATGTCTTTATCTGATTCTAGCCCTAAAGCTCTTATCAAAATAATTAACGGGATATCTACAGGAGAGCCAGGTATCTTAGATACGATGGAACCGTCAGGTCTCATTATCAATTCCAATTTAGCTCTATATCCAACAATCGATGAGTAAACCTTAGCCTTATAAAGCATAGTTCCAGAGGTTTCTTCTATATCTACTATGATTTTATTGTAAGATAAATCTTCTAACCCTACGATCACTCTCTCTGACCCATTAATAATAAAATAACCCCCAGGATCTTTTGGATCTTCTCCGACATCGACTAATTTTATCTCCGAATAATTGTGAAGCATACAAGCATTCGATTTGACCATTACAGGCATATCCCCGATATGGATGAATCGAGATTCTAATGTCTTGCCCTCCTCAACAATGCTACATTCTAGCATGATTGGAGAAGCGTATGTCAAGTTCCGAAGGCGGGCTTCAACTGGTGCAACATGTGTGATGGATCCATCTAATTCCATTATTCTAGGCTGTTGCATCTTTATTTTTCCAAGCTTGATTTTATATGGATATTCGGCAGTCTCTATCTCAATTTCATTAACTTCATCGATTATGCTTTGAAGCCCTCTTTCTATGAACTCATTGTATGAATTAAGATGTTGTCTAGCAACACCCTCTCTCCGCAGTATATCATTTATGATGGGCCACATATCAATAGAATTATTACTAATACTGACTGTCATGATCTAGATCAACCTTCTACTACATATCGGTAATATACACTTTCACCCGCTGTTGAGCTCTTTCTGGTGATCTTAATAACGTCTCCTGGTTGCGCTCCCGATCCTTGTATCCCTTTATCGGAGGACATGATATAAGGAAATTGACTAGGTTTGGAATTAAATTTTTTAAAAACCAGCTCAGCTTCGTCTTTGGAGAGTATTTCATGTTTAGGCTGATAAATATGATCCACAATTTTTATTTCCTTTTTTTCAGTAGACAAAATCACTTCTCTCCTGAGCCAAACTTAAATTATATAATAACAAAAGAATCGTCAAATATCCTATAAAATACAGGTCGATTATATATAATCTTCCCCTACCACTGCAAATATGCACACAAGATGGCAAAGGGCAAGGGCTCCAAATTTTCATTGATTTTTTCAAGACTATCCTTCAACTAAGAAATGGACTTTATGCTACAAATATATTTAGATAAAATAAACCAAAATAAAATAGAAAGCTCATATCTGAAAATAAATAACGAAGGAACAGTTAACTAAGACTGCGGCCATTTTTGACTGTATCAATGATAACAATTGAGGAAGTAATAAATTCAAATTATTGTTCACATTATGATAACAATTCTTGTTATATACATTTAGGGGTGAGAATTAAATAAATACTCGTTACTTTGATAAAACAGATCAGTATATCATGATTTTGCTTAAGAATAATTCTTATATGATGAGGCGGGCGTAATACTATACGGTTGTGGAAAAATGGAAATTCGCTGGTCAGCAATTCAATCCTAGACTATCAGTCTATGGCATGGTTAGTAATTGGATTGGCATGTTTGAGTGTTTTCTATTTTATGCTTGATTCCAATTTAGTTAACTCAACCATCGAACCCGAATCTAATTATGAGAATTATGACGCGAAAAATACGACCTTTGAGACAGCTAAGACCAATGTCTCAAACTTGTCTTATGATATATATTATCAAATGATGGTAGGTAATACAATTATTCCTGTTAAGATATCCAGTTTAGGAAACCCTGTTTCCAATATAAATTATGATAACGAAGAAAAAAGTATTATTCTTGTAATTAATTCCCTTAATGAAAAAATAGACAAGTTAATAATAGACATACCAAGGATTATTCTTGATTCCAAGGTAAACGGCAATGACAAGAATTTTACAGTGTTGGCAGATGATCAGCCAGCTAAATTTTTAGAGATAAAAAATCCCGATAAAGGGAAACCAATTTTGAATAGTACGATTGGCAATATATCAGCGGTACAATATTCCAACAATACAGAAAGTAGAAAATTAATGGTGGAATTTGAATCGAATACAAAAATAATCGAAATAATTGGAACTGATACCACTCTAGCAAATGAGAAAAATATCCCCATCGGAGAAGTTAATTCTCTATTTCATGTACCCATTCTGATTGACAATAATACAGAAAATTTATCATTACAGCTAAGTGGTGGTACATTGGACTATATTCAATTAACTTCGAGTTCTGAGGATAACCGGACCCTATTACTATCAATATCGTCATATAGCAACAAAGGCAATCTAATAATAGACATACCAAGGATTATTCTTGATTCCAAGGTAAACGGCAATGACAAGAATTTTACAGTGTTGGCAGATGATCAGCCAGCTAAATTTTTAGAGATAAAAAATCCCGATAAAGGGAAACCAATTTTGAATAGTACGATTGGCAATATATCAGCGGTACAATATCCCAACAATACAGAAAGTAGAAAATTAATGGTGGAATTTGGATCAAATACAAAAATAATCGAAATAATTGGAACTGATACCACTCTAGCAAATAATCAGTCTATAGACAATAGCACTCAAAACAACACGATTCCAGAGAAGGATAGAAACCTTGGAAATTTCGTGTTTCCAATTATATCCATAATTGTTTCATTGGTCGGAATCTCACTCTTTTTCTATTTCCGTAAAAATAAGGCCCATCTAATGAATAAATTTAAGCCAAAATAGATAATAGGAAAATTTTAGGTTCTATTGCGCTTCAGATCTCAACTCGGTATTCAAATATTGTAATGGTACGAGATTTTAAAAACGATGAAATATTGCTACACACTCTTTATGAGCAAATCATCGTTTTTAGGGGTAATCAATCACAAGCATGCGAATTTATTGCCAAGATATGAAATTTTGTTTCGAAGTGAATCAAGTTTGGTCCAAAATCGAATCTAGAAATAAAACATTTACATTGAAAAAGGAGAAATATTACAATTTTGTATTACTTTTAATAATATTTAAGTAAATAATGCAATATTTTAAGAACAAATAAATAGTACGTTTGGGCGATACTGATGATAGTTGTTCTTGATGTTTTTCGGAAATTGTTAATCAATATTAGAAAATTTTTTTAAATTAAAATATGTATAGTGAAATAGATCACTGTAATTGACATTAGACTACAACAAAATGATTGAAATAATTTTAGAAGAGAACCAAGAACTTGATTTTGACAAACTAAAGGAAATGATTGAAGAAAAAAAAGCTAATGTTGGAGCAGGCTACTTAACTGACCAAGGAGCTTTGTTTTTGGTAGCTGCAGATTTGGGCATATCTTTGGAAAAATCTCCAAAGACAGAATACAAGATAAAAGATATTTTCATAGGAGCTCGTGATATTACAATAATTGGTAGAATAATAACTATAAATCCTATCCGAACATTTCTAAAGAGAGATTCAGATCAAGAATCAAGAAATAGAATTATATCCATATATGATAAGGACTCTAGTATCAGGATCAAACTTTGGGATGATCTGGTTGATTTTCCTGAACAACTTAATTTAAAACAAGGAGATTTAATCAAGGTATCAAATTGCCAAGTAAAGTCGGGATTAGATAATAGACCAATAGTGAATCTAGGCAACAGTGGTTCTATTGATTTGATAATTGATGATACTAAACATCATATCCCTACCTTATCTGAAATCACGGTAACAATCGATGATTTGTCAACACCCAAAGACAATTTGGTAATAGTAGGTAATATTAGTTCAGATCCCAGAATCTCTGAATTCACCAATAGTAGAGGAGAACACTCAAAGTCCTTGCACTTGGAGTTATCAAATGAAGAAGGTACACGTAAGATCCGGTGTGTGATTTGGAATATAACTGAAGAAAGCGTTCCAAAGACATTAACAAATAACTCCAAAATAAAATTGATAGGAGTTAAAACCAAAGTCGGTAATCCTAATTTTGGAAATGGCGATTTGGAAATTCATGGAGACGAAGGAACCGTGATAGAATTATTAGAAGAGGAAAATCCCATTGAAAACTATATTTTAAGAGTAATTTCAAAAAGAATCGATAAAAATGATGGTAAGTTATTATCTATGGCTATAGATAGAGAAAGTAGACCATACTTCTTGAAGATAAATACCAAACTCTTTGAAACGAATATAGATTATGATGATATAATTGAATGTTATCCGACTAGGATATTAGGTAACACAATCGAACTTACCGAACAAGACTCTTTTATTCAAGTTTTGAATAATGAGCAAGAATTTCCGCGAGCTGAGCAATTCGAAATCAAAATCAAGAATATTGGCACAATAAATAGACCATATATTGTAGAAGCCATTGTTCTTCAAATGCCAAATGCCTCAGAAGTTAATACTAAAAGTGGAGAATTGATTACAGTAGCTGATACAATAGTAGGTGACGACACCGGTGAAATTAGGCTTGTAGGATGGAGAGAGAACAGTAGTTTGGTAAGTCAACTCAAGATAGGAGAAAGAATAAAAATTATGGCAGCAGTTGCAGTTAACGGCAGAGAAGGAAACATAGAGTTGTCATTGAAGCCTTACTCAGAAATTGTACAAGTCAGCTAGTATCAATTAGGAAAGATATTACATATACATACATTCATGTAACTTAGCTGTCCCAAAATCCTCTCGTTGTTATATACTGTTTCTCCGCCTCGTAAATTGCCTTCAGCAAATTTTCTTCATCAGTATAATTTCGCAAGATTCTTGCACAAGTGTCAACACCAATACCATGTCCAGATAAAACAAAGATTGCCATTTTCCCAAAGTTATTAATTAGCGACGCCAATTTCCACGCTCTATCAAATTTATTCATTTCATCCTTGGTAAGGCTAGCCCCAATCATTTTCCGGCTAACAATATTTCTTAAATCAGTATCCTTCCAAAAAGTAGCCGAAATCAGCTTTGATTTGCAAAACGGACACCCTATTTTTTCGGGGACCTCCTGGGTTTCATAAACTCGTTCCCATTTCGCGCATCTTACACAAATTAATTTATGCTTAGTTCTTGTCAATCTCTCTCTGATCAACTCAAGAATTCCACTCTCCATACCTTGGGGTGATGAAATTGTCTTCTTCGATTTGGCTAGAATAGGTTGAGATAACCCCGAAAATCTAGTGTTTTCGAACCAGTGTATCTTGATGGAGCTTGTTTTAATCTTATTAATTATGACTAAAGTATTACCAATATCGAATTTATCATGAATTAGTTCCCGAATGGACTCTTTGCTTATAGAAGTTTTTCGGTATTTCTCATATATCATGCGGGCCATTCTCTTGTCGTAAATAGAGCGCTTGTCGATTATCCCAAATCGCTTCGCAATCATCCAAACTTTCCAATTTATGTTATAGGTACCTGTAAAGGAAGCTATTAAAACAGATTCGATATCAAAATCGTTATCAAATAGAGAAAATACATGATTTTGTCTTAGTCGGGCATTTGCTGAGCTTAGTAGGATTCTATATGGATCGGATCGATATTCGATCTCGTATCCAGTCATTGAAGAAATAAATGTAGAAAAAAGAGATCCCAAAGTGTTATTTATTTTCGAGCCAAACGTGCTATGTATGATTACTAAATTATCCGAAGGCATAGCCTCAATAACGATATTATGAGAATCCGGAATTATAAGGAGGGGACTCATGTAATCAGATAGTTTAGTAACAAGTTGCAGGTCCACTTGTTTTAAAACATTCATTTGAAATCGCTGAGAGGAGTTCAGGCTTCCTCTTACTCTTCCAACCAACTTCGCAGTCTCATAGTCAACAGGAATCATTTCGCCAACCCAATATGGGATGTTTATCGGGGCACCGCTAAGTGGTTCAACATGCACCTGAAATTTTCCCTCATTTACAGCCAAAATTCTCCATTGAGAACCCTTTAATACAAAAACGTTCCCTTTTTCCCCATAGTCGCCCACAAACTGTTGATCTAATGTTCCTATCCTCTTATTAGATATAGAATCAATTACTTCAAATTTTACTACATGAGGAATTGTGGAGACATTCTCATAATAGTAAAGGTATGTTTTTCGTGTTCTCCATATGAGATTATTTTCTCTATCTAACCTAAGAATATAATTATTGGCTAAAAGATTTATACAATCGTTAAAATCAAAAAAAGTCAGAGATCTGAAAAGATATGCTGAGGAAAATATCTCAAAAAGATTTTTGAAATTTAATTTTTCCCTACTTTGTAGAACGGAACCTACTATGTTGTGTGCTAATACATCGAGCGAGCATTCATGAGGTGACTGATCCTCTATCGAACCTCTATTCACTCGATGAATTATGCTCAATGATTCAATATAATCATCATAATTATTAGTTAGGATCAATCCTTTTGCCGATGCATTACGAGAATGCCTGCTCCGGCCAATTCTCTGCATTAATTTGGAAACTTGCCTTGGGGAGCCATAATGAATTACGAGATCAATTGAACCGATATCTAAACCTAGTTCCAAAGATGAGGTGCATACAACAATTCCCACAAAACCATTTCGTAAAAAATTTTCTGTTTCCTCTCGAATATCTTTGGATAAAGAACCATGATGAACATGTATATCGATGGTATTTTGACTTTTTAATACGGTACCCAAAAATTCTGATTCATCCCTAGTGTTAGTGAAAAGCAAAACAGAAGACATTGGATGATTGGTAGTCACATAATCTAGGATGTAACCAGAAACCTCTTTTATCGACCCTTCAATATGCCTTAATTCGAGATCATATTTTCGCAGTGTTCTATCGATCATGATCGCACATTTCCTTCGGCTTCCAGTTAAAAATTTAGCAGTGGTTGAAATATCTCCTACCGTGGCTGAAATTCCAATTCTGCAAAACGTCGAAGTAATCAACGTTAGTCTCTCCAAGGCCAAGGAAAGATAAGCGCCCCTTTTTGAGGGTATTATTTCATGTATTTCATCTATAATCACCCATTGTACTGTCTTCAGTAAATCACTCATTTTCTCATTGACCAACATTATTCCCAATGATTCAGGAGTTGTAATTAAGATCTCAGGAGGATCTTGGATAATTTTTTTACGTTTGGAATACGGAGTGTCACCATGTCTAACTTCTACACCTAAATTTTCTGATGTTGAATACTTAATTATTCTCCTAAGGACATCATTATTTAGAGAACGTTGCGGTGTAATGTACAAACATTTGATTCCACTGTTTTCTTTGATGCATTTCTTTTCATCACTTAAAATACTAATAACAGGAATTATAGCAGCTTCGGTCTTCCCGGACCCCGTAGGAGCAACCAATAGCGAATGTCTTTTTCGCGCGATTACTTTGTAAGATTGTGCTTGAATTGATGTTAATTGTTTGAAAGATTCTTTTTCAAACTTTGCTAAAATTAATTGTTCTGTTTGAGCGTAATCATTCAACTTTATCAAATTGTTGTTTGGTTTTGACTTTGGATGCCTTCCTTCCTAGTTTTGTCGCTCCAATAGTGTTTTCAAATTCTTTTCCTTTTCCTTTGTTAAATAAATATTCATAGGCGAAAATGGAAATCAACGCAGCAAGAAATATTATTAATGATGAAGAAAAAACCATACTATCAAAAGAGTCGGCCATATTACTAACTATATAATCATGGTGTCAAGATATAAATATGTTAAATAAATAACCAATTATTGTAAATAGGTTTTTATACAAAAGAGTTCTTTATTAATTGTTTTACTATTTGATTTTCGTTAAGAACTGGGATAAACATGTACTCTAGGTCGTCTGAATCTAATCCCAATATGCAAGATGCGCAATCCGTAATGGCAACTATTCTTCAAAATCTGCCGCGAGAATGTTCTTTAACCAAGATAGAATACGAGGGCCCAAGAATAGCTCTTCACACCAATAATCCAAAGTTTTTACTAGAAAATAGCAAAATCCTTCCGAACATAGTTGCACAAATTAAAAAGCGAATAGTATTGCGAATAGACGAATCGATAAGGATTGAAGAAGAAGGAGTTAAAAAGATGGTAGGAAAATATATCCGGGAAAAATCTAATATTTCTGATATCCTTTTTGATCCTGCCCTTGGTGAGGCAACCATATTCTTAAAAAAGTTTTTAGAAACAAGCAATCTTGAAAATATGATTAATAAACTAACATTAGAAACAGGGTGGAAGATAATATTTAAAAAAACTCCTAAAATAGTATCCACCATAAAAGCAATAAATAAAATAACTAAGGATTCTTCGGACTACAGAATTCAATTTTTCAAAAGAGTTGGCGAAAAAATATTCCGAGAAAAAATGACCTCAAATATTGAAACTAGTTTGATATCATTGGGCGGATTTGCTGAAATAGGTAGGTCCGCCATTGTACTTAGTACCAATGAGAGCAATATACTTCTCGATTGTGGTTTAAATGATTATACTAACGATCCACTTTTGAAGTTTCCAAGATTTGACTCTATAGGCTTGAAGTTGTCAGATATTGATGCAATACTGCTAAGTCACGCTCATTTCGATCATACTGGATTTTTGCCAGTATTGTTCAAATACGGTTACCAAGGTCCAGTTTACTGTACCGAGCCTACTGCATATTTAATGTACATCCTATTCAAAGAACACGTAAAGAATAATGGACAGTATGCGAATTATGATGATAAAGACTATGAAAAGATTTTCTCACATATTATATATTTGAATTACAATATCGTTACCGACCTCACTCCAGATATTAAGGTAACATTATATAACGCTGGTCATGTATTAGGATCGACTTCTTTTCACTTTCATATAGGTAACGGGGATCACAATTTCGTTTATACGGGTGATCTTAAGTTTGGAAAGAGTTCATATTTAGAGAATGCGGTTTGGAATTTTCCCAGAGTAGAAACCATACTAATAGAAGGCACTAATGGCGGAAGAGAAGATTCTTTTGTGACAAGGGAAGAGGCAGAGTTAAAACTTATTGATGAAATAAATCAAGTATTAAAAACCAAGAAAATTATCCTTATGCCAACTCAATTAATAGGAACCTCTCAAGAAATGATAGTAACATTGGATCAACTAATAAGACAGAAGAAGATCAAGAAATGCAAAATTTTTGTTGATGGATTACTATCAGAAATAAATTCAATACATGAATTTGATTCCGAGTTCCTTAATAAGGATTTGCATAGTAGTATTTTGTCAGATGAGTACAACCCTTTTCGATCAAGGTCGATTACTATTATTACGGATATCGAAAGACAACAATTTAACTCTGGGATAGTAATACACCCATCATCAATGCTTAATTGTATTCACAGTTTCGACTATTTGAAGAGGTTAGCAACAGATCCAGATAACCTGATTATTTTTACCTCTAAACCAAATGAAACCAGTATTGCCAAGCAAATTATTGATGGGAAGAGAATATTTTCAAATGAAAAAGGGCAAATTGAAATCAAATGCAGAGTTGAAAGCATCTATTCATTAAATTCACATTCGGATTTCAATCAGCTTAATGCTTATATTTCACGATTGAAACCAAAGCTAAAGAAAATAATTGTTAATCATGGAGAAAGGGCTAAGGTCCAAAACTTTTCAAGCTACTCAAGCAAAGTCCACAATATCTCTACTCAATACATGCAAAATCAGGAAGCAATGAGATTATTATAATGATGTTGTAAATTAGCCACCTCTCAACATTCGACTACTTTAACCATGCCAAATTTTTACATCAGGGGGAGTCAATATTATCCTCTCTTCACCTAACCTAGCCATATCTCCACCCAAGGAGGTAACTGAATTATATAGGCTTTCAACAACATTTCTAAGATCGTCGACATCCTTTTGAGCCAATGGAGTAATTCTTATTATGATTATCATATTTCTTTCTATATCTTTTTCAATCTCTTTAATGTCCTTTACATCTCGCAAAGTAAATGTTTTCAGGTAAATAGGTTTGTTTAAGGGGCTTTTAGATGGCATTTTATTAATTGTGTTTATCAATTATTAAACAAATGATTAATATAAATATTGAAGGATTAGTTAAGTAGATTCTACCGTCATATTTAGATCCTAAATGCATCAAATTCATCATTCTCGCATCGCTGTGACGAAATCAATTTTTTCCAACCTCTCTTTTTTTGGATAACTTGTACTTCATAAATCTTACCTTGAAGAGTATCAGAATAGCGTAATGTTATCATAATAGCCAATTGAAGCAATTTCTTATGTTTACGCATATCAGCCTTTTTATGGAATCTCAATATAGATACTGGTCCAGGTATCAATACTGGCTGAATCAAATAATCAAAGTCCTGACAATAAGCAAGGAGCATTTCATTTTCAGCATGGTTCCTACCTACAACAAGTTTAGAAATGGGATCTAATCTAAAGTGTCTTCCAATTTTTAAAAGATCCATATCGTTAAGACTTGGTTCAGATATGACATATTTGAGCAAATCTCTTACCCTTTTTGAAAAATGTGGATCGGTTAAGAGACATCCTCCTGCAGCGTTGGGAGGATCTAATATTCCATATTTGGTAGCTAAATCTAATTGTCCTTTCCTCGATCGTCCCCTAATTGATCCTAGAAGAGAACGATTAACTAAGCCCTTGGTTTCTGGAGTCGTAGGTGTCAACAATTTAGCTGATAAGGGTCTTAAGACTTTCCCCTCCATCTCAGTGCCCCTTTCAATAATCGATAAGGCATTTGAGTTTTGACTCATCGGTCTCTGGTGTAGCACTTCCCCTGTAATAACAAAAGAAGCCCCGATTTTTTCCATATGTTTTTTTGCCTCTTCATACATCATCATTCGACAATCAATACAAGGATTCATCCCCGAACCGTAACCATGTTTTGGATTCTTTAACATAGTCAGATATTCTTTACCTAAGTATACAGTTTTGATATTAATATCGAGTTCGGTTGCAACTTCCAGAACCTTGTGTCCGCATCCTTTGCCACAGTCAAAATCACAGAAAGGTGTTTTGATGGCCACTGCTTCAACTTCAATGCCTTGTTCCTTCACCATTCTAACTGCTAACTGACTATCCAGGCCTCCAGATAACAATGCGACTGCCTTTACCTTACCTTCCTCTTTCGTTTTATGTGAAACATCTTCTGAATTTTCTGTCTTCATTGTCTTAGGCGATTTTGGTGATTGGGACTTGAACATTGTTTTGGATCATTGCTAGTAGATTCGCGACATGTTTATACTTAGCTATTAATGGTCACATTTATTCAAATGATGGATTTTTGATTAGTAATTGTGATCCAGCAAAATTTTTGTTAAATAGATTGGTATTCTTCTTTACTTGTTTAAGAGTTCCAGATATAGAAACAATGATTAATTCTTGATGAAGAAGATATAAAGAAATCAATGTGCTTGATAAGGAATCAAGATTGCATTTCAGAATAAAGATGTTATTATTAAAATCCTTTGTTTTTATTAGACGGCTCAAAGAATTAAAATACTCGATTGCACCAAAGACCTCGGTATATCTTCTCGAAAACTCATCAAAAAACTTTCCAGGATCTAGCGGAGGATCATATGGAACGTATATTGTTATGTACCGGAATTTTTTCTTAGTTAAAGTCATATACAATTCCTCGGTTCTTGTCCTCTAACCATTTATTAAGACTAAACCAATATTCACGCGGCAAGATATCTAATTTGACTAAGAAGGAATTAAACAGTTTAGCTGATATCAAGTCGTATATATTGCTTGCACCGCTTGATAATATGAGCTGATGTCCATACTTTTTACACAAATAATGGATATACTTTACATCAGAAAACCACTTTCCTACTTCATAAGAATTACGATATTTTAGATTTGAAATTAGTATTTCAAATCCCATATTTTTTCCCGCCAATTTTTGAAACATAGATCTATAATGTATAGGACTATCTACTTCGAGAACATCATATCCCGCACCTTTTTGATCTATTCTATCATCAAGATTCTCATATACCAAATACGTGTATCCATAAGTCTCTTTTGTTTTATGAATATCGCTTTTTTTAATTTTTAATACTACGGAATCTCTATTTGAGATATTAACTCCTTTGCTCACTAAACCAATCTTGCTGATACACAAAAACTCTCTAATAAAGGCAATAGTCTGGTCATCACATTCAAAATTAACAGACAAATCAATGATTCCGGGATTTTGAGTCATTTTACTTATTTTTCAAATTTTCCTTTTCGTCTAAATATTATTCTGACTGCATCATTATCTGAAAGTTCTAATTTCCCTAGACAAAGCTTCTGTTTATCTAGTCTAAAGTAAACCGATCCCTTCATATCAACATTATTAGTGAGGTATCGATCTAGTTCCTCCTTGCCATATAAGGTGATCAACGCATTCATTATGTTCCCAAAATATTCATCTACAAATAGTAACAGTATAATATTGATACGTGTAATTGGATTTTTCCAATGACCCTCAGTCTTTACTGTTTCGACTTGTTTAGAATTTAATGATTTTCCGAAATATTCGAGGATAAACTTTGTGATTTTGTTTTCATCCTCAGTAGCATGAGCAAGTACTGAAATATCAAGAGATGAAAACAATGTTTTAAGTTTTAATTCTATCTTTCTAGCTCTTCTTGGGTATTTGTGTTGATTTCATTAGTCGTCGAGGATTCAAGCTCTTCTTGGGTATTTGTGTTGATTTCATTAGTCGTCGAGGATTCAAGCTCTTCTTGGGTATTTGTGTTGATTTCATTAGTCGTCGAGGATTCAAGCTCTTCTTGGGTATTTGTGTTGATTTCATTAGTCGTCGAGGATTCAAGCTCTTCTTGGGTATTTGTGTTGATTTCATTAGTCGTCGAGGATTCAAGCTCTTCCAAGTTCTCCGAATTTTCAGAATTAATTTTGGTGTCTTCGATCTGTAGAGGTGATGATATCAATTTAGTCTTTCTCACCCCGACATGTCTGATAATTGCGATTTTCTTTGTTTCTTCCATCATATCGGACCCCATTTTGCCCATTGTTACGTCCTTTACAAAGTCATTTAAGGAAAGAGTAGGAATTTTTTCCTTCAATATTCGGTCCATTGATAACCTAATTTCATGTTTTTTTGCCGAGTTTATCCTCCTTTGAGTAAAGGCAGTGACTGAAACTCTGAACATATATCCATCACTAGTGGTATATTCGTCTACAAAATTTATCATCGAGCTACCTCGTCTGATCAAGCTCCTTAAAAACTCTTTAGCATATTCGTGTCCTTTGAAGATGGTAGATGCAATTCCTGAGTTTATTCGATCAATTTGTACAAAGATCTTTGTTTGATGTTGGCTTGGATCTTGCTTGAGCATGTCATAAAGTGTATTCTCGATTACTCTGCCCTTTGCATTTGTTACATCGGAAATTGGAATATAATTAAGAGGGACTTGGTCAAAAGCTGGTGGTGCATTCACTACAATCCACTGCTTATCTCTCCATTTGTCACGAACTCTGCCCCCTCGTCTGGAACCTTTTGCCATATGCAGGCAATTCCTTGAATCCAAAATATAAGTTATGCTAACTCGCGGTATTTTCTGGAAGGCTAGATACTCAATTCAAGTAAATAAATATTAAATAAGAGTCTTGGACTCTTAATGATAACGATTTATTGTGATTTTAATCAAGTATGCACGCTATAATTTGAGGATCAAATGTTCACTATCGTTTACTATTGACCTTTGAGGTAAGAATATCCGTGATAAAACAAAAATAATCTTAATTTGAGTATATAATAAAATCGGATATCAAATGACTCATCATCAAAAAACGTTTATAGTTAAAAAGATATGTCAATAACATAATACTTGAGAAAGAGCCAAATTTTTTTTTGTTCATTATTATTTAGTTTCTTACTTTTTCTAATCTCTTATTCAAATCATAATGCCTTGACAGTTACACTAAATTTTGCGAATGCCTCAATTTTGCCAACACAGCCTCCAAATCAAATAGCTGAATTTGAAAAATGGAATTGCGGAAAAGTCGATGACATAAACTCAAATTTTTATATAGAGGAGATTCAAGTGCCTGAAGTTTGTAGCATCCCAATTTCAATAGCCTTCGACGAAAAAGATAACAAAGTATGGTTCATCGGAACTCGAAATGGTACGTTGTTTGAGTATATCCCATCTAATCAAACTTTTAAGACTTATCAAATACCTAACTGGTTTTCCAGAGACCTCCCAGCAGGGAATTCTTGGAGTTGGGACTTGAAACTAGACAAGTCAGGAAATAATATTTGGTTTACTGATGAGAAGTTAAACTCACTTTGGAAGTTCAACAAAAATGAAAAAGAGTTTGAACAATTTGTTATACCATTTTATTCAAACAGTTATTCCACTGCATATCCTGTTTCTATCGAGTTTATGGATGATAAGAATATGTATTTTGTAGGGATAAGGTCATTGTCATTATGGCATGGCTATACAGACCGAATGACGAACGGTACATCAACTGGAATTGAAGAGATACCAATTCCTCTTGATGGCTTATTTAAAGGCATTCCTGAATATGAAATAGGGATAGGGTCACTCGCAATCGATCATGCCAAAAAAAACATATGGATAACTGCTCTGGCATTTGAGAAGAAAGGAGTGTTAATAAAATACAACTTGGGGGATAAAAATTTTACCCTGTATGAACTACCGGATTCTTTTAGATCCCCTACAGGTATCACATTAGATTCTAATGACACTGTTTGGATAACAGATCATGCCACTAGTTCTTTATATAAGATTGATCCTCCTAGAGAATCAGTCACTCTAACACCATCAGATATGGAGCATATTGTAACATCACCCCTGTCATCCAGAATTTACGGTGTTGATTTTAAAGATACATCCAATAAATCATTACATATTTATGAAAATTCCTTGCCTTATTGGATCGATTCCACTAATGACGGAAGCATAGTTACAAACGAACACGTTGGAAATAAAATAGCAAGATATTTCCCCGGTAATGAGACAATGATCGAATATTGGGTACCAAGTCAAAACATACTTTACTCCGTTTGTGATCCAAATAACTTAGATATTGAGTGTGGATATTCGAATGTGTTGCAGTTCGATATAGAATCTAAGACGTCACCTACATTAGGTAATTATACTTCTAAAATATGGTTTACTGAACAGTCAGAAAACAAAATAGGATTCGTAGATCTAGAAAAGACAGTACCAATTTCATTAACAGTCACCCCAAACCACTCTAATATCAGTGGTGGAATTAATGGCGAAACTGTAAGAATAGATGTTCAAGCAAAGATAAAAAACTTGAAAGGTAATGATTTAACTATCCGGTCAGATTTTACGAATGAAGATAATATCACACTTAAACCAGTTATTTCTGGTACGTTTACCCCTAATGGTGACATTAATGGGTTTGAAGCAACCATAGAACCAGAAGTTTTACACATCAATATGAACCAGAATTTCACGGATAGCGATACCAAATTCGCTAGTTTCAGTATCTTATTGAAACCTGTCAGAGAGATACCGCCTGGTAATTATAATCTAATGGTTGGGGTTGAGAGCAAAGATATTACCATGATGAAGAAGGTAAGACTGAATATCATTAATTGAGGAAACTCATACTGAGAGTATCCAAAAAAAATTAGGCATCTACAGCACATCTAAAACCAGAAAAAAGGATTCTTTCATGCGGTTTAAAATAGTTCCTATAACTGTTGCGAATTTGTTTTTTTGGCGTAGCAAAGGATCCGCCACGGAGGACTTTTTGATTTATAGCCCATTTGTCAGTATATTCTTCGAATCTAGAAACAAACCCAGGATATAAAGCATACTCCGAAGAGGTCCACTCCCATACATCCCCTAACATTTGATAACAACCATAGTGACTTTTTCCTTTAGGGAAACACCCTACTTCTGTAGGATGCCAAACAGACGTTTCCAACAAATTAGCATGTTCGATAGTTATCTCAGTATTTCCCCATGGATAGAGCGTTTTTACCTTAGTTGAATCATCCCAAGAGGAGGTTTTTTCCCACTCTGCTTCTGTCGGCAATCGTTTCTTAGCCCATTTACAATAGGCATCTGCCTCGTAGTAACTTATATTTGTGATAGGTTCATTTTCTCTGATTTCATTTACACCTCTAAAATCCTTTTTTATCCATTTATTCTTATATTTGTCAAAACTCCAGTATAATGGCGAATTCCAGTCCTCTCTTGTTACCAGATCCCATCCATCGGCTAACCAGTAGCGATAGTTTTGATATCCTCCCGATTCAATAAATTCCATAAATTCTCCATTCGTTACCAGAGAATTGTCAATTTTGAAATCGTTTAGATAGACTTTATGCGGAGGGAGTTCGTTATCATAACAAAATTCACTTCCTTTAAATCCCATCTCAAAAATCCCTCCTTGAATAAAAATCATATCTTTTTGCACTTTTTCTAACACTGTTATAGAGGATCTGGTTTTAGGAAAATAATTATCGTTTTCATGGACGAAACGACTGAAGTAATACTGAAAGTCATATACCATTAACTCTTGGTGTTGCCTTTCGTGATTAATTGCAGTTTGTATATCCCAGATCAAACCAGAAGGATTGTCCACTAAATTAGAATTATTCCCTTTCAAAAAATCCAAGAATAGTTTCTCTATCTCTTTTCTGTACTTAATAGTTTGCAAAACTGTAGGGCGTGGATATTTTCCCCGATCGCTTTTCTTTAAAATAGAGCCATATTTTTGATAATAGGAATTCAGATATGAAAGATCATATTCACCCTTTAATGATAAGGATAATTTACAGTATTTCTCCAGTATCTTATGGAAAAACCAAGTTACATGCGCAATATGCCAATTTGGAGGACTCCCAAAGTCACTGGATTGAATAACTGCATCTTCTATGCACAAAGGAGAAAATAGCTCCATCGTCTTATTTCTGACCTCGATGAAATCCTTACATAAACCTTCCAACTGCAACGAGATTTGCATTTATTTTATGATATATAAAAAAGTATTTTAATATACTTTGAATTCTAGGACTCCAAAATATCAAAGTTGAAATATCCAATGATATTATAATAAAGTACTGATATAGATTGGAAAACAGTGAATCACAACCATCAGGAATAGAGCAAATATCACAAGGCGACAATGGTCAAAGAAGATTTTCTAACAGAAGAAATGAGAATGGAGGAGGTAATAATAATGGAGGCGGAAGCTACAATAGATTTTTTAAGCCATCTCCAGTGAATGCAGGAGAAGAACATGAAATCGATATAGAATCGATGAGTAAAAGAGGAGATGCAGGTGTAGGAAGGATTCAAGGATTAGTTATTTTTGTTCCGAATACAAAGGTAGGAGACAAGGTGAAAGTTAAGATCACTCGAGTCGGAAGAGGTTATGCTACGGCAGATTTGGTAGAAGCTAAGACAGAAGAATAACTTAAAAAAACTTTTATAGTTTTTTCAAAAATTTTCTCAATTATTTACGTTCAAATGAGTTATCATTCAACTCATATAATGCAGTTACCAAGAAAGGTAATCATAGGCAACAATGTTATACAAAATTGTGGGACACTCATCAAAGAATCTAACTCGAATGCCAAGAAGATAGCTATCATAACAGGTCCAAATGTCAAAACAAAAGTAGCAAGCTCTTTAGAGTCTAGTTTAATTAGTTGCAATCTAGAATATGAATGGATTATTGCCCAAGAGGCATCATTTCAGTTGGCAGATAAGATTACAAATTCACTAAAAAAGGAAAGAGTATCGATCATAATTGGTTTAGGTGGAGGAAGATGTATCGACTTGGGCAAGCTTATTGCAAGTAGATTGCAGATTGCATTCATAAGTATACCCACTTCTGCATCTCATGACGGGATATCTAGTCCTTTTGTTTCTTTAAAAGGGAACAAACGACCTTATTCGATAATGACTGAAACTCCATCAGAGATTATTTGTGATTTAGAAGTCATATCAAATGCCCCTTACAGGCTACTTGTTAGTGGCTGTGGTGACTTGATCGCAAAGACTACTGCCGTAAGGGACTGGGAATTAGCTAGAGATTTTAATAATGAATATTTCGGTGAGTATGCCGCTAAGTTAGCATATTTAGGGTCAAGAATGATAATAGACATTTCGAAGGAGATAAGTGGATCAAAGATATCTAGCCAAGTTACAAGGACGATTGTTGAGGGGCTAATCAGCTCGGGCGTTGCAGCTGGGATTGCAGGTAGCAGCAGACCCTGTTCAGGATCTGAACACTTATTGAGTCATGCGCTTGAATTTATCACAAAAAATAATTGCGGCTTACATGGTGAAAGAGTTGGTCTGAGTACAATTATAATGGCTAGATTGCATGGATTGAACTGGGCGGAAATAAAAGATGCGCTGCAGAGATTGGGTGGACCCGTAACTGCTAGGGAAATTAGCGTGGATAAAGATCAACTGATTGAAGCAATGGATCTGGCAAGGAAAATTCGACCTGAACGTTTTACTATATTAAATAGGGTCGAACTTAGCAAGGATCAATGCCAGAACATTTTATCTGAGACAGGAATTTTGGACTAGAAATAAGAAACGGGAAAAACTTCCCATTAGTATTATTGTTTTTCTATTTCAGAATTTTCAGCTTCTGTACCTTTGGTATTTTTACCTTCACTTTTACTCTTCGTCTTGGAGGTCTCCGTATCCGCAGATTCAGGAGCTGGGTCGGTATTTGTATTTGCTTCAGTTTTATCAGCCGTTTCTATTTCGGACGAAGATGCTGGAGTTTTTGAAGATGGATTATCATACTTTTCGATAAATACTACACTCTTTAATAACGGAACGAATTTGAAGATATCCGCTGATATGCCTCGTTTTATTATTTGAATCCCATCAATTAGAAAGGTGCTCTCAGGGAGAGAGATTTCCAAATTTGAATCCTTAGTTTCATATTTTATCTCTGCGGTATCAATTGGTAAACGACGTCTAATCAGGTTGGAAATTTTTTCATCATCGCTATCTAATTTTTTTACTATGTTAGCGTCATATACAAGCGTCCTTCCTGCATACTTGTGATTGAAGTCAACCTGCACACGTCCAGAACCGATGAATCTTATAATGCCAATTCTATCATCCAGTTCTATTACATCTCCTATATTTACTTCGTTTGCTTTTTCTCCCAGTTTTCGCAAAGGGATCATCCTAACTTTTGATGGATCTCGTTCTCCGAAAGCCTTTTCAGGAGGAATTTCTATATTCAAAGGAGTACCAATACTTGATTCGAGTAACGCCTCATCCAATCCTTTTAAAACCCAGCCTTCACCTACGCCCAATAATCGTGGCTCATACTTCTTATTAGGATCAAAATCAGGATTATTTTTCACATCATCTATCCTTGTAGTCTCAAAAATTTCATTAGAATCTTTTATCTTAGCAGTATAATCTAATAGAATAAGAGAACCCTTTTCTAATGTCATAAAATTCGCTATAAAGTTTCCATATATTAAGTTTGACAAAAAGTTGAAAAATTCTTTAGAGGTCGGCGATTGCTTTATTTATCGAACCAGGGGGAACATCTATACCCATCATTTGAAATGCTGATTCAATTGCAGAAAGGGTCCTTACAACATGATATTTGTTAACCTCTCCCATTGATCCGATCCTAAACACTTTCCCTTTTAGATTTCCAAAACCACCAGCCACCAAAACTCTGAATTGGTCAGACAATAGGTCTCTAAATTTCTTATCATCAACACCTTCAAGATAATTCACAGCTATTACCACATTACTCCTTGCATCGGGTTTAGCGTAGGGAGTAAGTCCCATGGCTCCCAAACCCTCGTAGAAAGCAGTCGCACATTTTCTATGTCTATTAATACGATTATCAAGTCCTTCTTCGAATATGAGGTTCAAAGCCTCATCATAAGCATAAACCAGTGGTAAGGCAGGTGTAAAGGGTGTTTCAAAATGTTCCTCATAATATTTAAAATATCTTTTAAGGTTAAAATAGAGAATGGGTGCCGGATTTTCTTGGATATATTTTTTTGCTTTTGAACTAACAGAGATAGGAGATACGCCCGGCGGTGCGGCAATTGCTTTTTGTGATGCAGTCACACATACATCAATATTCCATTTATCTACAGGTAACTCATCTCCCCCAAGAATTGATACAGAATCTGCTACGAAGAAAGTGTCGTTTTTACTGCACAGGTCACCCAATTTATCCATATAGCGAATAGTGGTCCCCGTAGACGTTTCATTGTATACAGCATATAATGCTTTTATGTCCTTATGTTCGTCAAATACCTCCTCAAATCTTCCATATGGAGGGTTTTCACCATAAGGTGACTCGATCCTAATCGAATTGCCTCCCCAGCTATCGATCAAGTCAGCTAGTCTTGTACTAAATTCGCCATTAACAGGGATCACAACTTTATCCCCTTTTTTAATAAGATTTACTACAGATGACTCTACTGCACCCGTCCCTGACGAAGATAACAAAACTACATCGCTCTGAGTTTGAAATAGCTTTTGTGTTTTTTCTGTAATCGACTTATATAAAGTTCTAAAGTCTACACTCCTATGATTAATTACAGGAGCTAACATAGCATTCATGACTCGATTAGGAACATTGGTAGGGCCAGGCAACATAACTAAGTATTCCATTCCGACTTTCAAAATTACAGGATACTTTCCCGTTATTTATAAGTAATTCAACGTTTTATTTTTACAAGTTGTTGGACAAGATAAGAGCAGATACCAGAAAACAAAAACTCTTGGATTCCTTAGAACCAAATCCACTTAAAATTAATGATCACAAAAAACCGATCATAATAATTGATAGACCAGAAGACATCTATTATTATACAGGTTTCTGGGGAGAAGGATTGTTGCTCATTTTCGACGATTTGAGTAGTAAGCTAATTGTTCCAAGGTTAGAAAGTTTAAGAGCATTAAGAACTTCAAAGCAATGTGATGTAGTATCATCAGAAAGGGGACGAGGATTGATCGATTCCTTTTTGAAATTTATTGGATCAACGCACTTTGTTTATTACGGTGGAAGTGATTATTGGATAGCGAATATCATTGCTAGGCAAGTTGGAAGGAGAAATTTAATACCAGGCTCAGAACAGTTTAGAAAAATTAGAGAAATCAAGGATAAACAAGAAATAGAAACAATCGATATTGCGTCAAGAGTAATCGATAAGCTCTTTGAAATTGCAGAGAAAGAAATCAAGATAAATAAATCCGAAGAGGAGATTCAATCAACCCTAGTATATGAGGCACTCCGTATGGGTGCTAGATTCCCCAGCTATCAATTCACATCCAATCCACTCATTGTTGCTAGTGGGCCAAATGGTTCGTTTCCTCATGCTGAAACTTCTTCAAGGAAAATCAAAACCGGTGATTTAGTAGTTTTGGACATTACATTAAGTTATGACCATTACGTATCTGACGCAACTAGAACGTTCGGAATGGGAAAGATATCAAAAAAGGAACATGACATATACGAGATAGTGAGAAATGCTCAAGAAAAAGGAATCCAACGTATTAAAACGACTAACAATCTTGCGGAGATTGATCTAGAATGTAGAAAAATTATTGAAGGGGCTGGATTTGGTGAATTTTTCGTGCACTCGACAGGTCATGGAATAGGACTAGAGGTACATGAATTACCCTGGATAAGACATGACACTCCTACTCCTATCAAAGAAAATATGACCATAACTATCGAACCAGGAATTTATATGGAGAATAAATTTGGGATCAGGATCGAGGACAGTTTATGCATTACAAGTAAAAAAAATTCTAAAGGAAAATTAAAAACAGAAAATCAATTTGATTATCTTAATTTTCATAGGTTTGACAAAGATTTAATTGTCATATGACATATTTTAAATAAACAATTGTAAAGTCAATTTTATGACGATGAATGTTTGGGGATGAAGTAATTCGCTGCTCCAGTCTGAGAAAAACGATGATGACCCTGCGACGAACTGACCCAATTAATAGCTAACTGGTAGGGAACTACTACAAGATTGATTTCCTCAGACGACAAAAGGTATCTGAAAGTTGATTAATGAGGAATGCCTCTTGCTTTCGGCAGTTTTAATTTGGGCGTTTTGAATTATAAGCGAGTCACTCAGAGCGACTCATTTTGCTAAATCTTCAAGTTTTGGTAGAATTGTAAGATTCTAAATAAGGTTAAATTAATTATCCGGGAAAGGTAGATAGAAACAATGGAACTCGCATATGATTACCCACTTTATCGACCGCCGTCTGAATCGCGCTCACTAATTTTTCAAGTTACTTTAGGATGTTCTTTCAATAAATGTTCATTTTGTGATATGTATAGGACGAAGAATTATTCTGAACGGCCCCTTGAGGAGATCTTTAGTGAAATCGAATTAATGGGAAAACATTTCCCTCATACTCGACGGGTCTTCTTGGCTGATGGAGATGCGTTGAATCTAGGAACAGAAAAATTAATTAGTGTAATAACCAGGATTCGAGGAACTTTTGAAAGCATAGAGAGAATATCGTGCTATTCCATGCCAAAGAATTTGCTTCAAAAATCTGCTGATGAATTGAAATCACTCAAAGCTGCAGGCCTAGACATGGTCTATTTGGGAATAGAAAGTGGTAATGACAAGATATTAAAAAAGGTTACAAAAGGTGCAACATCTAATATGATCATCGAGAGTTGCAAGAAGGCAAAGGACGCAGGATTTATTCTATCTTGTATGATAATTTTAGGATTGGGAGGCAAGACTTACAGCGCTGATCATGCCAGAGATACAGCTAAAGTAATTAGTAATATAGCACCAAACTATATCGGCGCACTAACTTTGTACATGGAACCAAACATTGAAAAAGAATTCTACGAAAAATTTGGAGAAACTTTTTTGCCATTAAAAGACAATGAAGTTTTAGATGAGTTATATAATCTGATATCAGATATTAATTTAGAAAATGATTCAATTTTTAGGGCTAATCATGCATCAAATGTATATGCCATAGGTGGAACCTTACCCAATGATAAGAAGGAAATCTTGCAAAAAATAATCCATTTAAAGGAACATCCAGAGTTGTTTAAACCGAAGATATTGAGGAGATTTTAAAAACAAGAAAAAAATTGTGATATTTAATAAAGAATTTATTTATTATTCAATTATTTATTTAAATAAATTCATTAACATATCCAGAGGATTTTCCGATGTGGAATTTGTAGCGTTTCCTCCAGTTGATGTTGCGTTATCTGCTGCTTGTCCCATTTCGCTGGCAGTATTATTTGCTGCTTGGCTTGCACTCTCGTCAACTGTAGTTGCGTTATCTGCTGCTTGTCCCATTTCACTAGCTGCTTGGCTTGCACTCTCGTCAACTGTAGTTGCGTTATCTGCTGCTTGACCAGTTTCATTTATAGCTCCGCTCATTGACTCTGTTGCATTACTACCAGCTTCGGTCAGTGTTTCTGTTGCATTGCCTACTCCCTCACCTAACTCATCTAGTGCTCCCCCAATTGTATCACCAATTTGCTCACCCGTAGATTGAGCATTTGCATATTGTGAGATTGAATTTCCACCATTGGCCAAAAACAAGGATAGAATCCCTGCAAGAACGAATATCCCTGCTGCATATTTATTAAAATTCATTAGAAAGTAATAGCATAGGGTTATTTTTAAGATTTACATATAATTTTTTTATAGAAATATACAGTTATGATAAATTATATTATCTTTCTATCTAAGAAATTAATGTATTTTTCACACTATAATGAAATTTTCACCGAATTTAAGGACACTTTGACGCAGAAAATTAATGGGGTTTTATTTCCCCTGGGGCAAAGAATTGAATTACTATACTCAAGATATACAAAGCCACTAAAAATATTCCAACATGTATACCTATGTGCCGCCTAAACAATGGTATTAAAGCAACAACAGTAATTGAAGTAGCTAAGACCATCTGGAACCAAAGCAATTCACTGTTATGTATGGTTGTAAAGAATCCCCCATGATACATTGCAGCAATAATCGCTACACCTAGCAAAAGAGAGTTATTCAAGATCTTAGATCCTAGCACATTTGCAATAGCGATTGCAGCACCAGCTGCTCCCTTCCGAGCCAGAATCATCATGGAAATCTTCTCAGGCATTTCTCCAGCAATAGGACTTATAATAACAGCCAAGACAATAGTAGAAACTCCAATATCCTCAGAAAATGTTTGCAAGGAGTGAATAAACGGTCCAGCACCAATTACTATACCGATAGTTCCAGCTATGAAAGCCAAAATTGCCTTTGTCATATCGTTTCTCGAAGTCATTACATGTGCGGGTGTTGAAATCGACTTGTTATCAGCAGTCTGAATTACAGCCGCTTGCCCAACTTTCTGCTCTCTCTTCATTTCAATATAAGCAATCAACACGTAACCAACAAACATACCCACGAAAATAAATCCATCAATGAAATTGTATCCATCTAGTAATAAAACAGCACTTATTAACGCTGAAGCCAACAAAAATATTTTATCGATTTTAAAAGTACTCACATCTATCTTTTTTAGAGGTGCCTTAGAAAGTTTCGTCGTAGCTATGAGTAACATCAAGGCAAGTCCTAATGTCATCATCAATACATTACTTCCTAATCCTGCGCCAATAGCAACCTCATACAATCCAACCGACGCAGCATACATTACAATTGCAATTTCAGGAAGGGTAGTTGCTACCGAAAGAAGCGTTCTGCCCACAAATTTCGCACCAAATCTCATGGAAAGATGCTCTGCACCATAAGATAGTATCCAGCTGGCAAAAATCAATTCACCCAGCCAGCCTAACATTAACAAGAAATTCTCAGTATTCAAAAATCAAAAGGAATTAGCTCTCAATAGAATATAAATTTAATATTTTGTCTTTTGATTGATTTATCCGAAATTTATGCAAAAATAGTTGATTCTCTATTACAAACATGACCTATGTATTTTGTAAGTAGCAATGAACATAAATTTAAAGAAATTAAGAAATTATTATCCGAGTTCAGTTCGACTCCATTACGCTTAGAGCACAAGAAACTAAAATTGTTGGAGATCCAGTCGAGCTCTTTATCGGAAGTAGCTAAAGCGAAAGCAAATCATGCATTTGATTTGATTAGAAATGAGGTGTTAGTTGAAGATGATGGATTATTTATTGAATCCCTTAACAATTTTCCAGGGGTATATTCTTCTTATGTGTATGATACCATAGGAAATATTGGTATATTAGATTTACTCAAGAACAAAAAAAGTAGAAAAGCTACCTTCAAATCCTTAATCGCTTACTATGATGGAAAAAATCTGAAAACCTTTGACGGCCAAGTTGATGGATTTATATCTGAACAAATGTTTGAAGGAGGATGGGGATTTGATCCCATTTTTATTCCAGAAGATATGGACCGCGCATTTGCTCAGATGGATTTGAAATTAAAGAACAAATATTCGCACAGGAAATTGGCTCTGAAGGAATTTTATTCTTGGTATATAAAAAACAATGTGGCCGAGAGAAAATGATATTACTAAGAATAGTCTTCAATCCAACGCGAAATGAACCTTTTCTTATTTTGTAAAACTACAATTCTTGAAACAATACTTTCGTCCATTATGACGTAATCAGATAATCTAAGAACTAATCCGTTTGCAAAGCTTCTTACTTCATCCATTTCGAGCATGTTTGACTGTTCTAATCTATTGGTAGACATTCCAATATGCATATATGATTTTAGTTCTACGAAATGAGGCTGACCAGTTTCGATAATCTTGCTGAAATCATCATAAAACTTGGATTCATTGTTAAAATTTCTTATTAGCGTAAAGCGCAAGACTGTCCTGGTTTTTGCCTGTGACAAAAATTCAAGACTTTTTTTCCAACGCTCCCACGCATCTTTGTGTCTTGGCCCATTAATCCTAAAGAACATGTTCTTTGTCGAGGCATTAGTTGACAAATAAATTTGAGTAGGAAGCGCGTTTTCATCAGCTAACCGATAAAGCATTTCCGGTTCTTGTCCATTGGTAACTAAGAAGATTGATTTTGTCGCTTTCAATCGATAAAGGTATTTAATCAATTGAGGCAGTTTTGGATACATTGTTGGTTCGCCTGAAAGGGAAATGGCATAATGTTCTGGAAATAAGGATTCATCTAATTTGGATTGATTAATATTATTTTTTCCATAATGTCCAACAATCAGCTTTCTACGTTCCTCAAGTAAAGAATGCACGATCACTTCAGGATCATCTACCAAATGAGAAGGCATTTCCAGTGTATCGTAAAATTCAGTCGGCCTCCAACAATAAATACATCTATTCTCACAATTAAGAGCGGTTGGAGTCATTTCCATACATCTGTGGGTAGAGATGCCATAAAATTTATGTTTGTAACAAGTACCCTCGTCTGAAAAAGACCTTTTAGTCCAATGACATAATTCAACGGCTGAATGATTGAAAACTCCATATTTTGCTTTCTGTAATTTCTGCTTGATTGAAGGAGTTATCTGAATTAAATTATTCTCAATCCCATTATGTGAATAAATTTCTCCCGAACAGCTCATTTGTATAATGAACGCTATTATGGATATAAGTCTTGTAGAAATGCTACCGACTTTTTATTAGCAAACCTTCAAAGATATGTCCCTAAAACAATTATATATTAATAATTGATTAAAATTTTTAAGATTACGTGGCCTTCGTAGTATAGCCTGGTTAGTATAGGCGGCTGTGGATTTTATACCTCGTAATATGAAGACGGAAACCGCTTGAGGAGGGTTCAAATCCCTCCGAAGGCCCTTTCAATTAGTTTGAATGAATTAGAAAGCTCAAATAATTTACTGATGTAAAATACACGCTGTTTGAATGAATAATGTTTCATAAAGATAATAAAGGTATAAGTAGCCTATTGTGCATCAACTAGTGTTTTTGACCAACACTATGTCAAAGTACTTTATTAATCCAGATATCCATGGCTATTGAGGCTGGCAATTAATGCGTCAAAAACATACGCTTTTGTAATGGTGTAAAAAAATTAATTACACTATTAGGTCTCAAGGACTAGATTATCAGGTATAACTTATCTATATAAATTTTTTTGTTTACTGAGAACGGAAAAAGAAATGTCTATTTTTCTATCAATCCCTTGAAATAGTCATAAGTATTTTTTGAAATCCTTAAAAGGTCTGAGAATTTCTTATCTTGATCAATCAAAAATGACTCCTTAGAAAGATTTTCGTTTAAGAGCTCTGCTTGATAGGCAATACTCCAATCTCTTACCATTTGTTTGTCGACTTCTAAATGGAATTGGATGCCGTATGCACTCTTGAAACTAAATGCTTGAATATACAAATCAGATCTAGCTAAAACTTGGGCACCTTCAGGTAGTGTAAAGGTATCACCATGCCAATTAAACACACGAATTTTATTCTCTAATATATTGCGAAATATGCTTTTTGTCCCACAAGCCGTTATATTGACTTGCCCCCACCCTATCTCTTTTCTCGTACCCTTATAGACAGAGCCTCCACAAGCCGACGCAATTAATTGCGAACCCAAACAAATTCCCAATAACGGAATTTCGTAATTGATCGAAGATCGAACAAGTTTTTTTTCTTCAACTAAATAATCATAATTGTCGTTAACTGACATTGGTCCACCAAGTATCAAAACCGCGTCATATTGTTTTAAATTGAGAGATTGGATGGTTTTCTTACTTGCCAATAGATCGAAAATTTTAAAACCATCACTCAAAAAAAAATCTCCGAAACTGCCTAAAGTTTCAATTTCGATATTTTTAATACATAGGATCTGGTTTGTGCGTCCCAACTATATTGACTTCTTCACATTGTCAAGATTTAAAAACATTATATAACCATGTATCCAACTCCTCATAATTAGATAAGATGAATTTTAAAGAGATGCTTTTTTTAACCTACAGTTCTTTGAAAGAGAGGAGAACTCGTAATGCTCTTACTATTTTGATGATAGTCATGGGATGTGGACTATTGGTTTCATTAAGCAGCCTCTCACAAGGTTTGATAAATTTTGTGGAACAGAACTTTAAAAAAATATTACCTAATCAAATTGTAGTATCCAATACGGATAGGATACAAGAATCAAGCATAGAAGGCATTAGAAATAAGCTCGAGGTTCTTTTTGATCAAAACGTAACCCTAGTTGAAAAAAATATCCCCATTAATAATGATACCATATCTTATCTACAAGGGTTGGATGGAGTCCAATACATTAATCCAGCGTACCAAGGTGTTGTAATGATTCAGTATAAGAATCAATCTCAAGTAACAAATGTTTTGGCAGTTAATTTTGAGAACATAACTGATATCATTCCCTCCATTAATTTGGATCTATATCAAGACAATTCTTCCTCAGTAAATCATGTGATCATTCCTCAAAAAATAGCCGAGAAGTTGTTTGTGAATACCTCAGAACCAAGAAAAAAAGATAACCAAGTCGCTTATTTTGATTTCAAGACTATTTACCCAAATATGGTTTCCATAAATGGGATAAGAGATATAATAGATTCTTCATCAACACAAAGTACTCTTTTCGTTCCTAGTCTATTGAATTCAACTGGAAATCCAATTATAGATAACTCAATTTTTATTGACATTAACAATGGTAAAGCAATTTTGCAGAAAAAAAATGATTATGATTTGCTTTTCATAACTTATAATGACATAGACAAAGTTGAATCCCTAGTCAGTCAGGTCCAAAAGTACTTTAACAATCAAGTTACCATATTAAATTCTTTAGAATTAGTAAAGAACATAACCAAATTCATTATAGGCATTTCAACATTCATTTCTAGCATTGCAGTTATCTCGCTCATAGTAGGGTCCATTGGAATCATCATCACAATATACACATCAGTGGTAGAGAGAACAAGGGAAATTGGAATTTTGAAAGCGCTCGGGGGCACTAACAGAGTCATTTTGGGAATGTTTTTGACTGAATCTATTTTTTTGGGTATAATAGGAGCATTCTTTGGGATAATATTTGGATTCATAGGAGCATATCTATTATTAAATGGCTTTTTATATTTCCTGAATTTACCACTTAGTATTCATCCAGTTTTTAATATCATTGAGATTTCGAAAATTGGTATTGTAGTTATTCTCTTGAGTATATTTTCTGGATTATATCCCGCATACAAAGGATCTAAAATTTCACCAGTAAATGCATTATCAAAGTTTTCGTGACAAAAATACAAAGTATTAATTATTTGGAAAGTCTCATATAACTAGATAAAATTGCTGCATATTTTTGCAATGCTAATGTTACACTAGGGAAGTTGGAGATATGAAAAAGTTTCAACTAACAGATAAACTGATTCCAAAGGGCGACCAACCAATGGCCATTAGAAACTTGGTAGATGGATTGGATCATAATAAGAAAAAACAAGTTTTATTGGGCGTCACAGGTAGCGGCAAAACATTTACAATTGCAAACGTTATTGCAAGACATAACAAGAATACACTCATTATTTCCCACAATAAAACGTTAGCAGCCCAACTTTACACAGAATTCAAAGAATTCTTTCCTCACAATAATGTTGGATACTTTGTAAGCTTTTATGACTATTATCAACCCGAAAGTTACATACCTCAAAGTGACACATACATAGAAAAAGATACCGAAATAAACGAAAAAATAGAGCAATTAAGATTAGAAGCGACCTCAATGTTACTATCCGGCGAACCGACGATAATCATAGCCACGGTATCCTGTATTTATTCGCTAGGTTCACCTCAGGAATGGAAGGCTCAGTCCATTTTACTTAAAAAAAACATGGTAATAGATAGACGTTCAATAATTCAACGTCTTGTTAAAATTAGATATGAGAGGAATGAAGTTGAGTCAAATAGCGGCTCATTTAGAGCCAAAGGTGATATCATAGAGATAATTCCAGCATATTCAAATCAGGTCATAAGGTTGAGTCTTTTCGGACAAACCCTTGAAAAAATTTACTTGATTGATAAGACAACAAGAACAATTATTAGGGAATTAGATTATGCAACGATATTTCCGGCAAAACATTACATAATTGATGAGGCGAGCCACAAAAAAGCCATTCAATCAATAAGAGATGAATTGAGACTATGGTTACCTCAATTACCAAGAGAATTGGAACGACAGAGATTATTGTCTAGGACCACATATGACATAGAAATGTTATCAGAATTAGGATATTGCAATGGGATCGAGAATTACTCAAGGCATTTTGATGGGCGACAACCAAATCAACCCGCTTACTGTTTATTAGATTTTTTTGATCAAGATTTCTTGTTGGTAATCGATGAATCTCATGTAACTATCCCTCAGATAATGGGAATGTATAAAGGAGATTATTCCAGAAAGAAATCCCTGGTAGATTTTGGTTTTAGATTACCTAGTGCATTTGATAATAGGCCCCTCAAGTTTGAAGAATTTGAAAGGTATCTAAACAATGTAATATTTGTTTCAGCTACTCCTGGAAGATATGAACTCGATAATAATAGCAACGTTGTTGAACAGCTAGTACGGCCGACTGGACTGGTAGATCCAGAAGTTGAAATAAGAAAGACGAATGATCAAATGGCAGACCTCATAAGGCAAATCAATGAAAGGGTTGCAAAGCAACAAAGAGCTTTAGTCACAACTTTGACTAAGAAGATGGCCGAGGATATGGCTGACTACCTTTCAAGAAATAGGATTAAGGTAAGATACATACATTCGGAGATAAACGGACTTGAAAGGACAGAACTTTTAAGAAAATTACGAGTGGGAGAATTTGATGTGCTCGTGGGCATTAACCTTTTGAGAGAGGGATTGGATTTGCCCGAAGTTGCACTTGTCGCAATTTTAGATGCTGATAAAGAAGGGTTTTTGAGAAATTATAGTAGCCTCATACAAACTTTTGGGAGAGCAGCTAGAAACATCGACGGTAAGGTGATCTTGTACTCAAACTCCATAACCAAATCCATCAAGGAAGCGGTGCTTGAAACTAACAGAAGACGTAAGAAACAGATCGAATATAATTTGAGTAACAAAATAGAACCAAAGAGTATTTCAAAACCCATCCCCCAAAAGAATCTAAATATTTCCAATACCCTTGTAGATCTTAAAACTATGACACGTAACGATTTAATAGAATTATCTGCCAAGTTAGAGATTCAAATGAACAAATACGCTGAGGATCTTGAATTTGAGAAAGCAATTGAACAGAGAGAGAATCTACAAAAGGTTAAACAAATCTTGCTAAGACAAGTTAGTAAATAATTCGAAATGGATAATAAAATTATAATAAAAGGTGCTAAACAGCACAATTTGAAAAACATAGATCTTGAAATTCCCAAGAATAGATTAGTAGTTATTACAGGTTTATCTGGTTCAGGAAAATCCACCCTAGCTTTTGATACTATTTTCGCAGAAGGTCAGAGAAGATATGTTGAATCTCTCTCTGCATACGCCCGTCAATTTCTTCAAATAATGGACAAGCCAGATGTGGATTCTATAGAAGGATTATCTCCAGCCATTGCTATTCAACAGAAAACAACGAACAAGAATCCCCGCTCTACAGTAGGCACAATTACCGAGATATATGATTACATGAGATTACTATATTCAAAAATTGGTACTCCATATTGCCCCAATTGCAACAGAGAGATTTCCTATCAATCCCTCGACACAATCGTAAGCTCGATCCTAAACATAGTAAATATTAAGGATGGAGGAATCATGTATATATTATCCCCTATTGTTAAAGAAAGAAAAGGTACTCATGAAAAGACGTTGCAGGATCTTAAAGAAGATGGTTACTCACGAATCAGAGTAGATAAGGAGATCATAGATGTGAGTGAACGGGACCATCTTGACATCATACCACCTCAGGAGAGACATCTAAGACATTCCATAGAGGCGGTCATAGATAGAATAGTAATGGAGAATACCACTATAGAAAAAGACAGAATTTCTGAATCTGTACAAACAGCAATTGAGAAAAGTGGAGGAATTGTTTCGGTACTTTTTGGAAAGGATGAAATTCTGTTTTCTCAGAAGAATTCATGTCCCAATTGCAATATAAGTATCGGTGAGATGGAACCAAGGTCATTTTCATTTAACTCCCCTTTTGGTGCCTGTGGTAAGTGCCATGGATTAGGGATTGAAACAGAATTTGACCCTGACTTGATAATACCAGATAGGAAACTAAGCATTTTAGATGGAGCAATAAAGCCATGGTCTTCTGGACAATTTTCAAGTTTTAGGACCTCAATGCTAAAGGACGTAGGCAAGAGATTTGGATTTAATTTGAATACACCAATCAATAGACTGAGCAAAAACCAGCTGGATGTAATCTTATATGGTACCGATTTGCGAATAAAATATAATTACACCTCAAAATCAAGCGATAGTTCTTGGGAATATTCAGGAAAATTTGAGGGAGTAATTTCTAATTTACAAAGAATTTTTAATGAAACTGAATCAGAATCTAAACGTGAAGAAATCAGAAGGTTTATGATAGAAAAGCCTTGTGAAAGTTGCAAAGGGCAAAGATTAAAGAAGGAAATTTTGGCAGTAAAAATCAATGGGTGTTCAATAATAGATGTTTGTAATCTTTCTGTTGATAAAGTCATTGATTTTTTCCGAAATTTGACTCTGGATGTTTCTTCTTCAATCATTTCTAAACAGATACTCAAGGAAATTAATAACCGATTGCAGTTCTTGTCAAATGTTGGCCTGAATTATTTAACCCTGAATCGAAATGCAGGAACGCTATCCGGTGGGGAATCACAAAGGATTAGACTTGCTACTCAGATCGGAACTAATCTTACAGGAGTTCTTTATGTATTGGATGAACCTACAATTGGGCTGCATCAAAGAGATAATAAACTTTTAATAAATACCCTCTTTAAATTGAGGGATATTGGTAACACCGTTATAGTTGTAGAGCATGATGAAGAAATAATCAAGAATGCAGATTGGCTTATAGACATTGGTCCTAAAGCTGGAGTCCATGGTGGACAGGTAATAGCAGAAGGAGAATTAGAAAATGTGTTACTTAATCCGAACTCCATTACAGCAGCTTATCTGAATGGGAAAAAAACAGTAAATGAGGATTATAAAAGGATTGTCATAGGTGAAAAATTTCTCAAAATCGCGGGAGCTAGGGAAAACAACCTGAAAAATATTAGCCCATCATTTCCTTTAGGAGCTATCACTGCAGTAACGGGTGTTTCTGGTTCGGGTAAATCAACTTTGGTAAATGATATATTATTCAATTACTTAAGCAATCATTTTTACAAATCAAAGTACAAGGTTGGAATAAATGATGGAATTAGTGGAGTAGAATCAGTAGACAAAGTCATAGGCATTGATCAAGCACCAATTGGAAGGACTCCAAGGTCAAACGCAATCACCTATGTCAATGCATTTACCTATATTAGAGATTTGTTTGCAAAAACTCAGTTGTCCAGAGAAAGAGGATATAAAATGGGGAGATTTTCGTTTAACTTGCCTAGCGGAAGATGTGACATGTGCGATGGCGCAGGTGTCAGAAAAATTGAAATGCAATTCCTTCCAGATGTTTATATTACTTGTGACCAGTGCAAAGGAAATCGTTACAACAATGATACTTTGGAAGTACGATACAAGAGAAAAAACATTGCCGAAGTACTAGATATGACTGTTGAAGAAGCATTAGAATTTTTTAAAAATAACATTCCTATCAAGAATAAATTGAAATTATTGGATGAGGTAGGTTTGGGATATTTACACTTAGGCCAATCGGCCACCACATTATCAGGTGGGGAGGCACAGCGGATCAAATTAGCTACGGAATTATCCAAAAAGGATTCTGGAAATACAGTTTATATCCTTGACGAACCCACTACCGGACTTCACTTCGCAGATGTAAAAAAGCTACTAAAGATCCTAACTAGATTGAGGGACCTAGGCAACACCATCATTGTCATAGAGCATAATCTAGATATAATATCATCTGCAGATTGGATCATCGATCTTGGACCTGAAGGCGGAAACAACGGAGGTTACATAATATCTACTGGTACTCCGGAGTCTGTTTCAAATGATCCAAAGAGTTATACGGGAAAATTTCTTAAAGATAAGTTGAACTCCGTCAAAAACAACGAAATTGTTTTGAAAAATAGCTAGGTGGTGAAATTGGAGACGAGTGTTTTGATAAAATCAGTGTGATGAATCAAGGTGAAGGAATGGTTTTAAGGATACGAAAATGATTACCGATATTAGAGATTACTTAAGATACCCTTATCCTAGCGAACCTGGCGTCTACTTAATGAAAGACAATAAACGACAAGTCATATACATCGGCAAGGCAAAAAACCTTCGTAAGAGAATCACGAGTTATTTTACCCATCCGAGAACCACCCAGCCGGAGAGATCAGGTTGGAAAACAAATGTGTTAGTTTCTCGAATCCAAAGTATAGACTACATTATTACTGACAACGAAATTGAAGCTTTTTTGCTTGAATCCAATCTTATAAAGAAATACCGACCGATATTTAACATAGAACTTAAAGATCAGCAAAGGTACACTTACTTAAAAATTACTGATGAAAAGTTCCCTAGGTTAAACGTAGCTAGAAGAAACCGAAATGGAGAATTTACGGGTACTAAAGGTGATATAATCGGACCTTTTGTGAAGGGTAGTTCAAGATACTTGTCTGTGGGATTGTTAAGAAAAATGTTTAAGGTTAGAATCTGTAATACCCTGCCAAAGAGTGAATGTTTGGAATACTACATGGGAAATTGCGATGCACCTTGTATCAACAAAATAAGTGAGGAAAAATACAAAGAAAATATAAATTCCTTAAAAAATATTTTAAAAAACAATGATAGTTTGAGCACTTTTTGCAACAAATTAGAAGATGAGATGAAAATAGCTTCCCAGAGCCAAGATTATGAAAAGGCGATCTATATAAGAGATACACTTCACCGATTAAAAAACATCCTTCAGTACCAAAAAATGGAAATCTATAATCCACAAGGCATAATAGAAGAGTACATTGGGATAATTGAAGACAAGTATGAGGAAGTTGCGCATGTTATGACATTAATTAGTAAAAATGGAGTAATCAACGATATGAAGAAGTATCAGTTTGACCTTTTGGGTGACAATTCAATTGAGAATTTCATTTTTCAATACTACCTTACTACTTCTATTATTCCTAGTTTCATTTACATTAATAAGGAAATCAAGGAACCAGAAAAATTGGAAAAAATTTTGTTACAGCTGACAAAAACAAGAATAAAATTGGTATCACTTGAGAAGGAGAACAGTAAGAACGACAAACAAGCTGATCATAACTCACAAAACAAAAAGGATATAATGCAATTGATATTGAACAATTTGAAAACCCATATTTCCAAAAAACATGAACCTGCATTGGATGAATTGATGCAGATCCTAACTCTCAGTAAACTTCCTTATATAATTGATTGTTTTGACATTTCTAATTTTGGTAATGAATTTGCCACCGGGGCGTCTACTCGATTTATTAATGGCACTCCAGAAAAGAGTGGATACAGAAAATTCAAAATAAGAAATGTAAATCACCAAAATGATTTCATGATGATTGAGGAAATTATCAAAAGACGATACGAATTAAGAACAAATTCGGTTGAAAGTTTTACTAAATTAAAAAAAGGAAGGCTTCCAGATTTGATTGTAATTGATGGAGGAAAGGGTCATCTGAATGTAGCTTTAAAAGCCCTTAAGAGAATAGGCCTAGAGCAAATCGAATGTATCTCCTTGGCCAAGGAAAATGAAGAAGTTTATACCAGATATTCTTCCAAACCAGTGGTTCTTTCAAAGAATCAAAAATCACTTATGATACTCCAACATATAAGAGATGAATCACACAGATTTGGTTTAGCTTATAATCGAAAATTACGTAAAGAAAGGTTAAAGGAGCAAATCTAGACGAAATCAAGATAATCGCTTGTGGTAGGGGGTTGGGATTCAATTAAGAAGATAGTAATTTAAAGGAAGTCCGTCAAAATTATAATCTTGATGAAAATCCCAGGGATTGTAATTGCAGGAACCACGAGTGGAGTCGGAAAGACAACGATTTCAATGGCGATTATGTACGGTTTAGAAAAAAGAGGATATAAAATTCAACCCTATAAAATTGGACCAGACTATATTGATCCTTCTTATCATAACATTATTACAAAACGGAAATCGAGGAATTTAGACGTATGGCTTATGGGTAAACCCGGTCTAATCAAATCTTATTACAAAAATTCAAAGGATGCGGACATTACAATATTAGAGGGAGTAATGGGCCTATATGACGGTATTAACGGAAAAAATAACTTTGCCAGTACTGCACACATTTCAGAAATATTGGACCTTCCAGTAGTACTAGTTGTAGACGCAAGGAAGGCGGCCAGATCTGTTGCAGCAATAGTATATGGTTTTATAAAGTTTAGTAGAAATATCAAAATTTCTGGGATTATCTTGAACAATTTAGCAAGCGAAAGACATTTGAAATTTGTTACCGATGCATTTGATTCTAGCATCAAATTACCTATTATAGGTAATATATATAACAATAAGAAATTAACATACCATGAAAGACACTTAGGACTAATCCCCGGTATGGAACTAAATTCAGAAGATGAGAAATCAATAGTTGTGAAAACCAGATCGATTTCAGAGAATATTGACTACGACAATCTGATTCAAATTATCGAAAAGCATCATAAATCAACGCTTCATGAATCAAATACGACGAAATCCTTTTCTAACGGATTCGATGAGAATAAATCACAAATTAATCAGCATGCTTCAAAACCCAAAATCCTTGTAGCATTGGACAAATCATTCAATTTTTATTATCAAGACAACTTGGACCTTCTTTCTGAAAGAGTTCAAATAGAGTTTTTCAGTCCTATCGCTGATACAAGTATCTCTCCAGAATGTGCAGGCATTATTTTAGGAGGAGGGTTTCCCGAAGTAATTGCGGATAAACTTGAAAAAAACTCCGAGATGAGAAAGAAAATAAAGAAACTAGTTGATGATGGGATACCGATCTACGCTGAATGTGGAGGGTTAATGTATTTGACGAAATCAATTTCTGGATTTGAGAACAGAAAGAGAAAATACAAGATGGCAGGAATATTCGACGCGGATACCCTGATGACTGGTAAATTGACTTTAGGTTACACAGAAGGCCAATTGATTCACAATCAATCTTTCTTAAAAAGCATGAGACAAATCAAAGGTCATGAATTCCACTATTCAATGGTGATACCTCAATGCAAAGATATTAAGATGATATATCGCCTCAAAAAAGGTAAAGGGATAATAGACGGAAAAGATGGATTTAGTGAACAAAATTGTGTTGCCTCATATATGCACATTCATTTTATTAATTCACATATATCTAAAAATTTTACATACAGTTGTTTAGAATATATGAGAAAAAAATGATTCCGCCCCTTTGTCAAAAATTACTAATTTGTTTATTTACCTCCCCTAGACAAGTACATTAACATCAACGAATTGATAATCGATGACGCTGCTGAGCTACCTCCTTTTCTTCCAGTGTTTGTGATAAAAGGGACATTTATATTCAAAAGATCCCTCTTGGACTCTACTGCAGAGACAAACCCCACTGGAATCCCAATTACCAATAGGGGAGATATTTCTTTCGCCTCAATCATAGATATTACTTCATATAGAGCTGTTGGCGCGTTACCAATAATTACAATTCCTTTGTCTATCTGTCTTGCACACTCCCTCATTGCTAATTCCGATCTTGTTTTATTAGATATTTTTGAAATTTCTTTAAGTTTAGGGTCGTTAATCATACAAACACCCTCAATACCGATATCAGACATAGATTTCTTATTGATCCCGTGCAATACCATTTCTACATCCGTAACGATACGTGAATTTTTAGAAAATGCCAAACATGCAGAGTCTATAGCATCTTTAGAAAAAATTATTCGATCTGACCGTGCAAAATCAAAATCTGCAGTTGCATGAATTACTCTCCTTACTATGGTCCACTGGTCCTCTGTATAATCATGTTTACCTATCTCTGATTCAATTATATCGAAACTTTGCTTTTCAATACCAAAAGCACGTTTAGACATGTCACGTGTAGTTGGATTACCAATATTATAATCCTCGGTATTGTTACTAAAATAATCCACTTTTTGTCTCGGCCTCCCTTGCTAAAGATATTACCAAATCGACCATTGAAGAATTAACTCCAATATGTGAAGTAATAGAAATATTTTTGAATCCAAATTTTTCTTGTGCCTTTTCTAAATCTACCAGAATATCCTTTTGGATGTGTATACCCTTATGTAAAAAATACGGAATCACAATTATTTTGTCGGGTTTTGTATCAATACAATCCTTAATACCCTCTTCGATATTTGGGGGTTCCAATTCTAGGAAACAGAATTTAACATTTTTGTAAACTGCTTTCAAGCTCTGTACAGTGAACAAAAAAGCTTCTCTAGCCCTTTTATCACTACTCCCATGCCCTATGAGTAACAAACAGAAATTTTTGTTAAGTTCTGTTCCTTCTTGTTTCGTTAGTCTTTGAACATGACTAAGTACAATTTCAGAAATTGTAGGCTGATATGATAAGGGTTTAGTTATAACCATTTTCGTTTCCTTGGAATTGATTATCAGTGCTGATCTTTTGACTGCATCTTTAAGTTTCATTCCAGGGTACAGAAAGTATGGAACAATCGTAATAGATTCTGCTCCTTGAGTTATACATTTATGAATTCCTTCATCTATAAATGGTGGAACCACCTCAAGAAAGCAATAATCCACGTAGTCATATTCTGTCTTGTCCTTAATTAGGTAACACGTTTCTTGAAGTTCATCTTGGACTTCTTTCATCTTGCTCCCTCGATCAATTATAAGTAATGCCTTTTTCATTCCATTTGCACCCTACTAATTGCGACAGTCAAATCCGGTGGAAACTTGTATTTTGGTACTACGAGATTGCCATTAGATTCCGCTATAGAGGAGGCCTCCGCAACGCTCGAGGTACCTTCAAACCTTCCTACTATCTCTGACGGATTTGGGACATTTATCTTATCTAATTCATCTCTAGGAAACAGAATCAATGGAAAATTATTGTTCTTACAATAATCATCTAATCCCTTTATACGTTTTCCCTTATCTAATGAAGCAATGGACTTTATACTACCAAAACTAAGCTGAGATTCTTCTAGGACCTTTTTGATTCCTGTTTGAATAGTTTCCTCAGTAGTATTCCAGTGAAGTCCCACTCCAATAACCAAAGTTTTTGGTCTATATAGAACTGATTTATTTAGTACAGTATCATTGGTGATTATCCTATCGCTTATTATAATAGCTCCTTTAATCTCGTCCTGTAATAAATCATATAGATTTGTTACTAACTTTATGTTTTTGGGTAATTTATCCATATCCCACCAGTCTTTTTCCCCGGCATCCTGAAAAACACCTATTTTCTCTTCGTTTACCATCATTGCACTAACCCTTGTAACATTTCTTAAATCTTCGATGGTCCATCCAAATTTCTTTCCAAGCAGATCTATTGCAATGGTATTGTTTACGTCTGCCGCAGTAGTAATCACAGGAATAGCGTTAAGCATCCCAGAAATTCTCAAAGTTAATTCATTTGCACCTCCCAAATGTCCAGATAGAGTACTAATTGCAAATTTTGCTGTATCATCAATAACGACTACGGCAGGATCGGATTTTTTATCCCGTAAAAATGGAGAAATCAAGCGGATTACTGCACCAAGTGAAAATATACAAATAATTGACGAATAGTTGCCAAATAATGCCCCTATTTTTTGAGATACAGGTTCTGCAAAATATATAATCTTGGATTCAGAGGTCCTAAATTTGTCAGGAACATAAATATCTGAATCATTCATTCTGTTTTGAATTTGTTTGGCAATAGCAATACCATTCTTTGTGATTGCTATTATGGCTGTTTTGTAATTAGTATTGATATTATCCATGGCAGAATTATTCCTAAGGTAATCCAATTAGTACTAACATTATAATATATTTCTAATTTGCCAAATAAACTCTCAGCCGGCTTGATAAATCAAGTTTGTCACAAGCCAATCTAACTATGAATGTGTACCATTAGCGACAATATCGAAAATCCACCTCCACCAGTATTTCTTTACTCAAAAACCAAGCAAACCTCAATTTTATTTCATTTTCAAAATAGACATGAACGCTATTTTGGATATCTGCCTACCACGTTTCCGTTAAAGTCGAATAATAATACTTCAATCAATAGTTGGTTGCCAGAATAATTTTTAAGTTGTTTAACAGCCTCTCTGCAAATTAGGTCATAAAAACCTACAATGGAATTTGAATCAATTATTTCAGAAACATGTCTGGCAGTATTTGCATTTACTATTGAGTCAACAAGTTCTTTATTTGCACCCGATTCCTCGGCTAATCTTGCCATGAAATCCATGCTCACATGGGAACCTCTTACATGGGTTTGTTTTACGCCCATTGCAATTTTTGTAAGCTTCCCAATAAATCCGCCAATGAAGATCCGCTTAACACCTTTATCATGACACTGTTTCACACTAAAGCCAGCGAAGTCGCCCATTTGAATATAGCAATGTTCAGGATATCTTTCTTGAAATAGATGTTTCATAAAATCTTCACTTCTTCCCCCAGTTGTAAGAATAAAAGTATCTGCTCCTTGAGCAATTCCGACATCCAATCCCTGTCTAATGGCTGCTGCAAAAGAAGCAGTAGAATAAGGTAATACAATTCCGGTAGTTCCTAGAATGGAAATACCCCCTATAATTCCCAATCGAGGATTGTCAGTTTTTATAGCTATCTCGGCGCCCTTAGGAACGGTAATAGTTATAGCAATTCCAAATGATTTTGTTGAATCGATGTTCTTGCTTAAAACTTCATCCACGGAATCTTTTATCATTTTTAAGGGCACAGGATTTATGGCATGACTACCAATAGGCAATCCTAAACCTGGTTTAGTTACTTTTCCCACCCCTATACCACCTTTCACTTGTACACTTCCGGCTTCGGACGTAAACTCCACTGTGGACAAAATTTCAGCTCCATGAGTTACGTCTGGATCATCCCCGCCATCTTTGATCACCGAACAGGTGACACGCGAGTCATCTACTCTCGTCCATGCAATTGGCAGTTCTACTATCTTACCCTTTGGAAGGGTTATTTGAATTTCTTCATAGATTTCCTTTCCAAGTAATGTTTGTAAAGCAGCTTTGGTAGCAGCCGCCGCTGATGTACCGGTTGTAAGACCAGTGCGTAATTGACCTTTTTTCCTTTTTTCCTTAACTTCTTTTGGAAGATCTTGTTCTTTTTCAGCTATTGATAAATCATTAATAAAAGTATCATCAGAATCGATCAAGAGTATTTACACTTGCCATAATTACCTAAAATTTAGAAAAAGGTCCCTTTTAATTAAATTATGATGAATCCAAACCTCTTAAGACTTCAGACTTATCCGTTCGCTCCCAGTTAAAGTCAGGGTCACGTCTTCCGAAATGACCGTATGCGGATGTTTTCTTGTATATAGGTCTTTTTAGGTCTAAGGTTCTAACTATTCCCGCCGGGCTAGTATCGAAAACCTCTTTAACTTTTGCTTCGATTTTTTCCTCATCCACTTTAGATGTCTTGAATGTATCCACCATAATAGAAACCGGTTTTGCTACTCCGATTGCATACGCTATTTGAACCTCACATTTGGTGGCCAGTTCGGATGCAACAATATTTTTTGAGATATATCTAGCCATATAGCACGCAGACCTATCGACTTTAGTTGGATCTTTTCCTGAAAAGGCACCCCCACCATGTCTGCCCATACCTCCGTAGGTATCTGCTATAATTTTCCTACCAGTTAAACCCGTATCACCAGGAGGTCCGCCTATAACAAATCGGCCAGTAGGATTAACAAATATCTTTGTATCCGGTGTTATCCAATCGGTACATACAGGTCTTATTACATGCTTTACAATTTCTTCTGTCAACTGATCCTGGTATATGTCTGGAGAGTGTTGCGTAGATAAAACAATGGTATCTATAGATTTGGGTCGATTGTCCTCATAAATCACCGACACTTGGGATTTTCCATCGGGTCTAACCCAGTCCAGTTCTTTCTTCTTTCTTACTTCAGATAAGCGTAATGAAAGGTTATGAGCTAAAGTAATTGGCAAAGGCATTAATTCAGGGGTTTCATTTATAGCAAACCCAAACATCAATCCTTGATCTCCTGCCCCTTGTTCTCTTTCGTGATTAGATGTAACTCCTATAGATATATCTGGACTTTGTTCATGAAGTGAAACCAAAACTGAGCAGGTGTTTCCATCAAAACCGTATTCTGGTTTATTGTAACCAATATCATTTATTTCGTTTCTTACGATTTCTTGGATATCTAACTTATTTCTCGACGTTACCTCTCCTGCCACTATCACCACACCGGTGGTGGTCATTGCTTCTACTGCGACTCTTGCCTCTGGATCGTATCTTAGAAATTCATCAAGAATGGAATCAGATATCCTATCACAAATCTTGTCAGGGTGACCCTCTGTCACACTCTCGGATGTAAAAATAAACTTTCTCGATTGCATTGTTACCCTTTATTGATTATCCTCTATCTCTAACTTTTAGAATTCTTTTTCTAACTTAATGAATAGAACATTATTTCCTCTGATAACTACCTTGCCATAATTTGCCAACAGATCAGAACCATCAAACTCCTCTGCATCAACTAGTATTAGATTCATATAAGAATCGACATTTGACATTTTACCTCTGTACTCAATTTCGCTTTTCAGCCTTACAGCAACTTTTCTATTTAAAGAACGCTGTAGTACATTTAGTGGTCTTTTGGTAGGTTGTTGGGAAGGTGTTGATGCCATATTGTTAATCAAGTGTGAAAGGACCCTAGGCTACAATAAAAAGCTTCCTCTGGCCACATTTATTTTACCAAGATTTTTATTTACGAGTCTCAAAATTTTGAACATAACCACACATCTAGACAAGTTAAGTAATTTGCTTGAAAGTTTCAATGAAGCTGGAAGTCTGATTGAATTTGCTGGAGAAAAAGGATCGGGAAAGACCTCCCTATTACATATGATTTGTGCAAAAAATACATTACTGAACAAAAAAACTTTATACGTTGATAGCTCTGGAGGGTTCAAACCAGAAATAATACACGATTATTTGGAAAAATCAACTCACGTGCATAGTCAAGGAATGATAAATCAATATTTAAGAAGTATAACATACGTTAGAATATACGAGCCTGATATCATACTTAGCGTTTTGCGAAGGATTAGGTTGATGGATATAGATTGTGTAGTTATAGATGATATGATACTTTTATGTCTTCATAGCCTTAGATCAAAAATGAGATTTGAAGTTAGAAAGTTTGTTAGGGATATGGCGATTATGGCATTGTTCAAAAGGATAAACATCATTTTTACAAACACAGTAATAAACAGATTTGAGTCTCTGGGTAGCGAACCAATCTCTTACGAGTTATTTTACAATGACTTGGTAAGATATGTCCATGTGAAAAGTATGTTAAAAAAAACCAATAATGGAATAAACTGTAACTTTATCTACCCGAAAAAACTAGATACTCTAGAATTGCAAACCTGGCCTGATCACAAATTTGCACAATAAGATTTAAAGCATACTAGAAATTATTCTAGTAAAAAGTAATAGATTTATAGAATAAAAGAATCATAAGAAATCATTATTTATTCTACTCAGGTATTTCTAAGAAGTAACTAAGAGAATGTATAATTATAATTATGAAAAAAACTACAATAAAGTAGTTGTTATCGGCCTTGGCCAACTTGGTCTTCCAGTTGCAAAATATGTTAAAGAGCATGGGTTTGATACGTTTGGTTATGATATCAATCAAAAAGCCATGCAGTCAGCTGAAGCCAGCTACGGAATTAAACAAGCTACAAACTTTGGTGACTTTGACGTACTAATAATATGTGTATCAACACATCGACCAGATGATATGTTTTCACCACAAGTAGATAGTCTAATGTCTGTGGTAGAAAAGATATCAAGAGAGGCAAAGAGTGGTGCACTAATATCTATTGAAAGTACAATACCAAAAGGTACTTCAAAGAGAGTCTTTGAGAAACTAGATCACAGGCTCCATGTGGTACATGCACCTCACAGATGGTATGCATTAGAAGAAGAAATTCACGGTGTTAATCAACTACGTATTGTTGGTGGTGTAAGCAATTGTTGTCTGCAACATGGACTGAACTTTTATGATGGACGTGAAGTTATACCTACTTCAACAAGCTCTTCTACATCAGCCGGAGAGTTTGTTAACAATAACAATAACAATACCAGTTTCGGTGCTGCTTCTACTACCGTTACATCTCCATCATCATTATCTCCAAGTTCTGGTAGTATTAGTAGTCCTAAAGGAACATCATCTATAGCAAGATCTCGACCTTCAGCCAAATTTGTAAATAGAATAAAAAGCCTAGGTATACCAATGCATCCAGTCTCTTCAGTTGAGGTAGCCGAACTAACAAAGATTGTTGAAAATGCACACAGATATCTTCAGATAGCATTTGCAGAAGAACTATACCTCTACAGTAAAGCAAATGGCATTAGTTTCTCAGAACTACGAGAATCACTTAATACCAAATGGAATGTCGAAATACTAGAACCAAGAGATGGAATAGGAGGTCATTGTCTACCCAAAGATACAAAGATGTTTATCAATTCATCTAATACGATAAAAAGCAAGATTCTACAAGCAGCCATGGAAATAGATGAAGATTATAGAGAGTATATTCAAAGTAGAGAGAAAAACGGTAGTAACGGCTCGGTTGCGATAAAGAATAAGAGTAACACAGAAGCAGAAGCAGAGCAAATTCTTTATAGTAAGAAGATCAAGTAAAATTATTTATCCTACTTCTGATTTCATTCAGATCAAGACATTCCCTCATATCTATTAATTGTATTTTATCCCTAAATTTTTGAATTGAGAGAGGGTCGCATGTAAGGTATGGATGAGGAGATTTTGTATTTATAATCTTGTTTTCTGTGTCAATCCCGTAGGTTATCAGATTTACCAGCGCATCGCCCGGGTAGTGTCCTTTGGTATCCCTACCACAGATAAGCAAGTATCTTAAAGCTGGTGATTGTACACAAAAAGTTACTAGAGAATCAATTCCTTTATTTTCAGAAAACAAACGTCCAGCAATTAAGATCTTCTCCATAATCTTGTCCCTTGAAATCCTTTTTAGCAAACCCACACTAGATAACGTACATACAGCTATCGATGTTCCAGATCCACTTATTGATGTAGTAGGTATGGGATACATGTATTTACAAACAAAACCTGCCAATTCTCCCATTCGAAATCTAAAGGACAACTTAATTGATCCCCCAAGAGCTCTTTGATTTTGCAGTTACCTCGATAATTGGAGCCTCATACTCTTTCCAAGGATCGTTTTTTACCCAATCAAATTTTTGAAATAAGAGCAAATAAACTTCTTTAAATGTCTGACCATGTTCAAGTATCCTGCAACTTCCCTGCAGAGTTAATCCTTTATTCCCATTACCTTTATAGACATCGATGACAAGCCCAACTTTGGGATTCTTTTTAATATTGGAAAATTTTTTTGTTTTATAGTCCGTAGCGAAATAAAAATGATTATCATGGAATAAATATGAAACAGGTACCACGTGAGATTGATCCGCGATTGATGTGCTGAGTCTACAACATTCATTTTCTTTAATAAATTTGACTTCTTTAAGTGTGAATTGCACCATGGCTTAATTAAATATTTATGATCACTTACCTAAATAGTCTAATCTACATTAACCTCAATTTAGGAGCGATTTCAATAACTCGGCCATAGTATGAAGATTCATCTCAAAATGTGAACCATAAACAAAACCAAGATTATTTAGAGTATTTGGTATCGCCAAAACGAGACCATTAATTCTTGTTGTAAAAGAAAAATTGTACAAGAATCAAGGAAATGGCTGATCCGATAGTGAAAGGAATTGTCTAGTATTCGATCGTGCATTATTTTGATAATATTGTGATAAGAATAATCATAAAACAACAAGAAAATATTGCTTCATTAATAATAGAATAATCAAATGGACAGGGGGTTAATAATAACATATTATGGGAATGGCAAAGGTAAGACTACGGCGGCTCTAGGGATAGCACTTCGCGCAGTAGGATATGACCAGAAGATATGTATGATCCAATTTATCAAAGGAGAATGGGATTATGGGGAAATATATAGTTCAAATAGGCTAAAGCCCCATTTTGAATTGATTATAGCAGGAAAAGGATTCATAGGAATACTAGACGATGATCATGACATTCAGGAGCATATAGATTCTGCTAAAGCTGCTTTGGGTTTAGCAAAAGAAAAAATAAATTCATTGCGTTATGATACTGTAATACTAGATGAAATCAATTATGCGCTAAAATTAAAATTGATAGAAGAACACGAACTTATTTCGGTGCTTCAATCCAAGCCTCCAGGAGTGAATATAATCTTAACGGGGAACCACTTGACTGATCAGGTCCTAAATATTTCAGATCTAGTCACGGAAATGAGAGAGGTCAAACATCCATATAAAAAAGGCATTAGGGCAAGAAAAGGAATTGATTTTTGAAATAGCAAAAAGCAAAATTAATTAATCTAACAAAATTGTTAAAATATAGTGAGTATTTCAGAAACCAAAAAACTCCCCGAATTGGGAGAAATTGTTATAGTAACTGTCAAGGAAGTTACAGGTCACGGTGCTTATGTGACACTTGACGAATATGATAATCTTACGGCATTCTTACATATATCCGAAATAGCAACAGGTTGGATTAGAAATATCGAACGATATGTGAAACCCAAACAAAAAACCGTGCTTAAGGTAATTCGAGTAAATCCTAGTAGATCAGAGGTAGACTTATCACTAAAGCAAGTAACAGGGGAGGAGAAAAAATCAAAAGTCATTGAGGTAAAGAAGGATGAAAAAGGAGCCAATTTCATGGACATTATAAAAACAAAACTTGGTTACGACCAGAATCAAATGAGAGAATTGGAAGAAAAGATTAGCGAAAAATATGACTTCATTTATGACGCATTTGAAGCAGTGGGAATCAAGGGAACCGAAGTACTGGCCAGTTTAGATCTGAAACCGGAAGTAGTTGAGGCAATTGAGTTAGAAAGCAAGAAGATTCAGATCCCACATATAGAAGTAAGAGCACTGATGGAGATTACCGTAAGAAAAGGAGACGGCATTGAGATAATTAAGAATATCCTATCTTCTGTTGAAGGATCCAAAAATAACTCCAAAATAGACATTACGTATGTTGGTGCCCCAAAATATAGAATGACAGTGACGGCAGAAAATTTTAAGATAGCTGAAAAATCTCTTAATCAAGCAATTGAAAAGATAAAGGTCAATATCGAAAAGAATTCAGGCACTTTCAAGTTTTCGAGGGAAGAATCCAAAAAAACACACACAAATATTTAACCTGGTTGTCAAGATGAAACATCGGATTAGAATTTGTAAAAGTTGCTTAAGATATACATTAAGGGATAAATGTCAGAACTGTAATTCAGAAACCAATGATCCACATCCTCCAAAATTTTCGCTCGATGATAAATACATAAGATACAGAATAATGGATGCTTATACTGATTTATCAAGAAGTGAAAGCAAGGATTATTAGTAAAAGAATATTGACTTTGTGACAACTGCTAAGTAATTCGGTTAATCTGATGCAGTCAGGTTTATGGTATCAAGATTTGGTGTGGAGTTTATTATACGCATAATTCCTAAGTCACTAGCATTGGTATTTTGAGTCATATTGACAACAACAGGGATAAGATCCTGAGGCTTGGATGGGATATTACTGCTATTGATGGAAGAAGAAGAAGGCTCATTTGAGAAGGTAGAGTTTAATTCGCTTGGAGCAGATTTGTTCGAACTATTCTTTACAATATCTTGTAGAGCGGTGACATTAGAAGGAACAGTATCAATTACATTTTGAATCGGAATATCACTAGCATTGGTATTTTGAGTCATATTGACAACAACAGGGATAAGATCCTGAGGCTTGGATGGGATATTACTGCTATTGATGGAAGAAGAAGAAGGCTCATTTGAGAAGGTAGAGTTTAATTCGCTTGGAGCAGATTTGTTCGAACTATTCTTTACAATATCTTGGAGAGCGGTGACATTAGAAGGCGTTGCTTCAATTATTTGTCTAATTGGAATATCACTAGCATTGGTATTTTCAACTTCTTGTATCATTAAGGGGATTAAAGAAAGATAGGTTTGGTTTATGCTAGCCAATATCTCAGCGTCACTAACAACAGAAGAATTTGATTCCTGTCCAGTAACTAATCCATCATTGTTGAATTGGTAATTTAGAACCGCTGGAATTAGGGCTAATAAAATAATAAAAGAGATCAAAATATAACCTAATCTGCCAATGGAAAGGGCTAAGTTCATAACAGGTTTGATACCGATTAATAAGATAAATATATTACTGAAGGTTTTTAAAAAGATTTTAATAAATTAAAGTAAAATTTTTAATAAGAATAAAAAAAGGAGGTTGTTGTTATCTACCTAGACACAAACCGTCTGGGACAGATGTGTTACAGTTGTTGTCTGAAAAGACGTTGTTGTTTATGTTGGTTGGTAGACCGTTACCATTATTCAAATCTACACCGCGGTTCTGCAATACGTTGTTTGAATTGACGTTGTTCTCTGTGCTTTGGCCATCAAGGAAGATACCATTTACAGATCCCTGGATTGTATTCATGGAGAGTTCATTTGCTGCAGAGTTTACTAGAGTTACGCCTGCTAAGTCATTTGATTTGAATAGGTTGGTTGTCAACTTTGAACCAGAGGAGGAGTGTGCTGCTACACCGATGCTGTTTCCAAACATAAGGTTATCTTCAATTACTACATTCTTAGATCCTGTTTCAAAGACTGCAATTTCATTTTCAGTGAATGTAACTCTTGAGATTTTGTTGTCTTCTCCGCCAGAGAATAATGCACCTGCTTGGAAGCTTTTGATCGTTCCTGGGCCTTGAACAGTTACTTCATCATTATCTGCAAACATGATTCCAACCTTTGAGCTCTTCTCTCCTGGGCCGCTTAGCGTAAATCCATTCAAATCAATTGTGATACCGTCTGCACCTACAATGATACCATCAGTCTTACAATCAAGGTTGGCAGTCAATTTTACACTTTGTTTAATAACTTGACCACAAGATAAGCTAGTGCTTATTGGAGCTGCTGTGCTTGCGCTGTCGCTGCTGCCGCTGCTGTCACTTGCTTGTGATGGTTGATTATTATCATTAGAATTAGAAGAGGGGAGTGCACTGTTCAAAATATTGTCTATCATGCTGCTTTGTGCTGATGCTACAGTTGGTTGTATTAACAAAGCACCAACAGATGCAAATGCAATTAATGCCGCCATGAGATATATTTTGTTATTCATTCAAACAAAGATTTCATTGTATAATATATATGGGAAACTATTGTTTTTACTTAATTCAAGATTAATCTCTATCAGATATAAATAATTAGTAAGTAGATTGATTAGAACTTTTTTTGTAACAAATCATTATGTATAATCAATCTGTAGAAGGTAAATCTCTCTGCTAACCATACAAATATTAATATTATTACAAGAGGTATCCAAATTAATTTGAGGATAGCAGTAATTGGAGCTGGCGTTGCTGGTAGTTATCTTAGTAATATGTTAGACAAACGTGGCTACGAAGTTACTCTCTTTGAAGCAAATAAGAAGGAATCACATTGGCCGGTATGTGCCTGGGGAGCATCAAGACACATGTTAGAATACTTTTCCAATAACGCAGGCCTTGATTTCAACAATTATATTTTTCATGTTGGAAAAAAATTGAAAATGAGCCTTCCAAATCAAAAAACAGAATTTCTCGATTTGGATGGCTTAGTTACTTACAATAAGAAACAATGGGAAATTGATCTCTTGTCGAAAGTAAATGTAGAATACGGAATTAATTGTGATAGAAAGAGATTCCCCAATGAAAAATACGACTACATTCTAGATTGTACCGGATTTCATAGAAGATTTTTGCCAAGACCTGAAGAAGACTTTGTGATACCAGCTTATGAATACTTGCTTGAAAACATAGATGACATTGATGAATTTCATGTGATGGGCTATAAGGGAGCTAGAGGATACTTTTGGTACTTTCCACTCAGTAATGGCACGGGATTCATGGGTGCAGGGGACATAGATAGAAAATATATAGGAATAAAAGAATTCTTTGAAGAACATCCTCAAGCAAAAATAATAAGAAAAATTGGACGACCCATAAGACTTTCACCACCTAAATTGATGGAACCTTTTTGTGATAACAACATAATTGGTGTAGGGGAGTCAATTGGAACGGTTTTTCCCATGCTAGGAGAAGGCATTATTCCATCACTTTTAAGCTGTGAAATATTCTTGGACGTATTAGATCGGTCTAAAAAAGCCAATAAGAAATTTGATCAAATCGAGTACCGCGAAAAAATCCTAAAGAAATTCCAATACTATTATGATGTTTATAGAATTGTAAGACTAAAGATGGATGGAAAGTTGAGTACAGTTAAGCATTTCAATTTGCTTTTGAGCATGTACAAGAATATGAAAAAGGAGGAGAAGCGATTTGGGTTTGAGATAAATTTTGACAAAATGAGAAGATTGGTAAATGCCCTTTAATTCTGTTTAGTAGGTACATCGATTATTTATCAAACTTCTCTTCCCCTTTAGAATTAGATGTAGAGTCTTCATCATGGGCCATTAGTTCAGTTTTATTGGTCCTCTTCAAAATATCATTCAAATAATTCATGACAAATTCGTCCTCCTTCTTAGTAGTTTTACCTTTTATCAATCGCACTTGATATTGCATTATCCAAGCCCAAACCCAATTCTGATTAATTAACGCTTCGTTTTCTACTGAATATTGATGCTTTCTATGCCAGTAACCAATTAGCATAGATACAGGGATGTAAAAAAGTGCAAATAGAACAATAAACAATGGCAAAGATATAGTATCTCCTATAATGGGTATCTGTTTTATGGCAAAATTATAAGTGATAAGTATAAAATTAGTAAAAGTCAGTAAGAATATCAAATAAATGCTATGACCATTTCTAAAATCTAGCCATCTTCTGCGGATAAATCGTTGATTAATTTTCAAGTATTTTGACACAACCTTGTAATGATTTTTTCTCTAATTTAGCATTATCCATCAATTTTGTGTGGCTAAATATTTGATGGATATCATATAACGATATTCTTAATTTTGGATAACCCCAAGATATAGAAACAACATTATTTCAAAACAAATAATCAAATAACCAGAATGATGATAAAAACATATAAAATCATGAATTTGATAGATTCTAGAGTAATCTTTTCAATGAGAAAATAAGACATGATTCAAGCAAACAATACGACACCTTTGTTTCAGAGTTCAGTATTGGTAGCAAATAATTTAGCATGAAAATGGAATTTGGATGATGGAGTCATCTTATTTACAAAGTTGTTCTAGTGCTTACCAAATAAAGTATTTGCCGATTTTGTTCAAAATGATTTTATTGGCTCTGATGAATCGCCATTATCCTAAACATGTTGCTACTTAAGTCAGTCAGCCATCAGTGTTTTCTGCAAACCATAATTTCTGTTGATGGGCTTTCTTTTGATATGGAAATCAGCAAAAGTTCTATAGGATATAAAGCACAGCCTATTAACGACCCAAATGTTTCCCCGTTACTTGCTATTTTTTTGATCGAGTTCCAAAACCTGTGAATCATTACCCCATCAGAATCAACCGGAGCATTCATCAAATAAAACATTGGAGACCTCTCTAAGATTTCAAATCCTGTCGCTTGAAGCAATAATTGAATTTCAGATAAGGAGCGTATTGATTGAAATTTATTTTTATGTGATTTTCTTTGTACAAAATTTTCTGAGAATATAAACAATCCTCCAGGTTTTAACAAATTGTAAATGTTACTAATAGCTTTTGCATATTTATCATCCTCTTGAATATATGATAATATATCGAATGCAGTAACATAATCAAATTGCTTGATAAGAGGAATAAAGTTAGAACTTAAATCAAATTCTATGAAATTCGCTCTTGGGTATAATGTCCTGAATCTTTTTATGAATATGCTGGTTATATCGCAACCCACAACATCCTTGGCACCCAGTTGCTTCCAGACATCGACATAATATCCACTGCCAGATCCAATATCAAGGGCTTCAATATTATTCATATTTGATATTAGTCGTCGAAGTTTAGTAGACACTATAGATCTCCTTATCTTATACATCCAAGAATTGTAATTCCTACCGAAAGATAGATGTGCAGTGCCCTGTAGACCGTAATTATCATTCAGTTGCTTCCTCCGATATCCCATCTGTCCGCTTGTACCAAGTCTGTCTACATTGTCATCAAAGATCATTAATTCACAGCAAGACTTGGCCGAAAAACAGTTAAAGTTTTGGTTGGATACTATCATATTTAGATCAGGGAATAAAGTAGTAACGGATTGTTCTAAAAGATTTGAGGAGTACCTACCTTCATACTTGATAATAAATTGAGGATATTTGTACAAAAGGCCTGAAGTCAGGGATATCACATGTCAAAGGTAATAGACTTCGTCCCGCCGACAATTTGGAGAAAAGCAATCTAAAGATATACGTTCATACGATCCAATGAGAATAGAGTTGAAGTCTTGTGACCAGGAAAAGGAATTTGACTACGTTGATTGATAATCCGATTGATATGAGATACCACAAGAGCAATCCATCAGTCTTTTTTGGCAGAGAATGCTTTGGGTGCCAGGAACCAGCATTGTTGCCAACAAAGCAAATTGTTAAATCTCATTAACCAAGGCGGAAGCAAGGTATTAAAATCCAAAATAGTGATTCCAAGGTCCTTGCAAAAAAGACCAAAATCTTTGACAGACCAAAAATGTAAATGAGAAAAGGATTGTCTGGGTGAATATCCCCTCATTAGCTGAATTCTCCATTTAATGTAAGCACTATTGGGGATAGTCACAATCACTCCTTTTTTAGCATGAGATACAGCTTCAACAAGTATTTTTTGAGGATAAAGAGTGTGCTCTATAACCTCGATGAATAAAATATAATCAAAAAATTCATCTTTATCAAGACTAATTCCGTGATTAATATCCTTCACAGTTACCGAGATTCCCCTATTTTTGGCTTTCTCACATGCTACGTTTGATATATCCATGCCCTTTACATTGGCACTTTTGTTCTTCATTAAGAGCTCGGCCATAAGACCATCGCCTACGCCTACATCCAAAACTGTGGAATTTGGCTCGATCCAATCCTTTATCAAGTCAAATCTTACGGTCTTGCCTGTGCTTATATTAGTGTGATATTTTTCATAATCTTCAAACATTTCTGGAAACTCCCAATCTTTTTGCATTAATGATTTCGTCAGATCCCTTCTTAGTTCCCTAGACAATGTAACTATACTTCTAATTTTTTTTCTATAAGGAAGGAGTTGCATGAAACTTGATATTTATCCATCTTTATTAATTGTTAAGTTTCACTTGAGAAGTATAATTGGTCTGCTAAAAGTAGAGATGTACATGTGTTATCTAGGGTGATGTCTGTTGTTCATAGCCCAATTGCTAGAAATATTTACCATGTATATAGACAGGATAAAAAAATTAGGCCTGTTTGTAAGCTTCAAAGATATTATTTTCATAATTTTCCCACAATAAATTGCTACGGGCAAATTCGTATGTCTTTACCCGTTTTGTAAATAGTTCCTCTGTATTAGAAATCAAATTCTTAAATTTTTCAACCATCTCAGGATAATCATTAAATCCTATTACATTATCCAACAACGTATCGAATATAGGTTGCAAAGAATTTGTACTGAATACGACTAAACCCGTGTGAGCGTATTCAAATGCTTTGTTTGGACTGCAGTAAGGATGAAATGGATGTTTCTTCCACGGAATAAAACCGATACTATTTTTTGACATTTGATTAATCATATCTGTTCTATCCAAGAAGCCATGATACCTAATGTATTCTGTATCCGAAGCATTCCAGCCAATTACATTTAGCTTACCCAGTTTTCCCATTGCAAACAAGTCAATAAACCCGTCAATATTTTTAATTGGTGTCTGATAGCCTTTGTAGGGCGATGTTCCGGCATAGACTGAAGACGGTTCACTATTATTATTAGGAGGTTTGATTCTTTCAATTTCGTTATTTAAAGGAAAATTAGGTAGTAAAAAAACTCTGTTTGATATCCTAGACAATTCCAACTTGATTGATGAGGATGGCACTAGAGATGGGAATTTAGTTGTTATTTCTAGCTCCCAATCAATCCACATTTTTCGCTTGTTTTTTTTGATTTGATTACCCAAGGTCGTGACATTGCGTTTTATCTTAGCTAGCATGTCGGTATCATAGTAACTAACGTCGGTACTACTTTCATATTGACTAATCAAAAATTTTGACCAATATTCATGATTATCGTAGACAACAGCGATATTTGTCGATCTCCTTGGCCATTTTAGCTGAAAAAATATTATGGGCGTGAATAATGTCGGGTTTCACTTCATCAATGATTTTTTTCATGTGTTTCCTTAGAATATACCATTGGTAAGGCAACCTATACCGCGCCTTTGGATTCCAGTTTAGATTAAAGACATGTAAAAAAATATTTCTCTTATAATTAGACTTGGGTTTTAGTCCTGCAAAATAGACATCATAGCCTCTGTTTTTTGAACTTATGGCAGCCTTTTCTATTCTCCAATCCGGCAGAGGGCCATCTGACAAATGCAATACCTTAAAAACCAAATAACAGATTGGTCATTACGAGAAATTTATAAGTGTTAATATTTTTTGGTTTAATATTATTAAAAAAATTAGCCATAAATATTCATAAGAGTCCATCCATTGTCATAATAGTCTTACTTGAACATACTTCATGTCTGGGATCAATCTGGCGTGGCCTGCATTTTGGCTAAATATCAAAACAAACTTGGGCACAATGCTAAAGTCATTAGAAGGGCGAATTACGATCCCTATAGCATATATGAATTTTACAGGGACTTTGTCGAATTTGTTGAAGAATCAAATTATCTGGAATTTTGCCTCAAAGAAGCAAAGAACGCAGACATTATACATATCCATAGTCGCACTGATGTATTATTGTACCTAAGAAAGAAATTAGTGCACGAATCCAAAATTGTAATGCACTTTCATGGAACAGATCTACGGGGACTCAGGCGAAAGTATACGATAAACGATCTAATGGCTAATCCGAAACTTCTTTTCAAGAATAAAAGGGTTGCACGAATCCGCCAAAGGAATAATCTATTAGCAGAAGAATCTGCAGACAAAGTACTTTATTCTACACCAGATTTGAAAAAATTTTTGAAGGTAAGCGATCCTGTTCTAGTAAATATCCCAATTGATACTGAACATTTTACAAAAGGTCAAAATATAGAAACCAAAGAGGATTTTTTTATTTTCAACACTCAAGCTATTTCTAACATGGATTGGATTGTTAACTATTGCAAGAGGAATGGGATCAATAATTTGAAAGTAATTGACAGAATACATCAGCCAATAAAATATTCTGAAATGCCCGGATTCCTCAAACAATACAAGACCTATGTTGATGTTAGATATGTAAACGACAAATTATTGCATAATCTAAGCACTACCGCACTTCAATCGTTGGCATGTGGTTTAGACGTATTAGATTATAATCTTGACCGCATAACTGAGTTACCCAACGATCGTGTGGGGTCGAACGCTACTAGAATTGTTCAAAAAATATATGAGGAACTTCATTGATACATAAAAGCTACGATATCGATCACATGACGGTGAATTCATATTAAAATATTGCATTTGTCTGACACTTCACTGCCGGATTGGAGAATAGAAAAGGCTGCCATAAGTTCAAAAAACAGAGGCTATGATGTCTATTTTGCCGGTAAACAGGTGTCATCTAATCACAGATCCATATTTGATAATCATTTTGAGATTCAATGGACATCAAGATCGAGAAATAAGTTTCCAATCTATTGGTATAGTCTTAAAAAACACATGAAAAAAATCATTGATGAAGTGAAACCCGACATTATTCACGCCCATAATATTTTTTCAGCTAAAATGGCCAAGGAGATCGACAAATACCCTGTTGTCTACGATAATCATGAATATTGGTCAGTTTACTTAAAAAGACAACTAGAATCTGGAGTTTTCAATCACAACACTGAGAACATCTCTAACATAAAGTCAAAGGTTGCTGCGAGTAAAAATCGATTTAGAAATTTTCTTAAATCACGATATGTGAGAGTCTGGACGAACCTAGAAGAGGATTTGGTATCCTCAACTCCCACAATTACAGTTTCAAATACCATAGCGGCCGATCTCAAAAAGATGGGCAAGAAAATCTACGTCGTGCCGAATTTTCCCTTGCGAGATGAAGTAAATTGGATCCCAAAGCCAGAATTTCATCACTGTAAATCGTCAGTATATGCAGGTGTAGAACCCACAGGAGCTGTAAAATCAGCCCATCGGAATCTGGAAGGATTTATAGATCTATTTAGTAACATGGATATCGGGGAATTATTTATCTTAGGTTGGAGTAACAACAAAAGTTCCACACCCAACGTTCAGTATTTGGGATTTTTGAGCAGAACAGAAATGTACAAACAGATGCAAAAACATTCTATCGGAATTGTCCCGTTTCGTCCCCACTGGTCTCATGTATTTATTAGTCCTAACAAGGCCTATGAATATGCTCACGCGGGACTGTTTGTTATTTCCTCTAACGGCTTTATCCCTGTTTTTGATACATTGCAAGATAATTGTATTGCGTTCACCGACTATACCGATCTTCAAGCCAAATTACGATACCTATTTGAGGATATGGAGGATTTATACCATAAACGGGTAAAGACATACGAATTTGCCCGTAGCAATTTATTGTGGGAAAATTATGAAAATAATATCTTTGAAGCTTACAAACAGGCCTAATAGTAGATTAGGCTATTGGATTAAGGAGGGCAGACAGTCTTTACAGATATCAATGGTAGTTTAGCATCAGGTATATCGCAAAAACCTTATATCATTACCATTTTTTTTTAATATATGGGTAATTATTATGTAATTGTTACGTGCAGAAATTCAGAAAGGACGATTGAAAAGGCAATTCTATCATTACATAATCAAACTTTAAGACCCGAATATATAATAACAATCGATGATGGATCAACTGATAAGACTCCGGACATACTAAAACAGATGACTATAAAAATCCAGAATTTATATGTTATAACAAACCCAGATATGGGTTACGATGTTACTCGAATTGTTAGAAATTGGAATAAGGCAATAGAGTATTCTAGAGAACATAATCTAAAATCAACTGATTATCACATGATAGCAACGGATGATACCATTTATGAATCGGATTATGCAAAAAAGATTATTTCGCTGATGGACAATAATCAAAATCTAGCAATTGTTTCAGGACGTTATGATGAGAACAAATACGAAAAACCCCATGGGGCAGGCAGGTTTGTTCGAAATTCATTTTTTGACAATGCCCATCATCTTTATCCAGAAAAAATGGGTTATGAATCAGTCATTTTAATTACAGCCTTAAAAACCAAGATGGGATACAAAATTCTTGAAGAAGCTAGATTTGAACATACACGCCAACTAGGTCAAGATCATCACTTTTATGAATTTGGTGCAAGTATGAGAACACTAGGCTATCACCCGATATTTGCATTTGGAAGGTTTTTTAAATATTTTCTGAGTGGTAAACCAATAGGAAGAATGGGTGCTTTGTATATGGTTTACCATTATATTTTCTATAAACCGAAGGAAACAGGTTACGACAGTATGTATCCCGAAGAAATTAGAAAGTATCTGAGACAGAATCAGATTAACAAGATAAAATCCCTTCTTAAAATAAAATAGGAAATAATTCTAAATAAAATTATTGATACTTGCAAAGTATTTTACTAATGTTATAAACCTTAAACTGTCCTGATCCATAAACCTGGAATATCGAAACGTTTTCAAAGGCTTTTTCACTGCTTGATACCAGTATTATATGTGGCCATCTCGAATCTTGACTACTAGTTTTAGAATTGCACAGTCCTGGGCCATGTGTTTTAAAGAGTGAATTATTTTTGAAGTTAGAGATATTTAATATACTTTCTTCGTACTTGAAGTCATTAGTTGGGTCCAAGAAAAGAGAGAACCATCCTCTCCAATGGATTGATCCGATAACAATTGAATTTCCAGCTGTGTTTTCATTTATCCATTCGATTACATGAACGAGGTCCTTATTTTGATTTATGTCTAATGAATTCATAGACATGGAAATTGGCATAATAAATTGTGTGAGATCATGGAAATAACCCGGTATCGTAACAATTGTTCCATATGGAGCAATTGCAAAAAACAATCCGTAAATAATAAAAAAAGAAAAAAATACTGCAAAAATAATCATCTTTATTTGTTTTGATTTTATGGATGCATTCATTAGAGAGAAGCCATAAACAGCAAAGATTGAAACAAAAATGCCAGACACTATAACCCAGCGCTCGGGAACTAGGTATTCATAATTGGGAACTATTACCCAACTAAATGAACAAACCAATGCAATCGTAGTTGGGACTTTTAGAAGCATGAATTCAGATCGATTTTTTAAATAACCACATATGAAAAAAGGTAGAAGAATTCCATACAAGGAGACAAATAGTGTGAGGATGTTGGTAATAGAGTATGAATTTAGATCATATGTTGGGCTGATAAGGGTTTGTATAAGATCCGATTTCATGGAAAAGACTGAGACATCATCAAAATTAATCAAATATGCTATAAATAAAACCAGAAATGATAAAGTGACCAAGACCAAATATCTATTTCTAATTAAGAGTGCGTATACGAATGTTGTAGTAAGAAGGAGAACTGAAATCATACGATCAGAAAACACCGTGATCAATATTAGACAAAATATCGAAGTGTACGATAGTATTAATTGATAGTTACTTTTGAAATTTTTAGAGATGGTATTGATCAGTAACAGGCATAAATTTAGAAAAATCATGGAAAGAAGATCTCTGTATAGATCCCATGACATGCGCAAAGCGCATAGCTGTACTAAAACGAATATACTAAACAATATACTTTGAAGTAGGGATATTTTCATCAATCGGGTAAATACGAGCTGAATAGAAACACCGAATAATCCGTATAGAATAATATTAATAAAATTGAAGAAGGTATATGGATCTATCAAAAATAATTTAGAGAAGAAAGAAACGATGAATAAATAGACAGGATAGGAAGTCGTCCAATTAATCCCATTATTAGAAAAATTATATAAAAACGGTAAATAATAATTAATAGAGTCATACCCAATTGGATAAGGATAATTTATATAGGTAGGAACGGCACGAATTACGCAACCGATAGAAAAAACGACTAAAGTAGAAAAGAGAAATTTATTCAATGAAAAATTCAATCATCTTTGAAAACCCCTTTATCAAATATTCAAGCATATTTATTTTCCATTTCCATGTATTTATCGAGCTCTACCAGCTCATTGAATTCCCTGAATTTCATCATTTTCTCTTTAATTGATTTCGTAGTACCGGTCCGTTTTAGGGTATCAAAAGTATGGTAAATCGCATAAGTGGAGGAATATAATCCTGAAAGTGGAAATAATGCGATTTTATAACCAAGTTCCAACAATTCAGAAGAGGTTAAGTTAGGAGTAACTCCCTCTTCTATCATGTTAGCGACTAATGGAGCGTCTATCTGTTCAGAAACTTTTTTCAGATCTTCAATGGAATGAGGTGCTTCAACAAATACAATGTCGGCACCTATCTGCTTGTATAATTTGCCTCGTCTAATAGCTTCGTCTAGACCTAAAGGAGCGGCAGCATCTGTCCTTGCCACAATCAAAAATTCTGAATCATCCTTCTTTGCTTCGATAGCAGATTTGAGCTTTTGCACATACTCATTAGAATCGATGACTTCCTTTCCCTTCATATGACCGCATCTTTTAGGCCATACCTGATCCTCAAGAAACATCCCAGAAGCGCCAATACTTTGTAGATCGTTTACAAGTTTTGCAACAGTCAATGGATTCCCATAGCCCGTATCCACGTCTACAATCAGTGGGATATTGACAGCCCTAGTTATCCTACGAGCCGTCTCTAATGTCTCTGTTATGCTTAAAAATCCGAAATCAGGTAAGGCTAGCAGTGAGGCAGAAGTACCATAACCTGTTTGAAAAATAGCTTCGAAACCTACATGTTCTGCAATCTTTGCTGTTAAGGCATCATATACACCAGGCATTACTAAAATACCATTTTCACGATTAAGTAGTTTATTTAAAGACAAATAATTGTTTTAGTTTTGAGCTCTTTATATAATTTTACTGCAAAAAGATATTTTGCTATACCCCATCCTTAAAAGATACGAATTAGGTATATCATCCCACTGTCATTAGTATAATTTAAGTCGTTTATTGAAGTTTGTTCCTAGAAAGTTTCAGAAATATTAATTTGAAAATATTTTCTGCTACTTTATTCTTTTCTTGATATGGAAAATCACAGTAGTTACGCTCCCTATCCAAGGCTAGTATTTTGTTTGAATCAGATCCAAGAACAGGTTCAACTGATCCTACATCGTTGGCTATTATCATGTCCGCTCTAGACTTTACCAATTTCTGCCATGATTTTGTTAGTAGAGTGTGATAATCAACATTGTGTTCTGCCTTGAATGCAACAAGAAAGGTATCCTTTTGGATATCTTTTACTTTGTCCACAATCTTTATGGTCGGCAGTAGCTTCAGGTCAATTGAATCACTATCAGTTGGAATTTTTTTGTCAGATGCCAAATCAGGTCTAAAATCTGAAACGGCGGCTGCTAGAATGACAAAGTCATATTGCTTGTTTTTCAGTTCGCTAGTAATAGCTTGGTACATTTGCTCTGTAGTTTTGATTTCAAGTATTTTCGGACAATTTGTGGGTAGTCCAATGAATTTTCTAAAGTTTTCATCTATCTGAGTCACGCCTTTTATCACCGTAACATCCAGGTCATGTTTTAGAGCTTGGTTTACTAAGGAAAAGCCCATTCTACCAGAGCTAATATTAGAAATTATCCTAATAGGGTCAATGTATTCGATCGTGCTGCCGACGGAAATCAAGATTCTCCTTTTTGCAAAGAAGGAGAATAATTTTTTTTCCTCAAGATCAGAAAGCACAGGAATGTCATTCCTGCAAAAAAAATTCCAGATGGACTCATTCTGTGGATGAATTGCAGTGACATTTCGGTCAGAAGACATGATAGCAGAAATTCCTTGTGAAAGCACAAGTTCTATTGGAGCTACTTTGGCCTTGTCTTCTTCTAAAACTGGTGTAGAAAATCCTACACCTAGACTCTGTAGATTCTGAATATTTGACTTTATTATTGTATTATAATACATTGCCTCATGCATTGCAGGTGCTATGATTATTGGAATTGATGATCCTAACGCTATGGATAATACAGAGGTTACAGGAGTATCATCAATTCCATTTGCAAACTTACCTATAGTATTGGCAGTACAGGGATAGACCACAATCAAATCAGAGGTATTGTAATTTGCCACTCTTACATGCTCTAATTCACCGGTTAGTTCGGAAATAACCTCGTTGCCACTAGCCCATTGAAAATAGTCCTTACTCATAAATTTTTCAACAGTCTTTGAAATTACGACATAGACATCGGCACCGTGTCTTACAAATGCGCGAATGAGATCGATGGCCTTATAGCATGCTACACTTGCTGTTACGCAAACAACTACCTTTTTATCATTCAACTCGTATCCTAATGTTCCTTTGATATCCTTCGACGGATGGTGATCAGAATTATTAGGCTGAGGATTTATATTGATGTGTTTTGTGTTTAATTTTTCACTATGCATGACGGATTTGCTCTTTTTGCTTTTCGTTTCTATTAGTAATATTATAATTCCTCAAAGTGGAAATATAATTTGTAAATTTTATTGATTCTTCTGTAGACATCGAAAACGAATGTTCCTCACCAGGAAAAATGCCTGAGTTTATCTCCGATTTATATTTTTTTACTGCTTCTAAGTTTAATGAAAAAGATTCTAAATATCTTTTTACAAATTTTGGTTTAAAGTTATCAAATAATCCTAAAAGATCATGATAAACTAAAACCTGGCCATCACATCCAGATCCAGAACCAATACCAATGGTTGGAATCGTCAGGGATCTTGATATCTCGCTTGATACTTCTTTTGTGACTAGTTCCAAAACTAGACTAAATGCTCCTGCCTTTTCTATTTCAATCGCTTGATTATACAGTGCTTTAGCTGAATCAAAAGTTTTTCCCTGTACTTTATAACCTTGCCAGAGTACGGTTGTCTGTGGCTTTAGTCCAATATGTCCCATTACCGGGATACCAAAATTCGTCATTTCACGAATCAACTTTAACACTTCCAACCCTCCTTCAATTTTCACTGCGTGGCAGCCCAACTTTATGAATTTGATTGCATTTGCAACTGCCAATTTGGGATCAAACTGATATGAACCAAATGGCATGTCTGCTACAATTAGTGAATTTTTGGATCCATTAACTACGCTACGACAAAAGACTAACATTTCCTCCATGGTAACCGATATAGTATTAGGATAGCCCATTACTACCATACCGGCACTGTCTCCCACCAAAGCTATATCTATACCTGCTTCGTCACAAATTTTTGCACTAGTCAGGTCGTACGCGGTAAGGACAGCGATTTTCTCTGATCTAGTTTTTTTCTCTTGAATATCCCGAATGCTTGGGCTCATGTGATATCTTCACTCTAACTTGATCATTAAATGATCTAGTGCAGGATGACTAAAAAAAGAGATCATTGAATAATATTCTCCCTAACCTTGTTCATTGTAAGTAAAGCATCTTGTAATCCTTTCTTATTATCATGACTCTTTATAATTCTCTGAAGTTCGCGTTCCGTAGAGTTTTTCTGATGATATTGAATTCGGTCGATGAGTAAAGGAATAGCCCTAATTATGTTGTCAACTATAGTAATATCTGCTGTCATAGATGTCCTTGAAATAGGATTCAAATCAACTGTTATGATTTTTTTGTTCATCTTTCTCAAGGCCAAAGTTCTATCACCGTCCTCAAGTGGTACAAAAACTGTGTCAGCCCTGAATATTCCATCACCATCAACTAGCCTTCTGTTGCTTTCCAATTCAGGTATTTTCACCAAGTTCTCTGGATTAGTACCAAAAACTTCGGAAACGCCATATTTCGCTAGCTCGCTATAAATCTTGGATTCACGATCTTTGGAATAATAAAATAAATTTATTTCCAACATTGACTTTTTGATTGAGCGATGTAATGCACAAATTAGATCCGAACATAATGCAGCCACGTTTCCGTTTACAGATATTATAGGGTAACTCGAAATCAACATCTGAGCGGCTGCAGCATCAGCAGCCGATCTCAGCTGATTCGATAGAGTGCTCTCCAATTAAATAATCAAAGCATTCACCTCGGCCATGGGCTATCAAACCTTCCAAAGCCACTAATCCATTCTTGTATCCTTCTACTATTTTTTCTCGGCTCATTAATGAAACAAACCTAGGATGTGATGTGGGAATGGTTATCTCTCTTTTCAAACTTACTCATCCAACATCCTTTAACAATCTAGCACCCAAATTATCAATCCCACAGACGATCAACTTGCCGCCATATCGTTGTAAAATATCAATTATTTTGTTCAAGTTATTTTTTTGTATCAAGGTAAATAGGGTATGTCCAAATAACGCTATACTAGATTTAAAGCCCTCAGATCGAAGGTGTCTAACAGGTTCCTTGCATATTCCTTCAGTTAACTTGCATTGAGCTGCAAATTCGTAGGAAAGATCCATAAATTTATCGACACTCTTTGCTTGACGTAATTGCAACAGCATCTGTCTTCCCATCTCGTTTAGAATTTGATATTTCATTCCGTTTAAATACTCTGAAAGAAACACTTCAGTTTTTATAGGTGCTAAACAAAGTATCACAGCACACCATTGAGACGGCAATTCAGTTTTTTCAATCTGACAAATACCAGGACCGCCAATACTTAGCCTTAATTCAAGCCCTCCAACGTATTCTGATACTACTGTGCCTCTTCCTGTATTGCACACTATATCAGCTTGATGAGCTATTTGAGCTGATTGAAGTTTTGAAAGGTTAGTATCAAGAGCATCGTTTAGCGCATACGAAAGACTGAGAGCTGCGGACCCACTCGATCCTAAACCATATCCAATAGGCAAAGTGGATTCATGATCGATAGATATTAACACAGGATTCTTGATGAGACTCAAGTAATATTCTGTGACATACTTTGAAACTTTTAATTCACAATCTGATAAACCATTTAATTTTATTTCATAATTCTTATCTGAGGACTGAAAAACTCTTACGGTAGAGGTTATTCCTCGGTCAATACTAAACCCTGCTCCCAAAGATCCTTTACAATTGAAATTCGTTTGAGCATTATTCTGGTCATGAGTAGAGAAAAATCCAGTGATATGGCCTGGGCTATATGCCTTTGAAATTGAAATTGGGACCTGCGAGACTATAACCAATATGCTATTTAAAAATGAAATAGCAAATATAAAAATATAGTATAATTTATTTATACTAATATAAAATAATAATGACAATTTATACTAGAATACTGCAACAGATAGGAAGTAGTGTCCTGATTTCCCTGCCAAACGAATGGGTCAAGAAGAATGCACTTTCCAAAGGTAACACTGTGACAGTTGAGACTAACATTGACAATACAGTATCTATTTACAATAACTATCAAGAAGAGGAGATTAAGATTGTCTTTGAATTAGACGAATCAGAAAATCAACACCACACAGAGAGATCGTATGATAGTGCAGATTGGAATGAAAAAATCATAAAAATTATTTTGAACAAGATTTTTGGAGCTTACTTGTTGGGATATAATAGCATAAATGTTCACTCAAAGAATCAAATTTCTTTCGAAAATAGTGAGACAATAAAAAAGGCAACTAGAAAATTAATAGGATTAGAAATCGTAGATGAAAATAGTTTTAGTATAAGTTTTCAATTCCTGATTGATGCAAAGACTCTAAATATACAAAAGATTCTGGGCATGATGAATTCGATTATCCAAGGGATGTTTAGAGAAACTATTCATTCATTAAATGGGGACTTCAACCGTGATTTAGAGAACAAGATTGCTAGTAGGGATGATGAGATTGATAGGCAGTATTTTCTCCTCGTTAGAATCATACGAACAGCAATTATGAATAAGAAACTTGCTAGTAATTTGAATCTGACCAATATAGACATGCTTGATTATAGAATAGCTGCTAACTATTTAGAAACTGCTGGTGATTTGATAGCCGAACTGGTTACCTATTTATCTAATTTCAGAGTGGCCAATGAAATATCAGTACTAATTAAGAAAATAGGTTATTCTTTAGAAGAGATGCAGTATTATGCAATAGAGGCATTCATAAGCACAAGCAGAGATAAGGCATTCAAAGTCATAGAAAATTACGAGGAATTTAGACATAGTATATCAGAGCTTAAGAAGAATATAGCGGTTAACCAGCATGAAAGCGTTGACGAAACATATTCTATTACATTGGTAAATTGTATTTCATGCTTCGATAATATTGCAAAGTGCTGGATCGATATAACAGATCTTGCGAAACCAACCTACACATTAAAGTAGGCCAAAAACACGTCTTTGACAATATCAAAATAAATACAAATATCGGCTAGAACTTTAACGATCCCTTTTCCCATCTACAAAATCAATAAAGTTGGTCTTGGCTTCAGAATACGACATTTGAACAGGAGGGTGTTTAAAACAATAGGCAGAAATGCTTTCTAAAGGACCAGAAATGCCTCTATCTAGAGCAATTTTAGCTCCCCTTATGGCATCTATCATCACACCTGCACTATTGTATGCATCCGGCACACGAAGTTTTAAATCCATCTCTAATGGAACCTTTCCAAAAAATCTTCCTTTCATGTAGATATAACAAACTTTGTCGTTTTGTAAGAAGTTTACATAGTCAGAAGGGCCTATCCTCATAGGAACTTCATAAGGGATCATTGCCTTGACTGCAGAAGTCTTACTAACACGTTTATCTTCCAATCGATCTTCGTCTAGCATATTGTAAAAGTCCATGTCACCTCCTATGTTCAATTGATATGTTTCATCCACTGCCACTCCGCGATCAACCCATAATTTTGCCAGAGTTTTATGAACAACAGTTGCCCCTAATTGGCTCATCACATCGTCACCCGCACATGGGATATTTTTCTCAATGAATCGTCTATGCCAATCAGAATTGGAAGATATAAAAACAGGTATAGCATTTATGAAACAAACACCTGCTTCTAAACAATTTTCAGCGTAATACCGACTAGCTTCTCTGCTGCCAACGGGTAAATAGTTGATTAATATGTCGGTTTTTGTATCCCTAAGGACTTCTTTGACGTTCACACCTAGATTATCCGACAGTTTAACTACTTCCGAAAAGTGAGACCCAGCTCCATCAAGCACTTCACCTTTTTGAACTTTTATCCCAAATGAAGGAACATCAACAATTTGTAAAGCATTGTTAGGGTGGGAAAACATTGCATCTGACAAATCCTTTCCGACCTTGGATTCAGCTACATCGAAAGCTGCAACAAAATTAATGTCGCTTGGTTCATATCCACCGAGGTTCAGTGATGTAAGTCCAACGGAATCCTTTTGAGAGGAATCGGAGTTATAGTATTGTATTCCTTGAATAAGAGCAGAAGCACAATTGCCTACACCAGCTATTGCGACATTGATTTTTTTACCCATGATTACGATCTCTATCATATTCAATTTTAATATAAATTTTACAAAGACAAATTAATCGAGAATAATATGACAAGCACAATAAAGGAAGTAAAATAGATAAAATTAGAAAAGTATGGTAGTCTGTTTGATCTTATTGTCTTACGAGCATTAGAATTTTAATATCATTGCCTGATTGATTACACAAAAAAAATTGTATAAATAAGTTCAAAGTTTAGCTTGTCTAATTAATATATTTGCATCAATGACAAGGGAAGCCTGCGGCGTGTCTAATATCATGAGTGAATTCATGTAGAAACATATTGTCATAGGCTCCATTTCCCTGTACTAGGCTAAATAACTCACCTTGATCATAACCTACCAGATATACACTGATAATTGCTAGAGCTGCAAGAATCACCATTGCCAATTTTGGCGTTTCTTCATCACTTCTTGCTTTAAGCTCTGTATAAAGACTCATGATTTTACCATATAGATTTATTATATAAACGATCGCCTATACTCAGGGATGATAGAAATATTTGAGAACCTCAGAAAGTAAATAATCTGAATGTTCTAGCCAATTTGGCTAGCCAATATACAAAAGAATTTAATATCTCAAAGTGCTCTAGAGAGACATGACAATGTCTTGTTTGAGATGCGGAAACATGATGATTTGGATCAATGGTTCTATTAGTCACAGGCATGACATCAATTATTATGAATGCAAACATTGTAACATCAAAGTTGTGAAATATCCTGACGATCAAATTATTGAGGTAGAAGAAGAACCCAAAGTCTAACAACATCTCAAATACTTTCATTTTGGGCATATACTTGTATGCAAAATTTCTGTTCATATAGTTAATTTAATACAATAATCCATATCTAGGGCAATATGGAGATAATATCATAGAATAGATTATGAATGTCGATAAATATTTTTTCTTTATAATGTCGTTTTTGATTTCAGGTATTCTAATCGGAACAAATATATCGATTATTGCTACTTACGCACAAGAACAAGGAACGATAAACTCGTTGTCTAGCAATATTGTGAATCTTGAACTCAGAGAGATAGAGATCGGCGAAAGCCCTACTGGTCTCATCTACGTAAAAGGGACAGCGATAAATAATTCAACCTTAGATACAAGGGACGTTAAAGTACTAGTTAAATTATTTGATGCCAATAATAGTACGGTGTCTGAAACTAGCAGATTTATAACACCTGCATCCTCGACCTTTAAGCCCGGTTATGAACGTGATTTCTATTTTTTTGTTAGTGCTAACAACGTTGATCATTACATTATAACGGCAGAGGGGGAAAAGGTTCCATAATCACGTTTTTTATGGACTCTTATCTTCTTATTTTGCTCCGTTACGAATTTAATCACAGGTCGTCCGTCGAAAAGACAATGATAATGGAGGTTGTTATAATAATGAGGACTTTAAAAAACTAAATAATTCATAAACAAGGTCGACTTTTCACCATAAATACTAATCAAAAACCAGTAAAAAATGCAGCACCTACTTCAAAAACGCCCACGACTGATAACCATCCAGCTCTGGATGCTACTCTTCCTCTTCTAATTTATCTCGCTGTTGACTTTCCTCTTCTTCATGTTGTTCAATTATTTCATCAAGATCTTCGTCACTTTCCATATAATCTTGGTTTGAGCAAACTATATGAAAAATCTATCCGTTTTTGACTTTCTCGATTCATTATACTTTTTTAAAGAATTTTATATTTTAGACATCGTGAGATGGATATGAATTGCATCAAGTAAAGGTAAATGATCTTAGGTCTTTGACCTCCAGTTAATGACAATATTATTTATTGGAATAAATCAATTGTTTGTTTTCAAAAGCGTTACCTTAATATGTAGTTGATTTCTTGAAAGAACAAAAAAACCGCAAAAAAACAAGACAGGAAGAGATCTTTAATTGTTCAGTCTATCTTAATATCTTTGCCTTTTGCGCTCTTATCAATGCTCTTTGCAAAAGTTACTTCTAATATACCATTGTTGTAAGTGAATCTTCCGGTATTGATGTCAATATCATGAGGCAAATCTATTATTTTATGATATTTTCTTTGGGAATCATGGGCATGAACTTCTACGGATGTCTCATTTGCACGTATCTTTATATCTTCCTTTTTGACCCCAGGAATCTCAAGTATAGCCTTTACCTCTCAATCAGTTGAATTTACATCAGTTAGTGGTTCTCTTTCGGTTGTTATTTTGGGACCGAAATAGAAATTTTCTTCTCCTTCCTGGTCCTTATCTGTTAATGTTTTTAGATTGCCAAATTCTCTAACTCGGGGCTTACCATCTGGTCCTAACTTCATTGAATACCCATAAACAATTGGACCAACTTCCCTAACAATATCTCCATTTTCAGTCTTGTATTCCCTGACTAGTTCCTATGGTATGTTAGACCTAATGCTATTATATAGATTTAGCATCCTACTCATCTCATTTTCAATGTCTTCGAATCCAAAAAAATCTGTCAAATAATCTCCCTCTGCTGTCACCCCTCGAGCTCATAAAGAAGTTTCGTGACCAATCAAATGGAAATATATCTCTATTACTCATTGTTCTTAATTCGACAATATGTAAGGTTTATTACATTATAAATATCTTTCTAACTTTATGTATTTTTCCCAAATAATTAATATATCGCTTAAAAGTAACAATTAGAGTAGTCGGATTTTTTCGTTCATTTTGCTTTTAATATATGGCGAAATACAATTTAATGATATGAGTGGAAGTCATCAAGAACAATTACAATTATTTAAATAATATATGTATTTATTTTTGGTGTGGCAATAGAAATAACCCAAATTTTGCAAGATTTTGCGACTATTATGATAATCGCAGCAATTATGACAATAATTTCATATAAGTTAAAACAGCCACTTATTCTTGGATATATTGGGGCGGGTATAATAATAGGGCCACATACTCCACCATTTAGTTTCATTAGTAACATAGAGGTATTAAATTTGTTCGCTGAAATGGGAATAATTTTACTTTTGTTTACAGTTGGAATGGAATTTCCCATTAGGAATCTAAGAAAAATCGGTAAAAAAGCCACAGTAATTACAGTTGCAGAACAAATTGGAACTTTAATTGCAGGATTTTTTGTAGGTCAGGCGTTGGGATTTTCATTTATGGATAGCCTCTTTCTAGCAGTTGCCCTCTCTGTTTCAAGTACTGTCGTTATTTTGAAGGTGTTGGAAGAATTAAAAATCCTGAGAGAAGAGGCTTCTAACTTGACTCTTGGAATTTTAATAATAGAGGACATAATAATACTATCTATCTTCGCACTACTGCATTCAACTAGTGTTACTGGAAATATATCAATAATGGAGATAGTCATTCCAATCGGCATTTCCATTGTTTTCATAGCAGGAGTATTAATAATAGGATCCAGAACGATTCCAAAACTTGTAGACTTTGTAGCCAGGACAAACCAAAGTGATGTTCTAGTAGTTGCAGTACTTGGTTTGGCCTTTGGATTTGCATATCTTTCTAATATACTTGGAATTTCTGTCGCAGTTGGTGCATTCTTTGCAGGTGTATTAATAGCAGAATCAAAATCTCATGCAGTTACAAGTATTTTGACAACACCTATCAGAGATATGTTCGTTGCGCTATTTTTCGTTTCGGTGGGTGCCTTGATGGATATCAAACTTATTCCAGTCTTTATTATTCCAGCTCTTTTACTCGTAGGTGTGACTTCGATTGCTAAATTTGCAATTGTTTATCTAACCTCAAGATATGAGGGATTTAGTAAATTAACTGCCTTACAAACTGGAATTGGTCTATCGTCTTCTCGAGGAGGAGAAATGTCACTAATTGTAGCAAAAGGAGGTATTGACATAGGGGTTGTTAGTGGGTTTATATTACCAATCGTAGGAACCATTACTCTAATTTCAACATTTCTGGCGCCTTATTTGATAAGACTGGGATTAAAACTGGGGCAGCGGGCAGAAAATCAGGGTCCCGAGTCGGTGAAATACGAAACCGATGCCGAGACAGATAAAAACGAGGAAAAAAGTCCACAAGATGACTAAGTCAGAGAACGGGATTAGCGAAATGCGGAGTAGTTATTTTTTTTGACTGTGTTCCTTTTTAAACAAAAATTTCTGGCCTTTTAGAAATAATGACAGTTGTCTAGAAACATCAGTGCAAAAAAATTGCATTGAGTTCAAAATATGCCGGCTTTAACTTCGTTTCACTAAACAGTGCCAGAACACCAGTAGAATCATTATCCTGTAGGATAAATTTCAGGAAATTTATAGAGGAATAACAAACCCAAAATGTTACATTGTATTTACAAATCATCTGAAAGGGGTGTAAATCTACTTGGACTGTATGAAAGTTTTGCCTTAATATTATCTTCTAATCGTATATTTTCTTCCGTCAAGCTCTTATTATTTGCTTCTAGACATCTGTTTTCATGCTCTAACCATTCTTTTCTGTGTTGGCTGGCTCTGCAAGAAATCAGATTTGCAAGCATATGATCAACATCCTCCTTGAACAGTTCCCCTCTTTTCATCTTTTCAGCAATTTCAATAAAGAATCGTAAAAATCCTGAATAGTTACCAAGTATTTTTACAAAGTCAAACTTGTAATTTAGAGATACATATTCAAAATACCACCTCTTTACCGTCTCATATGATAAATCCACAATAATGGATACCTGTGTAGGAGTCTTACCTGCCAAAAACAACTGAAAAGCTTTAGCGTGATCTGATTTTTGTGGTTTGGGTTCCGGTTCTTTGTTGTATTCACGGAGAATGATACCGATATCTCTGATAGAGATTCTAACTATTTTTGCTATCTCTCGAGTTGTTTTACCTTCTTCGTAGAGCCTGATCACTAATTCCTTTTTTTGTTTTTTGGTTAATACCATATGATTCTATGAAAAGAAAATATATAAAAGACAAATTCTTACGATTACCAAAAAATCCAATATATTACCCTTGAAACCCTTGATACTAAAGAATTTTTCTAAAAAAAGTTTAAGCACAGATTTACTTTAAGAATTTTAAATAAACGAGGAAAGGAAATATTTTCAAGTCCGGATAAAGTTCTAACCTTTATATCCGTCTTAACAAAAACACTAACTTTTTGAGTATGTTTTGGGTTCCCATATCTACGGAAACATTCAGTCTGGTTCATGAAACCATTCTAAAATTTTTGACTTAATGAGATATCTCTTACATTAGGGGGAGATGGTAGATATTCGACAATTGCATCTAATCCTCCGGTGGTGTCTAAATAAAGTCCCATTAGTTTTTCATAAAGGGATATCCGATTACGTGATCAAACCATGGACGATGTGAGTTTGGGCTCACTCGCTCATAATTTTCCCTAAACGCATATCCTATTCTTTTTCTTTAAACAATGATTCATTTTATCCATAGTTAAGGATGTTCTTTGATCTTGGATAGCATATATGATTTTCATGATTTGAATTATAGTATTTGGAAAAATTAATAGTATTATCATGTAGGTCAGGCCAAACCGACCTTGAGATTTAAAAAAATGATCGAATTGTTTGTAGCCTGGATTAGTTAAGACTTGCTACCACCTAACTTTACCCGCTAGCGCCGGGATTTGTGTTACTTGGGGAAATAATCTTTGTTAAACCAGGACTTTTTCCTAGGCCAACCCCCTTGCTTGCGGTTGAAGGCTTGTCAGTGGAGCTGGAGTCGTCAGCAGAGGAGGCCTTGCCGCTTTGTGGAGCTATCGAGTCTGTACTGGTAGTATCGGTGGTTGAAGGCTTGTCAGTGGAGCTGGAGTCGTCAGTGGAGCTGGAGTCGTCAGTGGAGCTGGAGTCGTCAGTGGAGCTGGAGTCGTCAGTGGAGCTGGAGTCGTCAGTGGAGCTGGAGTCGTCAGTGGAGCTGGAGTCGTCAGTGGAGCTGGAGTCGTCAGTGGAGCTGGAGTCGTCAGTGGAGCTGGAGTCGTCAGTGGAGCTGGAGTCGTCAGTGGAGCTGGAGTCGTCAGTGGAGCTGGAGTCGTCAGTGGAGCTGGAGTCGTCAGTGGAGCTGGAGTCGTCAGTGGAGCTGGAGTCGTCAGTGGAGCTGGAGTCGTCAGTGGAGCTGGAGTCGTCAGTGGAGCTGGAGTCGTCAGTGGAGCTGGAGTCGTCAGTGGAGCTGGAGTCGTCAGTGGAGCTGGAGTCGTCAGTGGAGCTGGAGTCGTCAGTGGAGCTGGAGTCGTCAGTGGAGCTGGAGTCGTCAGTGGAGCTGGAGTCGTCAGTGGAGCTGGAGTCGTCAGTGGAGCTGGAGTCGTCAGTGGAGCTGGAGTCGTCAGTGGAGCTGGAGTCGTCAGTGGAGCTGGAGTCGTCAGTGGAGCTGGAGTCGTCAGTGGAGCTGGAGTCGTCAGTGGAGCTGGAGTCGTCAGCAGAGGAGGCCTTGCCGCTTTGTGGAGCTATCGAGTCTGTACTGGTAGTGTCGGTGGTTGAAGGCTTGTCAGTGGAGCTGGAGTCGTCAGCAGAGGAGGCCTTGCCGCTTTGTGGAGCTATCGAGTCTGTACTGGTAGTGTCGGTGGTTGAAGGCTTGTCAGTGGAGCTGGAGTCGTCAGTGGAACTTGGTTGAGGTTGGTTTACTGGTACCATAGTATCAGTGGAACTTGGTTGAGGTTGGTTTACTGGTACCATAGTATCAGTGGAACTTGGTTGAGGTTGGTTTACTGGTACCATAGTATCAGTGGAACTTGGTTGAGGTTGGTTTACTGGTACCATAGTATCAGTGGAACTTGGTTGAGGTTGGTTTACTGGTACCATAGTATCAGTGGAACTTGGTTGAGGTTGGTTTACTGGTACCATAGTATCAGTGGAACTTGGTTGAGGTTGGTTTACTGGTACCATAGTATCAGTGGAACTTGGTTGAGGTTGGTTTACTGGTACCATAGTATCAGTTTCCCCAGGGGGAAATATTACGTCTACCTGTCCAAGAGGATCAGTCAAAGTACTTTGAATCTGACTATAGATACCATTCTTATCTATATCCATATCATTACTTTGGTAACTATTTGGTTGGGTTGAATAACTACTTGATTGACCCGACGCTACATCTTTAGAATTTAAGCTATCGAATGGGTTTGATAAAATGTTTTGAATGCTTCCAAAAAGACCATTCATATCTAAATCTCTATCATTATCTAACTGAGCGGACACAGGTTGATAGATCACGCCCTGAAAAGTGGGACCAGTAATAACGAGTACTAATAATACTAGTATTACATTTAATGTTAAAATCCTTACCATTCATGAAATAATAGCTTTATATAATAAAGGAGTTTGATAACTCATTACTTAAAAAAATGTACAATATTTTCTATAGTAAAAATTTAAAATCTAAAATCTAAGATATAGTGGCTTAAGTGCTCAACATAAGAAAATTACATCAGAGAGAATAATACAATAAAATTCATTCGGGACAAAAGGCAAATTAGGAATAAATTTCAACGCCAAAAGTTATGTAAAACATTTTAATCCATGACAATCGATGGTAGGTAATTGATTGTGTATTGTTCTTGTCCCTTGAGTTGTGGAGAACCTAGAGGGAATTTGAAAGCTTAAACCAACCGTAAGGAAATTTGAGTCGATATTAGATAAAATCTATGAGGATTTAAGTTGGAATAATCAATTACCGCAGATTCATTTCATTCGAATAAAAATTATGCGCTATTATACATTCCTAATTTTGAAACAAGAATTTTCTAAAGGTTTAATGGTACTATTGTTTCTGAAGATTTGAGTGTGTAATTTTATCAATATATTTATTGTAAGATAGAATAAAATCCCTGGCATACTGATTGGCGTGCCTTTCTGATCCTCTATGAATTCCAGCTACCATTCTTAAGTGATGATAAAACTCATGTATAATGATAAATGGATTGAAAAACACATCAGAATTGAGACAATAAATTCGATTCTCCATGTGAACATACACTGCATAAACTGTTCTTCTTTTCCCTTTTATAGTTCCAACAACTATTTCTGGTGCTTTAATTTCATAATGTCTACTCAACAATAATAACGCATCCTCTGTTCTTTTACTTAGTACCATTTGAACAATCCTAGCCATAAAGGATTCATCTAAAGCCTTCATCTGTAGTAGATATTTTTGGCTTTAAAATAATATAAATGAGACGAAAATTATTAAATTGTGTGTCAGTTGAAATACAGTTGGGTACGTGATCGAATCTTTTGGGGCCAAGATTGATTCAAATTTGTAAAAAATTGAAAATTAATCAAATCGTAAAGACTCTTTTAGATGAATTCGTGTCACTTCTAATAATCGTAAAACAATATAGAGGATTCTGTCCTGATGGACTTCGTTACAAAACAAAATTATTTGATCCACAATGAACTATTAGGCCAACTCTTGTAACCGCCTCTTCGCAATTAGCATGGTCAAAATAACACTAATTATAGATATAGCAACTGCAGTCAAAAATATTAGATCGTATGCTAGCGGTTTTGGATATGATTCTTGAGAGGTATTTTCACCAGACTTGAAACTTTCCATAAAAATGCCAGATACAGAAGGTCCTATGGACATACCAATAAGAAAAAGCAGCATTGTGATTCCTAGAGAAGTACCGCTCAAATGTATGGGTGCTGAAACTAATGATATGTTAAATGCCCCTATTTCAGCTAATGCAAGTCCAAAAGCAATAATGGCAAGTTCTGATGAAATTATTAAAAGGGTAGGATGGTAAATAAAAAGCGCAATAAATCCTAAAGTTGAAATGATACATCCAATTAAAGTTGGCTTTAAGTTACCAATTTTACTTACCAAAAATCCGGAAAGAACTGAAATAATAAAAGATATTATCATAAAAGGTAATTGCACAGCAGCAGTATCAACCGGCCCGCCACCAAAGCCGAGAGGTACCGGGCTCTGAACCATGATAGGTAAAGTTTGAAAAATTAAGAAAAACGAAATACCGATGGTCATTATGAGAATGTTTGTAGGTAACAAAATACGGTCCTTCAATAAATTGAGATCAACGATGGGTAAATGAGCACTTTGTTGTGTAGTCAAAAAGATTGGTAAAAACACAGCAGATGTTACAAACAAGATTATAGTTGGCATGAGGTTTGAATAGGTAATATCAGAAATAGTGTATGGCAAATATGTTAAACCAATTAAAAAGGTAGAAACTACAATTACTAGAATCAATGTACCTTTTATGTCTATTCTAGCTTGGTATTTACTAACTAATTTTTCGTCTGTAACATGAATTCTTTTATAAACAACTATCAATAACGTTATCATTAATGGAACAATTGACAAAAACGTCATATGCCAGCTAAAATATTCAACTATAGTTGCACCTAGTCCGAGTCCTATAACTGCGCCAGCTGAAAAAACGGCTGTAAATATTCCCTGACCTATAGATAGTTTTTCTTGTGGGAATTTGTCTCTAATAATGGCAAAGGCCACCGGAAACATCGCAAGTCCAATCCCTTGCACTATTCTCGACATAATCAGCATAAAAATATTATTTGACAGGCCGCCCAGTAAGGTACCAAGAACGTAAATAATTATCACGGCCAACAATATCTTTTTCTTACCATAATTGTCTGAAAGTTTACCAATTATAGGAGTCATTACTGCACCTGCAATTAGATAGGAAGTTAGGATCCATGAGGATGTATTATAGGAAATATCAAAATCATCTATCAGGTATGGGAGTGCAGGTATCAGCATAGTTTCTCCATACATAGTTATTAATGCAAGGGAACTAAGAATTGTCAAAGCGATCCATGCATCTTGATAAGAATTATTTTGTGGCATGTCAATAGTTCCTATTCACAAGTATTAATGTACCCGCAACAACCCCAATCAATGTCTAGTAAATAACTTGATTAGATTATAGAGGTTATCATGTAAATCATAGAAGTGGTTGACCACGAGATGATAATTATCATATGATCTTGTTTTTCAATTCATTAATATTATGAATAACTAGAGTGTATAATTGGCAATTTCAATCCATAATGTAAAAAAAAATCTACTCTGCATTAATAATACACATTGAATAGATAACTTGCTTCAAGAGGTAGGTAGAATCTTTATGATAGGTATTATTGCACATTAATCAATTTCAAGGTATATGAATGCAACCGTGTCATATACGTATGGTTCTTATGATCTGGTAGTTATTTTACTAAAAGAAATGTAATGTTATTTAATGGTACAAGTCGTATAAAATATTATAGTAGAGATTTAGACCTTTCTCCTGAAATTAGGGCAGTATTATTCATAGCATTAGGTACTGTACTAATTTGTTTATTGATGGGCCGGGTCTCTACAGCCGCTTCTTAGTTCCAGTATTAAGGAGACCCCATATATAAAACAAAACAGAAATATACATACATTGTAGTAGCATCTGACGGAATTCCCAGGACGATAGAAAATTGCCCCTTCAGCGAGGGTGATAGTGTTACCATAACATATAAACAAGGTCTACCCACCTTAGAAGGATTCCAAAATCAAGATTATACAAAATTTTTCCCGTTATACTGAAGAAAGGACATTACTAAATAATCAGCCTACTAATCACATCTTTAATGCGACTGTAAATTAAATACAAATAATCAATAATTCATTTTATAATAGAAAAAGGTGTGATTGATTTACTGATTTCCGTAGTGACTTATCAACTATTATTTGCAGCAAATGTTTATGAAACACGAGTTATTTACCCAAAACACAGACTTTTAAGTAAATAACTCTGAAGTAGAGACAATATCCAGACCTAATTGTAGTATCAAAGATGGATTGCCTTGCACAAATTAAGAATTGATCCATCCCAACTTTCTAAAATAGTATATCATAATACCTGCTGCCACAGCAGATATCAAGCTTATGATTGTAAGCGGAATATAATCTGCAATTTTCTCACCAGGGTTCACGCTTCCCGGAATTACAATATTCATTCCATAAAATGTACCAGCTACAGTAATAGGTATAGACAACGTGAATAGAATTGTGAGAAAGCTCAAGATCTTATTTGTTTTTTCGGAATTTAACATGTTATCAGTATCTTTATAAATTTCGATAGTCTCTTTTGACTCATCAAGCGCTTCTAGTACTTTTGAAATGTGGTCGTTGATATCATCAAAGTAGTCAATTAAATCCTCTTCCTCTACCCCCTCAGAAAATCTCTTCACATCTCTAGATGTAATTTCTATCATAATTCTTTTTAATGGTAAAACGATTCTTCTCAAAGTAGTAATTTCTCTTCTTAGGATAGATAGATCTCTAGCATTTGCAACCTTATCGTCAAACACTTCATCCTCTATATCATCAAGTTTTCCAATTATCCGGACCAACATGTGTAACAAGTTGTCCACTAATGTATCGAGGATGCTATGAAGCAGATATCCGGGTGATCCGCCCATCAAATTATTTCGTACGTGGTAATTTCCTTCCTTACATTTCCTAAATAAAGATGATAAGGGAAGAAGATCGCCTTGAGTAATGGATATTAGATAATCTTTTCCGATGAAGAAGGACAACTGGGAAAAACTGGGAGATGCTTGTTCCTTAGAAGTTGTAGGAAATTGAAGTATGACAAATACATGATCATCATATCGATCAATCTTAGGTAGTTGATTTTTTGATAAACAATCCTCCATATTTAGTTCATGAATTGGAAATTTCTTAGAGATCATTTCCAACTTATCACGAGTGGGTTTTTCTAAATAAACCCACAATAAATTTCGATTACGTATTGTTTCCAAACCACTAATTTGTCTAGGAAAGTCCACTACAATTCTGATATAAACAGCTTATTTAGTATATAACTAATTTTAAATAATCAAAAACATTCATCTCATAGTCAAAAAATATCTATTTCACGATTATAATGAGAAAATATTACCTCCTAATCTTTCAATTTCTCACACAAAAAATAACAAACTAGATAAAAACTTGACAGCATGGTGCAATCGTTTAATGGAAAGTTTGAAGTTAATCTATTTTAGTTTCAATATAATATCTTTGCCTGAGTTTTGGTGAGCGATATTCAAAATCTTGAACTTAATTTCAAAATTTGTTACAATAAAATCAATTATGACTCAATTCCATCATAATGGAATTCTTACAGATGAGATCAAACTGGCTAACGTCATAAGTCAGACAGGATCCGACTTTTCTGAGTTATCTACATAGGTCTATTACTTCATCACATTTTAGCTCCTGAGTTCCAAAAATAGGGGAAGTTCCAAAGTGTTTGTTAAGCTTGCCGGCGTCCAACCAAATACTAACGGCACTGTCTCCCAATAAAGTAATGTTAATTGGTACATTCGCAACAGGACCCTCTCTCATGGTTACCGTAGAGGTACCATTAAGGAAAGTAGAATTATTTCCCATTAGATTATCTGTTATTGCTCTCAATTTGGAATCGTAGATATCGTGTGAATGAGAGGAACTTCCATTAGTTTTTACCATATAAAAGGATGCATTGAAAGTTGGGGATTTAGATGTAAGGTTTTCTATTTCATAAACTCCCCCTAATATCCATATAGTTCCGTTATTCATAGGATCATTTTGCAAACTGGTGATCCCCCCTCTTACTATATCATTTGCTGAACTATTGACAGGTATATCTTGACGTTGCATTTGCTCGGGACCTGAGGATGACGAGTTTGTGCTATTATCAATACTACTAATAGTATCAGTAATAGATTGTTGCACCTCTCTATTTATAGAGTCTTGTAGGGCTTGTTGAGTATCTTGAAGGGATTGGTCGAATGAGTTAGTCGCAAATACATAAATTGATATGCTGCCAAACAAAACCATGCTAATGATAGGGCCAGTTATTACTAATGCAAAAGGAAAAAACACAAGAAAGATTCTATTCATGCAGAAGGTTCATCATTCTTATTATTAAGATTTTGTGGGTTTTAGTGACTATTGTCTATGGGTTATTTGAGATCAAATTGGTTTTAAACCAATTTACAGTTGATAATCACCATAATCGATTTTAAATTTGCTTAGAATAATTTTTGTTTGAGAATAGGTTATTTTCGCCCTATTTAAAAAATCATATCAGAATTGAATAATTCATTCGATCATAGTAAACATCAACGAAATGATCTAATTTTATTCTAAGATCTAAAGAGAAATAAAAAATTTATGGGCAATCCACTGCGGATTGATTGGGTAACTGCATACAGTCCTCTTGTTCATTTACGGTTATACTATCCGTTAATGTGTTGTTAGTATCGCTTATGTTGGTATCATTTCCTAAGATATCAGCATTGCTACCTTCTATGCTTTCAAAAGACTGGATCGTTTCGGGACCTGTTTCATTGAGTGGAGGATAGTAGGGTTCTGAGTTATTTACAGTACCAACTTCCCCAGGTGTTCCCGGGTCTATCTCTGACGTTGCGAGTACATTTGCTGGGACAAGTCCCGAAACTACCGATGCAACTAAAACGAGAAAAGCAGGTGCCATTCCAAGCATTACTGAACTTTTTACTAAATTCATTATGAGTAATCATGTGAAATAGAATTAAAACATTTTGGTTTATGAAAAAGACATGGACAATAAGTGAAATTACTAGCTTTAAATTGACGAAGAAGATAGTATAAAATGCCAATCGGCAATCAATTATTATCGGATAAAAAGATAAAGCCAATCAAGCTATGCTGATCTCGTTTTGGTAACCAGAACAGTACAAGTTGACTGCCAAATCAAACAGACTGAGCAGAGTTGCGATCTGAACAAAATCACTAATCATCTTGAAGAGTGATCGCCTAACTACAACAATTTACAAGAAGCATGCCCATCCTCTAATTATGCCTACAGATATCCAATAACAAATAGCACCATTGCAGCAGTCATCGAAATGCCCCAGACAACTTTGTTCCAATCGAAGATTTTTTGACCATCTAATACTCCCATTGGAATTAAATTGAACATGGCGATCCAACCATTAAATGACGCCCCGATCGCAAAATAATGGCTATTTGAGTCATTAGATAAATTTGATAACAATAGGAACGAAAACCCCATTATCAAATTAGTTACAGGACCAATTAGGGCGACTCTACCGAATTTCTGCCTATCTGCTAAGTGAACCATAACTGCTCCGGGAGCAATAAATTTGAAGGGCATTATGGGAAGAGCAGAAATGGCAGTTATTATTAATCCATACATTTCTGCTCGAAACTCGGCCCAACTACCGTAGTATTGAGCAAGAAACTTGTGAGCTAACTCATGTACTAAAAAAGCACTGATAAAAATTGTTAAAAACTGCCACGAAAATGACCTATATTGATTCAAAGACAGACCTACGCATGTAACCAATATAGTTGCAATAGTTAAATGAAGTAGTTCGGTTCGTGAACTTTTTAGTCTAAACATCCTCCGCATGGCGTTATTCCAAGAAGGATCATTGTTGCCAGAAGATCTAAGTTGAGAAAATTTCGTGTCCTGGTTTTTTTTGATGTAAGTTGAAAGAAAGGGACATGAGTGTATTAAGGGGTTTCGATGATCGCTACAAAAATATTCTTTGCAATAGGTACATCTGAATGGGAGATTCTCCACTTTATCACAAAAAGAGCATTTAATAGAATTATTTTCTTGAGTGTCCATTTGAATAATCTTTAACCAAAATGTTTTCCTAACATCAATCTCATTCCTTTGTGATTATAGCCACATAGCAAAATACTCGTATAATTGGTGACAGAATTTATCAGTAAAATCAGAGATTTATGAGAATTCGACAAATGATCATTCACAAAAATAATTAGCCATTCCACATATTTAATAATTGATTCAGTCTAGGATATCGGAATATAATCTGATGATTTCGCGACTACCAAGAGAAAAAAGATCTGGATTTTGAATTTATATACATTAATCATAAAATTTTTGAAATTCTCTGAGTTTCGGTTAGATAATTAATCCCCTTGCGATAAATTGCAAGTCGCATGTTGGTAATTTATTGATCTCAAACATGATGGTTTTTTTATAGGTTTTCCTTCAAACTAGTCCTTATGCTATATAGTGGTCAAGGTACTTGCATTATATCATGTGATTTAGATCGAGATTCTAACTTTAGGTCGGGCTTCCTTTGTTACGGTTACTGGTAAATCTAGTATGGGAAATTCTGTCTGAATGTATGAAAAGACGATTAGACATTGAAAACACTAGAAAGTTAATATAACTACAATTAATATCATTGAGTTCATGTACAACACCAAGTATAGGTATATCAAACTATTAAACAAAAAATAGAATTGAATTCAATACTTAAAATGATATTTTTTAAACAAGTTTTCGTTCAACAATCAAGTTAGATTTGGGAAAGAAATAGTAAAATATTTTCAAATAATCAAATTGATGTAAACCTATGTAATGATTTTCACAAGTAACATGCGGCAATGCTTCAATACGGTTTCATTTTGATGATGCCTCTGCAATAAATTTATCGGTTGGAAGATTTGGTAGATAATATAAAATGAATTGCCCTTTTTATACCCAGATCACTTTCATGAAATGTATCTTCACAATTTAAGTGAATCTTCAAAAGCATTTCTGCAGTCCACCTTCCAAGACCCTTAATTTTAATTAATTCGCTTATTACTTCCTCGTTTTTAAGACGGCAAATATTTTGAGTTTAATTCATTTGAGGGATATTGATGATTGATCTATTATATATTCAATTTTTTGAACAACAGTCAAAATTGGAGTGTAGAATTTGTTGTGGGGTTTCCAGAATCTATCGAGGAGATGGAAAAGATGGATTGTAATACATAACGAATCTCTCGATAATTACATTGTCAGCTTTTCTGGCCAATTGCTGAAAAATATAGATCTAATCAAAGACTCGAAATCTTTATGCTATTCGATTGAATAGTTACCAACTAAACATACAATTTGAGCCATTCAAACGTCGTTCTTTGACAGGGTCTCTATTGGACTTGTCTTTACCATTAAATGATATTATAATTTTTTCCACAATATTAAACTTGTTGAATTAGTATCTCCAAACTAGAAATCTAGATTTATTACAGTCATTGTCCAACGCCACTATCCTACATAATAAATTCAGTATTACAATAAAACGCCACTAGTTTATGATATATTTTTCAAGGAAATCGTATAAATTTCATTTTAAGTATTGATAAAAACGTAATGAGCCTAACGGGAGAAAAATTATTTTCATTTTCTAGAAGCAAATAGCATATAGGAATTATTTGCATACTTTTGATAATTTTAGTTGTGATTGAAAATAACAAAACGCCTTTCAGTCAATCGCAGATAAACCCTCAATCAGCCTTAAATTCCATTGGTAAAACCGTTCAAGATAATAGTCTAATCGCAGGTCTTGTTGGAATAGATCAAGCTGTAAACATATGTAACAATGTACAATCAATTGGCTCAAATCAGGCACTTTCTGAACTTTGCAATGTTGTTTCCGGTTTAAAGATCATAAATGGTGATTCTTATTGCAACACACAAACACAGCAAGCAGATCAGAAAAGTCAAGTTCAAGTCGAAAATGGCATTCGGAATACTTTAGCTAACAGCAATGATAACCAGGACGCCAACAAACCAGGATCAATCATAGATAGATTGATTGGATTCTTGCTAAATCAATTTGGACTGTAGAGTAATGCAATGAAAAGACTAAAAAATTAAATTTTATTTCTGCAGATTTATTGCAGAATGTATCATAATATGATCCGTTGGATTTAACTTATGTACCTTATTTGACAAGGGTCCTTGATCATATAGAACCTTGAATGAAAGAATTTTCCTAACCAGGATTCAAGTATAAATTAAAAATAATTTTATTTCAGGTAAAATATATGGTATAAGCTATTTCCTAGATAGTGTGAATGTGTGGGCATTAGAAGCGTCGTAAGTCGGAGGGATTGGACTAGTAGAGAAGCAATTTTGTTTTGAGATAATAATGCCACTATCAGATGTACATTTTCGATTGGGTGTTTGACCAGCAATAGTTGAAAGAAACCTAATTCGTAATATCTGCAATGAGAGAAGTACGATTATTATAGTAGTAAGGTTGAAATCAGAATCGTTATTGGGAGAGCGAGTATTATGCAGAGATCTCATAATAAAATATTATTTATCAAAATATATGATCAACTTCACCTTAGCTAAATTCCTCTTTATCTACAAGTAATATTACTACAGATGTAGTTTTGTCCCTAATATGCGTAAGCACCGTCAGCAGGTCTACATTGGTTGCATAACTTAACTTTCTCATTTGTATCCTTCCTGGTAACGACCATTATTTCAACATTATCCAAGCCACAATCTTCACACTTTCCAATCATCAACATTCTATGTCTATCATAGTTAAAATAGATATTATGATCTAGGTCAGTTAGGTTGAGAGTAGCAGCATGCTAATAATGTCATTTCTCCGAATAAATCCATAAAATTTTTATGATTGATTTGATACCAATGCTTTAAAACTTGCAAATTACTTCTCAATTGAAAAACATCGTATCTCCCATTTAATGAACATAGCAGGACATAAATCATTTTCATAAGACCCAACTGAATATGTTGAGCCGTTAATAAATAGTGATTCCGATTGAAACTATTTCATATAGAACAGCATATGTAACTGAACATACGATATAATACCAACTAGAACAAAAATTAATACGATAAATAATAGCTGTATTGATGAAGTGCTGATATTAAAATAGGTATCTAATTATCCTGTTTCAAAGAACACAATACTATATGCATACAAACGATATTATTCTATAATAGGTCTGGCTTCAGGCATCGATTGGAATGAGATGTCTAAGAAGGAAGCAAGAGCGAGTAATGATACACATTTGGGCGAAATTCATCAATCCCTAAGAGAATGAGTAATTGTTCAAAAGGATCGATCGACAAGAAAATACACGATTTTAAAGTCCTTAGTAAAAATTTTGATGGTAAGATCCTTACTAGTGAGATTCCAGAAAATCAAGTGATAGACTTAAAAAGACAAATCTGATTCACTGACAGTCAGAGATCAATATCTAGCTACCACTGATATTGATTTAGGAGGTGGAAATGGTGGAGGCATACAAATAGAACCGCCTGCAGACAATTCAATCTCGAGTTCTGAGTCTACGTAAAATATTATTGCAATTTGCAGGCGGTAATTTAATTTTTAATAAATCTCAATAGTTCATTTTGAGGTTGTTATGAGAACTAAACGTAAAGGGTTAATAGATATGATGTATCTTTCATTAATTTAATTTGAAGAAATTTTTTAGCCAGTTACTAAATAAGATTTAATGAAAAGATTCCGAGTAAGAATTATCAATTCATAAAACGCAAATATTTTCGGTAACAAGTTTTTGAAGTAATAGGTTCGGTAAATAAAAGTACTATTAGTCATTTTCTCAACAAATGATTTCCATTGCCTCTTGGATCATTTGTCGCATTTTAATTGGTTTCTGCAAGAATTTTTCTATATACTTATTCTCAAGCAAATCTTTCTTGATGGGTTCATCTAGATTATAGGCAGACAATAAGATAATCTTTATGCCGTTGTGCTCTTTTATTTTTTTTGCGACTTCATCTCCAAGCATATCTTCCAATTTATAATCTAAAATGAGCAAATCTATATTGGCGCCATTAGATTTTTGGTCCAAATACTTGTTTATGCAGTCATTCCCAGAGCAAACCTTAATCACCTCATATCTTGATTCTAAAACTTTTGAATATAATTCTAAAAGTTCGCTTTCATCTTCACAAACCATAACAACTTTTTTCCTTGAGGGCCCAATTGGTTTGGGATTTTCCATCTAAATTTAAAATCAAATCCTCGGTATAAAAATTTTCATTTAAAATTTTGGCGTGAATTGAATTCATCCTTGCAAAAAAAAATCAAAAAATTTCACTACTTCTTGATAAGGAAAACTAATTCTAATTTTTAATATTCTAAAGCGTTGATAGAGATCTATCCAATAATTGACATAAAGTACGTTTCTCTACCCTCTAATTTATCATAGATTTTAAATCACTTTGTAACACTAGAATGAATATAGTCAAGAATTGGCGATCCAGTAGAGTGCTGCTGCTATGAATATTCCTATTGCAATGCCATTTATGATTTTCCATTTTCTATCCATTATCTCTTATGATACCGCTGTTACAGAATATTATTTTAAGATACCTATGGTCACACATGTCTATTGTGCTAAACCTAGCACAAAATGAAATGAAATACCTTCGGAAGCTATAGATTAACATAACATTTTATTTTCTTGATTGTATATTATTATTCTACATTCATAACATGCTGTTAATGGATTGTTGGAGATCGGCCAATTGCATTTTGCGTTAACCTCATTTTAGTAGTTTTTGTTCAGATCCTACAAACTTATCTGATAATAGCTACTATTATTGGTGCGGAGGGATACAATCACAATAAAAAAAAGATTTGAGTTCTATCTGTTGCTAAACATTTTTTTTCCTTAATTTTTGATATACAAACAAGCGTTCAGTAATTCTTGGGTTATAACTGCGAAATCACTCACGTCCTCAATAAATGCCTAGTAGCTTTTAACATGCCTGGATTTAGCTAAGCATAACCTCTTTTTTATCGAGGTATATACGATATTGATTCAATATATGACATGAAATTTTGTCGAAATTTTTGTTTTAACGCATATTAGTTTCTATTGTGAACATATTTTCTATTATGTTCATTTACGCTTCCTCCGTAGACTAGATTCAGGTTCATTCAAGACCACAATTACATGTAAGATTGAGTGAGATGATACAAATGTTGGCAGGGAAATGCTTCATATCATCCATATACTTGAATAGAAAAAACGGATTTTTCAAATAGACCAGTTAGATAATAATATTTCAATTATTGAAGCTAATATCCAATTTTAGAGATAGTAAATCAATAGAATTGAATTAAGATTCTATCGATTAACTTCTTCTTCTTTTGGCTAAAATATGCTAGTTCGCCTTGATTGACGAATCAAAATTAGTTATATAGTTAAAAATAAGTATGCAACAAGAAACTGTGAAGTATACAGAGAGAATAGAACAATTGAGTGATAATAAAAACTAATCACTTGGATAAACTCATTTGTAAATTGTTAATCTTTAATCTAGTCTAGATGGGTTCTTAACATCCAAGCCATTTTTTCGTGAATTTCCATTAGGCCTATGAGAAAATCGTTGGTACCACTATCATTATATTCTTCATCACAGTCTTTAGCACTTTTTCGTAAAAATTTAATCGTACTCTCATGATCTTTTAGGAGATTCGAAATCATTTTTATGTCGGAGGGGTACTCACCTGGATTTTCTTTCAAATTTGCAATTTGTATGAATTCATTCAGTGTGGCTACAGATAAACCTCCCAATTGTCGGGTTCTTTCAGCTATTTCATCTATCATTTCATCCAATTTTTCGTACTGCTCTTGAAAGAATTCATGTCGCTCCTTGAAATCCTTACCTACTACGTTCCAATGATAATTGCGAGTTTTTGTGTAAAGGACGTATTCATCTGCTAATAGGGTATTTAAAATTCCGACCACTTCTTTTCGGTTTTCTGACTCGATACCGATATCGACATTTTCTCTCATCTCATTAATCTGTTTTTCAAGCATAATGTAGTATATGGTAAAGAAAGTTTTTATAGATAACAAATTTGTGTCTAAAATCTTTCGCTTAGATGATGACTCTATTTGCCCTATATGCAAGTAGAATGGCTATTAGTCTAATTAATGAAATGAATTTGGTTTTAAAATTTTAAATCTAAAAAAATTATGGATATGTATTGGAATATTGCGAACCCCGTGAATTTTTTTTCTGTGAGTTTACGTAATCACTATGACCGCATTCTAAAACCCTGCCTCGTTAGCAGACACAATATACTTTTGGCATGAAAAAGATTTTGCAACAGTTTTTACCTTTACACAATTTAAGGCACACACAAAGATATCACAATAGGCTTACCGAGGTCAGTATAATCCTACAGAATCTTGAGAAGTTGTATACTCACGCTGAGTAGGCCAATCCCCGGAAAAATGAATAGATGATATTAATGAAATACGAATAGATAGAGAGATTAATCTCTTTACCTATTAAGTAGACAAATATTGAGATTCAGTTTGGGCAAATTAAAACCGTTTTCCGTTCTCGATAGGAAGAAAAAAGAAATGATTTTCCCTCTCTTAAATTGTTTAGTTCTATCTTCTCTTTTTATTGCAGGAGACTCCATTTATCCAGTTCATGCCTCTCCGGAAGGATCTCGTCCGTCTTATGTTTATGACAGGGCTAACATCATTAGTCCAGATTATGAAGAATTACTGAACGACTACAGTCGTCAGCTAGATAGGGCGACTTCTACAGAAATTATTGTTTTTACGATTCCCGGGTTTATTGGACATGGTATAATGAAAGACGGAATAGAAATTCAGGATAGAGATTCACTTTCAAATTTCATTTACAATGAACTATCACTTGATGGCATCACAGGTATCGGTAAAAAAGGAATAGACAATGGTGTACTGCTGCTCTATTCATCTAATCCAGACGCCGCTGGCGGCTCAATGCGGATTGAAGTTGGAAGAGGATTAGAGGGAAACATAACGGATGGGATAGCAGGAGAAATTCTTGACAGATATCTTGTTCCAGCTAGGGACACTTTTAATCAAGATAGAAATATTACAGTAATTGATAACGGAATTTTCAATACTGTTGTTGCTCTTGGTCAGTATTCTGGATATAGTAGTAGTGATCCAAAATACAAACTTTCAACGGAAATCAGCCAAGAAGAATCACTTGACTACTTTAGCATTATTGTCTTGGTAGCAATAATTGCTATAATATTGATAACGATACTTCGAAAGCGTGGAAATTATTGGTCTAGGAGCAGCAGATATGGCGGAAGTGGCTGGTATGGCGGTGGTTTTGGGGGTGCGGGTAGCTGGACTAGAGGCGGAGGCCATTCGAGCGGAGGCGGAGGCCATTCGAGCGGAGGCGGAGGCCATTCGAGCGGAGGCGGAGCAGGCAGATGAAATATATGGTATGTTCAATAACTCTTATAAAAAGAGAAATTCAGAAATGGTAAGTAGAAATATCATAATTATTTTGGGTATTATTGCGATATTTGCTATTACTGTCATTATTATGATTGTGGTTTACTTTACAGGATATAATACTGCGCTCGCAAAGGATGAAAATGTAAAAAAACTCGCTGCCGATACAGATACTCAGTTGCAAAGGCGATATGACCTGATCCCGAATCTTGTGCAATCCGTAAAAGGTTATATGCAATTTGAGCAACAAACGTTAACGGAATTAACCCAACTGAGAACTCAATGGATGGCCACTTCTAGCGAAGATATCGCAGAGAAAAATCAAATAAGTAGTTTAATTGAAAATGCATTGGGTAGGATTGTGTTAACATATGAAGCATATCCTGCGTTAAAAGCTGATCAAGTAGTTACGAGATTAATGGATGAATTAGCAGGAACAGAAAATAGAATAACCGTGGCAAGGACTTACTACAACGATGGGGTAAGAGAATACAATATCTTTCTAAAATCATTTCCTAATGTTTATTATAACAATAACGGATTCCTAGGATTGAAACCTTGGGGATTTTCTGAACTTCCACAGTTCCAAGCAAGCTCTTTAGTTAGGACTTCCGTTCCCCAAGTTAATTTGAGCTTGGCTTAATCAAGTCACGCAGTTCTATAAGTAAATTGCAAGCAACATATTTCATTTATTAATAGAGACTGATTTATTTGTCAACAACATCTTATCAGAATCAATATGTCGTATGAGCATTAAAATTGCCATCTCTAACGCAGTCGATAAGCGATCAGCCAACAATGTTATCTATCATAGATGAATCTATGGAGGTATGGTTGTAGATACAATTCGTACCCTAAAATTATTGGGGAATTGGGCTGGAAACAGGATTATACAAAAAAGACGTCCATTAATTGCTGTTTTCAGTTTGACCCACTATTGTAACTACTATTGCCCAATGTGTCCGTTTGGAGAATCAGATAAGACGGGTCAAATCAAGTTTGCCAAGAGCAATGATCTTACTACCGACCAATGGAAAATCATATTTGACAAGGCCTCCAAGTATTGCATTTGGTCAATTATCGAAGGGGGAGAGCCCACATCTCGGCCTGATTTTATGGAGTTAGTAAAATATCTATATGAAATCAAAACGCCAGTCAGTGTCATATCAAATTGCTCGTTACTCCACAAATTAGATCTACCACATCTCAGAAGATATATCCAATTCATTACGTGTAGTATAGATTCCGTATATGAAGACTCGTATTGCAAAGTTCGAGGGGTCAATGGAGATACATTTAACAAAGTGTTAAGAAACATTCGCTTGTTACAAGAACATGATATACCTCATTACTTTAATAGCGTGATAACCAAATTTAATACCAAGGAATTTATCGAGCAAACATATTTTGAGAAAGCTCTTGAGCTCGGGTCCGATGCCGTTTCTCTAACATTTGTAGAAGATAGATCAGACGTAGATTATTCACTACTTCCGGATAGAAAAACTATGAACAAAGTGTGTGAGAGCATATTAGACTATACCAAGAGAAAGACCAAGCCGAGGATCATGATTCCTGACTTGTACTTTAAACAAATACTAGAGAATGGACATGTACTTTTTGATGAATGTGGAGTATGGAAAAGCATATTTGTTAATGGAGACGGTTCGGTGCTGGTACCGTGCTGGAAATTTAAAGGACCTGAGAATACTTATAATCTGTTATCCCAAAGCATTGACGAGATATGGAATGCTCCGCAATGGGACATTGCAAAAACCTGTCATGATTGCAAGGTTTTAGGATGTATTTGGTACTCCTCCCAACCATTAACCACATTTGTAAGCAACTATATGCAAGGATTATCGCAATATATATCTCATAAAAATCCTGAAATCGATATTCGATAAGAAGTAGAAATTAACAGGAGCCAACTCAAATAAAATGTGACTACTAAAATGGTAAATTTAAGATTCAAAATAGAAGGTATCTTGTAACATTCCGTATCAACTCCATATGGCAGATTGAACCACGAGTAATTATAACTAGACTGTGAAATTATAACCAGATATTTATTGATTTTGATATGTGTCTCACATAGATTACACTTTCAAGATATTGTTGTTATTTAGCAGGGTTGACATTTTCCATACCTACATCTCATCAAGTGGTAGACTGAATGAAAAAGTCGATCCCTTGCCATCCTTGTTATTTCGGGCCCAAATTTTACCTTTGTGTGCTTCTATGATACTTTTTGTGATATACAACCCCAGACCTGTACCTTGATTAGATTTTGTAACAAATTTTGTAAACAGCCTAGGCAAAATATCCTTATCGATCCCCTTGCCATGATCGATAATTGATACCACAACCATTTCACTAGGCGTGTTATCATCCATTCTACCAGAAACGAAAGTTTGGTTTTTAGAGTCTTTTTCATGACTTTGGGTATTTGGGACTATTTCAACAGTTATGTTAATGGGATTGCCTTCGGAGAACTTTATGGCATTATTAAGTAAATTGGAAAGCACTTCAAATATTCTAATCTTGTCGGCGTATACTGGAATAGGATCGATTTCTTGTTGATAAACAATCTTAACCTGATCTCCAGGCCTGTTTTGTGTATCCAGATCATTGTACTTCTTGGTAATATCCTTTATGACATTTTGTATTTTTTCGTTTAAGTTGAATCTTTCCTTGTGAATTTCCAACTGATTGCTTTCTATTCGTGACGTATCTAGAATATCATTTACAAGTTTTTCAAGCCTTTGAGAATTTCGGTATGTTGATTGTAATCCCCTTATAAAATCCGCGAGTTTTTCTTTATCTTCCAGTATCTCCTGAAATTCCTTTCTAAGCTCATTCTCATTGTGCCCGGTATTCTGCATAATAGATGGTATATGCATTATCTCGATTAGATCTAGGTTTCCCGAGATCGCTTGTGTAGGAGTTCTAAGTTCATGTGCCGCGATATTGATGAATTCTCTTTGAAGTTTATCGTGCGTTTTTAAGTCTTCATTTGCTTGTTCAAGTTTTCCAACTGATTCGGATAATTGAGTGGTTTTTTGACTTACATTTTCTTTTAAGATCTTGTTCCAATGTAATAACATAATTGCTACGATCAATGATATTGATGCAATCACTAAGATTATAGAGAAATTGACCAATATTAGAGTATCAATTAGACTTATAACCTCTACTGATAATATATGAGGAACGGTTATGAATAACGTCCCTATTCTGGTACTGGATTCATCCCTGTTTGGAACGTTAACAGCCTGATATGCAATAGTAGTTGTTGAATTTTCAAACTTGAATTCTTGCACACCATTCTCCGACTTCATGGCTCTGTTGATTATATCATTGAATCCTTCTTCTCTATCCTTTAAAATCGATTTCATATACGATTGAAAATCATTACCGAAGAAATCAACACCAATGAATGATTGATCTGATGAGTAAATTATAGTACCGTTTCGGTCTATAAAACCAATATCACCATTAAATTTGGGATGCATTTGAGATTCGAGAAAATTCCCAAGCGTTTTGGCTGCAACGGAAGCTACAATCACACCTTCAAATCTGGTGGGATTAGCAACATCAAGATCGCTTATATGGGTGGGAGTAACTGTTTGATTATTCTTGGTAATCGGTAAGGAAATGAAAACTCTTGGAACGCTATCATTCGAATCTATCACGGTATTTATGAATAATTCACCATCTCTTTTAGGAATTTGAAAATAATCTCTGTGACTCAAATTGATTCCCTCATATCGCGAATTCTATCCCTGATCTTTTCCAGTAAAGGTAACTAAAGTTCCATTTCTATCTAGAAGATAATATCCATCTGTTAGCTGATCCGTAGTATTTTGAGACAGAGCCAAAAGTCTTTCGATACCAGTAATATTCCAATTAAGTATGGAAGGCGAATTTACAATTCTCTCAAGATTAGAGTTAATGAAGAAAATAGAATTACTTAGCTTATTTGATATACTATAAACTTCAATCTCAGAATTTGTTTCTAAATCACTTAATGCAAGCTCTTGGACTTCATTGACGGTTTATGTAAAATAATTATGTGAAACTACTCCCAAAATGATTGAGGTAATTACCACGATTGGCAAAATTACAGAACTATTCTTACAATCTGACAGCCACAAGACAGTACATACCACAAATGTGGTATTATTAATATTTCTATGTTACCTTCATACTAATTTCTTATAATGAAATAAAACATATTTTCTTGGTGAATTCTCGAAAGAAACTCTCAACCCAGAAATTTTAGAAATAAAAGAAATCAAAATAAACATGACTACATAATTAAGCAAGTCTAAAAATTAACATAATATCCAAAGGGATTTGTTAGATTTTTGAATTTAAGGGAATGTCAGTGTTGATATCTAACCATGACCGAGAAGAATTGAGCATTTGATTTGACAACAAATTAATTGAACCTTTGTAAGCTCTGTCTTCCAGCGGGTCACAACACATCAAAAAGCTATTACCACTAGATGAGATTACAAACAAGTATATAACGATCGTATAATCCTCAAGTGAATTTAAGATACGGATTTAACCACATCTGTGCTAAATCCTTTTGAAATCCCAGTTCATAATTTCAGTAGCGCGCAAGATTTTTAGTCCAAGGGTTTTGAGTAGGATATGAAAAAGTTATGAATATGGTACATAATAACATAGAATTACAGGATATATGAAATCCAAGAGGAAAAAAGAAATATAAAGTATTTCTATCGGTGTTAAGAATAGAAACATTTTGCAAACAGTCATATACTTTACAGAGGTTACTCCGGTAGACAAATATATTCAGAAGTTAAAGTTGGCAGGGGAGATTATTACTGTTACTAAATATGCGAACCTCAGGTATTAATTTTTTACTATCTTGTTTGATAGCAAAAGAATATTTGTTCCGCCTATTCAAAAAAAAAGGAAATAAGATAGTACAAGGAAATCGAATGGTTGTATTAAGACCACATACGCTTAAACAAACCAGTACTTATCGTTACTAATACCCAACATGTAACATATATGAGTAAGATGTCCAACTTTCTTTTTTTGTTACTTTATTATGGTTTAATATTCAGGAACTGCTTTTATCTTCACCATGATGCTTACAAAAAGCACCAATTCCAAGCCCCAACACACTTGCAGCTATGGGTGCAACCAATAAAGCAGAGCTTTCAGGTAGTTTTAACTTATCCATTATCAATTGAACCACTGATGCACCAGTAACGACATCATCGGACTCCATTAGTTTATGCATGCTACCTGTTGGCCCGCAGAGATCATCGTGTAGTACTTCAGCATACGCAAACCATATGGACCTCCCGTCAGGATTTGTTGTATTATGTTCTAAATCTACATCAAAGAGTGCCGGCATAACTAGATCAACATCAATTCCTTGTCTCCTATAATCAATCAGAATTTCTTCCAGCTTGTAATATACAGGAACCAAACTTCCGCCGGATTTCTTAATTTTGGCCGAAACTTGATCAGCAAGTTCACCTGCTTTTTGAATATCAGGTAGACTCATCCATATCACCCTCTTAGATTTCGTTCTAATACTTGTTTATAAAATTTTAGTGCTGGTCAAATTTAACCTGAAAAATTACCAATTTTAGTATATTATATCGAGGTTTATCGCTCTATAGAGCATAGTAGTTCTGAGAGTCTAAATGGTTTAGTAAATACATCAGCTTCATTTACTTTTGCACTTTTGAGAAGTTCGTACGAAAGTTGTTCTCTTGGAGTTGTACTCATTATCATTATGCGTTGGTCTAAATCTATTTTACGGATCTCATTTGCAACAATTAGTCCGGGCATATTGTCTAGATGGGTATCTAATAAGATGACGTCATATTTTTTCTTCTTACTTGACTTGTTACCATTGAAATATTGGAGCACCCTATCGCCATTTTTAACCACGTCGTAATCGTAACCGAGAGAGTTTAGGAATAGTTTTAACATCGAAAGGATTTCTGAGTTTGATTCAGCAACTAAAATTGACTTTTTATTTATTGGTAAACTGGTCCGACCTTTGTTATACCCATGTTCGTTATGATTCAATGATTGTCGGAGATTCTCTTGAGTTCTTGCAGTTTTATTACCCAAATTCCATTCTATATCACCCCTTTTTCCTCTTCTATTGATCTGACTCATTGAGGCTATGTAACACAAGTATTCAATTGACATAAGTTTACCGACTAATGTAGATTTTTGGATAACATACTTAATAAACTGTTAATTACATTCGTAATGAAATATGGAAGTCGATATAAAAAATTAGATATATTTTAGATTCCTACGAGGCAATGGATTTTACATTTGTGCGATATCAACATGATATGAATATAATATGATGGTCTAAAAGTACTAATTCTTCGTTCCTATCCATCGAATTGGATTAAATTTGGTCTAAAATTGTTAAAAACAAGATGATATTGACTATTTGCTATATTTATAGACAAACTAATATAATGACCCCATAGATTGTAATTTGATATCAAGATTATACCATGTCAAACAAACCATGTATTTTCGCAACTGAAGCTGTAAAAGTTTCGGAAAGCATCAAAGAATTTTTGATTTATTCCGAAAATCACCATGGCGAATTTGGCATAAATATGTTAGATTTAGATGGAATATATCGTTTTATTGAGCTAAACAAACCGCAAACTGTAATAATTATTGGAGATGATATCCACGGGAGAGATATCATAGCTCTTTTAGAATATTTGTTGTCAAGAAAGTATAAACCGCTTATTTGTGAATTGTCAATACTGAGATCACCCAAGTACAATAGAGTAATGATAATAAAACTCCAAAGACTGGTCTAAAATAGTCGTATTAATGTCAGACATTAATTATTTATAAACACAACCAGTTAACACAAATGGACTCAAAATAGTGTTTGGTATTACATTTGTGATCACATTGGTACTCTTGAATTTAAAACTTACAATTCAAGCTGCAGTTTGCGAGGAAGATAATATGATAATTTCTTCTTAGTTCTATGATTCTAGACTATTCATACCATCGAAGGAATTTTATTAAAAAACTAGGTCTTTATTTTTGTCTTGTAGTTGTAGCCTCTACTTTCATTGAGGTGTTGGTTTAATCAGAATTAAGAAAAAATATATTAATAATTAGTAACCTAATTGGCTTCTATAACGAAATAAGGTCTTGTTAAGAAATCAAAACATTCATTTCTGGCAATACAATAACCTTTACTAAGACACTGTAGTCGATTACAAGACAAATTTAATTCACTATTGATTATTCACAACAATAACATAGATATTCTATAAGAAATTAAAGGGAATCTAAAATCACTCATTTGTCTGATTGTGTTGCTTGGAATGGGCCGCTATATATTATTGCGCGAAATTTCTCTATTTATTGGAAAGATAAATAGTTGTAATTCCTTCATAACAAAGAGGTATTAATTTAAGGTACCTATCATGTCCTAATCCCACATGAATTTGGTCCAGCTTCTAAATCCCTAAACAACACAGTTTCACAAGAAATGAGATTCCTATTTATTTTTACAATCTTATCATAATTCATTGGTTGTGGAGGAATATTTGATGAGACATATTCCGAAAAACTGTTCTCTGATTGAGTAATATCTCCTAATTTTTGTTTAATTGATTTCAAGCTGTTGAATATGAGTTTGTTATGTGAAAAGATTTCACTATAATGTGTTGGTAATACTATGGTATTATCAGGCATACTAAATATTTTAAGTTGATATGTTTGATAGAGATGGGCTGTGTACTGTTCAGCATTGTTGTGCAGATCAGGTCTGCCAACACCATTGACAAATAAAGTGTCTCCTGTGAATAACAATAAAGGATGATCAGAAACATTGCTCTCAGCTCCTAGCTTTTGATTGTCTTTCACTGCAGCATGATTGATGTCAAGAGTAAAGCTCATACTACCTTCAGTGTGTCCAGGAGTGTGAATAGCCTCTAAATAAAACTCATCTCCTATTTTTATTCTATCGCCATCAGCAATTCTCTTGATTTTAGAATGGGATTCTGGAGATATACCTTCTATAATGTAGTTTTCTATCGAACTAATGCTCAATTGAGCATTGTACTTTGATGCGATTTTTGTAGCGCCGGACAGATGATCTGCATGCATATGAGTATCAATAACATTAGAAATTGTAAGCTGATATGAAGATATCAAGTCATCAATGACGCTATCAATACCACATGTAGGATCTATTACAACAGCTGCTTTTTCTGTAATGGATGCGATGATATAACTCATGCATCCTTTTGAAATACGTCTTATTTGCCAAATTCTTAGAGGAATTGATTTTTCAATTTCAACGTCAGCTATGTCGTATACGTTACTCCATTCAGCAATTCCCCCCTCGACCGTACGAACTTTAAAACCCAAAGAAGAGAGTGCACTTGCAGCAAAGGACGAGCGCTGCCCGTGTGCGCAATACGCGATGATTTCCTTGTCCTTCGGTAGTTTCTTTAGCGATTCAGCTGACATCAAGGTATCAACAGGTATCAGAGTTGAATCTTGATACTTGTCATATGATATGGTCCACATGTCATGTTCTTGTTTAGTCCTTACATCTAGAATTAGAAAGTCATCCCCATCGTCCATTTTTTTCTTCAATTCAGATGGTTTGATTATCAGATCATTATTATCACCTTTTTTTGAGTTTCCAAGATTTGAAAGCATGTTTCCTATTTGGCAAGTTATTATTTATAAATCATAAATGAAACGTTAGTAGCTAAATAGGTTTATGGAATTACGTTCAATTCTAAAGACTCTAGCCTCGAATTTGTTTGGTTTCTTAGCATCATTGCTAGTTTGTCAAGAGCGGGTTTTTGATGAAAGTAATAAAATACCTATCATTTATTTTTTACCTCAAGGATCGTCTTAGCATCATTACCAACAAGATAGCAAAGATTGAGTACATATGCCGTGACAGCTCCTATGGGGGCATTGGCAACTTGTGATGCGGGGGTGGCATTTGAATCATTGTGAACTATTGACCTAAAATACTTCTCAATCGATTGGGTCGCTTGATAATATTGAAATTCAGGATTGGATATACCTTTTGCGAAAATACTTGAATTCATTATATTTGTCTGAATGAAACTTGGTTCGATAACTACTACCTTTATTCCAAAAGGTTGCAATTCATGATACAATGATTCGCATAATCCTTCTGAAGCATGTATTGTGCTCTGATAAGCAGACAATATTGGAGCACCCACGCAGCGTCCCTCGAACTTTGTGAGCGAGTGCAATTATTTTTATATTTTTAAACTATTTGAAGGATAATAAATCCGCATAGTTGGTCAAATAGATAGAAAGAATTGTCGCATTTTCAGACAGAAGCTGTGATACCTCGTTTTTAGATTCATCAGGATTAAACTTTTAAAACTCCATGCACACTTTCGTTTATTCTTTAATATTTTGTTGTACCTTAAGCAATATGAATGGTAAGGATACATCAAGGTGTGATTCTTGTGGTAATACACTAGTTTCCAAAAATAATGATACTATATGCAAGATTGCGAATAAGAGATATAAAACACAGGTTAGTTTTTTGAATGCTCTCCAGAATTTTTTGTAGATTCTTGGATGGATATCCTCAAAAGTCCAATAAATACATTACAACAGCTAGCCAAAATAAATTCATAAATGAGCTTGGAGAATCTTAAGTTCACGTAATTTTTTTGATTTATCAGCATGACCCCTCGAGCCAGCAATAATCCAAATTTTTATGTGGATGCCATGTTAGGGAAAATAGCAAAGAAACTAAGATTGTTTGGATTTGATACCATGTATAAAACAGGCATCAGTGATGAGTTATTAGTAGAACAAGCGTTACTTCAAAATAGAATTTTAGTTACCAAGGATAAGAATCTCTATCAAAGATTAAAAAGGTCTAAAATCCTAGTTGTGTTACCATTAAGAAATGACGAAGTGGGAATTTTAATAGAATTACTAAGATGTTGTAAAATTAGACATATAGACTTGTTACCTAATTCCTATACGAGGTGTCCTATATGTAATGGATTGCTGAAGACAATAAACAAAATTCGCGTGATTAATGAGATACCTCATAATGTTTTTGGACGAATTGATGCTGCATATAGATGTTCAAGTTGTATGAAGGTTTATTGGAATGGTACGCATATCAGTTGCATTAACGCAATAATCATGGAAATCAATACTCATTTGTATTGAAATTGGTAGGCTTAGTATCTAAACTATTTTCTGGTGTTATATAGCAAGATTGGTGGATGATTAAAGATCAAAAAGGGTTAATCTGTTAGATCGTCAAATAAATAGGATACTAATGTCATAACAGATTGGTATTCTTCCTTCTCTGTTACTCGTAGCCGGTTTCTCTGAGGCTTTTTTTGATTCCAGATATGCTATAAGAATACGATCTAATCTCAATGATACTACAAAAGTCCCCTATAGTAGTACTAATTTCCCTACGTCTACATCAGCTCACAAGGGATTGAAAAAGTTAGATGCCTATGGAAGATTTAGTGATTTCAAAATCACCAGAAGGTTTGTTAGTTCTAAACGCATCTGTAAGAAATAATCGCACTTTTCAAGTACACCACATAAAAATTATCCTTGAATTTTTTGATAAGGATGAAAACAGTTTGTGCAAAATTGAAGGGTTTGATATCCAGTCTTTACACACAACTAAACCAGAGGGAAAATTTGTCTAGTTTGATAAGGCCACAATTTTCAACCATACCGGCCAGAAGTACAGCTGTAAAAACTCTGGTGTTGTATCCTATTGCAAAAAATGTATTTTGATCAGCAGTAGAATTAATTTAATGGCATGCTTTGTAGACCTCGTAATTCTAAGGTTCGACAGACAAAAGGATTTAAGTTTTGATAAATAATCTTATTTATATCATATGAAAATTGGAATATTGGGGTCAGGAGAGGTAGGGCGTAGGCTCGGCAAAGGATGTATTGATCTTGGTCATCATGTAATGATTGGAACGAGAAATCCTGAGAAAAAAGAGATTCAAGAATGGCTGAAAGACTCAAACAGTAAGAATAAGGCATTTGTAGGAACGTTTGCAGAAGCCTCGGCTTTTGGAGATCTACTCATTATTGCTACTTTATGGAGTGGAACAGAAAATGCTATAGACCTTGCAATTCCGACTAATTTTAAAGACAAGATAGTCGTTGATACAACAAATCCGCTTGACTTCACGAAAGAAAATTTACCCCAATTATCAATTGGCTTTGATAAGTCAGCAGGAGAAACGATTCAATCAATTTTATCTGACTCTAAAGTGGTAAAAGCGTTTAATATAGTAGGAAACCCTCACATGATAAAGCCAGATTTTCCTTCTGGACCGCCCACTATGTTTATTTGTGGAAATTCAGAAGATGCAAAAAAGACTGTAATCGAGACGCTTACAAATCCATTTGGTTGGGAAACAATAGATTTAGGTGGAATTGAGCAGAGTAGATTGTTGGAACCACTTGCAATGATCTGGATAAATTACTATTTAATAACGGGATCAGGAAATCATGCGTTTAAGTTATTAAAGAAATAGACATGCTCACTTTCTCGCGTTCCATAATGAAGATTTGAAAAATCATCATAAATGCAAAAATTTTGGAAATGCATTTAAATTGAAGTAAAAATTTGTTGATTAAGTCTTGTTAGAATACAACAAGTTGAGGAGACATGTAGATATATGAAAACAAGTTTTTAATCAACTATGATAGAGTGATGTGGTAGTATTATAGGTAAGAAATACAAACATAGACTTTAACATACTTCAAATTCTGTGTAAAATCATTTAAAGAACTTTATAATACGACAACTTTATTAAATAATCATCCAAATAGTCCAAAAGGATTATCTTGAGAATTATTAATGAAGTAGTCATAACTGACGGTATAACGCTGAGACTAGTCGTTAGTAATATTACTTCAATAAACGTTGATGCTATAGTGAACCCGGCAAATTCGAATCTAAAGCATGGAGGAGGAGTCGCAGGAGCAATTGTATTAAGAGGAGGGATCACCATTCAAGAGGAAAGTGAAAAAACAGGATTTGTTCCAGTTGGAACATCAGTAATAACGGGTAGTGGACTTTTACCTTGTAAAGGAATAATTCATACTGTAGGACCTCGAATGGGCTAAGGAAACGAAGATGAAAAACTTAAAAGCAGTTTGCAGTTGTCTTGAACTATGTACCAAAGCAGGTTTTAAAAGTGTCTCAATTCCAGCAATTAACACAAGGATTTTTGGTTTCCCTAAAGAACTATGTGTAAAAATATTAGTTAGAGAGGCATTTGATTTTTTAACAAGACTAGAAACAGCAAGAACAAAAATTAATCTGGTAGAATTCTGTATTATAGATATTGATACTCTAGAGTTCTTTGATTGTGAATTCTCAAATTTAAAGAATTAAATGGACTAAATTACTCTCGATGTAAAGTAATAATGTGCAGTATGTTGCAAACTTGGTGACAATGGCAAAATAGGGTGTAAACTCACCTTGTAGTATTAATGCCCAATATAATACTCAAAATCAAGGAGTAGGCGAAATGAATAGTTGATTTTCAACCTGTCGATAAATAATTTCTCTTAATATAGTCTTCTAACTAATTGTTCGTATGGTTTCGACAATTTCAAAATTATCATCCTAATTTGCAGAATCCATATAATATAATTTTGCTTGCAAAATATAAGATTGCACTGGATAAAGAACTGTGATTGTAACCGGCTGGGCTTGGGTATGCCAAAGACAATCGAGTTTTTCAAAATTAGTAAATCAAGAACACAACTTAGATGCAGTAGATGTAAAGGATTGATGGGATGGTGGGATGAGCCCTCTCAAGTAAAGAAAATTAGGCCAGAAAAAAGAGATTGGTCATATCAAGAACGGTTGTCGCTTCGATAATTAATTGCATTTGAATTCTTACTAACTTACCTACCCATATTTATGATAAATATTGGCAAGGTCAATAGGAATATGGCCACAAAAAGATTTTTTCTACAACAAGTAATCTTTGATGATCGTAATTAAAGCACCAATCGTTACAATTTAGTGCTATGAAGTAATCAGTCAAACTGAAATGAAAATGCAATACAAATACTGATTCATTTTGAGTTTAGTTGAATCAGCAAAATTTTTTTGAATTATTCTATCGATATTCTAATAGTCAAAAAACCCAAGTCGTCCACAAGTCCTTTTGTATAAAATAATATATTTATGATACCATTAGCTACAAATCAGTAAAATTGCGAGTCTTGACTAACATAATCAATTCAGGCTTGATTCGCAATTTATCTGTAAAGTCAATATTAATATTTTTTATAGTTTTTGAAGCCATCGCGTTTGGCTTGTATTTTTCTGGAACATTCGATCGATATAATATTTCGAATGTTTTGTCTTCGGGTGTTATCGTCGGACTAGTTTTAATATTTCTATTAAAATATACCAGTTCAATTGGCAATATCAATAAAAGTGAATTATTTTTTCTCTTAACATTAACGTGCTGGTTTGGTGCCGAAATCCTTTATGGATATTTAAACGGTTACCTCCAAATAGATGCTTATCCATCAGTTGCTGACATCCTTTATATCTTTGGTTATATCTTTTTTGTTTCCTTCTTATGGTTCATGAATAGAATATACAAGATTGAACTTGCATATATCATGAGTGCTACAATCACATTCGCGCTTATTGTATTTTATGTAATGTATATAGCAATTTTTGTTTATGAAATTTATTCCTTCAGTGGTAGTGTAATCGACCTGACACTTTTGTTCGTTTATCCAATAGTTGATCTGTTTATATTTTTGGGTTCGATGATGTTTTATTTTAGGGGTAGAACTATTTCAATAAATAAGGGACATAATTTCTGGCTTTTCATCTCAGCTGCAGGAGTAGTTTTCTTTGTAGCAGACGTAATTTTTGGATTTAATGATCTCTTTAAGTTGCTAGCCGAAGATGACATCTACTTGTCCGATTTGTTTTATAATCTCGGCTATATTTTGTTCGGAATCGCTTTCATAGTAAGAATAAGTTCCTTGATCATGGGAGACAAGAGCAACAACGATCAGTATCTAGGATCTAAAAAAATAAAAAAGTAAAGTATAGAGGTCAGGAATGTTCCACACCAAATGCTATTTTTATGGTCGAATGGTAGTCGGATATTTTTCCCGTACCAGAATCTACCTTTGCGGTCATATCTACTAGTTCAATCCCCGTTATGCCATGCACCGTCTTCGTAGCCTCAGCAAGCGCCACCTGTGCCGCATCCTCCCAACTTTTTGAAGAAGTTCCTACAATTTCAATAATCTTTGCTACATGTGTCATTATATGTCTATTTTTTATTTATTATACTTTAAATACCCTATAAAATAGGGGTTTCAATCCAATATAGTATTGGTTGCAAGACATTTTGGGATTTTTGAGATAAAGATCGTTCCACATATCATTAACTGACTATTTAGTTTGTTACTATAAAATAAGAATATGTAGACCTCAATTCTGTAAAGAATTGTTGGTGGATCTACTCATCAGAACTCGTAGAGTTAGGCTTCGATAGTGAAGTGTCAGTCACATCGAATACTCCTTTAGGTTGAACAACATCTGCAACTACTTCGTATACTGTAATAAATGGTTCTCCATTAGGTGATCGAAGCCACAATGAATCACCTTCCAAAGTTGATGGAAGTTGAGAAACTGGATGGAACAGTTCCATGATCAGGTATAATCACTGAAGGAACGCTTTTGACCCCAGGGGTTCCACATTCGCTAGTATTGTTATGAAAACTGCATAAAACTCACTAGACTCCGCAGTATCAATCTGTAAATAGATTGAATTATCATTATGGAGTAGGTGGCTAGTGTCTAATTTCACGGGTTAGCTGCAGTTGATGTTATTATTTCGGAATAAATTGAACCATCCGGGTTGTATGTCAGGATGGCAGCAGCATGTGGAGCGTCTCCAGTCTCTGAAGTTACATCTTTAAATTCTTCATAAGAGACACTGTCTCGATGCACTATCTTGTCACCAGATTTTGTAATACTCACTTTTTCAGCGCTACTATAGTCCTGAGAATTATTTGTAGTATCTAACTGGGCAGAAGCGTATAACGAATCTGTCTAAATTATAAAACGTTGCAAAAAGCAATGGAAAGGCAAAGGTGATGATGTTGGCTGCAAATACAAAACCTAATAGTGTTATTGTAATTTGCTTTTGCATAATTATCATGCAATAAAATGTCTTGTAAAAATGAGTCAACCCGAAAAAGGGATTGTGGCTATAAACGGTCAATTTCCAGTCGATTAATTGGGTAAAGTTGTGGAGTTAAAAATCAATCAAATATCCTCCAATTTATCATTTGATTAACAATGGTTTTCATACTAACCTTGTTTCTATTTACAAAAGTTGGAGATTCAATATCAACCCATTCTTTTTTTGTATATTCAATATCATAAGCGTACAATTTATTTTGTTCATCATATTTCACATGTGACAAGATATCAGATGATAAATCAAAGGATTGAGAAGAATGCATCTCGGCACAATACATCAATTCATCAAGAATTCGTTGAGTAAACAAATAGATTCCTACCGCTTCTGGATTTTCCAAATTTATTATGGGTTTCTCCACAAAAGACTCTATGACGTAAACATTCTCTTGACAGTGGTCATTTACTAACACTCTACCTGTTTCTTCGTGACGCTTGGATCTGGTTACAACCATTGCTATAGGAAGTTTTTCTTGTTTCTTATCCTCTAATAATTTGAATTTCTTATACATGTCATTCAAATGTAGTGCACAGAGGTTATCTGCATACCAGACCAAAAAGAAGGGCTCATCCTTCAAGAGTTCCCTGCATTGAAATAGCGCTCCTCCTGTGCCGTTCTTCTTATCTTCTACAAATCGAATTTTTTTACCAATTATTTTCTCCTTACCTTCAAAATAATTAATAATCTGATTTCCAAACGAATCAAACTCACACACAATTAAGATTTCAGAAATAAATGAAAATTTACAAATATACCTGGTGATATGATCCACGAGTGGTCTTCCTTCTATTGGAATCATAGCTTTTGGACAATAATCGGTAAATGGTTTTTCTCTAGTTCCCAGTCCGCCTGCCAAAAGAACGGCCCTCATCTGATTACTTGGACCTGTACCAATAAAACAATTACTAAGACTAAAAGAATGGTATTATGGCGCAAATGCTAATTTTGGTCAGTCATAATTACTCATTTACAAGACCAGAATATTATAAACCCCTACATTTGACTATTACAGTTTTTAGATCTATTAGATGTTAGGGATGACAAGCTTAGTAAATTTAAGACTGTATGGAGATCGATCTATATCGACAAAATAAAATATTTGAATTTTTGAATAATATAGCCTCTCCAGTAAACTAAGATTTAAATATTTTCATATTAATAAAATGATATGTCTTCCGACGGTGCTCAAGGTCAAAGTCCAAATCATTTCATGGTTTTGGATGCTATCTCAAGAGGTATAAAAAAAATAGGCGATATAGCAAAAATTACGAAGTTATCTAAGGACGAAGTAGAACTAATAGTTAATGATTTAAAATCACAAAAATTGATTTTTATGAATGAGAAAAAAGGGTTTTTTGGAGGTAAGAAAATAGAAGTTTATACAACTGATACAGGATTTAAGGTATTGGATTCAAAAAAGCAAGAATTAGCAAGTAAATCAAAGTATCTTCAACAATTGTATGAAACAGGTAACAAGCGTCAGTTACAAAGTTATATGGACGATAATAGAGCCTGGATGCCTATGATGTTATTTTCTGGATTAATAAATATGGTAATGTTCACATCTATGATGTCATTCATGGGTATGCCAATGACTCCCGCAGAAACTACTCAAGCTGAATCTCAAGCGAGCGAGTCTTCTAATTCGGCATCTGAAGATTCAGGCTCAGCGTCAGACGATGCAGGGGGTGCAGATTCTGGGGGTTATAGTGAAGCTGACTTTGGCGGAATGGATATGGGCGGGTTTGATTCGTTCTAGACGATAACAGACGCTTCTGTCTAATGAAAGGATCACCTTGTTATGAATTTTTTTCTTCCCATAAGTCAACATGGACAAGACAATTATAAGTTTTAAATTTATTTTCTGATTGTTCTCCAACCATTACCTACTATCTGGTACCTCCAAAGGTAAAAGAATAGTAAACTATATCTGAAATGATCATGACACTGCTCCTAGCTAGAACCCATCAAAGCCCCCATTAAACTGCAGCGTTATCCTACTTGATTGTATTTAAAAGAATTAAAAATATCAATTACAAAACGACATCGGACTTCACTTTTTAATACCCGTTAGTATGCTTGGTTTACATAATCAATTTTGATTAATTCAATCTCAGATGCAATTTCATTTTTTGAGCAGAAATCTAACATCTCCAGGGTTTCGGCAACCTCACCGATAGTCGAACCGGCTAAAATACGACGTGAATTAATAAGGTTAGTTGTACCAATTTTATCATCAAATTCAGGAATGCAAACCAACCCCGTCGTCCCATCTAAACCCAGTAATCTCAGATATTGATTCAAATCCGAATTTGAAGATTCCGAATGATCAAAATAGCCCTCAAGAGAGCCCAGTTCACTAGGATCTGATGTTGCAATGAATCTATCAGCCTCCATTTTCTTGCAATCCTGTTGTTTTTTGAGAGTATGGCTCAGTACTGTAACCTATGCCTCAAAAGCATGAGCCATTTTTACACCCAGGTGGCCAAGACCTCCAAGACCAATAATTGCTACTTTTTTCCCTGCACTCGCTTTCCAATGAATTAATGGACGATATAGAGTAATTCCCGCACAAAGCAATGGCGCCGCCTTGTTAAGGGGAATATTTTGTGGATTACGAAGTACAAAATATTCATTGACTATCATCCTGTTTGAATACCCACCCTGTGTCGGTGTCTTGATGCCTTGAATAACCTGTTCGTGATAATAAGTGAGGGGGACCACCACCAGTACGGTACTGTTCCAAGCCTTTGGCAAACTCATCACAGTATCTGCACGAATCCACCATGCAACCCATACCTACGCTATCATATTTCTTGAATCGAGTGACTTTTGGGCCTATTTTGAATACTTTACCGATTATCTCATGTCCAAAAACGATAGGAAATTTAGAATTTCCACCCCATTCATCCCTGACTTGATGAATATCAGAAGGACAAATTCCACAATAATGAATGTCAATCACCCCGTCATGGTTCAAAGGCTCACACCTCTCAAAAGAGTATGAAGTAAGCAATGATTTGGACGCTTTTGCAGCATAAGCAGATACCTTCATAGAAATTTAATGTTCATATCCATTAGAATATTTATCAAGCTGTCGGAATTAAAGATAAAATGATCTTGTGTTTTAATGTGGTTGATTCCGAGGGGCTAGGTATAATGATGTCCATTTGTTTGATAAGGAATTGACAATTGATCAAAGTTCATTGACATCGGTATATTTATCTATATACCGAAGGAGATGTTATGATTAGTAATAACTATAAATTTCAGAAATATCTGTTTACTATAACCAGCATAATTATTCTAGTGACAATAGTGCCTTCTAGTTATGCACAACAGAATATGTCACAATCAGGTCAACAGGTTAATCCCGAGTGGCCAAACATTCATCAAAATGTTGTAACCGATTTTAATTCAAATGTTTCTTTCCCATTTATGAAAGAGTCTGCATTCATACATCCTTTTGCAATAGTTATTGGAAATTGCTACATAGGTGAAAAGGTTTTTGTGGCACCAACAGCTGTTTGCAGAGGTGATGAGGGGACACCCATCCATGTTGGGGCATTTTCTAACTTACAGGACGGTGTTGTATTACACGGCTTAGAAACGACATTTAACGGCATAAATATAGATGAAAGGCGTTTTTCTAGTAATGGAGAAAGACTATTAGGAAATGATAGTGGATTTGAGAACGGATATTCTGTTTTTGTAGGTGAAAATGCAAGCTTAGCACATGGTGTATTAATACATGGACCTGCATATGTAGGAAATAATACGTTTGTTGGTATGGAAAGCCTAGTATTTGATGCAAAACTGGGAAATAATGTAGCAGTTGGAGTTGCAAGCACTATAACAGGAGGAGTAGAAGTTGCAGATGACAAATTTGTACCCCCAGGTAGCGTCATAACAACTCAGGAACAGGCCAATGCTCTTCCAGAAAGAGCAGGTACCGACTATGAGAATATCAATTCTGCAGTGGTTCATGTAAATGAAAAACTTGCAAAAGGTTATGGAGAGCTTGATTTGCAGAATGCATCAGCAATAGAAAGAGAGAGCATAATGGAAGAAGAAATGTTGGAGACTAGTTTCTCAGCTCCCTAGTCCTCCCAATAATATTGAAAGCATAAAAGAGCAATCGCATTAAACAAAAAGTAACTGCTAGGAGAACAAGCAAGCAGCTAAACCTAATTTTATTGAATTATTCATATGATCGAGTTTGGTTTCATCCATAAGAGCAACTTTGTATATCCAAATTATTGATTCCTGTTTTTGCCATATTTCAAAAAACTTTTCATCCATTGTTGTTTTTGTTCTAATCGCTTCGTTTGATCAGGTACTGTCAAAAAATACAACAAATTCTTAAAAAATTTAAACCTAGATATACTTTTTTAAGGCCCTGTTAACTTAACGTGATTTTTCAAATGTTTTCCAATATTTCATATGGATTAGGATGAATAATATCAGAACATTATGTCTCAAATCGTGCATAAACTCCAAACAAACTTGTCGAAAGTGAGTAGTTTGGTTCAATGACAATTCAAATTTACCCTAATTCAAACACTTAAGTTAACAGGGCCTTTTTTAATGTGATCAGATTCATATGGTCCAAAAACTCGTGTAGTTGATACCCCTCTACCTATCATATCTATATTGTTGTTGTACTATACATTGACAACTAAATGTCTAAAAAATTTACACTAATTCTTCTGCTGGTCAAATTAAATAAAATCATAAATTGATTTTGCATGTGGAATTTCCCACTCTGTATCGAGCTATTATTGAGTCATACAAATTTTCATACCCTATATTATTTTTTTAGAGATAGAAAGAAAATTTGATCCATATGGAGCCTAATTAACAAAATTAATTAAATCGAATCTTAAAACAGAATTGTTTGATTTGTCGGCCAAGGCATTTACTCCTAAAATAAAGTTAGAACACATCATCACATTTAGTGATGCAGTATTTGCTTTTGCGTTAACACTGATGGCTTTGACAGTTGACATCCCGGATCTTGATTTGAATCTATCTGAGCAAGGATTGACCGAAAGACTATATGATATGATACCTCAGCTAGAAAGCTATATTCTAAGTTTCTTTATTATAGCCCTCTTTTGGGTTTCTTATCACCAAGTATTCAATCACGTAAGAAAATCATACATTTCAATTGTTTACCTAAATCTGGTTTTTCTACTACTAATAACTATCCTATCAATATCAACCTCTTTAGTTATTTCATTTGACAATTATCAAATATCATATCTAATTTACTATACTGTAGTAGTAATAACGAGCGCTTTGTTATTACTAATATGGTGGTATGCAATACAGATTGACGCAGTTGGTAATAAGATACACCCATATTTTAAGAAAGGAATGTTAATTCAGCTCGGCATAATTCCAGTCGCGTTTTCATTTGCTATAGCAGTATCATATGTTAACCTGAATGTAGCCCAGTATTTTTGGCTCATCATAATTCCTGTTAATATGTATGTAAGACAAAAATTCAAGCACTAGGTGCCAAAAATATCTAGTTTGAGTCGAATCTTGCAAGATTTTCTTGGTGGTATAATAGACATCTGTCCTTGGAAATATGAGATAACATGCGATCTACGAGGATTATTTAATAACCTGTATTTAAAAAAAGAAAATACCTTAACATTTATCTAAACAGATATGTAACTTGAACGCTGATCGAAACCTCCTGTTCTCCTGGTATAATTGGAGTAGAGAAAGATTCTGAACCAAAGGATCTCTGCATAATTGGCTCGTTAAATGGTATGGGATTGAAGCCCTCTGTAATAACAGATATAGATTTGACGCCTACCAGTGTAGCCCCTACTGCACCTGAAGCGATATCTGCTTTTTGCTTAGCATTAACAATCGCTTGTTCGATTAGTGTATTTCTAACATTTTCTAAAGATTTGTCAGATACTCTAAAATCTACGCCATTAATAGTATTAGCCCCTGCAGATACTGCAGAATCGATCCATAGAGAGATGTTGTTAAAGTTTGAACTCTGAATTGTCAGTATATTTGACACAGTAAAACCCGTTGTATTTATAATATTGCCCGATTCTGAATAATTGTAGTTAGGTTGAATCGTATACTGAGAAGTGCTGATCTCATTTTCCTCAACTCCACTGGCTTTCAAACTTGAGACGATCTTGTTTGCGATTTTTGAGTTCGAAACTAAAGCATCGGTGGCCGAGATATTTGTAGATTGTACACCCATTGAGATTGTTACCAAGTCTGTATCTACTTTATCTGTCGCAGTACCAGAAACATATAATGTATTATTGAGAGAAGCTAAATAAGTTTGATTGGTCTGGTCAAGAACTGTGGCCTGAGCTTTTACTTCGATGAGGTTCATACTCAAAAAATTAAAAGATAAAAACCCCATCCCCAATCCGACTAATAATAGAAACGATATAGTACTAGTTTCATTATTCAAATTTCTTAATTGATTTGACATCATTTGTTAAAACCTACTCCAATATTTAAGATGACCTTTTCTAACCTGGTTAAAGTGAAATTGTATCATTGATATTCATATGGAGATAAGTTGTTAGTTTTGTCAATAGGTAATCAAAGATAAAACATAGCGTAAACTATGTATACACAGAGTAAGGGTTATAAACATGTTATAACATCCATCAATATGCTAAAAGTAGGTGAGAGAAGGCTTGATCAAGAGTCACTCGATCGGAACATGAAATATAAATTAAATTACTATTGTATAAAACTGTGTCTTTTCAACCTCCAAGTCAATTAATTCACGGTGAATATAATGAAGTCTATTACAAATGGATGGCTATTTGATATCTATCACATAAAAGATCGAATGATATTATGGATTAAACAAAAAGAAGGAGATGTAAAAAGATTAGAATATCCTTGGTCGCCTTCGATATATGTTGCCTCGGATTTAAAAAAAGATCTGTTAGCGCTATTAGAGGACAATAGAATTCTTTCATTGATCAAAGGTTATGAATTTGAAGTCAAATTTGAATATCCTTCCTCTATTACCAAAAATGGTAAATATAAGAATGAGGTGTTAAAGCTGACTCTGGCAGATTCACTAAGTATATTGAATTTGGCAAGAAGGATTGAAAAACTTTCTACTCAATTTGGACACTATCGATTATATAATGTGGATATATCACCTGAACAGGCATTTCTATACGAAAAGGAACTATATCCACTCGGACTATATAATATAGAAAGAAACCTAGCGAATTTTGAGGGATCTGAAAGATATCGAATAATTAATGACAAAAATGACGACATTGATTCATTTGAATACGTTATACCAGATCTTAAGTTTTTATCATTTGAACTGATTTCAGAAAAAAAATCAATAGCGAGTGATTTTAGAGATGAGATTCTAAAGATAAAAATTCTAGTTTTTAATAACACTACCATAGTTGAGGAAAAATTTTCTATACGTGAAGAAAACGAGTTGGAAACATTATTAGAATTTGCATACGAGATTAACAAGATTGATCCTGATATAATTCTGACCACAGGAGGAGATCAATTTCTATTTCCACATTTACTATTTAGAGCAAAAGCAAACAAAGTCGAAAATCAATTACTAGTAAATCTAAATAGAGAAACTAATATTGAATATATTTTAAAAAAGAATAAGTTATTTCTACATTCTGTTACTATGAATAATTCCAATTCTTCAATATCCTATATCGCATATGGCAAAGTGTACTTTAAACCTAAGCCCTTCTTCTTATATGGCAGAATTCATATTGATATCAATAACTCATTCATATACAAAGATAATGGCCTAGACGGATTGGCAGAGTTATGCAGAGTATGTAGAATACCTATGCAAATAGCATCAAGATCTACAATAGGTAAATGTCTTAGTAGTCTATATTTTTACAATGCTCAAAAAAGTGATGTTTTAATTCCATGGAAGCCCACGACATCAGAAGTTTTCAAATCGTTCTCTGATTTATTGAAAGCTGACAAAGGCGGATCTATTTTTAAATCAAAGCCAGGAGCATATGATAATGTGGCAGAATTTGATTTTGTTTCGTTATATCCAAATATCATGTTAAAAAAGAATGTATCTTCTGACACTATCAATTGCGACTGTTGTAAATCAGAATCAGAAAATCAGGTTCCAGAATTAAAACATCTTTATTATATATGTAAAAAAAGAGCAGGAATAGTTCCACAGTCATTAAAAACCGTGTTAGACAGACGGTTAGAATACAAATATAGAAAAAAGAACTACAATAACACAAACAATAATCAATCAAACAATCAAATGAAAGTAAGAGATCGATATGACAGCAGGCAAACAGCGTTGAAGTGGATTCTGGTTACTTCTTTTGGATATTTAGGGTTTAGTAATTCAAAGTTTGGACGAATAGATGCACATATAGCGGTGTGTGCATTTGCCAGAGATTTATTATTGACTACATCGAAAATTGCAGAAAGACATGGATTTGAAATAATTCACGGCATTGTAGACTCAATTTGGATTAAAGAAAGAGCAACAACTAAACCTAGAACTTCTGGCTCAAAGGACATGAAGAAAGTAACGAATTCAAAGATAAGGCTAAACAAACTAAAATTAGATATAGAAAAACTAACAAACTTTTCAATTTCATTTGAGGGAGTATACAAGTGGATTGTATTCGATTATTCTAAACCTAACCCCACATTACCTGCCCTAAACAGATATTTTGGAGTATTTCATGATGGAACCATTAAAATGCGAGGAATTGAGATAAGAAGACATGATACTCCTCCGCTTTTTATAAACTTTCAACAAGAGTTAGTAAATGTCATGTCCAATTGTAGAAATATTAATGAAATAATCGTTATATTACCACAATTAGAAGAAATCTATGATAAATATAGAAACCTGTTACTCTCAAGAGAAGTTAACCATACCGATTTAATATTTACAAAGAGAATTTCGAAAAACAGTAATGAATATGCAAATAGAAAAACATTAGAAAATTGCGTATTAAAAAGATTGGCAGATAGAGGAAAGCACTTACATGCAGGAGAACAAATAAAGTATATTATTACTGATTTTTATAACAAGAATTTTTTAGACAGGGCTATTCCAATAGAATTAATTAGGAAAAATTACACTAAATATGATAACAAAAGATATATAGAAATATTAAAGAATACTTACGATTCTATAACTAGAGTATTTTATCAGAGGATTTGATAAATCCGAGAAGAGTGAATACTCTAGAAGCAGGCATGATATCTAATTATTTATACGTTCCAAATTAAATATTAGTCAAATCCAAAAAAGGATAATCAGAAATCAGAATAAATAAAACCTCAATCCATCTTTATTTCCTTATCTCTTGGCAAGGCATATTCCTTTTTCTTGTTAAGTGATTTCCAATACGCCATTGTTGTAAATAGACTTTGCAGATTCAATATCATCTACTTTTAGAAGTTCTATACTCTTGCGATATTTTCTAGAGTCATAAGAAGCATCTATCTCAACTTGAACATTTGCTGCATTTACCTTAATATCATCTTTCTAAATTCCAGCATTTCAACTACGACTTTTACTTTTTGTTATATGGAAATTGCGGCTACTAAAGGTTCCATATAAGAGACAAAGGTGATATCTTGTCTACTTGTTTTTGAATAGACATTGTTTTTCTTCGAATCAATTTCCCAACAATTTGACATTTCCAAATTCTATTACGTGATGTTTTCCATCTGGGACAATAGTCATAGAATAGCCATACGCTATTGGGCCAAATTCTCTAACTTTTCTTCTTTCTTCTATTTGATATCCTCTTACATGTTATCGAGGGCCTTGGTTTTCATTATTGCAAAATACTTCAAATATGCTATCCATATCTTCGTGAATACTTTCAATTCCAGACAATAAGTTTCCAGTATTAAATATCCTATCAATTCTATTGTTATTATCTTGGGCAAAGATTTTATTAACCCAACCAAACTGTGCTATGTTAATAGCAGGTATGAGAACAGTTTAAACAGGGTGCAAGTCTGCAGATATTTAAGACAGACTAATTGATTTTTTTACGCTTACAAGTATAAAATAGCATCATCGAAAAAAAATATTGGAATATATTTCCGTTATTCAGTACTATTTAATTGGCCTCTGATTTCGCCCTCTGGATTTTGTTCGGTATGGAAGTTTACATAAGTAGTACTATTTTTCATTGCAGATATCAAATCAGCAACTGCTTTACCTTGCAATGGTCCTTCCAAATTGCTTGAACTAATTGTACCATTTTCTGAAACTCCATCCTGAGTATTATTATAATTAAATAAGGTAACTACAACTGGACCGTTTACTCCTTTTTCACCACTGTGTATGTGTCCTTGTGTTACGCCCAAAAGATTAGTAGCGTTCAAGAAATAATCAATAGTTTCGTTAGCAGGTGCGATTGGCACAAAAATAACCTCTGCTGTTGCTTGAGTGTCAACCGGAGGAACTTCTTCTTGGCCCGTCAGATTGGCTGCAAACTCATGATTTGCAAACACCATGGAAAGGTCGTTTATTGAAGACAATGCAAATGCACTTCCTAGTACTAAGCCCATGGCTAAAAATAAGCCTGTAATATTTTTGGTTATCATCCATTTATTGACAATAATCTACTATATAATCACTTTGTCAATTTGGTATCTCTTCAAGTTGACATTAGATGTCTTCAATTTATTGAAAAAAAATACAGAGAAAACACAAATAATTGTTTTTATCTTATAACGGCTTTCGATAGGTAGGAGCCAGACTAATACAAGAGATTGTTCTCATTCAATAACTGTTTTCCAAAGTATGACAGTGGAGTTTACACGTTAGGATACTATACTCCCATTCTTTTTGTGGGAAATGGATTAGTCCAAAATAAATTGTCAAAATTCAAAATATAACCAAAGACCGAAGATCTGATTTGATCATACAATTTACAATTCTTGTAAGTATTTGGTCTTAATATTGAGATCTGTTATGCCATCTCAAGATCTTTTTTGGCTATCGGTAATGCCTGCAGATTCTCATATTAGCATAATATTATGCGGGCAATTAACTTAAGTTATTTCCGTAATAGGAATTACCTACCATTTTCATCAGAACTTTCTTGAAAATACATTTTTAGTGACGACCTTATCCTGGTCATCAATCTTACTTAGTAACAGTCTAGAACTGAAATGAAATTATTAGAACCCTTATCAAAAAGGGTTTAAGAATTTTTAATAGAGAGAGAGATTATTGTATCATCTTAAGTAGATAGGGTTCTATTTGTCTAATCTATTGTCTTACCCTTCCCCGAAGTTCTTAACTAGCTTATTATCTTTTTGTCCAATAACATGTTTGTTGAATCCAAATGAAAGTTAGTTCTATGACAATCAAATTATACTGCCCTAACTTAAGGTTATTCAACTTGAGTTAAAGGATAGAGACCATACAGAGACCATAACAAATGGATTTGAAGTGAATTGTAAAAGACAATACTCAATTAAATATAATCAAAAACCGTTCTTAAAAATTATTCTAATGAGAGAAATATTTGGGGTTGAACCAATTCCCTATAATTTGCATTTTTTTCCAATAACTCTATGTAGACTAATACCAACATTATTTCATCAAAGACATAAACACTAACATGGATCCATCTTACGAAATATTTTTTCAACAAACTGAACAATAAATATTTTTATTGGTATCGAGTAAACTGTTCTCTTAGAGATAGAATAAGACTCTTTAATTTACCAATTTAAATTTAAAAAAATGTCATTTAACTCTGCGATCTCAATGATGTATTTCATCTTTGTTAATAGTATTAATAAATCCTTTAGATCCTCGCCTTCTTACAAAGTAGTCAATTATATGTCAAGATGATACTTATATCTATACGGACTGAAATGATCACAAACTTTGAATCAAAAAAAATAAAATAAAATAAAATATTTCTATTTCACTTATTGGGTTGTATTACCAGTCATGCCGGTAGAATTGTCCATTGTCATTGTCATGTTACCCATGTCGCCCATTGGCATAGTAGCATTGTCCATTTCCATGGTCATGTTATCTTGTGCTAGAGCTGGGGTAACCATTGCACCAAACATTGATGCTGCTGCAACGATGGTCAAAACTACGAAAAGATTCAACTTGTTCATGCAGTGTTATATTTTATTTACTGGTATATAATACTTGGTTTAGTACGAGTATATTTTTCTGCTAAATTTTTATGCTAATAATACATAGAAAATTATCATTTTGAAAGTTTTCACCATCAAAGGCTAATTTTTTGAATAATACTCAGCATCCTTTGAGATATTGCATAAAAATCTTGATCTTGATGCCTTGAAAACAAAATGCTTTATATCAAATCACATATTTCTCTATAAAAAAGACAACATCCTTTAATGTAATTAAAGATAAATTGGAGGTTCATATTTTCTGGCGAATACCATTGATTTAAATTTCAACAGGATACAAATAGTGATTACAAACTGCACGTCAGAGTTTTCCGAATTTCCAGATACAAGTTTCACAACAAAAATAGATCAACCCACCAGTGTTAGTTGATCCATTAATTTTACAGCCAAAGCATCACTATGCTTACTTATTATTCTCAATCTGAGCTAAGATTGAGATGCCTTAGCGAAGCAGTTTTGATTGTTTTTCTTGTTCTCCTGCTTAAAGGCGCAAATTGACTCATTATACCCATGAGATAATTCTGCCACAGTATTGATCTCATGGATTGCTTTTTTAGTAACGTATTCTCTAATTCTGTTAGAGAAGATAGAATTACTGAGCAGGTATAATTCCGTCAACTACAAAGTGTACTTTTCATATAAATAGTATTTACCCACGTTTACTCCATTGTGTTCCCAAATAGTTGGTTTATGCCAACATAATCAAAGGAAAAATCTTTTTATATTTACAAGAACATTCTTAGCAGATACGCCTAATTTATATTAGGATCGCCGTTTTGAAGATGGATTAGTAATTTGTGTAGCTCCATGTCACCCAGACTATTGCCGAACGTCATTCCACACCGATTGCACTCGTATTCTTTCTGCTTAACAAATTCTTTCTTTCGATGCTTATTGTCGTACGTATTCAAGACTTTTTAATCAAAGATATATACATTAAAATTTATTAACATCAGATCTGAGAATCGTATGTTAATTTCCGAAAGCTATTTAAATTTCATAAATGACTAGGTATCGTTAAAGTGGGTGGGGTATCTCAAAGTAAAGATTTAGAAGTACTTGATAAATACTGTAAAGATTTTTAAAATAAAACTCAACTTCAAGACTGTATTAATGTAAACCCAGGAGGTTATTATAAAGCAATTTGGGCACTGCATCGACCATAGCAAATACAAATGAAAATTTGGCAAAGAAATAATAAAATATTAGAAAGAATTACAGGACTAATTATAGAAAGCCAGAGATTGAATTTAATGGCTTGTATTGATCTTTCTGTCCAAATAGGAAATTTCGTTTTATGCATTCCTCCACCAGTAAAGGCAAATCTCCAAAGATTTGAAATATGATTATCATTCATGCCAGAGACGGTCAGAGTTAATTCTCCATGTCTTAACCAATCAATCGATAAATATCGAGTTGTAGAAAATGAATAAATCAAAGAATCAAATGGATTAATTTATTAACTTCAAATTGAAATCTTCTCGGATTAAATACTATAGAATTTTCTTATTGCTCCAATCGATCAAAATGTTATCGCCCTTAGTCTTCCTCTGGTTTCTGTCGCCATATTCCTGCGGCCCACCTTCATCAATATTTTTTTGTCTCTCTATTTGGTAATCTGGAACAACCTTGTCAGGTTTGTTAATTTTTTCTTTTGACATTCTCCTAATACGTGCAAATTTATAACATACTATTTAAAAATCACATAGTTCCGATAATTTATCGATTTGATAATAATTGAATAGTTTAACGATTAGAAATGGAGTAACTGAAGAGTTATCGAGAAGGATATTTTTACTCCATTTCTATACTCGCGGACTGGATAATGAGCAAATACATTTGTGAAACAAACTATATATAGATAAACCATCTTTGCACATTTGTTTCATAGATGTGGTCAAAACATTAATCATGTAACTAAAGTTGAAGCAATGTCTCATCAAATAATTAATTTAGCCATATTAAGTCTAAACTTAAAATTGAGAGCATCATTTTCAAAAAAATCCATTACTCCTAGCTGTCATTTCTCTTAATAGACAAATCGACCTCATATGAAGTAAAGTCAAAAAGACGTAATTATCTCATTTGAAGATAAAATAAAAACAATTTAGATATTTGTGGTTGGAAAGTTGTGCCTATTCAACAGCACAGTCAATAGGAAGGAATATTAACTAAATTATAGAAAATGGTAAATCCTATCTTCCAACGAATTAAGACAATCAATTAATAAGATAATAACATTGAGACTACTCTTAATAATCAAGGCCAATCAATCATAAACGGAAATTAGAAAATATATGATTAACAAATATATAATAAACGAGTCACAACTACTACCATTATCAGAGTAACACTTATTATATATTATTAGAAGACAGAGAATAGGCCGTTTAATTTTATACCAGATCCAGATTCGTAATGAACCAGGCTTTTTTCTTTTAATTCATCTAAAGTACTATCTATGAAGCTACTGCTATATTTCGATTTAATAGCGTAGACTTTATCGAGTGATTCCTGCTCGTTTTCGCAGTAATTTGTACTATCTATCAGAGTAGTCGCGACCTCCAACCAATTGACATCCTTGTCTTTGAATAACTCCAAAAACCTTTGGGAAAAATCATTATCAAAGGTCCACTCGGTCTTATTTAAGTCAAGAGATGTTGCCTGAAGGTCCATCTTTTCATAATAATAGTTAGCTAGTTCTGGCGAATAGGGACCATTATTATATATGTTATATTCGTATCCAAAGTTGTTTTTCAACGAAGTTTGTGCCAAGTACACATACTTTTGTAGTTTTAATCGATTTACAAGACCGATTTCGTCGTCTCTCAATAAATCGTGTATGGTAATCATCTTGTTCTGGTGAAGAAATTCTATAAAATTTTGTAATTTCACATTCATATGTGTTTGAATAGATACTATACGTGGAACTACTATATTAACAGAATGTTTTAACGTTATCACACAAAAGACATATAGATCCTTTTCAATATTCGATTATTACGATTATGATTATTGAGAAGTAAACCTTTTTCGGTTTTTATAGGTATTCCTCTCGCAAGTGCTCTAAATATAGCTAAAGTTTTCAAGCAAAGTGATTTCACATTACATACCTGTAAAATCCCATCCATAGATAGACATGAATTTATGACTTTGATTTTTCTGTGTTTTACAAGTAAATAGGCTTCTGTAGAATTATTACTATTTGTAGTCATCGTTTCAATTTGATATCGAGATTCACAATTTACAGATGTTCAAGTTAATCAACAAAAAAATTCTATCTTACAAAACGGAAAGTAGTGTACTAGAAACAAATTTTGAGTAAAAATACTTATTGGATCCTCTTAGGTGTTATATCATATTCGAATAGCATCGTTGATTACCCCACAGTATCTGTAAACTGTCTAAGCTGTAGCATCTTGTCTCTCTCAATTTCATAAACCCGACAAAAAGGTGTCTCAAAACTTGAATCTTGTCTTGATTTTCCAATATACGATCCAAATACTAGAACTATACTACCAATTATTAGTAATTCTTTTTTCTCTGCACTATATCCTCTGAAATCTAACAAAATTTTTGGAAAGCATCATCAAATACTGATTTCAATCAAGTATGTTCCTCCATTTGCCGTTCCATCCGTTGTTATCCGCAGAAGGTTTTCAAGGCAGTAATTCACAATTTTTGAGTCTTGCACTTAAACGAATTAAAATGTCTTTGAATAGCTGTTTGTAGTTCTGCCTATGTACTCTACCACACGAGATAGCATTGAGAGGAATTAATATTCTAATTTTCACTTATGTTTGAACTCTGCATTTTTGAAAACATTGATCTCGGGTTGCAATTTGTCATTGATGTCTGCAAGAAAGTAATATATTTAGATGACAGGAGAAATGACATTCAATTCTGTAAATCAAACAATCTTAATTAGTATAACTCAAGTGAGCATCAAGGGATGGTGTTATAAAACAGTGATAACTGGTACGCTTAAGGCAGTTTTATCCTATGGTATCACAATGTAGATAGTATTTCAAAAGAGCATAACCGTGCCTCATGTTCATATATATGTGAAACGACCATTAACTCATTAACATGAATACCGTTCAAAAAAGATACCAAACCTCTCTTGAGTGTATTAGGTTCTCCAACGAAAGAATATTTGAGCCTTTCATTCACGGTATACTTTTCAAGAGGGTTCCAAATTTTGTCCATATCGTCTACAGGTGGCTGTAACAAAGAATGATTTCTTCTAATCATTCCCAATGCCATTTGTTGTACAGAGGTAAATAAACGATTAGCCTCCTTATCTGTATAAGCAGCACATACATTTACAGCAGCCATGACATATGGCTGTTTCAGGTTAGCCGAAGGTTGAAATCTCTCGCGATAAATATTGACAGCTGACTCCAAATAAGCAGGAGCAAAATGACTCGCAAATGCAAAAGGCAATCCCCAATCACCTGCCAGCTGAGCACTAAACATGCTAGAACCTAATAACCAGATTGGTATATCCAATCCCTCTCCCGGATTAGCTCGAACCGTTTTATTGACCTCCTCTGAACCAAAATAACGTATTAATTCCTTTACGCTATTTGGAAAGTCATCTTCAGTTTCTTCTAATTTGCCGCGTCTCAATGCCAAAGCTGTAGATCGATCGGTGCCTGGAGCACGACCTAGACCCAGATCAATTCTACCCGGGTACAGACTTTCGAGGGTTCCAAATTGCTCTGCTATAATCAATGGGCTGTGATTTGGAAGCATAATCCCTCCAGAACCTACCCTAATTTTGGTAGTACCGCCTGCAATAAAACCGATGAGGATTGAGGTTGCGGTACTTGCAACACTCATAATATTATGATGTTCAGTTAACCAATACCGCCCATATCCCCATTTTTCAACATGCTGTGCCAGATCCAAACTATTTCGCATAGATTGAGCCGGGGAGCCATTAGTATTTACCATTACCAAATCAAGTACTGATAATTGGAGCTCGCTTTTTGTTGTAGGATTTTGCAATAACTGATTAATACATCTTCAAAGTATTATGTTTAATTCCACCCGATCAAAATTGCATCATTTAATTAATTTGAGCGACTGGGTTTATCTCAATAAATACCAACCCTTTCAAAATATACATGCTAAATAGGTTGTGAATTTTTTTTAGTAAATTGTATAAAAAATCTTTAAGCGAGTCTCAACTTGCATGAATGTCCTTCCAGTAGACGAGGCTTTTATGAGCTTGGATATGGTCATAGCCATATTACCGAACATCGCCGAATAGATCGCATACTTCGATATATTATTAACTTCTGTTTATTTTACTAAATTTACTGTTTAACTAGTTGACCAGAACTCTTAAGATCCATCGCCTTCGATTTATGAGATTGCAGTTTTTTGCGTTGAATTGCCAATAATTCACACTTGATACACATAACTACATTATCGTATCTAGAGTATTTAAGTATTGTCATACTCTAAAGATGACAAACTAAAATTATTGGTCTCCGAATGTTTTAGAGGTTATTATCTTTAATTTGGATTATGAATATCCTATCTATACTCATCGCCACAATCTCCCACAACCTCCATCAAATCATTTCCCTTTTCACATACGATATCAATGGTGTCAATATCCTCTCTTTCCAAAGAGAACTTAAATACCTGTGAATTACTGTTCCTATGATCAGACAGACCAAGTCTTGTACCAATTAGGACTCCAGCCACAACAGACTTATCTAGGACGTATTTAGTAGCTATATTGGCCATACTTACATGATGTTTTTGCGCAATCTCATGTAGTGTAGACAACATTTCCTGGAACAAAGTCCAATCGCCCCACTTATCAATCATTTTTTTATATTTTCGCAAGCTAAGCGTATCTAACTCATAAATAGATGGCTCGTGTTCTCTTCCAAGAAATCTCTCTGTTAAAAGTCCCCCACAAAGGGTTCCATATGCAAGAATTTTAATATCATGATCCTCACAAAATGGGACCATTTTTGCCTCGGGCCTACGATCTATAATAGAATATTGAATTTGATTAGACAAGATTTGTAGACCCGCATCATCCATCACTTGTAGGCGTTCGGTATCAAAATTTGTTAGACCAACATGTTTAATCTTTCCTTCATCTCGTAGGTCGGATAGATAATTTAATGCATCTATATAATAAGGATTATTATAATCCCACCAATGAAACTGCAAAACATCCAATGATTCTACTCCCATTCTATTTAGCGAACATTGAATATTTTCTCGAACCATAGACTCAGTAATTTTACCCGGATGAGGAACCCATTTTGTGAGAACCTGAACTCTTTGAAGTTCTTCGCTTCCTTTTATCTCAGATAATCTCCGTCTAAAATGACCTATGAAATCCTCTGCAGGTCCATATATGTCTGCCAAATCCCAGCTGGTAAAGCCAGATTCATGATATCTCAACATATCCTCGATCGCTGCTACATGATCTATATATCCATGTCCGCCAGCTACTTGCCACATTCCATTGACCAATCTATGGATTGTCAAATCAGGTGCTAGTTCGTATTGAGAATTATTTTCAGTTGAAATATTATTCATTATCTACGTTTATTCTACAAATGAGCTGACAAATATAAGGATCGTGGAAAAGACTTTTATGAGAACAGAATAATGATAATGGGCTCTACCAATCGCAAATGAATAGAAAATATTGAATATGACCTCTGGTCAAATAATATTTGCTGCGATGTATGTATATAAAAAACATAGAATCTAACACACAACTTTTAATCGTCAAACCAAAAATTACGTGGCTAAAAAGTCTCTAGAACCGGTACAATAAACCTGAAGCAGTATAGAAAAAAGAAACCAGACCTCCCACCATAACTTTTCACAGATTGTTGTTCTAGATTCAAAGTATGAAGTGGTAATGTCTTCATAGTTATCGGTAGTTTAGAATCACGACCCTAAAATTATCAAGATCTGAATAATAGCTAACTAAAATATTTTAAAACAGAGATCGAATTAAGGAGTCAAACTATTTATCATATGTAACTTATTTTGACTTGAGGATTGACAAATAACAACAATAACTCTATTAAACTAAAATACTATTATGGTAAGAATCTTGCAATACTTCTCGCAGACAAAATCTGTAGAGCATATCCATCATTCCGGAGGCAACAATTCATTGATACTGTAGACAGGAAAACTCATGATTTGGAACTAAAAGGGCGTATAAGTGCAATAACAGAAGCTCTGCATGAATATCTACCTTTACCGTATGCAGAGGTAGTTAAAATTATGGTTAGTATACTTGGGCCCCCCAATCCACATGAAACGGGGATGTTTAAAGAAGGATATTGGATAATGCCAATCGCTTTTTTTGTAGAAACTCATGGTATAAATGATTTTGAGTTATCAACCGACGCAATCTATCAAATTACCCAACGCAGTACAGGCGAATATGCAGTACGCCCTTTTGTAGTAAAATATCCAAAGGAAATGACATTATTGATGCTGCAGTGGTCCCTTGATAGTAACGTACATGTAAGAAGGTTATCTTCTGAAGGATTGCGACCAAGACTTCCTTGGGCAAAAAAACTAGAACAATTTGTCTCAGACCCAGGACCCATTCTACCCATACTGGAGAATCTCAAAGAGGATGAATCATTATTTGTGAAAAAATCAGTTGCTAATAACATTAACGACATACTAAAGGATAATTATGATATTGGAATAAGATTATTGAAAAGATGGTCTAGATCTCAAAACACCAATACACGATGGATAATAAAACACGCGTTGAGAAATGAATTGAAAAAAGTAAATACAGAAGCAATAAATTTAGTGAAACCAAAAGGAAGAAATCGATACCCCTAGATTCCAGATCTACTATGAAAGAATTACAAACATACCAATACACCAGTAATACCACAAGTTAGACGCGACGGTATTTGAAAAAGGTTGGCTTTAATTATTTCAGAAGAGAGATGTTATTGTCACTAAACAAATTACTAGTTAGTAAAGTAATGGAAAATAAATATATTCATTTATTAGATGATCCCCTTCTGTTTTTTTAGTAAATCCATAGCAAAAGTGGCAAATGCACCAACTGCCCCTGCGACGATAAGAGCTACAGCGTCACCCCAAGTATGCCAATATCCCATAAAAGTTTCACTTAAGGTAAGTGGAGGTAATACTTCTATTGTTAAGTTTGCCTTGGTAGTAATATAATCTATTGTTGGATATTTTTTGGAAATTTGAAATTCTGGATTGGTGTTTCCTGTAACAGTATCATTAAATACAGGCAATTTTGATGATGTAGTTTGTATCAACATCGAAGCTACAAGGGGTATATCATATACGCCTACTGACGATTGCGGTGAAACATGTATCTTGAATAAAGTAGGATGAAATCTTTTCACCGATACATTCAAACCTTCAAAACTGTAGTTCGAACCATTATCAAATGTTATACTAGTTACATTGTTTGAAAGTGATGTTTCAAATTCAGAAAAAACTAACTGTTCCTCCCCTTGTCTTAAAACAATATTCTTTGGTTCAGTCAAAATATTTATTGCAGGTGGGAGAGCCGCGATCCAACTTGTATAATCTCTCACTTCATTTGATTTGGACGATTCAGAAGTATAAAATGACAATCCATAATTACTGGGAGAATGAATCAAATCAAGATCCAAACGTAGGCTAACATAACCAGGACCAAGTGTAGGCCCACCAAAGGAATTAGTATAGTTGATGTTTGAAGCTACAAGTGCGCCGGCGCCAGTCGAGGATAATTGGTAAAGATATTCACTTTAAGTACCATTGACTGATTCAATATAATAATCATAGTTGGCCCATTAAATCCCGGCTTTTTCGGGTAGAGTAACAATTGCAATTAGCATACCATATCTAATGCTCTTGAGAGGTTGGTCATATATGGTACCATTTTCTGCATTAGATTCCAACCATAATGTGGTATTGAGAGTTTCTCCATTGCTAAAATAATTTACCGCCAAAATATCTGCGAAATCAGACATTAGTTGATCTGTCTTGTTACCAGGAGTTTGGATCCAATCAATACCACCTTGATTGTCGAGATATAAATCAGAAATCAAAGATTCATCAAATGCAGGTGACATGGCAAAACCCTGAAACAATAAAGAAGAAGATCCCGATATCAAGATCAATAGCAACGTAATCAATATAACAGGAACATCAAAGTCAAAAATCAATGTAAAAGGGTCTTTTCTTGTTTGCAAATTCTATAGTTTTACTTCCATCTTTAAAATTAAATCTGAACTATTAAAGATTTATCATCCACGCAGGGTCGGTAAACACTTTTATAAGAATTTTTAAAAACAATTGGGCTGAGCCCGAAGTCTATAAGAAATATACTACTCGCATCCCGAGGGCGTGGAATCATAATATATATCGGCCTATCACTAGCACGGGATATATTCTTAGAAATTGATGATTCATTTTTTTGATCTTATTTCCTTGAGAACAGTTTCGTAATCCAAGCGAACCCTTTTTCTCATATAAGGAATTAATTTGTAATGAATCGAATAATATTTCCCGTCTTGTAAAAGAATACCCTTGACCAAGAGAGATACCATGCCTCCAGTCATTTTTGAAGTTGGAATACCCTTTTGTTTAGATACCTCATCCCTCCGTTTGTGATATTCCTGGGGGGTAAAATAATTTCGGTTAATTTGCAGGATCAGGGGCCAGATTATATGTTCCCACATAAGTCTACGATTTTCAGTGGAAGTAGCATATTTTCCCTTTCCTGATTCAACAGCAAGAGAGGTTTTTTTTCTGTGCTTTTCAATTGTCATTTTCCTTCAACATAATTGCAATTCTCATAGTAGTCAAAATCATATATTATATTAGAAAACAAGTCTTATAAAACCAAGTATCTGAAAATTATAATTTTCCGTTATTACATAGTTTGGAACATACATATCAACCACACAAATATAAAATATCTAGGATTATAGTCATTTTCCAATGGTAGGAGCCCACTTTCTTACCGATATGAAATGGAGTCAGTGATATTATGAAACTAAGGCTAACTCGGTCGCATGCCTCAGGATTGGATTTAAAAAAATATGAAGACAAGGTATATTTATTCTAATCACCTTAATTCAGAACGATAGTGACAATAGTATTATCACTCACACTTCGTGCGCATGCAAATCACTATGATCCTTGTATTTCCACCTCAGAAAAATCGATACAGGGGTGATAATGATTAGCGGAAATATTGAGACAATATTGGGATTAATAAATGAAAATACTATTGAAATCGTATATGCAATGGGTATGATAATTGTCCGGTAGTATGTCAGTCGGATAACTTCAGGATTCAGTTGTGTCAAATTTTCTCTTTGACTATTAACTAATGTATTCTTCCTTATGACATGCTGCCACATTAGGAAAAGTATCAATCCGGTCATTATCTGGATTATAGAGTAAAATATGAACGAATGTTGATTGTTGTACTCATTCATTAATCTGATTGAAAATGGAATTATCGCTATAAACATTAGAAATGACAAGTTCATCCATATCATTAAATCAGTTGTGCGTGTGATGGGATTGAAGACTGCATGATAGGTAATCCAATATATTCCAATAATAACGAATGTCGTTATATAAGAAATAAAGGTAGTTGCGATCTCCCCGAATTCCTCGCTGCTGACAAGTGAATTACTGTCTAGGTGGGGAACCTGAAGCTCAACAGCCAAGATAGTTATTGCAACTCCAAAAACAGCATCAGTAAAGATCTTCATATGGAACTTGCTTATACCGTATATATTCACCATATTACATGAGGCAAAGGAACGATACTCAGTAACTAATTAAATGTTAGGATTAAGAATTCAGTCTAATTTTACAGATAAAATGTATTAACTTCAAGAATCGACGTTTGCAAGGATTTCAACTTTTACCAGAGTTGTCATAGATAATCTAAGTAGGATGAGCGCAAGTCGATAACACCACAAGTTGGTGGATTAGGGCATCATGTGATCTGGAATATAGTCAAGGAAAAAATGCTGTAATTGAGCACAATAATTTCATTCCCAAGCTGCATATCGTCTCTCTGGTTCAAAGTCCTGATAAATTTTTAATTTTACAAAAGGGCTTGATAAATATGACATCAGGATTTATTGAGATCAGAGATAGCACAACATAAAGTTATAACAAAAAAACAATGTTTCGGTTTAATGTACGACATAATTCAACAATCTGTCAAATCCCTTTTTGAGAGCCAAAGAATAAGTTATTTGGTGTTTTCTTAACTGCAGAGATTGTGCTAACATAGATAATAAAACAGGTCTCCATATCGTTGGCGGAAGTGTTCCCGAAAGATATGTCAAAGTGAATAATTTTGAATTCGTCAGCGATATATGTAAATGCAGTATTAGAATTTGAAGTTTTAATGTCATCAAGCATTTTAATATCAGTCAGTTTATGGGGGCCATTTAATTGACAGTTCACTTAAAAATACATATAATCATCAGTTTCGCTACTCTTTCAAGTAACAACAATAACCTAAATTAAAGCGTAATTCAAGTGAACATATAATAAAAAGACCTTATTCATTAGGCCTATGTCTGAATTTGACAGGTACTATAAGTTTCATTTTTGGCAGATGGAAAAGTCAAATACTTTATACAGGCGCCAAGAGTGGCATATTCGACTACCTTACAACAAATCCCGTAGATATACACCAAATTGCACAGGATTTAAATCTCAACGAGATTATGGCATATCGTATTCTCAGAGCAATATCGACTTTAGGCTATGCAAAAGAAGAAAATGATGGTCGCAGATTCTCTATAACATCATTGGGAGAAATACTGAAAAAAGATCATCCTCAAACCCTCCAAGGAGTTTTACTTTTAGAAGAGGGACCAGAACATTATCAAATTTGGAAACATTTACCTAGAATGATTAAGGACGGACAGCAGAATGCTTTTTCTTCGGAATATGGCATGGATTCTTTTTGAGTATGCAAGTAAGAACTCAGAGTATTCAAAAATTTTCAACGATGCAATGAGCAGTTATTCGGCGATGCATACTACCATGGTATTAGAAGCACTAAACAATTACGACTTTACTAACATATCTTCCCTTTGTGAAATTGGAGGTGGCCAGGGACATCTTTCAAGCCACCTTCATTCAAAATATGATCATCTCAATGGAACAATATTGGAATTGGAGCCAGTCGTAAGGAATCAAGAAAACTCCTGGCCCAGTAAAATGGGTTTGCAGGATCGTTGTAAATATATCAAAGGCAATATGTTTGATCAGGTCCCTTCAGCAGATCTTTACATGATGAAAATGATTCTACATGATTGGAGCGATAAAGAGTGCATTCAAATACTTGTAAATATTCATAAAGCTGGCACCCGACAAAGCCAGAATATTTATTGTTGAACACATAGTGCCAGAACCTAGCCAGCCACACTTTTCGAAATTGTTCGATATACATATGATGTGCGCTACTACCGGTAGAGAAAGGACAATAGCAGAATACAAGACCCTGTTAAGTCAATCGGGATGGAAATATCTTCAAACTCATTACCCTAATTCTAAAATGATTGGTGTTATCGAAGCAGTAAAAAATGGATAACTCTAAACCATTTTCATCAATTATTTTATCGGTGTTGACATTTATTTATTTAACATATTAACCAAGGTGGAATTTGAGAATCTAATTAAACATGTGCAAATATTTTTATTCTCTATTGATGTATAACAATACGTTCATTACAATACCAATTCTTAATGGTATCTAATCTTAGCTATTGTTGCCAGTTTATGGCTATAAACATAACACAAATATAATAATCCAATAATATCAAGATGTCAGATATGAAATTTCAACGCAGAAGACTATAATGTCTTATTGATACTCGTTATTGGATTTGTAATCTCGTTTTCCATGGCAGTTGCAAATTACGCTTGACATATCGAGCTTTTGACGACGCAAACTTTACTAATTCTTTGAATTTGGGAAAACCATTTGTTGTAGAAATTTATCAGTCATCAGGAGGAAAACCGGAATCTACAGATTATGGTATTTATTCAGATTTTGCTGGCAAAGGAATTCTTAACGGTACGATAGATATTGCTGTAGAGGGAAATTATTCGGAAATCCTTAGAAACAATGACACATCCTACATTCAAGGAAATACAAAGTTTTCTACAAAAGACAATGGTACAGCGTCATTTAGTTTTCAAGCTATAGGCAACTACAAACCAGACGGCACTTTTAATAGCAATGGAGTAGGGATCTTCGAAGATGAAGCAAAAGGCGAGCTTTCTTTTTTTAGAAATTGGGTGACCATTTATAAGGATCAAGTAGATAAAAACGGCAATGGAACATTTCTAATGTGGCATCTAAAGTAGATAGAAGAATAAAGCACAGGAACAGAGAGCAGCTAGTGGAGATACAATGCCTAGAAATTTGATCAATCCATAGGCTCCTCTTGATCTCGTATACTCTTTAAGATCTGTTATAAATAGAGGTACTCGACTATCAATATTTCTCTTGTTGTGTCCCTAGATGGGTGCGTAACAATATAAGAGAATAATTTGAATTTGGAATCGTAATATTTCTTACTATAGATACATTCATGCGGTGCTCTAAAAGATCTGAATTGAACTCTTCAATTTAGTATCAAATCTTGAAAGTCATGTATTGCTTAGACCAAGAGTTTGAGTTTACCTTTCAATTTTCAAAAACTGCCTATCAGTTTTTGTATCCTCTCAGCCACGAATTTTTCGACGGCCTTTTCTTGCACCATCCAACAATGTCGTGGCTCAGATATCCTGCTTCGATCCAGTGAGAAGAAAAATCTTGGCGCCAGGTTTTTTTTACTTGAATTAGCAGCTTGTGCGTGATCTAACGCTGTACATGGGTCAGAATTATACGTTTTACATTTTTGATATCGTATCCTATATCAAGTATATATTCTTCAAGCATCGGCAATCGAGAAAGAAGAGACTGGGTCAATCAGAGTCAAATTATCCTGGCATCCTCCACAAACAAGTAAGAAAAAACTTTTCCACGTGGATCAGGGTAATGAATTACTCCATCGATTTGAATATACCTTAGGAGTTATCTGGGTCATATGATTTCAAATGATTAATCATATTGATTTTTAAACTTATTCACTTTGATTTCGGAAATTTCATTTTATGATTTATGATTGCAAGACAAGAAATTATTAAAAACCGCTCATCTACTGAGAATGGGCCATGAGCAGTATATGTAGGTATCTGCATCTACCAATCGATCAAATTCTTTCTTGTAATTAAGCTGGCTCAAAAATGGGAACATCTGTAGAAATTATCTGATTTGCGTTTGGACTAAGTTGATAACAAAGTCAATATCAGGTGCCTTTGTACAGTCGGATTCCATTTCCTCTTCGCTAGCATTAAGAAACGCCTTAATCCACAATCCAACAATTTCGTAGCACGTGCGCCTTAAAGTCCAAATTCGAGTGACTATCAACAGGTTGAACGCCAAACAGCTGCATTTGTGCATCTCCCTTCAGTAATTGTCTTTAGCGTGCCTAACAAACAATCGCTACGATAACACGGTTTGGCTTGCTATGTAACAAGCCGCTGTTGCCAGATCTCAGGACGTCTGCGTATGCAGCAGTTTCTAACAGCCTACCTACACCTTGATAGCAGAATTTGGAAGATTTATGCAGGACACACACTATCACAATTCGAAGATGTTTCTGAAAGATTGGCAACCCAGCGATAGACCATTTTTCACCATATAATAAGCCGGATAATAGTAGTAGCACTGAGATGCAAATTTTTCAACAGTTGTGTCGCAAGGAGAAAAAGCATTATCTGAATCAAAGTCACCTTCTCCTGTTTCAAAGAAGGTACCAATGTTCTCCATAAATACACCCCTTCAGCATGCGCTCTCTGCCCCAGAACGGTAACAAACTCATTACAACGATCAACAGCTGCTGCAGTATCATAACGATATAATTTTATCAATCCATGCCCCACTCCATGAATACAATCACGTTCGTGTAGCCAACTGATGTTTTCTTGACCAACGGGACATAGATTCGCAATAGAAATTTGATCCTCTTCTAAGGTATTGTTAGAAATTGTTCTTGTTCAAAATAACTTTGCAAGATACCACCACAAACCGAACCCCCAACAGCTGTACTGCTGCATACTTGAGTGCTTCTTTGGGACTTCCTACATAATCATATAGCCACGTTCCAAGGCGCGTGACCATCATGATGACAAGAGTAATTGGCTTCGTCAAAAAGGCGAACAAGATTCAAAAATGTTGCTAAAACTGAATTCAACCGTCTGCTGTGGAATTATCGAGCTTGGTCTAGTGCCATCATGGGACAAGAGTGATCTTTGCTGGCAAACACATCATGACAAGATACCATAATTTGTTGGGCAAATGCCTTCGATGAATTATTTGCTGACACACCAGCCTCGTTTAGGCTATAACGGGACAGATTCTCAAATGAGTTGTGTAGACGCCGTGGTCTTTGTGATCGCCTAGCGAATAGACTTCAACACTACTGCCCAAAACAAGGGCAACAAACATTATTACAATTGTTAAAACTGATTTATATCTCTAAAGGACAACATCCGTCTGGTCCCTAGTATTTGTCTATTGTCAATCGAAAAACTCAACTATGTAAACAAGGTAAAAAGAGTGGTAATCCTTATTAAATTGGGAAAATTCATAAAATCGCTATTATTATATTTCTGAACACATTTGGCAAACTTGCAAAAATGATTGTTCAATGTGAATTCCATCATGAATAATAATTTCATATGTCATTCAACTATTCTGTAAAACGATCACATTTACCAACAATATTTGCGGTTTCTTGTCAAAATATCAAAGAAGTAGAACGGCTGAGGGACATTGCTGCTGGTGTGATCGCCTGAAATCTGGCCAATATACTCTCGACTGACTAGTTAAATCAGGATCGAAAGATTGCACATGTGTCTCATTTTGGGGACAAAACAAGGTAAACCAATCTTGATAATCAATTTGACATATCAATCTGGCAAACCTACTATTTTAAGATAGTGAATCAAATATCTTGTCAAATAAGTTGGTTGAAAAGTTGCAATAACACTACTCAAATAAATCTACTTGATTTCGAAATTGAAAATCTAAAAAAATTAAAGTCATACGTTCTCTACTTCTTATCTCTGATTCAACGTCTTTTAATCACGAATATGGGTAGGGCATTAAATAAATTTGAAAAGGATTTTACCTTTATTACCCAGGGCTTAAACTCAATTTTTTCAAAAAGTAAGTTGTTTCGACTATTCCGATTCCTTGTCTGAAAGTAAAACAAAACTATTACACCTTCCTCAACATGCTACAAGGTCTAAGGCAAGTACGATTACCACATGACCTCTGAATTCATTTTCTCTATTAGCCAAATTGTTCTTTTTATATCTGGAGTCTGTTTGTCAAAACCAGTCGCATTACTTAAAAATGAGAAACTTGAACTATTAGTGATTTCAAACTGGACTATTCCATTAAATAATTCTCCCTGGTCATTGATTATTCCAATATCTTGAAGAAATCCAATCGATACTCTCCCCATCTTCTGCTGTGATGGTACCATGGGCTGCACTCTGAATAATGCCTTCTGGCAAGTGAGTATTTATGAAGGTCATGTCATTAGTTACATTACCTACGCTTTTCATTACTGCCTTTTCTATAGCATGATCTTCGTGAATCATTGGTGTATCCGATGTTAAATTTTTAGTTTCAAGGAAGGTTCCCGAATATGCTTGATATACCGGTTTGCAAAGGTCAGGGAATCAGTAATCATATTGTTCAGCATGTGACTTGTTGTTTCATTATTTTGCAGTTCTGATCCGAACACATTTTTATCATCTAGTAGTAACACATTAATACTAAATCAATAAAATAGAGACAAGCAATATTTTGGTTTGCATATACATAGACAGCAATGAACAATAATATATAAAAATTCTTTTAGATATTATATATAACACGGATTTTCTTTAACAAGTGCTTATCCTTGATGCCTGGTTTTTGATCTTGCCAATCTTTACCAGATACCTAGAGATGTTGGTAACATATCAAAACTTTGGTCATTTATTTTTGTCTTCGTTCAGGTGGATTACAGCCATTGAAGAGTTGATTGATAGAGTGGACAAGGGGCAATTCTTCCAATGGATTTCAGTCATTGAGATACCTGAAGCAATTTTGCAATTAACCCATTTTAAGTAGCGAACAGCACGCATTTGATCAGACGGCTTACAACTTTTGTTTTAATTGAGATAAGGGGTAGAGGCATATGGACATATATAACAAAAACATTATGGAAAATAAGGGAGATTGCAACAAATATGATTTGATATTTTCATATATATTTGAAGACTCCATTGGTGATTACAAATTCTAATAACATAATCGATGTACGGTAATAAGAATAGCAAACAGATATTTTACATTTAAGTCGTTGTGGTCATCCTGTTTGACCTTATATTAATAATGGCTCTCAAGGTGGTGTAAATCAAAGCAATCTGCAATAGATATCCACCAACAATTAAAACAATTGCATTTAGAGGTTTAAAAATGTCATCATTAAATTAACATGAGGAGGTGCAAGGCTATTGCCGATGATAACAAGTATGGCTATCGGATAGTACACAAAGCTACTGTATCCCCTCCATAACAAAACAGATAGCGTGATAAAAGATAATTCTAAAGCAATTGCTCTATCAACAAAGTTAGGGTTACCAAATTGAATAGCTATTAGACCTGTTACAACGATAAAGATTAAAACGACTAGCAGCTGAGATAAATACTCATTGGATCTTTTCATTCACTCCAGACAATACAAAAGGATTTTGGAAGTACAATTGTATTCATTTTGGACCAAAGGAGAAAGATTATGAATGAGACATTTGGCTCCCAAATAGGCAATAAAGTAATCCGGGTCGTAGTCTTCATTCAGACTATTTTGAAGAAGCACTTTGGGAGCATATGTGGAACCGTATTGGTGTATTTTTAGTCGTAACCACCTTCTGATCGGATCAAAGTTGCCCTTCTCTATGTCATCTTCGTAGCTCTCCATGTCTTTGCGCATCTTTGAAGCAATTATCGCTGAGACCAAATTTCCTAAATAGATAAGTTGGGAAATATCCAAAGAGACCACTGCTCCAATGTGTATCCTGAAGGACCCCCAATGAATCCATTGTAGGTCTTACACCGAGTAACTGTTCCATTCTATCGTTCCAAAATTCAGGAATTTCAGAGACATTAAGATTACCCTCAAATATTTTCTTCTCTATTTCATATCGAATCGCTATATGTAAATTGTAGGTTACTTCATCAGCATCAACTCGAATACGCCTTGAGGTTATTGAAAAGCAGTTCATCATCTGTAGTTTGACTAGCAAAATTCACTTGCTTTCTAATTAAGGGTGATATCAATTTTAGAGAAACTTGACCCAAAGCATTTTCCCAGAACCTTGATTGAGATTCATGCAGTTCAAGCGAAGACCCACCTTCAATTGGAGCAACAGATACCATCTATCACATTGAAGATTACAGATAGTATTACCTCCCTCACTGACGGACGAAATATCGACTTTTTGAAATCGATTCCTTCATAACGAGTAGTTATTCTGACGTCGTTGAGCCCCATGGTCTCTGTGAAAGGATGAGTAAGAGTCCATTCTAAATTGTCTCTTGTCGTATTGTAGAAGATCCAAGATATCATGATTAAGCTGATCCACCTTTTTGAAATCATACTTTAATCTCCCAAGATTATTATCTTTGCAAAAAGGACTGTTTGAATCCACGAGTTTTTTCAAAAGCTTTTGAATACGAGGTGTCAATACACCAAATATCCTATCCGAATTACCACTCGCAGTGAGCTGCTCTTCGAACGCATCGTTAAAAAGAGCATCGTAAGGATGATTATCATACCCCCATTTTGCTGCGATTTCTTTCTTTATTTCTATCATTTTCTGCAAATGGGGTTCAAACATCTTAAAATCAGATTTCGCCCTTGCTTCTCTCCAGGCCATGTTTCCCCTTATTCTTACTAATGATTCTGCCTCAGTCAATTCTTTGGGTATCTTGATCTGTTTGGTTATTTCCTTGTCGAGGACTCTTAAGTACGCCCCTTTCGGTTTACATTACCGCAGCGTCATCGAAGTTCTTTGCTGATTCAACAAGGCCTGTAAATTCTTTGTTTAGCAGTAGATCTTTATGCAGCATGTGAAGTCGAGAATCGGCCACTCCCCGTTCTTCTGTTCCTTCCTTAGGCATAAAAGTCTCAAAGTCCCAACCCATAAGGGAAAACGGCATGTTTTATCGACCACATCGGTTTATAAGCATCGAGGATTCGATTCATGACTGGATTCTCGCATCTCATTTTTTTATACCTTTGATGGACTCAATCTATCAGTTACTTAATCCTTTGCTAGTGTGCGTAGAGTAATTAAAGATATATTTACTATTATACGAAAGACTAATCAATAATCATAATTTAGAATGCCCAAATCCATTATTTTGATTTGATCTTTGTTTGCATCAGAGAGCAATAAAATGGATGGGGAGTTAGAGAAATCAATTTACATGCCTATTCAAACAAGATATCAGAACCTCTCCATTGTCACATTCGAATGTCAGGACCCTTGGGTGAAGGCTTTTAATTCTACAAATTGCGATCATATTATCAAAATAAGTCTAGATGACCAGTGGAATTTGTTTTAGTATACAATACCAGTAGAGACTCTTGGATTATCAGTCTTACTCCATTAAGGTCAATCATTATGGCAGTTGCGTTGTCGGGTTTCATATTGCCACTACTATTAGAGTCATTGGTTGTAATGATGCTTTGTCCATTTACGATAGT
>NZ_JBLNIG010000002.1:0-870539 GCF_047711275.1 Candidatus Nitrosocosmicus sp. FF01 | reverse complement strand
TCAAACAGACAACTCTCCGGACGTTCGGCGGGTACCGCAAATACATTTGACATTGTTATAGAAAGGACCAATGTAATAGCAAATATCATCATGAACGTTCTCAAAATTCCTTTTGTGTTTTTTTTGGGCATTATTAATATTATCCATACCCTTAACTATTCAATGAACTATATGAGATTGATCCTAAAATTCTAATAGTCTTATATCCTTGCGATTTCAGAATCATCTTTAAATTAATTAGTCAAATTAGATGCTGAAGTTTAACACCAACAGTGATTAAACATAAACGCTTTTAGCCATCTCTATATGTGTCCCTGAAGATATCAATTCTCTCAAAAACAGAAGTTCAGTTCTTACGAGGTCAAAACCAATTGACCAAATCACCAACTACATCAGTAGAATTTGCTTCGCAATGAATTTCCAAAGTCATTTTGGTCACAATACATCTGAATAAAGATCAAATAACACCCGTTCGTTGAAAAGTTATTGACGAAGTGCCAATTTTGTCACAAGGGTCTTAATTCAACTTACATTAGAGTAGGTTCAAAAGAATCATTTAGGAAAACAGGACTTTATTGTATAGCTTGTGATATTTACTATTCACCTGACTTTCAAAAACAGTATACTGTAATGCAAAAACAGTATACTAATCAAAGAAGGTTAAATCAGTCTTATAACCAAAATCAAACGGGCCCGGTGGGCTTCAGGACGATATCAGTCCTTTATAATGGATTCCGATATTAGTCATAATTTCGGCATATGATTTTATATCAACTGATATAATAATGGTGCTAATTATTACCAAAGCTAGGTTAAGCAAGTATTTGGAAAGAATTGAGTATCTTGTTTACAATGGGTAAATATTGATTATAGTAAATATCTTGAGCTACAAACTCTATGATATAGATTTTGTCATTTTTTATGGTCCAGATTTCAGTCGCATCCTTGCTATATTTGTCATAACTATAGTCTAAAAATATCTGATGAGCAGGATAGCCTGCTAAACTAGCATTCTGATTCCAACTTTGGAGGTCAAAATTATGGCAATACAAACCTATCAGCTCCTATCCTTTTATTTGCAATAGTTAAAGACTTGTTATTGTTATTTTCTTTCGAGTTATTTTTGTTGATATAATTTTGTATATTCTCGTTTACATAATTACCAAATGTATTATAATCTTCTACAATCAGTCTAATACTGTTATGCGATGCTCCTATTTTTGAATCATAGTAACTACTTTGAATAGGGGTTAATATTTCAGCTACAACATTAAGGGATTTACTCTGATTGTGAAAAATGGTGGCCGCATCGCTTTCCTCTACTATCCATCCTGCTGGATACTTTATCTTTATTCCATAGGTAGAGTTGATATAAACATGGGAAGGCTCTGCTCCCTCTTTCTCAACGATGCTATTATTAATAGTTCTATCATTACTAATATTCGATATGGTTGTGAAATAATCTCTAGGTGATCCCATATTATTGTATGCATTAATATCAATTATGTTTGATTTCGACAACGACAAGGAGTCGACAGAAATATTAAAAAGTATTAACGAAAGTGAGAAAAAAACTAATAATAGTAACGAGAATAATAATCTTTGACTCAAATTGTATTATATCCTTGTAGATTTCACTTTACAAAAAATAGGAATTATGATGATGAGGATGCATTTGTATTATTTGCTGTTGTTGAAGTTGTAGAATTTGCCGAAATCACCTGTGTTTCACCAAAACTCTGTCCTCCGTTGTCGCTGATTCTCATTATAGGTGTATCTGTACCGTTCATATTTTTATCCCACCAGGTAACATATACCTTATCATCAATAGATTCCATTTGTATTCGCTCTGAAGCAACTCCTTCTGATAAGCTCAAATTTATGTCCTTACCAAAAGTTTGGCCGCTATCGTTTGATACTTTTATAAAGACATCCGGTTGATAAGATGTACTGTTCTTTTCGCCTCCTGTTGCTATTACGTATACGTTACTACCTGAAGCTGCCACTTGAAGCTCATAAGGAGATGTTTTCACATCGTATGAATACAACTGAGACAGGGGTACTTGGTTTGCTAAAGTTGAGTTGGAATTGTCAGTTAGTTTTATAGCTGGATTGAATGTTTTTCCATTATCGTTTGAAGTCATGATATAAGCATCAGCACTACCTGTTTTGTTATCTGCAAAAGTAACATATACATTATTTCCTGACACTGCTATATCTGCTTCCACAGAAGTTCCATTGGTAGAATTGCTTAGGTTAATCTTGTCGCCAAATGTCTGACCGCCGTCCTTTGATGCCTTAAACATCACCTCATAGTTTCCGGGTACCTATTTCCCCACCATGCAACATAGACGTTGTTTCCAGAAACAGCTATTGGGGCCTTTCCATCGCTTCTATCTATACATGGCCAAGAAAAACCATAAGATGATTGAAATTGATAGAATGAGGTTAGTATTGCTGAAAGGACAAACAGTGATACAATTATTGTGCCTTTGAATTTGTTTTTCATAAATCTCTTATTATAATGGAGTATAAAAACAAATATTTTTTAAAAGGATAAAATTTATTTAAAATATATCAATATCTCACCGTTAAAGAATCTATATTCTGTAAGACATATAGACAATATTATACAACGGGCCCGGTGGGCTTCGATCCCATGACCTGCGGTTCCGAAGACCGCCGCGATATCCTGACTACGCTACGGACCCTCCTTTGCTGATGTATAAAATCAGGGCAGTTATATAATTTATTGTTGGGAGAATCTGTAAAGTTTTCAATATCGTGAAAATTTGTTGGAATAATTGCATTTTGGTTATTATTTACCCGACTGAATTCATGAGCTCCAATTAAGAATTCATACAAATTATTGATTTCAGTAGCTGATTTTCTACATATTTTAGCCTTACTGACTGCAACCGAGTTCTCAAAAACAAATATTTGTTCTATGGAAATTAGCTCTGTCAATAGGTGAATATCTTTTTTCAAGATCTTTAATAAGATGATAAACCTACTTATCAATGGTTAAAATCGATTATTAGTTGTATCAAAATGAATTCTTATATTCAATAAAATTGCAGGATTAGTTTGTCAGTCAAATACCATTTCAAACTCTTGTTTAGAAGGTAAAACCTCCATCCTACCATTTCACTGCCTTACTAAAACCCTTTCAAGTCACAATAATGGTTGTATGTTAGCAAGATCGACAAATAAATGACATCAAGATTTACCCGATCTACTTTTTCGAGTCTTTGAATTGCAGACTTGAGATAGTAAATCACGAATCATTGTAATTGTAATTATTGACGTTAGAAGTAAATATCATTATGAGTATAAATAGCATGTTAATTCTAGTATCGTGTTAAAGGTGATTTGAGATGTTCGATATTCTAAACACAACAACTGGAACTCTAGACCATACTTTATTACAATACTTGACGCGATATGATGAAAACGTTCTTTCAAATTTACAAAGCGAAGGAGATACAGGAGCTGATCATTACGACGATAACGTTCAAATTCGTACAGGTAATGAAAATACGAAATTTGTTAATAATAAAGTACATACTCGACAGATCAAGCAACGAAAACAATCGCGGTTTTTAATTGCAGAGTCTGAAAATGAACTGCGATATTTGTTTGAGACATATTTAGATCTCTTACGTGTTGATTCGGATATAGTGGAAAGTGGTAATAGAGCTCTGTCTACCTTTGTTCAAAATAAAAACAAGGGAAAGGAGTATGACGCGGTAATTTTGGATACACATTTGGAAGGAAAAAAGGGATTGGACGTCGCAAAAGAAATACACAGAATGGACAACTCACAGAGGATTATTTTGGTAACCACTGATACGAAAGAGCAATTATCCAGAGATGAGTTACAATCTGCAGCTATACGTGACAAAGATATTTTGGTAATGCCATTTGAACTTTCAAGCTTGTCCAAATTATTGATTAATGATTCTAACAATCGACCCTCAATTGAGTAATGTTCTTAAAAGTAGATTGGAAAACCCATAACATCTTGACAACAAATGAACTCCATGCTAAAACTGAATACTGGATGTCCCAATATCCCGATAAATGAGGACTTGTTTGGTTATACCAAAAATACTATTTCAGCTTTATCCAATCGATGACTATGAATATATTACCATACCAACAAATATTCACTTTGGTATTATTTAAATTTCTACCAGAGAGATTCTGCAGGACACCGCAATAAGTTAAACGGAAAGCAGTAATAACCTTTGAAATATGTAGAATGCAATTATAGAATAGATTACAACGCCTTTTGCCTGATAATTTGAAACAGTAGGAAAATTATTAGAATCAGATGTTCGACTTACAGATTATGAAACTAGACAAGCATGGTCACGAATCAGGAAACACATAAAGAATACAAACCGAACATAGGTTCTAAGTACATTCTTTTATTACCTTTCACAAAAACCATTTTAGAATAGATGTATAGATCTAAACCGTATCCACGGTGAAGTATGATTGGCGGTACATTTCATTAAGCTAGATTCATAGTAGCAATTACATCTATAATTTCAGAAGGGTTTTGCATCTCTAATTCCACGCCGCTCATCATACAAGGCCCGATATTCGAGCATTAAGTTTCTAGCAGGCTAATATTTCTGTAATGTTAGATGTGGATTCATTTACCGAATCCAGTAAATTGCAAACAAGTTGATCATTATCGTTGTCGTTGTGTGTAAGAATATCTCTAATTTCATTTGAGGATTCAACTGGGTTTGTAACATGAAGTGGATCTTAATTAATACATCAAGTGATGGACGAGCAAGGTTGTCTGAGTATAATTGAGAGCAAATTGTAATCTAAAAGTCGCAATGGAGTTTGTAGATGCATAAATGAAGCATGTACAGGACAAATTGATATTAATGATGAACTTAAGGGTAACTGAAATGAATTCAATCTATATTTTTATTGGAAACAAGCGAATTGTTTACTTTCTTGATTTTAATTGAAAATTGTAATTCTAGTAGATAAATTAATTGGCCCCGAAATGAAGAGTACAATTATGGTATTTATCGGGACCAATGATGGTTTTGTTCCAACAATTTATCTTACAGAAAGTAAATTATCGGTCAATGATGGTTTGCTAGTAATAATAACAGTTTAACATGATACAAGTATGTAATAATTTCTTTAAATTAAAGATGTTTTATTATCATTCAGTCGCCATCATTAAATCGATTGTTAATCTGGTTAAATATTTGAAACACGCATTTCCACCAGGGATATTATACTATAAATATTATTTTATACATGAAATCCAAATGTATAGACTTCAATCTTCAAAAATCAATCTATCGATCTTAACTGTTGTGGCTACTTTAACTATATTAGCATCAATAGTCATATCTTCTAATCTTCAAGGACAAGAGGTATTTGCTCAAAATTCAACCAATGCGACTACAAGTACTCAGATAAATGGCACTAACGCCACAGCAAATACTGTCGACACCTTCCGTGCTCAGGGTCAAATATCTAGTTTAGCCTCAGATACTCTGGCCGGTAGAACCAATAATTCTTCTGAGAACGTAATATGGGTATTGGGTGGTGACTGGGAATTCAACGTTGCAGATGGTAACCTGACAAACTTTGTTGTTGATATTAAGATGACCAACGTTGATGGAACAGCAGCTCATAAACATTCTATTGAAAAATTAAATAACGCGACAGGAATGCCAATGGGATCTCAGCAGCCAGAGCAATTGGAATTGATGACAGGCCAACCGGGGTCTAAAATTGCATTGGTAAATGGAAATGCCACCATGTTTAGAGGTACTGCTGACCTTACAACAAACGAAAATGTCGAATGGACCAATGTTCCAGTGCATGTTACTCTCTTTAATGGAAATGTGATAAACATCAGCATTGACCCTGCAAAGACCGAAGACCACTTTAAAGGACTACCCATATTTGGAACGGTTCAATCGATAACCGATGAAAACGGAAAAGAATTAGTAAAGAATTAGTGCCTTTCTCTTCATTTATTTCTTTATTAGTACCAAGAGAACATTTAGGTCACTATAGTGATAAAAGAAAATACCTTCCTAGTAATCTAGTAAAAGAATTCGCCAAAAAAATCTATAATGAAAATGGAATTGGAATAACTATTCAAGATATAATAAACGAATATGGCTTGGATAAAAAAAAGCCGCACAAAGAAAGATAAAGCATCTTTTAGAACATAAAATTCTTTTTACAGCCATTGACCTAGAAAAGGAAGGAATAAAAATTCGAGGCATAAAAGAGAAAACCCACAAAGATACTATCCTAGCGACTATAAGCCAAAGATAATTGAAAGAACAATTATCATTATTTGTCTGGAAGTATGGCCCAGTATCATATAATTATTATACTAAAGCCAAATCATTACATAATATTATAAGGCATGGACCACATATAGGATCGTGAAACAAAGATTTTCATTAGGAAATAGTTGCGAATGCATGTGTCATGGCAAACCCGGTATCATAGATTTTTGTGGATACTGTACGACATCTCATAGAAATGTATTCTATAGAAATAGGACACAAAGATAACAAATATTTTTGCATTAGTAAAGCCAATGTCCTCTTTATTCAAATAGAATGGATCCCTTTCATATATTATCATAAATGATTAACAACCAACAAATTACTTTAATCCTTCACTGCCTTATCTATTATTGCGAAGCTAACCCATAACCAATTCACATTTGAGTTAAAACTCATCGTCGCTAATGAATCGATTCTAAACTTCCACCTTTACAAATCGCACCCTTGTTTAACCAAAATCATTGAATTCATACAATAAATAATAGTTACAGGTCCGATATACCTCATGGATTCGAAGCCCACAGAATTCCTAATACATTGTACGTTCCCATTTATTTCAAGTATTTAATATTTTATTGTATAATAATTTTTAAAAATATAATTTATAAATTCTAGAATAAAATTAAACTCGTACTGTGATTATAACTAAACCCACCGGGACCAAATGATTTAACAAATAATGATGATTTAGATTTATTTAGATCACTATTTTTTGCATCTATAATAATAACTTTATTGTTTCAAAATGTTATAATTATATCAGGTATATCCCATATTACTTTTGCTTGCTTATTATTATGTTGATTGTCTTCAGGTGTCCATCCGGTATCATAGTATTTCTGATAAATGATATTCCTTATTTTGCCACTTGAAGCCCCAAAAGTTATTTCAGTGTATTTGATTTGTTTTAATTTTATCTTAAACAAATCGGAGATGTTATCAAGAATTTTGTAAAAGACCCATCATTCATATAGTTTATTCACTTTATTCTTATTTTTCAATGTAAAAAAATAATATCGTAAATAAAGTTCTATTAGTTCTTGATTATTATTGGATAGCCAGATATAATATTTCTATTTATAGAGAAGCCTGATCAATCCAATATATTATCTTGGAAGTGTCCCAGCACAATCTTTTCTGCTATTATTCACTTTATTGATATCATTTTGACTTTTGTTAATAGTATCGTTATCCTCCGATTACGAAGCCTCCATCAACTGGAAGATATGTTCCTGTAAGATACTCGGCATCGTCACTGACCAAAAATGCTACCACCTTTGCAACATCTTCGGGTTTTCCAGCCCGTCCTAATGTAGTTACGGATTCAAATTGTTGTTTGAAACCTGAAATAATATTTTTGTTTTGATCCGTCTCTATCAATCCTGGTGACACGATATTTGCTCTTATTCCATTTCTGCCATATTCTTGAGCGATATATTTTGCAAACGCAACTAGACCCGCTTTTGCAGTTCCGAATGCTGTTGCACCTATAGGGATTGGGTATTTGGCGCTTCCTGTCGCAATATACACAATTCTGCCGTAATTATTTTTGAGCATACCGGGTAATGTGGCTCTTGTTATCTCATAAGCTGCCTTCATCTCATCATAAAACTTTTCATTAAAATCATCCCACTTTGATTCCAGAAAAGGTTTAAGAAAATATCTTCCAATCATTGCATTATTCACCAAGATATCAACATCCCCAAAAGTCTTCTGAATTTTATTCATCATATGATCAACTTGTTCAGCATTAGTAACATTCGCTTGAATTGCCATAGCATTTCCAACCAATTGGTTACCATTTCTATAATCATTAATTTCTGAAACCACTGAGTTTGCAGAAGTTTCGTTATTGAAATAATTGACTACGACATTGGCGCCTCTTTTGGCAAGGGTTTTACTTATTGCCGCACCAATTCCTCTACTTCCGCCAGTGATCAGGGCGGTCTTGCCAGTCAAGATATGAGTCGTCTCTATTTTCTCTACCGAGTCACTCAACTTTGTTAAACTCCTTTTTTGTCCTGTCTATGGACTCGTCCATTGTTATATTCATAAATTGGTTAGTCATCCAACTTACTAACAATAAACTGTAATATTAATATTTGGTTGGCCATCCAACTAATATCTATGTTAGTCCGAATACCAAGTTTATCGACGGATTGAGTGAAAGCAAAGAGCAAAAGAGTCAATGAAATTTTAAAGAATGCATTGATCGTCCTTGTCAAAAATTGGATATGAAAATACTACATTAGCAGACATAGCAAAAGAATCTAGGGTAAGTAGAGGCATATTATATTATTATTTTTCGAATAATGAAGATTTGGTAAGTAAAGTCTTGGCGTATAGCTCTGAAAATATTATTCAAACTACCATTAAGGGTATTAAAGGAAAACTGCAGATGAAATAGCAGATAATATCATCAAGGACTGTATCCAAAGCTTTAAGGAATATCCTGACTTTTATGCATTTTTGTTTGAAATGTGGTGTGTATCAAGAAGAAGCGATAAGTTCAAAAAGGAGTTAATTATATGCAGTGCTAAAGTAACAGAATCGATTAAGAAAGTATTGGATGAAGCAATTCAAAATGGAATATTAAAAAAGAATATAAAAAATACTGAGGAAATGTCAAAAGTTCTATTGGCTTTGTTTAATTGAATTGCTTTTGAAATATTAATGGAGCCTTCTAGGGATTTAGAGAATAGAAAGTATTGGATACAAGTTAGGAATACGATACTGTCCATTCTAAAATCGTGACAAACTCTCTGATTGTTTTAATATAACAGAACGCTCTTATCACTAGGAACTTAATCCCCATATGCCCAGACTAAATGATATCGTATATGATAATGCGATAGTAATAATATATCAGGAGTTTACTCAAGCGCACACAAATATAAATAACTTGACTGACATTTGACTCTACTCCCGTCTAACGGATATTTGATATCACTCATTACGCTATTTTAAAACTTGTATATATTGAGACTAAGAAATTTGAGATAAGGAAATAACAGCGTATAGAGAAAGTTAAGAAGCAAAATGAAATAAACTTTTGATATACTTTCGATCCCGTTTATACTTATTAGGACCACCGCAAAATACCCTATTATTCATGACTAATCCATATTTACAAGAATGTTAGAAAAATCACTTCATAATATAATCAAAAAATAATCCTTATAGATAACCGTTCTGTCATGAGGATTTAGGTTAACAAATCTAAAAATAGGTGAAATGGTTGGATACAACAAGGTGAATCTAATGAGCTCAGATTGTAGATGTTGCCAATAGCGGAACAATGTTTGTTATTCATCCGTATACCTATTTACTTTCCTATTGCTATTCCATATATCTTATCCTTGGAATATAATATAGTGCCTATTCATGCTAGCCTTGTTATTAAGATCTGTCTTCCATTTCAGATTCTTCCTCTTCTTCTTGTTCTTCTTGTTCGCCTTCTTCCTCTTCATGAGCATCCTCATTTTCTTCATCAGAGTCTGTTCCAGTCAACATCTCTAATTGTTCGTCTGCTAATTCTATTTGTTCTGCTGCTTTGGTATTATTACCATTATCCAATGCTGTAATGGCTTCTGTAAGATGTTGTTTTATCTGATTTACATCGGCTGTTTGATTTAGTGACGAAGATTGTTGTTGTAGCTCTTGTCCCTGTGTGTCTGTTGTCATGTTCTGAGCAAATGCAGCTGAATTGTTCATGGCCATGATGGCCAAAGACATTGATGCTAAAATAATTGGCATAATGAAGCCCAATGCGAGTTTTTTGTTCATTGTAACCGTCTTTACAAGCCATTAGATAATAAGATATTTGGTACAAGGTGTCAAATGTGACTAACAATTTAGGATTATTATTTAAAGTTCATTTTGTTGTTTGTACCAGAAATGTTTTATACCTAGCAGTGGTGGAGTAAAACAAAATTGTATTCAGGGGGTTTGGTTCATTGCAGTAGTTATTATTATTATTATGATCAATACCACTCTCATGATGGGCTTGGATACCTAATCATTTGCATGGTGGCTGGATAGATTGTGGGAGATGATATTGTTGGCGATACAGCAAAGAAGATTCTTGATTTTATCCATAACAATCCCGGCTGCCATCTGCGCAAAATCAAGGAAATGATGCATATTTCAATGGGAACTGCACAATATCAACTAGATAGACTAGAGAAAGCCGGGAGAATAACTTCAACTAGAACTGGACTCTATAAGCATTACTTTCCAGTAGGAGTCTTTCAAGACAATGAAAAAGAAATACTGCAAATCCTCAGTCAAGATACCCCTAGGGAAATTCTCATGATAATAATAGAAAAACAGGCTCCTACTCAAACTGATATTGTAAACAGTATTAATATTTCAGCTGCCTCCGTTAGCTGGCATATTAAAAGGTTAGTAGAGTTCAAACTTGTGGAAGAAATTAGAGAAGGTAAATACAAGAGATATCAATTGCATAATAGAAAGGTTTCAGCGAAGTATATCTCGACATTGATGCGAAATTACTATCCTGCTATTTGGGATAAATGGAGTAACAGGTTGGTAAATGTCTTTCTTTCATTATCAAGGAGCGACAACCTATAATTGTTAACCGCAGCTTTTGTCTTTTTTTCTATATCGCTTTTTCTTCCACAAATTCCTCTTCTTGCTGTCGAAGAATTTGATGAAATTGAAATAGAGCATTTTGATGACATTGAATTTGGTATCGACGCAGTAATCGGAGTCTTTGCCCTACTCTTGTTTTCATTATCAATTCTAGCATATAAAAGAACAAGGCTTAAAATGATGGTATACGCAGCAGGCGCATTTGTCCTATTTGCGATCCAGTTGTTATTACAATCATTGGAAGAGACATATGATTTTCTGGAAAGTCCATTAACTGATATTATGACATCTGCATTAACCCTTGCTATTTTGGTATTGTTCTTTTTGGCAATAGTAAGAGGTAGATAGATGATTTTTGGAAAGAAGTATTAATTCAAAATGATATGGGACATATTCACAATACTAGCTTATTATATTCTAACCATAGAGAAAAAGAGTGATCTTCTGAGAGTTCAAGACACATTTTGCAGATCGATTACGACAACACTAGCAAGTAAATCTGAATATAACATGTTAGCAAGTTTTGTTTGATTTGATACATAATAAACCAAATCAATGAGTTGCTGTAGTTGGGATCCAAAAAAGGCAATTGGAACCACATGTGCTCGAGTTACTATCCTTATCAATCAAAGGACATAAAGACTCTAACCATTTTTCCAATCTGCATGGATATCATTTTGATTTGCACCAAACTTGTTTAATTATTGATCTGACGCAGTAATAAATGGTTTGTTAACTTTTAACTAATATCGTATATTTCCAAAAATAGTTGTTGATGAAGCAAGTTTTTTTACGGCAACTTCTTTTACAAAGAAAATCAGAATTATAACTACAATAGCTCCGGGTATTAGAGACAAAAGAAAAACAGTTTGTAAATCCATAACTTGAAGTATAGCAAATGCGACTAGAGGTCCAGCAATGGCTCCTAACTGGCCGATTGTTATGTGAATTCCAAATGCTTTTCCAGATAATGATTCAGACACTGAATCTGCTATCAAAGCATCACGTGGAGCGGTTCTTATTCCTTTACCAATCCTATCCATAGTTCTAACAATAAATGCATCAAACCAGCTATTAGCAACAACGAAAAAAGGTTTATTAATGTTATTGTTATTCTAACATTCTCAGAATTAGTTAGACATTTTCAAATATTTCTCATCCTTTTCGATACTTATGGATAAAAACAATAATATCCAAATAACTGAAAAACCTATTTTCTATAATTATAGTGTAGAAATGTCGAACAAAAGGGAGTTCCTTTAACAATGAAGAACAAATGTACTGTAACCCTAACATCCCTTATGGCTATATCGTTGATATGTTTTATTTGCAGCGCACCTTTGGTATTTGGTGTACCACCCGATCCCAATTTTGGTAGCCAAAACCAATGTTCTATTAGAGATGGGCCTTTTGGTGAGAAGGATCAGATAATAAATTGTTGCTGGGATGAACCTGATTTACTAAATCCTGGAAAAACCGTCAACTGGTGTCAATCATGTATAAACACAATTCCACCAAGTAACTGCAGCGAACTCTACATTGAAACACCTTCATCACCACAAGACCCTGCATCACCTATACAAGATGATGGAGTTTTAGAACAACCAGACAAGCCAAATAAAGGTAGCGTTATGAATTTGCCAAGTAGCAATGAGAGGACATTAGAATAACAACAAACTTCTTTTGAATACGAATGGATGAATAGTCGATGTGGTCGATAATTAATCGAACCTTCCTTAGAGGACTGATATCATCCCGAAGTCCACCGTTTTAGTGAAAAACGTTACAGCGAATAGATCTTTATACCTCAATATTTCAAGAATAGAAAAAAATACAAAAGAATTAAGAGATATAGAACAAAAAGGCAAAGAGGAAAATCATATAGTAAAAGGAAATCTTCAAGAAAATGATGAAGAGATCAAAAAGTTAAACGAACAATATCAAAGGTTATGAAGAGAGCAATCATGAGAGACATGATGGCAGATTTGCAACTTGAAATTACAATCACAAGAACAAAATGACAAACCAATTATCATCGCTACAATATTACAAGGCATTAGAGAAAAAGATTAAGGTAAGAGGATAATACAGAAAGTATCTTGGATCTGATACTTGGACATGTCCAAGTTCTAATGATCCAGGCGACAACTTCTATATCGCAGATCACTTATGCAGAACAATCACTATTGCAGAAGAAATAGGAATAGACAAGAAAATTATTTAATATTCTTCACTATTAAAAAGTAAGCAGTTTATCAGATTCTGTTACTATTCTTAACATGTCCTTCATCGTAGATATTGGACAAATATCAAATTTCATTTGACGAGAACTTATACAAGTTCCGCATGCAAGTAGGTGACCCTTCAATTCGTTATATTTATTCAGTTGTTCTTGAACGTTGAATTTTTCACTCCTTATGCTTTCAATTTCAACACCTTGTCCTAGTAAGAATATCTCTACTTGATGTTCATCCAAAAGTGCAGTATTTGCAAATCTCAATGCGTTCCATACCAATTCTGGATCAGTATTACTAATAATAATTCCAATTTTCAATTCTTATTGACTATATGGATTATCTATTAATATTCTAATAGAAGTTAAACAAATTCGAACATATGGTTCTAAGCGGATGCTTTTCCTGCATTATTATAAGTAAAATACTCTACTAAAATAGTTGTTCATCATCCGCTATTCCAAATATCAATCTAGGTCTGATTTGAATGGATGTATCTGTCCTATTCTTCTCCCTTTAGTTTAACCAGTACGGTATACGAATTTGAACAGTTTCAGGAGCCTTTTTGAGTATTTTCTCCATATATCCCAGTATCATAGTCATCTCCATATCTCACTTCTGCGAAAAATCCCGTACCTACAGGAACATACCTTGAATCAAAGTCAAAAGTTCTTTGAATAGTAGTTTCAGCAGGAAAAGTTGGATATTGGTATTGTACAGGTCCCTCATCGATTGAAACAGTGATTTGACCTTTGTAATCAATAGAATCTGTGATCGTAATTTTGACAATGACCTTGAATGTGTTCCCACTATTAGGTAAACTTGAATATGAACCGGTTGGAATAATAGTTAAATTACATAAATGCTCTAAGCAATTGAGTCCTCTCTTAGTGGGTGAAAATGCAGCGGAAACCACCAGGCCCCAAATCAATATTACCGTTGAGATTATACTTTACAAAACAATGTTAAATATTATTCCTTTAGTATTTGAGATGCGATAATATAGGTTTCTCAATTTGGTAAGTCAGGATAGCAACTTCCGAAAATATCGCAAGGTATAAACTCATTAGACTGCATTGTTATTATTTAGATGGCATTTAATTCCAATAGCCGTTAAATTGCAAACTCAACACTCTGCTTTTACAACCAAAAACCCATGATCCAGTAGCAGTATGAAAACCCTTATTAATTTTTGAAAGTATAAGTGAGTGAAAGTAAAGATGTCCAATCCAATCTCTGACGGTATGGGCTGGAGGGTCACTGCATCTATTATCACCTTTTTCGCGTCTATAATAATCATTATTATCTGGTTATTCTTCTATGCAGAAAATTACACTATCTATCAGAACGTTGCCATAGTTGTAGTTATCTTTTTAGGATTTATCGCTATAATGGCAGCCACTTGGGCCTCCTGGGGCATGAAGCAGAGTAGAGAAGGAAAGTGGCGCAGTAGTAGTAGCACTAGTAGCAGTAGCAATAAGAAAGGCGATTTGGAATAGGAGGCTGCTTTTCTTGTTCTACCTATTCACTTTCCATCCAAAAATGCTTTTGATTTTTTTCGGAGTATGAATTTATCCATAATTATCAATACCAAAACAGAGGCCACTGCAAGTAATACCACAGGAAATTGTACTTGTAACATACGTTCTATTTCAACAGAAGCGACTACACCAAATAAAGCCTGGAAATTATGAAAAACGATAGTGGCATAAATATTGCGTCCAACGAAATAAACAATGCTTGTTAATAATCCAGGTAACATTAGTATCATAACCATGTTGATCTGATTAAAAGGCTCACTATGAGCAGAGTGATAAACACCAAAAAGCACTGTTGATGTAATGATGCCTACTATAACTGAAAGTTTTTTCCCAAACTTGTTCTTTGAAAAAGATTCCATGCTAGCACCTATGACCGCCCAGCATACCACCACCTCTGCTACAGATGTAGGTAATGTTTGAGAATATACATTGGAAATTACAATAGGATTTAGCGATGCAGGTCCTTGAATAACAAATAACAGAAACCCCATCGTTCCTGCAACAGTTACTAGCACAACCGTGTTTTTTACCGATCTAAATCCTATCTGACTTAACGACAGTGGACCAGACGCTGTAATAGATGGTTTGATGGCCAAAATGGCTATCACAGTTCCTATGATCATGTTTACAATAACAGAGTATTCGAATCGTCCTAGTGGATCGTCTCTATGTAGTAGGTTTATTCGACCTTCAAAAAGATAGGTGGCAAATGTCCACACCAAATAAACAGTAATTGCAACCATCATTAGTAAAATATGTGCTTTTCAACCAACTTTTTATTAACACCCTTGCTTAAAAGTAGAAGAATCCGAGTCTGTGAAGAAATCCCAAAGGAACGGACGTCAACCAAAAAATTTTTGTCATCCTATATTTAATCTAAATGTCCTTCTCTATGTAAGCCAGAAATGATTTTAATTAAAGTGTCATAATCAATTTCGAAACCAAAAGTAAAGAATTCTTTGAAACATTGAGAATTTGAGATTATCAGAATTAATAAATATAATTTAAATAATTCTGTTCTTTATGCTCTGTCACGACTAAATATAGAATTCATTTTGATATAACTTTAGACTGCCTATTAAATACTATGATATTCATATTAGTAAATCATGAATATGTTAGGTATATTCTTAATTACGCTAGCATTTGTAATTGTAACATTAGTTGAAGTGTCTATGACACATTCTATACAAGCAAAAACACCAACAACTTCTGATTTACCAATGACTACAATTAACGAAACAAATTCAACGGTTGATGTGTTAAACAAAACTTCGCCGGCTGAAAATGCAACTGATGTCGTTCCTGTAGTTCCTATGTAGATGAAAAATGATTATAGAAGCCTCATTTTGTATTTTGGTAGTCTTAAATAGGAACTATTTATTACGTCATCCATACTCTTAATGGTTGTTTAGTTTACAGCATAATGAAGATCCAAATTCAGTTATTTGGTTGTTGAAATTTAAGGTTACTATCGATTATCCTCTAACCTCCAAATATGGTGATGCACTAAAATAAAATGTCGTATCAATTATTAAACTACCTGAATTTGTGATTTGGTAAAAAGCATTATCAAAGGAGTTCTAAGATAATATCACGAACATCATAGTATGGAACCTACATCCATACACCAAAGGTTCAAACATGAATCTCTATTTTTCCTTTTCTTTCAAAATGAATAAAACGATTAGTTGTTGATACCTTCCACTTCGTTTTTATCGTCGTCATCATTGTTTTCTGTGTTCTCTCATTCATTATCATCCTTCCCCTCGTCGTTAGACTCGTCATTATTATTACCTGTAGATTCAGAGTTGGAGGGAGGGCCTTGGTCTTTTTCTAAAGAATCCTCATCTTCTCTTTCACTCTCTTCCTCTCTTTCTGCTTCTTCACATTCCGAGGAACTGCCTCCAGAAGAACCTGACTCTTCACTACAATTTTCATCATCAAACCATGGATTACCTTCATCATCTGTTTTCTTTTCTCCACGTTGATTATCTCGATCATCGTCATCGTCATCGTCACTCGATCGAGATTCGTCATCATCATTATCGTTATTTGAGAATTGGGATTGATCATTTACAGAGAATGTATTAGCCAAAGAGTCTCCACCACTAGTAGCAAATCCATCAGTTGAAGCAAATGATGTCTTTGTATTAAGAGGAATGCTCATTGAACTTTGGGAGGAATCGACATTAAGAGAGTAAAATGCACCTTGTGATTTAGTTTTGTTGTCTGTAATAGTTATATCAAAAGGAGCCATTTGATTGTGAGCAAGGTTTCCAACATTTAGACCAGATGTCTGAGTTCCAATAACACCTATACTAGAATTGTCATAAAATGTTGCAACTAGATTTAAGAACTGTTCTGGACTTTGACCTTGATTAATAATACTACCAGTGATATGAGGATTCCCGATATTATCCACAAAGGAACTGCTTCCATTTAGTACAAGGTTTGCTGGTTTTTCTGCTGATGCAGGCTGAGAAGTAGTTGAAAATTCCATAAAGTCAAATGTGCCTAAGATTTGTTGGGGATTTTGTATTACGATATCAAATGGAGATAATTCACCTTGTCTGAGAGTTTCGATTGATGAGAATGCAGAGTGGTTTCCAACTACAGTATTGTTTGCGGTATTAGAAAAAAAGGCTGTAATTACAATGCTGTTTTGAGATTGAGTTGAGGTATTATTTACCTCACCAATAATATGAAAATTACCCAAGTCATCTGTGTATGTAGAAGTACTTTGAATCTGGATAGGGTTCGAATCTGATACTTGTGCAGATGCAAAAAAGGGATTATTTTGTAAAAGATTCAATTCAGTAAAAGGAGAGACCGAAATAAAAAGTGAGATCATGATTAGAGGAAATAACATTAGGTTTGGCCTATTTTTTGAAAACGTCATTTTGATTATAATTTATACAAGTAAAGTATAAATAAAATTATTTCTAAAAATAAATAGCAAATATACTTCTAGTTGAAAAATGTAGTATATCATTCTGTACCATTATCTTCGATTGGGTTGTCCCATTTCGTTTCTGTTTAACTATCTGTCAAAACGAAACCAATTCAAATAAATATAGAATCTCTTTCTGTGACCTGAAGACTGAGATCAGACTCACACCGCAAATCGAGGAGTAATAGCAATGGCGAACTTTGCTGCGATTTTCTCCGTCCTCAAATTACAAATTCCTTCATATGTGTACTTTTAAATTTATTTAATTGATTAGAATTGTTGCTTTTATTGAATTTTCTATATGAAAAATCAATTATGCTTGCAATTTTTGAATGGATACATGTATTATGAGATGATGACGACATTATTCGACAAACCAAATGCTACAGTTGAAGGTTTACTATATTTGCATATTGTCTTTGACACAATAATATTATATCCATATTGTCCTTTTTATGAAAAATATTCAAAAATATTTTACATTATCACTCACACAAGAATCATTTATTATATGATGAAATAGTCAAGTTTAATTTATTATAATATCTATATGCAGGGCGATAGTGGTTTTCACCAAGATGAACCGTCAAAGGAATTTGAAGATAACAGAACATGTATTATTCAAAGATGTTATACGCCTGCAGAATATCAATGTCCAACCTGTATGAAAAGATATTGTGACGAGCATTTTAGGATTCATGGTCATTTTGATAATGGTGGGAGCATTGACTTAAGATAGCAATTTTAGGATATGTCAATAGTTAATAGTATTATCTTGCTTCCTTTAGATGAAAAGTTTATTTTATCCTATTTCATAGTATAGAGTCCCTTTTTTAGTTGTGAAAACACAGCGGAAACCACCGGGACGCATTTTAGAGTTATTTGATAAGACTGGTATGGGAACTTAATAGACCACCAACTTGAACTTTTCACAGATTTGGTTTTATATTTTTAAATATATTAAAATAAAAAATAATTAATGGTTTAATGCAAACACTGCGGAAAGGAATTCTCCATAAATGAAATTACTTATTGTTCTTCATGTGGAAAACCCCGATATCCAAGTCAAGAAGTAACCCGGCCCATGGTTGTAACTCAGAACAAAAATCCAGGAGCAGCAGTTCTGATTGCATTAATTGCAGGCTTCTTTGGATTTCAAGGAATTGGACATATGTATACAGGTAAAACCAGCAAAGGCATTGGCTTATGGTTAATCGGATGGTTGATGGGTATCTATATTGTGCTTTTTACATTTGGAGGAGTATTACCTATGACAATAATATTGGAAAGCATATCTTATCATATTGGATTTGACAAACATATGATGGGATAAAATGGCCAAGTATTATAATGAATATCTTATGCAGAATAGTAAAGGTCTTTGGTAAAGATCAAGGATTAATAAAACAATACATTGTTCTAAACGATCATAATTAAAAATTTAATGTCCTTTAATGGCACTGATTTTTTATATTGATTTTGTAGTAACAATGCATAATAAACCAAATGGTATCGCTATTAAACTTTTATGCATATGTAAATAGATTGGCGATGGTAGATTGATATTTTCCGAACCAAATGGTATCAATAATATTAAAACAATGCATGTAGAAGAGGCTACAGATGCACTAATAGTATCACCTTATGGAATACATGCATTAGTTATTTATTCAGACATGATAACATTAAGAGAATTTTGTTCATTTTATGCAAAGAAAAGTATCGAGGAAAAAAATGAATTGTTGTATTTAGCACCATTCTATCAAACAGTTGGATCTAAAAGACAATCACTTTCGGAAGGACACAGGTCAATAGATGTACAAAAACACGAAAAAGAACATAAGTCCTTAATTATTGCAGATTCATTAGAAAACTATTATGACAAGGTTGCAAAAATATTTGAAATAGAGTCAATACTAAATGCCAATCATAAATTAGTAGAGTATGCCAAATCCTTGAACAAGAATGGGCTTTCATATTTAGGTGATATGGGGGCTTTTCTTTTTAAAAATCAAATCCAAAGTCTTATAGATTATGAGTTCTCTTTACCTACTGAATTTGATACAAATTTAAACTTGAAGGGCATTTGCCTGTATCATATACAGGATTTTGACCGATTAACTTATGATCAAAAGCAAAAGATAATAAAACATCATAAGATCGCAGTTAAAATTTAAAAATAAGATTACAAGTTTGATATTATTGGTAGTATATATCCTACTACAACATATTAAACTGAAGTTTTTAAGGCACTAATGATCATATTTCGCAAGTCAGAAAAATGAATAGGTTTTTGAATCAAGTTATCAATCCTAGCGGCTTTATAATCAGGATTATTTTTTAGGTCTGAAATATCAAAAGCCGTCATTAAAAATATTTTGATATTTTTATTGAGTCCTCTTATCTTTTTTGCTAAATCTATTCCATTCATGCCCGGCATTCTCAGGTCGGTAATAATTAGCGAAAGGCTATCGGGAGTTTCCTTAACATAGTCTAAAGCCAATAGTGGATCAGTAAAGGATTTCACATTCAACCCCTCTTTTGATAAAAAGGCTTTAAATAGCATTGCTAATTCAATTTCGTCATCTATCACAATAATTGAATGATTAGAGGCAAAAGACTTGTGATTGGACGACATCATGACTATGACATTATAAAATTATTTAATCTTAACTATGACAAGAATCTGTATATTAATAGCAAATATATGTACAGCCCTAAATTATGAAGCAGATTTACATTCGCTATTTACCTTTCTGGAACCTCATCCAAAACCCAAAGATTCAAATCCCAACCTTGTTGATAATCTGGTTTATTCGAGGTAACTATGTATTTGTATTTTAATCATAAGGAATATCAAAAAATAAATATTCTGAATGTAATAATCATAATTTCATTTTCTATGATTATTGTTAGTTTTAATTGTCAATCATCACCGGCGGATTAGCAGTATAGGAGTAGGTCACAACAACTCGCAACATAATTCAGAAATTCACAATAGTTCTTTGAGCATATCTAATGACCAAAATAAATTTGCAATATTAAACTTTGATGATGGTTGGAAAAGTCATTATCAAATAGTCAAACCTATTCTGGACGAGTATGATTTCAAGTCTACATTCTACATTGTTTGCAATTATGTAGAAGCAGAGGAAAATGAGGATGGCGGTAAAGTAGATAATAAGCGTATGAATTGGAATGAAATAAGCAAATTGAAAAATGATGGAATGGACATAGGTTCCCATACCATGAATCATGAGGATTTAAAAGGATTATCTGATTCTGAAACTGAATATGAAATAGGAGAATCAAAGTAGTGCTTGCTGAATCAAGGGATAAACGCTTCAACATTTGCCTATCCTTTTAGTAGCGGGACTGATGATGAATTTGTCATAAACACAATTTCAAAATACAATGATTTAGGTAGAAGTGGGGGAAGCACGTTGATGTTTTTACATTGCGATGGATGGCCCAATAAGTCAGATCAGAAAAACTGCAGAACTTTCAATGAGAACGGAGAATTAAATCCAATAACAAGATATTCTATGTTAAGATGGGCACATCAAAATGATAGAGGCAATAACATTCAAGAATTGTATGAGAACTTTATTGAATTTGTCAACAGTCAAATGAAGTATAATGCACCTAAAGATAACAGCGAAGGGAATAGTTTCTTTTTCTGTTGTGGCTATTCCAATCATCGTGTATCATAATGTTGCCGAATCTTCAGAGGGCAAACTAACAATTAGTTCTAATCTTTTGGAAAAGGAGATAAAGTATCTTTATGATAATAACTTTAATAACAATGTCGGATTTAAAATATAATTCTACTAATGATTTTCTATACATAAGAGATTAAATCCTACTCCTGTTTTATACGCCTATATGATAAACAAGATAAATTAAATCGATGTAATGATCCATTTGGAAGGAACACTAAATGAAATTATCATAAACTGTAATATAAATTGAAAAAATTCTCTTTAATCAAGATTCCTTAATTACGTTAGCCCAGAAATAACAATTATATTAAATTTAGACGCGATTGATATATGACAAGGGTAAAATTCTATAGTAACCAGCAGTTATCTGAAATTGAAAAAAGTATTAATGAATTCCTCAAAAAAGAAGAGGTAAAGCAGTTAATTAATATTAAATTTAGTGCGGGCGTTAAAGACGGGAATAATGAATATACCGCTCTAATTATTTATGAGGAAAACATTACTCCAGGTAAAGAAGAACCTCAAATGTATGAGTAGATCTATACTTATTTGAAGAGCATAAATGGGATTTAGATTTGTTTATAAGCATCATAACAAAAAGAAAAAGATCCTCAAGGTCAATAAGTTATTATACAAACAAATAAACTCAAAATCCCCGACTATTGTTGAGAGACAGTGATAACCTTTTACCTACTTCACTAAAATCCTCTAGTGTCAAAAATCAAAATATCTAGATATAGTTAAATAATTCTAAAAAACAATAATAGCGATAGTCATCGTTATCTGCACCTTAAATTATAGTGATCGATGACGAAGTAGAACTAGTATCACTTTTCAAAGAATCTTTGAGAAAAGAAGGCTTTAATGTATTCTCTTTTACTGATGCGGAATTGGCTTTGGAATATTTTAAGGAAACTACTGATAGACATAACTTGATCATAACAGATTTGCGAATTCCCGGTATGTATGGAACAGATCTTGCTAAGAAGATAAGACATATTAACAATAAAATAACAATTTTTTAATGACGGCTTTTGATGTAGCGGATTTGAAAGATAACGAGGATTTTAAGAAGGCAAAGATAGATAGGCTACTTCAAAAACCCATTCGCTTGGCCGACTCAAGACAATTAATCCGGGTCTTCAAGTGAACATTGAGAATAGTAAAGATAAACAATCTTGATATTGATCAACGTTGTCTATATCATTATCGCCATTGAATGTCTTTTTAATATTTTTTCTTGAAAGTCTTTTGACATTTTATTAAAGTCTTTTTGATGATACATGCAAATGCCCTTCAGATTAATGTCAAAATTTAAGGGTAAAATGGATTCGTAATCCAAAAGACTTTGTATTTGGTGCTTATAGAAAAATGCACCCGCGTCACCCAAAATAGAAATTTCTTTTTTACCCACTTCCTCAGCATTTTGGACTATTTCTTTGATATTTTTCCAGATGGATTCTACGTTACCATGATCAAAATATCCTCTCAAAGCGTCAACAATGATCAATGAAGCTCCCACTTGTTTGAGTATATCGATACTGGTCTTACCATTTTTAGACAGTACTTCCCTAACAGAATTCTCCGTTTCATAAAAGGGCATAACCTGAATCGTTCCATTCTGGTTGATTTGCCTCTGGAAATAACTAGAATAAAATTCTCTAAGAGTGACAAGATCACGATAAATAAGTAGACAATGTAGTCCAAATGCAGTTTGCGAAATAGTCTCGGCTGCATCTCTCGGATTCATCAACTGGCCATAATCAATAGGTGAAACTAAATCTCCCCACCACGAGTTGAATATGCATTATTGTTTATTAAGAATTTGTCGTTTGATTTATAATAAAATCGACATATTTCCCTCAAATCGGAATTCATCCAATATATCAAAAGCAGATATTGTTGCTCCTGCATTAGCCACTATGTCACGGTTTTCTTTGAAATCTCAAATATGGTTATTGCAAATAAATATGATTTTTTTGATCCTTTGAAATCTATTAAATGTTTAACAATGGTACCTGATAGGAATTTGAACTTACAAGGCATACATCGTTAACGTTGAGAATTATGATTTGGTTAAAGCAGGTTCAACAGAGTTTGAAGATAAACTCATTCATCATGGTAAATAAACCATCATTTATGAAACAAAGGTTCAAATCCCTCTCCCGGCGTTGCATTTCTTCAAAGGATTGCAAATGTTTATTTGATCCGTTTGTATAGTAAACGAGTTCTTTTTTAGTGGTGAAAATGCAGCGGAAACTACCGGGCCCGTTTGATTTGTATACTTTCATCCTCTTCAAATTAACACATTAAAAAATTAAGGGACTAATTAACCAAGAAGATCACATAGTTTAGAAAAGAAGCGAAAACTATCCAGATTAAATATGGAATTAAAAGTATCATAGCAAGTTTAGAAATTGATTTTGCATAAATTATAGTAACTATTACCATAATATCAAGTAGTATGATATCTAATAATCCTAAGAATGGTGATCTTAATCCAAAAAACAAGAATGACCACAAAGCATTCAGAATTAATTGAATTCCAAATACTACAAAAAAGGCGTTTCTAGTCTTTGATTTTAACTCATCTTTCCAGACTATGTACAAAGATAGACCCATAAGAAAATACAAGGTAATCCAAACAGGACCAAATATCCAATTAGGTGGAGCAAATGCAGGTTTTTCCAGTGTCACATACCAATCAGAGATAGAGTCGAAAGTAAATAATGAACCAAATATACCTGCGGATTGACAAATAATTATTGAAATGATAAATTTAAGAACTTTTTGTACATATGATATCATATCTAATCTATTTATCAGATAACCTAAATATTAATAAAGTAACAGTTCCCATTTACCTCACAGATCCGAAGCCCACTGAATTTTGATATTGTAGTACGTTCCCGTGTAATTTTTGACCTTTTGATCGGATTATATGCTTATTGTTAGAGAATATTTTATCATTCATTCAATCTAAAATTATTATTATATAATCGACTGAAAATTTAGACTCGTAAAGTATCTATTACTAAACCCACCGAGCCAGTTTCATTTGCATACTATTTTTGCATTCCATGATACTATTTTCCAGATTAGGTAAATAGTATACATCACAAGTAATACCGTAGAATCTTACTTTCTTCCATGATTCACTTGATCCAACTTGAATTGGCTAATCATTTTTTCTATTCTATTAAATCGCCTTTCATACAGGTTATTAAAATAGATACGTCGCTGTTCCTCAGACTGTCCACTAGTTGTTAGAAAATTAAGTTTCAATGCATCTTTTATCTGCTTTAGCTCTATCGAATCACTTCCATATATTTTTTCAATATCCCTTTCAATCCTTGATTTCCAAACACCGTATTTTTCAGGACTGTTCGATCTCTGAATTTCAAAAGTATAATTCAATAAATCATCTAATACCTTATTAGAATGATCATTCTCACTATCTTTATCCCCTTGCAAGTTCATAATTCTATTGTCATTTAATCCCGTTTTGTTTTCAGAAATCGGGATATCGCATCTCTCATTTTTTTCTCCAAATACTTCTAAATTGTGATCTGTTTCTTTGACTACATGGCTAGTATGAGGGGAATCTAAAGCCGTTACTTCTCGATTGAAATATTTTTCAATTGGCATATCTTTATATACATTTTGTTCCTATTAAGGTTATCACTAAGTAACTCGTCATATCTTAACGTTAAGCATCTTTTTAGCCATGTTTTAGATTGATTCCTTCATGAGAATCATAAATCGAATTTTGATTACTATTTCATGTTTTGACCATTAATTTTGAAAAGATTAGTAAACATTGTAGTATAGAGTCGACTTTGAAATATATCTGAGCAATCCATTAAACTCCTCTTTCTGCCATCACCTTCTTTTTAGCTATGCGAATACGTATCAATGACAAACCCATGTATGCACAACAATAAATCAAGATATCATGACTTTGTGATCAATTGAAGGTAAGATTCAGTGGTAACGTACCAAACTTATATTTACTAGTTTTTAAAAACATGGTCACTTTGTGTTAAGAAAATGATTATTTAGTAGGTGTGAGGTTTGGCAATTGAATATGACAAGCTAAAATTTATAGGATAAAAAACATTATCAAATATGGAAAATGTCAATCCAATTCCGCAAGGGTTTCATACAGTAACTCCCTATCTAATAGTGTCCGACGCATCGAAGTTAATAGATTTTATAAAAAAAATCGTTCGATGCAAAAGAGATTGATAGATTTGAAACCGAAAACTCAATAATGCATGCAATAGTTCAAATCGGTGACTCTAAAATTATGATTTCTGATTCTAATGAGAATATGAAACCAATGCCTTGTTTTTTATATCTATATGTCGACAATGTTGATGAAACATTTCAAAAAGCGATAAACGCCGGCGCTACCATTATGAGAGAACCTACAGACGAATTTTACGGAGATAGAGGCGCTGGCATATTGGATTTTGCAGGCAACAGTTGGTATATCGCCACTCATAAAAAGGACGTTTCAAGAGAGGAACTTACACGATTGGCAGAGGAACAAATGAAGAAAATTAAAAAGTCATAAACTCTTTTTGTTTTATAACATTATTCATAATTCTGTTACAGATTATTTAATCTCCTCAATGCAATTAGCACTATCAAATTTAACTCTGTCGACTCCAAAAGTGAAAAATGGTCGCGGCAATATTTATTGATTTTGAAATCATGTAAATGATGACACTAACTCTAGATCATGCTAGGGAAAGGGCGCCCTGATAATATTAGAGAATCACTAATTTGGTGGTATAAGAATCATAATCCATATTGGATTGATACGGACTATATACACAGGAATTTGTCAAATTTTTGTTCTATTTATCAGGAAATTGCTAACATCATTGTCCTAGATGGAAATTTATTTATTGACAGTTTCCGTATACCTCATAGATTCAAAGTCCACCCAAGCCATTATAAATTGATCCGGATTCAAAAATAGAAAATTTATTTCAGGTTGACAAGAATATATTACACACCCATCTATTAGAATTTTAGGGGACTTCCCAAATTATCCGTTTTATTATCGTCCCTCTTATCGTTAGAGGAGGAGTCATTCCTTAAATTCTGTCCTTCTTTGTGCTCATCATCTCTAGTGACAAAATTGTTAGTATGTTTTTTCTTTTTTATACGTCCAAGATATTTCGATATAAGCTGAAATTCTTCTTTAAATCCGGTATACTTCCAATAAAATTTGTTGACAAGAGTTGAGATTGCAAACCAGATAACGCTATTTACTATAATAGTAAACAAGAATCCATAATAATAAGCCATAATTGTTCCGGTTATTGTTCCCCCTATGAGATAAGGCATTTGACGTTTTAATACTGATTTTAATAAACTATCCAAAATAACTTCTACCGACTATTATATTTATAACATGGTTTATAGCCAAACGTAGTATTATTAAATTTTTTACATGTCACAAATACGATGAATTAATATTAAGGTTCCAGAAACTAGATTAATAACACTTTTTTATACTTTAATATATATTTCAGAATGAAAGATGGAAAGGTATTACTCATGGTTGATATCGTGAAATTTCATAAAGGGTTAGCAGCTCTAACAATGTGATATCGAATACTGTATTATGTGTGTAATGGTAAGCTAAATGAAAAATTTGCTCCTTTTTCATCCTTGTTATTGTGAGCCCATATATCTCCTCCATGTGCTTCAACAATACTCTTTGCTATATACAGTCCTAATCCTGTACCTTGATTTGATTTTGTAACAAACTTATTGAATAGTCGAGGTAAAATTTCTTCGTCAATACCTTTTCCTTTATCTCTAATTGATACTATTACTAATTCATTGTCCCGTATCTTCTCGATATTGCTTTTTCCATCTTTGGGATTCTCAAAATTGACATCGTTTGCTATACTCCCTTTATTTTGACCCTTTGTGGTTGAAACAGTGATGGATTCGCCGTTTGAAAATTTGATTGCATTATTTAGCAGGTTTGAGAGAACTTCAAAAATCCTTATTTTATCTGCAAATACAATAATAGGATCATCATGGGGTTTAAAAACTATGTTAATGGGAGGAAGCGAATTAGCAGAAAGCAAACCAAGGTTTGTTTTAGTAAGAACGTCTTTAATCACATTTTGTATTTTTTCGTTTAAATTAAAGGATTCTTTATTCAACCGTAACCTGTTATTATCTATTTTGGATATATCCAGAATTCCAGTTACAAGTTTTTCGAGTCTCTGAGAATTTCTATATGCTGACACAAGTCTATTTGTAAATTGTTCTAGCCTAGGCTTATCTTGGACTAAACTTTCAAATTCTCTATTGATATTATCATTGCCTTTTGAGGGATTCTGCAAAAGTGATGGGATATCCCTTTCAATTAATTCAAAATTTCCATACAAGGCTTGGATCGGGGTCCTTAGTTCATGACCAGTGATGTCTAATAGCTCTCTTTGTTTTAATAAAAGTTGCTTTATCTGCTGGTTGGCCTCAACTAAATCCTTATTGACTTGTGCAAGTTCTTTATTGGTTAATGCGAATTTTTCGTTAGTTTCTGTAAGTTGGTCATTGGCTTCAATGAGGTCTATTTCAATTTCTTTCAAACCTTTTTTTTGTATTCTTATTTCTTCTGTTTTCTTTTTAATTTCTTTAGTTAAAAGATGAAGAGACTCGCTTATTTCTCTCAATTCATCGGTCTTTGCGAGTAATTCACCCGTTTTTATTGTGAGAAGGTCTTTTTCATTCAATCCTGTATTGTTTTTATTTTCGGGTAGTGATATGATTATTCTAAATAGATGTTGTAAAAATACTTTAAATAGTTACTAGTTTTCATGTCTTAATAATAGGAGATCGTTACTATTGCAATTCCATTTTTTCGGCCTAAGAACTAATTAAATAAAGAGGCGATTAATCAAACATGAACGACTAGTTTCATAAGACCCCCCTTTAGATTTTGTTGTTACAAGAGAGGATTGGCGTAAATATGATTTATCTGATAACTCTATTTTGAAGGTTAAAGTGGTTTTAACGAAGGTTTATAAAAATCAAGGTCAACTAATGCTTGAAATACATCCAATTCATATAATTTTGACAAACGAAAAAGGAAATCCAGACTCTAAAGCATATTCTGCAGATGAGCTTAAAGCCCCAATCAATGGGGATATTCGATTTACTACTGTAATTGAATAGTGGAACGAATATGTAGTTGATGATGGGACAACTATAAAAATTCGACCGCTAGTCTTGAAAATTGCAAAGACATCAAAGTTTGATTCAAAGGGATTTCCAAAATATATTTGTGAGATCCGAGGCGATATGAAAATGGAATCCCCGCATCATGAATACAAGAAGATGATCTTCTTTGTATCCTTTTATGTTCATAGGATTTGCTTGTCTAATTCGAACTCCGACTAATGTTAACGCAATATTCTCATGTGGAAAATATGGTCAAACCTTTAGCTCCAGATAATAATTAAAAAAATATAGTACAACACATTAAGTCGAATAAATCTTAACTTAGTAATCAAAGTAGTTCTTAATATAGTGTATAATTCAATACTACAATGTGTCGGAATCAACAAAAAATGTAACTTCACAGTATGAAAATATAATTGATTGGCTCAAAAAGGATCCAGTCTGCAATGTAGACGAAACTATTGACGATAATAATTCAGTTTCTATTGTTAATACTAGTTATTTTGAAGATTTTAGAATTGGAATTTATGTTTATAAAAACGACGTTGGAAGGGTCGAAATAATATCAAGCCCTCGTTTGTTAACTGAGGATAGCCAGGTTTTACAAAATATAAATGACAAAATAATTAATGATTTTCAAACACAATTGACCAAGGATTTGTTGAAAGTAGGTGTATTTTGTTCATTGCAAACAAACAAGGAGGGAAACTCTATTGGACTTACATTGATATATCCATTGTTTTTTGATAATTTGACACGAGAATTATTTATGCAGGCTGTTCATTCTGTTGCTAGAGCGTGTCTTATAACCGCTATAGAATTCGATAAATTTGTATTAGATCATCAATAACTAACAAGATATGGAACTAATTTTTTTATTTATGTAGATATATAGTTTATTCAGTATATTCTGGTACACACAAACAGAAAAATCCTTCTAAATCTAATTTTTGGTTAATAGTAACATATATTGAATCTCTTGCACAATTTTTTGAAAAAATCGCTGTATATCTTGTGGCATGTTTAACTAGTTGCTCTTTATATTGCATACGTCATCATTCATAGAAGTTCATGTCCATGTTAATATCAACCTAATACTATACTACGGCAATTACAAGGGCATAAAGTTCAGAATTAATCCATCTAAGTTGTTCCTTATAGCCGAACACCAGAAGCATACCAATTTCCATGAGACGCTTCAGTAAATGTTATTATAACTTCCTGTTTGTCAACCTTCAATATCTTGACAATATCCTCCGTAATTGCTTCTGCCAATCTATCCTTTTCTTTTTGAGTTCTCCCACTATACATTTGAACATTAACTATAGGCATGATTATAATTCATTATGGAAACTAATAAGATTTCATTTAACTCTTTTTGTTATTTATAATTAAGCATTAACAGGATCTGATAACAATTATTTTTGAAATAAAGGCTTTACATCCTGTATTACAATACTGGAAATATGCCTGAGCAATAAAAGATCGATGAAACAAACCAATCTTTAAACATAGTTTAGAAAAAATTATCAAAGATAGAATAATCAGCTACGTGTTTGGAATATCGACAGAATGTTTTCAGCGACATTAACTAACTAATTAACTAACAGAGTAATTAAAGGCGACATGATGACTTTTCAATTCTAATAATCATAACTACCTAAAATTAGCCTGTATACATTATGTTGTTTTTATTGGAAATGGAATATGTTATTATAATAATAATTAACTATTCGCGATATAGTAAAAACAGTACAAAAATAAACTAATCAACTACGACTAGGTGTAAAAAAAGACCGGCGGATGACTTTACAATATTCATTGAATCTTCTGCCAAATTCTATCGAAATTTCCTCTTCTTTTATGATCTCCCCCCTCCGTCCAGGCGTTCTCATCATCTGTTGTTGAACACTTCGCCTTTCATCATCTAATTCATGAAAGCCTCTATCATTATCATGAATTTGCTGTCTTTTACTCCTCAATTCTTGAGAATACCTTTGACGAAAAGATCCTTCTATATCTTTAGTCGATTGTTCTTCTTCAACAAGTAGAACTGAACCTTCTTTCTTATTTGGATTGACCTCATGACTTTTATGAAGAGAATCTAGGGACATATAAAGAAGGTGATTATTAGTATAACTTTTTTCTATTACCACATGCTTATGTATACTGCGGACCTCTTAAACATATCGAGACAAATATAGGTTTTCAGGTAATTTAATTACCATTTCATAACAACAGAAATGATTCCTTCAAATGTGCCATTAACTTGGGGACTAACAGCATATATCTATTCCTAGAATCAGAATAACCCAATCCATAACTATTTACCTACTTCGCCGACTTGATACCAGTTTATTGACCAATTTTGCAATGTCTAAATGAAATTGCAAAAGGTTTGGTTAATTGTCCAATTGTGCAACGAATACAAAACTATTCAAACTATCAGAAAAAATAGGGACCATATCTCAAGTAATGTAATACTTATTTAATTTTTCACATATTTAGTGTTAGCAAATTTCCTCGCATTTTCTATGATACTACGATAAGTCGCTAGTTGTTGTATAGCCATACAAACAATAAAAAATAGTATGAAAATTACAGTCAAGAGAAATGATAGATAGCCTAGGAAATTCATTAATGCTGTAATAAATACAACCAAGAGAAATGATAGATAGCCTAGGAAATTCATTAGCCTCACACACACCATTTTATTTATAAAATATTGATGCGGTTACTTTACAATAATGTGTGCCTAGAACTTTGTCAGTATTTTCAACTCTATCAATAACTAATTTTGTTCCTGCTTTCACTTTATCAACTGGCCGATCCAGATGACTCTCATCTGTGGGTCTTTCATTTTTGCTATACTCTTTAGTAAAGTCACTAAAACTTTCTCCATGGTTTTTTATCTTTTTATTATTTTGACTATTAATCATTACAACGTAAGGGAGTATCATAGTATAAATAAAAGTACAGTTCCCATGTACCTCATGGATTCGAAGCCCACCGGGCCCGCCTTATGTTTAACCCATGTTCATAGAACAAACCTACTATTGACATAAGTCAATAGTTTCCTTGACTAACTTAATGGATCCAATATTAATTCCAAAAACATTATAATTAGAATTGTTACTGCTAATCTGTTGCAATCATTGACCTCTTTTTGCGACGACGGTTACTTATTATGATGATGTCTTTTTCATTTTGATTTTCTCGATATACTTCCCTTTTTTCTTTTACCATTAGAAAGTTATCTTTATTTTTTTGTCTTTTTTTAATTGAAATTTTGAAAGTAGTGTCAATAGATTTCTCTGGATATCGTTGTTCAGCAAGTTCCTTAATAGAGTCATCTAAAGGAACAAGAGAAGGAGAATTAATTACATAGTGTTTATGTCGCTTTTCTACATCCTTATTGTCTCCTTTAAGGACCTTTTCTATTTCTTTTGCTAAACACTTTTTAACAAATTCTTTGAGTTTGTTTGTATCAGGGCCTTGAGGATATGTAGCTAATAAATATTCAAAAATTTTCATATACTCGACTACTTTCCTGCGATACTCTTCCTCAGAGGGTTTGTGATTTTTTGTTATCTTGAACCAAGTAGTAGCACACTGAGCAGGATAGGCTTTCGCAAGTTCTTCTATTACCCGCCCCATTTCAAAGAAGTCTAGCATAAAGACATTCTCCTATAGAAAAGAATAATTAGAGTGCTCTCCTTTTCTCTCAATTTACATATTAAATAGTCTTGTACTATTTATGCTCATCTTACAGACTCGTAATATATCTATTACTAAACCCAATAGGCCCATTTGACTAGTACTATTTTTATCAAATAAGGGTATCTTCAGAAAATCCGGGTTCGTTCAATGTTGTTCCACAAGATCAAGCTACCCTACAACAACCCTAGTTCCTTTTGTTTAATTGAACAACAGGTATACTAAAACAGTTTATCGATTAGCTTAATACCTGTTTGACTGAAAGCTATATCCCATGCCCAAATTTCTATTCCAACCTGATCCAATTGATGGATATGAATTTAATCCGATTCCTATAGATATTCATCTAGGGGTGATCAAGATCCCTACAGAAGAGCTTCTGTATGACGACGCAATAAATAACACTGAAGCTATTATTGTTGGAACGGATAGGAAAGAGGTTCTAAATAGATTACAAACAGTATTTGCTAGGGAATTTGAAAGGTATGGAAAATTAAAAGAATCAGATGTTCGACCTACAGATTATGAAACTAGACAAGCATGGTCACGAATAAGAAAACACATAAAGAAATCGAATAAGAAATGAGTAAATTTCTCCATCATCTTACAAAATTCATTCTTAGTATGACTGTTCAAAACTTGACTGCACACACAGTAAAGCATGATTGAAAGTACAACCCATTTTTAGACACATAATTATAACAGTAGTCGCATCTCCAATACTTTCATAAGGGGTCTTGCATTTCTAATTCGACATTCGGCACAGTTGTAAGGCCCATCCTATTAGCTATTTATTTTCAATAAACCATAAAGAAGCAAAATACGAAAAACTTGATTTTCAATTTGGAAAAAAAAGAGATGTAGATAGGTTGAACTAGTATCTACCTTGCCTTTAGAGTATTGGCCATACAGTCTCCAAGCTGGGGGTTAAGATTACTCGGTAACTTTATCCACCCATCCGGACAATCCATTTGCTTCAATTTGAATACTGTAGCTACCTCAGCATTACTCATGGGAATAAGCGAACCCATGAAAAGTGCTATGGTTACCACCAGTGCTACTGAAGCAGTCACCAGTATTTTTGCGTCCTTGTTCTTTTGTTTATGAGTTGTTGTTCTCATAAAGGTTTAAGGTAAAAATAATTATATTGAAATTGCTAACTAATTGCAATACTCTAATATTCTTGCAAAATTGGAATAGAAGTAATAATAATGTCAAAAAGCAATCACTTTAGTTCAGATCCTGTCATATTTGTTATTTTGTCGTCATCACCTGATCAGCATAGTGGAATTAAAATGATTGCTAAATCCATTGCCATCAACTAGCTCAATAAAATAGATTAATTATCGAAGTATAGACCGCAATAGATTAGTGTATAATCATCATAAGGTAATAGAATTTTAGATCGAACCCACTTCAGAGGACTGATATTGTCCTGAAGCCTACCGGCCCGTTTGATATCTCTTACTTTTGAGACCAATTTAATAACACCTATCTACCGAAAATGAGCCTGTCTTTTACTTTATCTAATAATCAAGGAAATCAGAAGTTCATATAACGTATCTTCATTTGGAAACTCGCAACTAACGGAACGATCGGTTGATAAAGTGAAAGGCGAATAGAATAATCCACTAATTTTTTTTATTTCATATTATGCCTTACCAAGTGGTTTTGGATTTGACATGTCAAAATAAAGGAAAACCCATATCATAATTCATCTCAGTTTAACTTCTCTATAATATTAGTAGAGAACCCTCTGAATCTTCCAATAGCAGTAGTATAGGAACTTTTTTTTAATTGCACAAAACTTGACATACATCAAGTGATTACTGTAGGCTTATCAGTAGCCTTGAAATATATCTACTACTAAACTCAGCGGTTGAAAGTCGACCAAGCATAATTCAAACCACTGAAGACTAATTAATGGCAAATAAAATACAATAAGAACTAATGGATATCATGTATTCTCAAAAATTTACTTTATTTTTCATGTTTTATAAGGAAATTCATCTAGTAAAATTACCTTGGATTCGATTCTAAAAACAACTACGTTTCTTATATCTAGTTGCCATCGAATAATTGCATGAATCTAAAAAAGCAGAAAATTAACTATGAATATCAAGAGATTGAAGGTCCAAAATACTGAATCGGGTAATAAAAAAATAGAGACTAATTCCCTATTTCACTTAATATTTTGACATATGTAATATGATCGCATCCATGATCTGGATTGCGAGTATCATGAAGGGAACAATACAGGGTCCGCTTGCCAATCATAACTTCAACATTACGGTTTAACTTATTATCTCGGATTACAAAACTATGATCATGTCGATATTTGAGATAATAGTAATCCGTAATCAGCTCGTGAGTACTGAATTCGGAATCCTCTTCATCTTGTTTGGTAATTGTTTGATCTAACATTCTTATTTTTGAATGAGTTTGCAATCAACAGATATAGAGAAGTCTTACTATATATTCTTATTGAACATTGTTCTATTTAAAGACGGCTACATTGTAGTCCATTGAGTCCTCTTTGAATTCGCTTACTGTTTTTGAAAATCGGTGGAATAATAGATACGGCAAGCAGTATAGAACAGGTATCTCTCTATGTCAAGTACAAGTCGATAAGGGAATCGGTAGAACATTCATTCACATTTGTATAAGCAAGATCTAATTTGTCATTTGATTGCTAATCAAAGCTTCTTACAGAAATAAGTAAGGTTTAGACAAATTTTATCGAATTACATGCATTAGAAAAAAATTATCGAGTTAACGATCAGTTGGGCTTTCAATTTTTATTCATTATTGACTATCCATAAATTCAAAAAGCGGTTCATAACCTCTTGTATAGATAGTATAATGATCAATACCTTTTACTTCCTCAGGCATTGAATAATGGAATCCCGAGAATAAATCTATGGAGAAGGGTGAATTGTCGCCTGGAGGAAGTGATTCAACTAAGGGCCTCCCTTGACTTAATCCAATAAATGAATCATCCTTGTCAAAAAATACGGCATAAATGGATATAGAAGATTGTTCGTTTGTAGAATTATTTATGACCGTTCCGGTTATTTGGTACGAATCTCCACGAAATCTAACATCAGTTATGGAAAGATTTTCACTCTTGCCAATAGTAGCTTCCGGGGGAGTAGTAGTAATAGTAGTAGTAGTCATGTTTTGACTTGTATCCGTATCAAGATTTGGTGTGGCAGTATCAAGTGATTGACCGTAAGCAAACGACAATGTTAGAATAAAAACGAGAGTAGAAAATGCGACAAGAAGGATTTGTTTCATGGTCTCATTGATTGAGAAGATATTAATTAAATTTTCTTTGCAATTGAAATAATTCAAGAAATTTCACAATATTTCTAATCCTTATCTGTTCTGCCACAGTAGATGCCTTCTATTCAAAAAATTTGAAAAGTAACAGTTCCCATAGACCTAATGGATTCCAAGCTTACATAATTCTTAAGTATAGTAATTCTCATTCAATAGATTTGGAGAACTTCGATACAGGTCTTGTTAGTCTCATGAGATTTGAAACAGTATATGGTATTTACTCGGTAAGAATAAATTGAATGAAAGTCTTGTCCAGTAGAACGGTATTGATTCTTTTTTTTATTTTTCAGTCCATCAAGTCCATCTCTTGTAATTTGAAAGTTTTCACCAACTTCACAATGTATCGTATTTGAGAATCAAATCTTCGATGGCTTGATAAAACAAGGGCGAATTGGAATCACCATATTACTTGGATGCTCAAAATAGATAGAATCCTGCCTATTTCTTGCCAACAATGCATAAAGCTTCGTTACTTAGGCTGATAGATCCTGAACTTCTATCAACGTATCGATTTACTTACTCAGTTATTGCTCTCAAAATTTGTAACTTTCGTTCAGGAGTTTGATTAGACAATGCTGTTTCAACAGGCTCAGCAGTCTCATAAGCGAAGCGCGTAAACGAGTCGGCTGAATCAAGTGTCAAAATCATATCAATTTCCTTAATAGTAACGCCTTTAAACCCTGATTCGAGAAATAACTCCTTAAGCAAATTCTCATCTGCTAGACTAAATGGTCCAGGTGAATTTGGCGGAATAGGCGAGATCTTTGTTTCTTTAATTATCTTATCAAAGGTTAGAGTAATAAATGATACTTTACTCGGTGTAGACCAAACAGCTACTGAGAAGAATCCTCTATCCACCAGTGACTTGTAGATATTATTCAGACCGCTTTAATATCAGGTAAAAACATGATCCCAAATCTACAAAGCGCTGCATCAAATGATAGTGGAGGTAAAACAATCGTTTCTGCATCACCCTCTTTGAAATCCATCCGATCATCAAGACCTAATGTTATGCTTCTTTGTTTTGCTATTGATAGCATTTTCAATGAGATATCGGTGGCTAATACATGACCATTTTTGCCTACTTGATAAGCAGCGGTTATGGATGGTTCTCCTATACCAGTGGCTACGTCCAGAATTTTTGAACCTTCCTTTATATTCGCAAGTTCTATCATTCGCAGACTGATATTTTTGCTTGCAGGTTCAATAACATCCCAACATTTAAGCCATTCATCAGCCACGCCATTCCAACCTTGACGTTGGTTTATCTTATATTGTTCATTATTTGTAGTTGACAAGTTTATCTAACCTCCAAATGTTGTTTCAAGGATTTGATGTGTTTCTTTGTTCTTTGTTAATGCGTGTTCTCTTACTTCATTTATTTCGAATAATATTTTATCTTCGATCATGATACATATTTGAAATTTGTAAGATAAATTGAAGACGGAAATTCGAAGTATGTTCTAAATAAACAGGAGAATCTTTTTGATTGCTGGATCTGGAATAATGTGAGGAAGCGTTGATGATGATGATATTATTGATTAAAATAATAGAGCAGAAAGATGTATAAAAAACCTTTTTTGATAGAGGGGTAATTCCTCATGAGATCTTTCATGTCTAAATAAGTGTAATAGGACTACAATCATTTCACAAGTTTTACAATCATTAATAATCATAGGGACTGATTGTGTTCTTCATGTTATTCACATTGACGGAAACTATAGTATAATAGAGTCTGGCGATAATTTGCAAGATATTATCATCTACTGCTTGCCTCAGTATATCTATCGCTCAGTTCATCAGCCCATGTTGAAACCTTATTACTTTGAAAAATGTCCCTTACACAGCATTAAATGAATAAATTCGGAATCAAAACCAATGAATGTGAAAAAAATGTAGATGAATAAATTAATGTATCTAGTTTTTTTAATTTATTAGTCGCCTAAAATCTACATAGGTGTGTAGTTGAATTATCAGTGATGCCTGATGTTGCGTTATCGCCTCCACCAGTCATATTAGAGGATTCCATGTCCACGGTTGAACCCATATCACCAGCTGGAGGTGGAGTGATTGATCCTTGGGCAAATGATTGTTTGACCGTAAAGGTTCCAGCCATCAAAGAGGCGGTTGCGAGAATACTAGCAATTGCAAATAAGGATATTATTCATGCGTTTTGTTATCTAATTTTATTTCTGATAGTTATTATCAAAAAATATACTACGTATTTGTTATACTAGGTTTATATATGATGTATATATAGATGCACCTTTCAATATTGAAGGTCTCATTTTCTAATATTCAAATATATAAAAGGTACAAAAACTATTAATCCTAAGAATATTTAAGTAATATGAAAATATGAATGCGAAAATTTCTTTTGATGAAGAAAAACTATGCAAGAATTGTTCTCATCAAAGACGTGATCATAAATATGATGTATCTGAACAAAATAACGATCCTAAATGCGAATATCCAAAGTGTAATTGTAACCATTTTGTAGAATGGGAGTAATAATTATGTGAAAATACTCATGTTCAAAATTGAATTGAAGTATTCTGACGAGCTTTAAAACTTTGTAGATTAGATCAATTTATTAGTTTCAAGATCCTCAATTCACGAGTACCATGACGTGTCCAATTTTCGTTTACCCCTTTTGAGTGGGATTACAAAGTATAGATATCTTGTGTTATGAGATATGTGAATGTATTGCTGTGATATTCTTATTTTGTGGGGAAAAATATAATGATGCTCTAATTCGAGTTTTCAGTACTGCTAGATAGAGTTCCATTCACAGCAAGGGGTAATAAAGGCCCAAAGGTTTCTCCATTATCATTACTAATTCTCATTACAGGATCGTTTGATGTTTGGTTTCTTTCCCACCATGTAACATACACATTATTATCCGATGCTTGTATTTCAACGTCTTCTGATTCCGATTCGGGAGTCTTACTTAGATTTATCTTATCCCCAAATGTAGCACCATTATCATTGGATGCTCTAAACAAAACTTCATTGTTTCCAGATTTATTGGTCCACCAAGCTACATATACATTATCTTCAGATACAGCGATAGGAGCATCAATTACCAAAGTTGTGTGTCTTCTATCAGAAAATATTTGGGCATTAGCCTCAGAAGAAAGAAAATCGATATTGCTTAACGTCGCTGTTGACATTGTTCCTGTAATAATAATAATCAACAACGTGCAAATTCTGACAAAATGTTGCATACCTGTTATCAGATAGAATAAATAAAGTTTGATAGATATATGTTTTGTTAGAATCGTTTTATCCTTCTTTTAGACAAACTCATCTATTGTGCATTTGTTCATTACAAGCGTTAGAAAAGACAATCACAATCAAGGCATCTATCTTTCCTTGGAAAATACAGATACTTTTGAAATTAGAATTTGGTTTTGATAATATGATCCAGTCCAAGTATTTTCAAAGAAGAAAAAGAATCGATGGGCAAACTACTTCACCTGCCCCTAACATGTTACTACTTGTAGTGCATAGTCTTTGGGAAACTAGTTACTAATAATTTCAATCGGATCGAGGTATTATGCATGCCAGACAATCCTATCTAATCACATATGTTTTGAATTTCGTGGATTGAGTCTAAAATTATTAGAGTATTAGAGTATTGCATCTAGTTAGCAAATTAAATATATTTTTCTATGATACTAAAGATATGAATAATTGTATTATTCATAACCAAAATAAAACAAAAAACTTTTAGTAACATCAATCGCAATCGTGGTCGCATTCGCACTAATCCTGGATCCCATTATGGACTTCGACGATGCTCGTGCTAATCACAAAAAGAATGGAAACAAAGCATCACAGTCCATATCTCAATCACAATTTTCAAATCAAAACAGCCAGGCAGTATCTGGAGGAGATAGTATCGGTTCAGGTAATAACTTTAACTTCCAAAACCAACAGAACTTTGGAAACAATGTATTAGCTCAAGGCTAATAATGATGAAAATTACGATAATAAACGCTAGTGCAACTTTATTAGCATTTTCCATTTTTGTAATATTCGGTACATCATTCCTAGGAGAAGTCAGTGCCATTTCAAGTAACGTTAGTGCTGGAGGAGATGGCGCAAGTTCGGATAATTTTTCCCCTCAAAACATAACAATCAATACGGGCGAGCGCATCACTTGGACCAATCCCATGAAGGTTACAGAACCTCATACTGTCACTTTTGTTAAAGACAAGGAAATGATCCCGCCTTTGATTGTCCCGTTCAGCATTTCAAACGAGACTAAATTAACTGCTACTATTTCATCTGTGAATGTTGAACCAACCATAATGCTGGACAGCTCAAACTTGAGTAACAAATTGGCGATAGTGGATAATCTTAGGGCATCTGCTCCAGTTGTAATTGACGGTACCGAGACAAATATAATCCACCTTCCACCTAACTCCAACTATTCCTTTAGTGGTGACGAAAGCTATGTCAATTCCGGTTGGATATTTTCAATGGAACTGATTCCCCTAGGTGCACCACCAATTAGCTCATTCACAGTGACTTTTGAAAATCCGGTTACTTACAACTACATCTGTGTAATTCATCCCTGGATGTCCGGCATTGTTAACGTAAAATAGGTCTATTATTAGACCCAACCCCAGATTTATTACATATTTTACAGAATTATTAATTTTGTACTTATTTCCATTGGGTAATAGTTTTTATGTGATAAATCTCATATTACCTCTTGACAATTATATGAGAGTTTCAAGTATTCATGTATTTTTAGCTATTGTTGGTATACTGATATTAACAGGCTATTCCTATATCATCTCCAATGGCGTACACGCTCAATCGCAGAATTCAACAGCCATTGGTGTAACCCCAAATATCAGTGCAGAAAGCATTTTCAATACCAAGACTATGATATTGGGAAATAATGTGAAAAATCTTGTAATCCTTATCCCCAATGAAGGTCATCATGCAGCTGGCGAAGACAATGAAGCTAGATTTTTGGATCAACATTTTGTGCCAGAAAATGCCGTAGTCAACACAGGTACAACCGTGCAGTGGTTTAATGGAGATGCAGGGCATGAGCGCACTATTGATGTTAAGGGTCCCAATGGCGATACGGTATTTAATACTGGAGAAATAGTTGATAGTCAAGCATCTAATCCATTTACATTCAGCAATTCAGGTATCTATAACTATGAAGCAGAAGGTGATCCAGGTGTAACAATGACCGGTTCTGTAACAGTAAATAATATTCAATCACCGGTAACCTCATCAGCCAGTTTAACAAGCACGACACCTTCCTCAAATTCGAGTAATTTCGACACAGTAGGAATTCTGATGGTTCCAACACAAGATATCGACCAATATATTTCACAAATAACTGACGCAGGAATTACTGTAGACAATACTTTTGACTTTAAAGACTTGAGAGGCGGACAAGAGGGAACTGGAGATACACAAACTTTGATTGTGTGGACCACAGGTGGGAAAGATTTGGGAGAAACGCTTTCATCACTAAGTGAAATTTCATCGGACTTGCCATACAGTTAACAATAATCTATTTTTGATACATTAATTATTTCTTGCTTTTGTATTTATCATTCAATGATTGAGTTTTGATTTTGCTAAAAATTGTTTACATAGGAAGTCTTTTAATTAACCTCAGTAAAGCATCGAGCCTAAATGATGCAATATTGTTTTAGGCCTGATCATATAAAATGCTTTATAGGATTATTTCGAACTGCGCCTTATTCTCAGAGCATTATTGCATTCAAAGTCTACAACACACTTACAGTAATTCTGTAACCATCTTCAATAATTTTTTGCAATATAAAATATTCTCCGGAGTGACTTCCGTTACGCATCTTATTTTCGCTCCTCTTTTAATAATGTCCTTATATCCTTCATTATAAGCAGGTATTTGAGCCACTATGGAAGGGTCATCCTTTTCAAACGTAATATCCATTCTTGTTTTAGTGTTTTTCATGAACTTTACCCCTCTTTCTACAGCATTTTCTGAACCGGATAGGATTTCAAACTTGGGAGTATTTGTTAACATTCCTAGTTATCGCGTCAAGTTGCTATGGTAGCAGCAATATATAAGATAATCCCTTATCGAGATCCAAAGTTTCCCTTTTAAATTCTAAAAAGCATTGATAGTATTAGTGGAATGGTGATTAATTATTTTTTTCATTATGGAATTCGTAATTGGTTCTTATGTGTGCTGATTACTGTGGCAAAGTAAATGAAATGGTTGCTCCAATCCCATCTTTATTGTTTTCAGCCCAAATTTTCCCACCGTGCAAGTTGATGATACTCTTGCAAATGTATAATCCCAGTCCTGTGCCATAAAAAGATCTTGTAGCAAACTTGCTAAATAGCCTCGGAAGTATTTCGGAATGTATTCCTTCGCCATTGTCTGTTATCTTAACCGTGAGGTTACTTTCATTGGCCTCAACTGTTACGGTTATCAGACCCCTTTTAGTATCCATAATAAAGTTCACGGAGTTGTCTATTAAATTTGAAATAACCTGAGAGATTCTTAGCTTATCTGCAACTACGATATATCTTTGTTCACATCCAACTAGTTTAAACCTTATTTTTTTCTTCTGTATGCCATCTAATCTAATTTTATTTTCGAGTATTACCTCGAAATTCTTTATAATTTCCAGAATTAATTCTGTAAGACTAAATGTACTCTTGGAGAGATTAAACATTTTTCCCTCTATTTTTGTCACTGTAAGAATGTTTTCGGCTAACGCATGTAATTTTTGTGCACTAGTGATGACAATTTCTAGTAGTTCTCTCTGTTTCTCGTTTTCTAAGTTGTTTTTCACATATTCAGTTAATCCAATCATTGGTTGAACCGGAGTCCGTAACTCATGTGCAACTATATCTATAAACTCTCGTTGCATTTTATCATGAATTTTGAGTCTGTTGTATATTTTCTTTAAAAATTGATATAATTCTGATTGGTTCCACAGGGAATCAAAAATAAATGCATACGAGTTTGATATAGGAATACTATTTGAGTAAGATGCCAGTCCGATGGAATGGGACGAATCTCCGAATGTATCATTTTTAAACTCTACTATTATTGATTTGATTCTATCCGCTATTATCAATCCTATTTCTGATTGTATATCGTTATTTGCAATGGCTCTAATTTTCAAATTCTTTAATTGGTTAATTGTAAAGTCAAATGGTCTAGCACTAACATTACCCGTATAAAATTCCTTCTTGTTATCTTGCAAAAGATAAAGATCGTCTTTAAATAATTTATTAATATCCTTTATTTCTTGAAAATCTATTTTATCAGTAACAAGAAACTTTATGGATAAATCCTTATTCTGAGAAATACTTCTCATATGTGTAAAGAAACCATTTTCTATCTGTTTCTTAAATGAGGTTACGGTTGGAAATATTCCTAGTATCTCCTGATTAGCTGAAGCAACCAGGTCTCTAATTAAACTCAATGTATCACCAGATTTTTCAATTGTTTCTATAAAAGGTATTTCTGTTTCTTCTTCAATCGACTTTATTATCTCTGATGCATGTTTGCTATTTTCCCATAATTTGTCAAACATGGATTTAAAATTATGTAGATACGCTGGATCGTTACTATACAAAATATTATTAGCAAAATTATTTTCTGTCACGTCTTCTACTGTTGCTACCATGTCTGATTTAGTGATACCAAAGCTGATAAAAGGTGATTCCTTTAGGTGACGAATCTCTATTCCGAGGTCGAGATATCGTTTAACTAATTCTAAATTATACTTTGATATTGCGATTAGGATCCTAATACCTTTGTGTGTGCCATTTTTCTTTTTCTCAAGGAAATCTTTTATCCACCGTAAAAAAAGATCATAACCAATCTTCAATCCTTCAGAATAGGTACAAATATTCAACTCGGTGGATTGGAACAAGTATGTGGCTAGTTCTTCAGCCTTAAGTGGATCATCTGACATGGAAATTATTTTTGTTTCATAATTTATACTGCTCTTTTCAATTTCTTTTATTTTCCTATCAACGGGTACAGCTTTTTTCCAAAGATTCTCGAACATGTATTGAGTCTGGTTAACCATCTCCCTTTCATTACAATGAATGACTCTCGTTAACAATTGTTCCTTCGGAAAAATTAGATTGGTCATATATTCTGATTCGCTAATGGCAAATCCTCCTTGAAAATCATCTAGGTGACGCAGTTCACTAACTATATTTAGTAATTCTTTGCAGTATATCACGTTTTCTAAAGTAACTTCAGTTATGCATCTAATTTTTCCGCCTCTTGATAATATATCTTTAAAGCCATTAAAATAATCCTCAAGGTTAATGACAACGGACGGAGCATTCTTATCAAACGTAATATCCATTTTTTTTGTAGTATTTTGCATGAAACTAATTGCTTTTTTGGATGCATTTTTACAGTCGAAAAAAACTCCAAATTTACTGTCATTAGTAACTCTATCAGTTATGACTTATCATATTTATATTATATTTGGAGTATATAAAATTAATCATTAACTATTCTCTAGATAAAGCTTTATAACCATTTTAGGTAAATTTGAATTACAATAACTAATTTGATTTTTATATATTCCACTTTTAATAATAAGTATCTGTGTGAGTGGAGCTAATTGAGATCAAAAGTAAATAACTATTAACGGAATACAATATCTAACTTTAACCGCAATAACTATTTTGTTTCTCGGAATAAATCTGCCTGTTTGTGATAAATTAGATATGGAAAAATACCAGTGTCAATATAACTTAAACAAAAATGAGATCAAAGAGCATAGACATGAAACTATGTTTTGCTATAATTCTTGGTATTGTTATTACGATACCATTTTCTAACTCAAATTTAGCAGGTGCTCAGATGCCTGATGAAAAACCGATAAATATGGCACTAACTTTGTGGGTTCCTAATTTTATTGCATATATAGCCCAAGAAAAGGGGTATTTTGACAAAAACAATGTGGATGTAAACATTACACTTGTTCAAGATTATGCCAATGCAGTGAAAGGGTATGCTAATGGGGAATATGATGGAATGTTTATAGTATATTCTGACGCTTTAATACAAGATTCCGAAGGAGTAGATACCAAAGTTGTCTATAACATAGATACTTCATATTATGCTGATGCAATTATAGGGAATGTTGAAAACCTTACCGAAGTTAAGGGTAAAAAGGTAGGTGTAGAAGGAATCAATAGCTTCTCACACATTTTTATGCTGAGATCTTTAGAAAATATTGGTCTCAGTGAATCGGATGTCGAATTTGAAAACATACTTGGCAAAGATATTCCAGATGCCGTGGTGAGTGGTCAGATAGTGGCAGGTCATGTCTACGAACCGTTTATAACGGAAGGTATAAAGAAGAATTTAAACGTCTTATCTACCGGGGCAGACGTACCAGGTACAATAACAAATGTATTAGTGTTTCATTCTGAAATAGTGGAACAAAGATTTCAAGAGGTTATGAACATAATTAAATCACTGATTGAAGCAAAAGAAGATTTCGACAGAAATGCAGCAGAAGATATTGAAATAATGTCTGCAAAGTCAGGATTAAACAAAACACTAATAGAGGAAGGGCTAAATAATGTCAAGTTTTTAGATCTGGACTACAATTCTCAATTTTCTATGAATAACAAGTTAAATGAGACGATATCCTTGTATGATTCTGGAAATTCAATAGGAAAGTTTTATGCTGAAAGAGGAGTAATTAGCGAGTATCCAGATATAGAAAATATAGTGGACCCAAGATTTGTCAAAGATTTAATGGCAGAAAAGAATCTACAATAAATTGCTGCAAAAAAAGGAAGGAACTGGCATTTGAAGATCAGGACAAAGCTTATTCTTGCCCTGATACCCCTACTGTCGTTTTCTGTATTGTTGCTATCATATGTAGCATTCCAAAATTTTGCTACAACAATGCAAATGCAATTAATTAACGGTTTAGAAACAATAGCTAGTAATACTATGGATAACCTTTCACGTCAGATGTTTGAAAGGCTTGCCGATATACGATTTCTATCAGATAGTAATATACTCGGAAATTCAAATCTAACCAATCAAGAAAAGGTGAATTATCTTCGTTCGATGGAACGAGCATTTAAAGCATATTCATCAATTTCAATATACGATAAAATGGGTATTAAAATTGGAGATACACGGAACATTCATCTAGGAGAAAATGAATCTGACAAAGAGTTTTTCAGAGAGGCAATACAAGGAAATCTGTATTATGATAGTGTGCCTACTTATTCAGAATCTTTGAAACAGTATGTAATACATTTTGCTGCTCCACTACTTGACGAGAATAAGACGATAGATGGCGTTGTGGTTACAAGACACCCAATAAATAAGATTAATGATATATTTAAAGAAGTAATATCCTCTGATGAGAACATGGATAATACTAATACATATATCAAATTAGATTTGATATCTGCAAATGGTACCGTCATATATTCAAGTCACGATAGAGGATCAATTTTGAAAGTTCTACCAAATTTTCAAGAATTGATTTCCCAGAATAACTCTTCCTTGTTCAATTCCACTGCCCCGCAAATACAAGTTAATGATTTTGAGATACTTGTGAGTGTGCCTCAAGGATCAGGTCATTTGGATTATACAGGAAGCGGTTGGTTTCTTTTGCTGAGAGAAAATACTGATATCGTATTTGGAAATTTACAGAGAACAGTCGATCAATTTTTAGTCATATCTGGTATCATACTAACAATTTCAATAGTTCTTATTTTATTTATTGCAAGGACGATTTCCCTGCCTTTGTCAAAGCTTACAGATCTAGTAATTCGAATAGGTAAGGGAAACTATGATTCAAAAATTGACATTAAGAGTTCCGATGAAGTGGGAGAACTGGCCACAAACTTTGAGATAATGAGACAGAACGTACATGATGTAAATCGCAGTTTAAATAAAATAGTAGATGACAGAACACGGGAACTACAAGAAGCAAATGAAGAACTAAGACAAAATGATGAATACTTAGCAAATGTCAACAAAGAATTACGTTTGGCCGACAAAGCCAAAGAAGAATTTATGTCCATGGTAAGTCATGAACTAAAAACTCCGTTAGTTCCCGCTAGAGGATACATCGAGCTTCTACTTAGGCAAAAAAAAATAGGAGATTTAAATGAAAAGCAAAAAAAATATGCTAATATCATTTATAGGAATATTCTAAAATTAGAAGTTCTGGTCAATGATGTCCTTGACGGGTACAAGATTGACATGGGAAAATTAAAGGTTCAAAAAAATTTGGTAAACGTAAAAGTATTAATTTCATCGGTCATATCAGATTTAGACTCTCTTATTGGTGAAAAACAGATTACTGTTATCGTAGATTTAAGATTAGTTGAGGAAACTACTATTATGTGTGACCGCAGACGAATCGAACAGGTATTTGCAAACTTGATCAAAAATGCGATAGACTTTGTACCACCTATATCTGGCAAAATAACCATTATCGCAGAATTGGTAAATAATAATACAATGGTACAATTTTCAGTTGAAGACAATGGTACCGGAATTCCTTATGAAAAAATGGATAAACTATTTCACAAATTCTATCAAGTTGATACGAGCCTAATAAGAAAACATGGTGGAAGTGGACTAGGTTTAGCAATTTGCAAAGGTATAGTTGAAGCACATGGTGGTACGATATGGATTGACAAAGGATACAGAGAAGGCGCAGCATTCAGGTTTACAATACCCCTTTAGAATTGAGAGAAATGGCTATAATACCCCTACAATGAGTAATAATATGTCATCTTCATCCTCTGTGGCACCCGTTTCCAGACTCCTCATTATAGATGATAATGAGGATATAACTGAGTTGATCAAAGACTATTTGGAACCAGAAGATATCGAATGCAAGATAATTAATTCAGGGAAAGATGGCTTGGAGGAAATAAGAAATAAGAATGGATATTACGACGTGATTTTCCTGGATCTGGCCATGCCCGAATTTAGTGGTTTGGATGTTTTCAACAAATTAAAGGAAGAGCAGTTGTTAGATACTAATAATATAATAATATTTACGGCGTCATCTACGCAGAGCACTGAAATTGCTAATATGTTAAAGGACGGAGCCAAGTATATTTTGAAAAAACCATCTTCTATAGATGAAATACTTGATGTAGTTACAAAATTCACAAAAAAAAAGAATGATAAAGTTATTAAATCTTAATCTAGATATCCAGAAGATATTAAAATTTCAACCTTCGGCCCCAAAGCTTGAGGCAGCTTGGCTACGGAATAGTAATCTACTGACCTCATGTCATCAAGCTAAGATAAAAGAGACATTAAACATGATTGCTTAATGGTAATATCATAAATACTTTATATACCCCAGTTATACATCGTGTATTCTTTTTTATATTTCCCGTTTGTTGGACTCGACGAGTAAAATTGATATCTTTTACATCTAACCAAAAATTCTAATGATATCGAATATTAAATAATATGTTAAACTAAAATCTTAAATGAAATTTTTAAATGGGAAATTAAAACAAAATAAAAAATTAACTATGAGAGTATTTATGGTAATTATTTTCTCAGGAATTCTTGGAGTCTCATATATCGACTTTAAGTATAATGATGCATTTGCGCAAGCATTACAAGAACTTTGCACTCCAGATAGGGGGATAAATACCTCTCAATCTAATTGTTTTTCCAACGCTCAAAGTCAGCCTGTGTATAATAGCACAAATACAAATAATGTTAGGCCACCACCAGAAATCGGGCCTACCTATGCTAATGAAACAAACTAATTTTTATTCACTAAATGATGATATACTCATGAGTGTACTCGATAGACTCCTTATCACTTTTTAGGTATCAAATGAAAATGGGAAAAAAAGTCATCCAATGAAATAAAATCCTAAGACAATTATGATAGAAACAGCTGTGAGCATCACTCCTTCAAACCAATTGCTTTTTCCGTCATGATATTATAGTTTTCTCATTAGGTAGAATAGATTTCCTTTAGCACTTTTTGATTTATGTATAACTTTTGGAAAAGTAATAAGGTCTCAATTGAGGTCTACTTTGATATTTTAGTATGTTGGCAATACTATTATACAGAATACTATAGACCTCCCACTCATATTCTAGTTCTCCTCATTGATAGATAACTGATGAGAATATATAGTAGCCTTATTGCATCTCTTTTGAATAATTACAGATTCTTAACCAGTAATTCATCCAAACGAGATAGAGTAGTTTGTATAACATAGTATTTAATTACTGATCCGTTTGTTCATTATCTGACTTTTATGTAATGTTATACAATTTTTACACTGATTCCACTATTAACAAGTTGTAACCATAACCAAAAGAAAAAATAATAATGGTAATTGTTTGGATTAGTTTGCGTTTAAAACCTTACAATTGATTAGGATTGTTGTCTACTCTTGTTAATGAAGAATCTTAAAGTAGTATTATTTACTACCTTATTGATATCTGGTCTAGTATCAAATGAATATACTTTAGCTTTTGTATTCGCTATTCCATCCGATTTACTGAATCATAAATATGTTTTTGGAATACTCGTAGGAGTGACAGAAAATGATACTGGTAGTGTAGACTGGGTATTGTCTGGAATATGGAGGTCGGTCTTAGCTAATGATACAGGTGAAGCTATCACCTAAAATAACCAATCTTCCGGAGCATTTAAAGCTGCTATTGAGATGATAAAACCTGATGGTATAGGTAGACATACTCACACATTGACCAATTTTGTTGTACTAAATGCAACAGAAAATTCCGATAGAGATTCTGCTATATTTAATGGTGCTTCCACGGTAAGTTTACGTGAGGGTCCTGCAGTTGATATTCCTACCACAATTGAGAGATCAAATAACGGAAACTTATTTATAGTAACTATAGATCCAGAAAGCGTTGATTATCATTTTGGTAACTCGTCTTTGATGTATGGCATCAGTGCCAATCCTGAATTTATCAAACCTGCGTACAGCATACAATAATTTTTTCTTGGAGAATCCACATTTACGCCATCTATCCAATGAATTGGAGAGATGGCATGTAAGTCCTGTTACGAACAAGCAATACACATCATAAAGTAAAAATAATTTTTTAAAGTAAATTATGAATTAAGACTTATAATAGAACTAGTGTTAACCTGCCCTGCCTACTTGAAATTAGTAGATTAGAGAACTAATTTACATTTACAGTATCACCTCTTAGAATTACTGGATACATTTGAGAAAAAAGATAAATTATGCCTATATTAAGAATAGGAGTAAAATTGTTTAGCAAAACTCCCTGGGAGAGTTTAATACCAATTTATTCTTTCTTGTTTATTCTGAGCATTTTATTTATACCACGACGAAATTCATGACTTACTTTTTCAATTTGAAAAGATATGTTATTATTCATACGACTGTTAATATCATCGAGGAGCTTATCAAAATAGTCGGGAAAAGTAGCATCGGGTTTTTGACATGGAAATATTCTTACCTCTTTGCTGGTAACACGTATTAATTCCAATATAGAATCAAGGTGAAAATCATAGTCAAACATATTGTGATAATAAAAAAGCAAGTTAGAACTTAATACCAAATCAAATGTTGCATTTCCAAATGGCAGTTTAGGAAGTACAGCATGTATGTACCTATGTGTGGTAATATCACCCTTTCTTCCGATGAGTCTATCTAATTCATAATCTGAGATAAATCTTTTGAAAGCATTGTTTCTTGCTTCATACAGATCGCTAATACTAGAGTAGATTTTCCAATTATAAAGATCAGGGACTTGAGAGAGCTGTTTTATCATGTAATCCAAGTCCTCTTTTCCTCGGTTTCTTAGCTTGTTTGCATCATCCTCTTTGTATAGCAAATCACATCCAATAACTTTCTTTAATTGATATTGACTAGACAGAGCTTCAGCAACAAAAGAGGAAGTTCCAGACGGGCAATCTAACACGCTCAAACCTTTTAATTGGAAAGGATGCAAATTAAACATTGCCATATACTCGGAAAATGTCCTTCCAATGAATACGACTCTATCTAAATTCAGAACCCTTGGATCATTTAAAATGTCATTATCTTCTGCTGGTCGGCTTGACATACACTAAATTCTTATGAATATCTCCATGCAATAAATGACTTTTGATAATATATTCAGAAACTATGGTGAGGGAATGATACCGTGCTGAGACCCGCTGCATGTTACCCCGATGACATTTAAATTATTGTAGTGGGAAACGAACCTAACCACACAAATCTCAGAGGTAACTCTAACAGAGTCCCAGTCAGTATTGGAACTAGAGAATATTCAATAACTGAAGTTGAACCGCATCCTATCGACGTCATAGTTGAATTATCAGCGCAGGTATTTTATGAAATAACTGTTTAATGGAATTGTATACTTATTGATCCTGACGTTCCAATATTCGAAAGTACAAGGATTTCTGGAGGCAACCAAGGGTGTGCCTGTGTTATTATCCTAATCCTCGAGAATACAAGAGTTTCCAATAAACAGATCAAATTGACTCAAAACCTCTCATATTTCTAGTTTGTCGGAATAGATAGCGTTTGACTTATCGGAACTTTATTGAACTCTCTGTTCCATTACAAGTTAGTTAACTTTCCAATAAATTATAAAGTTCAAAATTCTCCTTTTTTAGATTTTCAAAGCTGATAGGTGGATAGCCTTTATCATACCTTAACTGCTCTCTAATTCTTTTGGTATAATTCCATCTAACTTTGTTTATTCTGTTGCATTTTTCAAACCATTCGGTTAATATAGAAATTATTTCATTTTGTGAAAGTCTCTTGATATTCTTAAGGTATGGTATTAGAATATGCCATAAACAAAAGTATCGGTGATCAGGGATAGGCGTCTCAAGGAGTTTATCTATCCAAGCTATTTTTTTGATATTGCTTTTAGAATCAGAATTTTGTTTTATCATTCGTAGTTCTTCGTTTTCGATCTTTAGTTGTATCAAGTGATCTAAAAATGGCATGACGAGAGAGTTTGTATTTGCTTCAATACCGTCCCATTTCTGAATTATCTTAACTGTCTGGTTATGCTTCGAATTTATCGTTCCAGGAATTCGGATTAAACAAGAGTATATGGAAGGATAATGTTTTGGGTCCCCTTTATTACTAGTTAAATATTTGCCCGCAAATCTGATGAATTCAGTACACAAATCATTTCTCAGAATAGGTACAAATTCCTCAAATTCTCTGAATGTTTCCAAAGGTGGTCTCTCTTTATCTCTAGTTTCTATCTTATTTGGCTGATAAATGTGATATCCACCACCCGTCCAAAGGACAGTTGGATGACCATTTATTTCTTCTTTTATCTTATTCAACGTTTGTTTAAGAATGTAGTCTAGTTTCCTGATAGGGTACTTACAAGTAGAGCATAAAGATAGATCCAAGTCGATGAAAATGAAACTAGGATACAACTTCTTTTTTTCCTCTTCATGGTGAAAGGGATAACCATTAATTCTGCAATCTACAAAGTTGGCCACTTCAAAATATTGCATCATTTGATCCTCAGAACTAACAAAAACCTGACCACTAGTTTTAGTAGTCATAATAGAACGCGGAAACAAGAATTCTTGACCGACAAAATGAGATAAAATAAAGTTAACATTCTCAATAATCGTGTGTTTTTTTCCCGCCAACAGTATCCCTTACCAATTGAGGAGAAGAAAAGAAATAAAAATTTAGGTATTAGTAGATAGAGGCTCAATCATTTATGGATCTTTGGTCTTAGAATTTTCTGGGTACATTCTATTGAGTCGTCACCACTTTCATCACATCCATCACCAGGTTTGACCAATAGCAATATTATATGCAAAAAGCCCTCTGCGATAGCCATTAGTATTGGTAGGAGAGAGAGTAACAAATTCCTCCTTAATCTTTTATTATCTTAGATCTTTCAAACTATTATTATCTTGGTTTATGCCACTATCCCTTTCTTCATCTAATCCAATTTGTGCTTGAGGGACAGTCAAATCAAGTCCATGATCTTGAAATGAATTATATATTCTCTTTCTAATCTCTGAAGCAATTTTAAGAAATTCTTTTGGCTTATTTGTAAATGCTCTGAGATCGTATACCGCACCGTAATCTTCAAACTTTACAAGCAAAACAAATGGATCCGTAACAAAATTATCAGCAGTATTGATAGATCTAGAAGTCCTTGCTACATCATCAGGAAAATTATCTGACGTTACTATTCCTTCCGTACCTTTGGCACAATCTATTAATATTTTTTCAACTAATCTACGGTCATTATCATACGTTAATGTAACATTGATTGTAATTGAAAGAACATCCAGCCCACTATAATTTACGATCTGTCTTTGTAACAGAGTTTGATTTGGAATTGCAACAAGTTCATTTCGTATGGTTTTAATTTTTGTATATAGCAATGAAATTTCTACAACATCTCCAATTAGATTCTCATCTTCTGTAGTTCTAATTCTATCGCCTAGTTTGAATGGACGAGCAGATAGTAACAAGATACCTGCTATCGCATTGCTGATTGTGTTTCTTGATGAAAACCCGATGATAGTTCCCGCAGCTACACTAATTGCCCCTGCTGCCACCCCGCTTAATGATGAAAAATGAAATATTAATATGATTATTGTTATTACTATGATTGCCATTTTCGTTATGGAATTGAATCCGGCTAGTTGTCTTCTATCAAGGTTTAAGGAATCCGCATATCTATTGATGAAGAATTTTAGGATGAAGTAAGTTGCAATAGCAACCGATACCACCATGGTAAAGAAAATAATGCTATCTACATAACTACCCAAACCTGTAATAGTATTTGTAGGCGGAGAAAATGAAGAAGAAGAAGAAGAAGAAGAGGACGACATTGATTCTGAGGGCTCTTCGCCGACAGAAAGTTCACCTCCTTCACGATTATCTACTGCAGAATTACCTTCGCTTTCAATACTTATATCGATTTCTTCTTGTCCGTAGACAATTCTTATAATTTGATCAAAAAGAAATAACATCTAAAGAAAATGAGTCATAATACTTGATATAATACAAAGCAGGTGGAAAATAGAGTACTAAGTTCAGTGTAGTAGTTATGCCAATCTTACTAATTAGCAACCATAGGTATGATAATATTTTAGATGGATTTGTCTTGGTTTGAAAATAGAACCAATATATTGCTAAACCTACCGTCCCATTCGATATGTACTGTTTTTCCTTATCAAAATAACTCATTAAAAATTGATGGAATTAATTAATGAAAATATTACAAAATATAGCATAGAAACTAAAATTATCCAGCGAATTTCGAACGAAATATACTGCACACTGGCAAATAATCACTGAAATGATGAATTTAAGAATTTTTTTATTCAATTAGTATATTTAAACTGCTTACCGTCCAAACCTAAACAAATATCCATTTAGTTCCCTTATGCTCCGTAGATTTGAAGCCACTAATATTGTCAGGTAAACTCTGTTATATAATACTGATCTAATTACAATCGAGTGTATGCAGTCCAAAACTTTGACTAAGACCCTCGGTATATTCTTGGGACCCATATTATTTTTAATAGTTATTTTGATACCAATACCTCAAATAAGTGGGGATTTATCGTTTTCCTCTAAAATTGTATTGGCTACTACCTTATGGATGGCAGTATGGTGGATTACAGAATGTGCTCCCATATACGTTACTGCTTTATTACCTCTTGTAATATTTCCAGCCCTAAAAGTAACCTCCTTTACAGAAACTTCTAGTAATTATACGGACAATATCATATTCCTATTCTTAGGAGGGTTTCTCCTCGCAAAAGCAGTTGAAAAGTCTAATTTACACAAACGTTTTGCATATAGAATGTTGCGTTTCTTTGGAACCGATCCAAAGTTTGTCGTATTATCATTTATGATAGTCACATGGTTTTTAGGAGCTTGGATGAGCAATACTGCCACGGCTATTCTAATGCTCCCAATAGCATTAGCAGTGATTTCTCTGATCAAAGATAAAGACAAGCACCATAAATTTGTCGTGTGTTTGTTACTTGCTGTAGCCTATTCTGCAAATATTAGTGGCGTTTCTACACTTATAGGAACTCCACCTAATGCAATATTTGCATCTTTAGCTGATTCTATAGCGGGAGTAGAAGTTACTTTTGGACAATGGATGCTATTAGGCTTACCGATTAGTGCACTTTCGCTAGTAATACTATGGCTATATCTAATAAGGATTGGTTCAAAAATTACAAATATCAAATTTGACATATTTGGAGAAAAAGACACTATTGCAAAAAATTTAAAAGATCTAGGGCCTATATCTCGCGATGAAAAGATAGTTGCATTGATATTTCTTATTACTATAGCCGCTTGGATTACACGAGGAATACTTTGGAAAGATATCGCACCTATGATAGACGATTCTATGATAGTGATTGCATCATCGATATCATTATTCCTTATACCTTCAGTTTTTGGAAAAAAACAAAATTCCAAGAAAAACGATGAAGATTACAGAGAGTTTGTAGGTTACAACAGTCAACCAAAAGAAGACAAAGAGACAAATGATAGCGAGCATAAACGCAATAAAACAGGTTTTGATGTCAATCGTCAGACATCGTCGAAGAAACTACTTGATTGGGACACAGCGGTAACAATTCCTTGGGGCGTCCTTATCCTGATAGGTGGAGGTTTAGCTCTTGCAAATGGTTTTACATCCACGGGATTAGGCGACTGGATTGCAAATCAACTAGATTTCCTTGGAAATGCAAATTACTTTGTAATATTGCTTGTTTTTGTTATGTTGGCAATTTTGCCAACTGAAATGATAAGCAATACTGCAACAGCGGCGCTATTACTTCCAATTTCCGCATCACTTGCGATGTCCATGGGATTAAATCCACTGCTTTTAATGGCGCCCATAGCTATTGCTGCTAGCTATGGTTTCATCATGCCAGTAGGTACTCCACCTAACGCAATTGTATATTCATCTGGGTTAGTGACTACGAGAGAGATGGCAAGAGCTGGATTACCATTGGATTTTATAGCTATCATATTAGTTACGACGTTAACAAGCGTTCTGGTTCCTTTAGTTTTTGGGATTTGAACATGTGACTAGATAGGACCCAAAATCTTCTAGCACTTGTCCTGTATCACTATGTTAGTGGTCTCTACTAATCGTGATACTGAATCGCCGATAGAGGTTTTATGTAGTTATGCGCAAGTTTTTTCTCTTCTTGTATATTTTAGAAGTATTAGATGTCACAACAATGGACAACAACAAATACCATATTTAACTTAGTTCAAATTTTGATGCATATGTGTCAGTCATTCGTCAATCTGGTTGCAAAACCGTAGTACTTATTGTAGACCAATTGTTTTTCTGTGACAGGTAAATTTGGGATAAACTTGATTTATTTCCGCAAGAGTATAGTCCAATCTACAAGGTTTCGAATTAACTCGCCTATTAGTTTTTTTGAGGTGTCATCCATTAGATTACCATTGGAGTCGAATTTGTCCGAAGAAAAAATTGACCATAACCTCAGGTCTATTAATGGGGTACATATTGAGGAAGACAAAAATTTGACGAAGATGGTATTGTGCTCTAGCTCCTCCTAACATTCCTATCAAGGCACTCATTATTGCAACTGGTTTACCATCAAAAGGATTATCACCATAGGGTCTTCAAGCCGAGTCAATTGCGTTCTTTAACACTCCAGGTACAGAGTAATTATATTCCGGAGTACTAATCAAAACATCATCTGCTCCTTTTATTTTGGATTTAAACCCCTTACTTTCTCATACATGTCTTTCTCAGTGTCTTGATTGAATGGTGGAATGACATCGAGTTCAAAAATTTCCAGAGTTGAATTATCAGGAACGAGACTAACGGTATTATGTAAAAGTGCTCTATTGAAGGATTCTTTTCTTAGGCTTCCAGCGAATCCAAGTATCTTAATTTTATCGTTCACGATCTTGTTGGTACAAGATCATGTTTATGTTTTATGCTCGACGCAATCTGATAACCATGTAACTTTCATGACAGCCACGGGTCTGTTAACTTTGATGTCCTGCCATTAATCAATTCATCAGAAAATTCCTTCAATATTTTTGGCACATCAAATAAGCGTAGGATGAATTTCACTTCAGAAAGGAGTTTAAGATACAATTCATTTTTTTATGAAAATCGAATGGTTATTATCAATTTCTATTATCTATGACTTTCAATTGCAGGTATTTTTTGTTTATAATTTATAGTTACATTCTCTCCTAATTGATAAGTGCAATTATCAATTGATCGGGGTATTCCATCAGAAGATTCTACAACACGGTAACTATATTTACTAAATTAGGCGTAAATGGTTAGAGGATCAAATTTTTAATAACGTGGTCTGTTATTCATTTTCTTTCGGACTAATTTGAAAACCTCATCTTTCTTATTCCAATCGTGTAACCGTTTCTAATAGACTTCAATTCATAGATAAGGCGTCTGTGTTATAGGACATCGCTTCCCGGTTTAAACACTGAGAAATTTCAATTAGAAGGTGAGTGTAAATGAAGATGATGATTACATCCATTATAGAATGGTTATCTAATTGAATTATTTAACTATTGGTTTTGATTGCCAATGACATATGGGTTATTTACATAGTACATGTGGTCATTATTTTTCCAAGTTATTATTAAAATATAGCGTATTGGATATTTAGATTATGATCTATGTCATATATTTAAAAATATTACATCAATATCCAGAAACAGAACAAGAATTTGGAATTCAAAATTTATTGGATTATTTCAATTTTTATTTTATTTGGATAGTAGATTAACAGATGATTTATTATTATTTAGTCACTTGACAATATCATTTGTGTTAGTTCAGATATTAAAGGCAAGAAATAATCCTATGTTTGTTTAGGTTATACGTTATTGTTAATATTTGCAATTACTTGCAAAAGAGAAGCAAGAATTTAGAGGTTTACACTAACAAGAACATGAAAAAAGTTCATTTGATTTATGATGGCCCTTCAATTCTCCATATCATTGCCAGTATTCCACGGGGTAATAATCGACGGGAGTTTTCCCTATTAAGGTGGTGTTTAACCCCAGTACTGAACTAGATTCTGATATTGCCGACTCGTAAATATTAGTAGTGGATATGGTTTGACCGGAGATACTCCCGCTAAATCCTGTGGTAAATATGAAAAAGATATACAATAAAGCGCAAGGCCCTACAAAGACAACCACTAAGTTGATATTAGTCATGTTGACTCATATACATCATTACATTTAAACAAATACAATAAATCGTGAGAGTAATCAAGGTCTGGGATAACGGTATCTATCTAGGGGTAACATAACAACAATTAGGTTAATATTTATAGTTCAGAACTATTCTTTCAAAGTAATTTGTAAATAACATTTTATAAGTTGTTATCATATAGTAAATAATGTACTCTAAAATTCTATCACCTATTGATGGATCTGATAACTCCATCAGAGCATTAAGACACGGATTATTCTTAAGTTCTAAATTAGGGTCAAAGTTAACTGTTCTAAATGTATTAGAAATACCGCCAGTCGTCTATGTTCAATCTCAAAAAGTTGTCGACTCGGTGAATAATTCGTTAGAAAACGAATCCAAGAAAGTTTTTGAAAGAGCCGATACAGAATCTCAAGAGTATAGTGTAAACTTTGAACCTGTTTTGGTAAAAGGACATCATGTGGCGTCCACCATAAATGAATATGCTGATCAACATGATATCGATGTTATAATAATTGGAAGTAGAGGGCATGGAAAAATCAAAACTACGATAATGGGGAGTGTAGCCCATAATGTATTTCATCATACTAAAAAGCCGGTATTAATTATTAAATAAGTATAAGAACAAAAAGCAACTTTTTTCTTTTTGTTAGAATTCTAAGGTCGATAAAATTGCCGAGTATATCTCCGAGGAGTGGCTTCATCAATCAGTCAAAGAGAAAGGCTACCCGAGGGTGATTGCGGTATAATGCAAAAGATATATAGTTTCTTAGAGTGATACCATTCTTAGTCATTTGTCTATTGCCTTTTGACATTGATTTGTCTTATTGAATTTCATATTTAATTGGTTAACTAATTATTAAGAATATTGGATAGCATATTTTAAAGGGAAAATATTCAATTGAGATAGTTACTATCAAAAGTTTCATGTGTCGAACTGTTACGATACATATAAATTATATAACAAAACGGCAATGTCATGATATCTAAATTTGTCAATTGAGTTTCAATATTATCATTGCAATCAGCTATTTCATTTTGGAGCACAAGGTCATAAATCCTGTTCAAAGTACAGAAAATCTTGTTGAAATCGGTTAAATCAACTGGAGATCGATTAAAACTTACTTTTGATGATCAAAGTTAGCAATAGCTCTATAATATTAATCATTAAAGCACAATAATATTATTATATAATATTATAGTATATAACGCTCTGACGTCAATCAATAACAGTAAACAAGGTAGAATCGAGCATTTTATTAAGAAAGAAACTTCTGACGAAAGTACCTATGAGAATATGATGAATTATAAAGAAAACAGTGTCTTAGATTTTAAAACCCTTCGTAATTTACGACAAGGTCGCTTAGAAAGTGTACTAAGTGAAAGATATCAGTATAACACATCTATTGAGAAAGGCCAAAGATTTCTGCTTCAACATGTCAATTCCAAACTTGATCTTGTAATTATGTACGCAGATATGGTGGGCTCTACCAAAATGAGCATGACCTTACCTACCGAGAAGGTCGTCACCATCATAAAAGCATTTTCTCATGAGCTATCCTCAGTAATAGAAAGTTACGGAGGCTTTGTTTTAAAATATGTAGGCGACGCCATTATAGCCTTTTTTCCCTCAGGATTTAACAAGTATCTTATTTGTGATAGAGCATACCGTTGCGCTAAATCGATGATATCAACACTAAGAAATGATATTAATCCAGTATTTCATAAACATGGTTATCCAGATTTGCAGATTAAAATAGGTATGACTGAAGGAGAAAGTGTTGTTATCCAATATGGAAAAGATAACAGTTCTCAAATAGATTTAATAGGATATGTCATGAACGTTACTGCCAAAATAACGTCAATAACTCTTCCTAACGCGATTTCTGTCGGAGGAACCTTTTATTCACTATTACATCCTAAAACACAATCCGACTTTGAAATACTCTCTTTGGAAAATAAAAACTGGAAATATGTTGATATGCACACTCAAAAGCCTTACACAGTATTTACTACTAAAAATGTAAGCCAATAGGTCTTTGATGGGCGAGGTCATATTGAGGGTTCAATTATGTATGAATCTTAGAAAATCTTGTTATATGAATTATAAGTCAAGGTTCCGTTTGTTAATCATACCTTCGAGTTGTTTTATAATAAATTAACTAATAGGAAAAACATCATTGAGAAACAATTTTAAATTTCGTTAACATTGGAGGTACGAAATTCAGTCCATTCTGAAGATAAAATATCAACATAAAATACTTTAGAGGAATATTATTACGCTCCTAATACGTCATAGCAGATCAGGAATGGAATAAATTAAATATATTAAAAAAATGGAATTGACTCTGAAGTACAATAGGATGACTGGTATTAATCAGACTTTGCAATCAATTAATTCTATATCCTTGAAATTATCTTGAGGCGGAGGTAACAGAAAATAATCTCACTATATACGGGAGCAATCTACGCATAAAAACCTATTTTAATAAACAAAGAAGGAAATCCCCTAACTCCCTCTATCCTTTACTATTCTCCACAATACTAATCGACTAACAAATGTATTTCATTATATAATAGTAAGGCAAGTTAAATCAATATTCTTTGTTTTTACAGTAACTACCATTACTTCTTTAGTGTGCATGAGGCGGAGGTGCACTACCTTTTGATAGCGCTTCATTATAAGTACCTTCGGCTTTTTCATGATATTCTAGATTAGATTGATCCACTTTGATCGCCTGAGGCGGACATACAGATACACAGGCCATACACCATATACAATCGTGTTCTCTGATTGGATCGGACTTGTCTGTAAAATCTTTTCTTTCTTCCTTTTCTGTGCTGCCAGTTCCTTCACTTATAGCATTAATCATTTCTATAGCTGGAACATCTTGCTCAGTTCTATACCATTGAAATACTTGTACGGGACATGCTTCTATACATGCTCCATCAGCATAACAAGAATCCCAATCGACTGCAACCATAGTTCCATGGACTCCTAATCCTACATATTCTTCACCCCTTGCTTTATACGCATCCTGAACTTCATTGCTAGTGGAGGTTTCTGCATCTGTTCTTCCTGGACCCCAAACATAGTGAAAGTGTTCATTATCAGAATGGTTATGTTTTCCAATTACTTTATGATTCTTTGGAAATTCTGGATCTATTGGCATACTGTACTTATCCAATTTACCTATATAACAACTCGCAATCATTTGCAATTGTTAGCAACTAAAACCTCTATTTGGAAATAATAATGTTGGTACAACCATCAAATAAATAGAATTTTTTACCATTGATTTAAACATCAGGATAATAATCATTAAACTCAATGGTGATAATATTATATTCTCTTTGAAATGGTTATAAATAGTGATGTGAAAGAACATTTACAAATTCCAAGATATCCCCGGATTCTGTTTTTAAATAGAGAAATCACCATAGCCACACAAAGGTTTTGCCCAATATTTCACGCCAATAAACTTCTTGACTTTTGTCCGACCAACATGAGCTATGTTTCTAGTCAAACGAGGACATTACTTACATTCAATCACTTTATCGACAAAATTATCAAACAACTATAATTCCACTATTTGATAAATCAATGATAAATTTTAAAGTCTTTCCGTACTATTCTTTCCTCATAATATCTGACCTCGATCTATTTTTTCGGTAAAACCAGTAGCGAAAGAAAAGTAGTTTTCTACGATACATACAAGAACTTTAGCTATCACCCCGAGTTTGTCACAATTTCACATTCAAGGTTTGTTACCTGCATCATCTCTATCTTCTGAAGTCGTCCAGTCGTAATTTTTGTCGCTGTCGCGATTTTTTTAGTACTAAGATATATGATCCTATCTGATTCGCATCCTATTTCTTTGAAATACATGAGTTAAAGTATTGTCAGATGCTTTGATGACGGTAAAGAGCATTTTGAATGTCGCACCATTGCATGCAAAAAAGTATTAATTGTGAATCCTTCTGCCAATATTCTCTTTTGACCTTTTACTTTTCCAATCTTAATTTTACCACTATCAGAATCACAATAGTTATTTGTATTATTATAGAAACAATAACTTCTATTGGCAAGCCTTTTAAACATTTCAAATCACTGTGTATGATTTTATCGATCTTGCTTTTGTGTGCATATATTATAATATCAAGGAACAGAAGTTAAACAATTTAATATACATGTTTACTTGTTTTTGGGCTCCATGCAATTTTCATGAAATGTCATATCCTCTGGCTTAACAACTCGGTCGTATTCTTCTCCAGACAAATAGTCCAAAGCAAGTGTAGCCTCTCGAAGAGAGATACCCTCTTTATGTGCCTTTTTAGCGATTTCTGCTGATTTATCATATCCGATAATAGATTTTAATGCAGTTACTAACATAAGAGATTTTGAAACCGTGTCGAGCATATATTTTTTATTTGGCTCTATTCCCGTAACTTCTGTTTGTTTTTCATCAAGTCCTATTACGCTTTTTTGTATACAAAATTCACGGAATGTATAACATGCATCAGCTAAAAGCCTAATTGAATGTAATATATTATATGCAATAACTGGTTTGAATACATTGAGTTCAAAATTACCCAGTGAGCCTGTCTCTCAGGTACTTTATCAAGTATGGGAAATGGCTTACCATATGCAATCGCAGCACAAATTGCTTTCCCAGACCGACAATCTATCGCACTTGTTTGCGACGGTGGTTTGACCATGTTAATGGGCGAGTTTGCCACCGCTGTACAATACAATCTTCCAATAAAAGTAATTGTTATCAAAAACAATACACTTGGAATGATCAGATGGGAACAAATGGGGTTTCTTGGAAATCCCGAATATGGAGTAGAGTTTACTCCAATTGATTTTGCAAAGTTTGCTGAAGCGTGTGGAGGTAAAGGGTATTCAATAAAACAAGCGTCTGAAGCAGCATCTACTATCCATAAGGCCTTGAAGGAGAATAACCCAACGTTAATTGAAGCATATGTTGATCCTTTCGAACCACCTATGCCTCCAAATGTTGGTATGGAGTATATTAATAATTTAGCCGAATCATTTGCAAAAGGGCAACCCTATGCGAAAAGAATTGGGTTAACTTTATTCAGAAACAAGGTACATGAAGTACTGAAAAATTATCACGCTCATTCGCCGTCGAATGAATAGGTTTTGATTAGATGTCATTTTACTTTATTTTCAAAAGACCTCATTGAATGCAATCAATTTATCCTGTAAGAAATAACAAATTTTAGTACTAGTTAACCAATGCCTGCTTTTACCTTTAGAGTTGAGAATAGCTAATAGCGTATGGGCATGTTTAGTCAATACCTGTAGATAAATGAGGATCATTTTTACTTGTTAATTACTATGTTTTCTTTTATCAAAATAAAGTAAGTCGGTCAGTACTAACTAATCTAAATTACACTTTTTGATACCTCAAAATGCATTATTGGATAGAAACAGTATTCTTTATATACTTATATTATAGTAATAGAATATGACTAAAGTCGAACTTAAATGTACTGAAAATGGACCCATCATGGTAATGGTAGACAATAAAACTTTTACAGTGTTATGCAGATGTGGTGGTTCTAATAATAAACCATATTGTGATGGAACACATACAAGAATAGGTTTTAAAGCAGAAGCCAAAGAGATTCAGATTTCATAATCTTGAAAACATCTTATACCTACAGTATTTTTATTTTTAGAATGTCATTTCATCTTTTAAATCAAATTGAAATAAACCGATAATGAATGCAAGGGTCGATTTAAAATAAAGTAATTGTGTTTATATATGCTATTATATATAATCTCTGTGGCTTATAAAATCAATTTTGACGAATCCATTTCTGATATGATTGATAGACTAAAACAGGAACACATACAATTTAAAATAACTTTAAACAAAATAACCAAATACAATGACGAGAATAACATCGACAAGGCAATAGAAACTATTCACGATATGAGTCAACCCATAATAAAACATGCTGTCGAAGAAGAAGCAAGAATAATGCGTGTAATAATGCATAACGCTAAGGAAGCATCTACGGATTCTATTAAAATAATGCAGGAGCATAATTGGGTTGTAGACTTTCTAAAACAAAAAATACCGACTATAAAAGGAAATATCGACAAACAACAGGATGGACAAGATATACAATTTCAAAAAAAAGCTCATAATGAAATTAATGAATTTGTTATAAATCTGAGGAATCACTTTGAAGAAGAAGAACAGATTGTTTTTCCACTTGCGTTAAAAGCAGATCGAGATAAGGATAAATCTAGTGCTTAGGAGTTCATAATGATACCATTCAATGGTTATATAATTAAAACAACATTGTAATAGAATTTATTTTATTTGAAGTATCATTTATTAATTTAAGATCTTCAATCTATTTTAAATGTAATACTTGATGTTTTGCAAATTAATATAATATTTTACAATTGCAATTTTTTCACAATATTGATCCATTTAAGATTATGTCACCTAATTGTTGTCGTTATTAATGTGCTGCACTTTTTGTCTGATTTTATCAGATAGCTCTTTTATCTGTTGATTTTGCTGATGTATACATGCAGTTAGTTTGTCGATAATATCTTTAAAGTTTATAGCTTTAACATCTTTTTCGTTTATGTCGCCGCCCTCTAGACCTCCAAATATTGTATTGTGCATATCATGTAACTGTTTGTCGCTATAATTTTGTCCCATAATATTGTACAAGATTCTAATAGTGTTTTCTTGCTGTCCCATTACTGTTAACATCTTGGCAATATTTATGATTTCAGGATTGTCTTCATTATAGACTTTATTGTAGAATTGCATATTAAAATTAGCCATATTAGCAAGTACATTTGGCGGGATCAAATCAGTATTACGTTCTTTATTATTTTGATTTTCATTATTCATGCAGTAAAATAAAAAACAAAGTATATAATTATAATATTAAGTTCAGAATCATAACCACTATTGATTAACAGATTTTTAAATAAGTGTAGAACTTTCGAGTTATTTCAAGGTCTTCATGTATTATCACCTGATTATTTCAAGCACTTTAATTCAATCCATCTGTGATTTTGAAATCCTTTAATCGATAAAGACATACACACAATTACCTTCCATTTTGTTAGCATAGGTCTGTAAAGGAATCTTTGCGGGAGGATTTTGTGATACACCGGTTTCTAATTCAAACCTGGAAAAATGCAGTGGACAGGTTATTGTTTTTTCATCCTCATTTAAGAAACCTGTCGATAGATCAGCGTACTCGTGAGTACATATTCTATCAGTTGCATATATTTTGTCTTGTATTTTGGTTACAAGAATCTTTTTATCATTATAATCAAAAGCCACAATTTTATCATTATCTAGAACATCTACTTTACACACATTTACCCACGTCATTATAACATGTTGATAATAATATCATAAATAACTGCATTATACTCTTTCCTATCTGGAATATTTCTTTGGATATCGGTTAATATGGTACACATTCTATTTGCTTATGAAAAAAAAGAATTATGTATGTTAACCTTTTCCCTTAGTTAACATTTCCTGATAATTTAGAAACTCATTGCTACACTCACTAATAGAGTCGATAAGTGATTGTTCAAAATCTTGTTTTTTGTCTTTTGACTAGAGTATAACTTTGATCAAGTGGATACAAATGAGTATATTCTAGAAAAACTATTATTCTTTACTAAAACCTTCTTTATGTATCCAGTAGTATGAAACCTTATCGGCTCCAATCCAAAAGGTTTCAGTTCCTGCATCAATAATGATCTCTTTTGAATTATCATCGAATGTTACATTATGTTTATGCAGTTCAATACTTTCATTATTGTCTAGCCTAATCATTACTTCTCCATTTTGGTCTAAACAATTTTTTATATTGTCGTAATTTGCCATCTATCATTAAGAACGTCTTCCTTTTTAAACCTTGTTACTATTTAATTAGAATTGTCATTTATTAATACATTAGCAACTTTGGAAGGATGGTAGATGGTTTTTTGCCTTTTGTCTATGATGCAATCAATAGGTGATCGGAATTCTCTACTCGACGTCGCATGCGAGACCATACATTGATTATATCATAGTTTCAGTTTTTATCTTCCATATGACTTTGTATTGCATTTCTTAATGTATCTGTAACAATATGTATGATTCTTGGATCGTCAACTTTAGGTATTATGTAATCTGATCTTAACTGTTTATTATCTAGTATAGCTGATAAGGCGGTAGCAACGGCAACCAGCATACCTTGACTAAGCGTATTGATTCTAAGATCCAAAAGAGCGCGAAGTATTGAGGGGAAAACTACCGCATTGTTTATCTGATTTACAAAGTCTGATCTTCCAGTGGCAACAATTCTAGCACCGCCTTCTAAAGCATCAGAAGGTAAAATCTCAGGATCAGGATTACTTAATCCAAAAGCAATGGGATCGGGATTCATTGTTTTTATTATATCTTTATTTACCAAATTGCCCTTTCCAGATACCCCGATGAATACGTCTGCGCCTTTCATAACCTCAAAAAGACTTCCGCTTAATTTCAAAGGGTTTGATTTATTTGCTATCTCTCTTTTATATGGATTTTCCATACCAACTGTCCGATTTACATGTAATGCTCCGATGCTGTCAGTTACGATAATATCCGTACATCCTGCTTCTATTAATATTCTGAATATTCCATATCCAGCTGAGCCTGCTCCTGCAATTACCACTCTTATTCTATCTATTTTTTTTGTACTAATTTAAGCGCATTTAATAATCCTGCTAAAGCGATTATTGCGGTACCATGTTGATCGTCATGGAAGACTGGTATCAAAAGTTCTTTCTGTAGTCTCTACAACCTCCAATACTTTCGGCGATTCAATATCCTCTATATTTATAGCACCAAACATTGGCTGTATGGATTTGACCAATTTGATTATCTCCTCCTTATCTATGGTATCAACGCACAAAGGAAAAGCATTTACACCACCTAAAATTTTGAATAGTACATATTTTCCTTCCATGACGGGAATTGTCGCTTCTGGACAAACATCTCCTAATCCCAGTACACGTGTCCCATCACAAACTATAGCAACATTATTCCATTTTGATGTATAATCAAATGCTAATTTTTTATCTTTAGCTATGTCTCTGGATACAAATGCTACACCTGGAGTATAAATAAGGTCGAGTATATCGTTCTTGCCTTTAAAAGATTTGTTTATGGCAATTGTATTGTGAATTTCGATTTTTCCCTTTAATGTTCGATGGAGATTTATCGCATCTTCTTCTATGCCCATTTAAACAATCAAATCAATATATGCGAGTTATAGTATATACATTCATACATGAAGAATGAAAAAGTAGGATTAATAGTATTCATGCATATATAAAATAAATGAATTAAATATTATTTAGAAATGATATGATGGGGTGTCAAAGATCTGTCCGATGGATTTTTTACCATGTTTGTCTCGGCTAGTGAAATTCTAACGGAAAATATTTTGCATACCTTAAACTACAAAATGACTTTATATAACTACCCATTACTTTTATCCGGAACTATCAGGAATAATATTTTCAATCTGATCTGTAGATATTCCTAAATCAAACTACTAAGAGAGAATTCATGAAATTTCTAAATTCTGAGAGACAGAAGTGCAGATGAGGTTAATGCAATTGTCTCATTTTGCTAGTCGTGGATCTAGTCAAAAAATTAGTATAACAAACTATTTAACTATCATTCTAACAATCTGTAAGAACACATAAGTTAGATTGAAAAACTTGTTTCGATTCATTTTTTGGTAGTGGGTCCCACTCTTTTTAAATCCTAGGTTTATGACGATACAGTGAGCATATTTCGAGGAATGTAAAACACATATAATCACGGATAAACAAATTCAATAGCAATAGAATTCTTGTAATTCCGTATTTGCAATCGGTCTACTAACGTATCAAGATTCTTGTCACAATCTATTACTTTTTGATCTTTTATTGCAACGTGTTTACCTAGATAATATTTCCTAAAATATTCGTAATGTGAATAAAACCATTCAAACCCGTCTCTTATCTTTTCCATTCTTTCTAAATCAATATCTTTTACAAATTCGAGATTCATCTCATGTCTAAAAAGATACTAACAAATCATCACATAAAAGCATAGTATTTTGGTCTATACTTGACCTATTGTAAAAATTTCCATTTCTAACATCTTTAAACGATAGGGATTGATTTCATGCTAATTCAATTAACGTTCATTTTATCTCTTATAAGACTAAGTTCATACCATATTTTATTTTACAGCCGACCTCATTGACCAGTCACGGTATAATAACTTCATCGTTTCTTGCTCCTTTTGAACTACAAAGGGGTAATAGAATCCATATATTACATGATTCATAAAGATTTGGGTTTGGTTTACTCTTTTTTTAAGTTAAGTTGCCTATCCTATGGCTTTTTTTTTAATAGATCAGATGTCTAAAAACAATAAATTGAGATCAGCGACAATTTCAAATCAGCAGATTTGAACCTGGAAAATAATACATTGGGTCGACAAAAAAAGAGAATATGAGCTGTTGGTTATGATTTAATTTCCTGTCAAGTCCAACTATGATAATCGGCTTATTGTTCTTAATTTTATTATAATTATCTTTTTTATCTATAGCAATTGTAGACTCAGCATAGTTGAAACTAACTATCCATCAATGCAGCAATATCCACATTCACAGATAACGTCTGCGAATAATTCACAACGAGTGTTTTCTTTTATCATATCTGTATATTCTATTCGTGTTTAATCTACTTAATATTTACGTATCATTTGCAATTGAAAGCAAACATGGGTGGTATTCTTACATGAATACACGTCGACAAGAATGATCCTCTCAAATAGCTATACGTGCTATTAAATAAAAAGCATAGTTACTAAATCTATAGGCAAACCAAGTCTATAATTTTAAAAAAATAAATGGATGATGGAATAAAATAGAATATCTTTGACTTTTTGATGAAGAGTACCAATATCAAAAACATCCAATTATATCCCATCATCCATGCATGAAGATAGGGGAGTTGGCCTTGTTTAATAAACCAACTTATTTGCAATATGGTAGTTTTTGTGTGTGTAGATAGACTTGCTCAATCTGTTATGCTGGTAGGTATTATAATTTAGTATCCGACTTATAATAAGGTTTCTAAACAAAGGATTGCATTTTAATCAATTGCAATCGATTGTATTATATGATATTTGCAAAGAGAACATGACTGTGTTTCGATATGTTTCTTGTTAATCACCACGTATATATTTTAATATTTAATTAGAAAGGCTTCATTTTATCTATCATTACCTATCCATATTCTGATAACTTTGTAATCCGAGTACTAAATGGACATTAATACTCATGAAAACGAAAGTAACGAATTGATTTCATTATTCATACAGACTGTGATTACTGGAAATTACAGTGATATGAATTCAGATTTTACTCTACCTCAACTTTAAATTCTACATGTGTGAGTTAATAGATTTTTATTATTTATAATAACAAAATAAATCTTTTATATTCATATTTTTAGTATTATAACGATTAAATAGGTTAATCCCATCGATTATAACACCAAGAATAAGGATGAGGGTAATTCAACTTTATTCAAAGTTTTGATAGTACCTCCGGATCAAATCTCTCCCCCAACTTATGATCTTTTTGCATATTATTTTATATTATATGCTAATTGACACCCAAGATACTCTTAGCAGACATTCAGAATCATGGATTATGATGATCACAGATGATTAATCCAGAAATAAACGAAACCATGGTCTTTGAAAGAAGTAAATTTTGTTAATTGACTTTAGGATATTAATTTGAAGGGGTATGGTTATTACATTCAAAAGAAGGGCTCTGTTCAGTTAAGAAAAACCTATAGCTTGAAGACGTCTTATTTCATATGTGTTTACCAGAAATAAAACGCCTCCAGAATACGTTTATCGGGGCTTGTATTTGTATTTTTCAGGGCTATCTCTTAGGAGAACATCTGAAAGATTATCATACTGTATCAAACGAAATCATGTCACTATCTGGAACTGGATTCAAAAGTACCAACCTAAGATTATCAAGACAAAACAAAGACGGATATGTGAATTCATTGTAGATGAAACATTGCTTAAGGTAGGTTCAGAATACACATGGTTATGGGTTGCAATAGATGCAAAAAGTAAGGAAATTCTCGCACTATCTATCTCTAAAGAGAGAAACATGTTTGTTGCCGAACGGTTTCTGTTAAACATAATCAGAGACTATGGAAAGCATCCAGTTTCAACAGACGATGGTGGTACTTGGTACCCCATGGCTTGTCAATTCCTTAAATTAGAACACCATCTCCATTCCTCCTATGAAAAAAGTTTGATTGAAAGAACAATACAATACATAAAGGATAGGACAGAGAATTTTGATGATTACTTTCCCTGCAGAATAAAGAACTGCAACCTAAAACATGTAAAAAACTGGTTGAACCTGTTTGTCGACTATCATAATAAGGAATTAAAACCTGTTAACTGAACAGAGCCTATATTCACCTATGGCAAATTCTTTAACCTTATCGGATTCTAAATCAGATAAACTATTCTCTATTTGTCTACCCATGATATTATGTCTGACATTATTTTTCATCCCTACTACCTCTACCCCTACTGGCTTGTCGCTTTTGTCTAGATCAACATAGATATTTTTTGCTTATTGGCTATGTTTTTACTATTTCATTATCGGTGAATTTGACATATCCAGCATCCATATCATCATTATAATAAGAATTCATACTATCTCACACACCCACACACTAAACTAAACAAGATCGGATTTGACCAATAAAAGTATGTTGGATCATTTCCTGCATTATACAGAAGAGACACTTAATCTTCGATGATATAGAAGGATATCCTAGTGATTTGAACCTCTAGTTTAATAGGTCTGACTCCTGTGCTATTAAGGTCATATATAGTAACCATTGCCAAACTTTTCTTGTTTCTATAATAATCTGGACCTTTGTTGTCCCCCATTTTCTTTTGTTGATCGAATTGGAAAAAATGGGCCCTTCTCAATGGTTTGATATTGCTAAATCTGTCCATCGGTTTGTCGAAAGGTGGTTAAGTCCGTCTGTGGCAATTTATACATTAAGTGAGGACTTGAATCACTCTTTTTCTTCTTGACTGTCTAAATTGCATAACATCAAATAGTCGAAACTTTCATCTAGTTCTAATAATAAATAGAATGAGACCATATTACTAATTTTATCTATATTAATGCTTGGATGTTAAATTGTTTTCAAATTTCAATTCTATATCAAGTAAATAAAAATCCACAAGATTTCTAAAATACTCTATGTGCTATAAATACTATGTTTCTTTATGAATTACATTGCAAAAACCAAAAGCATCCAAAACCGTAACTACGGTATTAGCTCTGCTCATATTATCTTTGATGCCAACTACACTTTATTCCTCTTCCATAAACTCACCGGTCACAATGGTTAGTGCGCAAGAGGATCCTTCTTCTGCCCCATTTAATACATCACCAGAAAATCAGAATGAATCTTCACAAAATGCTACTACTACTACTAATGCTACAACAGAACGTGTTCCAACACAACAGGGTTTTGAAACAAAAGTCCTAGCAACGAATCTCAGTCAACCACATAATATCATCTATGGCCCTGATGATATGCTGTGGATCACTGAACGTTTTGGCAAAGTTATAACTCTGGTTGATCCGTTAAACGGGACAAAAGTAGCAACTATGCCCGTTCCTGAAGTTCACCAGTCTGAAGGTCAAGATGGATTATTGGGAATGGCATTGGACCCAGACTTTAGTAACAATCATTACATATACGTAGCATACACGTATGATGCCAATCCAGGCGAAGATCTAGAAAGGTTAACCAAAATAACCAAATTTACCTTTGATCCTTCCACATATAGTATAAGCGAGCCAGTAGATTTGATAAGTGGACTTCAGGGAAGCATTGATCATAATTCTGGCCGTCTGGCATTTGGTCCTGATGGTAAGTTGTACTATACGATAGGTGACCAAGGAAAGAACCAATTATCTTTATTCTGTCTGGATATTGAAGCTCAGACCCTTCCTACTGCAGAAGAAGTAGCTGATCAGAATTGGACTGCATATCAAGGAAAGGTTTTGAGGATGAACACAGATGGTTCAATACCTGAAGACAACCCTGAAATTAACGGCGTTCAAAGTCACATCTACACATACGGACACCGAAATCCACAAGGATTAACAGTTGGACCTGAGGGCGATCTGTATGTTGCAGAGCACGGTCCTAATTCTGATGATGAAGTTAATCATCTGGTAGCTGGAGGTAACTTTGGTTGGCCCTATATTGCAGGTTATCAAGACGATAAGGCCTACCGTTATGTTAATTGGTCTTCCGCAGGAGAGCAATGTCCAAATCTTAACTCCTTCAATATAACATCCGGCATTGCTGCAGGAGTATCGATGTCAAATGAAAGTGAGTTTAATGCACCAAACCTTATCGAACCTGTAGTTACATTCTTTACTGTTGAAAGTAATTACAACTTTACAGACCACAATTGCGGAGAACTCGCCTATATTTGCAATCCAACAGTAGCTCCATCTAGTTTGCGCCTATATAACTCCGATACAATTCCTGGATGGGAAAATACGCTTTTAATGCCAACATTAAAGGCCGGAAAAATTTACAAACTCACTCTAAATGACAATGGTACTGCCCTTTCCAACGAACCAATAGAACTTTTCCATTCTGAGAATAGGTATCGTGATGTTGCAATATCCCCTGATGGTAGTACACTGTTTGTAATTACCGACTCGGAAGGACCAGCTCAGGCTATAGGAGGTGGTGCCACTACCGAACTGTGGAATCCCGGTTCTGTACTAGAGTTCAAATATGTAGGAGAAAATATAAATAAAATGACGGGCATCCAATAACATTCCATCTACAACAACAGTACTTTTTTTTGAATGCGGACATCTCTTGACGAATTTAGATTTGTCATAGATATTCTATTTCTCCATAATCAATATAGAATGACCAGATGGTCTAAAAAATAATTAATCTTCTTACCAACATAATATGACCACAGAAAACGCACGATGTAAATATTTTGTAGATTCAGTCTGAGATTAGAGATATTTTCTATAGTGAGGAACAGAACCAAGTACAGGTGATATTATAATTGGCCATATCCAGTTACAATTTATATTTTGCTACAGTTGATAACAAATGTATCCATATAATCTATCAACATGTCTTTTTATTGCGGTTTTATCCAAATTAAAAATCACTTTAGTGCTAAGATACCTGTTAAAATTAATCCCTTACAAGATCGACAAAAATAGAACATAGATGTTCCTAATTATATTTCTAGTTCTTGAAGAACGAGTTTATTCAATAATCCATATGATATGATATGATAACGTGATAGGCGAATCGTATTTTGATTGCTATTCTTCCTTTGTAATTTCCTGGATAAATTCACAGGATATGGCATGAAATAGTAATTTTTAGCAATATACTGCTCTTCGATCTTGAAGTTATTCCAGGTACTAATGCATAAAGAGAAAATGGATAATATTCCTCTGTAACTTGTAATTGAATTCATATTTCAGTATTTTTCAGGTATTTTCCATCTAGTAACTGATCAGGGTATATATATGATATTATTTAGATTCTATATACAGCAAACTACAGAACTTAATTTTCAAATCTTAGAAATGGGTTATGACGCCGAATACTAAGCTCATCTCATCTATCTAATTCATTTCTAAGATTTGAATTATCATCATCTAAACCAAGTAAATCTTTGTCCTTGAGCTTTAAAATATTTTGGAGAGTAGCAGTATGCATCTATTTGCGATTGTAACTTTCCATGAAAATCTTGTATGCCATCCTCATATCAATATTTTGAACTTTAATTCGCAGTTATTATCACCATATGCTTAAATTGGAAAATCGAATACTTTTAGTAATGACAACAAAAGTACAAGTTTCAACAGCTTGCAAATTCGTTTAAAAAATTAAAAAAAGGTGACTGTCTAACCTCTAACCCGGTGCTGTTAACTTAAGCGTTGTTCACCTCCTTGTTATGATAATCTGAAAACATATTCAACCAGTTACTTACGTGCTTCAACCTGCAATTCTTTATTCTACAGGGAAAATAATCATCGAAACTTTCAGTTCTATCCTTTAGGTATTGCATAGTTCTCTCGATAAGGCTTTTCTCCAATGAGGAATGGATATGATGTTTTAGTTTCAGGAATCGACATGCTTGAGGATACCACGTACCACCATCAGTAGATACACCGTGTTTTCCGTGAATCTTAATCAAGCCATCAGGGAATCTTTCGGCTACAAACATGTTTCTTTCCTTGGAGATGGATAGTGCGAGAATATCCCTGTTTTCGGGTTCAATTGTAACCCATAACCAAATATACTCGGGTCCAACTTTAATCAATGTCTCATCTATGATAAATTCTGAGATCCTTTTCTTTTTGATTGATATCTTCTGAGGTGTATACTTTTGAATCCATTTCCAGATTGCAACATGACTTCTCTTTACTTTGTTTAGATGAAATATTGCTTTGGAAACACTTCTGGTTGATAAACCAAGAAAGTACAAATACAAAGCATGGTCAATATCTAACGAAGATGTTCTGTTTCTTTTGATGATCATAACTGAAATAGAGCATCTTCAAGCTATATCATTTTCTTAAGTTAACAGAGCCTATAAATCAAATTGTTGGTTTATATCATAATCCCCATTCTTTGAATAACTACTTTGATTTCCCAAGTTCCAATTCGACTCTAACTTCCTGCTGAAGAATATTTCCGAGTCTATTTTATCCTTTGTATCGGCTATAGGACCCAAATTCTTTGCAGGATTACTAAACCTCTAAAAAATACATTTCTAATATTTTCTGCTGCGATTCCATTTGTATGTGATGCAAAGGAACTATTGGAAATAGATGGTTTTTTCTCTTAGTAGATGGTATTTATATGGTCTTGAACGAAATGTGAAAAGGTAATACTAAGAAGGGGATTTAACCATAGGTATATAATAAGAAAATAAAGATTGAAACAGGAATGAAATTTAACGCAATGTTCAAACAGCAATAACTATAGTTATCAGTATTTTAATTTTGAAAACTGATAAGATGAGGTATTGGTAGTTGGTTTTTCCAAATTATATTTTATTGTAACAACAGGACGGGCAAGTCAACATGACTAATTATCTTTCTCGTTTTACTAAACAATGAGTTTATCCAAGAATCCATATGAGATGATGATATGATAAGCAAATCATATTTTGATTCTTTTATTTCCTTCACAATTTCGTCGGGAACAAACCCCGGTCTTATTTTGTAAGATATTTTATTTCCAAAACCGGTGGTTTCGATTTCTTTAATCTTGTCTTCCATAGATTTGATAAATCTTCCCTCTATCTTAATAGTGTAGGTACCATTTCTCACCTTTGATTCATTACTAGATGAAATCGATGAATTTACTTTAGACCCCATGTTGGTCCTTTTGTTCGATAAATTCATGGAAGAATTTTCCAAATTGTCCAAATTTCCAATAACCTGTAGAATGACAATTTCAGCTTTTGAAATATTAGATAAGTAGATAGAATAATCAACTGCTTTGTCTGAATCATGGGTACCATCATAAGTAACTAATATTTTATTAAAGGAAAGTTTGTTGGCTCCAATTACTGAATCAGAAGTGCTATTGATTGGTTTAATTTCATTTGGAGATTTATCAATATCTTTAGAAAATGCAGTATCTGATTTACTTGTAGGTATGATATCACTATTTGTAACCATAAATTTATTTGTCTAATATATTATTTATATACAGTAATTATCAGAAAGGCGCTGTTAACTTTCCTCAAATTAACATATAAGAGCATATCGCATAATAATTTGAGAGGATTGTATTTGCATATGTATATAACTATTTTATGAAATAATTATGAAGCAGATTCGGGCATATCATTTTGTAATGCAATAGACATATCTCTTGTTTCTTCATGAAAATATACAAAATTTTGCTATAAATGAACATGATCAGTTTTCTGTTCCTAGACTGAAGATAAATAAGCAGTCATATTGCGGAAGTTGATGGTAAATAAATTGAGTTACAAGCCTTAAACAACTTATTTCTTTGAACTTGTTTCTCTTAGAACGGTTCCATAATCTACATCGGTCCTTTTTCTCATATAGGGAATTAATTTATAATGGATTGAATAATACTTCTTTTCTTGTACAAGAATTTCTTTAACCAAAAGAGATATCATACCTCCAGTCATCTTTGACATAGGAATGTTCCTTTCTATTGAAACTTTGTCTCTCATCTTGTGATACTCTTTTGATGTAAAATAGTTCCTATTTAGTTCTAATATTAAGGGCCAAATAATATACTCCCATACTAATCTGCGATTCTCGGTGGAAGTTGCATATTTACCTTTATCATTTGAACCTCTCTTAATTCCAATAGTTTTTCTTTCGAGAGTCAACTTTTTTTTGGATCCTATTCAGCTAAGATATTGATCACTTTCGATAAACTTTAAGAGCAAAATTTGTCTTCATTTATTTACCCTATTTTAGCCAAAAGTCTTTGACATTTCGTCATGAACTGTTAGGTTTTCTTCATCTACTTTGATAGAATTGGTTGGACATACAGTAACACAGGCCATACACCAAATGCAATCACGTTCTCTTATCGGGTCTGGTTTATCGGTAAAATCCTTTCTTCCTTCTCTATTGCGATCTTCACCTATTCCTTCACTTGTAGCATTCGTCATTTCAATAGCGGGAAGATCTTGCTCTGATCTATACCATTGATATACTTGTACAGGACATGCTTCAATACATGCTCCATCTGCAATACACGAATCCCAGTCTACCGCTACGAATGTTCCATGGACTCCCAGACCTACGTATTCTTCATTTCTTTGTCTATAAGCATCTTGAACATCTGCATTTTCGGAGGATTCTGCGTCTTTTCTTCCCGGTCCCCAAACAAAATGAAATCTTCCATCTGCGTTTTTGTGTTTTCCAATAATTTGATGATTCTTTGGAAATTCAGGATCTATTGGCATATTGTGTTAGCCCAACCCGCCTATATAACAACTTGGAATTATTTGCAATCGTTAGTAATCAATAGATTAAATTTTAATTAATATCGTCGTAACACAATTAGAATGATGAAAGTGTTTTATCATCTATTCAAACATTAGAATATTAAGTTATAAACCATATTGATATTTTTTTGTTCCCTGTCAAAGAGTTTTGATAAGAAGTTGGAAATAACATCTACAAATTCTAAAGTAATCTTAGATTCAGTTGTTAAATACAGAAATAGTGGCATTAGAAATGTTACCAAGTATATCTATTACAATAGTTAAATAACTTGATTCTCATAATCATCTGTCTGATAACTCTATAAATTCTCGTTTGAAATTAATTTGGTATAATGGAAAGTATAATTTCTTTATATAAATAAGAAAAACATTTGTTTGTTTTTGTTGTTATTTGAGTTAAATGAAATTTGTCTGAAAATGGAGTCTATTTTCCTATAGTTTGAGCAATAATTGAGCATATCTAAATACGTTAATCCACATATCCCATGTCAAGGTTCCTGTATTTGTGTTTCTCTTACTAGGATGATAAGAACATATTAATTTTTTATCCTCCTTTATAGGATAGACTAAATTATGACCAAAGGATAATCCTTTCAAACCTGATATTTTACAGTAACCATCAAAAGCAATTTTTCCAAGTGTAATAATAACTTTAATACGATTTCCTAACAATTTTATTTCCGTTCTCAAATGTTGAGAGCAATTCATTATTTCTAGCGATGTAGGAATATTCTTTGGTGGCGCGCACTTAACTATGGCTGTAATATACGTGTTCCTTAATTCGTAGCCATCATTCTTTGAGATGCTGATTTGCTGATTTGCAAAACCTGTCTCATATAATGCTTTTGCTAACCAATCACCCGAGCTGTCTCCTGTGAATATTCTACCTGTTCTATTACCACCATGTGCTGCAGGTGCCAATCCAATAATTAAAAGGGCGGCATTGGGATCACCAAACCCTGGTAAAGGTTTTGCCCAATAATCCTCACCAATAAACCGCTTGACTTTTGTCCGACGTACATGCTCTATGTACTTGGTCAAACGAGGACATTGCTTACATTCAATTACTTTATCGACAAAATTGTCAAACAACTTTCATACAGCTCTTTCATCAAAGGTAATTTTGAAATGGTTTTACTGCTATTTATACTAGAGTAAACAGTGTCACCATTTTTAATTATGGATATGGATAGCGAAAGAAAAACAATTTTTCCAATACATGGACTAATTTCACCTAGATCTTCCTCTCAGTCTCACTTTTTCATTGAAGGCCCAATAAGCATGCATCCAGTCCAATTTTCGATTCAGGTTATCTTTATAATGATATTGTCCCAAGTCTGAGTTAAAGAATGTTTAATTAGTCATAGGAGAGAGAGAGAGAAATTAAACATGGATTGAATTATAAAGGTATATAACAATCAAAATATAAAACCAATTAAGAATTCTTGTAGTTTATACGAGCTAGACATTCCTCAAAAATAGGTAATCGAAAAATCATCTGATCGTAAAGTAGAGTTGTGTTTTTAGCATTATATGTTTCCTGTAAAGAATATAGTCGGATCAGAACATTTACTATAACTCAGATCCAAAGACCATTAATAAATCTACGAAATATATGGATAACAAATTATCAACTTGTGATAGCATTTTGATAAAAAAATTTATCTTTTGAATTTTTTGACAGAAAATGTAAAGAATAAAAAAATACAAGTTAACAAGCATAAATTCGAACTCAGTTTATATTTTATTGTAGTCCTAAATGCAACAATTAATGACTCGAGCAATATTTTATTTTTATCCATAGTACCTGACATGATAAGTCAATTTAATAGTATGCTACCTGCTTTCAGATCTTTACGAGTCAAAAAAATTTGTTAATCATATAACATCATCATGTACATGTGGGAATTACAACATAGTTAGACAACCATACCCTTGTTTAAAGTTGGTCACATCTGGGCAAAATATAGGCAGATAAGTTAAACATGGCAGTTGAATAATCAAGCAAGGTTTTGGACAGCAATTAATTTGTATTCATCAATAAAATTGCTTCTAAAAGCATTACCGATATTATTAATTGCGATTTATGTCAAGATGCTAACATTATTTGAGGCTCAAAAATATTTCTTATATATTGATTCTGTGGTTACAGAATATGGCTAAAGTAGAAATTAATTGTACCGAGAACGGACCAATTATCGTAATGGTAGACAATAAAACCTTCACAGTACTACGTAGATGCGGTAGTTCTAAGAATAAGCCATATTGTGATGGTATGCATGTAAAGATAGATTTTAAAGCGGAATCTAAAGAAATTCAGGTCGTATAAGTAATCAAAACCATTCAATAATGCCGGCAATGTTATTACCAGGAAAGTTATCTTTCTTACTACTCGGCTAATTTGAAACAAAACATTAACAAAATTAAATCAGGTTCTTTAAATTTATTTTCTTTTATTACTTGTTACGTCAAATAAAATACATTTGACTTGGAAAATTATTTTTGATAAATTCATTTCCGTGACGAATTAGAATAATCGCTTGGAAGAAGACTGAATTGTTTTTATGTGCATTAAGATCGAAATCAAAATGAAAGACTTTTTTATTACAAGATCTATTTCTCGATTAAGAACTATCCATATTATACCAATTAACTAACGATTTTGTTTATTTTAATTTATGAAAATATAAATACACCCATAGGCAATTTGCTTTAATATGATCCTAAAAGTTTTTGTGGAGGAATTTTATAATATTTCAGTTTGGAATTCAAATCTAGAAAAATACAGTGAACAGGTCATAATTTTTTCTTTTATTTAAAAACTGTTGATGTATCAGCATATTTATGAGCAATAACTTATCAGTAGCATAAATTTAATCTCATATTATGGAGTAACGATCTTTTCACCATTGTGATGAATTGTCTCAAGTTTATTATTATTCAAGACATACACTTTACATATATATCCATGTCATTAGAACCAATCGATATTAATAACAAGAATGACCGTATTTCTTTTATAATTTATGTTACTTTTACAAGATATCAAACATTAGCACCAAAAATCTATCTACTTTTTAATATTGTCAAGATATTCTTTCAGCGCAACTGCATTGTTGAATTTTTCATTTTTTGCCCCATATAACAAGATTACGGAGCCTTCTTCTGTCTTATTTAAAATGATATTTACGGATTCATTACATTTTTCAAGTTCTTTGAAATATCTCAATTTAAATTCATCCCATTTTTTTTCATCATGGTTAAACCATTTTCTTAACAAAGTACTTGGTGCTATATCTTTTATCCACAAATCAATATTTACTTCATTTTTGCTTAGACCACGGGGCCAGAGCCGGTCCACTAAAATCCGGAAAGCGCTGTTTTGATCCCCATCCTTTCTGTTAAGGTTATCATATATTCTTTCAATTTTTATCATTGATATTACAACGACTATGATACTATTCTGTCTATAAAGTATTAAAGAGATTTCAAATTCTAGATAAATAAAATCAAGTAAATTGTGCAAATGTAATTATTATCTCGATTGATTTTGTAAGAATAAAAGTTACAAATCAAAGATATCCATGAATAACAATTTCTGCATGGATATTTTAAATACCGTCACATTTTTTAATACTTTTGAAAAACATATGAATTAGAATCTCTTTGCGAATTAGTCATAAATTGTGATAATATATCTCAAATAATTGTAGAAAAATTGGAATCAAGAGCAATACAATAGTTATAGATATGGTACCAATGCTAAGAGTCTTTAGAATTATTTCATATAGAGATGTTTTGTTATTTATATTGTTGGCTCTCTTGTCCTCCTTATACAGTCTCGAAACTCTGATTTCCAAATAGCTTAACAATAACGGTATTAATGAAATTGATATCGACTTAAGAGTCATTGAATCTGTTTGGATTACAAATCCAGCCAGAAATGGTAACATACCCCACGAAATCGCAAACCAAAAGTTGTTGTGAAATCTCCCACCAAACAACTCAAAATTATATGCAAATAGAAAAAAACCCTCTGCAATTCCTAACAGTATTAAAAGTGGTGCGTGTACCAATGCATAGTAAACTCCTAGAACATAAGAAACCACCAAACAGATTATTATAATTATCCAAGACTGTTTTTTGTCAAGAAAGTCGCCCCACGGTTTGATTTTCTTTGATCCAATGTTATCAGCTATATGGGCAGCAATTCCCAATGATAGAAAGTAAATCAATACAATTACACCTAGCCTTTTGTAATCGTAATCATTTACGATTATGTTTCCCCATATTACGAAAGATATACACATTCCTGTATAAGGCAGGAACAACATACCGCAAAATAGCCTAAACTTTCGTGGACCAAACTTTGGAACAAACCATTCGTTTAATCTATTATCTTTATACACTTTTTATCAGTTTTAAATCAATAGAGAGGCATGAAACATAGGATAATTTTTAGTAAACTGAGATAATCCTTTGGATAAAAGAATTGAAGATAATTTCTCTTCCCCACTGTTCTAATAATTAGTATTCCAAATTCATGATGATTATACCATGGGCGCTGTTATATTTATTTGTAAAAAGAATTGCTAAACCACAAGCGCGAAAAATCTTCGTATACATCTTTTTGAGGGATTGGAAAATCACTTGCTATAACAGTAGTAATTAGCTCTTTATTACCCATTAGCAGCTTAAATATGTCATGCTCAGTAACAATACCTACCAGCATATTTCCTTCCAAAATAATTACTCGCCTTATCTTTCGCTCATACATCAATTTCATTGCATCTAAAACGGATGCATTTTTTGAGAGTGTAATTAAGGGATTACTCATCAGTTTTCTGGCAGGAACTTCCAAGTCTGATAACGAAAATGCGCTTACTATTCTAACGATATCTCTCTCAGTAATAATACCTATAGGGTTCTTGCTTTCGTTGTTATCGATAACGACTACAGAACCTATATTATTATCAATCATAACCTTAGAGGCATCAAAAATATTTTGTTCTTGATCGATTACTTTGACATTTTCGTTAACGATCTCTGAAATACCAATCGATTCTAAACCCATCATTTATCTACTAGGTTCTTTTATATTAAACTATAATATCGTGTCAGTAACCCGTAAATTCTTCTATCTTGATTTTCTCACTTGAAATTCCCAATTCTTCTTGTAATAATACTCGCATGGCCTTTAACATGCCCGGTGGTCCACAAATGTAGAAAATAGATTTGTTTAATAAGTCAGTGTCAAGATATTTTAAAATCATCGCTTTATTTATTCTTCCATATTCTCCTTTCCAGTTATTACTGACATTTGATTGATTCCCATCATCTTTACCTTTACTAATAGTATAGATGATCTTTAAATTCTTGTTTAATTTTGTCCATTCATCAAACTCGCTTTTAAAAAGAATACTGCTGGAATCCCGGTTTGAATCAAACATTACTATTTTTAAAGGAATCTGTTTATCTGTAGCATATTTTATCATACTTCTAAATGGAGTAACACCTATTCCACCCGAAAGAAACACCACAGGCTTTGAATAATCATCTTCTAACACAAACCGACCTTCAGGACCTCTAACCTTGACTTTGGCACCTTCCTCTAAGGTAGAAAGCCTCTTTTTGTATGGAGAAGCTCTTATTTGGGTAGTAAACATTATAAAATCCTCAGTTGGGGAAGATGAAATGGTAAAGTGCCTAATCGGACCCTTGGGATCATTATTGACACCACCGATATCAAAAAATGCGAATTGGCCTGCAGTATATTCTAACAAAGGTGGTGTTAGCGCGTCTCCTCCTAATTGACTATTCTCTTTACTAAATTTAAATGACATTACATTAGTGCCCTCAACCCTAATTACTTTTAACAATCTGAGCTCAAATTGAACTGAGGATCTACTTTTATCTGGTTTTTTGATTAGAACGTTATTGCCATCTATTTTTACCTCATATACAGGCTCTGGTTCACTCGCCGGAGGATTTGTTACCTTTCCTGTCCTTAAATCAAATTTAGCACCATGCCACGGACATTGAACTTCATATCCCTCTAGGGTGCCGTCTGCCAGCGGGCCTCCTTCATGAGTACAGATACTACCTATTGCATAGTATTTTCCATCGATATTGGCAATGCAAACACTTTCGCCGTCGACCTGAACCTCTTTTAACTGTGATAGAGGTATATCTTTAGTGTCAGCAACTATAATGAAATCTTCGCCCATTTTCGATAATTTTGATATGCATTACATTTAGTATATGGGTTACTCTTTCAAAAGTTGAGTTTGAATTCCAAATATTTTACCTACTAACATTGTTCTTATTTGATTTAATGTACTCCAGACACGGATTGCTAAAATATTATAATGGAACAATGAAAGAAACTAGCTGTCGTGATATTATACTTTAAATAGAGTAATTTTTAGATATGAGTCCTACAAACGCTCTATTTACATCGTGTAACTCTGTGTTTTGGAAGTGAATAATTAGCCACATGAAGTTTTTAGAATGAGAACGATTTTACAATGAAGTTAATCGCCAAGTTCGAAAGACATTATCGTCGTTAGCAAAGTACTGAATCATACCAAAGGTCTTTTAATTTGAAGGAGCTTAAAATTCGGTAAAGCGAATCCAAATTATAATCAATTACCAACATCAAATGCTAATTATTTATACATTGTTGACAACTAATTAGTACCCAAGAAATTATCAACCACCAAATCTAGGAGCGACGTGACTCTGGGCTCTGGCTCAGGTACTGCGCTTATCTAGATAGTTAGTTATCCCCACACAACTATATTTTTAGTAATAGTTAATTCACTGTATATAAAAAGGAATCTTTGATATCCAGATTCACAAAGTGTTTAAAACTAACAAAATACATTTAGATCGAATTATAATATCGGTAAGTTACCAAGTCTTAATAAAGTACTATATTTAGTAGTTTCAAGTCAGTGTAAGTTATATGATGGTCAAACAAGAGAGATAGAGTGAGATTAAACAGATACAATTAGAATATTCTAGTTTGTATGACAGTGACGGATCTTGAGTTGTGTAATTAATAAAAGATGAAGTCGGAAAGGAATCGCAATTAACGAGACATCTTTTTTTCTTACCACAATTTTCAAAGTCAATCAAAGTAGCTAGAGAAAAGAATTTCGTATAAGGTATGGTCAAAAATACCTTGTATTATTAACCATTACCTTGGAATGGGACAGCTTTTTATACCATGTGATTTATGTTTTGAAATTTGAGCTTTTTTACTTCGGTTGTCAACAGCTTAAGGAAATCAAATATAGTTGATGTATAGTATTGTCTTTTAGTGACAAATAAAATAGATCCGAAAGAATTGCATAGAAAAAGAGGCGAGCAGGGAAAATATATCATAATAGATGTAAGAGATGGTAAGGAATTAGAAGGCCAAGAATCCGATGGCGGAGACAGCAAGATATTTGGAGCCGTCAATATACCACTTACACGGTTATTAAGTGACTTAAGAAATGGGGATTTAGATAGACTTAGACAAGTTACAATATATCTATACTCTACAGTGGGTAATAGAGCAGACATTGCAGCAGATGAGCTTAATAAACAAGGATTCAACGCCTTTAGTATTAGAGGTGGGTATATTGCATGGAAGCAGGAGGTAGAAGGAAGACAAAACGTTGTTAAACTTGGAAAATTTAAAGAGGTCTATGAAAAGATAGCAAAAAAATTAAGATCATCGAAAGAAAAGCCTTACACCTAGATTGATCACATAGAGGTCATAAAATAAATATTAAATATGGCATAAATTAAATGACTTAAATAAAAAGAGATAAAAAATAGATTAGTAAAATATAAATTATGACAAACCCGTAATTCACCAAAGAAATCAATTAACTTAGGATGTTTTAAATTCTGTATACAAAATCATCGTCAAAAGATTATTTGGAAATTCAATGCCGTTTACTGGATGGAAACTATTAGCGTATCTTTTTTAGCGACAAAATAAACTAATTTTGGAAGTGAATTGAACTTCAACCTCAAAGTTGTGTTTCTCATTATTGCATTATAGAACGTATTAACGTCTTTCATTTACTTGGTTCCTCTTTTCTACCAATTACGCCAAAAAGCCAAAGGAACAAGGATACTGGTTGGTATATATACCAAACCAATTGAGAGATCCAATTGAATCCTAGCACTTGCCATCTTTCTCATCGTGATAAAATAGATTAATAATATATTGATATTATTTACCAGAATTTTTTTAGAAATTTTAATGATACCGATTCGTGTAGCACCTCGTAAGTAAATGGAATAGCAGAATTAGTGAAAAATAAAATGCGTACAAGATTATCAACCAACTCGAAATACCGTATAGGATAATAGCAACTACACGAAAACATAAGTAAGTAGATTATAACATATGACCAAGAATCTTGAAAACGTATTATTGCTCCAAGGAGGGGGGTCTCTGGGCGCCTTTGGGTGTGGAGTCTATAAAGCCCTGGTAAAAAATAATATCAATATCGACATAATTGCAGGGACCTCTATCGGCGGTATTAATGCGGCAATAATAGCTGGAACTAAAAACAAAGAACGTGCAGAAGAACTATTGGAAAATTTTTGGATGGAATTATCTGATAGCTTTGTAGATTTAGATAAACGCGGATTTTTTAGTTATTGGCCCAGATTAATGGCACAAAATTTTTTTCCCGATTATGATTTTATAAAATCGATACCAACAAACCTAACGAAAGGATCGGATATTAAATACAATGTCAGTACCAAGGTAAATGAACAGAAAATTAAAATAGACCAACTCAAATCTTTTTACAGTTCAGCCATTTTTGGAAATGATAAAATGTTTATCCCCAGATGGTCTTCGGATTATATCTTGACAGATCAGGAGTATTTCAAGCCACAAAAATGGACCTATTTGTACGATCACTTCACCTTTAGATAAAAACCTTGGAAAAGTATGTTGACTATGACAAATTAAAGCCTGGTGGAAATCCTAAAATGCGTTTAATTTTAACTGCTGTAAATGTTTTGACTGCAGAACCATTAACATTTGATAGTTATAAAGAACAAATAACCCCAAAACATATCCTCGCTACATCTGCATATCCACTATACAATTTTCGTTGGGTAGAAGTCGAAGATGGAATATATGCATGGGATGGTAGCCTACTTAGTAACACTCCATTAAGGGAGGTTATAGCAGCTTCGCCAGTAAAAGATAAAATGATATGTTTGGTAGAAAATTATCCTCCACGAATAGATAAACTTCCAGAAAATTTGCCGGATGTCTATCACAGGACCCGCGATATCATGTTTTCTGATAAATCCAAGCACAATGTAAGAATGTCAAAAGTAATATCCATGTACCTAAATTACATGGAGGAGCTCTATCAGATAGTAGAAAATAATATTGATAAAATACATGTAGACGAAAAACAGCTCAAACGAATACGTCGCAAGTATAGAAAATATAAACAGGAACATGGTGCCGAAATAAAAGAAATTTATTATATAACTAGAGATGAACACCATCCTCACCTTTATGAGAATGCAGACTTTAGACCTGAAACAATCAAAAATGCTATAAGGGAAGGAGAAGAGAAGGCAAATAAAGCTATCAAGAGTAACAAAATTACACAATAAGAGATCCAAAGTGTGGATATCCGTAATCAATGATCTTGATGGCATTAAGCACCTATTGATATTAATTTCTAGATTTCATATACAAAAAAAATCCGATGGACAACAAAAATAATATTGAATAAAAGAATTTAATTCAAAAGGCATTTTGTGAATTATACAAGATATAATAGGTTTACTTATTAGCGCGACCTTACAATCATCTCTTTCTTTAACCAAAAGAGATATCATACCTCCACTCGTCTCTGACACAGGAATGTTTCTCTCTATTGAAACTTTATCTCTCATCTCGTGATACTCTTTTGACGTGAAATAGTTCCTATTTAGTTGATTAGGGTATTCGTGTTGAACCTAGTGATACTACATGATTTGATCGTAGTTTACTTGCATCTTATTATTTCAAATGGAAATGACGAGAAAAAATATTAGTCTTAACTAAAACCTTCTTTGTGTATCCAATAGTAAGAAACCTTGTCGACATCTATCCAATAGTCTCTGTCCCTGCATCAATGATAATTTTTTTGAATTATCATCGAATGTCACATTATGTTTATGCAGTTAAATACTTTCATTATCGTCTAGCCTATGCATTACTTCTCCATTTTGATCCAAACAATTTTTTATATTTTCATAATTTGCCTTAGTTATTGGCGATTAGCATATCTTTCTAAGGTTAAAACGATAATTTTACTTTTGAAGAGATTTTTGTATAATAGACAAAATTACTATTAGTTCTTAGTTGATACAAATAAAATCAATATTGAAATTACCTGTTAATTAGATATCTAAACTAAATGATCAATAAGATAGAAAACCTGTCTCCAGTTAAATATAGGATAGGAGAGAAAGAGAGGAGGTTGTTTTGCTGTTTGATGTCAGAAAATTGATATTTACAGGGAATTCATGAAATTTCTAAATTCGACAGAGTGAACATCGTTTGTCTTATCCCACACTTTCTTAAATTTTGGTATAGTCATTATTGTTTTCGCAAGACCTCTCCAGCGAAACCATACATCGGAATCAATCATATCTCTTTTATTAAGTGAAAATAAGAATTCAAACAAGTCTAAGAATGCCACTATTATATAATATTCGTCTGGACTATCGACTAAAGAAAATCGATCTGCAAAAATGGGACTTTCCTTTGCCATCTTGGTAAATGATTCGGTGTTTTCAAGTTTGAGCCTCGCATCCATTATTCTAGAATAAATCTGCTGTTCACTTTGTATTTTCGAGTTTTTCATCCATTGTTCACTTTGTTTATGCATATTTTTTCTTACAAGTGAAAAATTTACTATCGCTACAACAAATAGCCCAGCAACTACTATAAGAGAGATTAATGGCACATAAGCCAAAAATGAATCCATTTATGGAATAATAATAAGCCAAGTATATTATTTTTAACATATACTGGACGAATAAAACAATTGAGTAACTATTACCAAAAGTATCTATTATTAAAAAAATAATCTCAATATATCTTTTAATTTCGCCATTTATATTGATCATTCTTTATATGCAGTAACCGCCTAATACTAATATGAAATCTGCAAGAATTACTAGAACACACGAACCTTTGGAAGTACAACAACTCGACATTCCTAAACCTATGGGACCACAGGTTCTCGTTAAAGTAAATTCTTCTGGAGTCTGCCATAGCGATATTCATTTGTGGGATGGAGGTTATGAAGGGCTTGATGGGCAACTCCTGAAAACAACAGATAGAGGTGTAAAATATCCTTTGACTCCAGGTCACGAAATATCTGGTATGGTGGAAGATCTAGGAGATCAAGCCGAAGGATTCAGTAAAAATGAAAAAGTTATTGTGTATCCCTGGATAGGTGAAGGTTTATGCCCTGCTTGTAGAAGTGGTGAAGAAAATCTTTGCGATAAACCGAGATCACTGGGCATATATTTAGATGGAGGATATTCAGAGTACGTTTTAGTACCAAGTTACAAATATCTAGTAAAAATAAGTGATGAATTGGACATGGACGCAGCTGCAACTTTGTCATGTTCAGCGCTTACTGCATACGGAGCAGTTAAGAACGCCAAGTTAAAACCAAGTGACAATGTTGTGATTGTCGGCACAGGTGGATTGGGATTGATGGCCATACAATTAGCAAGAGCAGTTACAGGAGCTAGAATAATTGCGCTTGATATTGACGACGACAAATTAAAAACTGCCAAAGAAAGTGGTGCAAATGATGTAATCAATTCAAAAAAAGAAGATCCCGTTAAGGCAATAATGAAATTAACAAACAATCTTGGCGCAGATGCAGTGATTGATTTTGTCAATGCATCAAAAACCGTAGAGACTGATATGGAATTTCTAAGAAGAAGGGCAAGGGTAGTTTTGGTTGGACTGTTTGGCGGAGAATTAAAATTGGGACTGGTAAGCGTACCGACAAGAGCATACCGGTTAATTGGATCATACACTGGAACGATAAATGATTTGGTAGAATTAGTTTCATTAACAGAAAGGGGAGTAATAAAACCGGTAATTTCAAATCGCTTCAAACTTGAGGAGAGTACACAGGCTTTGACGATGCTAAAAGAGGGCAAAATTATAGGTAGGGGTGTGATCAAACCATGAAAGATTCGTTGCCATCCGCAGTTATGGAATTTGAGACAATAAATCCCGCAACAGAAGATGTAATCAATCAATACAAAATTATTACCAATGATCAGATAAATGACAAAGTTAAGAGATCCAAAGCTGCATTTCAAGAGTGGAAAAAAGATGCAAATAAGAGAACAGATTTTCTCCATGCTTTTGCTAATGAATTACGAAAAGATAAAGAAAACCTGGCTAGGACAGCTACAAATGAAATGGGTAAGCCAATAAAAGAAGCTAGATCGGAAGTTGAAAAGTGTGCTTGGGTAATGGAGTATTACGCTGATAATGGACAGATCCTCTCAACGGATGAAATCATAAATACAGACGCAAGGAAAACTGTGATAAAATTTCAGCCGATCGGAGTAATAGGCAGCATAATGCCGTGGAACTTTCCTTACTGGCAAGCATTAAGGTTTGCAGCACCTTCACTAATGGTTGGTAATACAATTATGTTAAAACCATCTAGCGCTACTATGCAATGTGGGATCAATATAGAAAATGCTTTCGACAGAACTGGGATACCAGAAGGAGTGTTTCAAACACTGATAGGCGACTCAAGTATTGCAGAGTCACTAATCGATTCGGAAATTGACGCCGTAACATTTACAGGGAGTGTTCCGATAGGTGCAAAGGTTGCACAAAGGGCCGCATCTCGAGTAAAGAAAACGGTATTAGAGTTGGGAGGAAGTGATCCCTTCATAGTATGCAATGATGCCGATATTGAGAAAGCATCTGACGGCGCCATTAAAGGACGATTCATAAATTGTGGTCAAAGTTGCATAGCTTCAAAGCGGTTTATCGTAGTAAATGAAATTGCTAACGAATTCATTGAAAAATTCGTTAAAAAAACTGAATCGCTTAATGTGGGAAATCCCCTATCTGACAATACTGATATAGGTCCTCTTGTAAATGCCAGTGGCCTAAAGAAAATAGATTCGCAGGTTAAAACCTCAATTAAAGAAGGTGCGGAAGTTCTGACAGGGGGAGAACAGATAGGAAAAAAAGGATATTTTTACAAGCCTACAATACTTAGGAATATCAAACCCGAAATGTCTATTGCCCAAGAGGAAGTATTCGGTCCAGTTGCTCCGATTATCATAGCCAGTGATAATACAGAAGCGATAAGAATTGCCAATGATTCAGAATATGGCCTAGGAGCAAGTATATGGACTCAAGATTTAGACAAGGCAGAAAGGCTTTCAAGTGTTATCGAGTCAGGCATTGTATCTGTAAATAATGTTGTCGCTTCCGATCCCAGAGTACCTTTTGGCGGATTAAAAAAGAGTGGTTATGGAAGGGAGCTATCAAGGTACGGCATGCTTGAATTTGTAAATATAAAATCAGTCAGATTTTATGATCAATTGATTCACAACCATCATGTAGAGTGACAGCAAGAAATGACAAGCAACAATAAAGTAATATCAAGTAAGTACATGTTCAAGGAGAGAATATTTGATTATGTCTGATAACACCCTCGAAAATGTATTGATACTTCAAGGCGGGGGCTCTCTAGGTGCTTTTGGGTGCGGAGTCTACAAAGCTCTTGTAAAAAATAATATCAGTTTAGATGTGATTGCAGGCACTTCCATTGGCGGAGTAAATGCTGCAATTATAGCTGGCAGTAAAAAGCAGGAAAATATAGATCAAACTTTAGAGGAGTTTTGGATGGAACTATCCGAGGGCTTTGTGGATATCGATAAGCTTTCGCCATTTTCAGCTTGGAACTGGTATATGAAAACATTGCAAATACCTTCCATGTATAACTATTACCCCTTTGATTCCCTTTTATCTGCGACCCTAGCAGGAGTAAAGGAAAACTATTCTTTGAATAGAATTGAAATGGAGACAAAGGTAAAACAAATAAAATCCTTTTACAGTTCAGTCATTTTTGGAAATGACAAAATGTTTATCCCCAGATGGGCACCAGAGTGCGCTTTAAAAGATCCAGAATATTTTTCACCACAAAAATGGACCTATTTGTACGATCATTCACCTTTAGAAAAAACCTTGGAAAAGTATGTTGACTATGACAAATTAAAGCCTGGTGGAAATTCGAATATACGCTTGATTTTAACTGCGGTAAATGTTATGACTGCTCGACCATTAACATTTGATAGTTATAAAGAACAAATAACACCAAAACATATCCTCGCTACATCTGCATATCCATTATATAACTTTCATTGGATAAAAGTAAAAGACGGAGTTTTTGCATGGGATGGTAGCCTACTTAGTAACACTCCATTAAGGGAGGTTATAGCAGCTACTCCAGTAAGAGATAAAAGAATATTCATCGTAGAAAATTATCCAAAGAACATTGACAGTCTGCCGGAAAATTTGCCCGAAGTTTATCACAGGGCCCGTGACATCATGTTTTCGGATAAAACAGAACACAATATACAAATGTCAAAAGTAATATCAAGATATTTGGATTATATTGAAGAGCTTTATCAGACCTTAGAAAATAATGTTGATAAATTACAAATAGATGAAAAACGACTCAAAAGAATACGTCAAAAATATAAAGTATACAAACAGGAACATGGTGCCGAAATAAAAGAAATTTACCATGTGAAACGCGAGGAGTCAAATCCCCATATAACTGAGAATGCCGATTTTTCGCCCCAGACAATTAAGAATGCGATAAAGGAAGGAGAAGAAAAAACAAACAACATTATCAAAAATAATCACAAGCGATTTTCCAAGTAAAAAATCTAATTTACCTACAGTGAATATATAAAACAAAGGAAAAAATATGTTGATTATGATATATCCCTTAGATAAACAAATTATTTTTTAGACTGTAAAGAATTAGACGGGCAGGGGATTTATCAGTATTGATGGAGTCGCCTCATAAATTAAAACAAGGTATAGTCATTATACCTAGTTACATACTATGCTCAATATAGAACTTACAAATATTTGAACACTACAGTCGTATAAATGAACAATTTGAACGGTTTTTTGAACATTATTAAGTTCGTGTATACTAGGGTATATATATGAGCACTTCAAATTCTACAAAAAAATTAGTAGTTAGAGGATATCTCAATGGTAAATCTTTTGACCAGTTGGCTAAGGAGAATGCTATTTCAAAAGGAAATGTCTTTAACATTATCAAGGACTGGAAAAGCCGGATAGAGGCTCCTGATATTGATGAAATAAGGGAATTTTCCGTTTTGCTCAGAAAATCAGAAATTACCATTAGGCAATGTGCTCAAAGCTTTAGGTTCATTCAGATACTTTCTAATTTTGGAATTACAGATGAAGTGGATTCCAGTTATGATCCAGATTTTGAAATAGGTTCGGAAACCATTCTAAACGATACAATTAGAAAAAGTATCAACAATACCCAGAATGAAGCTGGAGGAATTGAATTTGCACACAACAATTACACATCTAAAGATAATTTTTATTACTTTCTAGGAGAGCTTTATAATAATTGTAAACGTTTTAGGATCAAACCTTCGTTCATAATCAAATGGATGCAAGATTTATTTGAAGTTAATTCAATATTAATAGAAAAGAGTGATCAATTACGAGATTACGATAGTAATAATGCCGTAGTAAACAAACCTATTGAATTTGCAAGATTTGACACCGACAAAAAAGGATTTGACAGTGAAAGAAACGATGACTACCTCGTTACCAACGAATTACAAATACCATTCATCTCTCAAATCAATGGCTATATAGAACAAAAAAGGATTGAATTAAAGAAATTGGCATCTCGTAAAAAGAAATTACTTGAGGAAATAAACAGTCATGAAGAACAAAAAAGTGTAGTGATGTCCAACATTATGAAGCTAAAAAATAAAGAGACCTTTGCTTTGACTTATCTCTCATGGTTTAATACCTTAAAAATTGCTTTGTCCAATAACTACCACATAAGAATAGAGGAAGAATTCAAAAACTTTGCTAAAATAATTAATGACTTTAGATTTTATAATTATGACGTTCTCCAAATAATAAGTGACTACAAGCAAATAGAATCACTGAGGGATGAAATTAAAATTATTAAAAGTAGTATTGACTCAAGTTTTCTACTCAAGGAGCAATTAGCAAGAGATATGGAATCCTTAGAGGAGAGGAGAGGTTACGTCAGTCAGTCTTTAATAGCCTACGAAGAATTAACTAAACTGGGTTGGGGACTTAAAGAACTTAAAAAACTATGGAATATTACTATGGAGATATCCGTAGCCAATAATATAAGCACAGTAAATGCGATGAGAAAATTCCTCTACGATGTGGAAAGTCAATATGATAATAAACTTGGATTTGAAACCAAGATTAATGAATTAGAACTAAAGAAGAAAAAATTAGAGGAAGAAGTTCCAAAGTACAAAGGGTATCTACTGTCTCAATACGCTGTTGCTACAACATTACAATATCTCTATTTACATGGAGTTACCAATAATGATATTATTGAAATGAACAGTATTGTATCATCTTTTATAGAAGGGAGTATTATCTTTGATCCTAATTTTCAGAATCAAAATAAGATAAACATCAATCATAAAGGTAATGAAACCATAAAAAGAACATACTACTGGAAAGCACTAATAAATGAACTAAGAAGGATGGGAAGTATCAATTTTGAAGTTAACAAACAAAGATCATATCGTGATAAACTCAAGGTAGAGACTGATCAATTAAACTCTCAGTTTAAAATGATAAATGAATTGACCATAACGTCATTGCGACTTCTTAACTCATTAAGCATACAGTTTTCATACTTAATTGAATCCCTTAGACAAATTAAGATCAACATGGACAAAGGGGTTGCTCTACATCTATTCCATATTCTTGTGTATACTGCAAACAGTAAGCCAGATTCAAAAGATAGTAATGAAGACGATAATGTAGTAAACAAAAAGAAATAATTACTAATAAAAGATTAGCGGACTATAGTAGTACCAGGTTTTATATTAACACCATAGTATAGGACATCGAAAAATCTGATTGTATATTGACATTGTTAACAAAAGGTTTTTGCAAAAAACAGGATTTAGGGTCGTTGTTTGATAGTGGGTATCTATCAAGTGATTCAAACATAAGCAAAAGAATATGGATTGGGTAAAGGATAACCAATATAATAATTTAAAAGTTTCTTGGTAAATGTATTAGCACGAAATCTTAGTGCACCTTTAAATCTTCTGTTTGGTCCTGACGATACACTCTGGATTACAGAGCGGGTAGGAAAGGATATCGTACGAATTGATCCAACCAATGGTACAAAACTAAGTACAATGCCCATCCCTAACGTTAATCAGTCTCAGGGTCAGGATGGCGTTTTGGGAATGGCATTTGATCCTGACTTTAATAACACACATCATATTTACGTTGCCTATACCTATGAGGAAGAACCAGACAGAAGTAATGGAACTGAAGTAGAAGGAACGCCTGAACTCAAGACCAAAATTACACGTTTCACATACGACCCAACTACTCATAATATTAGTGAGCCACAAGATCTAATTAGTGGTCTTTCAGGAAGCGGTGATCATAACTCTGGACGCATGACATTTGGACCCGATGGTATGCTATACTACACTATAGGTGATCAAGGCAAAAACCAGTTGGCTTTAGTATGTTTGAATAATATGGCACAACACCTTCCGACCACTGAAGAGGTAGCAGCAAAGAATTGGAGCATGTATGAAGGCAAGGTACTTCGAGTGAATCCAGATGGCTCAATTCCTGAAGATAACCCCGTCATTAACGGAGTCCAAAGTCACATCTACACATATGGTCACCGTAATGCCCAAGGTATAGCAGTAGGTCCCACAGGTGATGTATATGTTGCCGAGCATGGGGATAATTCTGATGACGAAGTTAACCGCCTTGTAGCTGGTGGTAACTATGGATGGCCCTATGTTTCTGGCTTTATTGACGACAAGGCATACCAGTACTATAACTGGTCTGCTGCAGAGAACTGTAATGAGTTGACATTTAATGACGTTGCACCTGCACCTGCTGGCGTGACTGTACAAAACGAGACCGAATTTAACGCAACAAATTTCGTCCCACCAATCCAAACATTCTACACGGTAGATAAAGACTTTAACTTCACAGAGGCAGCCAAGACATGTGGTGAGTTGATATCTACATGCTACCCAACCGTTGCACCCTCAAGCTTGCGCCTTTACACATCGGATGTCATTCCAGGGTGGGAAAATAACTTATTTATGACAACTCTTAAGGCCGGCAAGATATTCAAAATAGCGCTCGACGATAACGGTACGGCAGTATCAGGTCAACCTGAGGAACTTTTCCGCTCAGAGAATCGTTATCGAGATATTGCATTTAGTCCTGATGGGAGCACTGTCTATAGAATCACAGATATGGCAGGTCCAGTACAAGTTATGAAAGAAGGTCCAATTACCGCGACAACAACTCTATGGAGCCCAGGAGCTCTTATAGCATTCAAGTATGTAGGAGGTAACTCAACTACACAGTAGATAGATCAAAACGATGCCTAATCAACATCTACATTCTAAACCTCTTAAATATGTGGATACATATCAATCATAGTAAACTAGGAGAGTATAAAAATTGCCGATAACAAGACACAGAGGTAGTGATAAGATTAGACATCGGTTAGAACATGGATTTACAAGAGCAAAATATAAAATTGGATCATTCTTCAAAAGATCAGAATTGATTCACGTACTGACCTTTTAGATAGGTATGGGTAGGCTCAATACCATCGTACATACAGAAAGATTATAGTAAAGAATTATGCTTATCCCGAACCTGATGACTTGTTTAAGAATTTCGTGATCCTACCAGAAGTGGTGTTTTATTATTCGAATTTGCACGATTTTATTTTACCATACGAGGCGGTCCAAAAGTCAAATACGCCTGATTCCCTATTTATTAACGTTCTTCAAATCATATACATAGCGGCAGCAACGACTGCAAAGTGGGATCGAAGAAACTGGAACGTCAGTAATAATTATTTAAAGTTTCGAGCTAACCATTCCTTTGAATACAGGATATCTGACTCCGTAAGATTATGACCTGATTGCTGCCATTTCAAAGTCACATTTGCTCCACTTTTTTCGAGTAGATCAAAAAGGTTTTGTGTTTGACTTTCTGATACTATAGGATCGAACATCCCTGCAGATAAAAGAACTTGCTTGTCGCATAGATTGGGTGGAGAATCTGGTATAAAAGGAACCATTGCCCTAAATAAGATTGCACCCCTTAGTGTTTCTGGATACGAGAGAAGAAGACTTGTTGCTATATTTGCACCATTAGAAAAACCTACTGCTACTATTTTGTTTATATCAAAACGGTAAATATTTGATGCATCTTTAACAAAATCTGATAGTTCTTTGGTCCTGAGTTCAAGGTCATCTAAATCAAATACGCCTTCCGAAAGTCGTCTAAAAAATCTAGGCATTCCATTTTCCAAGACTTTTCCTCTGGGGCTTAACAATGATGCAGTGGAAGATATCATTTGACCAACTTGTATCAAATCATCTTCATTTCCACCTGTGCCATGAAGCAACAATAAAGTTAATGAATTTGATTGATTGTCTTTTTGGGTATAAGCACGATTAGAATTATCCGCAATATACTCCTGCTGTGACGAGGAGGGGATAAAACGGTGTTTAAAATCTAGGTCCTTCATTTTCTCCCACTACCTAAATATTACTAGTTTGATTAAAAGACGAAGATGATGAAGAAGAATTAATGAATTTATCAAGTGACGGTGTGCTAATCTTAGGAAGCACTTTCTCAAGATAATTGCGGTCAGGCTCTAACCATTGAGGTAGCAAGAGCTTTTGTCCCAAATCCTCCTCTTTTTGGTCTACCATAAAACCAGGAGGATCAGTTGCTATTTCAAATAAAATACCTCCGGGTTCTCTAAAATACACCGAATGAAAATATCTTCTATCAATTACAGGGGTAGCATCAAGACCCGAACTGACTATTCTTTTACGTATATCTAATTGGCTTTCGTCAGTGGGGGTGCGCCATGCAATATGATGAACACTGCCTACTCCCATAGAGCCTTGACGAGTATCGGGCAGACATACGAGATCCACAGTAGACACAGAATCTAAAAGATCAAGTTCTCTTTTTTCCTTGTTACCGTAGAAATTATCAATTCTTTTTTCTTTGTCTTTGATTTCAAATCGGAACCTGTTTCCCTCTCTCTTTGTATTTGAAAAACCCATGTTTTCAGTTAAGAGATCAGCCGTACGCTCATATCCTTCTAAGGATAGGGTCGCTGAATAAAATCCTCTAGTGGCATATTCTAGAGGAACAGGACCATTTTTCCAAACATGTTTGTTTCTTTCTTCAGCAAACTTGTGTGCAACAAGTTCTATTTCCAGACCATCTGGATCATAAAGCGTAATTACTTGTTCATCCCCGTCATCGTTTTCATCAGCGAATCTTTTTATTGGACCGGTATAACTAATCCCTCGGCTTTTTAGTCTGTTAATCCAATAGTCTACAGAGTTTTCGGGGATTAAAAAGGATGTAGTAATCACTTGACCAGTTCCTCTAAATCCTTTTGGCATGGTGTGCCATGGAAAAAAAGTCAGAATTGTACCTGGCCTTCCGATATCATCTCCGTAATAGAAATGATACGTTGTTGGATCATCAAAATTAACCGTTAGCTTTACTAGGCGTAACCCTAAAAAACTAGTATAAAAGTCAATATTTTTTTGGGGGTTTCCTGCTATAGCTGTGATATGGTGTATCCCAAGAATCCCTTTATCGCTACTTATACTTGTCATAGTAATATTTTCTACTTATAGTATAAATATCTGCTAACCTGGGTAAACCAGAATCGTCAATTTCATTACTTTGCTTAGTGTCTAATTGCTACTTATCATGTCAATAATATGTGAATATATATTTCACCCATTCAAAGATATTTTCAGGTTTGTTAATGGCTAAATTTTAAAATCTGATACTTGATAACTTTTTCTTTCGGGCATTATTTCAAAAGAGGGTTTGAGTTTTTCTACCAAATCTGATAAAAGTCGATTATCTTTCTGATAGAACTCATCCATATCTTTTTTAGTTTCCCAAAAGGTTAGGACTATGGATTCAGAATGGTCTTCTAAACTATTCATTACAATAAATCCTTTCATTTTGGTATCTTTCGTTTGAACCACTTTGAAAAACTCTAAAATGGCCTCGGTAACTATCATCTCGTTTACCTGGTTTAACAATGACTTTGTTATATTTCATAAAATGCATTAAATTTAAGTTATTCAAAGTTCCAAATAATGTTATTCCCCCACTAATAATATTTCTAGCATAAAGTTTTCAACTTAGCCAATTAACTGTGGATATTAAAGGTATCTCGATATGATAATTTAATGAATGTTTTCGTGCTTCATTTTCCTAAATTATACCAGGTCAATAATTACATGGGGTAAGTCAATAAGGTATGGTGGTATATTTTATTCATTGTCAACAGTGGATAATAATCATAAAATAAAGACAGGCAATCCAGCTAAAGAAGAAATTCTAAACGAGTATGAATCAATTAACAAAGATCAATCAAACGACTTGGTAAAAAAAATCAAGAACTGTATTTTTTAGAGTGGAAAATAGATCCAGATAAACATGCATATTTCCTATGCTTTTGCTAAAGAATTTAGAGAAAATAAAGAAAACCTAGCCAAGACTGCCACACTCGAAATGGGAAAAGCGATTAAAGAGTCCAAGTCAGAGGTAGAAAAATGTGCTTGGGCGATAGAATATTTTGCAGATAATGGGAAAAATATTTTCAAATGGTGAGGTAATCAATACAGATGCTAGAAAGAGCACAATAACATTTGAACCACTTGGTGTGATAGGAAGTTTAATGCCATGGAATTTTCCTTACTGGCAGGTATTGAGATTTGCGATCCCCTTGTTAATGGTTGGAAATATTGTTGTCTTAAAACCAGCAAGTTCTACAATGCATTGGAGTATAGAAATTGAAAAAACATTGATAAAGTTGGTGTACCGCAAGGAATATTTCGAACATTTGTTGGAAACCCTAGTATGACGGAGGCGCTAATAGATGCAGAGGGTGTTAACGCAATAACATTTACCTTAATAATAATTGGAACAGGACTGGCATACGAATTATCACGTTCGCCATTATTTACCAAAAATATGGTGATATACTAATCTATCTTTATCTCTTTTGCCTTTGAGATTGCTTCTTTCTTTTTGTTAAACGTTATTTCGAGAATCCCATTATTGAATTTAGTTTTAACACTCTCAATATCGATACTGTTAGGTAATTTCATGTTCTTATGATATCTTCTTTTAGGATCTGTAGACTTTACTTCAACCGAATCCTCGGTAGCATTTATTTTTATATCCTCTTTCTTTACGCCTGGTATTTCTAAAACGACTGTAATTTGGTCTCCCGTAGTGTCGATATCAACTAATGGTTCTGTCTCATTAGACAACCGCGGTCTGGTTCTGCTATTTATTTCAAATCCCCTTTCGGAAGGCCTCACATTTCCAAATTCTTGTATCCTTGGTTTACCATCAGGCCCAATGGTCATTGAATAACCATATACTATTGGACCTACCTGTCGGACTTTAGAACCATCAGGTGTTTGATATTCTTTTACTAGCTCTTTCGAAGATGTATCACTATTAGAATCGTCAAACTGGTCAAACATTTTTTGCATCTGTGAACGTATATCCTCAAAATCCCTGAAGGGATTCATATCAAAAAAATCGCTATCACTAAATCCACCATATCCAAATCTATTGCTTCTGTTAAAAAATCTTCTAAACCAATCATCATAATAATCATTGTTCCCGCTACTCATAGGAATTAGTTAGTCTTCAAACCTTAAATAGCTAATAAAAATTTGATCAATATTTATAAACGCATTGTCATTGTAGCATATATTATAATCAAATTTGATAATAGCATAAATTAAATGGTATTACTATATTTTGGGCTCGCTCTATCTTATAAGGTTCTAGAAGTGTTCAATATTTAGTATTGAATGATTTTAAGACCAGTAAAAAAAGGAAATTTAATTTAACTTCTGTGTATAACATATGAGATATCTTAATCAATGCACTACTGAAAGAATTTAATATTTGTTAGCAAATGTATAAACAGTATTTGACCCTTCTGTTATCCATCGACACATCAGTAACCACTTTTACAATATATCTCATAAAGAGTTCACATCTCGTATTTTCCTTTATCAAGTCCTTGCTTTCGCTGTCTAAAGAATCAAGTATTTTGAAAACAATATAGTCTTTTTCACATGTCATTGTATTAAATAGCAAAGGAACACGATAAGGTTTGTAGCCTCAAAATAAATATATCGTGATTTCAAACATTTTTTACTTCAAAGTGACGTAAAGTGACGAGAATAGACAAATTGTCAAGTTTACAAATCAAAATTTAAATTGATATGAAGCATTCATCATCTGATCCGAATTCAGTTATGCCGATTAAATGTTTCAAATATCAATTTGTTGATTGTAGTCATCCTCTAGATGATTTACACTAAAATTCTAGTTTCGATAGATGGATCTGATAACTCCATTTAGATTAAAACATGGACTATTTTTAACCTTCAAATTAGGATCAAAATTGACTGTTATTTCTAAATGTATTAGAAATCTCTCCAGCTGTCTATGTTCTACAGCAAAGTGTTGTCGACTCGGTAATGAATTAATTGGAAAAAGAATAAGAGAAAATTTGAGTCGACTCGAAATCAAGAAAATTAAAAGTAAAGCATGAACCAGCATTAGTAAAATGAAATTGATGTTTTACACATAATAATGGAATATGTAAAAAAACAGGATGGCAATGTTTTGATTATTGAAAGAAGGGGAACCGGAAAAATCAAAAAAGTCATTATATGGATGGTTGCTCATAATGTATCTCATCAGACTAAAAAGCCGATTTTAATCTTCAAATATCTAGGGAATTAAGAGCGACATACATTATAGAGAAACATCCTTTATCTTAAAAAAAAATAAACAACAAACAAGATCCTGGATCTGTCTTAAGATTTGACTTTTAGCTATATTTATTATCATGATTTAGATTTAAATTTAAATCATACTTGTAATATTCTAACATATGTTAAAAAATATGAGGAAAGTTATTATCTATTGTCCTATCATTGTTTTTCTTTCAATTTCCTTTATCACTGTTGTAGAATATGCAAATGCACAATCGCCAATTAACAATAGTGTCGATATTAGTGGTATTTACATTTCAGACAAACAGGCTCTTTATAATATCATACAAATAAACAACACTGTTTGGATTTTTGGTACTACAGCCCCAGATAATACATCAGGCACAATAAAAAATATTTTTAGTGGAATGTTAGAGGATAACTTTAGCAGAATAACTGGAAAATGGATCGATTCTCCTTTGTCGAACAACATGAAGAGCGGAATTGTCAATTTCGAACTTTTTATCGACAAATCGAAGAACAATATAACCCTGAATCAGATTCTGCAGGCAACAGGATCGGATAATGTTTATCCCATCAATATGTTAACCAAATACGATCCCGCTGTTCACGGTCCTCTAACGATTTATGTTTCAATGGAAAATGTATTTATTAATATACCTCGATCCCCTGTGTCGGATCTTTTGTATGTAGGCGTAAGCGGACAAAAGAACGATGAAACACCTTTAGCTGCAACTAAATATTTGGGAACTCGAGGATATGGTTCTAACATAACTACAGATCTAAGAATTGGTCCGTTTTCAATTAATAATGAAAATGATACTCTCAAAGTATACATACTAGGATTAGACAAGGAAGATGGCACAGCATCCTATACATTAATCAGTCTTAGAGATACGCTAATTCAACTAATGGAACCGTCTTATAATGTTACAAATTTAGTCCAAGGTACAAATATTATTAGCTCAATATCACCTGCGTTGATTCCGAGAGGATGTAACGGCGTTGTATTCATAGACATGTTTGAATTATCTTCTGAATCCTTGAGAAATATAACTGCCTTTAATGGAGAAAACAGTCAAGTAAATACTTATTCAGGAACCGTTAGTCCCCCAGGTTGTGGACCACCTTCTCAATATGTTGTGAAACTATCCATAATGACCCATCAATAATATTGCAAATGAGGATGATAGAAAAAGCATTAGAAATACATTATATCTCTTCAGGTAGAATTAATTCCAATAATATTACTAATCAAGGTCCGAATGATAGATTTTTCTAACCACAAGTAGATAAGATGAGGCAATATTAGATGCATGACAAGTGCACTTAGTACTTCTTGAAACAGGTTCAAAATACATTATTAAGAAAAATTAAAAGATGAATATTTTTTTACTTAGGATTGACCAATTCTATCGTGGAGAATGGAGACCTTTCATAAATTCAGGATTGGCACTGATGCCATATATGTATGGCGATTTGCCAAAATGATAATCAACGCTTTCGGGATCGATCATTATTATAAAAACATTCCAGTTATTTGATCTTTCAATTGTGGTAGGAATAGCAACTGCAGGACCCTCTAGCAAGCTTATAGTAGAAGTACCATTAATAATAGTAGAATTATTATCAGCATTTTGTGTTCTGTCGGTTACAACAAAATCTGTTAGAGCATGAGTATGTCTAGCAGTACCGTCGGGTTTTATCATCTCGATTGCAGCAGTAAACGCTCCTGAAGACTGGTTCGATAAAATAAGATCGCCAGTTGGATCTCCAGTTAATAATGATCTCCAAGTCCCAGACATTAGCCAATCTACATTTCCGGTGTCATTTACACTCAATCCAATAACGGGTCCAAAAGCGCTTTTAAGACCAGAAAGATTAGATTGAGAGGCAATTACAGTACTGGAAATATATCCTATAGATATAAGCGTGGTTAACACTATAGCTGTGAATAATATTGCTTTGAAAAATTTCATCAATAAATTTAATTTAATATTCTACTTAACCATATAATACTTTTCTTTGAAATAATTAAATATATCAAGATAAAATTGCTTCCTTTGCAATTTTTTCACAGAAAAGTGAATCAGTTCGGCCAGATCTAGAAAAATAAAAGATAAAAACCATAATTCAATTAACAAAGTCATTTGAGTTCTACCAAAAATCTGAAAAACGATCATATAACAATAAGAAGAGTAAGAAATATTGCGCAGAAATGTTCGGAGAATTTATATGCAAATAAAAAAGTTCCCTTGGAACATGTTGAAATCATATCTGTAATTATAGAAGAGTTTGTGGATAACTTTCATCACGGTAAAGAAGAAACAGCATACTTTCCAGAAACAAAAGTAAAAGACGGTCTTGCGGAAGATGTTCGTAAGTTCTTGATCGAACATGAGTTAGGAAGAAGGATAGCAAAAATGTTGAGAAGAGAAATAAATGTATTAAAAGAAAATCGCGGGAAAGAGGACAACAAAGTGTTACCATATAATGAGAGCAAACTAAACGAACCGGTGGCAAGATTCCTAAAATCATATGCGGTCTTCATTGATGATCATACCGGGAAAGAGGACAAATTCTTTGATTTGATAGAATCGGGCAATTTGCTGTCTGAAGAAGAAGACAAAGGCCTACTAAAGCACTATGAAGCATGTAAAAATCAAGTGGGTGGAGAAATCAGGATAAAGGAAATGCTCAGATTAATAAATTATTTAGAAGAACAGAACTGGATGAAATAATTGAATAGTATTTACGATTGATTATAGACACGGGTTAACATATTTTAAACTCTGATATTAGTAATTGAACTTGGAAGGAAAGCCAAGCAGATAAGGTAATTAGAATCGCCATTCTTCCTCTTAATCTTTTTATGATGATTGACAAGACTTTATTTTTTTGCTCAAAAAATCGATTTACAATCCAGATATTGTGTTTATTATCTCGAAGAATTCTGGTTTGGGTATTCCACTAAATAGCGAGGAGGTTCTCTCATGAATTATTTTATGTTTGTTGCTTGAATGCATAGTTTTAAAAGAATCAAAAGAATCAAATTCGACTATTGCAATGTAGTTTTGATTTCTGTCTTTTGCAAGTTTTCTTGAAATCAACCCAGGCGTTTCCTTTAAGAGATTATTTGACCACTCGAACCATTTTTTAAATTCCTCTTCTCGGCCATAATATACTGTTGGAAATTTAGCTATTACTATAATCATTATTCATAACCTCATCTGTAGGAAAAGTATCTCGAGCATTTAATGACTATGTGGAGGAGGTGCACTTCCTTTGGATAGGGCCTCATTAAATGTTCCAGATTCTCTTTCATGGAATTCCAAATTAGATTGATCCACTTTAATAGCCTGAGGGGGACAGACAGATACACAAGCCATACACCAGATACAATCATGTTCTCTGATCGGATCGGATTTGTCCGTATAATCCTTTCTGCCTTCTCTGTCTTGGTTTTCCCCGTTGCCCTCACTAGTAGCATTCATCATTTCAATACCAGGAATATCATTTTCTGTTCTGTACCATTGAAATACTTGTACAGGACATGCTTCAATACATGCTCCATCTGCTACACATGAGTCCCAGTCGACTGCTACCATGGTTCCATGAATACCCAGAGGAACATACTCCTCTCCTCTAGCTTTGTACGCATCCTGTACCTCTCTATTAGTGGCGGATTCCGCATCAGGTCTTCCCGGTCCCCATACGAAGTGATAATGTTCCTTATCCGTATGCTGATGTCTACCCATAGGTTGGTGGTTTTTTGGAAAGTCTGGATCTATTGGCATAGGAACTTTTGATTATTAAATAAGATAAACATGACGTTTGTGTTGCAAACGTATGCAATCATCAAAATAAATTATGTCAGAAGCTGCATAACTAGGGACACAATTTCTGTTTTCTTCAAGAATAACAGTTATGTTGTTTCCCCTTAGTATTTTATTTTCTATAGGAAAGGTGTATCCCTGTTAGAAATTGTCGTCAAAATAAATGAGTGATGGAATACAATAGAATATCTTTGATTTGTTGAAAGTACTAGGAGTTATTGAATTATATCCCATCACCCATGCATGAATCTTCGTTCTGTTGGCTTAATTTGGCAAACCATCGTATTTGCAATCACTTGTGTTTTGGTATGAGTATGTAAACGGTTTTGCTCAAGCTGCTAAACAGGCAGGTATAATTAGTTAGGATTATTCCTATAATAAGGTTTCTAAACTAAGGATTGCGTATTAAGCAATTGCAATCACTTGTGTTACATGGTATTTATTAAAATAACAATAATATTTCAAAGGGCTATTTAGTAATTGTCAGTCGTAGGTTCCAATAACTATCTTGAAGTATATCATAAGGACATACTTAAACAATCCATTATTGATTATTTTGATCCAGTGCCACCATCACCTATAATATTAAAGCAGAACAGGAATACAGCAACGATCTAAATTTTTTTGTTTGTGTGCACAAATGTTTGCTAGTAATTACGGAGGTTTGCATCCGATACCGATCTATTATATAACACCGTTTTATTATTTATTCGATCAGGTTATTGTATGTATACAATCTAATTAAATTGAAAAGTATAGTAACAGCACTTGCGGTTGGTTTGATTGTTGCAAATTCCATACCGACAAATAGTGCTGCTAATGTATTTGCTCAATCTAATCCAAAAATAGAACAAGAAAACCATCATGTGAGATCCCATGAAATTGAGATCGGCGTGGATGAACTAAGCGACGATAGAATTGCCTATAATCTTAACAGTTATTTAGTTCGAGATGTTGCCAGTAATGAAACTATCGATATCACTTCAAACTATACAAACGAGACCACTATTCCTGGACCTACCATCATAGTAAATGAGGGTGATGAGGTAATCATAACTTTAGTTAATGAAATGGGATGGGGTTTTCCAGGTGTTCATACCCATGGTGCTCATTATAAAATAACTAGCGATGGGACATTAAAGGAATTAAACAAGGTTTCTGATCAGGCCGCTTCTCCCACAAAACCATTTACTTTCGAATGGGATGCTGCAAATGGAACGGCTGGTTCATGGCCTTTTCATGATCACACCATCGGGAGAAACGTTTTAGGGAAGAGCATGGATGGCCTTGAAACAGTGGGGCTTTTTTCAAGTATAATAATAAATCCCTCTGATGGAAAAGTAAATGCTTTGATTAATGGTGTTCCAAAACAAGTAAATGTAAGCGATATTTACAAAGACTATATTTTATATGTTAACGACGATGTGTTTTGGGGAACTGAAATAGATTATTCAAAGGGCGGAAAGCATACACAATTAGGAACTAATCCGACATTAACTGCACCCAGTAACAGCATCGTTAGATTTAACATTCAATCGATAGGAAACGAGTTTCACAATTTCACAATGGATAATATCGAATGGCTTAGTCCGGGAACAAATAAAGTCATCAAATCTCACGTAATAGGCCCTCTTGCAAACCATGTTTTTACTATTGAAGCAAACAAAAATTCAAGCTACTATGACAATTCGACAATTAACCTTCTTGGGGGTATGAAGGGGAATTTTGTAGTAACCAATTCTGTAGGTGAACAAGCAACTGAGAATTCAATCAATAGGGAGGCATTTTGAAATGATACACAACTATTATAATAATCATAATAGATGGATAAAGAAAACAAATATTCTTTTTGCGGCAGTTATAGCATCGTTAATTTTTACTTCGACAATAACATCTGTAGGGGTAGCAAAAGGAACTGAATCATTTATTCCAATAACTCAGACAAATAACAATGACGGCAAGGTATTTGACACATTATCATCGAAAGTTTCGTCAAATACAGCTTACAGAAACCCGCTTCTAAATTCAAGTTCAGACGTACATGATATAGTGATACAAGAGCAGGTACTTCCAGATGGAGAGCCAGCATATAAGATGATTCAACATATGGTTAATCAATCTAATGGCACTAAATTAAATATCACAAATAACTATAGCACTATAGCCACTATTCCTGGACCTGCTATAGTGATAAGCGAAGGTGATAGTGCTCATGTGACGATTAACCATCTGGATGGGAATATTACTCGAGAAGATTTTGTTGCATCTAATCCCGGAACATACGTATATCAAGATGACGAATTAGGTGACAGAGGACTTTACGGTGTAGTAATCGTAAATCCACAAGACAAAATGATAGAGGCGCTAATAAACGGAAATATCACTTCTATATCTACTGATGAATTGGATAAGGAAGTGTTACTATTCATGGTAGGGTCCACCTTTTGGGGAATGGAAATTGCTAAGAATGGTACTCAAACTCCTCTGTGGACAAACCCAGTACCAGTGGCAGAAGAGAATCAAAAGATTCGCTTCCACATTGTTGGAATAGGCCCGTCATCCAATCCCAATGGTCACTCTCATACATTTCATCTTCACGCTCATAGATGGGTCGATCCGGGTACTAGTAATATCATTGATGTAAAAGAAATACATCCGGGTAAGACCCATGTATTTGTCATAGATGCAGGTGATGGTGTAGGACCAGGAGACTGGCAATATCATTGTCATGTCTTCTCTCATATGGAAGCAGGCATGATGTCTACATTTAGAATACTTCCTGCAAATACAACGTTGAGTAACGATACAAGAGTTCAAAATAGTATCCCCGGTGCTTCTCCCTATCACAATTTCGCATCGTTTTCTGTTAGCGATGAGCCAGCAAAATGGTTTAAGAATCTAAAGGGAGATATATCAAATACTGGAAGTGAATCTTTAGCAATAATTAACAAATCAGGAACAGTTAATTTCATGATGGATAGTACAAACGGAGTTCACACTGTAACTAGCATAATAAATCCTAAGAACGCTAGCCACATGCCATTTAGCCAAATGATGGCGTATAAAGGGGGAGCCATTGTCGCCTTGGAGGAACCAGGTCTGTATGTATTTGCATGCAGTCTCCATCCATTTATGCTAGCTGCGGTCATAGTTGATGATCCGGATACAGAGGGACTGGACCTAGGCGAAGAGCTTACTCTGGTAAATGGAGCTACAATTCCTACAAATAGTGAATTGGCCCTAAAGTTGTTAAAGACATTCTTCATCGCAACATCACCATCAAACTGGCAGGATTATACAAATGTCTCCCAACCATGGCATGTTTCATATCCTGATGTAGATGTCAGAGTAACAAATGGGACTGTCGTTAATGTCAAAGATGTATTAGAAAAGACATATGGACAAAACATTACTTTGGCTCCTTTGTCAAATCCGACCGTTCCTGCAGTAGGAGAAATTTGGATTGATACACAATTTGAAAAAACTGCTGGCAAGACTAAACCTGGAACTGCTACTGCAATTAATGGTACTACATGGAGTGTAAGTAAGAAGGTTTCACTTCCTGAAATCAACATGAATAATCCCCACAATATGTGGACAGACAAGAACCAAGACCTCATCTACCAAACCCAGTGGTTTGACAACAGGACAACCATATTTGACCGCACAACTGGTCACCTCGTAAAGGACTTACAAGTTGGTGACGATCCCTCACACGTAATGACTGGAACGAAATCAGATGAACTGTATATAGCATTAAACGGTGAAGATGGTGTTACGGTGGTATCATCTAATCCGGGCTTTAATCTCACAAATTACATCTTGTTACAATCCCCAGCTGCCCCTTCAACTCATCCACATGGCCATTGGATGAGTTCGGATGACAGGTTCATGGTAACTCCAGATGCACTTACTGGAACCACAACCATATATGATATGATGCAAGACAAAATAGTAGGAAAAGTAAAGACGGGTGTCTCTCCTGTAGCTGTCGGAATGATGCCAGATGGTAGCAAATCATATGTAGCCGACTTTTTTGATAGTACTATGAGTATCATAAATACTGCTAATGCTACGCTAATCAAGAAAATTAATCTACTTGCAAATTATGATCCAATTACGGGTAATACAACTGGACCAGTAGGTTTTCTTCCAATACAGACCCCTGTCAGCCCGGATGGTCAATACATGGTAACAGCTAATACCGGCGGAACAATCACAATACTGGATACTGACACAGATCAAATAGTAAAAGAGTTACCCTGTGACCCCGGATGCCATGGAGTTAATTTCGGTGCCAAGAAAGGTGGCGGATATTACGCATATGTTTCAAGTACTTTTTCAAATGAGGCTATAGTAGTAGATGGGGACCCAAACGGTGATGGAAATCCAGTGGATGCATCGATTGCGGGAAAGCTTTCACTTGTTGCTTCAAACGATACAAAAGTAGATGATGAAATAACAGATCTAGAAGGGACAGGAGGTCAGGGCGTATTGGCAATTCCTAATGTTTACGATGGTTGGGTGCAGAACCTGCCAACGTACTGGAAAGGCCTCTTAACTGAGAAGCAACAGAATCCTATAACTATCGATCCATGATCAAGTCAGACAATAATGTCTAATCAACGTTCTTTATCTTTTTTTTCGAAGCATCATTTCATTATAATACTATGATTACAGAATTTCTTAGATAAAAGTCCAGATATGATCTCTTTTGCTATAATTTGGTCTCGAGTCAGCAGAACGTAACTTTAACCATTGTTTATAATGCTTTAGAACCTGCAATCTCGTAATCGTAATAGATAACTGAGTATAACAATAGCTTGGAAAATCCTTAAAATAAATTAAGTATTGCTTGTGAAATACAGGCATTATAATTTGATTAATTACAATACCTTAGATATAGATTACAGATAAAAGACTTTTGTGACGCTGAGACCCGCCTAAGATTTTATCAAATGATTAGATCATAAATAGGCGGATAAACCCTTATTGTCGATTTTATTTAGTTATTTATTCAAAACCTAGTAAATTGCTCGCTCCTTTCTTGCATAAGCTTCTCTTGCAACACTAATTGCTCCCTTTCTCAACAGCATTGCCCTATACACTATTTGTTTTGCTGTTTCCATCGCAACCTTTCTTACATCAAACTGTGAAGTATCGCCACCCGGATCTTCTATTAAGAGCGAATTATAAAGTGCCTTCTTGACATTATTTGTAATTTTGTATTCTATCAGGTCAAAGGCTTCTTTTTCCGTTCTACCCTGATATTCGACAAATGATCCTATTACCCCACCAGAATTTGCAAGAAAATCCGGGATGATCAGAACATGATTATCTACCAAACGCTGATCGGCCGATGGAGTGGTAGGAATATTTGCTCCCTCCACAATGACCTTTACATCATGTTTCAATAACTTGGGGGCAGTCTCATCATTAATAACACCAGTCATTGCCGCAGGAATAAAAATATCCGAATCAACATTAAAAATTTCGTCTTTGTCCGAGATTTCATAATGGTGCTCTTGTTGATCGCCCTGTTTGCTATATACTGAAAGATCACTTAACTTAGACTTGTCTCTCATATCGTTCATCAGTTGAGGAATATTCAAACCTTTTTCCTCAAATACAAATCCCGAAACATCACTAACGCCTATAACTTTTATACCAATATCATCTAGAAACTTTGCAGTAAACGAACCAACGTTACCAAATCCTTGAATAACTACTCTGATATCTTTATTTTTTGTATCAAAGCTGTTTATGAGATTAAGTAGAGGCTTGGATGATACAGGTAATCCTTTACGTTTTATATCTTTTAGAAAATCTAATGTGGTTCTGAGGGCAACACTGACTCCATATCCAGTTGTTCCGAGTTCGTGAGGAATGCCTCCAAGTTCCTGTGGCTTGCCCGTACATGCACGCATGTCTCCTATCTCATGAGCAAATACTGCCATGTCCAATTCGGTTGTGCCTACATCAGTGGCAGCAATATATTGTGAAGGACAATAGGGGCTTATCATTTTAGCAAAGGATTTCACCCATTCTACTTTGTTTACATTACTTGGATTCGCTATAATTCCTCCTTTTGCGCCACCAAATGGTAGTCCTGCTGAGGCACATTTCCAAGTCATTGTTCTTGCTAGCCTGAATATCTCTGTAGGATTAACACTTTCTGCAAACCTTATTCCTCCTTTACCAGGACCTGTGGATGTATTATCGATAACCAAAACCCCCTGCATACCCGTGTCAGGATCGTATACCTGCAATACTTTTTCGGGGCCCCATTCGTCTATTTCTGACCACCCAGAACCACTCTCAGCTCGATTAGCTTTCATACTGGATTCTAGATTTAAATCTGATAAGGATGAATCTGTGTTGACCATTTCACCTGTTAATATTCAGTATATATTATAATCATGTATGCAGGTGAAGAATTCCCAGCTATTGTTAAATATTAATCTTAAAAGTATAGGTTAGACACGGTTTCAAAAAATAATTTACCGATCTATTTTTGCAGATCTGGCCTCACAAAGGGACAATTATTACTGGACATATTAATTTTGAAATATTCTATTGTTAGTTTTGCTATAATAGCACGGATAACATTAAAAAACAACATAGTTAGAATCTAACTTGTTCTCCCATTGAGTTTCGATGTGTATCAGGTGAAAATTTTCCTGCACTTTATCGAAACGGCTTTCTTATCCATTCTTTTTGATTTGTATTTTAGATACTATTTATCTATCTAAAACTCCCCTCCATAATAATCTCGCTTAACGGTTTTCTATCATTAGGATGCTCTACCTGTTGTAACTTTGGAGGTAATTTTTCGATGGGCCCCCTTTTACCAATCGCAATCATTGCCATGATATCAAAATTTTCTGGAATTTTCAAATTCTCTCTGGCCTTTTGATAATCAAAACCCTGCATTCCATGTGCGACAATTCCTCTGATTGATGCTTCCAAAGCCAAGTTTTCCCAAGCAGCACCCGTATCGAATTGATGAGTTATTGAGGGTTTTTCATTATACTCAAAGTTCTTCCTCGATATTATTACTACTAAGGCTCCAGCATCTTTAGCCCAAATTCTGTTACCCTCATTTAAGAGGTTCAAAAATTCGTGCCATTTGGTGCTATTTCTTTTGGAATATATGAATCTCCAAGGTTGATTATTAAAAGAAGAAGGGGCCCACCTTGCTGCTTCAAATAAGCTCATCAAAACATTATCATCTAGAACTTCTCCAGTCATCGACCTTGGTGACCACCTGTTGACAAAAATAGAATCGATATCATGATCGGCTTTTCTTGTATTTTCAGGTTTTGAATTAGACACGAACAACTATAAGAAAAGCATAATAATAAACTAATTATTGACAATTTTATCTATTGTTTAATATCATCACAAAAGGGACAGAACAAATACAAATAACAAACAGATTCTTGATGTGGACGATAAAATTGTTAGACATCAAGATGTCTTATAGAGAATATCAGAAGTAAGAACAGACAACATCCTAGTCTTCTAAAGGAAATAGATCAATTTTATATTATCGATCCTGCATGATTTAGTCTAATGAAATATTAGGCTAGGTGTGATCCGTCCCTATCACCCATTGCTAATACCCTTAGATTGATGATATTCCCTTATTCCTAGTGAGTTATCTGAGAGCAAATTTTGTCAATATAGATCCTTCTTTAAACGGACCTTCTGATCATATATTGAATTAAGCAAAGATTCAGATTCATCAAGTCATTGGTAAAATAAACTGACAGATAAAATTTAAAATATTTTCAAAAGTCCAACACCTATCCGAATAGAAATTGTATTTTTATTCCGTCTTGATCGTAAACATAAAATGATGAATTATCGTATTTATTGACATCGGTTCCTTTTTCATCAATAACAGCCCCATTTTTAGTTAAATGATTTTTTAATTGTTTTATAGTGTTTTCTTCGGGAGGTAGTCTTATTGCATAATGAGCAAGACCAGGTTTTTGAAGATCATTTGCGCTATTTGGTTCTAAGTTTGTTCCGATCCAAGTATTTGTAGCTATATGGTGGTGGTAGCCATTTGCAGCAAAAAAGTAAGCGCCAGGATAAGTGGCAGTATGGTGTAAACCAAGTGATCTCTGATAGAATTTTTTAGCTTTAGTAAGATTTGATACATGTAAATGAACATGACCTATTGATGTATGTAACGGTAATCCAGTCCACTTTTCATTACCATGTTGACTTAATAGGCCTTGTACATCGAGTGGTTCTGTTACCATATGTACCTTGTTTTGATCTAACCATTTCCATTCGGATGGATTTCTATCCCTATAGACTTCAATCCCATTGTTATCAGGATCATGAAGATATATAGACTCGGATACTGCGTGATCTGCCATGCCTTCATAAAATTGAGGATCAAGATTCTTTTGAATATGCTGTAGAAATACTGCCAAATATTTCCTTTCAGGGAGTAATACCGCAAAATGATAAAGTCCTGCCTCCTTTCTTAGGTTATTTGGTTGATAGATCACTTTTGTGCCATTATTTATTTGGGTTAGAATCAATATTGAATGAGGAATTTTTTTGTCATCATCGGGTGCTGTTTGCGATCCAAGATACACCGTATCTTCTTTTGAATCCTTATCTATTACATTAAACCCCAGAATTGATTGATAAAAATGCATAGAATTTTTCAAATCCGATACCTTCAGATGCACGTGGTCGATCTTTAGAGAAGGATCGGCAATAAAAGAAGCTTCATCGCCATTAATGTTGAAAGCAGTATTATTATCCATAGATATACTATGGCTTAGATGTATTTAATATCAAAAGTTTTTCGAACTTACCTTGGAGTTCTACACCTAGTAAATCCTTTTTACCCATGGCTTTGCTACTCAGAGAATGAATTGGGAAGAGATTCTAAAATCATGAAAACAGTGCATAAAGCGATATTTTTTTTGAGATGGCCTGTTACTGATGTATAATCTAAGTATTCTAAGAACGTCGTGGCGACTCTTATCACTATCATGTTAACCTTTTTCACTGATGATATGAATGCCTGCTAACATTTGTAAAACGAAATAGAATTCAACTCCTGACTGAGGAATTAGAAGATTATAAACTATAATTGATATAACTATGTTAATGCTATATGATAACCCAAGGCTAAAGATTGCCATCATTATTGGAAGTACTAGACCCAGACGCAATGGCGAAGCAGTAAGCCAATGGATATATGACCTGGCCAAGCAGAGAGACGACGCCGAATACGAGTTAGTGGATATCAAAGATTACAATCTTCCTTTACTTGATGAACCGATTCCACCTTCTATGGGTCAATATTCAAAGGAACATACCAAGGTTTGGGCTACGAAAATTGACTCCTTCGATGCATATGTATTTGTAACACCAGAATACAACCACGGAATTTCAGGAGCATTAAAAAATGCTATAGATTTTCTATTCAAAGAATGGAACAATAAAGTTGCCGGATTTGTTAGTTATGGTAGCGCCGGAGGTGTCCGTGCAGTTGAACACCTGCGTTTGGTCATGGCAGAGGTCAAGGTTGCAACAGTAAGGGCTCAGGTGCAATTATCTCTTTTTACAGATTTTGAAAACTTTTCAACATTTAAACCCCATAAGATTCACGAGAAATCCGCTAACAACATGTTAGACGAGGTAATCGCCTGGGCTTCGGCTATGAAAACACTAAGAAAAAATTGAACCAAGATGGCAAATCCACTAAATCGACCCTGAAAAATACATAACCTTAGATTAAAGTATCTTGACTACGGAAGTGAGATTTTAAACCTTATAAAAGATGTTAACCAACATCAATTATGGCAAATTATGAAAATATAAAAAATTGTTTGGACCAAAATGGAGAAGTAATGCATAGGCTAGACGATAATGAAAGTATTTAACTGCATAAACACAATGTAACATTCGATGATAATTCAAAAGAGATCGTAATTGATGCAGGGACAGAGACCTATTGGATAGGTGCTGACAAAGTTTCTTACTACTGGATACATAAAGAAGGTTTTAGCAAAGAATAAGTGCACTTTAACAAATACTTTATACAATATCAAACACGTCTGAATCCAATTTATTGACAAAACAAAATTAGTAAACTTCTAACGAATATTTATTAGATTTTAGATTAGATTGAAAATGGATTTGTTGGTAGATTGATGTTAATAATGTAGATATATGTATCTATTGAAATTTAGTATTTATGGGCAGGATTCTCATCTTTTAACTAAATGTCACTGTTTTTAAATAAATCTAGATAGCTAAAAAAAAGGCCTGTAATCTGGTGGAACTCAAAGATTATTTTTTCCTGACATCTATCAATCGAAATTCGTTTAGAAACTTCTCATATCTCCTATCGAGTTCATTGCCATCCATTTTGCCTAATTTCAGGTCTTCAAGTGAATTTATTAATTTATAGAAACGTTCTGTATCGAGTACCAGGCCATAATAATCCCTAACTCTTTCTAATGTTGTTTCGTAATGTCTTTTGTTTCCCGAAGCAGTACAATCAGACACCAAAATTACATCATACCCAATGTTAAACGCTTCACGTAATGATGTTTCTACACAAATAGAGGTATCGATTCCACAGAATACTAACGTATTAATTCCCTCACTTTGAAGCCAAACCCTCAGTTCAGTATCTTGAAAAGCGCCATCTCTTCTCTTAATAACTATTAGATCATTGTCCACGGGTTTAATCTCATCTATTGTTTGAGCGTCCCACGTGCCTCTTACAGTGATAGGAACTTTAAGCCGTTCTTCCCTTGCTAAGGGTAAAAGTCTGTGAAACCTAGTTAATAGGTCGACACCACTTGCCTCTCTAACAGCCTCGGTATAAAAAATCGGTATATTCTTGGCCCTGCAAAATGTAATAAGCTCCTTTATTTTTGGAATGATCCTCTGATATTCTTTAATGTTCATTCCAAGATGGTCATAGGACCCATCTTTGCTTACAAAGCCGTTTTGCATGTCAATTACGACTAGCCCAAAATTGAATGCTGTTGCACCAACAGAATCTTGAATCATCATTATAATTACAGCAGACCATTAAAAAGAATGCTGTTGTTATTGCAATCGTTATCTCGATTACATAAACCATTAGGATGATGAGAATCCCTTTACATCATTGTCTGTGATTAAATTGAATATCATGAATGGACGAAAACCCAACTTAAAAAGATTCTTCGAAATACAAAAATCATAAGAAGGGTCAAAATATCGAAATTAAGAAAATTCATCATTTCGCTACTGACTGACTCACTATATCTATGTTTATGAAAATGCAAATTTTAGGCAAAAAAACAATCGAGAGGGAGATTAGGGAAAGAGAAGGAAATACAAACAAGATTGATAAGAACTATAAAGAACCATAACATTTGGCATGATTAGGATAAGGAAGAGATACCGATTTTTTTTCTTACACAATGTAAATTAGGAAAATTTAAGTGATGGGTTTATACCTTTATCTGTTATTTTAGGAACACCTTAGAATATTTAAATCTGGAAATTGAAGAAATGCCAGAAGTAAAGTATCATGACTATTCAATGGGATTCTTTAACAATAGAAATGGTTCTATTGGCAGGAATAATATGGTTTTCTATATATATTGAGCACTGGGCTTTTCAGCGATCCAGGAAAAAGCAGGATGAAAAATATCTAATAAACATTTTCAAATTTATAGAAGATGATCTAAAACACAGGGATAAATTTGTAGACGAATCCTTACATGATGAAAATTATAAACCATTTCTTACCGACATGTGGGACGCAGTTATAATTGCCGGTAAACACTCTCTTTTGGACTTTCAACTATTCCAAACAATTCAAAGAGCATATTCACGGATGAAATACTATAATAGTGAATTAGAGTTGGTTAAGAAAAATGAATTCGACAAGAAGATACTAAAAGAATTATTAATTGAAGTTAAAAAGTCGATCGAAAAGGCATTGAACCAAATCCACGAATCTAATATTTACCGAAAATCATAACAATTCAATATAGATCACCCTCTTTCTTTTAAACTCTATAAATAGCGTGATATACTATTCTTATCGTGGAAGCACCAATCGGACAAATATTGCAAGATTTTGCCGTTATAATGATTATTGCCTCTGTAATGACTCTGGTTTTTTACAGGTTAAAACAACCCGTGGTCATAGGATTCATAGTAGCGGGTATTATAATCGGTCCGTATAGCCCACCCTTTAGCCTAATCCATAACTTAGATGTACTCAATCTATTTGCTGAGATGGGTGTAATACTATTGCTTTTTACAGTTGGAATGGAATTTCCAATCCAAAAACTAAAAGAGGTTGGAAGAAAAGCAATTGTTATAGCCTCAAGCGAAGCGTTTGGAACACTAGCCATAGGTTTTGTTGTTGCACAATCATTGGGATTAGGATTTTACGATAGTTTATTTATCGCACTTGCCATATCAGTAACAAGCACTGTTATCATAATGAGAGTTCTTGGAGAGCTCAGAATGATGAAAGACGAGTCTGCTACTTTAATTTTAGGGACAACAATCATTGAAGATATCATTATAATTTCACTATTAGCAATATTTCAATCCGCAGGTGCGAGTGGAGAATTTTCTATTAATGAAATCATAATTTCCGTAGGGATAACCATAGGTTTCATTGCAGCAGTACTAGTAATAGGTTCTAAAATTATTCCGAGATTGATGGACGTAGTTGCAAGAACCAATCAGCACGATGTACTAATAGTCGCAGCAGTAGGGGTGGCTTTTGCATTAGCCTTTGTATCATTTCAATTGGGAATTTCTGTAGCCGCTGGTGCCTTTTTTGCAGGTGTTCTTGTTGCAGAATCTAGATCGCACTCGGTAACAAGTGTTTTAGCTAATCCAGTAAAAGATATTTTTGCTGCATTGTTTTTTGTATCTGTTGGCGCATTAATGGATTTCTCACTAATCCCTCAGTTTATAGTACCAGCATTGATATTGATAGGCGTCTCGATAGGTGCCAAATTTTTGACCGTATATGTTTCATCTAGAATTCAGAAGCTAAACAATCTTACTTCAGCGAGAACCGCCTTGGGATGTTCTTCTTCTGGTGGTGAGATAGCGCTTGTAGTAGCAAAAGGGGGAATCGATGTGGGAGCAGCGACTCCGATTATTCTTCCAATGATTGGCACAATGACGATCATAACAACCTTCATCGCGCCGTATGTAATCAAATATGGATGGAGGTTTACAGAGAAATTTGCAAAGTCACAAGACAAAGACGATGAGCAAGCGTCATAAGCAGCAGCCGCCTTCTAACACAGATGATACTTCAAATAAGCAGCCTCCATAATGAGAAATTTTAATTATAGATTTCATTAAGGCTATTTTAGACACTGCAATTGTAAGGATCGTATGTCTTAATCACTGGCGCATTAATTCGATCAGAGATTAACGGGAAAATATTGTTTATAGTAACATCTTAGCAGTGTTAAAAAGAAATCTTTGATTATTATAGAATGCTATCGCTTTAAAGTAAGAAGGTAAGTTATAAATTAACTAAGACAGAAGATAGATATCCTTAATACCTTTTTTGCCCCTACGCTATATTGGAAAGGAAAGATAAAAGAAGACTTGTCTGGAAGGTCCAAAGCATCTGAGAATAATTCTGAATTGTCTACCCTTGATTTAGGTACTGCAGAGTTCATGAAATGGTTAATATCAAAAGATACAAATTCTGGAGACACTTTGGTAGCGGTAAAAGACTACTTTGATAATAAATATGTCATATTGTTTGACAAAAGTATCTCCAAGAGATGTTATAGTTGCTTATAGAGACGGCATGCCTTGGTGTATAACCTGTAATACTGATGATTGTGGTCATGTCGGATTTGCTATTTGTCTAAAACAAGATTATGATAGAGACGACCATGTAGTTTATTAGGAATATAGTAAATAAAACATTATAGTTTTATGCTATCTAGGTAGTCTACAATTTCATAGAGCAAGAGAAAGCATTCATAGATTAATTCAAAATATTTCAAAACCCGCTCTTTAGGCCAGAATTCTTATCCCCTCTACAAAAAATCTAAAAAGGTTGAAAATTTTATATAAATAATAGTTATTTTATGATTCGAATTATAATGCCTTGGATTAAAAGAACATAAGTGAATCTGTCGATTTCTTTTATTCCATACAAATCTGACGTTATTATGTTACCAGTAGAGACATTCGACAGTCATCTTACTATCAACAATGCACAGTCCACTTCTTCGGCAACTTTTCTTGCAACACTTCCTAATCTTTTGAACATTCCTGTAATTCCCTTATGTCCAATACTGCCCATAACAATGAGATCGATATTATTCTGTTTTGTAAAATTAACGATTGTTTCTGCGGGCTCACCTATTTTAATTTCTGTTGTAATAGAAACGTTGGGTTTGAGACATACTGTATCTTTCACATCCTCCAGAATCACAATCATTTCGTTTTTTATCTCCTCATGGAGTCTATTAACTAGCGGAGTGATAATCACCTCATTATTTTTTGACTCTATTTTTGAATAATGAATTGGTAATGGTATTTCGGTAATTACATGTAGTATGAAAATTTGAGATTGATTCATCATAGACAATTCTACAGCTTTTTCCAAGGCCTTAATTGACAACTTCGAAGTATCAAAAGGCACTAGTATACGTTTGAAAGGCATCAAATAACAATGAATTTCGATCGATATAAGCAGTATCCAGCCGATGAGTATGGAAAAAGTGATGCAATGACTATGGGCACAGCAAATTGGAGTATTAGTTCATCAAAAATCATTTGTCAAGTGATGTGTTAGTTGTTTCAGTGATGATCATTGAGTTGTCGTCGATAATAACATTATATAAACAGATTTAACATGAAATTGTAATTTATAACGCTCCAATCTTTAACTAGGTATTTTTAACTAATGATACTATTAAAATACATTGTAAATAAATAAAAAAGAGCAAGAAAAGTGCCAAAAGGGAGAGCCGACTCGTACTTACAGACAGTAGGATTGGAGAAAGACGATTTAACCCTCCTTGTTGCAATTGCAGTTTCAACAGTAATAGGCATATTGGTACCATCATTTGGAATAATATTTGAACCCCATCTTCTGGTTCTACTTGGATTCTTATTATTCTTAAATTTAATCAAGATGGATCCTCAAGAGCTAGGATTACAGTTTAAAAAACCCATTCCTATTATTCTATTTACTGCAATCAAACTTTTTGCAATTCCTCTTCTCTTGTTTGGAGTTACAAGTATTATTTATCCATCACTTGCTATTCCCGTATTACTTCTTTCAGGAATATCAACGGGTTTAGGAGCACCGTTTGTAATCAACGTTTTTGAGAGAAGCCATCAATTACCCCTAGTTGTTGGAATGATTATTGCATCATCTGTTGTTGTTCCATTTGTCTTGCCATCTCTGGTATACTTTTTGGTTGATGTAGAAAAATTCCATATCCCTTTTTTAGATATGATAATATTATTAGCTGAAGCCCTTTTCCTGCCCCTGTTTGCAGGTTGGCTGGTGAAGAGCAAGGTTCCAAAGATCGCAAAAAAAATTGAATCTAGTTCTTTCCTCCCTTCGGTCATCTTGATATCGTTTATGAATCTAGGAATATATGCAAAATTCTCTAACTATTTCATTTCTGAGTATTCATTCGTAACAACAATGATTATTGCAGCATTTGTTTTGTTCTTTGTGTATGGATTGATAGGGTATTTTACATCCTATATTATTGGAAAAAAGGATAAATCATCCAGAGTTGCTGCCTTTGTAATCATGAGCTATGTAAATAATACCCTTGTAGTTGTATTTGCATCTCAATTTTTCGGAACGGAAGTAGCTGCTTTGGCAGCGTTTTATAATTTGGCATATTATGGTTTAATGGTGCCCTTAAAAAAATTATTTTTTGATTAGAATGTCATAAAGCTTCATTTTATGCTAATTATCCACCTGCAGACAAGAACAAAAATATAGAGAAATTTTGGTTGCGTATAATATAGTTAATGTTAGTATAACTTTTGAATCAATTTAATGTCCTCTTACAGATACTAACAGGATACAGTTAAATTTCAAATAACGATTACATGTTACTTGTTATTTTCATTGATATGTTTTAGAGTATTGATCAAATATTGGCTCAAAAGGCACATTCAATCGTTTACGAGTTTAATATATATTGTTACTAATATCGTTATCTAATTATTGTCATAGGTCGTGAGACTGCTTCCGATACTTTTCTTGATACGCTTCCAAGTCCTTTAAATTTAGCCAAACCTTGTAATCCATTACTTCCCATAACTATCAAATCAATTCTATTATTATTAGAATAATCTATGATTTGATTAGCTGGATCGCCATAAAGAATCCGCGATTCTAGTTTGATTCCGTCTATAGACTTGTAAGTCTTTTTTTTCTCATCCATTTCCTTTTGCATTATAGTTTTTGTTTCTTCGTAAATACTATCAGCATGTTCATTCAAAGATAATTTCTTATTTTTACGATTAATTTTCATTTTCTCTAAAAGAGTTTTGGTTAGTGGTATCTCCTGTATTACATGTAACATTACGATCCGGATTATTCGTTTTTTTGGATCGCCTAAAAATATTGCTTTGGCTAGATATACGGCGTAATCCAATGCATTTTCTGAAAAATGGGAACTATCATAAGGTACTAAAATTACTCGTAGATCCAATCTTAAGGATAAAGGATCATCATATCTTAATAAATTTGCTATGACTTGATTACACTTGTTCGATGAATCCTGGCCCTAAAGAATACTTAATTCAGTATTATATTAAAGAGCATTTGCCGACCGTAAGAAACTTACTTTTCGAAGGTTCGGTGTATGTAATACTAACACATAGTCATAATTGAAATCCGTTAAAGTGATGTTGGATCGAATCACATTCCTTTTTTTAACCCAGTTCCATTAACTTCTTTGTATTCGTCTTATTTTATTTGGTTTTTTAGTATATAGATACCACAATACTAAAAGAATCAAAACTGCTATAATTCTAGTAACCCAGATGGATTTACAAACCATTACCAAAAATAATTGATTGTTGACACAGCATTACCGTAAAATTTTGCAGTTATCAGTTATTTTTGGAACGTTTGTGGTCATGATTTTTTAATGAATCATGATGATGGAGGCCTCTCAAAACTTCATGGATTTGATTTCTATACAAAGTTAAACCTATTCTGGAGGCATAAGGCTGTCCCCTTGCAAACGATTCCGCAATATTTTTTACAAATTCTGGCTCTACCTTAGGGGGCATAGGAGGGTCAAATGGATCTACTAAAGCTTCGATAATTGTTGGTCTTTTTTCTTCCATTGCTTCGTGAATTATTGGTCCTACCTCGCCGGGTTCTGTAATAGTATATCCTTTTCCGCCACACGCATCAGCAAACTTTGCAAAATTTATAGGAGAGAATTCTACAACGTATTCAGGATTTCCCAGAAAAGCCATTTGTTCCCATCTTATCATTCCTAGTGTGTTATTTTTTATGATTATGACCTTAATTGGCAAATCATACTGAACTGCCGTTGCAAACTCTCCCATCAACATAGTAAAACCCCCATCCCCAACAAAAGCTACTGACTGTCTTTCCGGATATGCAACTTTGGCTGCTATCGCGTACGGTAAGCCGCAGCCCATAGTTGCCAGAGTACCGGATAGGGAAAATTTCATTTTGTCGTGTACTTGAATATATCGAGCGGCCCAAATAGTATTGGTCCCGCTATCTACCGAGACGATGGCGTCATTATCTAATTCATTGGAAACGGCAGTGGCTATGACTTGAGGTTTAATAGGTTTGTCTGTACGGCTACCTCGTTCGTTTAATAGATCGTTCCATTTTTTCATTGCCTTTTGTTTTGATCTTAAAAATTCACCATCTTCTTTTTGTCTTATCTTTAACATTGGAATTAAATAATTCAATGTTAGTTTGGCATCTCCAATCAATCCTATATCTACCGGATAACGCAACCCGATTCTTTCAGGTACAATATCAATCTGAATGCCTTTTGCCTGCCCGGGTTTTGGAAGATAATCGATATATGGAAAAGATGTACCTATTAACAATATAGTGTCGGCTTCATTCATTGCATCACTGGCAGGAGTTGTCCCTAACATGCCAATACCCCCGAGACTATATGGACTATAGTCAGAAATGACGGCTTTTCCCAAAAGGGCTTTGATTACAGGGGCGTTTAATCGTTCGCAAACGATAGCAACCTCCTCGCCAGCATCTAAAGCACCTTGACCTACTAGTATTACAATTTTCTTCCCTTCATTTAATATATCGGCAGTTTTTCTTAGCAAGTCCGGACTTGGAATGACGTCATGGTTAAAGGTGTCGGATGTATGACCTTTTACTTTATGCGATGAATATTTACCTTTTAGTCTTTGCTCCTGTACATCTATTGGAATGGTTAAATGACTCACACCTCTACGACCTAATGCATTTCTGCATGCTATGTCTACAGCCATTTCGGCATGCTCTGGCGAGTTTATTATGTTATTATATTCGGCTACATCAGAAAATAGCTGCAAAAGATTAACATCTTGTTGATAACTTGAACCCATAAGATCTGAATAAGTGGTTCCCGTAATGGCCAAGACAGGGGTACTATCAAGTTTAGCATCATACAAGCCATTTATGAGATGTATCGCACCTGGTCCAGAGGTAGCAACACATACACCAAGCTTCTTTGTATATTTAGCATAAGCACATGCCATAAATGCCGCAGATTCTTCGTGGCGTACCAAGACAAACTTTACTTTGTCTTGTCTTTGTCGTAATGCCTCAATAAAACCATTGATACCATCACCTGGTAATCCAAATACAACATCTACCCCCCAATCTATCAGAGCCTCGGCCACAATTTCAGCTGTTTTAAGATTTTGATATTCATCCATATATAATAGATAATGTCATACAACTATTTAGTGAACCCCCCAATTTTGGATACGAATTATCGTTACTAATAGAATTCAATCCAGGCTAGAACAATAAAATTCATTCTCCGGATAAGAACTACTACTACTACTCATAAATAGTATAAATTATTTAATCAAATGGAATACCTAGTCTAATACGACGAAGCCACGATAAACAAACTCCTTCAGAAGCCTACACATATGAATCCAAAGAGTTTGTTGTTCCGACTTCAGATAGACCTGCAGATGAGGTTAGTGGTGCAATTGTCTACCTCTGCTAGTCGTGGCCCTAGTAAGAAATCTGATAAAACAAAGTATTTAACCAATATGATAAATTGAATAGAGTATATTCTATTTAATGATAGAAATATTCACTATTGATAGATTTTAGGTCGGGTATTTACAAAATTATAAATAGTTACATTGCCAATTGTACAAGTTGAAAATATGCCAACACGACCGTCGGTTATGGTGGTAGATGATGAAACGGAAATAGCGGAACTCTTTGGTAGGTTTTTAGAGTCAAGTGGGTTTAATTGTAATTACTTTACTGATCCCCAGTTAGCACTTGATAACTTTAGTAAGCATCCTAATAGTTATTGTCTGGTAATTTTAGATTTACGAATGCCCGGACTTGACGGTTTAGGACTAGCCAGAAGGTTAAGAAAATATAATAAAACTATCAAGGTGATTTTAGTTACCGGATTTTTGATGGAGGAAAATATAGACAATGAGATAGTTAAGGATGTTGGCATCTCGGCCATACTTGAAAAGCCTTTTCACTTCAAAGAGATAAATCCATTGATTAAGGAGATTTTGGCAGAGCAACCATCCAATTCAAGGTAGGTCTGATTATTAACAGGTTTGAATAATAGTTATATTATATAACTGCCTTGTAAGAAAATGCGAAAATACTTCGTTATATTTGGATTTATATTATATACCTCAATGAATAGAGAGAGCTATAGCTATGATACTAATGTATTTACTGCATATTAATAACACAGATATGCGTATGCTGAATTTCTAAATATATGGGGTTGGTATTGACCAGAAATCTACATGATCAGCGCTTAAACATATCCCTTGTAAGCGCTGCATTGACATCCTGTAACTTTGCATCTTGGAAGTGTAGAATCCGTTATGTGAAGCTTTTTAGAATGTGAACAATTTTTACATGGAAGATAATCAGCAGGATTAAAAAACTTTATCATAGATAATAAGCTACAAAATCGTATTTAGGTCTTTTGAGTGCATAAAAAATTAAATTAGAGAAAAATATGTGTTGTGAATGTCCTTAGCATATTTGGTTAAAATCAAACTCTAATTCTTAAAATCAGACTCAATATCTTAATTCGTTAAAGATATAACGACACCCAAAAAAGGAAAATCAATTAATACAATTTTCTAGCAGAGTATTGACACCATATCTTCAATATACTAAAAAAATCAACCTGGTTTCTCGTGTTTACTGTCTTAAAGTAATGAAGCCACCATAGTAATGAAGTAATTAACAGTATCTCTATAATAGCCCATTCATGATGTCATACGATAGAATAAGAATTATTACTATTTGATTGTTGGTGGTTGTTTATCCATAACCTTAGCAAGATGAATTCTTTGTAATGTATTTTTGGCATGTCCATATTCACTTGTGTCTCCTACCGTGCAAATGAGATAGAAACAATTAATCAAGCAAACAATAACACTTTTGCGTAATTAATTGTAATTGTAATTTTAGGTGGTATTCTAACAACTATAGCAGATAGATCTAGGTTACTAGTATATTATATTTATTATAATCATATATTCTATGTCATTACAGGTAGCAGAAATCAAACAAATACCATTTAACTGCATTTCTCACTTATTCTAGTATTTTTTTGATTACGTGGACCCTTTCAGTTGGTTTCATGCCTCGATATGCACCTGATCTGAATCAAATACAGTATTGGATCATGGGTATTGTAGGGTCTAACATACTATTTTTATCTGTATTGGCACATGAGTTATCTCATTCTTTAGTAGCAAGATCATATGGAATTTGAGTAAAGCAAATAATCTTGTTTATTTTTGGAGGAGTTTCAGATATAGAGGAAGAACCCAAAGACTTTAAAAAAGAGTTCAAATTGGCAATTGCGGGTCCACTCATAAGTCTAGGGCTCTCGATGGTCTTTGCCCTCCTTTGGTCGATCACAAATATGATTATCACTCAATCACAATCTGCTTCACCTGTTGAGGATTTTTCTATACTACTTTTAACTATGGTAAATGCAATACTTTACTATTCCTCCATATTGCACCTGATTTTGGGACTGTTCAATTTAATTCCAGCATTTCCAATGGATGGTGGAAGGATATTAAGATCAATACTTTATAACAGAAACAAGAATTACGATAAATCGACTCGAATTGCAGTTAGAATCGGTGTAATTATGTCATACATATTCTTTGGTTTTGGAATATTAACAATACTTTCTGGATCGTTTGTTAGTGGACTGTGGATAATTTCTAATCGGGTGGTTCTTGCAAAATGGAGCACAATCCTATATGTATCAATATGATATTATGAGGATAGATATTATCTAATATAAAACTAGAAGAGCTAATGAAAACAAACGTCATTTCTGTTCCATAAGATATTACGGTCGATACAATCATAAAGAATTATTTTAATATTTACATGAAAAGTTCCTTTCCAGCAACAAAATTAAACTACGAAATTGTTGGTATAGTCACCCTCAAAAGTTGTCTAGATATCCCAGAATCCAAGAGAGATACAGTACTTGTAAAAGATATCATGTCTCCAAAAAGTAAAATAAAATTATTAAATGTCAATGACACGGCTGAAAAGGCACTATCCACCATGATCAAAGAAACACAAGACAAAATCTTTGTGTGCAATAATGACGATATCATAGAGGATATCATTAGTAAAGCAGACATAATTGAAACAATGAATGAAAGAAAATCATTTATCTCAAATCGAAATAAGGACTTTTGAATCGAACTGTCCATTTCGCTTGAAACAAGATCTAAAATTTTTTAAATAATGGAAATGAATTAACTAACAAAAGTTTAGTTACAAACTACTTTATGTAATTGAGTGCTCTTTTGGCATTGAAAATGAGACGTAAGCCCCCGATTGCTTTTTTCTCCCTAGTAACTGGATTAATAAGCGAAATTTGTCGAAGATGTACTCAAAAGTGAATTTAATCGACTTGGTGTTCCAAAGTTGTTAATACTTGATCAACTTTCGTTCATTCCGTAACGTGGACGAAAGTAATACACCATATCTACTGACGACAAAACACCCCAATCCAAAATCTGGTCTTTCAGGAGGATTCGAATTAATAGTCATATCCATTTCATTCCAGATGGGGATACGATATATCTATGGAAAACTGAAATTCGAGGCACTTGGCAAAGAGAAAACTAATAATGGTAACGTTGTATAAGTTTTTGACGTTTAACTAGATTGTTGGTATTATTTGAGATTTGATCCCCTCTAAATCAGTCTTTTGCGAGATGAGATGTAGTAATAACTCACATTGATTTGTCAGGATCTCCTTCGGCGACTTGATCAAAGTGATCACCATGAAATTAAGATAATACAATTAAGTTTATAGACGGTAAATCTCAATATTTAAAACAGGGTAGACCAGTCTTTTTGATTTTGATTCATCCAATTAAGTTTAACTTTTTCATACATGTTATAAACAAAAGTTGGATCGGTAAGTATTGCAGTTCCAGCATATTAGACTAGCAAAATGGTGTTCCCTGTAAATACGAGCTCTCATTAATTGTATTGGATGAAGTTTCTTTGATACTGGAAGTAAGTTTGATTTCTTTGAGATTCATGGTTATACAACATGAAATATGTTATTCACATATGATAACAACCCATATGTAATCTAAATAAAAAAACGATAATACATATCATGAAACCGATAAAATTACTATTTTAACATGGTATTTTAGTTTTTTGTGTTATTATGAAAACTTAATGATATTTATATAGAGACAAAGATTCATAGTTTTAATATCTAATATGTTTGTGATCTGTAGAGGGAGTAACAAATCTACAACTTAGATGTATAGAGTATATAAACTTTTGACGACATATTATTTTATGCTTACGAGTAATAAAAAAATAAAGATTGCTGAATTTACTGTAGTTATTATTTTTGCCATAGTGATAGGTACTGGGATGATTCTCTTTTTACATCCAGCATATGGCCAGGGCGATAACACATCTAATAATACCACTACTGCCACAGGTGCAAATGAGTCAGAACCACTACCCGTTCTCCTGATACATGGCTATATGGCTGATGCATCAACGTGGAAAAAGTGGGAGGACTTGCTAAAGAAGGATGAGATTCCGGTTTTTCCGATAACGTTTAGACAATCGGATGACAAATGCGGATCTGCTGCAGAACATGCAAAGGAGCTATCCGACCAAATTGGAAACATAAAAGACCAAACAGGCCAAGACAAGGTCAACATAGTAGGACACAGCAAAGGAGGACTTGACGCGAGAGTATATCTAGCCAATAACACACAGGATGTAGCAAATCTAATAATGATCGGAACTCCAAATGCAGGATCACCTCTCGCAGAAAATAATGAAATGTGTGCTCCAGCTGTATATGATCTGAGGCCAGGATCTGCAAGCACAGCAGTGGAACAAAACCAAAATACCAATTACTATACTATTGCAGGGGATTGGAAACCCGAATCAGGTAACTGTGACCTCTCAATGTTTTCTTTAACTCAAAAGGGAGGATATGATACTCTTCCAAAACCCAACGACGGAATGGTTCCGCTATCAAGCGTCGAATCACTAAACTATACAGAAAGTCTTGGTAATAGCAGCAGCTGCCATTCAAACCTGCTGAGTGATTATGAGTATGGGTTATCCAAAGAAATACTAATGGGAGGAAAATGACCTTATATTTTAAGCATCTACTGAAGTGACAGCCCTAAGTTACAGGGCAGGGAATTATTTTATCCGTGTAATGAACTATTTGATACCATAATTTATTTAATAAGAACGACTTGATTCTTTAAATCGTTATTTTTTAAGTATTTAGTGTACCTATTTAAAAAACATACTAACTTTTGAGAACAATTTCTTTAGGTGGACAGATAAATCAAAAAAATAAGCAAGAGAGTTGAATGATGCAGAACTTGTAAAGGTTTGTCTAAGAAGAAGTTGTAATCTGCTGAGACAGACGAGGAAGATATTCTTGTAATGCAAATTACACTTTCCAAACAATTTAAAATGATTTTCATAGATCTACTAATATTCTATTTTGATAATTCGTTTCATTAATTAAATTGCTATAATCGAGGCTCAGGTGCCCACGCGTACATAATCTAAACTTACTATTATGGGTTAAAACATTCTAAAAAAAATCAAGTTCGTTATTATATACCGGTAGAAGAAGTAGAGTGTTTTTTTTCTTGTAGATTTGTTGATCAAAGCAAGATAAAGAATATGAAATTACCACATAACCAAATAAATGGTCAATAAAAAAAGAGAGTGTTTTTTTCTTGTTATTCTAATTATAGTATGGTTGAATTACTGCCTGCACTGGTGGAATTGTCCATTCCCATGGTCATATTACTATGATCCATTGGCATAGTTGAATTATCCATAGACATTGACATATTATCTTGTGCTGTGACTGGTGTTGCCATTGCTATTCCTGCAAATACTGACGTGGCTGCTACGATACTTAAAACTACTAATGCATTAAATTTGTTCATGCAACATACCATGAAGGTAATACTATAAATAGATAGTTTCATTTTACTTGGAAAATCAAAAAATAATTCTGTTAACTCGGTGATTTTAATATAATACTCTTTAGTTGTTATTTTATGGTTATTGTATAAATTAATAAAAAAATTGAAATCTAATTATTTAATAGATAGAGCCATGACAATAGAGAGTTTAATTAGATTGTTCCAAGAGATGACTTTATTACATATAGAATTCTATCTCGTCTAATATTTTAAGTGCATTTCAGCAGACAAATATTTCTCAACTTACCTGGATGCAAACGTATGCCTAAATGATGCAAATGGTATAATAATGTTGTACGAAATAAAGTTTGAGTCTTTTAATTGAGTTGATATCTAACTATCTTGTATATTTATAGTATGATCATACATATTCATTATGAGTACCACCAATATACTTTCTACACAAAAAATTCCGCAAGAGGCGACGCAGTTAAATAAATTGACAAAGGTTTCTTCCGGGTATATGGCATTGGAAAATTTTAAAAACTCAGACTTGCACAGAGGCTATTTTTGTTATAATTGTATATACTTTATGAAGCCAAATCATTGTGCAATTGTTACTGATGAAGGGCAGGACCTCCATGGCAAAACATCAAATGAAATAGCTTCATATGGAATTTGTTCTCTTTGGACACCAAACGAAAAGGAGATCAAATAATTTGTCTGACAAAAACATAGTAGAAAAAGCTGCAGATGTAGTTGAAAATCTAACTAAATTTCAAAAACAATCAAAACTGCAAGCAGCGTATCTTGAAAGAGAAGAATTTAGAACATCGGATTTACATAAAGGTTATTTTTGTTATAATTGTATTTACTGGATTGATTCAATGGGCGGAAAGTGCATGATAGTCTCTGATGAAGGACCAGATATTTTTGGCAAAGTATCAGAAGTAATTGCTCCGCATGGCTGTTGTAATGGATATGAAGCAAACAAGAACAAAATAGAAAAATTACAATAACTATTTTTTTGATATTTCTAGACTCATAATATATCTAGCCCTAAACCCGCCGACCATCTCTATGAACTTTTAGTAACAGTGCTAAATAAAATGGATATATACATTATTCATTACTATTCGTCAAAAAGATTGATTGCCTATGGCTATATCATTTCTTGATGCGCAGGAGTCATATGGCTTTCAATTTATGCATCTTAGATTTCCTAGTTATTCTCATTTACACTAATACTATTAATAGGCTGCATCAAAAGAATTATCCACCTGTTTTGAATAGCATCCATAGGATAGTACGAAACTAGCATCTTTTCTTGGTTTACATACTCTATCAAAGTACCGGACCTTCCTTCAATGGCATTTTGGAAACTCATTAGATTAGAAAATGATTCATCGTTATTTGCAGAATGCCTTACATCAGAATCAGCAATCTTTGTATCATTAGAATCAATATACACAATTCTTTGTCCTTGATATAAATTAAGCGACTGAATCTCTTTATTCAAAAGTCTCAAGTCTATAGATCCAACCAAAACGCCTGTTAAAACACCGCTACTTTCAACACCGTCAGCAAATACTGGTACTGCTATGATAGCTCGTTTGAGGCCTGAAGAAGTAGAAGTTATTATATCTCCTAAATATGTGTCATTTGAAGCAATGGCACCTTTAAAGTAATCGCGGAAAGCAAGATTGTTTTTAGTTTGGTTACTTTGCAAGGAATAAGGTTCCATAAAGTAAGTATCACCGTTAGGCATGATAAATGATATTCCCGCTATTTCAGGATAGAAAGATACGACCTTTTGTGCAATTATCCTTTTCGGTATATCTGAATCTGGTGGAATTCCATGAAGTGTTTCTAAAGTTGTATTTAGTAAGCTTGCATTCGGCATACTCCTCATTTCCGACAAGCTGGCTGCATACTCTAGCATTGAAGCAGCGCCATCTAGTCTATTTTCCAGACTATCACTTAGGATCTTTAGGCTTAGAAGACTATTGTTGTTATCATCTACAGTTCCGTTAGTTGTATTACTTAGATTAGATTCCGTTTTATTAAAGAAACTTTCGCTTGCAGAAATTGAAAAAGAGTCTGATGATATTAGTAGTAGTAGTGGTACTGAGGTCACGGTTAATGAAAAGAAAAGAATGATAATTCCTATTGTTGATCCTGTCCATATCCTAAGGGTCATGTTACGATTTAATCAGAACCTCCTTATTTGTGATCTCCTATGATTCACGCATGCAGTATATGATATGTGTCTTAAAAAGATAAATCAAGTAATAGTTCTTAGATGCTCTATGGAATTGAAGCCCACCTTGCATGTTGATTTTAAAGTACAAAAATACCAGTTTCCCTACTTCTTCGAACAGTCAGTGCTTTTTTCCAATTACTTTCCTCACTGCACCAGATTAAAGTCAGTTTGATTTAACAATATTTATCCTCACTAAATTGAATTTCAGAAAAATATACGATGAGGTTAAAAATATGAGCGAGGTATAGAACTTTTAAAATATACAATATTAAGTTGTTAGGTGGGCGATATCACCCACTTGGTACATTAAATAACCAAATTTCCTAACATAGTCTTGTCCTTCTAAAGTAGTCTTGATTGTTCTGTCATTATGGTTAATATCTAGAAATCCTATCCTCTCTAAGTAGGTCAAGCATTCATTTAACAAGGAATAAGGAATCTTAAGATGTCTATTTAGAGAACTTCTAGTGTGTTGCTCATTAATTGTACAAGACCGTAATATGAAATAGTATAATTCTAAACGGCTCCTCTTAATTGCAGATTCTTTCATTTTTAATCTCCTAATTTGGATAATAGATTGTGACTATAGAATTTGGCAAAAAAAGAAGAGGTTATTGTTGTGCTGCGGCATTGTTACCGGTGTTTACTTGGTTTTGGAAGCTAAAGTTGTTACCAGAGCCTATCGAGTCACCACCAGATACCACTTGGCTGTTTTGCTTACTTGATTGTGATTGACCAATTCCCTGTCTTGCGCTGTTGCCATCACCATCATCTCCGCCATCCTGAGCTAAAGCATTGCTACCAGAGTTTTCTTGGTTTTGGAAGCTAAAGTTGTTACCAGAGCCTATCGAGTCACCACCAGATACCACTTGGCTGTTTTGCTTACTTGATTGTGATTGACCAATTCCTTGTGATGCTGAATTTCCATCATTATCATTGTCGTCATCGTCATCGTCATCGTCATCGTCAATTGTTTTAGATCCAAAATCACCATCATAATCTTCACCATAATGAAGCCTTAGATCCTTATCACATGCTTTTTCGTGATCTTCATAGTAATCTTCATCATCCTTACATTGTTCACTATCCACACCATTGGTAGCAAAAACGCTGTGATAGTTAGATACCGAAGGACCAAATGTCATTATGGCTGCTAATACAGACACTACCAATACTAGTGTAGTTTTGTTTGTGTTTTTTGACTTTAACATTTTAAACTTGATTTATTAACGTAAAATATGCGATATAACAATTAAAGAAGACAATTAGGAAATATAATTCTGATGAATAATTTCAGAATAATTATCTGTACTAATATTACATATTTCGATCATCATCAAAATAATTAACGGTAAAAACCTCGGTTTAATTGAATAGTGCCTCCTTGATAAAGTATTTTCCATTTGGCTTTGGGTATTGTGCATATAGCAATTATATTGGCTTTTCTCGTTCTATCAGTCTTTTATAACTTGTTAATCAATGGCTTTATCATGTACAATAATGATAAGAATAATGAAACGGAATCTCCGGCCATAATTGAGGAGATTATTCCCGGTAAGAATACTGATCACAATGATAAATCTTTAAATCAATACAATAGCAATAATCGCCAATCATATATTCAAAAATATGAAGAACAAGAAGCAGCCAAAGAGGTCATTGGTGCCACGGAAGAACCTAGAAAGGTTATAGATAGAAATACAGGTGAATACGCAAGCAAAATTCCCGGCTATAGTCAAGTTATCCTCGATACGCAGGAACAAACAGTCCAAGCAACCAGAGAAATAACAGAAGTCTATTTGGAACTGCAAAAGCAGACTTTGAACTCATTTCAGAAGGTATTTCAACCTTACTTTCAAAACATTCAGCGTCAATTATTGAGCAATCAAGAGTACTTTTATAGTATGTCAGCATTACATTACAAGCTAATTAGCGATTATACAGAAAGTGTGATCGTTTCTAGTAAGATTTTCAATAAAGTGTCTTCTTCAAATATGAATTTTTTGATGGGCTTGATCAACTCAATACCGGTCAATCAAAGTAGAATGGGCGATTCCAAAGTGGATAGTGGAAAAAATTCAGATGAAAATTCCACAAATATAAAGGCGACATTTTCCTGTGAAACATGCGGACAAACTTTTGAATCAAGGCAAGATCTAAAGGAACATACTAGCATTAAGCATTATAACACACAATAGGTTATCGCTAAATAGCCCTTGATTTCTCTGTCAGAAAGACTGTCTGTTCGATATATTCCTCGTAATTATATCATATTACACTTTGCCTTTTAGATAGATATGGACAGCCATCAGTACAATCAGAATACACCTTAGACCATCCTATACTTTACCAATAATTAGTATGCGTTAGGTCGTCTATTTCTTATCGAGTCTTTAGAATAAGAATGGTGTATGGTGTATAGCATGACACAATATATTCTCGCGAATGCCTAGAAGCAAATAAGGCCAATTTGCCGGCAGATAAAACCCAAACACATAAAATTGTTAAAGTTAGGATCACTGCTGATATGAATCAAAAAAAAGTTAATTCTTTTAAATCCTAATATTTGGTAATGGTATTTTTGTGGTTATATTTTTCCTATACAAATAACTAGCCTAATAACGTTTGAAGACCATTCACGATATATTGAACTGCGATTGCGGCAACAAGTATTGCGAATACCCTAGTAATAATTAAGGAGCCGCGTCTTCCAAGTATCTTATATATTGGATCGGTAAGATAATAGATCACATAGGTAATTCCAATAACAATTACAATTGATATCAATGTGATGATCAAGCCAGTTGTTTGAAAGGAAAGTATGACCGCTGCTATGGCACCTGGTCCTGCCAGCAATGGAAAAGCTAAGGGTATTACTCCAGAGTCATCAGATATATCTCCTCCAAATCGCCAAGATCCATGAGTAAGTAATTCCACCGATATTATGAATAATAATATTCCACCTGCGATCATGAAGCTCGCTATTGTGATCCCAAATATTGATAAAATCTGAGTTCCTGCTATTGCAAATATTATCAGTAAGCCTCCTGCAGTTATTACAGCTGTTTTAGATATTTCATTTCGTTCTTTTTTTGTTTTCTTCTGAGTAATAGAGATAAAGAGTGGAATAGTACCCAATGGATCAATTACAACAAATAATGCAATAATAGATCTTAACAGATCCAATCCAAATGTATTAAAAAAATAAATAGTATCCTGTACAAGCATTGAGAATTCATTCATTACAATTCTTTGTAATACAGAATACGATAAGAAAATTTCTAATTAAATGGAAGCAAAAAAGGCAAAAGAAAACTCATGGTCTATCTATACTTCTTGAGCCCATTTAACAATAGTCTGTAGGCAGTTCAATCATTCAGACGTACTTGAGAAAATTAGGTACCTAAATTGAAAAAAATTCACAGTTTTCTAACAAATAAAGATTAGAAGTTAGCACTATGTATTTATTTTTAGCACTAGTTTATATATTAAATCATCAGTGTTAGACATATGAATAAAAAATTAATTACAACGATAGGTTTGATATCTGTCACAGTAATGTTCGTAGGCATAGGAATTGTTATCCCCGAACTTTCTGTCGGAATAGGTAGTTTAGTGATGGGAGGGGCCTCTGTTGGATTCGCTTTGCAAGTTTTGAAAGAATCTGTAAAAAAGAAAATAGACAATCGGATTTTGCAAGAACTTAGATAACGGAGCTCCAAGTAAATAGCAAATCTTACACAATATCTAAAGGCATGGACACAATCTCTCCTTGTTTTGCTTAGAGATGGAAAAAAGTTCAATTAGAGTGGTATTCACGGAGCTATTCACACAATGTTACTAATATATAAAGTCTTATAACAATATCATTTTTTGATTGACCATATAATTCGATACTTTTCAAATCACTATATTTTCATAAAGTCTAATAGTAGATCTTACAAGTCTAACTTGTTTTCTTGCGTTTTGTTATGGTAATGATAACACGATTTAAATTGAAAGAAGAATGAAGTCTAATTAATGACCTAGTTTTAGAAAACAAGGATATTGCTAATAATAGTCTTAAATGGAAGTAAGAAGTTTTTCCTCATCCAGTCGAATTTTAAAATCTCTATAATCTTCATCTATTTCCATGGCTGCTTGTAGAATCTTGCTTTTTATCGTATTAGATGAATTGATAAACATCTTTGTATCTTTGGGTAGACAGTGACCTCCTATTCCATCTCTTGGTTCCAGTATTTCGACATTCCATTTGGTATTAAGTGATTCTCGTAGTTCTGAGAAACTAATGCCATTTGCTTTACTGTAGAGGTATAGTTCTTCTGCAAATGCTATCTGAAGATATCTGTGTGCATTTTCAACAATCTTTGTTAGTTCGGCTACCTCGACTGAAGAGACTGGATGCATTGGTATACCCAGGCTTTGCTTTAGATTGATGTTACTAGTACTATTACCTGCATAGTGATCTCTATCATCGTTAACTGGGTCTGTACTAATTCGATAGTCTGTCTTACCTACTAAATCCATTACCTTATTTGATGTAATTGCTTTTGACGGATGACGATCTGTACTAACGGAAGAATTAGGTATAATAGTAACGTCGTCGTTTTCATTCATCGAGTTAGCGTTAGTAGAAGTATTATTATTAGTAGATTCGACTACTTTTCTGTTTGTTACACCATCATAAAAGTTCAGTCCATGTTGCAGACAACAATTGCTTACACCACCAACAATACGTAGTTGATTAACACCGTGAATTTCTTCTTCTAATGCATACCATCTGTGAGGTGCATGTACCACATGGAGCCTGTGATCTAGTTTCTCAAAGACTCTCTTTGAAGTACCTTTTGGTATTGTACTTTCAATGGATATTAGTGCACCACTCTTTGCCTCTCTTGATATCTTTTCTACCACAGACATTAGACTATCTACTTGTGGTGAAAACATATCATCTGGTCGATGTGTTGATACACATATTATTAGTACGTCAAAGTCACCAAAGTTTGTAGCTTGTTTAATTCCGTAGCTGGCTTCAGCTGACTGCATGGCTTTTTGATTGATATCATAACCAAACGTATCAAACCCATGCTCTTTAACATATTTTGCAACTGGAAGACCAAGTTGGCCAAGGCCGATAACAAGTACCCGCTGCATTGAAAGCGAAAACAATTCTTTGCCAACGTATAACACAGTATGATTATTTAAACATCATAGTTTTTATAGTAGTATTCTCTTTTGGTTTCAAATAGACGCTATTATCATCCTTATTTATCATGCGAAAATTTTTGTTTAAAAGTTAGTATCCATGTGATAAAAAAATATCCCTGAGATTTTATAAATTAATAGCATGCCGTATATGTCATCTTTTAGGGTCTTGGCATATCACTAGATTGGTGCATTGATAGAATTAGCATTAGTTATGGTAATAGTAATTGTAAGAAGACATGGCAGTACAAGAAAAAAATTAAATCAAATCTTAGTGTTGATAAAGTGATTGACAAAAAAATAAAGAAATCCGTCAGCCAGTAGTGTTATCCGTTCCTATGGTTGTTTGGTTAAAGGGAACAGTAGTTTTATTTGCAATGGTTGTAACGGCGGGCCCTGTTGCTTGTACCATAGTCTTATTTTCTATATTAGACAAATTTCCAGTTTCTGGAGTTATTTTCTGTTCCTCTAAGGGTTGGAGATGAGATTGGTTCTGAATCGGTTCGGATGACTGATTAACAGTTACTGTAGTCTGGACGGCTGGTACTGTTGTTTGATTAGCTATAATAGTTTGAGGACTATCAGATATGGTCGCCATACTCTGATTGTTGGGTAAAGGCGTTGATGATTGGTTTTGGCTCTGATTTTGATTCTGAGCAATTGCCGATCCAACGCTGACAGCCGGTACTAGTAATGCAGCGAAGATTAGGAATATGAATTCATTTTTCATGGCTAGTGTGTGGATAATATTGCTTAAATACATAGCACACAGTTGTCAAAATGTCAGGACAATTCTGGTTGGTATTTCTATATATTATTACGCCAAAAATCAATGTTTGAGATGTATCTCTATTTGAGTGTTGTTAAAACAAGTATTCTCGTGAAACCGAGCATTACCTTGATACTATTACTAAATGCAGGAATTTCTAAAAATCTTCACATTGATAAATAATCATAGATAGAAATCAAAACAGACAAACAAACGGAGGACAAAAGATTGGATAATAATGAGAAGGCCGTCAGCCGATAGCTGGTCCAGTAAGAATTTGTACATGTTAGTAAGACTCGATCTAGATCAGTAATCTTGCCAATGAGATCCTCAAGATTATGAAAGATTATTTATTCATACCAAACCTTCTACTCTTGAGCTATACGAGAGTAATACAAGATCTGTACAATGTAACTTAATCCAGATTCAAAACTAATTATTAGGACTGCCACGTGCAACAAACTCCTTGATAAGTTTACACATATGAACCCAAGGAGTTTGTTGTTCTGACTTGAAATGGACATGCCGATGGGTAGTACAGTTGTCTGCTTTTGCTAGCCGTGGCCCTAGTAAAGATTTTAATAAAACAAAGTATTTAACCATGAGGATAAACCGAATGGACGGAATTTTATATATATGATCATATCAATATATTACTATGCTAATAAGTGATTTATCATCTCTCACTATTTAGAATTCTATGAAACAACAATATTATTTTTAAAGTGACAATCGTCATTTCCTCTGAATTTTGACAACATATTATGGTTGTACTTCAAACAACTAGTATTGTGGACTCTATTGTAGCATGGATAATAAAACTGAAACTACTATCTTTCCAAAGTTAAGGTACAATATCTTTTTAGTATTATAACTAGGATCTAAATTCTTGTATTTTACAGCTGATAACATGTTAAAAACACATGAAATGGTGCAAGACCAAATTTTATGGCCACATAGATCGAAAATTAGAAAGAATAGCCAAAAGCATTAGACTAAATTAGAATCGAGGACATAAAAAGAATATAAAGATAAAAATTGACAAAGTAGATCGGGATCCAATACTAAACTATTGTTAAGACATAGCTTTTTGGGTTAAGATATACTTCATTAGTTATTAAAGTAACTTAAGAAATCAATTGTTACCCTTGAGTAAACTAAATAGCCTCACTCAGTTTGCTAAGAAAACATTATCCAACTTTTGAGTAAATATCTGAATCTTATATAGTTTCATGTAAAGGTTAAAACATGACTATAGATCCAGATTTTCCAAAAAACCATGTTGTGATTGGCAAACATTCAACTTCTAATGGGGATTATTCGCACTTCGTGTGGGGACCAGGAAGAAAGGATGCAGAATCCTCAACTAATAAGGATGTACAGGATGCGTACAAAGCTAGAGGAGAGGAGTATGTTCCTCTGGGTATTCACGGGACATTTGTCGCAGTAGACTGGGATTCTTGTATTTCCGATGGAGCATGTATCGAAGCATGTCCAGTTCAAGTATATCAATGGTATAGGTCCGAACAAGATGTTCCGGCTATCGAAATGGTAAATGCAGTAAGTGAGGGTATAGGAGATGACCATAACCGAGAAGGTAGAAAAGATTATACCGACAAACCCGATCCAATTCGAGAAAGTGCTTGTATATGGTGTATGGCTTGTGTTACAGTATGTCCAACCAATTCCATAAAAGTGGACGAGGCCAATCTGCAAGTTCACGAAGAACAAACTCAGAAATTTGTAGAAAGTTAGCATCGTAATTAGCAATTACCAATTCGGTTCTTTTGAACCATAAATTTGTTAATCAAGTGAACAGACATATTTCAAATCTACGAGCACTTGAATAAATAAAGCATGTTTAGAAGGTACTTTTAGATAATATCAATCAATCAAAAGTAAGAGGTATGTATAGACCATGTTGGAAATACGAATCCCAAACTAATTGATTAGGATATCCATAATATAAAAGGCAGTAATTTACATCCAGAAAGTGTGTTTCCACTTACCTGGATGCAAACATCATAGCCTAAATGATGTATATTATAATAAGTATTTAGAAATATTAAATATTCTGATATGTTAGTAGTTTGGAATTTTTGAGCATATTAATGGAATTTCTTAGATATTCAGACAAACATATGTAGAAATCGGTATTGGAAATAAAGGTATCGCAGAAAAGATATGGATTAGTGGGGCCAATGTTCATACCCTACAAGAAAACTTGACTTTGAATGCTGATGACCTGAATTTTAGCAATTGATTTCAAAAAAATTGTGGCTGTTTAACTGTGGTCCTCAAGTATAGTTATTTCAGTTAGTTATCATTGTTATCGTCATTGCTGTTATCATTGTTATCGTCATTGCTGTTATCGTTACCACCGATATAAATTGGAGCAAAACAATCTCTTATCTGTTGTTCTGTAGCAAATCCCTCTATTCCTGCTTCATCTTCAAGACAATTCTGAAAATCATCATAATCTTGTCTGTCTGAGTTATTGTCGCCACCGCCAGTATTCGCTTGGCCTTCATCACTGTCGTTGGTTTGGTCATTAGAATTTGATTGGCTAAGAGTGTTTGATTGTGCGTGCGAGAGGTTCAATACATTCCCGGAGGAAAGCAACATTGCGCCTATAGCGAAAAAGATACCAATAACCATTATTTTTTTATTAATCATTTGTAAAGTTTTTCGTTCAATAAACTATAAAAGGGTAACAAACAATGAAAAAATATATCTTTACCTGCCAATTAGATGCACGTCCTTAAAAATCAAGCCTTAAAGACTGAGGACAAAAAACCAAGTTGAAGTGCGATTTAACATACAATCATCTGCAATTAGTGATCTTTTCAAGAGAACCATTTGATCCCATCAAAAATGAAAATTATTTCTCCATGTATTTGAATAACCGGTCAGATAAGGTGATCTTGAATGTGATTCAGCCGTTCCATCCCTAAAGAAAAAGCCAAAGTGAATATTCAGTAATATATTCCCGTGCTAATTTTACATGTGATGTCGACTAGTAAGTTATGATTATCTTTGTTCACTGAAAAAGAAAAAGAGTATATTAAATCCCAGAAACTTGTGAGGATGGCGACTGTCTCTTCTAATTCAACTTCAGATATTGCATGTATCAACCAGATGTTGTTCCAGTGGGGTTTGATTATGATGGGGAGGATCTATTTGTATAGAAATCAAATCATTTACTTGTTTATATTCTAATTCATACTTGGGCTTGGCCTGAAATTTTTTAGATACCTGTGTATTAGTCGTTATTTTCCCCATCCTTTTGCTTTTTTCTCCGGATCAAAAATTTATCAGTCTTGTTCATTTAATCATCAGTTACCCTTGATACTTTAACAACCGTCCTAAAGGCAATCCAAAGTATATCAAATACATATACATTTTTAATTTGTGTATATGATAGTTAAAAAAGAGTAGCCAGTAAGTAGTTTTCCCAATTTATTGACTAACAATTGATAAAAATTTTCTTAAATCTAATTCTTGACTTCCTTTTATTTTCATTAAAAAAAGGCGATAGTTTATGAATAAATTCTGAAGTATTTTTGATAGCAAATAAAATCCCAAGGAATAGGAAAGCACATTTATCTACCGTTACGATGAAACAAGTATTTCTAGTGAAATACCAAAATTAGGAATAAGATATGGTCGTGTTATCTCAAATACCAATCAACTGCCGTGCTTTTGCTCATCTGTTTTTAGGTAGCAGATACTAGGAAAGAAGTTCAAAGAAGAACTAAAATTATGATTCCGTATTATTCTTCCTCCAAAGGCTCTTTTGAATATTTTACCTTCAAGACTAACATACAGATATTTAGTGATACTCCTATAGAGTTACCAATTATTATGACAACGTCTGATCGTCCTATTCCATAAATAACCCATAGAAATAAACCCCCTATCAATACAAGAAGAAAACGTATAGAAACATCGTTGGTATCTTTTGTTTTTATTGCCTTTCTAATCTGTGGAAGAGTACTTGCAACTGTAAACGCAGTGGCTAAAAGGCCTATGAATGTTATTAGAATATCCATGATTTATCTTGTCTTTTAACCAGCACAAATTATGAAAAAGACTTGCATAATCCCCGTTAGAACGAACTTGTAATTTTCTTAGAATACCAAATCCATGTTAGGCTTTGCTTCCTGGTGGGCCATAGATTTTATCATTTTCGTCTCTTTCTAATCGTGGTCCTATGGAGGCTCGTCCACCTCCTGCTCTAGAGCCATGTATGAATTCAACATCATCCATATTGCTCAAGTAAGAGAGTGTCTTGAAGTTAACTCTATGTTCTACTGCTGCATGACCACCATACTTTTCATCTTTATGAAAACCAGGTAGAACACCCAAATCATGTAAGATGGATTCTCTGAAATTCTCTTCATCAAATCCCTCTCTCAATTTTATTTGAAGATTATAACCGGGGTAATCGTCTTCTTTTAGATCGCCAAGCAACTCAACTATCAAATTCTTATCCACTTTGGGTAGACAAACTTCCATAGCGTTCTCAAATTCTCGAAACCTATTTTTTATATCATCAGTACAATCCATTTAATGGAACATAACAATAATAGTTTAAATAATCTAGACTTTTTTAGATATAGTGCTTATTTACAAGACATTACTTAAAAAAAGTATCATATCAGAAAACCAAGGGAATTAACCAATACTAGACGCATTACCATTATTTCTATCATTTCCGGTATTCCAAGGTGTAATAATTAACGAACTATTGCCTATTGATTGTGTTTTTGTCCCCAATGACGAATTACTTGTAGACAAGTCTCCTTGAGCAATGACGGTCGATATCCACCCATACGTAGTTACTAGAATCATAAATATTGAAGCGAAAGAAATTATAGAAAGTAATTTATTGTCCATAACGTATTTGCTTAAACAATATCTTTTATAATCCTGATAGATTTACATATATTATTTAATCAGAATAACAGGATAACGTAGCTATGGTTTATTGTAATGTGTATATATTTAAGATTACAGCCATTGGAATCATATATAGCTCTGGAACACAAGATAATATCTGTTTATATAACACTGATCCTTAAGCTCTCTAGAATATACAATCTTTGGATCAAAGGTCTTGGTCAATTAAGATTTTTTCACCATCATAATTTGTTTGCCTATCAAATTCCAGACCATATCAGATCTTAATAGATCCGATAGACCCCGATAGAAATTCAATGGATCTTGTCTATTGATTCAGTTTGAAACCTATGCTCAAATATAAGTATACATTGTATTATTACATAAAGAGCATCCATAAGGCAACCTTGGTCAACAACAACAAGAAAATTTCTTTCAGAGTAGCAAATCACGTAAAAACCTAAAGAATCAAGACGGGTAAAAAATATCATTCTACAAAAGAATTGATATATTAGAATAACTTATTTTTTACCATTTATGATACTATTTTGTCAATTCTATTTAAGTAATGTTATACTAAATCTATCATGAGTTCAAATATAGATTGGAATGACGTGATAAAGAAGGAAGCAAAAGGTAGCAACGATTTTGATCTTGGAGAGGTTCAAGAAGTTTCTAATGGTCTAATCCTGACTCAGCGAGGCATAGGAAACAAAGAGATTTTCAGTATTCCTCAATATAAAGTGGAAAGTTATGATGGCAAAGCTTTAAGATTTGCTGTTTCAGAGGATGAGGCACTAAATAAATTTATGAAAAGATTTGATGCAGATTCAACAAAGTAGTAAATGGAATAATTATAGATTATTCGATCAATCAAAATTTCAAAAATAATATCCTAATCAGTGAATCGCTTTGGTAATTGTATCTACTTTGATGATTTCTTTTCATCGGCAATAACTTCTAGTCTATCTATCTCAAAATTAACATTTCAATTTTAAAGGATCGAATGATGACATTCAAATCAATCACTGTATAAAAACTATAAGTACCCAGTGTATTTATGAGCAAATATTCGACCGAGATAATAGAATGTTTAGTATCTTGGGCTCAACAGTTACAAGACTGTAATGGCGATTCAAAATGCATACAACAATGTGGCACTGATTTGAGAAAAAGACTGGATGATATTTTTCCTTCATCTACAAAATTGGACTTTGATAATGACAAAATCAGCTATATTTTTTCTACGATATTTTTCTTATCTAATCGATTAAATAAAGCACTAATTGGATTAGCTGAAGTTGATAAAGCCATAACCAATCTAGAAACAAAAAAGCAAACGTCAATTGATCGTGAAAGGACTGACCAGGAAAGACAAGCATTTCACAATACTTTAAACAGGATGCTTTCAGACTATTACTAAAAATTAATGCTATAAAATCTTGTTTTGAATGAAATTCAGTAACTCTTTACCACATCCTCCTTATATAAGATCGACAAATTAGAACAGAGCTTTTCGTATGTGGTGATGCTTAAGTCATTCATAGGAGTGGTTTTATACGAATAGAGTGCTATTTGTATAGAGCAATTCTTTTGATCATGGAAGAATTAGGAGATTCTTAAATGGACAAATGAAAAGAAGATGAGTAAAGAAATCCATTTAAAGAATCGACCATCTGGATACGCAGATATAGAAGATTTTGAGATTGTCGAGGTAGAGATTCCAGAAGTGAAAAAAGAAGGGGAGTTTCTAGTTAGAAATATCTGGATGTCTGTTGACCCTTTTTTGAGAATTTACATGGTGAATGGAAAAGTAAAGCATTATCACCTTTAGAGCTGGACAAAGTAATTGATGGGGGGAGTGCATAGGACAAATAATAGAATCCAAAAGTTCAAATTTCAAAGTTGGAGATCATGTGAAGGCAAACTTTGGATGGAGAGAATATTGGCTATCCAACGATATCAATAGTGAAAAAAATGCTATTTCAAAAATCGATTCCTCAACTGCTCCATCACAAAATTTTCTAGGAATTCTTGGAATTACAGGTATTACGGCTTATGTTGGGCTGTTTAAGATAGGCGAGACCTCAGAGGAAGTCAAGAAACCGTTTTTGTATCTTCTGCGGCTGGAGGGGTAGGATCTATTGTATGCCAATAGCAAAGGTAAAGGGCTGTCGCGTTATAGGTAACTGTGGAAGCGACGAGAAAGCAAGATATCTTGCAGAGGAAATTGGAATAGATCACATCATAAATTATAAAAAAAAGGAATTGGCAATATTTCTTCTGAATTGAAAAGAGTCTGCCCAAGTGGGATCGATATTTATTTTTATAACGTTGGGTGGGAGAACATCTAGAAGCAGCAATTGACAATATGAATATTTTTAGAAAGATAGTATTATGTGGAACAACCTCCCAATATAATGACGATACTCATTTCACTACCTAATCTGATAAACCCGACAGTCAAATCGAAAGATCAATTCATCCCGGACCTTCCAACCTTTCATGGGCAGTTTCACACAGATTAAGACTCCAGGGTTTTATCCGGAGTGATCATCTCGATGTATTAGACGAATTTAATTACAAGATGTCAAAATGGATTAGCGATGATAAGATAAAGCTAAAGGAAAGTATTTTTGGGGGACTAGATAGAGCACCAAAGGCTTTTGTCAGTTTATTTAACGGTCACCATATGGGTAGATCACTTGTACGAATAAGCCCAGAATAACACTGATCTCATTTTTTACACCACGGTTTTTAACACTCTTAATATGAGCCAGCCAAGAAAATTCTTTAAATCATGTTAAAACCGATGCTTGCTAGATTGAACCATAATTTTTCTCTGTCTATCTTTTTGGGATGTTGAGAACGATGCAGTATTAAATGAATTCAACAACAGGAAATTTACTTGATATCGTGAAATTATCCTGACAAAAACAAATAGAAGGTATAGTGTATCGATAGCAAAGTATACAAGAACTGCCCTATTTATTTATAATAGGAATTACTAAACCAAAAACGTGAAAAATCTTCGTATACATCTTTTTGAGGGATTGGAAAATCACTTGCTATAACAGTAGTAATCAATTCCTTGCTATTCATTAGTAGATTAAATATATCATGGTCAGAAACGATACCTGCAAGTTTATTGTCTTCCAAAATAATTACTCTCTTTATCTTTCGCTCATGCATCAATTTCATGGCATCTAAAACGGATGCATTTTTTGAGAGTGTAATTAAGGGATAACTCATAAGTTTTCTGATTGGAACTTGCAAGTCTGATAATGAGAATGTGCTAACTATTCTAACAATGTCTCTCTCAGTAACAATGCCTACCGGATTCTTGCTGTCATTGTTATCAATAACTACAACAGAACCGATATTGTTGTCTACCATAACCTTTGAAGTATCAAAAATATTTTGTTCTTGATCAATTACTTTAACATCTTTAGTAATTACGTCCGAAATACTAATTGATTCTAAACCCATGATTTTTCTACTGCGTACTTTTATTTTAAACTATATGACAAGTTAGATTGATAAAATACACTTATCATAATCCAGTATTGTCTCCACGGTCTATTATTTATAGGAGATAATTATTTTTGTCATCCGCTCAAGATAGTTGATTACGCATTATTACATCATTGAATAATACAACACAATAGTCTTTAAATCCAATACCGAGATATTTACAATATATGAGTTATAATAGATTAACACCAGAGGAGGAAAAAATAATTATAAATAAATCAACGGAAGCTCCTTTTATTGGTAAGTATGACAATTTTTATGAAGAGGGAACGTTTATCTGTCGAAGGTGTAATAGTCCGCTCTTTTCATCCAAAAGCAAGTTTGACGCTGGATGCGGATGGCCAAGCTTTGATGAAAGCTTTCAAAATGCACTGAGGCATGTGCCTGATCCCGATGGAATAAGAACAGAAATAGAATGTAAAAATTGTGGCGCACACCTAGGACATGAATTCCTGGGTGAACATTTGACAGAAAAAAACACTCGGGAATGTGTGAATTCACTGTCCTTACATTTTATCCCAAAGGGAGAGCAACTACCAAAAGTAATTCGGTTATAAACACCCTATATTATACAATTAAATCATCAATGGATGTTTACCTATAACAACAGGTATTTTGGAGACCTTGATAAATCATACCTGTTTAAATGGTAGAAATCCTTTTACAGTACAAGTATAATAGTTATACAGTACGTGATTTCAAAAATTCTTAACCCTTTATTAGTTTAGTGATCCTGTATTTGTTTTGTATAAAACCAAATTCATAAACTGTTGTTTTTAGATGATTCAGATGTAAATCTTTTGATACTAATTTGCTGAAAGATTTTCCTCTTCCAATGATAATTGGTACTATAGTAACAGTGATTTCATCAACTAATCCTGCTGATAAAAATTCTTGTATCACCAAGCCTCCATCTATATATATATGATCAACATGTTGGTCCGATAATTCGCTGATCAATTTTTCAGGAACAAATGTACTAGAAGTAGTTGTAAATCTCTCCAGCTTTTCGGGGATTTGAAGGTTTTTTGTGGTCAATACAATTAACCTTTTGTCCATGTAGGGCCAGTTGTCAAAAACTTTAACCTGTTCGAAAGTTTTTCTTCCCATAACTATCAGGTCGACTGACTCGATGAAATTATTAAACCCGAAATCCTCTCCTGGTGTCACATTCTTATTCGCTTCATCCAACCAACCTATATCACCGTTCTCTCTTGCAATAAATCCGTCTAAACTTGTTCCGATATAAACTGAAACCTTGACCATACTCAAATTCTTAAAGTGATGATAATAAGTATATCCAGCATTTTCCTTGACATGAATGCATTGAGTAATTTATTTCAAATATTTTAGGTAGTAACTTCTTAGAGATCAGTCAGTATTTTGTTTAGAAAATTCATCAAAATTTACATCAAGATTAATGCTAAAACCTTGAGGATATAGTAATTCTTGCAGCAGACCTTGTATTATGATTGTCAGTTCCAGTCCAAATTGTTCACTTATTAAATTCAGATTCACTTTGGACCATAAACAATCAGGCGGTTTGCAAATTCAATTTTGGATTTAATCATTAGCTCAAATTGAATTTATGTGGATCAAGGGTTATTTTCGGGTATTCATGCTTCATAGACTCTAAAGTCCTAAACAAAATTTTTGAAACAGCCCAGTTACGAAAATATTTGACATTTGCTGGAATAATAAACCAAGGAGCCCACTTCTTGTTTGTGTGATTGAATATGCCTCCATAAACATCTATGTATTTTTGATAGTTCTTGTGACCTATTATGTCACTCCGAAATTTTCCAATGTTTATTAGGATCCTGTATTCTAGTTAATAATCTCTTCTTCTGTTCCTGTTTACTAATATACAGAAATAATTTAAGGATAAAAATATTATTTTCTGATAAATATCTTTCGAATTCATTTATTTGTCTGTGTCTTTGTTTTAGTAAATTTCAAGAAATGGCACCCATTACTACGGGTTCTGTTATATCTTCATAATGTGAGCGATTGAAAATGCAGATCTGTCCTTTCGCAGGAACTGCCTTATGAATTCGCCAAATATAATCATGAGACAATGCTTCATCATTTGGAATCTTGAAGGATTTTATATAACAATTTTGTGGATTTAGTGCTTTCATTACGTGACTGACAGTACCATCTTTTCCGGAACCATCGATCCCTTGTAATACTACCAACAATGATTTTTTGTTTTCAGCATAAAACTTGTATTGTGAGATAGAAAGGCTTTCCGAAATTCCAACCAATTCATTTTCGAGATTTTTTTTGGAATGTACACCTGAGAGATCTGGATCCCAATGATCCATCTTTAATTTCTTTTGTGTTTGACTTCTATGATTTAATTGAAACGTGGTATATGGATCCATAATTACGTTGAAAGCATATATTGATTTAAATTTGTTAACACGCTTGATCTGAAATTAATTGTTTTCAATCACATTTGTATAAAACATGATATTTTTAATTGTTTGATATTTCAACATTTCAGTACTATAATTATCAAATTAATTTATGATATTCTTTTTGGACAAGACACAGCATTGCAGAAATTCATGATGTTTTAAACACTGGAATATCATTTTTTTGTTACACATCATCTATCACTGATCTGGAACATTGCTGGTCATGTCTTGTACTATTATGAAAGAGTACACGACAGTGTTAATAGGGGTTGTAGATGTTGAATAAAACAATATCAAGAATAAGCGAAATGAAAAAGGATTTACTAATTAATTATTTTCCATGCATGATGGTAATTTTCCTCCATGGCTATCAAGGTACTCCCTTACTATCTGATCCTTTATTTGTTCTGCATTATCTGTAACTAAAAAGCTAAAACGTCTGGCTTTACTTATGCAAGGATCCGACAATGAGTCTTTCAAGGATTGTTGCAAGTTGGTACCACTTCCGATATATAGTATTTTCATATTAGCATGAACCTTAAAAACTCCCGGCTTGTCGGCAACAACTGCAGCCGTTATATTAGAGAGGTTAAAATCTAACCATTCAGACCAAATGTTTGTTCCTTTCTCATCTTTTTTATTCATAGTAGACACTTAACTTTCGAAACCTAACTATAAAAAGAGTTTAATTTATTGATTCAAAATGATGAGTATTTCATATGGTAATCCAACAAGATGAACTTGCTACAGAACTACGTGGACCTGTATTTTGATCTCGTATCGTCTTGATGCATTGATAATATATGATTGAAAAAGTGAGCTGGTTTGATTTGATTACAGGCGATTGCAAAAATCTATTGATCGAAACAGAATCATTCAACGGAGATTTTATTTGACTTCTAAAGAAACCATTTTTCCCAAAAGGCATTATCATTGGAAGACGAGTCAACCAAATAATCAGGCGGCTTATCAAGAATTTCATCATTTACTCTAATCATCACGGCTGTTGAGTAATTAAAATTCTTCATAATCCCGATAAAAATTGGATTAATTGTTACTTCTACATTATTATTAGTCATATTATATATTCTTAACATGGGTAACGTATATATATTTTTGATATTATCATAAATTGCTAGATACCACCCCTTATTTTTAAATTCTGAATCTATTCCAAAGTGGGGTATAATTATAGTATATATGCGGTTTTTATTGCCTAAAGGATCAAAACGGCTTAATACCCAAAGATATGTCGTTTCAAACTTCCTATTCTTATTCGGATCATCATTCAAACTAATTGTGAATACCAATTCATCACTATCTTTGTGTTCTTTTTTAAAATCATGATTGTTTAGTTCGCTCAAGTTCTACGTAAATCTTAGAAGATGCGGCATAAGGTATAACTTGTTTAACCTTATTTTCAATATTATCAATTACTGATTCTATAGTATCTGTATCTAAATTATCGACCAAGCTTACTTCTAGAGATATTAGTACATCTTCGGGTGCAAGTTGCATAGAACTAATTGAAACTATCTTGGCCACTTCAGGTATTTGGGATACGATTTGATAGATTTTCTGATTGTCTCTTTTTGACATGGATTCGCCTATGAGTAAATCTTTATTTTCTCTGGCAAGAAAGAATGCAAAAGCCATTAGCATCAATCCAATCAAAAGTGAACCAATAGCATCATATACAAGATTTCCAGTAATTTCTGAAATAAATAACGCAGCAGCCGCTATAACAATTCCCAAAAGTGCAGCAGAGTCTTCTACTATAACAGTCAAAATTACGGTATCTTTGTTTTCTTTAAATTCCTTGATTATGGCAATAATGCCAAATTTTTCACCCTTGTCTTCTATTGCATCCTCAAATAATCCAAGAGCAATTCGTAATGCATTAGCTTCGAATACAAAGATATTGCCGAGATTAGATAACTTATCGACACATTTTCGAATCTATGAGATTCGCTCCCCAAAATCGAACCTAATCCTTGCTCCAAAGACAAAATGCCCGAAATACCAAATATAAGAGTAGCAACGATGAAAGACCAAAAGAACTGTTCTTCCCCGTAACCAAAAGGGTGTCTTTCCGTAACATGTTTTTTACTTGTTCTTATACCAACCAGAAGCAAAACTTGATTGAAGGTATCTGAAAAAGAGAGATAGGTTTCAGCCCACATAGAAGCACTTCCCGTAAATAATGCGGCTATTAGTTTTGATATCGCAATTCCTAAATTACCAAATAAAGCAGCATAAATGGCTTTCTTAGAACTGCCAGGACCCACCATAATAAAATATTGTTATAAACTAATTTAATAAGGAATATAACAATTATAAAAGAGAAAATAAATATCCTCGGCTACTAGCGTTTTAGACTATATCATAAATCTGAGTGAATAAATTAATTAACTAAATTTGCATCAGTCTTTTTTTATCTCTCTTAGGATGTCAATGATAATATCTAATTTTTTTGATATTTCAGCTAAATACTCGTTAGTCTCATCGATTCGCTGATTAGTAATTTGTTGGCTATCTTTTGTAGGAACATCATCAATACTGGGTGTAATATGATTAATAGTGTTCGAAATAGATCTCATCAGGTCATCTGGATAGGTCATGGACAAATTACAAGTACACATAGAATATATATTAATATGGCTAAAAAACATGTCAACTAAAATTCATCACACACACCCCGGTGATCACCCGATGATGAATTTAGCCAGTTTAGTTGTCCTAATTTTTGATCAAAATCATCTAACATGTAGACTTTTTACTGAAATCTTAATACAGAAATGCTTTTGAGACCAGCATTACTATAATCAAGTCTTATCAGAGTATTCAGATTGATTTAACTATTATGCAAGTCATATAAAACTATGGAGATGTGGTATAACAAAAACAGCGTGCCAACATTCGATAACAAGACAAGCAAGAGTATTCTCCATCCCTTTACGTTTGGAAAGTATAGAGGTCATACTCTGAATGTCTATCAAGGGTGTCAGCATCGATGTGGATACTGTTATGCTACTTATGAATGGTCTCCTGAGTTTTATGATAAAATATATGCCAAGAGTAACGCACCAGAATTGCTGGAAAATGAAATAAGGAAGTGGAGATCAGGAACTATCGAACCTGTCATGATATCGTCAGCAACCGATTCTTACCAACCGGCAGAATTAAAGTTTGAGTTGACCAGGAAATGCGTCAACATACTACAGAAGTACAATATTCCTTACTATGTGTTTACAAAATCATCATTAATATATAGGGATTTGGAACTTCATGAACGGTATAAAGATAATTGTTTTATAGTGTGGTCCATCACAACCTGCAATGAAAACATTAGACGTTGCTTGGAGCCCGGAACTCCTCCTGCATCCATCATGTTTAAAATTATAAGAAACTTTGCTAATAGAGGAGTACGATGTGCTGTAAATATCGATCCAATAGTTCCGTTAATTACTGACTCTTTTGAAAATATCAACACAATTATCACTAATTGCCGGGCTGCAGGTGTTAAAAATGTATTTGGAGCTTTTTTAAGAATTAGATTTGATATTTGGAAAAGAATGAAAATCGTGTTCAAGTTGTTAAATGTAGATTCAGATCTATTTGTTACAAACTACAATAAACTGTATAACTTCACAGACCCAATCCGACATGATTATAACTTGAGAATAGACAGAAATTATGAAATTGATTTTATGCAAAATCTCGAAAAAAAAATTCGGGAAAATGGAATGACATTTGATTTTCCTAGTTTAAAGGGAATTAGCTACAACAAGAATCTCAAATTCAAAAATGTTGACAAGAATCAGCTTACACTGACCAACTATGTGTAGTTTGAACATCCAAACAAATGACACAGAGAGGAGACAAGATTACAAAGAGATTGGAATAGTTCTGCAAGTCTATGTTGATTCAATTATCTTCTTTCCGTACTATCAACAGGAAACAAAATTAACGTTATGTTACGATCATAAATATTGACAGATTGTTATAGTATCTTATTACCTAATATTTTACCATAAGGATTTTTGATACAAGTTATATTGTTTATTATTCGGTAATAATTACCAAATTGATCCGTATGAATAAGAAACAAATATCTATCATATCCATAATCACGGTTTTAACTATCGCAATGACCTTGTCTCCATTAGGGTCGGGCTACAATTTCAATACAGTTTTTGCTGGTGGTAACGATCATGATGATGATGATGGAAATCGTGCATCACAAATAATAGCTCAAGTTCAGCGTTCTATACAGAACAGCCAAGTAGTATCTGGTGGTGACTCGATAGGTTCTGGTAACAACTTTAACTTCCAAAACCAAGAAAATGAAGGAAATAATGCTTTGGCTCAAGATTCAGATGATGATGGCGACGGCAATAGTGCATCACAAGCAATTGTTCAATCTCAATCTTCAGAACAAAACAGCCAAGTAGTATCTGGTGGTGACTCGATAGGTTCTGGTAACAACTTTAACTTCCAAAACCAAGAAAATGAAGGAAATAATGCAATAGGTCAACAGTAAGACCTATTTTTATTCCATATTATTCATACTTATGTTGATTTTTAATAAAGACACTCGAGTCCTAACGCGAAAGTAACAGAGAGCAGAACACACAAGTCCACCGTAACTAGCTCACCAGGTTTATCTGAAATTAATGCTATATTTACATAAAAAAAGTTACGAGCATATCGAGGTACATATATTCAATATCTGAATTGTACAAATAGAAAATCCTATTTCAGATATCAATTCAAAATCTATACCTCTACTACTAGGCCTTTACATTTTATCCATGTGGAAGGCCCACAACCTTGTAAATAGAATTATTTGGTGATAATGCAAGTGCAACATATTAATTCCACTAAAGGGTTCAAATTATTTTTTTTCTCTCATTTCTATTTTTCTCGCCTTCCTTCCTGAAAGCACTACTCTTCGTTTGAAAATATCAGTTACTACTAGAATTTCAGCCATTTCTACACATCTTCGGACCAAATCCTTGGCACCGTCTTTTAAGTCGCTGCTATTTTCCACGTCAATCATATTGTTTTCCATATCTTCAGCTGACCAACCCCTAGAGTGTGCAATGAAAGGAAAAGGTGGAAACAAGAATCCAAGTTCTGCAAAGAAACCTAACATGTGCCCAGCAACGTCTTGAACGTTATCCTGTCCACCAGTTATGATAAAAGACGCTACCTTATTCTTAATTAGTATTTTATTCTGAATCGTTATTTGATTTTGAATACAGTTAAGTCTCTCTGCCATTTTGTAGTACAAGGAGCTGGCCGCTCCCCATCTTATGGGAGTAGAGATCATGATAACATCTGCCCAATGTACTAACGCTTCATACACTCTATCCAGCTGATCACTTGAATCCATTTGAGTTATAGAGCAGGGCCACGTACATGCTTTAGCACTTTTAGAATAGTAACCCTCACAGCTTCTAAAATGAAGTTCATTTAATCGAATTAGCAAAGTGTCACATTTTAAATCATTTTTTGCATGATCTAAGGCGATTCTAAGTAATTTCTCAGAAGTAGAATATCTGGGATTATCCTTATCCATAACTGTGGTCGAAATTCCAACAACTCGTATTGGCCCTTCCTTTCGTGTATTATTTCTGGAAAGTGGATGAGGTGAATGTAGTTTTTTGTTCCTAGTCGTAACTGGGTTTAGATTTATAAACAATTCATTATTCTCAATTTTAAGGCGATATTGAGGGACTCGATCGTCCTCAAAGCCAGGTTCTCCAAAGCCAGTAATTCTATGGAATTTCCAATTATGCCATGGACATACGACGTAATCACCATCGTCATCTAACCTGCCCTTTCCCAGGGGACCTCCTACGTGATTGCATGTATTAGAAATAGCTCCGAAGTGTCCATTGTGGAATGAGAGAGCGATTGTTAGTTTGTTATTTATCTTGATTTCTTTAAGAGGTGTTTTCTTATAATCATCAACAGGTCCTAGTTTGTACCAATTCTCTCCAGCCATATTCTTCTCCTAGTATATAGTCTAGATTAGACTTTATTTAAGAATTAGAAACTAAGAAATTTTCATTTATTAATTTTGTTCATCTAGTTTATTTTTCCATTCGTTGTAACTCTGTCTTGCAAATCTAAAAAGGCTTGCAGTAGAACGGGTGTAAAAATCTCTACCGTGCATCCTTCCCACAGGCCTGATCAGCTCAGTAAGAACATAGTGGTCATTTTCTCGTGAGGTCACATATTTCTCGTCAATATGCAAATAAATTATTTCTCCTATTACCACTCGATCATTTCCTATCTCGAGTGTACTTAAATGACGACACTCAAAATTAGAAACAGATTCTTTGATTCTGGGTGGCCTGACTCTTACAGATGATAACTTGGTAAACCCGGCGATCTCGGATTCATCCATTTCCGGAGGAAAGTCGATTGATGTAAGATTTACCTTTTCTATTATATCCTCATTTACTATATTTATTACAAATTCTCTTGTTTTTTGAATGTTATACCCAGTATCTTTTAAACCATATTTACGAGATTCATCTTTTCCAATCCCAAGAGCTACTATTGGGGGATCATTTCCCATTAAATTAAAGTATGAAAACGGTGCCGCATTAACTACATTATTCTCATTTATAGTAGTCACGAATGCAATAGGTCGAGGCACTACCAAGGAGGTGAGAATAGAATATCTACTGGAAGAGGATAAGTGGGCAATATCAAATTCGGTCATATCTTAATCATCTATATTTTGGGGATTGTTCTTCCTATGTTTTTCCAAAGTGTTTTGTATCCTTTCACGTTCCCCCTGAGTAGGTTTAACCACGTCCTTTAATGGCCAGTATCTCCCATTGTGATAAATTAGTGATTGTTTTTCTGGATTGCTAGTTGCATCCAGTACCTCACCAATTAACATTATATGATCACCGAACGTTATTTCATTAAACAGTTTGCACTCTACATTTAGCGAGGCTTCTTTCACCATTAATGCATCAATTGTCTTTGCTTTATAAAATTTAACTCCTAACTCCTTTAGAGCAGAAATTTTATCATACTTTCTTCCGCTATATCCACCTGATACACTGGATAAAATTGACTGACTTGTAGAGCACAAATTTACTCCAAACTCCTAAGAAGTTTGTATATTTTTTACCGTTGCTTTGGTAGGACCCAATGAAACTGCTACTAGTCCCGGAAAATAAGATAGATGATGAGTCCACTCACACGCCATTATATTGTCATGATAAGGTCCATTAGAAGTTATTAATCCAATAGTGGTGGCAAACTTGTTGGAAAATGGAGATCCCCAAGTAAATCCATGCATTTTTGTTAAAGAATAAGGAATTTAATACTGTGGGATATAAAGAACTACACTGGTACGATTCTGTGCTAATTACAAGAAAAATAGAAGAACTAAAACCTTCCATAGTAGATTAATTCCTCATCAGTCAATTGAGCAATCTAAATTTGTTAGTAGGCTTTTTCACAATTTTACTCAATTAAAATTACCAAGAAAAGAATTTTTGTGAAATGGTTATGATTAATCTTATGTCCCTGTTTACTCAAAATATCGACCAAAAATTTGGGAAACTTAATTGTGCATATTGTATTAATCATTTTCAATATTTTATATGCTTGCAAAAAAAATAACTAGGGCACGACACATGCACACACTTTAAGATACATTAATCAAGATCTTTAATGTATCATGAAATGGTACAACTTTTTTATAAACAACAATGCGATTACATCAGGGATTGGAGACTATAAAGTAGTAAAATTATTAACTCATGTTTATAACCTGATTGTGTTATGTCAAAAGATCGAAAAAGCGGTAGCAGTTGTAACAGGAAGTTCCACTGGTATTGGATTTGAGACATCATTAGCCCTTGCGCGCAAAGGTATCAAGACATGTGTTACCATGAGAGACACTCAAAAGTCTGTACATTTAGAAACGATCGCTCGAGAAGAAAACCTGCCAATAAAAGTATTTGAAATGAACGTGCACAATGATAATTCGGTTAGCAATGCGATTCAGAAAATGGTCAATGAGTATGGTCGAATTGATATCCTAGTTAATAACGCAGGATATGGACTCTTTGGAGCCTTGGAAGACTTTACAATTTTAGATTTTAAAAAAACAATTTGAGACTAATGTTTTTGATGTTATGAGAGTAATTCGAAATGTTCTTCCAACCATGAGGCAACAAAAAAGTGGTATAATAATCAACGTTAGTTCTATGTCGGGATTGGCGGGAATACCTTCTCAATCTGTTTATTCAGGTACAAAATTCGCAGTTGAAAGAATAACTGAATCCTTGTCATACGAATTGGAACCCCTTGGGATCAAGGCAATACTAATTGAACCCGGAGTGATAAGAACAGAGTTTGTAAAAGATTTAGTTATACCCGCAAATAAGTATGAGATGGGCATGAGCGGAAATCCAATGGATAAATCATCAATCAATGTGGAGTTAAATGACATTTCTTCGTCATCTTCATCATTTTACAAAGATACGATAAATAGATTCTTAACATTTTACTTTAATGCAATGAATAGAGCACCTCACCCAGTTATCGTCGCCGACGAAATAATCAAAGTTATAGAAAAGAGCTCTATCCCATTTAGACTGATCACAGAGAGACATAGAGACAGAGAGAAATAATATGATAATCACAAAATAATTTGCCTATAGTATGCATGCAGTATTGCAACTAACGTATTGAGACCATCATGTCTATCTAATATTTATTATAAACTGGCCTATTGATGCGCTCCAGACCAATTAAAAACCAAAATATTTTAGTACACACAAACATACAAAAAACGAACACACCAAGTTAGCTAGTAATTTAATGAGGTGATTGAATGAAGAGACTAGTCATATTATCAGCAGTTTTGATAGTTCTAATGTGGATTGGTTTTAAATACGTGGATCATTCGGATATTACCAATTTGTTCACGATGCCTTTCCAAAGCGAGAAGTCAATAGAAATTAACCCCAATTATCAAGACAGAATTAGCATAGATTTGATCGCAAAAGGTTTATCACTTCCAACAAGTATGACTTTTGTAGGTAACAATTCCATATTAGTATTAGAAAAGGATCGAGGAAATGTTCGCCTGATATCAAATGGGGTCCTGCAAAAAGATCCTATTTATACTGTAGAGAATATCTCAAATGAGAAAGAACGAGGTTTGTTGGGCATTGCTGCACTTGACAAGTCCAAAGTCCTCGAAAAAATTCAATTCGATAATGATAATCATAAATTCCCAACATCTGCAAACAGTTTAATAAATACATCCTCATCCCTTAGAACTCCACATACCAATGATTCTACATTTAAAATATACCTGTATGTTACAGAAAAAACGATTGTACCTTCTAGTATCTATAATAATACTAATCAGCGTTTGAGTGAAACTACCCACAACAGAGTTTATGAATACAATTGGAATGGGTCTGGCAATGGAAATTTATCAAATCCCACTCTTTTGCTCGATCTACCAAGCGGACCCGATCCTTTTCATAATGGGGGAAAAATGCATCTTGACAAACAAGGAAATTTGTACATAATAATAGGAGACCTGGTTACCATAAATAATACTTTACAGAACTATCCAGGCGGAAAAGATAAATCTATTTCTGCGCCTAATAATTCATCCGTTATCATACGAATCAATCCTTTATCCGAATCAATTATCCCCAATGATAATCCATTTTACTCCTATTATGATAACAATACCACCCTTCATTCAATGAAACTATATTATTCTTATGGAATAAGAAATGGTTTCGGATTAGACACAGATCCATTAACTGGAAAATTATGGGATACTGAAAATGGCGAAAGTAATTATGATGAAATCAACCTTGTCCAACCAGGCTCTAACAGTGGATGGAATAAGATAATGGGTCCATTCGGTAGAAGTAACAATACGCTACTTTCCGATTTGGTTTTATTGAATGGGTCCCACTATTCTGATCCTGAGTTTAGTTGGCGAGTTCCCGTTGGTGTTACAGATATCGAATTTTTAGAATCTTCACACCTTGGTAATGATCTAGAAAATAATATATTTGTAGGAGATATCAATAATGGTAATGTATATCTATTTAAAGTAAATTCAAATAGGACAGGGATCGATCTGCAGAAGAGCATATTTACAAGTGAGAAAGAAAAAGGATTGCAGGATTTAGTAGCTGATAATAAGAATGAACTAGAGAAAATCATTTTTGCAAAGAATTTTGAAGGAAGAATTACAGATATCGAAACAGGAACGGATGGAAGTTTGTATATATTAACATACTTTGATGGTCGAATATATAAAATATCTGCAACAGAAAGATAGTGGGTATGTCTAAGAATTAATTTTATCAATATCAAAAAAGATCGTAAATTTAGTTTGGATTGAAATGATGTTGATAACTGCATCTTACTATTATCGACTTGAATGCATGTTAAAGGGTCTTCCAATCATTGAAATTATCAAGTAATACAAATAGAAAATTAACATTGCATATATTATTTGTCCAATTGATTGAGAAAATGAACGATCACGTATGAAACATCATATGATTTAATGCAAAAGTCATGAAACAAGACAAGATAAATAGAGTACTGACAGAAAATAATGTAACCAATATTGATACTTAATGGTCCTTCACGAGCATTTACAATACTTTCACTACTTGTATTAGTTGCAGGTCTTGTAACAATGTCTTTGGAGTTTTCTGTTAGCAGGTTACTTATTCCCATTTTTGGAAGCACAATTTACACCTGGGGAAGTTTAATTGGAGTTGTTTTGGTTGGACTTAGTGGCGGGTATCATCTTGGAGGCAGATTAGCTGACAAAAATCCGAATTTTGAGAAATTTTGCTCTATCCTATTCTCAGCTGGGCTGTATATCCTATTTATTCCAATGATTTCAGCTATAATCATTGACTTTACTATTGGGATAACAAATACATTGACAGACCCTAATCTTGATAGTTATGCAAGCAATCTTAATTCGCTAGTTGCTACATTCATTCTAATCATAATCCCAACTCTTTTACTTGGTATGGTTTCTCCATATGCAGTAAAACTAGCCACCAAATCTTTAGATAGACTAGGAAATACCTCTGGAAATCTGTATTCAGTTTCAACGATAGGAAGCATAGTGGGTACATTCGTAACAGTTTTCATACTAATTCCGTTTGTCCAAATCAATCATGTCCTATATGGCATGGGAATATTATTAGTAGTAACATCAACTATCAAATTAAGAAATTTTGTAAAAGCAATTGCATTGATTCTCTTGGTAATTGTAAGTATATCGATATTTTTTGATGATGTAAATACGATATCGCTAGATTTTAGAAATTTGCATTTCCACCCAGGTATGGTAATTTATGAAACAGAAACACTGTATAGCCATTTAGATGTAATAGATAATTATAACTCAATAAATAATAGAGTATTATTCTTAAATGGTTACCCTCACAGTATAATGGATAGATCAGACCCGAATACTCTTGAAAGCAAGTATACTAAATTTTTTCCATTGGGATTGATATTAAAAGAAAATATTACAAAGGTTTTATTCATTGGAGGGGGAGGCTTTTCTGGTCCAAAATACTTTCTCCAAAATTATCCCAATATAGCAGTCGATGTAGTTGAGATAGATCCTAAAGTAGTTGAAGTTGCCAAAGAATACTTCTTTTTAGATGAATCCAATCCCAAACTAAATATCTACGTACAAGATGCCAGAGAATTCTTGAATAAATACACGGGAAGTTATGATATGATAGTACTTGATGCATTCTCAAAGAGCTATGTTCCCTTTCATTTGATGACGGTAGAATTCTACAAGTTATTATCCGATAAATTGTCAAACGGCGGTGTGGTGATATCGAATCACATTGGTTCACCCAGTAATGCCCAAGCAACCTCTGATTTGTACAGAGCAAACCTAAAGACATTTTTACAAGTTTTTCCAAAAGTTTTTGTTTTTTTAACCGATCACTCAAAATCCCTTCAGAATATAATACTAGCTTCAGTAAAGGGAGGACAGATCGATGAGTACGATATATCGGACAAATTCGAAATAGCTAACCTGCAGGAATCTACTTCCAAAGTTATAGAGGAAATAGATTATCAAGACTATGTACTAGAAAACAATCTGATTGATAAGAATGATGTTCCAATAATAACAGATCAGTATGCACCAGTAGAAAAATTGCTAGACCCAATCTCTAGCAAGCCCTACAGTATAGAGGAACAGAGCAATAACAAATCTTCGTCTTTTGGTGTAAAGGTCAATAGTTCGTCCATAGCTATCCTTTCTTTACCTGCCTTTTTATTTATCATCATGACTATTACGTGGATCTTTTTCTTAATGCAGATTTGGAAGAATAATAGCTTCCAATAATATCTCACCAACACCAAGTACAGTCCAGTATATATCATTTTGAATAATTATGCAAGGTAATTTGTATTGGGGGTTAATTTGCTTTAAAGAAAAATTAATCACTGACGATACATGTTTTTCATGATGTCAAAAAAAACAGATCTTTGATGCTATATAATTATGCACCTATTCTGGATCAACAATAAAGTTTTAGCTGGGTAATGTTATAGAATGGAATAACCGTAATAAAAATGGATATTATTGGAAATCATTAAATAGATCTTCGTTCATATAACTATTCCTACCACCACAGGGTAGAATCATCAAAACGGATGAATACCACCCAAAGAGAAAAGGAGCAAAGGCTACATTCATGTGATAAGTATTTTCAACTAAATGTCACTTGTGACAATGATGTTGATTAAACAAAAGCACGAAGGGTTAACGAGACACTTATTGATGCCTTTGCCCTTTTCTCAGTTTAGATTAATATTATGGTCACTAACATCAACTTATGTTGAACATAGATAAGAGCTAAATGAGATCTATATCAATAAACGTACTGAATATCCTATCTTCCATTTTAGTGCATCTTAATTATAATTAACATTGTTCCTATGTTATAGTTATCTAACTCATGATCAATGCTTTCTCAGTTATCATCATCATCTTCATCAGTTTCGTTTTGATCTTCATTCTCAATATCACCATTTTGCTCGGGATTCAAAAATCTTATCGAGTTAATAATATGATTTAAAGTATCTTGACTTTCTTTAGTATCAAATTTTTCTACAGTATCCTGATATGTAAAAATATACAAGGTACCATCATTAACCAAAAGGAAACGTTCAAATCCTTTATCCGGGACGTTTTCAATTCCCTCGAGTGCAGTTAGAACAGAAACTGCTTCAATACCATCAATCATGTACTTATTTTCTTCAATTTGCCCAATTATTCGTTCTTCAGAGGGTAGAATGATATCTACAATTTCCCTAGGGCCACCGAGCTTATCGACCAATATTGTGTCCGAGTTTGACTGAGATTTCATTATACTAAAAGAGTTACTATTATTATATACTGTTACATCCGAATTCTTGGCAAATCTGTTGATTTTGTCGTTTAGTTGCCAACCGGAAGGATATTCGAAACCAACTCCCAATCGAGTGTCACTATATTTAGTATAATTGGATTGTATTTCATGTGTGATATTTGATAACACAGAAGCATGCACACTTTTAAATTGATCATATGTTACAGTAACTAGACCTAAGCAGAAAACAATACTAAGGAAAAATATTAACTTCAGATTATACATCTAATAGATATTATAGTTGTCAATTTAAATAAGCTAATGCAAGATTGTTCATAACATTTTACTGTTCTAGAAATAATAATTTTTTTTAAATACGATAATTTCTAATTAAATCTCGTTTCTTGATCTCAAAATAGTATTTCTTACTAATTATCTCAAAAGAAGGAAAAGATCTTTCCTTCTTGCCTTTATCAATTTACGATGTCATCGTATTGAGACCATCATTATTGTGATGTGATAAATGGTATTCTGCACTTTCCAAGGATCGTCAGACGGAGCTTCAATAGAATTCATCATCTTGTTATGAGGTTGTCATAGATAAATCCACACAGCATCAAATAATATTCTTACCTTGTACTGATATCTTAGTAAAAAAACATGGTTTCGCTAAAATATCCTGAATATCTTTGAGAGCCATAATTTGGCAAATTATCAAAAATTGATTACAGTAATATAGTTATTTAAACAAGGAGTATTACAATGGAATCAGATTATAAATTCAGATATGTAAATGAATACATTACAAATCTACTGGACGGAAATTTATCCCTTCAGTACGAGGACATAGACTTGAAGGGAGAGAAAAAGCCTGTTGAATATTTAGATAAGATTGAAAAGTGGCTTGAATTTCGAAATAGGACTAGAGACGAAGATCCTGATGAATTTGCAAAGTTGACTGGAGAATTATTTACACATTTATTAGCAATCAGGCTGGCAGGCGTAGTAGTGGATCATACATGTGAATATTGTGATATGACCAACCAAAGTCAAACTTCGCTTTATACAGACAACGGTGATGAAATATCGACAACACCACCCCATTGATGTCCTACAGCCATTGCAACAGAAAATGCCTTTTTTAAAAATGTTAGTTGTATCTGCGGATTTCAAAATAACTCATTAACAATTTTTATTTCTGGTTCAAGTAACAAGAACATGTAACAAAGTATTCCAATTTAACTAAATCTATATTACCCTCATTTAACTTCTAAAAAATATGCAACTTTTAAGAAAAATGTTACTTACATATGGATTGATAACAGTAATACTCATAGTCCCTGTTAACTTGAGTCATATTGAGGAAATTTTTGCACAAAGAGAACACTTCCAGTTTGGAGGTCAAGGAGGTCAGCTAGGTCAAGGAGGTCAGCTAGGTCAAGGAGGTCAGCTAGGTCAAGGAGGTCAGCTAGGTCAAGGAGGTCAGCTAGGTCAAGAAGACCGCAACAATATTCAACAATCAGGCGGAGCTGGATGTCAAACAGAGGCCAAGAATGCAGGGGCCAAGAACATGGGCGGAGATGGATGTCAAACAGAGGCCAAGAATGCAGGGGCCAAGAACATGGGCGGAGATGGATGTCAAACAGAGGCCAAGAATACGATAGGTACTGAATGTAGAATAGGCTCAACCGATATAACCAATACTCAAGACAGTACTAATAACGTAGTAGTAACTAATCCCGCATCATCCTCAGATTCATCATCCTCAGATTCATCATCCTCAGATTCATCATCCTCAGATTCATCATTAGAAGGGAAAACCTATATCATTCATGGTCAAACAACAAATTCAGGCGGTAGTCCTTATTCATCAACGGCCTCATGTCATAGCAACGATTCTATTCTAGGTGGCGGTTACATATACAAAATAATTGAAGGAAATGTGATTGCTATCTCGGCCATTCCCGATAGCGTGTCATCGTTTACAACTACGATTGAATCAGATTCGAACTCAGATTCTTCACTATCCGTACAAAGTTATGCGATCTGCTATGACAATCCTTAATTTTTTTGCTAAGTAGAAAGCAACGATTTCCATATTAACCCGAGCAAACGTATGAATATCACAGTTATTTTATAGCCTCTTAAATCAAGATTTGGACACTAGTATTATAGCCATTAATTAAATAGATAAATTATTTAACAATCGTATGAAGTACCCATAATCTAATGGAAAAGTTCCAGAAATTGGCATTGATACTTTCTGTTCCTATCATAATTGGAACCGCAGTAATAATAGGATTTATTGCACCTTCTGCATATCTCGATTTGTGCAAAATTAAAGTCAACGAAATATCGAACCAAATCTATATCATGGAAGGCGGAAAAGAAGAATTCCTTAGATCATTGAACCAAGGAAATCTGTCAAATGAAGTTCAGAAAGAACTTCGAAACTTGGATTCTGTTATTGCACAATGTCCAGAATTAGGATCATCTGCTATCAACGACTCACAATTTGCCCTTTCTGAAAAATGGAATAATAATAATAGTAATTTGGTAATTCAGGTTTAGATTTTCCAGTATGTTCACTAATTGGCAAACTAGTCAACGCATTTATACATTTATACCCGGAAAAAACAACAAATAAGCCCCAAAACGTGTCATCCTTCATAGCAATAATTTACTCTAGTTAAATTCGCTAAAAGATTCTTCCGTGAACAAGCCACTTGAACAAGAATTTGAGATAATGTCCTTCATCTATCAATTGGTTGAAATAAGATTATTTGAATGATATTACGTATTGAAACACTTGAAAATGTTCTTATCGCAATAATGTTTACTTGTAGTTGTTAGATAACACATTATAAAATAATAAGGTCGAATGCTAATTGGAGAATATCAGCATTGTTGGTAAGGATTATCTCTCATCATCATTAACCATAACCAGCAACCATCATAATTTGACTAGACATATAATTTATTGCGAATTTTAGGAAATTGGATGAAACAATTTGGTCTGTATGATGAAGGTAAAGAATCCAACATACAATCAAACTATATTGAATATAAATATATTGTTAATCGAAGTATTATTATAAGATTCGACCTATATTTAGTCATGTGAAGAAGAAATTTACACTTACTTCTTTTCGATTATTATGCGTATTATCTATTACGGTTGTAATTATTTGTATTAATTTGGATGCCAAAGCGTCTACTCATCAATTAGCTTTTGCTCACAACTTCCCATCGAATAATTACGCTAAATTAATTGCATCTATGGATCAATTTCAAACGGAATCAAATCTGGTCAAAGGTAATCTGATAGCCAATGATACGACAATGGCACTAAAACATGCAAACGAAGCAAACAGCATCTTTTATTGGGACCTGTTAGTCGAAATCGTGAAACAAGATAAACAAGTTGGTGATGATCTTAAAGTAGCGGTAGGAGAGTTAAGAAATCTTACATCTTTGTATGCAAACGGTAGTATGAACACGACTGCTGTAGAAAAGCAAAAAGCACTTCAAAGAGTGGATGAAATAACTAAAAATATTAACAATAACATCGAAAAGATTATTTCAAATACTGCAACTTTAAAACAATCCGAGGAATCCAACTTTATGAATGTAGTGACAGGATTTTTTTCTAATTTAATTAGTGGGAACCAGGGTACCAATAGTGGCAATGATGGATTTATTCATCCAATAAGGTTTGCCGAATTGTTAGATAGCGTACTTAGAAATTATGGAGACGCTTTTGCCGTCAATTTTGACATGACAGACATGACTAACATGGCAATGAATAACAATAACTCTAGCACAATGGATCACAGCATGATGAATATGTCTAATAGGAATTCTCAAGATGAAGGTAACAATGAACACATAAAAAACATGGCAAACTATCAAAGCGCAAATGGGTCTGCACATAAACTGCTCGATATATTTAATGAGGAATTACAGCCAATAATAACATCAAAAAATGATTCCTCCAATCTAAGTAGCAATCTTGAAAATGGAATTGCAAATCTTATAAATTCAATTGAAAATAGAGCTGCACCTACAGAGATAATGACCATAGTTCATTCACAGATTCATCCTAGTTTAGTTGAAGCATTCGATTTACAAATTCTTTCCACATCGTAAATTATGACTTTATCTTCATGAATCTGGTCAACACCGTCGCGTTTCGTATCCGTAAATGATTGCTTTTGCTATTAGATAAGGTTAAATAATCTTGGGAAAAATAAATTCATGATGCCATCTGCTTGCTCGATTATGGTAGTAGATGATGAAGGTGAGCTGGCTACATTGTTCAAGACATTTTTAGACCAGGAGGGTCATATTGCTTTTTCGTTTACCGATCCCACTTTAGCTTTAGAATATTTTAAACAGACGCCAGATAAACACTCTCTAATCATTACTGATTTAAGAATGCCTAGTCTATCTGGTTTGCAACTCGCAAGAAAAATAAGAGAATTGAATACGAATGTAAAGATATTCTTAATGACAGCATTCGAAACTAAGGATTTAGAGAACCAACCTGAATACAAGGATGCAAGAATTGACAGGTCTGATTCAAAAACCTATTCGGTTTTCCGATCTTAGGCTATTAGTAAATGAAGCATTGAAGTTGTAACAACAGCATTTTGGACTTGTGTGAAACGAGAGGCACTCGAATTCATAAAGTTTGCATAATAACCCAAAAATTTTCATATTGTTTCTTGGAGTTATTCCAAATCTTTTTTCATTTTGGAAAGTACATCTAGAGCCTCGAATGAATATTTGCGTATCCACCGGTCATGAATTTCTTTTATTGGAAGAAGATTAATGTAATTCCATCTATGCTTTCCCTGATGTTTAATGATAATCAGGTCGGCTTTTTCTAACACGTCTAAATGCTGCATTACGGTACACCGATCAAGTTCACTTAATAAACTACACAGCTGAGATGTGGTCTTTGGATTATCCTTGATCGAATCCAGGATTGCACGTCGAGTAGAATTACCTAGTGCCTTTAGAATGTGATCATACTCACTCTCAGTGTACATGTTATATTTATATAACATTTACTACTAATAACCTTATAAGAGTGTATAAGTATGGTTTTAAAATTCACCGTACAGGCAAAAATAAAAAAACCAATTGATGAAGTCTTTGACGCCGTTTATAATCCAAAGAAACTAAGTAAATATTTCACTACTGGTGGTTCTAGTGGATCCTTAGACGAAGGAAATGAAGTAATGTGGGATTTTCATGACTATCCGGGATCTTTCCCAATCTATGTTATTCGATCAATAAAAAACCAAAAGATAGAATTTGAGTGGGCCAGTGCAGTAGAAACTAACAGATTGAGAGTTGAGATCACTTTTGAAAGTATAGGAGAAGACTCTACATTGATAAAAATTTCAGAGTCAGGATGGACAAGTACCGATCAAGCTTCACTGGACGAATCCTATAGTAATTGTCAAGGTTGGACACAAATGCTTTGTAGTTTAAAGACATATCTAGAATATGACAAAAACTTGAGAGAATTCTATTACTGAAATTCAACCTTTTTGTTCGTTTTCCAATGAATTCATAGGAAAGGTCTCGGAAATGAGACTAGAGACTAGTCCTCGTATTAGTATGTAAATAACACATTAGTTTGACCCATACAAATATCAAGATTTGATAAGAATATCCGTTATTCAGTGACAAAAAATAAGAATGAATTGTAGTCGTTATTTAGCTGCAAAGATCTGGAATTTCTACACAGATAAGGTGTTGAGTTCCGTAGATGGGTGTAGATCCAAAGTGATCATTAGTCATGTTGCCATCAACACTAATCACTATTGCACTGTTATCCAGCAGGCTTATTTGAGTCGGCACATTTGCAACGGGTCCATCTTTTAATGTCACTGTAGTAGTTCCGTTAAAGATTGTAGAGTTTGAATTACTATCAACAACCGGGTCTCCCGTTAGTTTCAAATCATATATTGAATGAGTATGCTCAGCTGATCCATCAATCTTAGTCATATAAAATGTGGTATTCAAAGCTGGAGATGAAGAATTGAAATCAGTGAATTTGTACACTCCTCCCAATATCCAAGCAGGTTCTGTAGTATTCCCATTATTTGATGTACTAGTAATAGAACCCTTTAAGACATTCAAATCTGGATTTGATGGATTTTGAGCAAAGACCTGATTCAAATTGATTGCTGCGATCATAGATACAGATACTGTTATCAAAAAAATGCTCTGGAGCATTCTAGTATTTATTTTAATCATTATGATTTATCGAAAAACATAGTATTTAAATCAAATCCAAGTGCGGACATCTAGTGTAACAATGGTTAAAGATCAAGTAACCTTTCATATTTACTGACTTGGCGGATTTGAGAGAAAATTTATAACCACGAACTTTTAGAAAGGAGGTTTCTCCGATCCTTAAAATCAGAACTTATATGCCCATTATGTAGAGAGATGCTTTGAATCTATCAAATGATGTTACCTAATATCATATTAATGAAATCAATAGTTTTATCAGTAATTATTGGATCAGTTCCAATCTATGTTGGTGGTGTGGCCAATAGTTAGACATTTCTTACCTTTGCCCAATTTTATCGAATGATTCAAACTTGACTTATCAGAATAATCCGACTCGTACACTAAGTAAAATTCCGAACAAGACTGTTGCAGAAAGCCACTCCAGTATAGAGTCATCCAAAAAATTTTGCTGCACCTATGCTAACCAAATAGCGATAAACAGAAATGTCAACATCAATGCAAATTCATTGGAGACCCAACCTGTTGTGAGGAAATCATTTGGATAAGAGTGGAACCTAACTATTTTGATCTCATTTATGGAATCTGAATAATCGGATATACTTTTATTCCCTTATTTACTTTTATACGATGTATTTTCATAACTGTTATGTTTGGTTCAGAAATAAATTCAGAAAAAATAAATGAAAGAATGTCATTCCCAGTAAGCCAAATTACAGGATTTTTGTTATATCAAGGAGTAAATCAGATATGTTAGGTGAGAAGACATCTTCAGCAAATATCGCTGTAAAAGATTTGAAAATTGCAAAAAACTTTTATGAAAATACTCTGGGTTTAAAAAGAATAGATACGTTTGAAGACGAGGTGATAGTATATAAAAGTGGCAATTCGTCAATTGTTGTATATAGATCTGAATTTGCCGGAACTAATAAATCGACATGTGTTACTTGGGCAGTAGGAGATGATATTGAAAATATTGTCTCAGATCTTAAGAATAAAGGAGTCAGATTTGAACATTATGATATACCCAATACTACATTAAACGGGGATATACATATTGATGGTAGTATGAAGGTTGTATGGTTTAAAGATCCCGATGGCAATATTCTAAATCTTATAAATCAGTAAAGTATTTGATAATGGCATAAATTACAGAAATTCAAAACCTATAAAAGCGCTAAATGTGGAAGCGATGAAGAGTAGGGGAACGACAGGCGTTATCTCCACAACGTGCACACATTGGTTGACATCCTGCTTCTGTTCCAGATTCTGTTCTTCTTATTAAAAACATTAGTCAATATGTACAACAAATCAAAGGCATGATAACTTTGTAATTTGCCCGACTCGACATCATACAAACTAAATGGAAATGGCTTATGCATATAAGAAAGGTGTTCACGTTTACAAGAATTTAAGCGGCGGGTATAAACAAAAAGATTTAATAATAATAAAGGGTAGGTCCAATCACGGAATCAACCCTATAAATAGAAAAAATGATTTCTTGATATTAGTTGTTTGACTCCTCATCAGTATTTGAAGTTGCATCGTCGTCATCATTGTTGTTACTGCTACTGCTACTGCTATCTCCGATGCCATCAGCTGATGCAACTGAATTGGCATTTGCCTCTGGGTCATAAATAGGTCTAAAGCAGTCTCTAATTTCATCTTCGCTTGCAAATCCCTTGTCGCCCTCTGATTGAGCCAGGCAATTCACAAATTCCTCGTAATCACTAGACCCTGAAGTATCATCTTCTTCATCATCGCCTGATTGAGCATATACAGATACATTCATCAAACTAGGAGATGAGGCTGCCAGTATGAATGCTATTGCTATAACAAAACTGATAGATATTATACTATTTTTATTCATTTTAGCTACTTAATTAACATCATATATAAAACACCTAGTATAATTATTCAAAAACATTAATTGTATTTATATAAATCAACCTTGGAAATGACCCTTAGAAAAGAACCTGTCTTTCAAAGTTATTCAAATAAGCAAAATATTTTTATCCGCGATATATGCAAATTCAACTAGATAAAATCGATAATAGGATTTAGATTTTATTATTTTACCGCAATTATTAAGAGCCAGTGGTTTTACAATAGGTAAAAGTCAAATAACTATATTGTTCTATTCAATTTTCTATTAAATATCCAAAAAATAGTAGTTAAATGGATTATAGATTAGCCAGTCATATTTGTGGCAGATGTATCATTACCCATCACTGAATTTCCATCCAATCCCATACCTGTGTCTGTTAATTCGGTTGTGTTTGTAACAGGAGCATGTTCAGAAGTATTCATTGTCATATTGTCTTGTGCCATGGCCGGCGTTCCTACACCAACCAATAAAACGGATGCAGCAAATGCGCTTACGATTACGAATAGTAGAATATTATTCATTATGCAAAAATAATTAACAAGATTTACAACATTCTACTACTGATGCCTATTCTAAAACAAACTAAATTAGATAAATTTAGATCCAGGTGACTAAATTCAGCATGAGCAAATATCAGAAATTTTTTAAAACAATGTGGATTGTAAACTGATTTGATTAACTGTCCAGAAATTAGCATTAATTTTATCTTAGAATTGAATGATATGTATGTATACTTTATTCTTTGGCATCAAGAATCAATATTCAATTCAAGGTTTCAGATTTATTCTAGAAATCGTAATTTTCTTTAAATATAACTTTGTTAGTAATAAATTTGCAATGAAAACAATCACTTACTTTGGTTTTGCATTGATATCGATGCTGTTTGTAGGATTTGGAGCATCTTTTGAAAATTTGAAAAATTACGAAGCTTCAGCTCAATCCAGCAGTAGTAGTAGTAGTAGTAGTAACGAAGAAAATACACGAGTATTAGAACAATTGGTAACAAATTTAACTCAAGCACAGAATACTGTTTCAAACAATAACTCAGAATTGGCTACGACCCAATTAACTGCTATTATCGGAGAGTTATCTGACATAATTGGAAAAATTACCACTAATAACGATGGTCAATATCTTGATACCCACACTCATTATCATTAACCACCATGGACACGCCCATACTGTAACCCATACTCATCCACATCATGCAGACCATCACAGTCACCACGAGAGCTGGACAGAAAAGCACCATATCTTTCGATCCCAGTCACTGTAAGCCAGGATTAATGTGCTAATTTTCCTGGTCAATGAAACCTTTTTTATTCTAATCGATTTCAAAACAGATAATTTGTTTTTATATAGTATTTTGGCAATAGATTAAACACATACTTTATTTCTGCTATTATTCATTTTCATATGTGACCAAGTTTCCCCAAAGTTGGTCAATAAATTTGAGCACTTGTATAATATAAGTAACAATATGACAACCATTATCGGGATAAAAACAACTGAGGGAGTTGTACTTGCATCGGATAAAAGAGCTAGCAAGGGTTTTTTTATTGGATCAAAAATAGTGCAAAAAATTTCTAAAATAGACGATACGCTTGCAATAGCAATAGCTGGTCAGTTATCGGATGCAGAACATTTGATCAAAGTGGCTGCAGCAGAGAGAAAATTATTGGAACTGAGAAGAGGGTTTCCACTGAGTGTTAAAGAGTCATCTAGATTGATTGCAAATCTAGCTTATTCGGGGCTTCGCAGTTATCAGCCATATTATGTAGAATTATTAGTGGCTGGAGTGGATTCCAGTGGACCGCAAGTAAATGTCGCAGATATGAGTGGAGCAATAACAAACGAGGATTTCGCGGCATCAGGATCAGGTGCTCCAATTGCATATGGAGTACTTGAAAGCCTATATGATAAGAATATTACAAATGATGAAGCAAAAGAGGTTGCAAGAAAGGCAGTTTCCGCATCAATGGAGCGTGATCCGGGCTCAGGTAACGGCATTGATATTCTAGTGATTCCAAAACTAGTAACTGTTGGTGGCCAAGCAATAGCATAGGAGAGGAATGACAAGACATGACAGAAGACAGTAATTCATCTGGTTCCCAATATGGTTCAGGAAATAGCGGCAGGTATCCATATTATTATGGGCAAGGAGGCAGGCTAGTACTAGTTGATAGCGCTCTAGAGGCAGTCAATAGAGGTTCCACCACTATTGGTATAAAAACTCCAGAATTTGCGTTAATAACAAGCCACATTAAACCAACGTTACCTCTTGTAGATCCAAATGAAAAAATATTTTTTATCGACAAACATATTGGAGCAACAGGTGCAGGTTACATAGCAGATATAGAGCAATTGATAGAAGAAATTAGATTGCAAGCACAAAAGCATAGATTATCCTATGAAAGTCCAATAGATATAAAGTCAATAGCCAAGCATCTTAGCACATACCTGCATAATTACACAATTTATGCAGTAAGACCCCAAGCTGCTTCTATAATAATTGCGGGTAAAGACGTCACTGGAATTCAATTATATCAGATCGATCCCAGTGGTACCTACCTGAAAGGAAATGGATTTGCAATAGGTCATGCATCTGATACTGCGATAGAGGTACTTCAAAAGGAATACAGCAATGATATCACAATTGATAAAGCTTTAGAACTTGCAAAACAGGCAATTGAAAAGGCTATCGGTGAAAAACCTAGAGTGGAATCAGGAATAGTTACAAAAGAAGGATTTTCAAAATTGAGTTGAATAGTGTTAGCCTATTAAGTAACCTATCTATAATTTTGGATCGAAAATAAAAAATTAATAAAAAAGAATTGACTACTTTCCTTTTTTCACCCTATATTTTATATCGTCCATAAGTACTTGATGATAGGTCTCTTTATTGTTAGGATTTTCCGTCAGATCACTTTTAAATCCTTTTAGTATTTCACCAATAAGTTTATTTGAGTAAGACATTGCTTCAATCTTTTCACTTTTAGTTTCTGCGTCCGACTCTACTATAATATATTCTGATACGATTGTTACATTGATCCTGAATAAGTCCCCATCTGAGTATTTATTTCGTACTACCCATTCAAGCCTGTATCCAGTATCCTTCCTGACAAGCCCTAACCATCTTAAATTTCCAAACCACTTGCGAGATATACTATTTACTAGCTGTTCAACATTTACTTTAATAGGGATATGCATTTGTAGTAATTGGTTGAATTTTCTTTGTTTTTTTGACTTGTTTGTATCTTCTAATGCGATCTCCTCCTCGTCAAATAGATTGACTGTTGAATTTTCAATCAAAGAGAGAATTGATGACGCCGTCATTTGATTTAGACTATATCCAGCCGGTGATTTCTCTATGAAATCCAGCTCCACCAGTCGGCGCAATGATCTCGCAAGAGTTTGTTGATGAACATTTAACTTTCTTTCCAATGCTTTAAAAGAATAGGTTGACCACGGCTGTTCAGTCAATAACCACAGAATTTTCCTATCAAGACTATGAAGATCCTTGATGGATAAAACATAATCATCTCGAGTATAACTATCCTTAATTAATCGAGAGTTTAAGTTTTGAGAATCATCTCTTGCAATTGTCGATTGTATCTGATTAGTTTTGCCAAGAATTGCATCGCGGATTGAAATAACATTTGATATCATTGGAATTGTATCTTCAATAGTAACAAAATGTTCCGGTACGAGTAAGGTAAGAGATTGCATACTATAATTCAGTCCTTGCCTCATAAATCGGAGGGGTATCTACCAGAGAAAACTCAGAAGACCTTCTATCAATCATCGTGATGTCCTTTTTGCGAAATACTTTCTCCAATTTCACACTATATAAGCAACAAATCCTTTTAAAAACTTTGGTTAGGATCTTGATTTGAAATAACCAAAGAGTAGAGTAGAGTCATACATATACATACACGCTCATTCTCCCTCTCTGTCTCGCTGGATAGTATCTATATTCCTACCATTGAAAGATTAAATCTAAGCTGTTTATCCATACAATAGCTGTGTTAGATATGTCAAAACAAATAGGAACTATAACGATCAATATATTATATAGTAATAGGTTTATGGATAGATATTTACCAAGTTGATTCATGATAGAGTCGACGAGAATTGGATGGATAATTAATCTGATCAACATCCAAAAGATACAGGATCCTTGGCTACTGGTAGATATCGAAATTAAATCCCCATACTCATCTGAGTGTCTGACGCTTAAAAAGCCAGGATGCAGTAGGTACAGTTACTACAATTATACCTATACACCAGGCAAATGCAAGCCATCCAGAATCTCCCACAGGGGTGCCCACTAGCCATGAACGAATTGCCTCTATAACGTGAGTAAGTGGTTGGTTTTCAGCAAACAATCTAAGCGCATAAGGCATTGTTTCGGTGGGAACAAAAGCACTACTAACAAAGGTCAGAGGAAAAATAACTATAAAACCTGTCCACTGGGCTGCTTCTATACTCTTTACTATTAACCCCATAACTGCTGATATCCATGAAATGGCCAGTGAAAAGAGGGCGGCCAAGATAAAAATTAGTATCCAATCAATAACACCTGCAACTGGTTCAAATCCAACTAAAAAACTCACCCCGATTACGATTAATCCAGTCATCATGTTTCTGACAAGGTCAGCACCTACGTGACCTATTAATAGTGCCGATCTCGATATTGGAAGGGATTTGAACCTGTTAACTATGCCTCTTTGTAAATCTATAGCCAAATTCATTGTCGTATAATTAGCTCCAAAGGCAAGCATTTGAACAAAGATACCAGCTACTAAAAAATTGACATAGCTTATACTTCCTGTATCTATTGCACCTCCAAAAACATATCTAAATAGCAAAAAAAACATAATTGGAAAGAGAGCCACTGAGAAAAGCTGATCCAAATTTCTTGTAATGTGTCTAATACTGCGTTTTGCCAATACCCAAGAGTCGCTAATTAGCCAGAACAATCTTGAATGTGATTCTGGTTTGACATCATTATTTATGAAACGTGTTGTCAATGAATCATCACCCCGTCTTCCTTGCTGCCGGCATCCTCAGTGTTTGTCATATGACCAGTCAAAGTAAGGAAAACGTCATCCATAGTCGGACTATGGAATGAAATATTTTCGACTTCAATTTTAGCTTCATCTAATTGACTAAGAACCTGTTTTAATTGATGTACTCCGCCCTTGGTTGCAAAACTAAGTTTTTTGGAAGATTTCTCAATACGTAGATTTTCCTCCTGAATTATAGTAGCAGCACGTTCAAAATCTTCTTCATTTATAACTGTTATTTCCAATCTCTCAGAGCCTACTAGTAATTTTAGCTCTTCTGAAGTTCCTTCTGCTATAATCTTTCCTCCATTCATCACTATAATCTTATTTGCCAAATGATCGGCTTCGTCCATATCCTGGGTCGTAAGAAGCACTGTTGTTCCACCAGACACAAGATGTTTAACTATATCCCACATTATCAACCGGCTTTGTGGATCAAGACCGGTAGTAGGTTCGTCCAGAAAGAGAATCGGAGGAGAAGCAATCAAGCTGACGGCCAAGTCCAGACGACGACGCATTCCTCCCGAATATGTCTTTACAGCCCGGTTAGATGCATGTACCAAATCAAATAATTCTAGTAACTCATCAGTTCTGCGACCAATATCTTTGTGACTTAATCGATAAAGCCTACCAATCATTTGTAGATTTTCCCTAGCGGTCAGATATTCGTCGAGTGCGGCATATTGCCCAGTTAATCCAATTAAACTTCTGACCTTATTTACTTGTTTCACTACATCAAAATTGTTGATCTTAATGCTACCGCTGTCTGGTAGTAACAACGTGCTGAGAATATGAACCGTAGTAGTTTTTCCCGCACCGTTTGGTCCCAAAAGGGCCAGAACGGTCCCTTTTTGAATATCAAAATCAATGCCATCGAGGACTGTCACATTTTTAAATGATTTTCTTAAACCCTTTACAGATACAGCGACATCATCAGCTCCAGTGGTACCCGATAACATTTGCTCGTTAACATCCTTCTTAGATTTGTTATTCATTTTTCCAAACCGTGTAATCAAATATGCACTTTCAAAGAGCAAACAAGTTTTTTGAAGAAATAAGGAATTTGATTATTCACAAATGAAAAAGAAATATCAAGATCATCAATAGTTAATCCTGTAGTATGATTTAATCGTGCCATTCATATACTGTAATGGTTTGATATAAAAATCATTAAGGGATAAAAAGTATATCAGCCATTTCACAATTCTAGAACCCAGTTTATACCCGTCGTATGAGTGGGGGCAAGACAAACCTTTTAAAAATATGACATATATTGTATAATAGTAACACAAAATGCTAATAGATAATGAAAGTTTTGTCGTTTCATGCTAATTATCAAATATTCTATAAATTTTAGAAACAGTCGAATTTATATTACAACCAGCTAGTTGATGGTACTCCGTTTGAATACAATCAAAATATAAGGATTTTCAAACTACAAGAAAATATCTATTAAATTATTTCTATCTTCATATAAGATGACAATCAATATATATATTAGTAAGTACTAATGTTAGGGATGAATTTTTACAATAATTTCTTAAACAAGAAAAGATATTTTACAAAAATTACTCTTGTATTTGGATTTACGACGCTGTTCCTTGCGACAATAGCATTAACTATAAATAATCATTCCAATGTCGAAGCACAACAAACAGACTCCAAAACAGGAATATTCAATCATACTCAAACCGATTTTACCGGTAATACTAGTTGGATAAATTCAGGAAATTGGTCAATTAATGCTTTGAACAGCTCTAATCCTAGTTTCACTGCTGTAATAGAAATGTCAAAGCCAAATGGGAGCGCAGGACATGAACATGAAATAAGTAATTTCAATCTTACCCAAGCACCGATAGTCGATGGCGAGGTCATAAATCTAAACGGTACATCAACAATTACCATGAGAAATGGACCTGTTACTAATTTAACAACTATTATAGCATTGTATAATGAATCTATTGACGTGTACTTTGATCCTGAAAGAATAGATAATCACTTTGAAAATCAATCAATATCCGGGATACAAAAATAGATAATGCCAATGAAAGATTGATATAAATATTTTAAATATGTGATTATATCTTCTTAATTTGAACTTCTTTTATTACTATAAATTAGATTCGTTTAGCTCTGACCAGCGGCATCTGAAAACGTTTTTAAATTTATCTCTCTTTGATCTAGAAATAATAAGATATGATGAGCGAACTAATCTGCACAATAACAACTAATCGATAAATCGTCGAAAACGATAATCCGCGCTCTGGATATCAGTATTTATGTTAATTGAACTGTAATTGCCTCCAAATTCTTCTTCAAAGTATGCAAAGTATGCAATGTAGTCACTCCATGACCGAGGGTCATGTTTAGACAACTTTTTTACGACACTGACTTTTGCGTATAAATTAGATTTCATCTTCATCACTTGAGGAGTCATCTTCATCGCTTGAGGAGTCATCTTCATCGCTTGAGGAGTCATCAGACAATGATGAACCTGTCTCACCTTCATTTACGATCACTTCCCCCACCATCGTAGGATGATATATACAGTAATACGGGAATTCACCAGGTACGACAAAAGTAAGAGTATAAAATTGATTGGGAATTATTGCGTCAGAATCAAACAAGCTACCTTCATCAAGATCTCCATCTCGTCCTGAAGTTACTGTATGAGAAATAGTATCCCCATTGTACCAAGTCACAGTCTGACCCACTTGAATTTCTATTGGATTGGGTGAATAAGAATCGTCACCATCTATTCCTAGTATTACTGCAGAGACAGACTGGTTACGTATTGACTCTTGCTCCGCAGACACAGCAACAAGAGGTTGAGGTTTGACGCTATCAGTTATGGGCAATATTCGAAACAAGGAGCCAGTATAACTCAATACATATAGGTAACCATCAGGGCCAACTTGAAGATCGGTAATGCCACCAAAACCTTGTCCAAATATTAGAGGTTGATTCTCCTTCGCATCTTCTATATGATTATCTTGTAGTGCTTCGATATCGCCCACATAAGTGTCGTTTATAAAAATTGCATCGCGCTCTTCATTGAGTGTAAATCTGTACAATAAACCATTGTTAATATCCCCTACAAACATGTTGTTTGCATATTCATCGCCCAATCTGTGTGAGTTCAGAAATTTCAAAGCAGTCAAGCCAACGGGTGTTTCCCACACAAACTTTGGATCAGCATATTGGCTACTTCCAAAAGACACTAAATCACTTTCAGTAGTTCCATGGCCCAATATATCATCGTCTACAAAGCCTTGAATTTGCCACCAACCACTGTTAAAACCGGGAAAAACTAGATTAATTTCATCTCCTCCTGTTGGCCCATTTTCGGTATCCCATAGATTACCCGTTAAAGGATCGAAATCCATTCCAAAGCTATTGCGTATACCCATTGCATAGTAAACATTCAATGGTAGGCCTTCACCAAAAATAGGATTTTCGGGATCGACAATTCCACCATCTTGGGTAACCCTTAGTACTCCGCCCAAACCATTTGGTGCAGGACCCAAAAGAATATTTTGAGATTGGGTTCTGTGTCCTCCCACTTCTCCAACCATAAAATACACGTTATCGTCTGGGCCAATACGGATTTTACCACCGTTATGTTCTCCTCTACCATTTGGTGGAATGGCAGTTAAATCTAACAACAGCACAGGATTAATCAGCCTACCATCAACAAACTCATATCGATATAGCCTGTTACCCAATGGATCGACAAACCTTTCAATATCACTGCCGTCAACGCCATCACCTGATTCAGTATATGAAAGAAAAACGTAGGTTTTTCCGTCGGGTTGTTTTGCTATGGCAATTCCTAATAATCCCCTCTCTATGGCACTTGCTACAGGCACATCAAGCACAGGTTGCGGGGATAAGAACCCATTTGTGATCCGCTTTACCTGGCCTGTGGTTTTTTCAGTTACAAGTATATCATTAGGGCCAAGAAACGCCATGCTGGTAGGAAATTCTAAATCATCAACTATTCTTTCTACAGTAAGACTATCGTCATTTACAGTTGGTCCTGCTGGTGATAAAGGCGCTTTTGCATATGCACCAAAGGAAAATTGAATGGAAGAAGAAGTAATAGAGGAAATCAAGATTAAAGATATCGCAAAAAATGCTATCAAAGGTTTGTGTCTGCTAATCATCAGGCGGTCTAATAATAATAAGAAATATTTTAATTTAATTAAGGTTTCGTATATATAAACTCGAAATCAGCCATGTGCAGAAAAGTTGTTAAATCGTTCTAATCTCTATAATCTCAGGATTTTAACATAACATAAAACTAGTATCTGAACAATAATATATCACAAAGCTCCAGCTGCAAGTTATTATGAGTGGACAGCAAGAATTCACCAAAAAGGTGAATTTAAGTAAGAATGATTTTCAAATTGGAATATAATTATAAAAGTCCTCAGAATAGTTTTGGATTCGCTTATTGCTGAATCATTTAATTGGTCTTCTTTAATCTTATTTATCATGACAAAAAAGAAACATGCAAATAATGTAATTTGAAAAGATTTTATCATTTTTTCCGCATTGATATATGAGTATGAAAACACGGCAAGTTGATTAAACTCATCCATCTAGTGAGGAGATCTTAATTTGATATAAAGAGGTCAAAAAATAACAAGTAATTACAATCAAGCCTTTGGAGAGATATAACCCGATAGGAGCGACTAAGCAAGCAACCAAACGAAAAAAATAGAGAAAAGAAATGGATCAAAAGTCACTAAATCAATTCTTTTTCAAAAAATAAATCTCATTTTGACCTGTAACCGTTAATCCGGTATGTGGACCCCCACCAACAGCAAAAATTCTGTCATCAATGGAAACAACGCCTAACCCATGTCTAGCAGTAGGCATAGGCGATTCTAGAGACCACGTATTAGTTTCTGGATCATATCGTTCATTATTATTGAATGTGCCTTGGTTTTGTTCTCCGCCTAAAACATAGATGGAACCATTCAAAAAAGTTGCGCCAATACCGCTTCTTTTTGATGGCATAGGATTATAATCCGTAGTCCATTTATCAAATTTAGGATCGTATTTTTCTACTATGTCGACATTCACCAAGGATCCAGCAGTTCTTCCTCCGATCACATAAATTTCCCCCTCAACAGCTGCTGAAGCAGCATGATGGCGAGCAGTGGGCATTGACGCAAGAACGGTCCAATTTTCTGTTTTTGGATCATATGTTTCTACATTTGACAAAGAATTATCATAACTATCTCCTCCAATGACATACAATTTACCATCAACAAAATCCGAAACGGGAGAACCTCTTGCAGTGGGCATGGAAGGACCAGTAGTCCAGTTATTGGTATTTGAGTCATATACAAACAATTTGTTACTTGGAATCCAGTCTCCGGTATATCCACCTATAACGTAAATCCTATTACCATCGGTAGCTGATGAGGCATGATGTAACGGAATGGGCAATGGTTTACTATTCTTGTCCCAAGAATTACTAGATATATTATATCTCTCCACTAAATTCGTAATTTTACCATCTACAGTAAAGCCACCAATGACATATAGAGTGTCGTTCAAATATTCGGCTGTAACCTCAGTTCTTGGATTAGGCATAGGCGATCCTACCATCCAAGTTCCATTTGCACCACGTTCTTGAGCCATCACATTGGTATGAACACTTGTTACCAATAAAAGTGATATTCCAAAACATATAAGACCGAAAGCAAAGGCCAAGTCATAAGGATTTTTACTCATACACATGCAATCCATGCAAAACAAATATAAAAGAAATGACAATCCTCAAAAAAGATAACATGTATTTAAAAGTATGATCTGGATAAGTTAATGGTTATCAAGTTTAGCTTATCAAATATTGTAACCACTATCAATATTTGAACCAATCCAGCTTACGACTAAATAATACTAGTAAATAACATTTGACTATGCTGACTAATGACATTTTATTTTATTAGTCAATGTTACTATACCATTTAACTATAAATTGAGGTAACACCTAACGAATTCGTATTAAATTCTAATATCTATAAGTAATTACAACATGATATTATTGTTACTAGTGTAGGCATCATAACTGATAAACATTTCAATGAAAGTTAACACTATATAAACTCAATTACATTCATCAATAACGTCCTAACAAATCAATAAACATAGATAAAAATCTCAATTTAAAGAAATTGAAATAGCAAAGGTTAAATAAATGCATCGTTCATTTTTTGAAACTCATGTACATGTTATTAAATCATCATGCATATAGGAATTAAGATAGATGAGGCTAGACTTTCCACCAAAACATACTGAAACAATCGGTGCAGTAAAGATTCACTCACTTCAGAAGATATATGAAATAGATTCAGGATATAATGTAAATTCCAAAATACAACAAAACAACAATTCTACCACAGCATTTGACAACAGAAAGCTCTCAAAGAAATGTGCAAATATGGCAATAGTAATTCCAGTAAAAAACGAAAAATTGAGTCTATTGGAAGGCGTTTTGAGTGGTATTCCAAATGAATGTCTGATTATTATTGTGTCAAATAGCCAAAGGACTCCAGTGGACAGGTATGCCATGGAAGTAGAAATGGTCAAGCAATTTTCGCAGTTTTCTAATAAAAAGATATCCATCATACATCAAAGAGATCCAAATCTTAGTAGAATATTTCACAAGATAAATTACACTTCAATTCTAGACCAACATAGTCAAGTTCGACGCGGTAAGGCAGAGGGAATGGTTATTGGCATTCTGCTAGCAAAAATACAAGGAAAAAAATATGTGGGATTTATTGATAGTGATAATTATTTTCCTGGAGCGGTAAATGAGTATGTAAAAATATTCGCTTCAGGTTTTGCGATGGCAGAATCATGTTTGAGTAACGTAAGAGTATGCTGGCGTTCAAAACCGAAAATTGCAAATAACAAAGTTTATTTCCCCCGATGGGGACGTGTCTCTGAGCATAGTAACAAGTACCTGAACGATTTGATTTCTTACATTACTGGTTATGAAACAGACATAATAACAACAGGAAACGCAGGAGAACATGCACTCTCAATGTCCCTTGCAGAAAATATGGAGTTTGCAAGTGGATATTCAGTAGAACCTTACGAACTAGTTAATATACTAGAAAATTTTGGAGGAATAATAAAAGGCTCTAAAAGTGCCCACAAGGATAACGTAGAAATATTTCAAATAGAGACTAGGAATCCTCACTTTCATGAGGACAAGGGCGACGATCATGTCACAAGTATGCTTCAAGAATCGCTGAGCGCAATCAATAATAGCAAAATTTGTAATACAGAAATTACAAGAGATATCAAAAATCATTTACTTGTTTTACAACAAAAAACAAACCAAATTAACTCTAGGATTAATGGAAGTGCCAATAATCACATAATGGACCCTATCAAAATAATTCCAATAGATAAATTCAATGAGCTAGTAATTGATAGTCCAAAATTATTACACCTCTTCAACACCAGTGAATCTTAAACAAGTTATATTTTTTACAAATTAACATTTCAAAACCATATGGTACTCTAAATCCAGTTTTGGAATTTGGGTAATTATATTTCAAAATATAGAATCCTATACTAGTTTTTATTACCTTCTCGCAATTCCTTTTGGATATGCAAAATACAAGGGATTATACTATCTTATTATTCACGATTGGAACCTTATTAACGGGATTAACTATATCCCAATTTCAAATTGTAAATGCGAGCACAGATAATCAATCTGCTGTTGATATTGAAAAGTCCAATATCGATGGAACATGAGTTGCAAATAATACAGCAGTTGCAAATACGACCAGTCATTTTGCAGCGCAAGTCTTTATTCACAAGAACTTTACTGGCAATAATACCATTATAGATCAAAATACACCAGAGATAGAGGACGAGTTTCACGATTCTATAAGCAGTTTGATAATTTCAATAGATGAAAACAATACAAGTGGCTACATGGTAGAAGTCTGTGAACATGTAAGCTATGCAGGTAACTGCATGATCCTTGGACCTGGAGATCATAATGTTCAAACTCTGGGATGGTTAAATGATCAAATCTCGTCAATAAGAGCACTATCACCAGAGACCTTAGAACTCAAGAATATTACGCCGGAAGTAATAGTGAATGGATCATAATTAATGGTAATATTTTTTTCTCATATCCATTCATATATTTATTTGATACATATCATTCTTGATAATCTGACAAAAAGATATAAGACATTTATAAAGTAAATTCCCTCAATTATGGGTTCAGAAATTAGGTTATTATTTTCACTAACAGTTACTGTTGTTATTACAGCTTTATTTTCATTAGCAGCAGATGTGAAAGGAGTTGAAAACTCGACTTGGACTCTAGGTGAAGAAATGTTAACAAATAGAACCGAGATTACGGCGGCCATACTTGATGACAAAATATACGTCATTGGTGGGGCAGATTACAGAGCCGATGGAGCAGTAGACACTGTAGAAGTTTATGATCCAAATACCGATCAATGGACTACTGGTGCTCCTCTACCGTATGATTTAGATCATGCACCGTCGGTTGTTTATGATGGAAAAATCTATGTAGTGGGAGGATTCTTGCAAGATAAGATCACAACAGACAAAATGTTAATTTACGATCCTGCGACCAATGAGTGGACTGATGGAACGCCATTACCCGAACCAAGATGCTGTCATGTAGCAGAAGTCGTTAATGGAACCATCTATGCAATCTCGGGGTTAGATTTTGATCATAACCCCACTACAACTAACTTTGCTTATAATATAGAAAACGATACATGGGTGACGAAGAATCCCATACCAGCTCAGAATGGGCCCATCCATCATGCAGCTTCTGCAGTTGTTGATAACAAGATTTATGTTTTAGGAGGGAGGTTATTTGGTAACGGGGTACCTAACGAAATCAATGATGCTTTGACCAATCTAGATAACAATATGCAGTATGATCCAAAGACAGACAAGTGGTCCTCAATGGATCCCATGCCGATCAGAAGGAGCGGGTTTGCTGCTGAATCATTGGACGGAAAAATCTATGTATTTGGTGGTCAAATGGCTGATGGTTCGAATAAGAATGTTGAAAGATATGACCCTCTAACAAACCGGTGGACAACAGAGCCAAGTATGCAGGCAGATAGATCGGGTCTCGCTGTAGCAGCATATAAAGACAAATTATATGTATTTGGTGGTCAACATCAAGGCCTTCAAGCTTTAAACATAAACGAAATACTGAATCCTGCGAATAATACCGAGAGATTCAACAAATAATAATAAGTGAGTTGATGGGATGGCGCATCTTGATCAGTTCAATTCCTTCCTCTGCAAGTAGCAATGATATCTAAGGAACAAGCGGCAAACGGATAAAAACTTCATTTCATAAATGCTTTGTATTAACCAAGTAAACAAGATTTTTTTCGATAATCTATAGCGGTTTTGTTGATATACAAAATCATGCTTTTTCAAAAAGACAAATACATTGTTAAATTCTAATGCAGTAAGAGGCAAACAAAAGAAAATGCAAAGAAAATGAGAGTAGATATAAGGGTCTAGTATCAGGAAGTGGTATCATGATTCAGATGGTATATCTCGTTGATACCAGAAGTAAAGAATCCACGCTCAGGCCCACCTCCAATAGCATAAATCTTATCATCGAAAGAGACTACACCTAATCCATGTCTAGCATTAATCATAGGTAGTTCCTTGGTCCAGGTATCAGTACTAGGATCATAGCGTTCATTGTCATTGAATGTTCCCTTATTTTGTTCTCCTCCAAGTACATAGATATTGCCATTCAACGAAGTCGCTGCATTTCCACTTCTTTTTGATGGCATTGGTTGAAGATCAACTTCCCAACTGTCTGAAACTGGATTGTATTTTTCGATTAAATCTACATTGTTTAGTTCTTCTCCAATTCTGCCACCTATTACATAGATTTCCCCATCAACAACCGCTGAAGCTGCATGATGGCGAGCAGTGGGCATATTTGATTTAACTGTCCACTGGTTTGTTACAGGGTCGTATGCCTCCGTTGCATTTAAAGCCCTTGCGTAACCTTCGCCTCCATCTCCACCCATTACATACAATATACCATCAACAAATTCTGCATTTGGATATCCTCTCGGAGTAGGCATGGGATTGGCTTGAGTCCATTGATTTGTTACAGGATCATAAATGAAAAGTCTGTCACTCGCAGTCCAATCACCTGTGTAACCACCTGCAACATATAATTTTCCTCCAAAGGAAGCAGCTGAAACATGGTGAAGTGGTAGAGGTAATTGTGCTATGCCGTCTACCCATGTATCGGTTGTTGCATTATACATTTCAACCATACCAACCCCTTCGCCTTCTTCGTCGTATCCACCTATCACATATATCCCGTCATCAATTCTTGCAGCAGTGGTTTCTGTGGTTAAACTAGGCATATCAGCACCCCTAGTCCAGAATGAACTTGAATTTAGTTGTGAAAACGAAAATTGGACCGAAGTCAGAAAGAAAACTGTTGATAGTGGGAATACACCCAGAAAGACTACAAAACATAGTCTTGAAATAGAATTCATAATTACAAATTTTTTTGTTATTTAATATAAAGGATTTGTTGATCCTCTGATTTGAAATTACTCATAAAATAAACAGCAAATATTACAAGATACAAGGAAATAGGTACCGTTACTAGTAAGATATTCTAAAGAGGGTTGAAAAATAGTTGTTAAAAAAATTAAGGTTGTTGTTGGAACAAAACTTCAGCTTGATCCAAGTTTGTATTAACGTTGTTTATAAGATTTTGAACCTCAGTCAATGGAGCTCTATCTTGGATTGCACCTATCAATGTCTCTCTTATCAAGATTTCAGTGGCTTCCATTAATTCTGGATCAAGTGCTGCTAGTGGACCTTCCAAAAATTCATAGTGATCTAAATATGCGGTCTGTACTGATGCTTCAGCACCTACAAAGTCTTGTGCTGCATATTGATTATTTGCTTGAGTTATTAATGTCCTGATTTCATTAATTATTGCGATTGGATCTCTACTATCTGATTCAGCTGTTGCTGCATCACTTTCTTGTGCAAAAACTGAGGCAGGTGAAGCCATGAATAATAACGTGACAGCAGAAAACATCATCACAAATAGAGTACCTAATTTGCTTTTAGAAATTGTATTTTCAATTTTCATTTATAGATAAGAAAATCATTAAAACAATATAATAGATGTGGTAATTCTCAGTTTATAGAATATGGTCCTTTCTGATAAATTTATTAAGATAATTTACACAAGGAACATAAATTTCAACTATTGGGGCTGATTATAGATATACATCAAAAAATTCATGATGCTCAAAAAAAGAGGAGCAAACTAGAAAACGAATGTCTTTTTTTGACAGAATGACATCATTTTATGAAAATAAATTCTATATCCTCATATCGATACTACTAATAACTTCATTTACTCATTTATGGAACCTCTATAGGATTTCCAACTGTTCATGTTGACGAGGGGACATATATGTTTAGAGCAATGCATTTTTTAACAACAGGAATGACAGACTGGCATGCTTCTTTTTATGATCACCCCTACTTTGGCCCCATTTTACTAGCAAGTATTCTAAAAGTTATTGATTTTCCTTCTATAATAGGGCCAGAAGTCCAGAATTACTCATCAATTTATTCTTCATATACCATCCCACGAATAATTATGGGAATTTTTGCAATCATTGATACATTGCTTATTTATGTCATAACGAAGATCCGTTATGGGAGAAAAGTTGCTATCATTTCAACATTGTTATTTTCTGTTATGCCTTTTACGTGGGCATTGAGGCGGATTTATTTAGAATCACTGTTGTTACCACTTGTTTTAAGTTCAATTTTGATCGTGGTGTACCTGAATTCTTTAAATTCTTTAAAGCCAAAAATTTCATGGATTTTAATCCTTCTCTCAGGAATACTAATGGGGTTGGCAATATTTACAAAGGCACCGTTGGTCGCAATGTTACCACTTTTAATTTTTTATGTATATAAATACAATAGGAAGATATCTCAAACGGCTTTATTTGTTGCCCCTGTAATAATCATTACTCTGATTTGGCCACTTGACGCCTTAATTAAGGGAGAAATCGATCTATGGATGTTAGGTATTACCTCACAAATTGAAAGACAAAATGACTCGATCCTAAACTCTTTGTACGATATTTTCTTGGTGGACCCGATTATACTAACTCTCGGTCTGGTGGGATTGATTTTTGCGATAATTAAAAAGGACATTTTCCTGATCTTGGGAATAATACCATTTGTGATCTTCTTTACCTTTTTTATTTCATATGTAAATTGGTTTTATTTGATTCCAATATTTGGATTTCTCTGTATATCCTCTGGAGTTTTATTTGAATGGCTGATAAGGTATTTTTCCAAGTATAAAGCAGTAACTATTTTGATACCTGTAATAGTAATTGTTTTTGGGGGTTTTTCTACTTTTGCCTTAATTTCTACAAATGTATCATCTTTTCAATTTGAAGCAATGTCTTACTTGAATTCGATACTGCTTGGAAATCCGGAACATCAGACCAGGACCGAAAATATGTATAATAACCAAACGGATATTTCAAACGATGTTCTCCAATACGACGAAATTCAGAATGAAGCAAACTTTGATAATGAATGGACACCAAACAAATCAACCGTAATAATTGCCAGTCCAATTTATTCATGGGTTTATAAATTCATGTATCAATATGAGAATACATTTTACAGCTATAGTGAAAATAAAGATATAAAAAATGCAAGTACAGTAATTTTAGTTTTGGATCGATATTTTAGAGATTATCTTACAAACAACGCTGAGTCAAGAAACAATTCTTGGAATCAGAACTTAGCAACATCTGAAAAACTATATACAGCATTTACTGGATTGAATACTTCAAAATACTTTACTGGAAACAGTAAGAATTATGACTTTTATCAATATCCTTACACTAGTATGAGATTTAACTTGGGTGGAAGTCCGATAGAAATGAGGTCCAATTAGCGGACCTTATATCCCATTTTTAAACCTACAAAATTTATCTCTGTTGTCAGCTAAACCGAAGCAAATCAATTCTAATCACAGGATCTAGTTGTCTTGTTATTGACATTTTTCATATCCTAGCTTATAGAGATCATTACAAGCTAAGGTTTTTGTCACATTATAAAGCTGTTCGTTTGTTTGTACATCGATGGCTGAATCGGAATCCAATATTTTCAGGGTCGATTGAGGATTAAGATGTAGATTAATATCAGATCTATCTCCTTTCTGGTTTCCATCAAAAAGACCATAATATATTCCAGAAGTCCCGTTTGGGAATGGTATTTGAAGTTGCATGAAGCTGACATCCTTATGAGGAAGATCAAGAATAAAAGTCCTATTAACAGGAACATCAGAGTATAATTGAGCTTGACTTAATAAATCATCGAAATTATCAAAATCATCCAGTTTACCTACAATTAGATTGTCAAACTCTAAGACAGTATTGTTTGCAGTCTCGAAATAATTTGGAGCAAGTGTAACTAGCTGGTACCAATTGGTGGTTTGAAAAGGAAATAATTCATCATTAAGATCTCTTGTTAACTTGATTTTACCATCAGAAATGAGCGCAGACAAGTAGAGTGTGCCGGTATCCTTTGGTTCGACGGCTACTGAAATATTAGTTGGTAGCGGTTCAAAAAAGATAGGATGATCTTCTTTTGCTAGATGACTAGCTGTGTCTAATTTTACACTATTAGAGCTACCTAACACTTTCTGGATGTTAAGATATTCAATATTAACATAGAATAGAGCAGAAATCACGACAATAAAGTAGGACAAAATTAAAAGAGTAGATTTTTTTCTCCCAAATAGTAAATTCATCATGTTCTGGGATCGAGAAGGATGTTATATTTATATCTACATGGTATTTTCTGTTTCAAGAACGAAAAGAAAGCGTTATTGGTTTAATAATAGTAGTCGATTTTTTTGAAATAAACCTATCCAATAAAAACTATAGTAACAATCTCAAAAGCGATAATATCAATTATATTTTTATTTGGGATTTGTGGCCTGAATTTACAGTGTTATCTTTTTCAAAATAATGAATGGAAGATGAAATTGATCATTGAATAAATTTGCAGGCCAACAAAGTAATAAAATCAAATATGCTTTGATTATCCTAATCCCTATCGCATTATCCTCATTTACTCATTTATGGAATCCAACAGGATTTCCTACTATATATATAGACGAGGATCACTACATGAGACGAGCTCTCCAGGTTATGGAAGGTCAAGGCCCACAGGAGTCAAGCGCAATTTATGACCATCCTTACGACCATCCTTATTTTGGACAGATCTTTTTAGCATCAATTCTAAAAATCTCTAATTATAATTACCAACTCAATCAAGTGACTGAAACCCCTGAATCGATAGAACAGTTGTATACTACGCCCAGAATATTGATGGGAATTCTAGCAGTAATTGATACGATCTTAGTTTATAAGATTGGGGAAGTGTGGCTTGGACGTAAGGTCGGATTCGTGGCAGCAATACTGTTTGCGATAATGCCTCTCACCTGGATGTTAAAAATGGTGTTGCTAGACACTATATTACTTCCGTTTGTTCTGTCATCCATACTTTTGGCAATACATTCAGGTAGAGCATATAAAAACAAAACCAATAATGATTCTCTAGCCTTTATGTGGGTAATATTATCAGGTATTACTCTTGGGTTGGCTATATTTACAAAAATACCAATAATAACATTTATTCCATTAATAGGATATCTTATTTACAAAAACAACAAGAGTCTAAAAAAATTAGGCATTTGGCTGATTCCGGTTTTTGTAATCCCTCTAATATGGCCAGCGTACATGATGTATATTGGCGAACTTGAGAATGGAATTAATGGAATTTTATATCAAGTAGAAAGGGGAGAAAGGAATTTTAATGGTACAATTACTTTTATCTTTCTAGCTGATCCTGTATTAATAATTTTAGGAATTTGCGGAGGAATAGCCCTTACTTTAGTAAAACGAGATGTTACCTTCTTATTTTGGTCTGTACCGTATTTCTCATTCATTTATTTTATTGGTGGCATTGTGAAATACTTTCATTTTATAGAATTGTTACCCATAATGGCAATTTCAGCAGGGTTTATAATAGTAACAGCCAGCAATAAGATATCTTTGAAGAATAATAAGCACTATGGCAATTCAATATCACAAACAATTATACTAATTGTCATAGTGACAGGAATAGGGGTATTTGGATTGATAAGTACTATAATGCTAATTAGTACCAACACCAATGAAGTTTTTTTTGAGTTATCTGCATTTGTCTCAAACTATGTTACAGCCAACTCGGATGTTGACGAAAGTATTACTCTAATGGGTCAGCATTGGATTCGCAGTTTCTCATGGATTCCTATGTATGTACATGATAAAACAAATTTTGTAAAGGACGTATTTCCAGATAGATATTTGAGAGAGCCGTTAAAAACGGATGACGTGTTGATGATTGTAGATAGTCAATTAAAACATGATATATTTGATTATTCTGTTCAAGGTGAACATTTAGACGAGATAAGAAAAATCTATCATAATTCAGATAGAACTGGTTTATTCGTTGATAGTCCTACCAGAATCTATGACACAAATCAGTATCCATTTATAAATATGAAAGAAAGTAGAGGGCTAGGACTAATTGAAGTTAGATCAAACCAAGCAAGTAACCAAATGGCATTTGCACTTGGCTCAAATGAATCCTCCTATAATACAAACTCGAGTTTGAAAACACCAAAGATTGATTTGCCAACGGTTACCAATCCCAATTTGAAGGTAGAAATAGTAGCAAGTGGGCTTAGTTATCCTACGACCATGGCCTTTGTAGGGAATGATGATATTTTGGTTTTAGAAAAAATGAATGGCACAATCAAGCGGATAGTAAATGGAAATCTTTTGCAAGAACCAATTTTGGATTTAAATGTTGCAAATAAGATTGAAAGAGGATTACTTGGTATGGATGTTGCCAACCAGACATTAAATAACGCTACAGGTGAAAAGACGTATGCCTATCTTTTCTACACGCAAGCTTTGGAAGATGGAAACGATGAATGTTCGGGTGCAACAGTTTGTGATGAGACAACGAATCCATTAGGGAATAGAGTTTATAGATATGAATGGACAGGTAGTGAACTAATCAATCCTATTCTTATACTAGATATCCCTGTAGGACCTGGAGCAGATCATAATGGCGGAGTAGTAAAAGTAGGTCCGGATGGAAATATTTACATACTTTCTGGCGATGGCGATAGTTGTTGGGAAGAGGAATTTTGTACTGGAACTTTTGAAGCCAGTGTTGTAAATGCAGAATCCTCGAATGTTCCCACTGGTCATCCTCCCGATGGTAGAGGAGGGATACTACGTATTACTCCGTTTGGAGAACCCGTTTTAACTGGTGAAAACAAAACCACGGGCTTATTAGCCGATCACAGTCCCTTAAACAAATACTTTGCTTATGGAGTAAGAAATGGATTTGGACTTGCTTTTGATCCTATTTCCAACAAATTATGGGACACTGAAAATGGTCCCGGCTATGGTGACGAAATAAACCTCGTAGAACCCGGATTCAATAGTGGATGGTTAAGAGTCCAAGGATGGTGGCCTGTAGAAAATGCTCAGCCATTACCTCCAGAGAGGGGTTATTTTGGTAGCAAGATGGTAACAATTCCAAACAACTTGGAAACCTTTGCTGATAAAGGACATTATAGTAGTCCAGAGTTTGCTTGGAACATGTCTGTGGGAGTAACGGCTTTAGAGTTCCTCAAAAATGATACTTTAGGAAGGCAGTATCAAAATGATCTCTTTGTTGCGGATTACAATAACGATTACCTCTATAATTTCAATTTGATTGAAGATCGAACCAAGTTGGACCTTAACGGGGAACTATCTGACAAAGTTGCAAACAATAACAAAGAACTTGATGCCTTGGTTTTTGGAAAAGGATTTGGCGTAGCTACTGACATTAGAGAAGGTCCAGATGGATATCTGTATGTATTATCTCATATACACGGAAACCTATACAGAATAATTCCCAATTAGGACTGAGTGAGTTTATCCTTAAAAATACCTAGTAGTGAAGACTACTAGTAAAGGATCATAAACTAAAAAGCCTGGCGACCGCGTAGATATATTTTTCTTTTAACAAATGTATTTCAAAGACATAAAGCTTATCTATCACTTTTATTATAGACTTGCACCTTAATCCTAGCCGGTAACAAGAGATACAAAAAATCTTTTAAAACCAGCTTTGTGGGAATACAAAATTCTTACAATATGTAGTTTCAATACAATTTTATCTTGTATATAAATAAAACTTTGGAGTTAAAATTTAAACGTTAATAAGATCTTTGAATTTGATAAACATATTCTTGTTTTAGAAAACAATCGTATGCATTATATAGTATCTTATTAAATTAGTTACTGTGAGATGAGGGAATACCAGTGACAATGCTAAACGTTAATGATACTATACAACAAACTAGAGACGATCAAAAATTTGTCTCTATTATTATCCCTACTTTTAACGAATCCATGAATATAAGGGATCTGTTGAATCAGATTCAAACCCATATTCCCGCTGAAACTAATGTAGAAATTATTATAGTTGACGACAACTCTCCTGATGGAACAGGACATATAGTAGAAAAATACATTGAAGAAAAAATGAATCTAAAGGATTATGATATCAAAACAGAATCACAATCCACAAGTAATTGGAATAAGAATATATCCATTAAAGTTATTCATAGAAAAGAAAAGGCAGGTTTGATAGCTGCTTTGGTAAATGGAATTAGTTCATCAAGAGGTCAGAATGTCCTGATCATGGATGCAGATTTCTCACATCCTCCCGAAGTAATAAATAAAATGATAAGTGAGTTAAAAAAACAACCTAACTGCATTATAGTTGGGTCTAGGTATATTCGTGGAGGAGCAATAAATGGAATGCCGCTTAAAAGGTTCTTGCTTAGCGTAGGCGCTAATTTTATTGCCAGACATGGTTTGTCGTTAAGAAATGTTTATGATCCCATGTCTGGGTTTTTTGCATTTCCCAAACACGCATTAGAAGATGTGGAATTTAATACAAATGGTTTTAAAATATTATTAGAAATTCTGATAAAAAAGAAGAGCGATATTTGTGTAAAAGAGATTCCCTATACATTTAGGGATAGAAAATACGGCCAAAGTAAACTCAATCTCCCAATAATATTTGATTATTTAAAAGCGGTTTGGAAACTCTATAGATACGGAAGGAAATCAAAGAGACAAGATACTCAGTCTGAAAAGAGAAAGTCAGTCAGATTCCTTTCAAAGGCAGCCAGATTTTATACAGTAGGAGCGAGCGGAGTTGCTCTAAACTACCTAGTTTCAATCCTCTTGTCAAATGGAATTTTAGGAAGTTTGGGATATTTACAAGCTACAGCAATAGGAATTGCTGTTTCAGTTACAACAAATTTCTTGTTAAACAAGTTTTGGACTTTTGAGGACAATGATATTGAAAGATCCAGATTCATCAAACAGTACGGAATGTTTGTCGGATGCAGTTCCCTTGGCATCCTAATACAATTCTTATCAATATATTTACTGAGCGAATCTGGAATTTCTTATGACATTGCGTTATTATTAGGAGTCAGTATTGCTTCGGTCAGTAATTTTCTGTTTAATAAAAAATTGACTTTTAAGGAGAATATATGGGGATAGCCGGTTTTTACCTTAATTGATCCGATTAGTTTTGTTGGATTGGAATGAAATAATTTACCGTTTGGAATTTGTGGTTCTTATCTGATTATTGGTACGAACATATCGTTTCAAATGTAACGCTCGTAATATTGTGAATCTGCTAAGGGAAGTAAAATCAAAAATATACTTGTGTTATAGATGAAATTTGATATTTGGTACTATGATCTACTTTTAAGTGTAGGCAGGTATAGATCTATTGAGGGAAATTAATTAAATAAATGTGTCGCAAGAGACACAGGTTAATTCTTCTTCCAAAGAAAAGTAAACTAAATTTCTAATGACAATATTCACAATCATTTGATTGTGTAGCAATATACTAATAATATATGAACAGAGTTATAAAAGAAATAGATTTGCCTTTTAGTTCTGGTATAGATCTTATTATAAGATCAGATCAAGCTAATATTAAGCAAATAATCTTTTTGTAGCCAGATAGTCATTTTACATGTTTTATCTAGAAATATTAAATCATCTTACAAATATGAAATGCAAACTTCTTGCTAAAATGAGTTAGTAAGCACTTGCTTGTTTGTTATCTATTTGCTTGTGTCCAAATAGATATACAAACCAAATGAACAAAGACAACCAGATAAACCATCTTTGAAGAAAAAGTGTCACGTTTGCGAATTGAATCGGAAATAGCATCATAAAATCTAGAATTAATTATGAAAATCCTTTTCTGCAAGATTTTTGAATAATTGAGAAATCACTAGCATATCCTATAACAATGAGTCCTAATAAAATGAGAACTTTAACCTTGGGTTCATAAACCAATCTAGTGATTTGGTTTATCTCAATTCACAGATTATTCTATTATGATCTAGAGATGGAAAGGAGGTGATCAAGAGATTATGGACTGTTTGATGAAACAAACAAACAAAGGAACAAAGATTCAGCAGTATCCAAGAGACCCGGACTTCAATACTAGCATGTTCCCACCAAACCATTAACTGAGTACAAACCGAAATGATTATTATTTTTGAGAAACTATACTGATCGTTACAATTAATTAAAAATCGAATTATTTTTGCAATAAAATTAAAACTAAAACAGATAGTTTAGCGTCAATAGATGATATAAATGGATAAGGGATAAAGATGATTAGACATACCAGAGATAATTTTTCGAAATCTTTAAACTCTTGAGATAGGAAATCATTATTATTATTAACCATATTATTAATAACAAGCATGAGAGGTATAGTTGATCAATGAATTCCTTGTCTACTGCATATTCTGGTGATGATAATACATCTGGAACTCCTACTTCGACAAAAATCATTACGATTGCTGATTTAAATAACTTAAAAAAAGACAAGACAATACTGATTGCTGGTTTTCCAGGTCCAGGTTTAGTTGGTTCAATTAGCACTAGTTATATAATAGACAAACTTGAGATGTATCAAATAGCATTTGTTGAGTCTCACTATATCTCACCTGGTGTAATATTTATTGATGGAAAGCTTAGGCATCCGTTCAGACTATATGCAAATAAGCAAGGAAATGTGTGTGTTTTAGTTTGTGAAGCACCCATAATGATGGATGGTACCCATTTTGTTCTGGATGCCGTTATGGATTGGGCGATAAAAAACTCAATAGAAGAAGTAATGGTTTTAGATGGAATTCCTGTTCAAGGCATTCCTGCCTCTGACAGAAAGGCTGTAATATTGGCTAGCGAGAATATGGAACAAAACAACACAAATGAACAAGAAGTAATATCATCTAAAGAGCAAGAAATACAATCATCTAAAGAGGACCAGGACGAACATATTTCTGATCACAACATAAATCCTCAAAGCAATTTTAATAGAAGTGCCATAGAAGATTCGAGCAAAAAGTATACTACCTTCATTGGGGGTATTGCAGGTGGATTGCTATCAGCATGTTTATCATACCAAATTCCGTGTGCTGCAATCCTTATCCCATCCTCAAGTGGAATACCTGATCCAGAAGGTGCCTCTCTATTGATTGAATCTTTTAACAATTTTATTAACGATGACAAGTTGAAAATTGAAACTACACAGTTAAAAGAACAGGGCCAAAAATTGAAAAAGCAATTAGAACAAATAATCAAAGCCGAACAGGAACAGCGAGCAGTAGGAGGAGGAGGAGGAGGTGGCAGTCAAGAGGATGGAAACGTTTCAAGTCACCGCTTCATGTATGGATAACTGTAAAGAATAAACTCATCATCATAACCGATTATTCCGTTTTCCTAATTTTCAATCAAAGATTATAATAACTTTATCAATTGTCATTGAATGCTGGTTGCAGTGTAAGTAATATACATTTCAATTACAACGGGTATAATCAATTTACAATGTAAATAATTAACATGTAAATCAAACTTTCATTTCACCAATTAAGAATACTCATGCAAGTAACTATTGAAGCAAGGTACAAATATCCACGAATAATTTACAAAATTTTCTTTACAATTAAATGTAACACCCCCTCGCTTCTATACATTTCACCAATTATCTCAAGGGTGTTACCTTTTTTTAACAAGGATCTGGGACCAAAATAGTCATGATGGACAAGCGAGGCATACCACTTATCATTTACTCTTACAACTGCCTTGCCCATAAGTATTTTTTCAATGAATACAGAATATTTATTTCCAGGCAAAAATTTGGTTGATTCGATAAGGGCGACCGTATCTTTATGTTTATTAAGGAACACTATTCGCTTCATCTTTTTCAAGCTATCAATAGCTTCACCAACTATCATCCTGTCCGCTTTGATCTGTTCTTCTAAATTTGAAACAGTCAATCCAGCGCTTCCGGCTTTTCCTAGTAGTTCTTGGATTTGTCTTTTAACTCTATGAACTATTTTTTTCCTATCCAAATTCAATGATACTTCGTACAAATCCTCCAGATTCCTTCTCGAAAGTGAGGAAACAGTATTTCCAGCGCTGCTGTACCTAGGATAATTATACGACAGTCTCTTTACAAGAGTTTTAATCTTTTTATTAGAATTGGAAGAGATGTACTCCACAATAGGATTATCATTCATGGATTTAATATCAACATCAGACCCTTCTTCCTTCTTTCCATTACCGAATTGCAAAAATTGATCAGATTCTGTATACAGTAGAGATATCTCTGACTCGAGCATTCTGTTATGACTATCAAAGCGTCTTTTTTTGTGGGTGTTTAATGAGAAATTTGTATTTCGGAGACTTGATCGCATTTTGAGTAGTTTTCTCTTGGAGGCTTCGGTGTATTTTATATCTACAGAATCATCCGAAACCAGAATCACTACCTTTCCATTTGAAAATCTTCCGGTTCTGCCTTTCCTTTGAATAAACCGTATTTCGCTTGGAACTGGTTCGTAAAACAACACGAGATCGACATTAGGAATGTTTAGTCCCTCTTCAGCCACAGAAGTAGCAACCAGTACCGGGAATTTACCTTCACGAAAATCATCAAGTATAGATAATTGTTTATCCTGGCTGAGACCCTTTATCCCGTTTCGGTTAGACTGTCCATAAAACCCCCTAGACTGTATGCCATTTTCGTCCAGAAATTTTGTAATTTCTTCTAGAGTATCACGATACTGTGAAAAAATGAGAATTTTTTTTTGGGTTTTAAGAGAAATCGAATTATTGTTGGTGAACGAAGTTTCAAGTAGAGAAGAACTGGTAGTATGATCTCGATTAAACTCGGGTAATGTATTTCTTGTATTATCAGATACATTCGTTAATTCTGGTTTTAGAAACTGTTCAACAATTAATAATACATGAGCTAATTTGGGTGCGATTTTGTTGCCATTTCTAAATAATATTTCTTCAATTTCTTTTAACCTAGTATCTAAAAATAAATTAACGTAAGCTTTGGTAGTAGAGTTATCTCTAGCATTATTTAGAAATTTTCTCAATGCAAAGGCTCCTTGAGATTCGATTAGATCACGGCAATAAAGTAATATCATGGAAAGTGCTTGATACTTTAATGCGGTAACTAAGAAAAGATTTGTATTTTTTGGATCGAGATTTGAAGTTATATAATCTCTAAGTGACAATAGATCCTTTTTGTATACACTGTCTGCTCGCTTTTTTTTCAGTAACTTATTTTTAATCAGCCAATTGATATTATCATGAATCATGGAGGTCAATAGCGCGGAAATTTCCAAATGATAGTTATCTAAAGTCACATGACAGTATTCTATGTCAGTATCGTAAACATACGGAAACACGTCTTCATCCCGCTCTTCCTTTGAAATCATTTGTTCTATAAACAAATTGGCACAAATTTCTTTGATTTTATCTTCTGTGGAACCAGGACTCGCAGATAATGCAAGTACAAGGGGAGGATCATTTTGTTCCGGCCTTTCATCATAAAATTGACTAGATATACGAGTGTAGCTATAATCTTTGACTGCCCGATGAGCTTCATCGTACACTATCAGGTAAAAGTCATTCTTTTTCAAAAAATTATTAGCAAGGTCATTATTAACCAACTCGGGTGTAGCAAAATATACTCTAAATCCTGAGGAATCCCATAACGCCTTTCTAATCTCTGGTGCAATTTTGCCAGTCAGTGCAATACACTGACTTGACAGAGGAGTATACTTCTTAAACAAGTTAAAATGTTGAAAAACGAGTGGTCTAGTGGGGGCTAGAATTAGAATTTTGGAGTTTTTCCAGTTGAGAAGTATATCAAGACAGACCAAAAGCGCGATAATGGTCTTTCCTAGAGAAGTTGGAATTACAACCAGAGAATTCTTGTATAAAGCTTTTAGTACAATATCGTGTTGATATTGTCGAAAGACAAGTGAATTTTTTCGTAGTAAAGGATGAGAAAAATATGATTGGACCAAAGTAAGGCTAAATATTGTCAGAGGTATAGATCGTCATATCTAGATCTGAAAAATCTAAATTTCGAAAACATCGGTTGAATCACTTTTTACTACAGCTTTTCTTTCCGGATTTACATTATCAATTGATTGTGCTAGTTGAGAAACTTTGGAATTTCCTATTAATTCAAGAATTGAATTAAGTTCTTCTGAGGATTTAATTACAATGCCTCTCTTTTTACTAGGAGCACCATTAGAGTTGAGGGGATTGATCTCGATTGCAATAGTAGGAGGTCTACCTCGATATTCAGGCAGCTTAAACAAGAAAACACCGGGAATACTAGTAGGTTTTCTTTCCCAATCTTTACCTTCATTAAGAAATTGTGATAATCTCTCTTCACCCGACATTTTTCTATCAGATTATATGCCGTAAACTATCTTTTTAATTTTATTATCTGTTCAATTATTTAACCACTATTTGACCAATAGATTTACAATCCAAATACTGGTACTTTTTGGGTTTATCAGTCATAAAAATTGATTTCTTAAAGATGGATCAAAATCATGACTTTTATTTCGATGATATATTTAAATAAAAAAATGCATCTATGATTTATATATAAAAACAGAAATGCTACGAAATTATTGTTTGATAAGGGCACTATTTTAATAGAGGGCACCTTCCATAGTCCTTATTCTGTATTTGATCCCAGAATTAATAGGCACCGAGCCTTAGGTCTTGACTATTCAAATATTAAGAATTTTTTTAGAAAAAACAAAATTGAATACGAAGACAGAGTAGCTAACTACGTAGTACCTCTTCAAAAAAATCAATTTCACACCGATAATGTAGTAAAGCTGAGAGACTATCAAAGCCAAGCCTTAACGAAATGGGCCATAAACGATATGAAGGGTTGTATTGTACTTCCTACCGGTGCTGGAAAAACTATAATCGCATTACATGCCATTCTTAAGGCAAATACTTCAACACTGATAATTGTTCCCACCCTAAATTTGATGGAACAATGGTTTGAAGCGGTATCGATCATGCTAAGAGACAAAGGTCATGTTGGAAAATTGGGAGGAGGTTATGAAGAAATCAAGAGCATTACTATTACGACATATGATTCAGCATATTTAAAATCGTCTTATCTGGGTAACAAATTTGAGTTTGTAATATTTGATGAAGTACATCACCTTGGGTCTGACAAATACTCTTTAATCGGGGAACAATTTATCTCTCCTTTTCGTTTGGGCTTGACCGCAACGATAGAGAGGGAGGACAACAAACATGTCAATATATATAAACTAGTTGGTAACATAGTGTTTAAAAAAGACTTTTACGAATTATCACAGCAAAAGCATTTGGCAAAATTCAAATTGAACAAGATCAAAGTCAATATGTTACCACATGAAATGGTTCGTTACAATAGAACTCTTTATGAATACAAGCAATTATTAAAAGAATCAAAAATTTACTATCCCACAAGATTGGAGAAACTCATCATTTTATCTGCAACCAATGTCAACCTCAGAAAAGCACTACTTCTGAGAAACGAAGCTTTAGACATTGCACTTAATAGTCAAGCCAAAATAATAGAGCTTGAGAAAATCCTAGAAAATCACCTATCAGAAAAGATTATCATATTCACAGTTCATACAAAGTTGGCCTACAGTATTTCTAACAGATTTCTGATACCTGTTATTACACATAAAACCAAGAATGAGGAGAGAAAAGAAATCCTAGATAAATTTAAGAAAGGTCAATATAGAGTAATCGTTACAACAAAGGTTCTCGATGAAGGAACAGATGTACCTGATGCTAATATGGGAATAATATTAAGTGGAACAGGTAGTAAAAGAGAATTCATTCAAAGACTTGGAAGATTGTTAAGACCTAAACAGGATATTGATAATTTAGCTAATCTTATTGAAATAATTTCTTCAGATACTAGTGAAGTTTTTACCAGCAGCAAGAGAAACAAAGGAATAAGAAAGGTACAACGCTAATAAATACAAAAAGGATTAAATGATTATTACGTGATAAAGTAATACATCAAGGAAAGAAAAATAATGTTTTTTTGGAGATTTATTAAATAGGAACCCAAGGTGTTAAATTGCAAAATTGATCCCAAACGATTTGCTGAGATATAGACTAGACAACAAGAATCACAGAATATATCCAGTAATGTGTTCCATCGCACAGAACTCAAAGGATTTGGAATTAGCATCGCATATAATCCAAGTTTTTGATTACTGCTATCACCATAAACTAGCCAAGGAGAAGTTGGATCAATCACTCAAGGATTTAGAGATCACTTATAAAGATTACAAGCTTGTCAGAGGGCTTGCAACAATTTTAGAAAGAAGATGTGTATTTGAATCATTTTCACAACCGCGATTGAAAGCGAAAGAAAGTACTAAAAATGATCCCATACACAATATCAAGGATACAAGAGGCTTGATGAAGAACCTAACAGCATCAGAGATAAGAAGAATAGTATTTGATGAATCCGCTTCAAAAGGCATTGCAATAAATGAGAATAGACGAAAAGTACTATTAGAAAATATATCTGATAACCTAAAAACTTCACCTGATATGCTATCAAAAATGATGTGGTCAGATCAGGATGAAAATTCAGTAATCAAGGTATTTGTACCTATCACAGAAGTTAAGTTACTCTTAATGTATAACATTTCTCTCATTCAGACTTTATTATTTGGGTGTCTGAAGATGAAATTGGTATTAGATGTTGCCTCAAATGCAGGTACGATATGGAAAAAGGTATTGAGAGAAGTTAAGAGACTCGGGTTGATGTACTGGTTAGAAGTGGAAGGATCACGACAAGAAGATTATGAAGAATCTAATAACAAACTAACCAAGAAAAAAAGAATTGTATGTATAATTGAAGGTGCTCTAAATGTTTTAAAACTTACTGACAGATATGGAACTGCTATTGCGAAATTATTCCCAATTATAATGACGGCCGATAGATGGGATATAAATGCAGATATCTTAAGAATAACACATGGTGGAAAAAAAATTGTTTATGAATTTGAAATTACCCAAAATGCGTACCCAGAATCTATTCCAGCGCATACAGATCTTAATATTTATGAAAACTCGTTTGTGCCTGCATATAATTTATCAGCTCAAAACCCTGTCTTGAATAAGGCAAATTCGAGTAAAAAATACGATGATCAGGACTTGAATAGAGAATTTTTAGGCAAAATAATGACCGATACGAGTACATCTGGTACTAATTCGAGAATCCTTTTTGATAGCAGGATAGAAAGCATATTTCAAGAACAATTTGAGTTGTTTAATACGGGTTGGACAATCGAAAGAGAACCAGAACCTCTTGTAACAGGACAAAAAACGGCATTTATTCCTGACTTTTTGTTCTCTAAATACAACTATAAAGTGATTGTGGAAATCATTGGTTTCTGGACAAAAGAATACCTCGAAAGGAAATTATCAAAAATTTACGATGTAGTAAAAAATAAAAATAAAGAGGAGAATTTTTACATGATCCTTGTTATTAATCATGAAAACCTAATGTCTTACGAAATTAATGATAGTCAGAAAATATCTCAAGTTAAAGGAAATAGTAATGTATTAATAACTTCATATAAAAGGGACAAAATTTTTTTTAAAGACATTATTTCATTTTTGAAAAATATTGATAATTATTACATAAATGATGAGCTTTTAGATGAATCGAGTCAAAGTATACTGATTCAAAATGTTGTAAAGTTCTTGGAAAAATTTAGCACTTCTGATAAGAATATCACATCATTAAGCGATCTAGAAGAATTATTTAAAAAAAGAACACTCAGATAACAAGTTTTTGAAAATTAAACTTGTAGATTTAATCGATAAGAATTTTAAATTTAAGAAACAGTTTGGCGACGAACTGATCAAAAATAAACTCCTAATGATAAATGATCTCTTGCTTAAAGAGGAATTTACAAAAGAGATTATAGATGACATCAAAAGGAAGAAGACGGTTGGAGAAGCCTGTGATTTAATGATTTCAAAGGGATTGCCGGAAAGAATACACATAGAATTGCTTACTTTCTTGGGTTTCAATATCGAATGGAATAGTCTAGATTATTCAAATGCTAAAATCGATTTTAGAAGGTAATGCATATTACCCCCTGTTTATCTGCTTTTAAAAAAATCCTGATCACCTAAAGTATCAGACTTGCCAAATAAAGCGGCAATAGGTCGGTTGATTTGCCCCGAGTCATAAAAAAGAAAAGTAACAGATTTAAAACAAAAGGATCCTATATATGGCTTGGGGCGCCGGGATTTAAGAATTGCAATCATCCAAAAATGGCATTGAATCCGATCTGAAGAAGAGACCTGAAGATACGGAAAGAACAGGATTAAAAAAAGATAGATGGCTTAGAAATATCAAAGAAAGTTGGAGAAATGTAGAATGTAGTTGCGGAAGTAACTTTCATTTTGATGGTGATATAGATAAGCTCTTTGAATGGGAGAACATTCATCTGAGACACCTTGCGTCTGATTCAGATAATCATTCCATTATTTCATTCTATCCTACCGACATGATAATTTATTATCACTCCAAATCGGGGTATGTTATTGAACGAAGAAAGCATAAGAGTCATGAAATAAGTGAAATTAACCAATCGTTGATGATGGGTAAGGTAACAATGACTGGAGTATAGTGATAACTTTTTAGACTTTGGAAAAAGTGTCTGACAATTAACAATAACGATCACATTGTAATCATAGGAGCTGGGATTCTTGGAACCACACTAGCTTTTGCAATCTCTTCAATATCTAGTTCAAAGGTTACCATCATAGAACAGGAAGATAAACCAGGGTTGCATACAAGTTCGAGAAACACAGGTAAAGTACATGCGCCATTTATTTATAATCCCGAAAAGAAAAAAATTTGGGCCAAAGCCGCCTTATATGGATATGATTTTTGGAAAAAATACTGTCATTCTAACGATCTCTTGTTTGTTGAAGATGGAGTTATGGAAGTTGCAATTGATACTCAATCTGAAAAAACTCTCTTAATGCACTTTGAATGGGGTTTAAAAAATGGTCTTAGTGACTCTGAAATAAAAATTCTAAACGAAAGGGAAGTATCTAGAATTGAACCCAATCTAAAATGTCAAGCGGCCATTTTGTGTAATAAGGATGCATCTGTGAACTACGGTCGAATTACACAAACGCTGGCCGAGCAAATATCAAACAATAATAAACTAGTAAAAATCGTTACATGTTCAAAGGTCACTCGCATAAAAAACAATGCTCCTTCAAGTCGATCTATAATAGTAGAATATATTGATTCTTCCCAAAGAACGAAAAAAGAAATTGATTGTAACTTTTTAATAAATGCCTCCGGTAGCAATTCAATTAATATTTTAAACAGTTTACACTTGGAGAATCCATATCAGGATCTTTTCTTTAGGGGAGAATACTGGATTGCCCCCCCAAAATACGATAGCTTGACTAGTCATAGTATTTATTCTGTACCTCAATTCCAGCAATTCCCTTTTTTAGATCCACATTGGATAATTAGGGCTAGTGGCACAAGAGAAATAGGGCCTAATGCGTGTCCAGTTTTTACACCTTATGGATACAACAATTTTGACAATGCAAGAGAGTTACTTCCTAAGATATATCGATTGATGACCAAAAAAGGTCATCGGATACACAAGACACTACTTAGAAAGGAATTGCTAGATCTAATTTCTAAGGAGGCATTTAGTAGTATTTCCAAAAGATACATGATTAATAGGGTCAAAAGATTTCTTCCTTCTATTGATCCGAAAGAGTTTAGAATTCGTGGTACTGCTGGAATCAGATCAGTTTTGATAGACAAAGACGGCTGTTTTGTACCAAACCCGATTTTCATTATGCGAGATAACATTTTGCACATACTTAATTATAATTCACCAGGTGCGACAGGTGCTTTCCCTATTAGTTATGCTATTGCATTCAAACTTTTAGAAAATGGAATACTAAAGGATTGCAGGGACACTATGTTCGGTCGGTCTGCTACTCCTTTTGATGATAAACTATTAACCACATGCAGAGATGAGATAGATATTGATTTTGTATAGTCATGAGTATTGACTCTCATTCAGCGGAAAGCAAGATCGATTGACCGAGACATAATAAATATAGGATCATATGATATTCTGAAATAAAGAAGGAGGGATCATAGTCTAGCTTGGTAGGATGCCAGCCTCGGGCGCTGGAGGTCGTCGGTTCAAATCCGGCTGATCCCATTACGTTAAACTAAGGAAATTGATATCGACACAAATTGTTCTGCTACCACAACTCCCAATGGAATTTTTCCGAAATAAAGGTACTGAAATAAACGAAAGAACAGAATCATTATTCAATTATTTGAGAATATTCAAATTAATTTAATTTTTCAATTATTTTATGAATTATATAAACATTCCAATCAAATATTTAGCAATTTTTTTTATAAAGAGTTGTGAGCTAGCAAATTTTAAATAGTGTTATAATGAAATAATAACAATTTATTAATTTGGACGATTTAGAAGACAAGAAAGAAAATAAATCTACTGATGATCTTGCGGAACTAAAAGAAAATTTAATCAAAGGCGGTACCAATAGGCCACAGCAATCGCCCAATTTAGTCCAAGAAGGCATAATTGCGGGAAAAAGAATTGCAAAGATTTCCGTTGTAACTTTATTGGCTATAGGTATTGTTGAGATAATAACCGGTATTTTTAGCGGTAGTGTTGTTGCAACTGCCGATGGTATTGACTCAATATCTGATGCAGCCATTTCCTTTATAGTATTACTAGGTTTGAGAATTGCACACAGACCGGCCGATAAGAAGTTTCATTTTGGATATCACAAAGTTGAAAGTTTTTCAGCACTAATAGCTGCAATTGGAATGATAGTAATTGGTGTGATCATATTTTACAATTCTTATCAAGCATTAATTCACCCTCATGAAATTAAACATCCTTACCTTGTCATGGCAGTATTGGCAGGAGCAAGTGCATTATCTCTGCACAGAGCATTTCAGATGCGCATTATTGCTAACAAGTACAATCTACTTTCACTTAAGACCGATGCAAGAAATTCAATCAAAGACGGATCGGCATCTGTAATAGGATTTTTCAGTATACTTGTTGCAACACAGTTTGGATTTGTACAGATGGATGGAATAGGTGGGATGATTATAGCGTGTTATATTTTTTCTGTCTCCTATTTATCTCTAAAAAAATCATCGTTGATACTAATAGACTCCTGGCAAAATCCAAAACTTACAGTAGTTATCAAGAATATTATATCAGAGCAATTTAGTGACGAAAAAATCGTTGTTAGAGATGTTTTACTTCGTTCTTCTGGTATGATTGATCAAGCTGAAATACATATAGCAGTTGATGGCAAGGAATCACTTGAAGAAGTGGAAATGTTATCTTTAAAAATTCAGCTAGTAATCAGTTCTCAATTTCCATCCATTGAAAGAGTCGTAGTAATTCCACACCCTTATTCAGCTTCAGAAACTAAGGTAACTTCAAGAATGGACAGGTTTAGAAATATTAAACTGAAGAGACCCGCTTATATGAATAGAAGCAATAAACAAGAGGAAAATCCAAAATAATCTTTTTAAAAAAATTAGGTGATAAACAAATGATAATATTTTTTGTATAATTTGTATATATAAAAATCATTGTACAATATTATGTCTGAAAAACATAGAATTCAGTTTATATACTTTTATGAATACTTCAAAGTTGATGAAAAATATCATCAATGTAAATAAAGCAATAATTGCGTCAACAGTCTTGGCGATCTCGTTTATACTATTTTTGGGTCCAACCTCAATAACTATGAATACGTTTGCATCAACCAACACAGCTAATCAGGGTATAGGTCAATCACAATCATCTACACAATTGGGTGTATGCGTTTCTGGCGATGGTACTCTTTTTTCATGTAATAATTTGAATGCTCAAAACCAAGCAAACACAGGTAATAACGCAGCAGCCCAAAGCGGTGGCAATGATGACGATGATGACGATGATGACGGGGGCAACACAGCTAATCAGGGTATAGGTCAATCACAATCATCAAATCAAAATGCATTGTGTGTTTCTGGAACAGGAACATTTGTATCATGTAATAATTTGAATGCTCAAAACCAAGCAAATAGTGGAAACAATGCATTAGCACAACAAGGAGGACAAGGTAGCGGTGCCAATATTGCAAATCAAGCAATTGGTCAATCACAATCCTCTACTCAGAATAGTGGTGTAGTTTCTGGTGGCAGCACATCAGGTTCAGGAAACAACCAAAATACACAAAGTCAAACAAATACAGGTAAGTAACGCAGCAGCCCAAAGCGGTGGCGGCGGTAGCGGTAGCGGTAGTGGTGGTGGTAACCAAGCCAGTCAAGGTATAGGTCAATCACAATCCTCTACTCAGAATAGTGGTGTAGTTTCTGGTGGCAGCACATCAGGTTCAGGAAACAACCAAAATACACAAACCCAGAATAATACCGGAAGTAACGCAGTCGGACAACAAGGCGGCGGCGGTAGCGGTGGTGGTAACCAAGCCAGTCAAGGTATAGGTCAATCACAATCCTCTACTCAGAATAGCGGTGTAGTTTCTGGTGGAAATACTTCAGGTTCAGGAAACAACCAAAATACACAAAGTCAAACAAATACAGGTAATAACGCAGCAGCCCAAAGCGGTGGCGGCGGTAGCGGTAGCGGTAGTGGTGGTGGTAACCAAGCCAGTCAAGGTATAGGTCAATCACAATCCTCTACTCAGAATAGCGGTGTAGTTTCTGGTGGAAATACCAATGATTCAGGAAACAACCAAAATACACAAAGTCAAACAAATACCGGAAGTAACGCAGTCGGACAACAAGGCGGTAGCGGTAGCGGTAGTGGTGGTGGTAACCAAGCCAGTCAAGGTATAGGTCAATCACAATCCTCTACTCAGAATAGTGGTGTAGTTTCTGGTGGCAGCACATCAGGTTCAGGAAACAACCAAAATACACAAAGTCAAAACAACACGGGCAATAATGCTGCTGCCCAACAATAATTTTTTTCATGAGAAAAATCTAGTTACTATTGTAACGACTCATATCATAAATCATAGTTCTTTTAGTTTATATTGTTATTCTTTTTGTTTCTTTCAAATTGCAAGCAACAAAATATACCTACAGACTCAAAGTCAAGGCAGTTTTAGTAATCTGTTAATATTATTTAAGAATTGATTGAGCATCAAAAAAATATAGGCATTATAATAAGTGAAAATATTAACCAATAAAGATTTAAAAATTTAGGAAAAGGTGTTAGCAGAGTGAAAACGTTAAACTGATTAAACTTGTCTCCTTGTTGAAATTCTCATAGCAAACCAAAATGGAATTTGCTTAACGACATTTAACTAGATTATAAGGTTTCTTTTCATGGAAAAGATTCGTGCTGAACTATCTCTACCAGTGTTTCTTAATCTATATGGCAAATTAAAGTCTTGATTGGATATCAATTTCTATTTGACGTCCACTAGTATGGGAATTCACATAACAAGAGCGCATTGATTGATAAGCATAATTAGACGGCATAGGTAGATTAGAGCACTGATATTTTGAAATCATAATAGATGATAAATTAACTGTTAATATTTTTCAAAATGTTTGATCTTTGAATCATTTTCAATATTCTTAGTATCAAATTTACATTTTTTGACTAAAATTTTATAAATTACATTGATTAAATATGATATAATTTTTCATTACCAAATATTAAGACTAAAAATTTTTAGAACTTAATCATTGTATATATCTATTCTGTTACTACTTTTTAGGTTAATTTAATAAAAGCCAGATGAATTGGTTGGATGCAACAGTACGATTCTGTGTGTTTATTGGAGGAACTATAGGTCTAGCAACCATTTTTGGTTTGTACCCTGCTATAATGATAACCGTCGAAATGAGACCATTGGAAAGACTCTTGCCAGAGTAGAAAGTGGATATACATAAATATTTAATATAAAATCTATTTTGTATAATTGTGTCCACACGAATGGTACAAGGTTAATGGGTTTTTTGTATCTCAAACTAATAAGAATATACTATTCATTTCTTTATTTCTATCACTGTTAATGGGACTATGTGCTATATCCTTTTCAGTAGATCAATATGGTCATGCGCAAACCCAAGGACAATTAAATACTAGTGGCCCCTCATCTATGAACGTAAATCAAACTAATGCTACTTCAGCTAATATTATCAAGCTAGTTGATGGTCAACTTCCACATAAACCCGTAGAAAGAGTTGCATTAGTCGAACCTACCTTTACATACGCTGCATATCAAAATGGTTCTTTCTATAATTTTTATACAAAGTATAGTAATTTACTTTGGGACGATGATCGAAGTATTGTCTTAATAACAACAGATCTTGATCTCCTAAAGGATAGACCTATTCCACATGGACCATTTCCATTCTATACACACCCTGAATATAATGATATACCATATATCAATTACTTTAACGTTTTATTACAACACTTACAAAAAGATTTTACTTTTATATCAAAAATTACTGATGTTGATGTCCATGAAGGAAATATCTTTCAAAATAACGGGAAAAATGCTTATGATGTTTTGTTTTTGTTTCATTCTGAATATGTTACGCAATCGGAATACAACAACCTCAAAAAGTTTGTATCAAATGGTGGTACTATAGTATTTACTGAAGCGAATGTCTTGTATGCAGAGGTAAGTTACAATAAAAGTTCAGATAGCATATCCCTGGTTAATGGTCATGATTGGAAAATTGATGGCAATTCTGCAACACATGGTACATCTGAGAGGTGGTTAGATGAGAATAAAGAATGGATGGGTAGTAATTTCTTGGACATTCCCTCTTGGGAAAAAGTATATTTTAGAAACAATCCTTTTAACTATAATCACACTGAAGAACAATATGTTACTAATCCAGATGCCAAAATATTGCTTGATTTTGAAGCTTATAACCTTACAGACAACTATCAGAATGCCACTGTTGCAACATATATGATGAACTATGGAAAAGGAAAGGTAGTACACCTGGGGATTTGGGGACACACGTTGACACATAATGAGAAGTTTCTAAACTATTTTGATAAAGTGATAATTCCGATTGCCTATGATTTGGATATAAGCAATAATTTGATGAAAACTGAACCTTCTCCTGAATTCACAATTAATGTAATACCTACAACAGTTGAATTGAGGCCTGGAGAGAAAAAAACAATTCAGATATATATACAATCTGAGACAATCTTGAATTCCAAAGCTTCCATTGAATTATCAAGAAGTATTTCAAATGATAATTTAATAACAAAGTTAGCACAGGACAAGGTGGATATTTTGCCTCTAAATACCGCAATATCTAGCCTCATAGTTGAAGCTCCTGCTGGTATTGCTCCTCAGTCATATACCCTTCCATTATCAATAAATATAACTTTCCCAACCACACTCGACTTAACAATGGAAAAAAAATTACTCTCGGATACCACGTCAAGCCAATTGATTAGTAAGACCAACAATATTACCGTTACTGTATTACCATCACCTGATCTGATTGAACAAATTCAAAACCTTGCTAGTTGGATATTCCAATAAATTAAATATGGACATTTGTAGTCGCGATAGTATAATAATTTACATTAGTCTTGTTTCTGCACATGAGCTAAGCACATCAACGCCAGCAATATCTGGGAATCTCGAGTTAATGGGAACGATTTATTTTCCATCACTTTTTCAACAGTCCGACAATAGAAAAGCAAAATTCGTTTAATGAGGAATTTGGCATGTGACCAAGGATGAAAATCGGATACAAGGAATCAGATCATGCCTAGTTTCAACATGGAGAAATTCAGATAGGCTTCAAAAACTGGTATGTAATATTTTAGATATATCAAGAATTGAAAGTTACAAGTTAGAGCTTAAAGAGTATTTCAACTTGAATGAGAAAATAAAGATGTAGTTAAAGACATTTATATCGAATACAGAAATAAACTCTCCTCTGATAGTTTACCAAAAGATAGCAACATATAGATTTTGAACCATCAGAGGACCTGATACCTGTTTATGGGGACAAAATTAGAATATTTGAAGTGATATCAAATTTTTTAACCAATGTCATAAAAAGTTTTCTAATGGAAAATCCATTACCAATTCAATCAACAGGATTCAGAGAAATGATATAGACTCTAAACGTATACTTGTTGACAATAGAGAAGTCAAGGTATTTGATATTAAGGAAAACCCGGAAGAAGCAATGAAGACTATGATGCTAGCCGTAATATCAAAAGGGATAGAGGAAAGGGAATAGACCCAGATATTTTTCCAGGATCATTTTCAAAGTTTCCCACAACGTCAAGCCAATGAATTGCTCCAGGGTTGTATTTAGCGAAAAGCATTATTGAAACACACAGTGGACAGATTTGGGCACAAATTAGCTATGATAATGAAGAAAAGGGAGCTATTGTTTCTTTTAGCCTACCTCTAGTATATGATGAATGAAATAATACATAGCATAATGAGTAATTGATTCGCAATCTTCTGGATTAGAATTCGATTAATATGACCTTATCCTATAATACGGAGGCTATGAAGGTCGCTCGCTATATGATTATAACACTAGTTAGTCCCTATTATGATCAGAGTTTGCTAATACAAAGCCAATTTTGATATAAGTTTTTAGGAATTTTTACGCGATGCTTTTCCTCCTGCACGAGCAACTCTCGCTCTTGTTTCTGCATTAGCAGCCTGTAATCCTCTTTCATCATGTTTTGCTTTTCCTCCTGCACGAGCAACTCTCGCTCTTGTTTCTGCATTAGCTGATGCTAAACCCCTGTTATTATTGCTATTCTTATTGTTTTGAGGCATAATATAAAAACATGATAAACATACTATTTAATCTCTATTACCTTTAGCGAATCAATCCAGAGTAAACTAGTCCTTAAATCTAATTGCAGACATTATAATCTATGACTAAAGGATGTGACCATATAGAAAATTCAATAGAGAAAAAGAATGACATTCCAAGTACACTTGAGTGTAAGAAGTGCAAAAGTGAGGGATTATACTGGGTGGCTTTGCGAAGGTGTCTAACATGTGGACATATAGGATGCTGTGATTCTTCAACCGGTCTGCATGCACGAAGACACTATGAAGAAACCAAACACCCTGTAATGATCGAGTTACCAAACAAATCTTGGAAATGGTGTTATGAACATAGAAGATATGGCTAGTTGACAGATATTTTGTTAAACAGATAGTGGTAGTTGGTAAAAATAATATTAAAACCGAGCAATTGAATCCCAATTGAGGTTACAAGAATTGTCAGGATAGTGGCAAGACAACGATTGCATTCATAGAGTCATTAACGACGGCATATATTGCCGAGATTACAGGGCTGAAACAGTATGACCATTCCTGCAATAAGACAGATCCTAAAAGAAAGAATTATACAGAACATGAAGCTTAGAACATGAAGCTTAAGTCTAATTCAAGATTGGAAAAATTGAAGAGTTAAGGCATGGATTTAGCCATCAGCTTGGAATATTTCACTTTAGAGAATCAAAACCCTTGGGGGAACGGCCCACAATTGAGTAGCTACTAATTTAAATACTAGATGGGTTACAACTACCTCAATAAGATGAAAGTAGGATTCTATGTATTGGCTATGGTTCTTTTAAGTGCATTTATGGTACCTATGTCGATCAGCACCTATGTGGCATACAGTAGTAATGATGACGACGATGACGATGAAAACGATAGTCAGAATCAAATATGTTACCATTCTGGTTTTGAAGCTGGAAGCAGCGGTACATACAATCAAACCCAACAAAATGATTGCGGCATCAATGGGGAACATTATGCCCATGCTTACTACCAAGGATTTATTCAAGGCTGTATATCATCCGGTGAAGGCAGTTATTTCGCATGTAATGACAAAACTAGTGGCCCTCCCTAATTTTTTTAATTGTTTTAGTATTTTGACTCGACGTTAATTGTTACCTCTGATAGGAGGTAAAGATGTTATGAGTTATCTAAGCACAAAGCAATTCTCGTTAATTATAGGATTTAGATATGAAGGGATATAATTTCCAATTAATTTAAATCAATTCTAACGAATAAAAATTCAGTTACAAATCCTCACCAAGTATATTATTCAAATAAGAGAAAATAAAGTTAAGATTAAATGTTTCAAATATTAGGATCTGATTTCAAATTCTAAATATTAGCTAGCAAATCAGCAGGCCCTTTCAAAATCCGTACCTGTTACCCTCATATTCAACAATAACGGCATCGGCTTCTACCTCGACTATTAATTCGGGTTGTAGAAGACTCTTAACTTCTACCATAGTGGTTACAGGCCCTATATCTTTAAAATATTCAGCATGCGCTCTACCAATTTGCCTCCATTCATCAATATTTGTGGTAAATATTCTAGTTCTAGCAATTGAGGATAGATTTGCACCTATTCGCTCCAAAGTTTTATCTATTTTATGAATTATATATATGGTCTGTTTGTATGGATCTCCTTCACCTACGATATCACCATTTTCATCTACTGCGGTAGTTCCTGATATAAATATCAGTGGACCAATCTTGACTAATCGAGAATAACCTACTTCTGATTCCCATTTTGTCCCAGATGAAATATTATGTCTCATACTCGCTATTTGGTTGTCCTGACTAAGTTTTAACTGATTTGAGGGCCCTGTTAACTTAACGTGATTTTTCAAATGTTTTCCAATATTTCATATGGATTAGGATGAATAATATCAGAACATTATGTCTCAAATCGTGCATAAACTCCAAACAAACTTGTCGAAAGTGAGTAGTTTGGCTCAATGACAATTCAAATTTACCCTAATTCAAACGCTTAAGTTAACAGGGCCAGTAATGGTAAGATATTAATTAAATGATATAATCTTGTTGTCCTTGTTGTAATTATAGACCAAGTAAAAGGTCCTTGCGGGGTTGGAAAATGAGAAAAAATATGAGATCAAGCCAAGATATATTTCCAAATCTTTCTAATTTTAGATAACCTATTCTGAAAATCATAGTAATGTTTGGGTAAATCCTTTTGACTTACCTACGTCTTTAAAATGATTATGTATCGATATATCGATTCTACTGATGATCCCTTTCTTAAAAATGATGAAATTTATCAGAAAATTATAAACCAACTAGATCCAATTGTTTCTAATCTGAATTCAGAAGAGGATAAACAGTTAATGTTAAAAATGATTTCAGACTCTTATCACAAATACCAAAACTCGATAAGAGCTAAATCGGAAAGCGATGCAGTGATGATGATGTCAACTATAATGTCGTTACTCATAGCACAGAGTAATGAACTTGAAAGACTCGGTTTGTTGAAAGGCAAGATAGATTATTAATTTTCGTAATCACCCTCGCATAAAAACCCAAAGACCCTGAGTGGGCTTTTGGACGACACAAATTTAAAGATAAATAAACGTGTTGATGACAGTGTCTTTGTGTTCATAATCTGATTAGAATGGGATGCCTCTAAAGGATGAAAGACTAGGACGCAAACCCATCGAGTCAAATTATTGTTTTAAATTAACGTGCCATTCCTAGTGAAGTTGATTCTGGTATTGATTCCAAATCCACAAAGCAATTAATCTTCCTTTTAAGGGCTTGTATTAGAATTCTAATCTCAAGGCCCTTGAGAGATTTTTCTGATTTCTATACCTTAAATTGGCCCCGTGGTGGTAATTCCTGAAGTGCCCAGGCGTTTCCATCTGGATCATTAAAGTAAATGAACTTTCCCCAAACCTGAGTTTCAACATCAGTAACGTCTACTCCACGACCTTTAAGCTCATCATGAGCGGCCTGAGCATCCTTGACTACCATTTGTAAACCCTTAATGCTACCAGGTTTCATATTGTCCGCAATACCGACCCCAAAACAAATTGAACAGGCAGAGCCCACAGGGGTCATTTGAACAAAACGTAGATTCTCATTCACTGTATGGTCATGGTCTAAAGTAAAACCTATTTTATCTTTATAAAAATCTCGTGCACGATCGACATCTGCTACCGGAATTGCAATCAATTCAAGTTTCATTTCCATCTACAATTCATCCTCCCCTATATGCAAACCAGACAACCAATTGAAAGTATCCGTTGGTATGAAAAGTTAAATGATTGAATATTCATCAAAGTCCCGTACCTTTAGATGAATATAAAGATAAGGTGGAAATGAAAGCAACAACAGAAACCATCATCGACCCGTTCAGGCCTTCAGGCGACAAAAGGTAAAGGGTAAATGACTGTATTCGACCATAATACCTGATTTAAATAATGATAAAAAGGAGATAACCGGTATTGAAGGAATCGGTAAAAAAATTGATTTAGTGGAAAATTAGTAAAACGGTTTATGTTTGGTTAGTAATCTGGAAAGTACTTGAAGAATATTGAGTCATAATAGAGCAAAATTATTATAGCAATTACCATTAAATATTGATGAGTTTTTTTGCTTTTTTCTAATCCACATGTCTATTATAATATGGACAGCTCATCTAAACCAGGGGAAATATTAGAAAAAGGAAACCCTTCACCTACACTATATCAAAAGAGCAACGAGAATGTTTTACTCGATCCTCCGACCGGTTCACATATAATCTTAATTTATGAAAACCAATATGACTTAGATAATGCAATTTCGACTTATATCAATGAAGGATTAAAGCGAGGTCAAATGTGTGTCCATGCTTCTGTAAGTCTAACAAATAGAGGCTACTTGGATACTTTCTCATCACAAATTACAAATTACCAAGAAAATCTAGAAAAAGGAAATTTGAAGATTGTTGACTTGGCACCTTATTATGTGGATGCAATGGTGGGGAATTTGGAATCTTTTGACAAGCTAAAGAATGAGCTGATCAGTGGCGCTGAGCAAGACAAGAATAGAGTCAACAACTGTATACGGATAACTGGAGATTGTGCAATGTTGTTACTTAAGAATAAACATCTGGATCCGTGTATCTTAGTCGAAGAATGGTGTAGCCAAAATCCTTTAGAAGGTTCCTATTTGTGTCCACATCCCGGATCATTATTAAGCCAATTTCCAATTAAGGCATATATTTCTAAATTATTTCATAGCCATGACATAATTATAGACAGTAATGGAAAATTAATTCCGGAGCATATACAAAAAATCAAATGAAAACACATCGTATAACGATTACCAAATTCAAACAACTATCAAATATGGACAAAGATATAGGATTTACCTACTTATTATATTGGATATTGGAAAGACTATCGACTTCATTCCAATACTTTTCAAACATAATCTCCTGAACAAATATTTGATGTTTCTCTTCTGAGTATGTTCCTTCTAGCTGCCCTCTATTTTCAGCTGGTTTTATTTGAAACATGTATTTGTTGTCGCTTATGATTACTGTTTCATCAAATTTGCCTACTAGTCCCTTAACAAACGCTAACTGAATATGATTATTTTTAGTTGCTTTATTCACTGAATCTATGGCCTTTACCCATGGTCCATCAAAATAATCTATCAAAAATTTGATATGTACGTCTTTCTTTAGCAAATGAGTCAACGTTGTAAGGAATGCGATGTTACCTTTTGCAAGTATCTGATTCAAGACCTTGATGGATGAAAACACAAGTACTTCCTTTCTACTTTGCTCAATCAGATAAATAATTTCGTTTTCTATTTCATCAGGGTTTGTGATAACAAAATTGTCATTTTGATGTTCAAGCTCTTTAATCCTAGACGGAAGGGATATTCCCATACTCCATAGTTGTTCGAAGAGCTTTTGTTGTTTCTCTACCAGAGATTTGAAATTACTAAATACTCCTTGAGTGGGAGGTTGATTTTCTGTAAGTAATATATACATCATATAACATCTGGAATCCATTATTCCAAAATTTCCTCGAATTCCATCTAGATGTCGAATTTCACCTAAATCATAAAGGTCGAATGCATCCATATTTTCTTGTGTAAATTCTATTACAAATCTTGACTTGATTCCTCTTGTTTTCATTCTTTTTCGCCCGATAGAAAATCCTTCTTTAAAGTTGCTAAGAAGAAAAGTTGTAAATTGAGCATCCCAAACACTGTCAAAACCCTTTTCACATATTTCCACTGCGTTTAGGCTGAGCTCTGCTATTTGGTCCCATCCATGAATTACTTCAGTTATTATTGGACGATACTGGCGTGATTCCTTAATCTGATTTAAGGTAAACACATCCATTTATGATGAGTAATATGTATTAAAGGATAAAAACATCATGATTAACTAAATCAAAATCAAGATCGTGTCTTAATTCGTAATAAGTATTATTTCTAATCTTATGAGAATCAACAAGTTGAATTTACTTTATTTATTAAATCAAGTCGTGTACTAAAGATAGAGATTCGAATCCCTCACTTCGCACTCCTCTATCTTTATCAATACATTCTATTAAATCCAGCAAGAGTGACAAATTATTGAAAGATCAAATACAAGTTTCTTCTGTAATTGTTAGTTGACTAGATGTAATATTTGTCACAAAGGTCTCAATTCAAACTATATACTACTGGGCTCTTCGGATACCTTGAAGAAAATAGGATATTACTGAAATACCTGTAACTTTATTATAATTCAAAACTAAAACTGTATACATTTTCTAAAGATTGGAAATTTGATGGTCAAATAGATAAACATGATCACAATCATACAATTATTTCACCTAAATCAATTTACAGACATAATAATAATTATACAAATCCTAAACCAACTATCAAAATATCTCAAGTAGCCCGGCCCAGATTCGAACTGGGGTCAAAGGCTCCAAAGGCCTCTATGCTTGGCCACTACACTCGGCATTAATAAAATACTACCGGGCTTCCGGGCAGTTCTATATTGTATGTACGGATGTTATTAATTTTACGAATCTATTTCTTATTCATGCTAGAGATGTAAGTAGTAAGTTTTTCGATTGGATTCTCCATTTCCTTCATTACTTTTTTTGCATTATTCTTCACATCTTTACATTTCTTATGGTCAAACAGAAATGAATTTATCAATTTGTCAAGTTGATTTGGAGTAAAGACTTGCTGGACCAGTCCAATTTTCTTTAGATAATCATCAATATAGAACTGGATTGGAGCAATAGAAATTGTTGGCTTGCCCAATAAGGCAGATTCTGCAGTCATCGTACCACCAGCTCCGACAAATACATCCACGTGTTTTAATAACTTTACCCCATCTACAACTTGTTTTAGTACTATAGCCTTATTTGCAAATCTCTTTGACATTGCTCTGATTTGGTCTGGATACCTGCAAAGAATTATAACATTATTTTTTAAGCCAAAAGAATTAACCACTTGATCTACAAAAGATAAGGGTTGAATTCTTAAATTTTTATCTGATATATAAGCAGCCTTTGATTCTTCTAACCTTACAAGTATTGATTTTCTTTTATCATCAATTCCTAAACTTGAAAAGAAATTTTTATCAAAGGAAGAAGAATGTGATTTGTCCGTATTGATCTCATATTCTTGGCTTAGCCAAGCAATTGGGTCAAGTCCATTATAGCGGACTATGTTTTTTGATGACATCCCGTATTTTCTCCAAGCTGCTAAAGGTATTGCAGACGGCGAAAACAAGGTTGATACTAATGGAATTGTCAGTTTCGCAACAGCTTCGGCATGTGGCGAATCATTAAATCCGATATGTTTGATTCCCAAGCCGAATGCAACACGAGAGGCCTCGGGGGATGAAAAACTAACTACCAACTCGGGCGAAAATTTTGAAATGATCTTTGTTAATTCTACTATTCGCTTTGAGCTTTGAAAGAGTTTATCATAAAGGTTTGATCCTCCATGACTTCCTACTTTTAAGAGATGTAACTTTTTTAATTCAGATAATTCGTTTGCCTCTCTATAGTTTCTAGAGGTACCAAGAACATCATGACCCTCCTTTTGCAAAATTGTAATTGCGGGACTGAAAAACATTATTTGTTTAGGAGTTAAAATGTCAAACCAAATCTTCACATTGAGGAATAAGTCTGGGATGTTAAAAAATTCTTTCGCTTTAACAATTCAATTATCCGATCGAAATTGCAGTAAAAATCAACAAATCCAAAACTAAATAAACAAAGGGAAAAGTAAGTTATTGGGGGAGTAAAGGATTTCAGAGAGGGCACCTGATGAAGGTGAAAAGTCAATGCATTCCGAAAAAGTACCAGTAGACTACTTTAACAATATTCTCAACGATAAAAAGAAAATCGTAAATCGCAAAGAAATTACAAAGGATGGTTATATCGTAATTTACGGATTAAGTACTGAGGGCTATGAAATTGCAAAAAAAATAATACAAGAACAGTCTAAAGTTATAATCATCGATGAGAATTCCAGACTTGGTATAATTCTGACTCCTGAGATAGTAAAAGAATATTCAAGTATTAACCTACTGACTGATGAAGAACCACTTCTAAATTTGGAACCATTTGATAAAGCCATAGTCAATGCACCCGTTATTTTTTTCGCACCCAGAATAAGGAAAATTAATCAAGAAGTAAAAAATGAGATAATTCAAAAATTTAAAGAACTGATTGCATATTTGAGTAAAAATACAACAATAGTTGTTAATATTCCTCTTGGTGTTGGAGGAAATTCTGAGATAATCACTCTTATTGAGCATCAATCTGGTTTGATTGTTGGAACGGATATTCTATATTACTATGTTCCAATGACGTTTTCTGATAGCAACCCAGAAACTATAACAATAGTTGGATCTTACCAACAAACCGATACGGATCTATCCCCAAACAGAATTTTGGATCTTGCTAGTAAAAATGATAACGTCAAAATCGATACAAGAGTTGGCAGCATTATATCTGCAGAATTGAATCATGCAATAAATGTAATTACTAAATATTCAAGTTTGACATGTATTAACGAAGTCACTAGATTAGCTAGATTGAGGGAAGATAGAAAAGAAATTCTTAATAAAACTAGGAAACATATTTACCTTGATGAGATAGCAAATGGTCTATTTGATCTCAGGGTTATCAATCACTCTCTTCCGAGTTCTACTGCATTAAATTATTTGGTTAATGGAACAATAAAATCAATTGAAGGATATGTCAAGAACCTGGTTGATGAAACTAGGACCCAGTTAAAGATGAGGGAGATAAAGGCAAGTAGAACCAAGGTAACAATTGTTTGGACAATCGATAATCATGAAATTAGAGGAGATAAAACAATTTTACGGGAATTGTTAGAATCAAAGCTTAGAGACTACATTGCAGAGGTTGAAATACAGGATGCAGAAAATTATATTCCTAATTCATTGAACAATATCATAATTGCGTGTTCAAATTTAGATCAAACTAAAATTATTGATAGAATGAACATGAATGTCAACCAGCATCATCCAAACTATAAAATAATAGTAATAGCTGCTAATTCAGCATTTGATACGACGGAAATTTAATTAAATAACCTGTCTAGCAAGTGTTTTTTATATTATCACCACTAGCATATTTAACTTGCTAATTAAATAAGCATAAGGAGGAAAGCTGTAGTAAAGGTACGATATTTGAAATTAAATATAGACTATGTGAGACCTTGGATGGGGGGATATGTTATTTTAGTCATAACCATAACTGAGACCCGACAATCAGATATCAATTATCAGTCAGTTTTACTCTTCCCATTTATTCTTTTTCTGGTCATAATGAGAACGGCTATACTTTACTTGGGCGGGATGTCCCATCACCACTACGTCTGGAGGTACGTCTTTGGTTACAACGGAAGCCATGGCAATTACACTGTTTCTACCTATCGTTACTCCAGGTTTAATAACAGAACGTCCTCCAATTATAGCACCATCTTCAACAATCACCCCAACCATCTTTTTGCTCATTGGGTATGGATCGTTAGTAAAGGTGGTTCCTGGTCCAATGAAAACGTTATTTCCAATTTCTGTAAGTGGTGGAATATAAACCGATCCCTCTATCCTACAGTCGTTACCAATTTTTACACCATAATCCACGTGAGTTAGAGAGCCAATCATGACGTTATTTCCAATAATGGTATCATTACCTATATATGCAAAATGCCAAATTTTGACGTTGTTGCCTATGGTGGCCTTTGGTGATACAAAGTTAATTACAGGAGTCTTATCAGTGTTTTCTGACATTGTTATTCACATAAACTTTCACACATTTCAATTTATAATTTACTTATGAATTAATGTTTTAGATCTTACGATTGTATGTGCAGTCACGTATCAAAAATAACGCCCCATTGTAATATATCAAAAAGAAAACGAAACTCTAATCGAGTGACATCCATTACAAGGCACATACTTTACATGGGTAATTATAGTTATGATGAAACTCGCCTTCTCAGACGATTTAGTTAAATGATAGATAAACAGGGTTGCCTGTATTACTAGATATTAATGCTGCTTCTGCAATTTTCGTTACCGCTGTTGCATCCTCGGGTGTAACTAGAAATTTTGTGATCTCTCCAGAAACTGCCTTTATGAAGTTTTCCAATTCGAGTGTAAGGGGTTCCTTGAAATTTCTTCTTGGGATCAGAGTCTTATTTTCATCATCTATTCTTATTTCCTGGGTTAGAAAATCACCCGTAATAGTCCCTTCAGAACAAACTGCAGAAAATCGTCTAACTTTTTTCGGAGTAATCCAATTTGACGCGATTATAGCAACTTTTTGATCTGGAAAGCCCAGCATAATCGTAGCAAAATCCTCTGAATTATGAAAGCGTTTTCCTGCGCGTGCAAAGACAACATTTGGTTTATCGTTAAAAATAAACATTGCAGTATCGATATCATGTACAGATGTATCATAAATTATACCCACATCTTTAATGTGTAAAGGCATACGGTTTTCACGGTGAAATTCCATCATTAATAATTCGCCGCAAGTGTTTTCATCAATAATCTGTTTCAGATTTTGTACTGCAGGATTAAAACGTTCGATATATCCAGAAGTCAAAATGACGTTATTCAGTTTAGATAATTCAGTGAGTTTTTCACATTCGACTGAGGAAAAGGATAATGGTTTTTCTACAAATACGTTTATTTTATTTTTCATGATCTCTTGGGCAACCTGAAAGTGTGTTTTAGTCGGAGTGCATACGAGACATGCACTTAGATCTGTTTCCTTTTGAAGCAATTGCTCCAAGTTGGAATAAGAATTAACCTTATATTTTTTTGAGAGTAATTCTGCCCTATCTTCATCAGAGTCACAGATAGCAGTTAATACACCTAACTCGCTTAAAACCCTAACATGGTTTTTTCCCCAACCGCCTGTGCCAATTACCGCCACTCTTATTGGTTTTTCACTCATGCTTTTGTACTCCCCATAATTTCGTAAATAAAGCCGCTTTCCAAACGTTTTGTAATTTTTTTACCATACTGGGGTAAGCCATTCCCTATAATCCGAAATTTGAGATACCACAACTTTTTGGTAAAAGTCTGAAATTTTCTTCGTAATCTCGCCAACTTGTCCATCACCCACCATGTGGTTATCAACACTTATTATGGGTGTAATTTCTGCAGCCGTACCGGTTACAAACAATTCATCTGCAATATATAGTTCTGTTCGAGTTATGGATCGTTCCTGTACTTCATATCCTAAATCTCTTGCTAAGGTTATAGCAGTATCTCTTGTAATTCCCTCTAACACCGAATCTGAGAGCGGAGGAGTATAAATCTTGTTTCCCCTAACCAAAAAAATATTTTCACCTGGAGCTTCGCTTACGTTACCTTGATAATCCAAGAGAATTGATTCATCGTAACCATTTCTTTTACATTCTTGAGTTGCGAGCACTGAATTCATATAATTGCCACCGGCTTTTGCCATTGGTGGGGTAGAGTTCTCATTTATCCGTCTCCAGGATGAAATGCATGTCCTAATTCCTGTTTCTGGGAAATATCTGTTAAATGGAAACGCAATAATTGCCAAGTGAGAAGGAGAATTTTTGGTCACGTTAAGATCTATTCCATGTAATCCAATAAATAACAAGGGCCTGATATAACAAGATTTTCGGATATTGTTCTTTTTTAGAAGCTCAACTGTTGATGTACATATTTCGGATAGAGTAAATCTGGAATTTATAGAATAAACCTCTGCAGATTGAATTAATCTTTCCATATGCTCTTTAAGTTTGAAAACAAATAGGTTTTCATCATTCGAATATCCTCTTATTCCCTCAAATACTGAGGTTCCATAATGTATTGCATGAGTAGTTATGGGTACGGTTACTGAATCCCACGGTTTGAACTCACCATCAAACCAAATAAAATCGGCATTCTTACTGTTCATAGTTTTGCAAGTTTTTTACTTCTATAAAAGTGTTAAATCTGAATTGGATTGTTCATATAAATCCATTCTTTGGAAACTTCATTCCCATAACGCGTATGGTTTCGTCTTTGGAGATCGAAAAGGTTCTTATGGTATCCCAATTTCTTTTAATGACTTCCACAACCTTTGGAGAGACAAAATCATTCCATCTCACATTTTCTTGATTGTATTCAATATCAGCCGATCGTTCATCTTCATGCACAACTGAATTATATAACAAGTTTTTTACGTTCGTGGAGGAAATAACCTGTCTATTGGCTTTGACTGGATTAAAACCAAATATTGACAACAAAACCCTCTCAGCCCTATCTCCAGTATAGGTTATGAATGAATTTTCCTGTATGTTAATCAGTATTTTGCTTCTAAGTTTTTTAAATGCAGGGGAAACAAATGGAGGAAAATACTGCAAATAAGGCGAATGGAATGCGTAATCACCATGGACATGAATATCTTCATTAAAGTCAAATGATTCGAGTATCATTTGTTTTCGTATTTCGTATGAGAAGGGAAAACTTCGAGTATTAACTTCCAGATTATTTTTTAAAAATCTTACTGGAAATATATGAACACTGTAATTTTGCAAAAGATTCTTAATAATAGTCTCGTGCGAAATTGTTAATGGGTTAATATGTGCTAAAAATATTGCAGCAATTTTTTTTTCCATAGCACACGGAACAAAAATTAATACAAAGATATTTAAGAATTTCTTTTTATCTCGATTTCTATCGTTGAAACATTTCTTGTTCTGCCATCTTCTGCTTGAACTGTTTCAGATCCGATCCTGATATCCCCAATAATATAACCGGCATTCTCCATCCGCTTTAGGATTATTTGAGATACATCTACTGCTCTGCCAATGCTCAAACCACGCGCTTTGATAGTTACAGAAGGTTGATTTGCTAGTTGAATAAGTGTTGAAGTTACGTATGCCATCAATGGTTTTTTTCCAATATAAATTGCATCTCTTGTAGGGGAGCTTTCTTTATTTTGTTGGTTTGGTTGTGATTGTACTTCTGACATCAATAAAAGTAATTCCAGAGGATAATTTAAATCTAAGATTTTTTATAATTAGCGAATAATCTATTATTAAGTGTTATGAAGATTCATTGATCAGTTGATTTATTTTTTTATCCAATTGATCCATCCCCAGTTGTAACTTGTTTGACCGAAGTTCAAGCTCTTTTTCATAATCAAAGATGATTTTTTCTATATGATCAATCATTATTTGTTGTTCATTTTTATTTGGTGAGCCTTTTGTTTTTCTAAACTTTATCGAATTTTCGGGTGTAGTTAGCTTGATCAAATTCAGTATTTTTTCCGGAGTAAGAATTTCATGAGAAAAGTCAATTTTTTTAAGGGAATTTGTAATATCAGAGACGGTCAACGAATTTAAAGGGACATTCCCATTCCTTGAAGCATAATCGACAATAGTACCTATTACTTTATGAGATAACCTAAAAGAAATATCACCCTCGGTGATTAATTGTTCTGCGATGTCAAGGGATATAGCATAGCTTTTGGCTGAAGCGGCATACATCTTATCTTGATCTACAGAGATTGTGGATACAATGCCGTTCATGATTTCAATTGAAGTCTCCAAAGTTGACGAAGTCTTCCACAATAATGGTTTTATTTCTTGCAAATCTCTACTATAACCCGACGATAACCCCTTTATGATTGAAGAAATTGCTACAAGATTTCCCTCCATCATTGCGGTTTTTCCGCGAATTAACTCTAGAGGATCTGGATTCTTTTTTTGCGGCATTGCGGAGGAAGATGAGCTAAACTGATCATCTAGTGATATGAATCCAAATTCTGATGTAGACCATATGATAAAATCCTCAGATATTCGACAAAGATCCAGCATTGTATTAAGGGAATTGGATGAAAATTCGACCAAAAAATCGCGTGAAGTAGTAGCATCCACACTGTTGTAAACAATATCTGAAAATCCCAACATTGATGCCACTTTATTTCGATCGATACCCATGCTACTGCCACCTATTGCACAAGCCCCTAGCGGAGAAACATTAATTCGTTTATAGTTTTCAGAAAATCTTTCAAAGTTTCTCAACAATGAAAAACAATAAGATAGCAAATAATGTGACAATACGCCTAGTTGAGCTTGTTGTAAGTGAGTATACATCGGCATTATTGTTTCAATATTTTCCTTTGCTCTCGATAAAAGAGAATGTATCAAACCGAGCAAATTTGAAGATATCCTATTTAGGTCATCACGGAGTTTCATCCTAATATCCAATACAACCTGATCGTTTCTGGACCTTGCGGTATGAATCTTACCTCCTACATTCATTGTCGTTATATTAATTACAGCTGATTCGATCATTTCATGAATATCCTCAGCTGTAGAATCAGCAGCATATTCATTTAAGGCAGCGGAATTGGACATCAACCGACCAATTGCTTTAAGAATTTCTATTGTCTCTTTTTTAGACAAGATATTGGATTCATGTAACATTATGACATGAGCTTGACTTCCCAAAAGATCATAATAGAATAGATCAGAATCCTCAGTTATAGATGACAAATAGGACAGAGCTTTACTATCCAAATTTCCGGTGGGCCGAGACCGATACATCTAAAAATTTTACTTGCGCTGTTATTTTAATTTAATAAATTATTAAACTTAAATTACTAAATTTGACAAATAATTATTAAATAGGAAAACCAACTATATATTATTAATATGTCTCAAGATTTGCAATTAACCAGACGACAAATATTTGATGAACTTACAAAGATAGTTGATCCAGAAATAGGAGTATCTATCATGGAACTAGAGTTAATAGACAAAGTAGACATAGACAAGGGAAAAGTTAACATAGATTTGCATCTTACAAGTCCTTTCTGTCCAGCAGTATTTGGATTTAAGATTGCACAAGATGTAAGAGACAACATCTTTAAAGTTGACGGTATCAAAGATGTGAAGATAAACGTAAGTAATCATTTCATGGCAGAGGCCATAAATAAACAGGTTAATGAAAGCAAGAAACCGTCAGAGCATAAAATAGAAGAAAAAGAGGGAAAAGAGGGAAAAGGAACCGAAAAGTAAATTACACTTTAACGATTACTCATCCTTTGATCTAATAGAAGCTATTTTTTTATCGTTCTTTGAAACGCCCATTAAATGTCCTTTCAGAAGCTGGATTCCTAACGCAGGATCAACGCCCTTGGGACAAACATGACTACAAGATCCTGCAAAATGACATCTCCAAATCCCATGTCGCTCATCTATAATCCTGAATCTCTTTGAGCTGCCATCGTCTCTAGTATCTGCCAAGTATCTATAAGCCTGAGATAATGCCTGGGGTCCAGGGAATTTAGAATCAGTTGCCACAGTAGGACAAGCTGAATAACATAAGCCACATTTGATACAATATGAAAATTGTAAATACTTGTCTACTTCTTCTGGAGTCTGTTTAAACTCGACTAATTCGTCATTTTCGGCGATCTCATTTGGTACATCTTCGTTATGGACATAAGGTTCAATTTTTTTATGTTGTGTAAAGAATTGTGTGAAATCGGTTACCAAATCTCTTATGTGTGGAAAGTTGGGTAAAGGCTCGCAAACTATTGTTTGATCATTTAGCTCAGATATCTTTGTATAACAAGCTAGCCTAGGTTTACCATTTATTTTCATTCCGCATGAACCACAAGAAGCCATTCTACAAGAATATCGTATTCCTATACTACTATCAGAATAGCTTTTTGCATCCAACAAGGCATCTAAAACTGTCGTCCATCGTTTAACAGTGACATCAAATTCATCAAAATATGAAGGAGCTGATTTGTTATAATTCGTTCTAAATACCTTTAATTTGATTCGGTTTGTTTCTTCACTCATTTCACTCATTTCACTCACTCTTGTACTGGTACTTTTCTTCGGTCATCATTTTAACACATTTGTTGAAAAAGCTAGGTTTACAATACTTTCCCGGCATTTCACAAACCACTTCCGATGATAATAGTTCTTGTACCATAGGCAACGACACCAATCATTGCAGCCAACACCAATATAGTCATTGTGGACTCCCACCACTGATCTTGTTTAAGCTCTAATAAAATGATACGTAAACCATTGAACCCGTGAATGGAAATAAAAATCAATATTAGTTCTAGCAGTACAACATAATACACGTTGTGATAGTTGGCTACTACATTCTCATATTCTAAACTCTGTCCAAATGGCATGACTAGCCTAAATAGTATGTGAACGGCTACGAAGAAAACTGCGCATATTCCAGTCAGATAATGAATTTTCATTATCTGACTCTCTCGTAATTTTAATAGCGGCATTTTATACACAATACTCCAAATAATTTCTAATTACCATATCTCCACAATCCATTAACAAATTTCTAGCCAGCCTCTCCGAACATAACCATTCCACCATAAAGCATGGCAATTGCAGCTAATATCAACGCAACCCATATTCCAGACTTTTGTTTATAATTCAGCGAAGTAGCGTCATATGGATAATCTGGACGCCCAGGTTTGCCCAATCCTATTCCCGACTCTGTAAAAATGAGCCTTATTCCATTAACAGTATGAAAAGTGCTTGCTCCGATAACTAATATTAGAAAAATATGTCCTCCGGTTGTCTGAGTCAACTCCAACATACTATTCCATGCATTTATTCCATTGACTAGAGAACTAGTTTCATATATATGCCCTACAAAGTATATCAATAGACCAACTCCAGTTAACCTCTGCAGCCAATAGGAAACTCTCTCCCAACCATAACGTGTGGGATTAAGCCAGCCCTTTAAACCTTCACGCCCATTATCTACCCTGACGTTATTACTTGGATTAATTTCAGAATTATTGTCGTCTTCGGTTTTGAGTCCCATTAGTATTTCCTCTCCACTGGAGCGTATCTTGTAAATATAACAGGGTGCCACTCCATTTTTGGCTCCTTATCACCAACATAGTATGCAAGAGTATGTTTTAAAAAGTTATTATCATCCCGATTAGGATAATCAATTCTCGAATGTGCTCCTCTAGATTCACGTCTATTTATTGCACCCAACAAAACTACTTCCGCAACCCGTAACATTGAATCAAGCTCCATCACATTCGTAAAATTAGTATTGTACTCCTTTGCTTGATCATCTACATGTTTCCATGACAATAATTTAAGACTACGGACTTTCTTTAGTCCATCTATCAAATCATTCTCATTTCTATAAACATATGCCTTTTCATCCATAGTGTCTGTCAAAGTCTTTCTGATTTCATAGGGATTGACATCGCCACTGCCTCTAAATATTCCGTCATAGATTCTTTTTTCTTCTTGCAATACTTGGTTAGCATCGATATTTATTGAAACATTCTTTTTACTCAAGGCATAATTGGCAGCCAGTTCTCCTGTTATTGCACCCCAAACTAGACATTCAGAAGTAGAATTAGCACCCAATCTGTTGGCTCCATGAGTACTATTACACGATGCCTCGCCTGCCACCCACAATCCATTAAACTCAGTTGCTCCATCTACATTCGAGTGAATCCCTCCCATCATATAATGGCACACAGGTCTTACTTCAATTGGTTCATCTATTACATCAATACCGGAAAACTTTATTCCAATTTCCCTGATTCCAGCAAGCTTTTCCTTAATTCTTTCTTCACCTAAATGAGTAAGGTCCAATTTCAGGCAATCAACCCCTGTAATATGTTTAAACCCTCTCCCTGCTTGGATTTCAGTAATCATAGAACGAGATACTACATCCCTAGGTGCTAATTCCAACTTTTCTTTTGCATAGTTTTTCATAAAGCGTTCACCTTCCGAATTGATCAAATAGCCACCCTCTCCACGAGCACCCTCTGTAATTAATATTCCAGAAGGTAAAATTCCTGTGGGATGAAATTGAACAAATTCCATATCTTTCAATGCCATTCCAGCACGATAAGCCATATCCAAGCCATCAGGTGTAGAGGAATAAGCATACGTAGAAAAGCTAAAAATCCTCCCAGCACCTCCAGTACAGATTATTCCAGATGGGGCAGTAATTTTCACAAATTTCCCACTCCTCATTTCTATGCAAGTAAAGCCTTGAAAGTTATTCCCTTCATGGAGAATAGAAGTACAAAACCACTCATTAAAGAAATATATGTTGTCAAATTTAAGACAGGTATCATATAAAGTCTGCATCTCATAAAATCCAACTTTATCTTGAGCATAAGTAGCCCTTGGAAAAGAATATCCGCCAAATTTTCTCTGATCAATTCGTCCATTCTCACGCCTAGACCAAGGCATTCCCCATCTGTCAAGTTGAATGATCTCCCTTGGAATCCAATTAACTAGTCTTTCTGCTACATCTTGATCCGCCAAAAAGTCACTCCCTTTTATGGTATCATAAATATGAGATTCTATATTGTCGCCCTCATTATCATAAAGTACTGCAGCAGTTCCACCTTCAGCTGATACAGAATGAGAACGCATTACCTGTACTTTCGACAGGACAGCAATTTTTAGAGTTTTATTTTTAGATGCCGCAGTAATTGCAGCCCTGAGTCCCGCCAGCCCTGATCCTACTATAATCATATCATAAGAAAGAGTCTCGGTCAAGTATTTTGTCTCACTTAAAATAACTAAATTATATCAATAATAAATTCTTTCTAATAATCGAATGCGAGTTTTCATCTCAATTGCTACTTTTAAATAATGTTAGGCATGGTTGTATAAATATCAACATTGGCATCAGTCTTATAGAAAAAGGTAAATCTAGAATAAATTATTTCGCATGTACCTACTTGCTGTTTAACTAAGAATGATTCTTTTGTAATAGTGCTTCCAATCCTTTTTCTCCGACTGCACCAACTGCTCTGTCAATGGCGTTACCATCAACAAACATAACAAATGTAGGAATAGCATATACTTCCAGACGCATTGCAATGGACTGATTGTCATCTACATTCAATCTACCGAACCGAACTTTTTCCGAGTACTTTTTTGAAAGTTTATCAAATATTGGTAACATAAATTGGCAAGGACCACACCACGTTGCCCAGAAATCAACTAATATTATTTTATTTTCGGAAATAAATGATTCAAAATTGTTTTCTGATAGTTCAACTATAGTATTAGAGGTAGTAGATCCTGATTCATTTGTCATTTTTACGGATTCTTTATATCGATATTTGATATATAAGACTTTATTAACGCTTTAATTGCGTTTTAATTGTCCTAAAGAACTTAGGAGAAAAGTTCAACTAATAGGTTCACAGAATCTAAACCAAAATACAAATATACAGAGTAATCGTCACAAGTCTACGATGTATTCTAACATCACCTCTCCTTTATCCTTATTATCAAGAATTTTCATCTCGTGATATGTGATCCCCTTGATTTCGACCTTTAGTTCATGTCTATCTTGGTTTATTTGCTCCCCTTTTCCATAACCATGGATGGCATAATGACCGGTCTTATCATCATGAATGATTTTGACTTTAAATTCGGACATAATTATTCTATCGATTAACACAATTAACAAGATTTTGTCAAGCCAATCAAACAAGAGATTTTCCAGATCCTTTCCTCCTGCCGTTATGAGAACTTGTTTGTTAGTTTCTATTCCTTCAAGTTCATACATTGTACCAACCAATCCTTTTCCAGCATACTCAAATGCTTCCTCCAAGTTACTCCCACGTATACGAAGATATGCATCCGTCATGTGGTCAAGATATTCAACGCTTCCTTGAGACATGTGGATAAATGTATAATTAATAGATATTATAATGAACCGGAAAATCTAAATTGAAACAATCACAGCACTCTAGTCTATAATGAAATTTTTGTTGCCAAGGGGAATGAGGGATCTGGAACCCGAAGAGTTTGAAAACATCAACTTGATAAGAAATGCATTCATTGAATCTGCAAAAATTTTTAATTTCACAATTATGGAACCTTCCCCATTAGAATTATTGTCTACCTTAGAATCCAAGTCTGGTCCAGGGATAACTAAAGAGATCTATAACTTCACAGACAAAGGGAATCGCGAAGTTGCCCTGAGATTTGATATAACAATTGGACTAACAAGGTACTTTGCTTCAAGAAGAGATCTTAAGATCCCAGCTAAAATTGCCTCATTTGGGGGTGTTTGGAGGTATGATGAACCACAGGCAGGAAGATATAGATTTTTTCATCAGTGGGATATCGAAATTTACGGTCCTACTTCCACAGAAGCTGATACTGAAATTATCGAGTTTACTTCGGTCTTTCTGAATAAACTAGGCTTAAGAAACATAGTTATAGAAATCAATAGCAGATCACTTTTAGAAGAATATATAAAAAAAATACTCAAAATTTCAAAAAATGATAGTATTTTTGAGATCTATAGAGCAATTGATAAAATACCTAAGAAAGGAAAGCTACAGGTATTAAAGGAATATGAAGACAGGATTGGCAGAGAAATTTTACTAAAGATTATGGAATTTGCCGATAACAGGGGTTCATTTGATCAGATTGACAAGGTAATAAGACCCTTTGGCCTGTCAGCATGGGATGAAATAGAAAAAATCACCAATTCATTAAAAAACAAAGGAGTAATTAATGTTCAAATTAATCTTGGGATAGTAAGGGGATTGGATTATTACTCTGGAATAGTTTTTGAGGCAGTGGATACAAACAACAATTTTGGTTCTATTGTTGGAGGGGGACGCTACAACAATCTTACAGAAGTTTTTGGAAGAAAGGACGCAGGAGCAACAGGCGCAGCTGGTGGCGTTGAACGCATGATCATGGCAATGAAGCATCAAAATATTATGAGACATCTTGTAAATATTGAGAGGAAATATATTAATTTCATAATCTATGATTCCGTAGATTTGTTTGGGTATGCTGAGCATTTGGCGTCAGTTTTAAGAAGAAAAAATATACCAATAGAATATGACTTGTTGAAAAGATCATTTTCAAAACAAATAGTAGAAGCCGAAAACAAGAAAAGCAAAAACATCATCATCCTCAAAAAGGACGAAATAGAAAACGAGAAACAGATTGTTCTTAGAAATACATCTGGAGAGAAAGATACAAAGGTTAAAGTTGACAAAAACTTTGATGAATTGATAAAAGAGTTAAATCAAGCAGACCACGATTAAGTAATTTAAAGTTTAATAGATTTCAAGCTTTTCATCTTGATAAAACCGCTTTGAGTTTTGGCATAAACTTTTCTCAATACCAAATCTGGAGGGTCATAGCTTATGTATAAATCACCTTCATTTAGTTCTTGAACATTATAATTGATTTCAATTATATCTTCAGGTATTCCATTCTCTTTTAATCTTAATTTGGCCTTTTCTATTAATTCAGTATCAGAGGTGTTAGGAGCAAAATAGATTTTTCCAATGATATTGAAGTCAGTCATATATTTTACATTATTTACAGTCATACACTATATAAATATCAGATGAGTTACAACAAAGAGGAAATTACAAATATCCAAATGCTGGATCCATTTTTCTACGTATACTAACAATTAATTCCAATATCTTTTTTTCCTCTTCATCTAATCTACTATTGAATCGATTAAGAAGCAATTTGGCCTGCCTGCTATCCAAATAAGTATAAAAAACATCCCCTTCGTTGATTTGTCGCCCTATCTGGGGACCGTTCACTGAGACAGCAACTTGCATTCCACGAGTTGCTTCTTCGATGGATTTACCCTTATCCTGGATTTGATGAATCACACCCACCTTCTTGCCCTCAGGGGTCATGATAGACATTTTTTGTTTCATTTTACCGATATTAATTTCTGCTCCAAATACAGCAGGGTCACTTCTTCTAAAAACATACCCTTTCATAAATTCAAATTTACAAACCGGTGATAGTTCATTAAATAAAATAGAATCTTCATGATTTTTTTGGTATGATACCCAATCAGTATAACTTCGTACCAAATTGTAAATTACTTTTTCATTAAAAATTTTGATATCCCTTTCTATTGATTCTTTTTCGGCATCTTCCAAAATCTTTACATTAAAACCCAAAATTACCCCTAGATATCTATCTTTTTCCTTAACAGCAGATGCAGTCATTACGTCTTTTCTGCTAATCTGACCGATATCTGCAGATCTTATTGGGATGTTTTCTTTTCTTAACATCTCTGATATGGCTTCAATTGAACCGATAGTATCACATCTAAGAATAATACCATTAGAATCGGTATTTATTATTGCAGATTTAACTTCTGACTCGACTAAACTTTTTAATCGCGCCTCATCATTTGTAGATGAAAGACCATATAATGGACTTCCAGCGATTACACCCTCAAGGTCTGGTGATGTTATTTTTAGTCCTGCCGCTGAAATCACCTTTTTCACATGACGGAATTTGTCTCGTGGATCTCGCATTTCATCAAGGGGTTTAGGTAAAAGCAATGATTTAATCCTTGTAACAACTACTGAATCACGTTTTGCTACTACTATTGAATCTCCCTGTTCTATAATACCATCTAATAGTATCACATTAGCAGACGGTCCTAATCCTACTTCTTCATTCACCTCTAGAACTATTCCTCTGGCAGATCCTTCATGCCTTTCTAATTTTTTGACCATGAATTGTTGACTCAAGCCTACTAATACTGTTAATAGCTCAGGTATGCCAACACCGCTTGATGCGCTGACAGGCACCAATGCAACCTCTTTAGTAAAATCCTTAACTCTCCAAAATGCCTCGGAGCTGAATCCTAATTGAGATAAAGAACCTAACACACTGTATGTCTTATTGTCAAGATCTAACTGAACTTCTTTTGATTGGACTTTGATTTCTTCAGTTATGAAGTTTGTTGCTCCCTTTTTCCAGCCTGTGATACGATCGACCTTGTTTATTGCTACTACAAAAGGAACTTTCCTATTTTTAAGAATATTAATACTTTCTATTGTTTGGGGTTCAAACCCCTTATTTACATCTACCACTACAATCGCAAGATCTGCAGCGGACCCACCTCGCATTCTAAGATTTGCAAAAACCTCATGTCCGGGTGTATCAATCACCAATAATCCAGGGATTAAATTATCATGCGAGGTCAATTTCTTGAACAACGGACCGGTCAGGTCTTGAATTATTTCGATAGGAAAAAAACTAGCCCCGATATGCTGAGTTATACCACCAGCTTCTCGTGATTGAACAAAAGTGCCTCGTATCTTATCTAGTAATGACGTTTTGCCTGAGTCTACATGACCCAATACTACTACTACTGGCTGACGTAGATGCACTTAGGAAAATACTACATTTGACTCTTTTATGAAGCTTTCATGCGAATCCGATGCATGAATTATGTTGTCAGTAATTCCTAATCCAAAATCACCTCTAATTGTTCCGGGAGAAGCGTCAAATGATTTGGTCAGGCCGATCATTATTCTAACAGTACTAATGGCGTTGTTACCATCCAATATACAAGCTACTACTGTGCCTGAACATATAAACGAGACAAGTTCATTGAAAAATGGCTTGTTTTTATGAATAGAATAAAATTCCTGTGCTTTTTCAGTGGTAAAGTCATATGTTTTTAACTGCTTAATGTCAAAGCCTTTTTCCTCAAATCGTTGAAGAATCTTACCTGTTAATTTTCGTTTAAATGCATCGGGCTTGATAAGTATTAGGGTTTGTTCAATTCCCATTTTACTTTTGCTTCCTGATGCCACCTTTGATATACTTATCTGTCCACTTGAACAATCGTGGATCGCGTTTTAAGTTGCGTAGGTTTTTTTTACATTTTGAAGAACAGGTCCATTGAATCGATCCATCGTTTTTTACAAGCATTATTCCTTTTCCAGTATCAACGCGTTTTCCGCAAAAAAAACAATTTCTTAAAGAAGCAATATTCTTACTCATTATTTAACCACCTACAATTACTCCCTATTTTAAGCATTACTTTATCTTTCTTGCTTCTCGTTCGGTCTCTCGGAGCATCAAAATGTCATTCATTCTAACTGGACCTTTAACATTTCGGGTCAAAATTCTTCCTTTATCTTTTCCCTCAGATATTCTTACACGTACTTGTATCACTTCTCCAGCTATACCAGTTCTCCCGACAATTTGGATGACTTCGGCTGGAATAACCTTCTCTTCGGTCTTGCTCATTTAATTAAATGCACACCTGTATTACTCGGGCTTGTTTTTTAGGCTATCAATAGTATTTGTAATTTGTTCGAGAATTTGTTGAGATTCTCCGGCATCTATTATCGTTGCGGCTGCAGATCCTACATCTATTCCTAACGCACTACCCAATTCCTTTTTGCTAGGTACAAAAACATACTTGGAAGATCGTTCATCGCATAAAATCGGTAAATGTGCCACCACCTCTGGAGGTTCAACATCCTCTGCTATAACTACAAGTTTGCTGATTCCTCTTTCAATTGCCTTTGTTGTCTCATTAGTTCCCTTCCTAACTCTACCACTTTGTTTAGCTAATCTCACTGCCTCATAAATAGCATTGACAAGATCTTTTGGTATTTCGAACTTTACGTAATAAGGTTTACTCATATTTTATAATCACCCATTGGGATCATTTCCACTCTTTTTTATGATAAAAAAGAGTATTAAAAATGTTATTATATGTTAATTTCTCTGTTCAAATGTTTCTTTATCAAACTCAAATACTCTTTTACCTTTGAATTCATCAAGCTATAGTCATTTGACTCAGAATAGATTCGGACTAAGGGTTCTGTACCACTTGGCCTAAACATTATCCAAGACTCGGTGTCAAACCATATTTTTACTCCATCCACCTTTTCAACTTTAAATACAGATCCATGTTCTGAACAAATCTCTAGTACTCTTTTGATATCATCCTTACTGGATAAATTTATGCTGGATTTGTATTGAAATGTTTCTCCTAATATAGAATAGATACTGGAAAGTTTCGAAGCTTCGCTTGGTAAATTAATCTTGTAATCAGGGTTGACAGGATCTCCTTGTTTATAGTAGCTTAGCATATCCAGAATTAATGCTGTTGTAATCGCCCCATCACGAACCAAATTCAGGGGACCATAGAAAAAACCACCGTTTTCTTCAAAACCGATCAAAGAATTGGTATCTTTCATGCCATATGTTACTTCAACGCTCCCAACTTTTGTAAAATGTACTCTCTTATTAAGCAAATCTCCGACTTTCGATATTACCAGGGAGGAATTAATTGGGCATACAATTTCTGATTCAAGCCCTTTGTTCTTTATTAGATGATAGGATAATAGCGATCCCGTCTTATCTCCCCAGTGGATTACACCTTTTTCATCACAGAAGATACTCCTGTCACCATCTCCATCATATGCTACACCTAAATCATAACCATTTTCACTAACCATCTTTGTTAGACTAAGCAAATTATCCATTTTAGGCTCAGATCCTCTTGCCGAAAAATTTGAGTCAATATTACCATTCATGATAAGGACCTCGCAGCCCAATTTTTGTGCGATAAGAGGAGCAATTATTGATTGTACACCGTTGCCACAATCCATAACAATCCTTATATTAGATTTTTCTATAATTTCTCTATCAACAAATGACAACACTTTATTGATGTACTGGTCTAATACATTCAAATCGAACAGGCTGCCAATAACTTTATACCTCTCGTTCAAGAATGGCTTCTCATAGTAAATAGTCTCAATTTTGATCTCCTCTTCTCTTGATAATTCGTACCCAAGATGAGAAACTGGTTTCAATCCATTATATTCTTTAGGATTGTGTGAAGCAGTAACCATAATACCGCCAGACATTTTCAAATTTTTGACACTATATTGAAGACAGGGTGTGGGTGTCAAACCCATTTGATAAACATCTATGCCCATGGACATTAATACAGCAGACACAATTTTTGAAATAGATAAGCTAGAAGAACGGCCATCATAACCCAATGCTATTGGTCCTTTTTCGAAATAATATCCAATTGAAAATGCTATATCGATTAGAAACTCGATTGACAGGTCTTGACCAAAGACCCCTCTAATCCCATTTGTCCCAAATAGCCTCTTAACCATCAATCATCTACCTACATGAATAATTATATAATTATATCTTAATACTGTAGACAGCTAAAGACGGCCTATCTTTCAATAAACGGAAGATTAGTTATTGGAACCCAATGCGTCAAAAAAATTGGTGACAATAGATAAATTTGGCTTCACATATGAAGAGAGTTAATGCGGGGGTTGCCAAGCCCGGTCAACGGCGCAGGTCGTAAAAGTGCGAGGCTTAGAAAGAGCTTGGAAGTTTCCTACAACCCTGTTCCTTAGGGATTCGTGGGTTCGAATCCCACCTCCCGCATATTATAATAATTCAGGCTCATCTCCAACAACATCGAACATTTAATACTAAATATTGCTTGAAAAGCTTAAATAATATTCTGATTTTATGAAACAGGTTGAAAGATCCATTCAGTTGGAGAATAAGTTTCAAACATCGTTTAGATGTTTTATGCTACTATAGAGGATAGATATATGAGACAACAGCAAAAAAGATTGCAAAAAACAAGAACTGACAAACAAAACAAAGAATTTGACTATAACAAACCTATATCAAAGTGCAATATTTGTTATACTTTGTGTGGCTGGCATTGCTATGAATGTGAAATTGATTTTTGTCAAGACCATTTTGTTCAACACAAGGAAAGAGGTTTGTGTAAAAAAATTATACAATAATATACAACAAACAGTTTAGAAAATCCTTTTATGAGGCAGACCTAGAATATCGACCCCTTTTTTCAATATCGCCTACCGTCTTAAATATTGAAGATGCAACTTTTGGGTAATTTTGGTTATATCCATTACAAAAGTTTTCATATGATTCATCAAATACCTCAACGTGAATACTACTTAATATCTCTTTGAATAACCTGATGTCCGCAGCCTTATCCTCGTAACGTTCAGAAATAAAAGACAGACCAAAATCTATCAAGCTAAGTACGCCACCAGCAGATACAATAAAGTTAGAAGTTGTAATATCACCATGAATTACGTTGTTTAGATGCAAAGTTCCAATTATTTTCCCTACTGTAGTACAGTATATTGGTGAAAAAACATCCTTGAGCGTATTGCCCCGGATGAATTCCATGATAATTTCGAAATTGGATATATCAATATAGTAAATGAAAGGAGTGTTTATTCCAAGTAGTTTTACTTGAGATAAAATATTTGCTTCATGAAGAGTTCGTTGTTTCCTTAACGGGATATCTATAGATGGATGACGATAATCTTTACGTATTCTTACCTTTGATACGCCATGGTTTCCGTACCAATCGATCAAATACAATTCTGATTCGGCACCCCTTTTTAACAAAGTTCCATCCCTAACCAATAGATAATTTTAGTAATGTGTCAGTACTTTAAAAATTATGGATAATACTTCACAATCCCCCAATAAAGAAAAAGGAATCTTATTCGAGGACTGTTCAGAGGATACATTAAAGAGCGGGATTCTTACTTTAACAAACAAGAAACTGGCTTTTGAGAAGACCAAAGGTCGAATTGCTACATTATCTAAAGAAATGCTTGGTGAAAAAATAGATTTTGAACTTAAAAATATATCCCAAGCAAGATCTGAAGGCAGAATTATCAAGAAACTAGTTATAGAGTTACGCAATAGTGATCAAATATACAAGTTTGGAGTATTAAATCCAAGTAATTGGGCTAAAGAAATCACATCGCAAATAAATCAACAAACTAATAATAATAATCAATAGTACCTACCTCCATGGAATGTATACGCTATCGAGTCTCCAAGATTGGTTTACAGAAGCATTTTCTGGCATTATGGAAGACGATTTATCACTAGAGTAAATCTGCGAACCAGTCCAAGCGATTTGTGCTCCGTTATCTCCACAATATCTTAGTGGACAGGAATGAAAAACAGATCCATGGGTCATGCATGCAGAATTAAGCATTTCAGACAATCTTTTATTAGCAGAAACGCCTCCGACAATTAGGAACTCCTTATTTCCGGTAAACGCTAGTGCACGTTCCACAGCTTCTACAATGATTGAAAAAGCAGTTTCCTGTAATGAGAAACAAATATCATACAGGTTGTTCGATTTATCATCAATCAAAGATTTGACCGAACTAAGTAATCCTGAAAAAGAGACATCATTTCCTTTAATAATATAGGGCAAAGTGTGTAAGCAACTGCCTTTTGAGAGACCGGATAGTTCCTCTATTTTGTTGCCACATGGAGAGGCAAAACCCATTTTTCTCCCCACTTGATCAAAGAGCTGACCCAGTGTAATATCAAGAGTCTCGCCGAAAATCCTCCATTTATTCTTGTAGTAAACAAGCAACATGGTATGGCCACCTGAAACTAAAAGTGTGAGCGGATTATTTGAATTGGTAAGTTTAATCCCCAATTCTAAATGTCCAACTGCATGATTTACGGGTACCAGAGGTATGTTATGAAATGATGCTAGTGATCTGGAAACAACTGCTCCCACTCGTAAACAAGGGCCCAATCCTGGCCCAGCAGAATAAGAGATAAGATCGATGTTTTTAATACTGATTCCAGCTTCCTCCAAACACTTTTTTAATATGTCTGTAGCTACCTGGGAGTGGTGTTTTGAGGCATCCCTTGGATGAATCCCCCACCCTGCGGATGCTTGATAAATATCTCTTGTTTCCGACAGAATGAATCCGTCTTCAGGTGCACTAGAAGGTCTTTCCTTATTATATTCTACCACGGAACACCCAAACGTATGAGCAGTACTTTCTATTCCTAGACACAGCATACTCATTTACGACCAGTATTGGCTACTATCTTTACTATGTCATTATTTCTTAATATATGGTCAGCACCTATTCGCTGTTTTGTTCTAGCATCAATTGCATAAAGGAAGCCCTTTCCCAAGTCGTTATGGATGAGAAATGCCAAATCTTTAGCAGTTGAATTATCCGAAATAATTCTAGCATCAGGCAAAACATTTCCATTCTTATCAGTAAATTTGTATTCATCTTCTACCGGATAAACGACGATCTTCTTTAGTGCCTGGAAACAAGCATGATTTAGAACTTGTTGGATACCCGTTGAACCAAACTTTGACAATACATGGGATACCATGTTTAAAGCACCAATTTGTTCCTGGGAAAGTTTTTCGTTTCGTTTGATTTCGAAATTGGAATCTCCGGGTAGATAATAGATTAGATTCTTAATGGAAGCTCTTTTCAAAAGTAGCTCAGCTTCACATACCGTGGGAAAGAAAGGTCTTCCAAGGTCTTTTAGTTTTATAATATTAGAATCAGAGGCAGGCAGATCCGCTTTATTCGCTGCTATGACAATTGGTTTAGATTTGATACGAATTTGTTTACTTAAGGATAGCAAATCATTCTCAGTCCATTCACTAGGTTTTTTTGTCAATCCAACTTGATCCATAGAGTTTCGAATCAATTGTTCACTAATTGACAGGCCGGAGAGTCTGTTGGATATAACAGTTTCCACCTTTTGTTTTAGATTTTCACTTTCTCTAACTAATTTTTGCCAATCTCTTAAAATAATGGAACGTATCCATAGATCGAATTCTTCTTCCACGAATTGGATGTCAAGAAACGGATCGCCTTCACCAGATCTGACGGATTTGCCCTCCTCATCGGTTGATCCAGATATATCTATTACATGGATCAAAACATCGGCCTGACGTGCATCATCTAAAAACTTATTTCCCAATCCACGGCCCAAATGTGCTCCTGGCACTAATCCAGCAACATCAATCAACTTTACCGGTATGTATCTGATTCCACTAATGCATTGGGAATTTACAGGATTATCAGCTACACCCAATTCGGTGCAAACACACTGAACCCTTACAAATGCTACACCAATATTAGGATTAATGGTAGTAAAAGGAAAATTAGCAATCGGAACGGATGAATCAGTGGCTGCGTTAAAGAATGTTGATTTACCTACATTCGCCTTACCCAACAATCCAATTATCAATAGAAATAAACCTGCGAAGGATTGGAATATATATTTACTTTGTATAAGTATGATTCTTTTTACAAACCAATTTGAGTATATCAAAACATTTATCATTCGAACGGTATAGCAAGTTTGAATTTTAATGGGTGGGATTATTGCAGCCTGTAGAATGACTGATGATATTAACAACGATAAATCAATTTATCAAGTCTTTCGCGGAATGCAATTACTTCAGCATCGTGGTAAAGCATTTTGGAAAATTAGTTCTGGAAATTTTGAGGTTAGCGGATATGGATCCTTGCCAGCATTTGATTTAATTCATGAAAAGGTTTTGAAGCATCAAAAGGATCCAATGCGTGCTATTGTGGGCCATTTATCAAAGAAGAAACCAATGACCAAAAGATTAGAGAAAATAAATTTTGCTCTTGACGGATTTTTCATTGATCTGGATAAATTGTTGTCGCATCCTCTAATGAAACGTAAGAATTTCGAACCCCTTAATCAAGTTCACTTTATTTTTAAAGATTTACTGATAATGAGAAAAGATCCTTACAAGGCCGCAGAATTCCTGGATAGGCATTTGAGGGGAAATTATGTCATAAATATAGATAATGAAATTTATATTTTTAGAAATAGCACAGGATTTAAGCCTCTCTTTTTAGGAAAAGACGAAAGTCATAATGATTTTATTGTTACTTCTGAAAATTACATTGAGAGTTTCTTTCCGTTCATAAATCTAAAAGAAATCAATCCTGGACAGCTCATACGCATCAACTCTAATTATGGAATGGATATCTTAACTCAATTAGACAAAAACAGAATCCTGATGGACCCATTCGAGTTTATTAGAGAATCACATGTGTCAAGTATTTTCAACAATAAGAGCATCTATTCGATTAGAAAAAATATAGGGAATGCTCAAGCACAATTCTTGTCTGGCAAGATTGCTGAAGCGGACATCATTCTAGCCGAACCGGATTATACACGACCCATGGCATTGGGGTTAAATCAAGGGTTTAGGAACAGCAAAAGGAAAATTGAAATGATTGAAGGGATAATAAAAGACAGGTATGATGATTCTGACCCAATGATAGATTATTCAGAACAAGTAAGTAAGAACAAATTACTCTCCAATGGTAAAACACTTAAATTTATTATAGAACCTGTTACCAAAAATAAAAAAATACTTTCAATACAAGGAACGATACAAACAGGTGGTACAATCATAGAAACAGTTTTTTATTTGAAGAAATCTAATGTAAACAAAATACATGTATTGGTAAGTTACGTTCCTACTGTCGATGGCAGGCAGGTTGGATTATATACTCAACAAAAAGATCTTATAGGCAGAAAATATATCGGCAAAATATCCTACATAGATGATTTGAATAAAGAAGTAGCTTCCGAATTGGGAGTTGATTCGGTATTCTACAATTCCCCTGAAATTCTAGCCAAAGGGATTGGCGTACACGAAAGTCAGTTATGGTTCCCCGAATGGATACGATTCTTGGATTATAGATAGCGAAATGAAAAATATTTCTTATACAGAACTTTAATAGTTAATGCAATATAGAATAGGATATTATTGTTGAATTTGAATAGAACCAAAGTAATACTGGACAATAAGTTCGAATTTGAAGGAAGAGTAGTGAAGAAAATCGAACTTAGGGAGTATGAAAAAAAGGATAATAACATTTCAAAAGAATATGTATTAAAGATATATTTAACGACTGAAAACGAGGAAATAGAGTTGGATTATCTTGGAAAGCCTGTCTCAAATAATCAAGTATTTGACGATGTTTGCAATTTTCTAAGTAACTATAATGGACTAACCTCTACTATAAATAGAATATTTATTGAGTTGGATGGGAAGTTAAACTGTGGATAATCACAACAAATTAATTAATTGATTTAATCTATCAATTCTAACATACGACGTCAGTGATCTATTCCAGGGCTGATCAAAAATGATTATTCTCTTAGGAGACAGAATTTCCTTTGCATTAATAGGAGAATCATCCACCAAAAGGAAGAATGGAAAGTGGTTCTTCGATGTATCATCAAAAATAAAAATGATGTCGCTAAACGGGATTTTGTAAAGGTCGAGCCAATAAGAAACAAAAGGCATAGTGATGCGTTCTCTTTTTGTGATAATGGAAATCCTGAATCCAAGGTCAAGTAGTTGACTAGTTACCTCAGCGATATCATTACTAGTTGGAGGAATATCTTGCCATCGGTTTTTCCAAACGGTTATAAACAAATTTGAAATTTCTTCTTTGCTTATGGGCAATACATTATAAATGTGCCAATCAGAAATATCATCTTTCTTAAAATCCGTATGGAACCTGTTATTATATTCTTCCAACCAGATCTGCATTACATCGGCCAAAACGGAATCCAGGTCTAAGGCTATAGTCCTATCTGCCACCATTAGATATGACTAAGCAACATTTGGATAAATAGATATGCAGATTCGATCTTGTCTTTCAACTAAATGGGACCAATGACATGAAATCAGAAGGCTTAATTCAACTAGTATAGAGTAATTACAGTTAATCCTTAGGGTTCGATAAATAAATAACAAGTTTGTTTTTCAAAACATTGTATTCAATATATAGTATTGAAGCATAACTACAGGGCCATATCTAGAAGTGTCAGATAACCTAATATTGATGGTAGCCCGATCCATTTTCTAGTACTTGATAATGTTTATAGGAATCTTAATCTCTAGATAAGGCTGCAAAGTATACAAAGATAGGTTGATCCAAAGTGGAAATGACCCACAAGGAGCTTGAAGGTCGAAAATTAGTCGGCAAATCGGAGAAAAAAGTATTTTTGAAAAAGTTTACAATAAAATATAACTGAAACAGGTTTGAAGGTTTTAACTTGAAAGAATAAGAATTGCAAAACGGTTGAGGCATGTAAAACAGAGGTATTCTTAAGGAGACTAGGTCAAATCTCAAACTTTGATGGGAAATAATAGATAATAATGCACTTTTCAATAATTTTTGGGTTTGATTGATATGGTGTGCTTTATGGTGCTTATGACCTTTAGTGGCACAGCACATAATCCAATAGAAAGTTCAATCACAAGTGGATGCCTCAAGTGGTGGGTAAAAATCGGATTCAGGGGCAAGTACGGAAACAAGAACAACTGGCAATGTGGATATGCAGGGCAGAGATAGGATAGGCATGGTGGTGAATTTGGCTTGCGGGTGTAGATATAATGGTTTTTGATTATCGCATTTAACTTACTAATAAATTACAAGAATTGATATATAGTTTACAACATCAAATTCAACTCAAAAATTTCCCGATATAGTATCATATTGAAAACTAAGATTGAATTCAATAAAAATATATTTAATTTCAATATACGAAAAGATAATCGCAGAATGACTAAGAAAGAGATGGCAAAGATTTTTTTTATTGCATTGATTACTGGGAATATTATGGGGGTAGTTTTAATTCAAATATTTGAAACACTCACTCTAACTAGTATTATAATCCTTGAAATTTCACTCTTAATAACTATAGTTTTGTTATTTGTTGCCAGCAAGGCATGGAATAAACGATTGGAAAAATCCAAGCATGAGAAAGAGAACAACCAATAGAGAATTTCGTCAATTTTAGTCAATTGATTTATTGAAAATATGTCGTTTGGAAGAGATTTGTTATCTGGTAGCTTAATGTATGAAACAGAATTGCAATAAAGGGATAACATTTCGAAATTTGAGCGGTATAGTTTGGATTCCTGTATGTTTGTCATTGTTGTGGTATACTAAAGTAGAAAGTGGCACCACTATCATGATTATTGACGGCCCAAATTTTTCCTCCATGAGAATTAATAATGCTTTTGGAGATAAACAATCCCAAGCCAGTTCCTTCAAAGGATTTAGAAGCAAATTTAGTAAAAAGTCTAGGTAGAATATCCTTATCGATACCTTGTCCTGTATCTTTGATGCTTACTACCACATAAGTAGTGTCAGTAGTAGAATCGCGCTCACTTTTTATCATAATTTCAACAGAACCTTTTTCGGTGAATTTAACCGAATTACTAAGAAGATTGAAAATGACTTGAGTAATTCGGTTCTTATCAGCAAATACGAAAATATCTTTAGGTTCGTAACTAATTGTCAGATTTTCGAGCTGCTCAGGATTACTGCTTAACAATTGGGCCTTTATATCGCTTATAGAAGACTGTATTATGTCATTAAGATTAAACTGTTCTTTATTGAGCTTTAGTGATTGGCTTTCGATTTTGGTAATATCTAGAATATCTGAAGCTAGTCTCCTTAGACGTTTTGCATTTCGAATTATGGAACTAACTTGTTCCCTATCAACCATAACCTCTGTCTTACCTTCCTCAAATTGCCTTTCAAGATATATGGCATCTCCAAGAATTGGCATAATTGGAGTCCTTAATTCGTGAGCGGCGATATTGATAAATTCTTTTTGCATCTTGTCATGAATACTCAATTTTTCATTGGCCGATTCCAATAACTTGTTATACCGGAGCAAAGAGTTATTCGCATCTTTTAATTCAATAGTTCTAGAATTCACGGCCGATTCTAATCTCTTGTTCCAAGATAGGATCAAGAATGCGATGCCCAGAGCTACGGCCCCAATAATTAAGATCATCAATGTGCTAAAGTTTTTCTGATTATTGATCAATACACCAACCTCAGCAGCCAATTGATGAGGAGAACTAACAAACAATGTCCATAGATACTTTCCACCAATGAAAACAGGTTGATAAGTAAGAGTAGTTTTATTACCACCAAACAGAATCAAGTCTTCAGCTCCTGCAGAACCTTTTAGTGATCTGGCCAATAGGGAATTATAAGGTCCTCGAATTTCTTCCGGGACGAGAGATTGAAATTCTTCTCCAAGGTAATATTTTCCGATTAGAGAAGGATTACTTCCATAAATTATAATACCATTTTTATCCATCAATCCAACATTTCCTGCAACCTGTGGTGCCAATTCACTCTGTAAGAAACGTCCAAGTTCATGTATTTTTATGGAAGCCACTATTACTCCTTTAAATACTTCATTAGATCCTTCCAAAACGGGGAACGAAATATATAATCGAGGAACTTTGTCTATTGATTCTATTGCACTACTGTAGTAACTAGCATGAGTTTCTTTAGGAATTACAAAATATTCTCTATTGCTCAGGTCGATACCGCTGTATGAAGCAATTATGCTAGAGTTAACATTGCTAATGGAGACGATTTTACCATTTTCATCTATCCAATAATAACCTTCGGTCAACGATCTTGTGGAGTTTTGAACCGCATCCATAATAATACTGGTTCCCTCAATGTTACTATAATTGACAATTTTAGATAATATTTCCAAGTTAGTAGAAACAGGATCGATAATATGTAACAAAGTCTTTGATAGACCGTCTGTTTCAATTATAGCATTGGATCTAATATCATTAGAGGCAATTTCCCCAATTTGATCCGCTGTCAGACCAGAATAATGATATGATAGTATAGATAATGAAATGCCGACACCGATTACGAGAATTAGTAAAAAGATATTGATTCTGGATAATACTATGCTTAGCATTTAAAAGTTAATCTATACATATGGTTTGAGATCTTATTTCAAGCGGCCAACATCGATTTGATTTTGAAAATCAAATCATTCATGTCAATTGGCTTTATTATAAAATCTTTAACATCAATAGAAGGAAGCACCTTTGTAAATTCATCTTTATTTATTTCAAATGCAGTTATAAAAGCTATTTTGGTGTTAGGACGCATTTCTTTTATATGCCTATATAACTCAAACCCATTCATTCGAGGCATGCGAATATCAGTAATAATGACGTCATAATATCCTAGTTCATGATTCTTAAAAGAATTCAACGCATCATGTCCACTCGAAAATACTTCGACTTGAAATTCATTGGTTATTTCTAAATCTCTCTTAATAATCCTAAGAATATCTTTCTCATCATCTACTACCATAATTCTAGCCATCTTATTCTTATAGGGATTGTTAATTTCAACTTCGGATGTCATGGATACTATTTTTACACTAATAATTAATTAAAGGAAATGTATTAATTAGCATTTCTAAAGAATTTGTACTTTCATTGTACGAGTGAATGAAATAAAGACATTCTATAGTCTGATTCTAATAGTAAATGTGTAGACTAATAACAATTCAATATTTTTTGTAAAGGATTTGATTTTAGCCAACTGAAATATTAGACAAAAATTTAGAACAAACAAAATGGTAAAGAATATTTTGAATAATATTAATGTAAATCTATACATGTCAATTCTAATTAGAAAAATTAAGGAAAGAGATTTTGAGAATGGATTCTTTGAAACTCTTTCCAATTTAACCACGGTAGGTGACATTTATTCAAATGATGAACTTAAGAAAGAGATAATACGCAGAGTTCTGGAAAATCAAAATCATATAATAATAGTTGCGGAAGATTTAGAGAGTAGCAAAATAATTGGCACAGCTACACTATTAATTGAACAGAAATTTATCCACAATGGAGGAAGAGTTGGTCATATCGAAGATGTTGCAACAAGAAAGGGATTTGAAGGAAGGGGAGTGGGAAGAGAAATGATTCACAAGTTGACAGAAATTTCAAATGAACATGGGTGTTATAAGATCATTCTTGATTGTGACCCAAATGTGGTGAAATTTTATGAAAAATTAGGGTTCGTGAAGAAAGCCATAACGATGCGAAGAGACCTTTAACGCCAAATATGGCGTAAGATATTTATTGAATAAGACATGTGTTAACACATGGAAGACGATGCTCATCCAGACGTTTTAAAAAATAGACCTCTTGAGAGGATTTTTAGAAATAATATAGCTAGAATTGTAGATTTTTTTATAATAAATCAACAATTCAAGTTCACATCAAAAGAAATAAGTAAGCTTAGTGATACTCCATTGAGGTCTGTTCAAAGAATTCTGCCCCATTTAGTCAAGAATAAAATCGTGATTGAAAATAAATATAAAGGAAGGATCAAGAATTACGAAATAAACCATAATTTTAAATTAGTAGAGATTTTAAGACTATACTCGATAGAAACGATCAATCTATTTGTTGACGAAGCTATAGAAAAGGGCAAGGAGAATACATTGGTAATAAGTGACAATATGTTGGACACTCGTTAAATTTCAGAAACCATAGTCCTCTGATCCCATATGTATAATAAACTAGTTTAATGAGTAATCAAATTTTTGATTAGTATCTCGCTATAACTATGATTGCCTCATTAAAGTATTTTTGGAAACCCCATTAATAACTTGATCCTAGATTTGGATACTTTGAAAATAGTGAAAATAGTAACAAGAAGGATGATTTGGTTTGTTTTACAAATACTAACTACCTTTTTGTTCTTATCATCTTATTTTTATTGTACTCTGTCTAAAACATCGTTCTTTAATTAAATAGAATGTTACTGTTTCGATTTGGGAAGTTATAACCTCGCGCCCCGATAAGGAATTTATTAAATATTACAAAAAATATAGAAGATTGACTACCCCTGTATATCGAACCTCTAGTAAATGGCAATCATCTCTGGAATACGATGACACCAAATTCTAACAAGCAATTGTAAAACCCATGCAATTCATACTAAAAATGAAATTGCTCATAAAGAAGAATAAATATCTCAACCTGGGATGTTTGAAATACATAAAAATATTAATGAATAAGGTCAATATGATTCAAATAGATATTCAATATGATTCAAATAGATGAGGATAGTATTTTCAAAATCATTAAATCAAAGAAGCCTCATTCCGTGGCTCTAAATGGTCCTGAACCATTGTTACCAAAAATTCAAAAAGTTTCCGAGAGTATCGAGGAGAAATTCAATATTACTTCCTATATTATTGGCGATAAAAGTTGGGGTTCCTGTGATTTAAATACTCAAGCTGCGAATATGCTGGGTGCAGATATATTATTTAACATAGGACACACGATTAGTTTAGAAAGTTTTGGCGAAAAGGTATTTATGATAAACGCTTTTGACACCATCAGTTTTGATAAAATTGCATTAAAGTGCGCAAATGAATTAAAAGGACAATATAAGACAATTTCATTAGTAACAGATAGCCAGCACTTGCACCAGATCGATATAGTAAAAGAAATATTTGAAAAGAATGGCTACAATGTAGAAATAGGAAAGGGAAAAGGCCAATTGAATGATGCACAAGTGTTTGGTTGCGAATTTCATCCTTTATATAAAATAAAAGATGATATCGAGGCATTCATATTTCTCGGTCAGAGCAGATTTCATTCGATAGGCGTAGCTCTTTCAACGGAAAAACCAACATTTATGCTAGATCCTTACTTTGAGGAATTCACACAAATAAATGAAGAAGCAGAAATTATGAAAAAAAGAGCAATTTTGTCGGTGTACAAGGCACTCGATGCTAGAAAAATTGGAATAATAATTGGTCTCAAGGAAGGACAATTTGCAAACATCAAAGCTTTAGAATTTAGGAAAGAACTGAAAAAATTGGGAATGAATACACAGTTGCTAGCTTTGACGGAGATTTCGAATGAAAAACTCGAAAACTTTAAAGAAATTGATGCCTTTGTTCAGGTTGCTTGTCCGAGATTGGGTACTGACAACTTTTTTTCGAAGCCAGTACTTTCGGTTCCACAAGCATTAGCGTTAATCAAATTATTGAAAAAGGAGCCTATCGAGGAATTTTTCAAACTTCAACATTGGCTATAGATCCATTCATCAAAAATCAGGATGTAAAATAGAAGAATTGTATAAAATTATAAACGAAAATTGTTTGCTTCTTTAGCATTGTCAAATTTTGCTACTTATTATATAGGCCCGCTCGGAAAAAATATACAGGTTATACAAATTATTTTCATCTTTATGGACTAGCATTTAATGATATTTGTCATATAAAGAACAGAGAAACAAATAATCAATCAGAGTCCAATTACAATAACAAGACGTCGATAGTAAGGGGGGCCATCATAGTCAATGTCGTCTATTTATTACAATCCTCTGGACTTTATGAAACCGCGATTTGAATGATCTATTTAGACTATTGTAAAGATTATATTAAATCAATTGACTAGATAAACCAATTTATGGTAATTATCTCAAGAAGACTTTCTTTTGTAATTTTTTTTGTTGCGGGTTTCACATTTATTGGTATAGGAATTGTTTCAATTGTCGATTCTTATATTCCGAGGTTTGTTGAAATAACTGAAAAGATCGATCCAAATCAAACAGAGATTTTTACACCCGATATGAATGCGGGCAACATAGCAAATATCTATATCAATGGATCTGGATCAAGAGTTTCGGTTATGGACCCAAATAATAACTTGATATTAAACGAGACAGACATCAATGGAATTTTTAATGAAACTATTAAATCGGAGATCAATGGAAAATACAGGATTCAAGTTGTTAACGATGGTAGTAACATATTGAATTTGAATTTAGGTGCAAATTCAAAGGCGAGTCCGATAGCATTCAGCGGCCAAATGATGCTCATCATAACTGGAATAGTAATATTAGGCCTCGGTATTAGAACCAGGATGCAATCTGATTAATTTATCTCGGCCCTCTTGTAAGACCCCAGTAGCTTGAAGAATTTAACTATGTTCTCAATGGAAGAAAGAGAGTCAGAAATTCTTTTTTCGTTAGTATTACCCTCTAAATCCACAAAAAAATAATATTCCCAAGGTACATTTTTTGTAGGTCTGGATTCAATTCTAGTTAGATTTATTTTTCTCGTTGCAAATTCTTTGAGTATCGAATATAATGAGCCTGGAGTATGAGATATAGAAAAGATTACGGATATCTTGTCGTGATCTGGTTTATTTTCATATGTTTTTGATATTACAAAAAATCTGGTATAGTTATTAGAATTGTCCTCTATATTTTCATCTAATATTTTCATATCGTATATTTGAGCTGCACGTTTACTTGCTATAGCTGCTGCGTCATACTTCAGGGATTCTTTAATAAATTTAACAGAGCCCGCTGTATCGTACATTGGAATAGATTCTAATGATTTTGACTGAAGGTATCTCCTACATTGAGCCAGAGCTTGAGGATGAGAATAAACAGTTGAAATATTTTCTACAGTTGAAGTCTTATTAATAATTAAACAATGGTGTATTTTTTGATATATTTCCCCTATCACAAAGAGGGGTTTTTCTACTAATAGATCATATGTTTCATTTACACTACCTTCTGTAGAATTTTCAATTGGTACAACGGCCAAATCGACTACAGAATTCTCGACTCCATCAAATAATTCGCGAAACGACTTGAAGGGAACAAAAGAATAATTTGGAGTTGGAAATTCGATACTAGCGGAGGTTTCGCTGTAGGACCCAGATTCTCCTTGAAAGCCTACACGAAAAGAACTCATAGTTTGAGAAATTGTTTATCATATAAAAGGGTAAATGATTCCTTCCCGTAATCGATGGAAACCTTTCTGTCCTCAAAATTACCACAGAAATTGCATTTTAAGCCTCCTGGAACTTTAGTAAACTCATTGCCGCAAGAAAAGCACATGGTATAGACTACTCCCAAGTCTTTTTCATCTAATGTCAAATGGATAGAAGAATTCAACAAGCTATATACTCGTCCTCTGATTATATCTCCCACTTTGAAAACATATTTACCTCGGTAGTTTCTTTCACGCCAATTTGAATTATAGTTGCCACCAGAATAAGATATACGTGTAGAAGCTATTGCTGAAAAGCCAGATTTGGTAAGCTTTTCATTAATATAAAGTATTCTTACAGATATCATATTTCCAAATAACATATCAATATAGCCCACTACAACATCACCTATTTTAGGGATCATTGGAGGGTTTTTCTGTTTCACATTTAATATACGATCAGAATAGTCTATTGCGGAACCTCCAATAACTGAGGCTCTGACATCACCTTCATCAACATATGTATTTTTGCCTGCATCAAATTCCTCGATTACAGATAGCAATATACCCGGAGTAACATGATCGATATCGTGAACTTTTCTCAAACTAAATCTATAATCTTTAGTAACTTAATAGTTATAATTGTTACAATTTGATTATTTTCCTATCTACTTAGCACTTCAAGCATTTCTAGTGCCTGCCTAGTTTCTCTTACACTGTGAGTTCTTATCAAAGATGCCCCATGAGTTGCGCAGTGCATCTCAGCTATTATTGATGGAATTAACCTGTTTTCAACTTTTGATCCAAACAATGCGTGGATAAAGGATTTTCTAGATATTGAAACACAAAGCGGAATCCCAAGAGACCTGAATATCTGTATATTTGATAAAACTTCCAAGTCACGGACATACCAATCCATCCCTTTGATTCTTGAGAAAAATTGGTTATGCCCACTTTGTCTAAAAAAACCAATAGAAGGATCTATGATTAAATTATCTGTGTCAATTTTAGATTTCTGTGCTATCATGATGCTATCTCGCAAAAGTGATAAAGTATCTTTTGCATCGCCCCCATAATACGAATTTTCACTGTTAGATATGTACGCACCGAGAATAATGGGTAGATTATTTTCGTATACAAGTGTTGACATTTTAGTGTCAAATTTCAATCCAGTAACATCATTTACCGCATCTATTTCCAATTTCAATAGAGATTTGACTACACTAGAGCGTGTGGTATCTATTGAAATAGGGATATTACTAATTTGCCTAATTGCGGACACGGCCTTATACAATCGTCTTATTTCAAGCTCCGCTGGAATCATTGTTCTAAGATAAGGAGCAGTAGACATGCCTCCAACGTCAATTATGTCAACTCCAGCATCTTCCATCTCATATAATGTATCCTGAATTTCATTTTCAGTTTGTTTGATCGAATTTTCGTAAAATGATTCGGGACTGATATTAATAATCCCCATGACCTTGACAGATTCTTCAGGATTGACAGAAGTATTACCTATAGTCGTCAACAATCAAAATAACATTGATTGTTTTAAAAACATTCATTTACATGTTTTAAACTCATTAATAAAATTCAAGTTATGATACTACAAGTGAATCGACCAAGATTAACGCATATTTATTTACTAAATATCAATGTGAGTTAGACAACGTTTACGTTTATTATATGAAATCCATCATATGGTTCTTTTTAAAAAGATAATATCAGTATCTTGTAGATTCGAAAGTTCATGGCAATTTTGTGAAGGCCGCCGAAAAGAAATCAGCAACAAGAGGAATTACTTTTTGCATGATGATATGATCAAAATCATCTGTGCTCGGATCCAAAGTGAAGATTAATAGATATTCCAATCTATTTTTTTGATTTGTTATTGGAACTGTAATCCTAAGTATTTTTTCATAAAGGGAACAAGTATAATTTAGTTTTCCAAGTAGATCTTGCCATCTCAATCTAGTATATTGTCTTGTTGATGCAGTAATTGCATATTGTTCAGTTTCTTCATCATTTAAAAGCGGAATTATACCTTCTCGCTCTGCAGTTGTAAGTATCAGGCCATGCTTATCAGCAACACCTACGAATCGAATTCTCTGGTCTATTCCAACCAATTTCTTGCATAGGGTACTAAATTCAGTAACATTGTTTTCCATGATTATTGTTATTGGAGTTTCAGCTCGGCAATATTTTAATTTTTTTATAAAGGATTTGTCCTTGTAATTCGACGCTAATTATTCTTGAAGCAGGTATCCTTTGAAAATGCTCCGAGACTAAAACGAATTCTTCTAATGTAATTCGCTTAAAATTCTCATAATCTCTATAGGTCACAAAATAAATCGTAGGATTATCGGCGTAAATTGCTTTACTAAAAATCTCCTGCAATATACCCTTTCTAACCATAAGACATCGATATTATCAACATGGAAAGTAACTCAAGTAAATACTTTCATGTTTATTTTTAGGTAAATAATAATTTTATGATATTTATTGTTGTATTTATTTTCTATATTTTCAGAGGATTTGAACCACATTTGACATTTCATTTTGAAAGTACAAATAAACCAGCAAATCAGTTGGATCGTAATGGACTTGTCGACTTAATTTCTCAAAAAAAATCAAGAAATATTAAATTTTTCCGTATCAAGCCAAGTGATACAACTTGTATTTTTCATGGAAATTCAAAAGATTTAATATTAAACTTTAAAGTAGAATAATAGGCAAACTTAGTATGACTCATTGTATAGCAATACATTCCTATAAGGGAGGTACAGGCAAGACAACAATAGCTGCAAATGCAGCCGCACTACTTGTTCAAATGGGTAAGAAGGTTGCTATACTTGATCTTGACGTATATGCTCCAAGTTTGCATAATTATTTTAAAATAAACCCCAAGAAATGGATAAACGATTTTTTAGATAATAACGCAGATATCTATGAATCCATTATTGATATGACTCATTTACTTTTTCCAAAAGGACAGGAACAATCTAAATCCAAAGGAAGACTTTATGCAGGATTTTCAAATCCCAGTCGAGATGCAATATTCAAATTTGAAATGGGTAATGGAACGGACTATTGGAAAAAACAGTTCAGGAAATTGGTTTTCCTTAGAGAGCAAATAATCACCAAACTTGATACAGATTACATTATAATAGATACTAGTCCTGGAATAAGACATTGGTCGATTAATGCATTATCAATAGCCGATAAGTTAATTCTAACCATGAAAATGGATGATTTGGATATAGAAGGGACTAAAAAACTGTTGTTTGAGATATATACAACATTCGTTCGATTTGGTGCAATCTCATATATTTTGCTTAACAGAGTGTCAGGATACTGCATTCCATGTGATGTGATTGATTCAAATCTCGGAGAAAACCAAGACCATAAAAAAGTTTTGGAAGAATTACATGATGCAACAGGAGCAAACTATCTTTCTCCTCTACCTTGCTACTGTGATATACAATTCAGTCCCAGGGAATTTTTGACTGTTATCAATAATCCAAATCATCCATTCTCGTTGAAACTAAAAAACATCATCAGTGAAATGACAAATAAGACCTGAAACTGCAAATATTAATTTTAAATTAGAGAACATATTACTAGGATATACAATAGAATGAGCAAAAAGAAGAAAAGCACGGAAACTGATGCTAATAAAAATAATACAGCTAACAAAGATTCCAATAATGACGGGAGTTATTTTGCAAGAGGAAGAAAGAAAAGGAAACAATATTTGAAAATCATACTCCCTGCTGTTGCAGGGATAGTTGGTCTTTCAATTGTATTGGCAATATTGTTTCCAGGTGATAATGTCGCGGCTAGATATGGGGACTTGGGCTCTGCACATGAACATGCTGCATTACTAATTAGTCTAAATGGTACGGAAGTTGATCTGGCACAACAGAAATACATGGTAAGATCGAACTATATACATGTTGAAAGTTATAACGGCACACTGGATGGAACAACTCTGCATAAGCATTCATCGAATGTACCATTAGGAGAATTCTTGAAGAGTATTAGAATGGATATATCAAATGGATGTTTTGTTACCGACAATAACCAGCGATATTGCGATACTGGCGGATATGAATTAACATCTTATGTTAATGGCAATGAAACTAATGACATTATGAACTATGTAATAAATGATGACGATAGGATCTTAATTACATACGGTAATCAAAATTCAACTGAACTTGACAGAGAATTCGAAAAATTGGAAAATCTTCCAATAAATAAGAAATAGCAATTAATCATAAACCCCTCCAGTGATGGGCAAAGTACTAACCCCGCTTTTCTACAGGAAGATTGGGGTTATTCCCCCATTCTCCCCAAGATCCTAAATACATTCTTACATTTTCATATCCGAGATGCTTTAAAACAAGATAGGTATTTGCAGCTCGATACCCTCCCTGACAATAAGTGATTATTTCAGTTTGATTAGATATAAATGAGTAAAATTTTTTGAGTTTGTCGAATTCTAAAAAATTTTCATTTTCAAGATTGTGAATCCAATCAATATTTTTTGATTTAGGAATGTGTCCTCTATGAAATGCACGAACAATTATCCCGAGATATTCAGCCTCTGATCTGCAATCTATAATTACTACATCCTTGTCGCTATTGATACTGTCCTTAACGTATTGAACATCGGCCAAAACGCTCTTGTTTATCTTGTAGTTACTCTTGTTATGCTGGAATTGGTTTGTAGTTGTTTCAGTTGGATAGTTAAGATTCGTCCAATACTCGAATCCGCCATCTAATATAAACGCATTTTGAAGTGAAAAATAATTCAGCAACCAGACTCCTCTTGATGCGGTTGGCCCTGAAATGCGATCATAAAAAACTACATGACTTGATGAATCAATGCCAAGATAATTTAACAATAATTTCATTTGTTTATTAAATTGAACAATTCCCTGTCTTGTAGTATCCAACCAATGAAATTGCATTAGATCGATGTTTACAGCACCGGGTATATGACCCTGGGCGTACTCATTGAAGGCTCTAGTGTCAACAAGTATTAGTTTAGATTGTAAATGATTCATCATATCAAATAAAAAACTACTGTTTAGGATGGTGTTCAAGATCCTAATTGAGTATATCCAATAATTATTACTTTCTCAACAAAAATTGATTGAAAAGGTTTTTAATAAAAAGTACTAGAGTACATAACGAGGCAAGATATGACAAAAAGAGCGGCAAAGGCGAAATCCGACGAGAATGGGCTACCTGATTGGGCAGATAATGAACTAAAGAATGCAATTTTTCAGCCACTAGACACAATAAATAGAACTGGCTATTTTTTAGACATTAATGAACAAAATAAGAAAGCAGATATTCAACTGTATGAATCTTTGCCAGACGGCAGAACAATAGTAGAGGAAATAGAAATATCAGATGACGTAAAAACGTCAGAACTTATGAAAGGATTTGTGTATGAATATAAAATAAAGATTTCAAAAGCTAGATTAAGTGATCAATTGTGTGAATTACTGAAAGCTCGGTATCAAATCGATATGGAAGAGATATTCAAATTTGATTTAGAGAGCGCACAGATGATGGATGTAGAATCGGATTTCAATCCCAGTGGCAAAGATGATGAGGAAGATGAAGATTAGAAATTTAAATTTCAAACTAAATTTTTCGAAACTGATGTGCAATTATTAAATCTGTTAAGGCTGGAAAACAGGATTTAAAAGGAATGGATAATCCGACTATGGTAGGAACATGAATTTGGAATAAACCAGATTCAATGGAACTCAAAACAGCCTTAGAAACCTTTTCAGGATTTAGCATGTATTTCATTGGATATTTATGATCAAAATATTCGTTATTAAAAAAATTGGTTTTTACACCTATTGGACTGATTACAGAAACCTTTATCCCGGTTTCTTTCAACTCACGGTTTAAGGATTCTGAAAAGCCTAACATGGCAAATTTTGAACCACAATAAGCTGCCATTCCAGGTATACCAAAACTCGCTGCTAGAGATGCAATATTGATAATGTGGCCTGAATTTCTTTTTATCATAGAATCTAGAAAGATTTTTGTAAAATAAATCATACCAAAATAATTAGTGAAACTCACCCGTTCTATTTCTTCGATAGACATCTTTTCTACAGGTCCAAATAGACCAACGCCTGCGTTATTTACTAGTATATCAATATACCCATATCGATCATGAATAACCTCCCCTAGATGTTTAACTTCTTCTTTTCTTGATACGTCACAAGAGATTGGAAGTATCTCAAAGTTCTGTTTGATAGTGGAAGCAGTTTCATCCAATCTAGATTGATTTCTTGCAACCAAAATTAACGTCCTTAATTGAAATTTCGAAAAATCGTGTGCTATACATCTACCTATTCCACTTGATGCCCCCGTAATTAAAATAATCTTATTTTTCAGTAGATCATGCAATATTCCCATGTTATGAAGAGGAAGTTAAATTATTTAAAATGTGATATTGTATGATTTTTGTGATTTAAATTAATATCATGATTGAGATGGACTGGAGGATGAATAATTTGTCCGCAAAGTCAATCTCATTAGTGCAACCCACATTATTACAAGAGGAATATAATAAGAAGCAATTCTCCAAGCAATTATAACGTTTAATTGATCATTGTCATGTAGTATATTCCCAATTTGAGAGAAATCATTTAGGTGATTTATATACCCCCATAAACCCCATTCTGCTAATCCAGAACCACCTATTGTAATAGGCAGTGTACCCAAAATGGTAGAAGATGAAGTAGCCATAAACGATAGAAATAAACCTATGTATGAGTCAACCGAATGCGTCAACACTAAAAATGAAAGCCCATGAAAAACAAAGGCTATTAAAGTAATTGCAATTCCTACTGAAAATATTTTTACAGATGTGAAGGAGCCAAAATTTTCTCTGCTCATAACACACAAGTCATCCAAGGCCTTATTAACAGAATTAATACCCCTTTGAGCTTTTTGATCAGATACAAATTTTCTTGCTAATCTTAAAGAGAAGGCTGGCAATTGAATATTTTTTTTTGCTGAATAAATCAATATAAAAAACCAAAATCCAAATGTAGGAGTAGCTATTGATATAACAATTAACCCGATCAAAAGTGATCCATTTGCTATGGCAATAAATCCAGCTATGAAAGCCAAAATCGTTCCCACAAATACATCTGCAATGATTTCCATTGTGGTTACCCATGCCGCTCGTCCAGCTGGAACTCCACTTTTGGTTAAGAAAGCAATCCTTACAAGTTCCCCTCCAATATAAGAAGGAGTAGTTTGTGTGACAAATTCTCCTGCTAATCGGGCATAAATAATCTTCCAAAATGAACTGACGTTTTTCCCAATAAATTTTCTGACGAAATAGTAGAACCTAATTGCTTGAAGAAAAATTCTGGCCATAGTTGCTACAAAGGATAGTATAAATGGGATCACACCCACTGATAATACATCATTCAGCGAAACTGGTGTAAATAAAAAAATAAGCATCATGGGTATAATGCTTACCACTATGAAAATTACCCGCCAATTCAATGTATATCAACTAGATTAAGAGAAGGAATATAATAATCATACAAATATAACAATAAAATTACAATAACATCTAAAAATTATTTAAATGCATACTATTTTCGTTACTGGGACAGCCGGATCAGGAAAATCATTACTAACAGCAAGATTATTGGAGTGGTATCACAGTCATGAAGTATCTCCAATTTCGATTAACTTGGATCCTGGAGTATCCAAATTACAGTATGATCCAGATATAGATGTTAGAGAATTGGTTGATTTTTATTCAATAATGGAAGATTACAATTTGGGACCAAATGGTTCGCTGATATTGGCTAACGATTTAATATCTACAAAAATAGATGAAATTCAAAATCAAGTTCAAGAACTTAATCCTGACTACGTAATAGTAGATACACCTGGACAAATCGAACTATTTGTATTTAGGTCTAGTGGTCCTTATTTTGTTTCAAATTTTTATTCGGATAGCAAGGTAACGCTATTTACCATGGACGGCACGTTAGCAACGTCTCCTATTAGTTACGTTTCACTAATATTTCTAGCACAATCAATTAAGTTACGTTTAGGCATTCCTCAAATTAATGTTCTTACAAAAAGAGACAAGATAATTGAGAAATTGCCAGAAATTGTGAATTGGTCGAATTCAATTACTTCACTTCAAAATTCATTAAATCTTGAAAAAGATACAGAGCAATCTTTACTAAGTAAAGATATCATAAAAACACTTTATAAGAGTGGAAATATGCTGAGTCCTATTGCAATGTCAAATATTACTATGAATGGAATGGTAAACTTATCGGCAGCATTATCAAGAATATTAACGCATGGAGAGGAGGGACACAACGATGAAAGTTAATATAGAGACGAAATTTACTGAATGTACGGCCCATGCACCAGCTTCTACGGCCAATTTAGGCCCAGGATATGATGTATTTGGATTGGGCTTGGATGCGTTGGAGGATATTGTTACCGTAAAGATCAATAAGAGCCCAAAAACTATCAAGAATAATTTAAAAATAATTACGAAGGGCCATGGGAAAAAGAATATTCCAAATGATCCTGATTACAATACATCAGGTATAGTTGCAAGAAAAATCATATCTGATTATAATTTACACAATTATAGGTGTTTGATAGAAATTGAAAAAAATATACCCGTAGGATATGGAATGGGCAGTAGTGCTGCATCGGCAGTGGCAACCGCAATTTCCTTTAATTCTTTGTTTGGACTAGAGATGGATGAAAACAAATTATTAGATTATTCTGCTGAAGGCGAATTGGCTAGTGCCGGGGTAAAGCATTATGATAACATAGCTGCATCTCTATTTGGAAATTTTGTAGTAGTTAAAACATATCCAAGATTAGAATTTATCAAAATCAAAGCACCTAAGGACTTGATAGTAGTAATTTGTGTTCCTCAAATTAAAGTTCCAAACATGAAGACTGAAGTTTCCAGGAAAATAATTCCTAGGAAAGTAAATTTAGAAAAAACTGTTCACAATATTGCAAATGCTTGCTCAATTGTTGCAGGATTTTGCAATCAAGATATAAATATGATATGCAATGGGATCAATGATTGCATAGTAGAACCTGTTAGAAAAAAAATGATTCCGGGCTACGATGAACTAAAAAAAAGATCCATGGAAGAGGGAGCAATGGCATTCACAATTAGCGGAGCCGGACCTTCGAGTATTGCCTTTTCGAATTCAAGGAAAAAGAGTTTACATTTGGCAGAGGTCATGAGGGAAGAATATAAAAAACTCGACATTAAATGCGAAACATTTTTAAACAGACCGAGTAATGGTTCAAAAATAGTTTCAAAAAAATAGAAAAAATCCAGAAAAAAATTAGGGTTACTTTTTATTACTCTTATTAAGAAATGATGACATCATTTTTTGTCTATCTTCATGAGCAAAACATAGTGCCCAACCATAAATTTCTAACCGCAATCCTGTGTCAATATCGGCATCCATCCCTTTATTAATCAACATTTTACTTGTTCTAACAGCATTAAAGCTATTTTTAGTAATCTCTTTAGCAAATGATATAGAGTAATCTATAAGTTTCTTATTAAGCATTTTTGAAAGAGCAATATTCTTCTCCTTTTCGTTACTTTGATCGACAGATGGATCTAAATCGGATTTTTCAGAATCAGAGAGAGAAATTACTTGATTTACTAATCCAATATCTGCAGCCTCTTTAGAAGATATCATTTTTCCAGTAAAAATCATTTCCTTGGCTTTTGCAGGTCCAACTATTCTTAAAAGACGTTGAGTTCCGCCCCATCCTGGAGGGATACCAATGGTTACCTCTGGCTGACCAATTTTTGCGTTTTCAGAGGCAAATCTAATATCACAAACAAGAGATAGTTCACATCCTCCTCCCAATGCAAAACCATTAATGGCTGCAATTACTGGTTTCTCCATCTTCTCAAGTTTATTTAGCATAGATTGTGCAGACGAAGCATATTTTTCTGCCGTTACAGCATCAATGTTTACCATGTAAGAAATATCAGCACCTGCACAGAACGAACGTTCACCTGCTCCTGTGATAATAAGTACCTTAATCCCATCATCTGCAGAAATTATGTCAATTGCTCTAGTCAACTCGGCGATCACATCTAAATTCATTGCATTCAAAGCTTCGGGTCGATTTATTCTTAGAATAGCTGTATCATTGGATAAATCTATCTGAACATATTTCATGGAAGACACAAAAGGTGTTTTATAGTTCTTCAAATTAAACTTTATTAAATCTTATTCAATAAGATCGGTTTCATCATTTTTATAATTGTCCTTTTGCAAAAATTCTCTTCTTGCATTATTCATAAGTTTAAATAATGATTCTAAGGATTTAATATCTACATTTGGGTTATTAGGATTTTTCATATCGCGAAGTTGTTTAGTAAATTTTTTTGCAATATCATATAATTTAATTTTTTCTGCTAGATTTATGAATTCCTCTTTTTCGAATGGTTTGGGAAGAACCTCTGGTACACTTTTTAGAGTGGAAACATATTCAACAAATGCTTTTTTAGGCCATGCTGATGCAAACATTATCCTTTGATCATTTTTCATTTCTAAAATCTTCTTAGCAATATGCAAACCATTTTGATTTATAGAAATATTCCTTGATGGGAGATCATAATCCAGGACTACCAAATCAAAAGAGTTATTATGTGATTTAGGATTTTCGTCGGTATTATGAATGGATTTTTCATATTCAGATATCCCATCTTCATAATTTTTAGCAATAATATAGTCGTGTCTATTTTCTTCTAACCATATAGAATATAATTGACAGATATCGTCATCATCTTCTATGATTAGAATATTCATATTGATCCAGTTAGGCCAAGCAAATAATAAAATTTTACTATCGTAGATTGAGATAAATTCTAGTTCAATTGTTCACTCTCAAGAATCTTTACAAATGAATCAAGAGAAAGAGGTTTGAAGATGAAATGGTCATACATTAAGTTTTTATTTAGTAATTCCATCGCGTCCTTATTTATTTTGCTAGAGGACATGAAATAGCCTTTTATGTTCTTATCCCGTTTCTTTAAATCATCATAAAGATCAAATCCGTCTAACCCTTTGATATTGATCCCCAAAAAAACTAGAGAGTATTTTCCAGGAATAAAATTCTCAATCGCGTTGTAAGGATCTTCAAAATAATCGACCTCGTATCCTAAGTTAGTAATTGATTCTTTTATTAACGCCAGGTTATCCGAGAATTCATCTATAATTAGGAGGCTTAAATTTTCATAATCGGATTTATTGGTAACAGATTGAAATGGCATATCAACTCTTTTTATAGGAATTCTAATCAGAAATTTAGCACCAATATCGTCTATTCGATTTTCTACTGTAACAGTACCGCCATGTATCTCTATTATTTTCTTTGAAATGAATAAACCAAGTCCTGCTCCGCCAGAATTGGGGTAAAATTTTGTAAAAACTCTCTCGGGGTCATCATCTGTTATCCCCGGTCCCTCATCTTCTATCAATACGGAAGCATGATTATTTTCATCACGATCATAGACACTAATCAGTATTCGATTTCCCTCATTTTTTTTGGTAAAAAAATATGAATTGTTAAGTATATTTTCAAAGGCTTGCTTTACATATTCTCTATCCGCTTCTATTAGCATACCAGAAGTACAATGGAAAATAAAATTTATTCCTGATGAATCCTTACTAGAAAATTGATTATAATCCCCTATTATATTTTCCAAAAGTTCACAAAGGTCAAAAATTTCAAAATCCAGCTTCATTGGATTTGCTTCTATTTTAGAAATGTCTAAAATATCATTTGCAATATTCTTTAATTTTTCAGCATTCTTAATTATGATATTAAGATAATCTAACATATCAGGATCTTTAATTTTTGCTTTCAGAGTCTTTGAAAAACCTATTATCGGCAAGATGGGATTTCTAAGTTGATGTGAGGCTATATCTACAAAATCTTGTTGAAATATATTCCGTTTTTCAAGAACAGTATTCATTTCTAGTGCTGTCCAAGTATTATTAAAAAGGGTATTAAAAAAATTAACTATATCTCCTTTAAGTGATTCTGATAAGTTGCAACTAAAAATTCGTTCATTATGGTCATAAGTTATATTAAAAAAATACACACGAACCTGGTCAATGATTATTGTAATCATATGTTCACTAATTTCGACAGTAGATAGAGTATTCTTTACTGATATATTCTTAAAGGGTTTAAGAAAATCAGATATTGATTCATACTGATCACCGCTCCTACATGAAATTAGTATCCGTATAGACGAAGAATCTAAAGATTTCAGGATATCTTCAAAAGAATTTTTCTTGAGAAAAATAAAAGAATAATAGGAATTTAAGACTATATCAATTCTTTCACTATCTAGCTTTTCGAATACCTTAGCTAAATTGAAATCCATGTATTTTTAGCTGGTTTTCTTATTTTACTATTTTTTTCTTAGTATCAAAAACATCATCCAGCATTATTTCGAGATCATCTTCAAATTTCTTCAATATTCTTCTCAAGCTTTGTTCTAATTCTTTAACACGTTTTTCAGTTTCAAGTTTAAAGATTTCCCTCGATATAGCAGAATACACATGGAAATGTCCTCCCTCTTTCAAAGTTCGACTTTCTTTTACACATATTCCCAATCCTGTTAATTTTTGTAATGAACGAAAAACAGTACTCTTGTCACGATTCACTGCTTTAGATAAATCCTCTAAAGTCATTTGCTTATTATTATGTGCGATTAATGTTAATAAAAGATCCATATCCAAAGGTGATAAATCATAGATGTAAATAAAAAGATCCTTTAGTGTTGCACTCATACGGGTGATGGCATTTATTGATGATGACGGCATTTTATATAATAATATACAGTTTCAAGCTATTTAAAATTTTCTACAAAAACATATGGAAAAATCAGTTTGAAAGGTTTTGGGGGAAATGACATAAAATTTTGTTAAAATATATTTTAAAAACTAAATAGGAAAAAGGAAAATTTATGCACCGGCCATTCCATTTCGTAGTTCAATTCCCTTGTGATTTTCATCAGCTTCTGCTGCTGCTTTATGCATCTCGGACATCGCACATCCCATTTGCGCTTCTGATTTGCCTTTTCGCATAATACCACGATATAATCCGGCTTCCAATGTTTGACCATGCTGCTTTTCCCAATCTTCGACCGGTATACTGTATTTCTTTTGGATTCTATCACGATACCATTCAGGGATCACATTAAATGCACAGAAGGGTACTATACGTAGATCTGGTGTCAAGTAATGAATATCACACCTTTGTAATCTTTCTAGATCTTCATTATACTTATCTTGAAAATGCATCATTCCCAAGAAAAGAGATCTGACATGCCATGATCCCACAGAGTCAAAATTCTGTTTGAGAAGAATACTTGAAAACATCCGGCCTAAATCAAGTCCATATGGTTGTTTATTACGATCAACAAATTGGTTGAGTTTTCGTATTACTTCTAACATCGTCCAATATCTATTTGATCCTGATTTAATCTCTTCGGTTTTCTCTTCAAAGTATTCGAGTAGGCCTTTTATATCTACAAAAGATGTTAGCGGGATTAACTTTTTGGTTTGAACATCCTCAAAAACATATGTTCCCGCACCACAAGCAAAATGGATTGATAATTCATATTTTGGTTTTTTGCTGAATGCCTCAATCACATTTGTCAATGGCATACATGAGGGAACTGGAAACCAACCATCCTTTGATATTTCACCATTTGTTTGTTCTTCGATTCTTTCGATACAGTCTGGGATAGTAATTCTATATTTTTCTCGTTCTTTTTTACTCATTCTACCGGTCAGAGACACAGGTTGGAAATTTACAGCGTGCACTACATCCATGTTATTTTGAGCGAATCTGATAATACCACCCAATTCATGATCGTTTATCGATTTTATTACCGTAGGAACGAAAACAACCGTCATGCCGCATTTTCTAGCAGATTCTAGTGTATATGGTACTTCCCAGTGATTTTTTGGATTTGTTCTCGGCGTTACTCCATCAAATGATAAATATAGGTTACTAACCCCCGACATTCTTACTTGCCTCATCGTTTCTGGTGATAAGGCCAGTTTTATGCCATTAGTATTTAGCTGAACATGATCCACTCCCTCTTCCTTCATAATCTTAATCAATTCAGTGATATCATCTCTTAGCATAGGCTCGCCACCTGTGATTTGGATTGAATTTCCTGCAATAGGTCTTTCTGCTTTTAAAGTCTTCATCATTGCACGAACTTGCTCATGAGACGGTTCATACAAATAAGCACCTTCCAATCCCTTTTTAACATAAAAGAAACAATACCAACAGGTAAGATCACATCTATTTGTTACTATCATATTTGCCAATCCAGAGTGAGAAAGATGGTTTGTACACAAACCGCAATTTGTGGGGCAAGCACATTTATCTACCATTACATTTGGTGCTTTTGCGCCCTTCCCATCCATCCAATAGGTACTGAATTTTTTGTACATGTCATAGGAGCCAAAGTATAATTCCTCACATTCCCCGTGGCTTGGACAAGTTTTTGTCATGAAAACTTTTCCTTCTCTTTCAAATACCTCGGCATCAAGAATCATATTGCAATCTGGGCAAATACTTTGAGTGTACCTAATGGTACGTTTTGAACCAATAGTTTTACTAGTTAAATTGGAAATTTGTATTAGATCCATAATGTTACCTTTAATACTAAATTTAATTAACTTTATAAACATGATCTCACCAATCCTACGGTGTTTAGTTAGTAAATTAATATCTAGATGAAAGATTTAATATCTAAGATTAGATTAGTCAGTTAAAGTCATGGAGATAAGTGACAAGGCCAAAAAATCTATGGAAAGCCTTGGATTAACAAATTATGAGATTAGAGTATATACTTCGTTATTATTTGCAGGCTCAAATACAGCATCGGAAATTAGCAAGAAATCCGGCGTCCCTTATTCTAAAATATATGACGTTCTTAATAGTTTGTATGTAAGAGGATGGATTTATTCAGATAATCAAAGGCCACAGAATTTTTTTCCGAAGTCCCCTTCAAATGCTGTAGAAGCTATGATGATCGAGATGGAAAACAATCTTCGTAGTAATAAGAATGTCATAATTAATGAATTAATGCCCATATATGAGAAAACGGGATTGAAGGAAAAACCAGATATCTGGGTTGTAAGTGGATTATATAATATTGCGATAAAAGTAACTGAAATCATTCAATCAACCAAAGAGGAATTACTCATTGCAATTCCAAAGATTCCAGAAAATGTAGTACGGTCAATTCAACCAGTTTTACGTGAATTATTTGATAAAGGAGTAAAAATAATCATACTAGCGTCTGATGAAACTAACGGGGATACTGTTAAAGCAATGTCAAGGGTTGCAGAGGTAAGATTAAAAAATGACATGTTTGGAGGTGGAGTCATAGGCGATTCTAAACACGTACTAATTTTGCTGGGAGAAGGAAAAAACGATGTTGTAAATAGTTATGATACTATAGCAATTTGGGCAGAACACACAGGATTGGCAAGTTTTGCTAAAGATTATTTCCAGTATCTTTGGCAAGATGCAAAAAAATAACAATCTAGATTTTTATATAGAGAAATACAAATGTAAAAAGGACAAACAATGACATGAAAAGCCCTACTGAATAGATGATGGAGATCTTGAGTGAAGAGTTTGTCCAATTTAATTTAATTAATAATTTTTCAATGAATATATCCCATCCACTCAAATAAGAACACTGTAGAAAAATAGTGGTCCTCATAGAAACTACATCCTCACTAGAGAATTTTGGAAAGTTTATTGTTTTCAGGACATATAGATTAATCATCTTCGTCATCTATGAAAATAATCATACATATTGCATGAATGACAAACAGAACCTGGTGACATTTATGTCAAAGTATTCGAAAAATTTATGCTGGAAGGAATAAAGATCGCTTTTTGAATGCAAGAGAAAACCTAACAATAATCTACTTATACAAGCCTGTCAATACAGTTTCAAAGTTGAGGCAAATAAGAAAATACAGCGATAAAGTTAATGACAAATGCATTCAATAATGAATTGATTAATGTGTTGGATTCAAAAGTGGTATCAAAAGGTGGATTGAGAAATGTCGCGGTTTTCAATACCGATCCCAGAAATAGACAAGTCAGGAAATAAGGAAAAATGAAAGTAACGAAGATAAAGGATTCGGATAACAAACTTGTCATAACGTTAGAAGAACCCGATGATCTGTTTAGCTTACGAAGGGTAATTGATGTTGGTGATAATATTACCGCTGACACAACAAGAGTAATTAAGCAAGATAACGAATTTTCTAGACCAGATAAGGGCGAACGAGTTAAGATTAGAATAATTCTAAGAGTAGAGAAAATTAGTTTTGATGATTCAATTGACAGATTAAAAGTTTCAGGAATAATAATTACCTCCAATAATGAGAATATACCTAGAGGATTACATCATTCTATAACTGTAAAAATTAGTGATACAGTAATCTTAGAAAAAGCAAAATGGAATGAAAATTATATGAAAATATTATCAAAATCCACCATGAAATTCAAGTACCTTCTTGTGTCTATTGATTCTCAAGAGGCATGTATAGCAAGTTTAACTGGGACTTATTTGAAAACAACTCCAAATATATATTCGGGGAAGAGTGGAAAAAGGTATTCTGGAGACAAGAAAAATGAATCAAATAACAACTATTTTGAGAGTGTAAGAACCGGAATGGACATTTATCTTGACGAACAAGGAATCAGGATCATAGTATTTGGACCTGGAGAAACAAAAAGAAAACTATATAACTACCTGAAAGATCGGAGTGAGTTTTATCAAAAAGCAGATTTTAGTATAGTTGAAGGAATCGAAACTTCTGGTGAAGACGGAATCTTTGTATTTTTAAGATCACAAGCCATGAAGGAATTAATGTCCAACAGCAAAATTGCTATGGTTGCAAACATATTAGATAAAGTAATGCAGCAGATCAGCAAAGGAGAAAAAAGATACGCGATGGGAATCAAGGAAATAATATATGCGCAGTCATTAAATGCTATCGAGGCAATGGTTTATTCAGACAAGGTATTTACTGAAATAGAGGAAGAGAATTTTATTAAACTTTTGAATGATATAGAGTATAATAACACAAAGGTTTTTGCCACCGATTCTACTACAGATATGGGATTAAGAGTATCGTCTTTAGGCGGAGTGATTGCATTATTGAGATACCCTATCTATTAAATTTTGTAGACTCAATAATTTTGTAAGCCATCAAAAACCTAACAAAAATTATGACGATTAAAATTAATTATTTAATCCTATTCGCGTGAGTATTATTAGTGAGCCATAACATATAATCGGAGGAAACATCAGCCATTGATAAGATCACTATTTCAGGTATTTGATATGGATGGTTACTTTTTATTTCTGCTTTCAACTCATCGATTAAGCTCGAAGTAGTCTTAAAAAGGGCTAAGAATTCATCTTCATGTTTCAATTTGTTCTCCCATAGATACAACGATCTTATTTTTGTATAGTTTACACATGCACATAAGCGTTTATCCGTCACAAGAATTTTACTGATGTTAATCAACGATTTTTCATCCGGAAATGTGGACATTAAAATCACACCTTCGGGCTGAATTTTAGGCTGTTTCATTTTATACATTCAGAGCATCACAGCATTAATATTTTATCTAATTGAGAATAATTTCAAAATTGGCTCATAGATTCGATCGAGTTCTTGTTTTGTTAAAATAATTATTATGAAAGAAACCAAATACAAATACAAATATGATGATAGAATGAACTGAATTACTGTAAGTGAATAGAGATAATATTAGGAACATGTTAGAAAATGCCGACATAATCCAAAATGAGGAAACTTATTATCAGTTCGCAGGGTTGGGGTATAATCCGGCAATAATTGAACAAGTATCAATAATAAATATCCAATGCTGTCAGCTATTCATGAAATCTTATGACTCACAAAGTGAATTGTTTTTAGCTTCCCTAGAAATTCTGGCAGATGACGGCACGAAAAGTTTGGAACAAGAACTACACGAAACAAGAAATGTAGGAATATTGATAAGAGATACAGGCTAAAAGGTGACTATGTAAATTGGAACAACTGGAGACAATTTAATGCAGTAGAACGAAACCATAATCACAGGAAAGATGTTTTTGATTGTTTTATTGAGAAAACTGAATTATTAAGGCCTCTGATAGAAAAAAGATTTTGTAATATAAGGGAAATTTATGAGACCAAAGGCAAGATGAATCCATTACAGGGATACTTAGATAGTGAAAATATTTCGTATCAATCACTAACAAATCTTATTGAATATATGGCGAACTATACAAAAAAACTGTTTGGTGAAAAAATAATTGAGTTATCAAATGCAATATTTGGTAAAAATCCAGAATATTTTGATGATTTTTACTATTTTAGGAATCGAATTTTTGAGGATATATCAGAAAAATTTGCACGAGTAAATCCTATTTCAACGGTTATGAAGACAATGAAGGATTTAAGTTTTGACATCACCAAGATATCTTATGATATAGAAGATAGAAAAAACAAATATCCTTCTCCTATCTGCTTTTTTATCGAGATTCCGTCGAATATACGTATTCTCTATAAACAAGAGAGTCCATATTTTGACTTTCAAGGCATGCCTTTCATGAATCTGGTCATGCGATGCATGCTACAACAATTAGACCTGACTTAGTATATGAAAAAAATATCATATACCAATGGGAATAACTGAAATATTCTCAATCTTATTAGAGAGGTTCTCCAGAAATAGAACGTATTTACGAAAGAAAATTGGTATAACAGATGATAAAAACCTGGATGAAATAATTGAATTAAATAAATTTATGGAATTGTTCTTTGTAGTTTTTTATTCTGTTAATTCTTTGACAAAAATGAAATTTTGGTCAGATAGTTTATCTATTGAAGATATGAATGAAATTTATTCAGAAATGATGATGAAATATACAGGCTTAGAGATGCCTGGACAGTATTGGATGCTACACCATATTATGCCTGAATCAATAATGTATGTTCCTAGTTATTTATTGGCTGCAGTTCGATCAGCAGAATTAGAGAGAAAAATCGAAGAAAAATTTGGTCAAAATTGGTGGGAACTAGATAAAGCTGGAACCTATTTGAAAACTTTGATGAAAGATGGTGCTGACATCAATTTAAGTGAGTTTTCAACGTTAGAATCAAAAGTACTTTTAAAAGGAATAACAAATTCGGCGGATTAAACACAAAAATAATTAAGAGAAAAAGGATCTATAGTTAAAATCGGGAAACCATACTGTAAAAAGAAAATTTGGTAAATATATTAGCTTTTCTAAAAAGGATTTTCATGCAACAAGGAAGACAACAAAGCTGCACGAAGTTCTTTTCCATAGGCAGCTTGTTTAAAATAAAGAGCGTTTACTGTATTGTCAATTGAAGGGGATATTTCATCAACTCGGGGTAAGGGATGAAGAATAGAAACGTCTGGCTTTGACTTTTTCAAAATATTGTCATCGATTGTATACAATCCTTGAATCTTATTGTATTCTTGCAGGTCCGGAAAACGTTCTCGTTGAATACGTGTTACATAAATTATATCTAGTTTTTCTAACAAATCGTCTGATAGTTCCACATGATGTTGCATATTCACTTTGTATGAAATATCGTAAATGGATTCATTTCGAATTCTTAATGCGGCAGGTGAAACTAAGTGAATATCCACATGGTAATTAGATAGAGCATAAATTAGAGAGTATACAGTCCGACCATATTTTAAATCACCTACTATGCCTATAGACAGACCATCGATTCTTTTCTTTTCTTTGAATATAGTATAAATATCCAGCATAGCTTGAGTAGGATGTTCCTCACTACCACTACCTCCATTAATAACCGGTTTCTGTGATATTTCACAAGCATATCTACTGGAACCATCAGATGGATGGCGTATAAGAATTACATCAGAGTATAATGAAATAGTTTTTATGGTATCAGCATAGCTTTCGCCTTTCATGATCGAAGATGAATCGACATCGGAAATTCCCAAGGATCGGCCTCCTATAGATGACATAGCAGATTCGAAGCTGAGTCTGGTTCTAGTGCTATACTCATAGAAAATATATCCAAGAATTAATCCTTTGGCAATTTCGCCACGTTCCTTGGATTTTAATGTTTGAATTTTATCAGTAACATCAAACAAATATGCAAAATCATCCAGATTAAAATCTCGGATAGAAACTACATTACGATTAAAGAATCTATTTTTAGCCATGAACAACTAAAGAGTAAAACTTGTTAATATATGCAAATACCTTTGAGTGAAAGATAGAATATGTTTATCCAGAGCCGCAACTACTAAATCCGCATTCTATGCACATATTACATCCTTCTGTGATAATTAAGAAATTTTTACACACCGGACATACCGCTTTATCGTTTTCTGTCACAGCAAGAGAATTGACCAATGGTTCAGATTTGATTTTACTTATAGAGAGATTTGTTCCGATGGTATTAGCTTCCAGAGAGATATTTAGTTTGTCATCCGCATTAGTATGGTGTTTGTTTGCATCGTAATCTTTGAAAATTGGTTTGACTTGATCAACTACATATGGTTCATGCACATTTGTATTAATAAAATCATACAAATATTTGCTTGGAGTTACCTGAAATCTTTTCTCACGATCATTTCCAGTTATATGTAAAACTTGTTCATTCCTTGAACCATCCCTATATATCGTAACTCCCTTCAATCCGAACTCATGAGCAAGTAAATATGCGCATTTTACATCTTCAACAGTAGCATCTCCAGGCATATTGATTGTTTTTGCTATTGCATTACTAATCCACTTTTGCCATACGGCTTGAGCCATAATATGATCGGTCCAATGAATATCAATAGCCGTAACAAAGAGCTTTTGTATCCATTCAGGTATTTCGTTAATTCCACGTACGGAACCATAATTGTTTGAAATTTTTAACAAAATTTCATCTGTATAAAGTCCATGTTCTTTTAATATACTCTCAAATATCTTATTTGTATAAAAGAATCGACCAACTGTAACCCGTTTTTCAAATACCAAGGCAAATATTGGTTCTACTCCATTAGATACGTCTGAAATCATTGACAATGTTCCAGTAGGTGCAATAGTAGTAGTCCATGAATTCCTAATTCCATAATTCTTGATTTTTCCTATTAAAGAATCCCAATCATAACAATGTAAATCTTTAGGTATTTCATAATAACCAGATAATGGTATGCTACCATTTTTGTATTCAGTTTTTTCAAATAACGGAAAGGCTCCACGTGATTTTGCAATAACTACGCTTTCATCCATACTGAAATACGATAAGGTTTCAGCTAGTTTACCCATAAATTCATACCCTTCCTTGGAATCATATGGAATACGCAACATGAATAATAAATCGGCTATACCCATGATTCCTAATCCAATTCTCCTAGTTAGTTTTGTATTGATATCAATCTCTTCTACAGGATATTTATTAACATCTATGACATTATCAAGAAATCTTGTGGCTGTTCTTATAGATTGTTCATATCTTGGCCAATCAAACTCATACATTCCATCGGCTTTTCTTTTTACAAACTTAGATAAATTAATAGAACCTAAATTGCAAGATTCGCATGGATAAAGAGACTGTTCACCACAAGGATTTGTTGCTCTAAGTGGACCGCCTTTAGCATCGATACAAGGATTATACTTGTTAATATTATCAAAAAATATTACTCCAGGTTCGGCACTTTTCCATGCACTTAAAGCTATCAGCTCCATTAATTGATGGGAGTCGATGTTTTTCATAGTGGCTTTAGTTCGAGGATTTTTCAGAGAATATTTATGATCTTCCTTATTTACCAGAGACTGCCAGAAATCTGACCAAATTCCAACACTTACATTAAAGTTCTCGTACATTCCTGGTTTAGTTTTCATTGTAATGAACTTTTCTATGTCAGGATGCCAAGATTCCAATATACCCATATTTGCACCACGGCGTTTTCCCCCTTGTTTAACTACATCTGTAATTGAATCAATTATCTGCATAAAAGAGGTTGGTCCAGATGCTACCCCACTTGTAGATGCAACAATATCACCTTCAGGTCTAAGGTCAGAATAATTTATCCCTACTCCGCCTCCGGATTTAAATATCATAGCAGCGTCAGTAGATGATTTCATTATAGAATACATATCATCTGGCATATCGAGGACAAAACAAGCAGATAATTGTCCCAATCTAGCACCTGCATTCATAAGAGTTGGGGTGTTGGGAAGAAATTCATTCAAAACCATTAGATTATAATATTCTAAAATCTTACTAGCATGATTAATCATTTGGCCTTCTGCGATTAATCTCAGAAGATCCTTGAAACCTACTTTCATTTTTCCAGATTTTGCTTCATCGATGTATGCTCTAATAAGCGATTCAAAATGATATTTATTTAAATAGTAATCACCAATTTTTAATTTGCTATCAAAATCGTCCAATTTCTTATAATAATGTTCGGCCTCAGACAAATCCCGTAAATGATTACCCTTAAAATCAAATACACGTGGATCATGTATAATATCAGATACTGCAACCAAAATTGCGACTCGTTCAAATAATTGTTTTGGACCCTCAATTATTTCACCACTGTTATCTCTTAACAGATATCTAGAAGCTAGAACACGTAATGAATTAACATCCAGTGATTTATCAACTTCGTCTAGATCTCTTTTATTTAAGATCTTCATCTTCATCTCCCTTAGTTTGCGCCTCTCATGACGGTATAGAATATAGGCTTTTGCAGTTTCAGCCAAACCTTCTTCAATTAAAATAGATTCGACCATGTCTTGTACATCCTCAACGCTCAAAACATGACCTTTATGAATAGATTCCAAGTAATCATTTTTAATGATCTTATTAACTAACTTTGATGCAAGAAATTCAGCTAATTTATGATCTGGTTTACCAGCTGCAACTAATGCTTTGTAAATAGCATTTGAAATTTTTGATTGTTCAAAATCCACAATTGTACCGTTTCGCTTTTTAATGTGTACAATGGTTTTGCTTTTTGACTCAGGAAGATCAGTTTCAGCCATATAACATTTATATATTATCTATAGATCGCTTATATTAATTTCGATATCTTATTTTACAAAATGATGAGTTGAGATATTTAGAGATTAATTCCATATAGAGGAGTTTGTACGGAATTTAATTCCGACCCAAGTACAAAGAAGCTTAGAAGTACAAAAGTAAAGAATATGCCCATAAAGTTATGGCCAAGGACCCGTGATCTAAATTTGACTATATAGTATAATTATATAGCAAACTGCGTAATATCTAAAGTATGAATTATCTCTTTGATTGTCATATGTGTATCAAAGATACACATAATTGTGGAATAAGTAAGCCGTAGTCAGCAACACCTGATTTTTATTTCTCACTTTAGTCTATAAATTAATTAATCTCATTGACATTGCTAGATCCACAAGACAAACAAATATTGTTCTGGATATTCCTTCTTCCACATATAGAGCATACAAAATGTTTTTCAAATATAACAAAGTAGGGAATTGTAGGAATAGCAATTTTTAATATGTCAATCAACTCCTGTTCGGAAGTGCCAGTTATATCGAGTCTGATATATAGACCTCCTGATACAAGGCTATCCAACTGCATAAGATTTTCAGAAATAGAATCATCATTTTCTAATAATCCTCTTGTAATTACCACTCCTTGTGAATATGATTGAAAATCATGGGTCAGTTTACCAAATTTGTCAGAATCTAAAACGACAAATCTTGTAGAACTACCATCATTAATCATAGAAACTCCAAACTTTTCGGTATTGGTTTGACTGAAACTAAGTAATACATCATTAGCTGTTTTTATCACTTTTTTAACTATCTCAAACCCGTCTTCTCTGGAATGCCCTAGAATATCATAGACTGATTCGTTTAATCCTGCTATATTAACAACTACAGTGGTAGAACCTACCTCCGGAAAACCAAGAATATCAGATATTGTAGGCAATATATTATGTTGTATATTTCTTGACAACATTTCTTTCTTCAACAATAATGTACTTATTGATGGTTTCATTAACAATGCCAATTTAGTTCTAAAATATGTTTCGTCTTTGTTTGACTGATAAGCCAATCGAGGGAGGTTGATAGTTAGAGAATTCAATACCATGTTTGGTAGCAAAGAAGTGCTGTTTAATTTACGAATGCCTCTACTACTAAGAATTGATTCTTGTGATAAGAGGATCTTACCTCCAAGTTTAACAATTTTTGCAATCAGCGACAAAACATCGCCTGACAAGGATCTTGCATGATTAATGAATAATCCAAAGTTGGGCAACGCCACTTGTTGTAGGTATGAAGAATATCCCTTTAACATTTGAATTAATAGTTCATTATCTTCTTTTCCTGATATAACAAGAGTAACAATAGGAGCATTTGTATATTGCATAGATATTGAAGACAAAATTAACGATAACGAGAAATAATCAGGTATTTTATCCATTTGATAATCTCTAAAAATTTTATCCATATTTTCTATAACTATTTCCTTAGATACCTCCCTTTGAAGGATTGATACTATAATAGGCAAAACTAAATTGAAATTACTTTGATCAAGTGTTCGCGGCAAAAATAGGAAATGCCCTTTCATATTGAGATTACTTTTTACTTGTTCAACATCAATGAAAATGGTATCAGGACCAATTCCCCAATGACCTAAGGTATCAAGATGAATTTCACCATTGTAATGCATATCCAGTATATCTTTTTGAAAGGTATTGACAAAATAATCAGAAAGTACGTTTTTTGATATATCGATGATCAAGTCATTTATTCCATTTCTCAACGTGTTATTACTATTGTTTAATGTTTTATCTATATCAAATATAGGGATCCCAACTCGAATCAACTTGTTCATCTGATCTTCTAGGCCATGTTCTACCAAAATGTTATTAACACAATCTCTTATTAAGCGAGAGGTTAAATAAGAAGTTGAGAGTTTGTAGATTTTATTTTCTACTTCTTCTGTAATTTTAGTAGCTTGCTCTAATGATAAGTTTGCTTCTCTAACTAAGCTTTGAATTATCTTGTGAGAATTGAATTCTTCAAGAGTTTGATGACTTGTCCTTACGTACATCTTTCCACTCTCTACAATAGATTTTTCTTCTATTTGCCTAGCTAAATTTAACACCAATTTACCCAGATTTGTAATGGTATATCGTCTTTCTGATTTATTTAGACCGACCAAAGATTGTTTTAACAATTTGCGTAAATGATAGGCAAATTTGCCAGATTCCTTTTTTGATTTGAATCCGGCTAATGACTTAAGCTCAGAATATGTCAGCGGTCCTTTATTATTTAGAATTCGTAGAATATCTATTCGGTTGGGACTAGCCATAACTGAAAAAATCATTCTAACTCTCTTAGACGTAGATTCTAATACACCACGTTTAGATTCAGAGGGGGGCGAATATGAAAACCTCAACTACAAAGCAGTCTGAATATTACTATATAAATAAAACTATCCGTATAAAAATAAGCAATAGATGGGAATGAAAAAAATAATCTAACTTTCTAGCAAAACCTGTCCGCTATTTAATATATCATCTTTTAAATTTATAGCAGGTCTTTTAGAAATGATAGATTCTGGAACGTCTGGTAATTTCTCTTTAGCCTCATCTTCCAAACTATTTTGAACATCATTTAATATGGCTAAGGCGTCTTTATCTACAACGGAGCCTATTTTACCATCGTCAGTGTGTATGTTAGAATTAGTCAGTACGTCATCAGTTAAAGTATGAATTTCAGATAGAACATTAGTTGCAGAGGGAACAGCCTTGGAGAGATCTTTCTGTATGTCTTGCAGCATGTCTACAGTTGGATTAATAGTATCCATTATTGCAGAAAATTCATTAATACTAGTAAAACGAATTGCAACTACTTCCAGAGCTAAACTAGCATTTTGGGTATTCTTTCGAAGGCGTCTCATAGCAGATAGTTCATTTGCTATAATATTAGCGCGTGCATTATTTCCAGATTTAATATTTTGTGTAATTTTAGAGCTAAAATTGGCATCTATGTTAGAAAACTTTTTGTCGATTACCCTAAGCTGAGAGATTTGCGTATTGATCACTGAGATTGCACTATTAACATCATAATAGAACTGGCCACTTTTTTCCATCTATAGATCAATAATCGGAAGGTTTGTTAAAAACAAATGTTAAACTCTCTAAACAAAAAGGAAGATTAATTTTAGCTTGATGAATAAAAGTAGGTATTCGCTAATATTTTTGTAATATCAATCCATGCTTTACGTGAAAATCAATGACCTGAATTTTAGATCCTAGCGGCAAGTCCAATGGCGTAGATATTCCTGGTAGAAAACCAGAAACATTGATGTCACAATCATCTAATTTAAAAATAACCCAAGCGTAGGAACTAACATCTTCAAATCCTTCTGGGGCAACCGATTGAATCGTATAAGTGACAACTCTACCTTTTCCGGTGTATGATACGTGTCTAAAAGAATTTGAAAAACATTTGTCGCAGTAATATACGGTTTCTAGCATGATATTATTGCATTTTGTACATTGATTAAGAAGTATCTCTCCCTTTTTTGCATGTTCGATAAATTGTTCTCTTGTGCTTTGTTTCTTAGACTTTGATTCAGACAATCAGGGTATCACACATTACTTGATTTTTTTGAAAATATGAACGGCTGCACTAGCCCCCGTTGCACCAAAATTGTGAGTCATTGCTATCTCTGCATCCTTAACTGTTCGATCTCCAGCTTTATTTGTAAACTGCTCAAATACCTCCACTACCTGGCCAACGCCTGTGGCACCTATTGGATGACCTTTCGACTTCAATCCTCCAGAGGGATTAACTGTAATATCACTATTTAATTTGGTACGTCCTTCCCTAACTGCCTGAGCGGCAGATCCCTTAGGGAAAAAACCCAGATCTTCTATATCTATTAATTCGGCTATAGTAAAACAATCGTGGACTTCAACAAAATCTATATCCTTTGGAGATAAATTAGCCATCTTGTAGGCTTGTCGTGATGCCTCTACGGTACTAGGAATTGTAGTTATATCTTTTCTAGATTGTACAGAAGCAGGAGATGCTCCTCTTCCCGAACCTACAATCTCAATATATGGGTTCCCACTCTTTTTTGCAAATTCTTCATTACACAATATTACAGCAGAAGCCCCATCTGAGAAGGGACAACAATCATATAGTTTTAATGGTGATGCTACTACAGGAGATTTTAACACGTCCTCCACAGTAATCTTTTTCCTAACATGCGCTTTTGGATTTAACAATCCATTTTCATGATTCTTAACTGCAACTCTTGCTAGATCTTCTTCAGTAGCCTTATATGTTGCAAGATAAGCTCTTGCCATAGAGCCGAAAAGTCCGGGAAAAGAGGCACCATTGCCACCTTCATAGAAAAAATCAGAACAATACGAAAAAAGGGTTGTACTCTCAACCGTACTGGTATGAGTTACTTTTTCTACACCCAATGCCAATACACAATCATAAAATCCAGCAGAGACATTTGCAAACGCTTCCCTAAACATAACAGATCCAGAGCCGCATGCAGATTCAATAGTCAACCCAGGCACCTCGGGAATTCCGAGGTTGCTCATGATTACTGGAGCCATATGTACCTGTTTATCTGCTACACCAAAAACATTTGAAATATATCCGGCTTTCACATCCTTTGGAGTTATACCTGCTGAATCAATGGCATCTTTTGAAGCGTTCAAAGCAATCTCAATAATACTTTCATTTAACTTGCCATACTTTGTACTTCCAGCACCAAGTACATAGACTTTTTCACCCATATATTATATAGAGAGGGCTTTAGCATAATAAAAATGTGTGCGTTTTTGAAATAGATCTTTCATCAATTTCAATCTTAATAAAAATAAGAGAAAATTAAGGTGGTAGCACTGAATACCATCAAGATGCGAGTAACACTATTACTTTTGTAGACACAGCCACTGTTAAATTAAATCTTTAGCCAGTAACGATAAACGAAGTCAGAAACAGATCATTACTTATAATTGATAACCATCCACAGGCCGTCGGAATCAACCATACATAAATTAGATGATCTTGTACATATCTTTACGTCTATTCTTAAGAAGAGGAAGGGTTTTTCTAACAACATCAATTCTGTCAAGGTCCAAGTCAACAATATCAAACCCTTCTTTATTACCCATATCCGTAACTACTATCCCAAACGGATCAACAATCAAACTTCTACCACAAAAAATATTACCAATCTGATTAGGGGCTATTAAATAAACTCCATTTTCTATTGCTCTTGCTTTACACATTATCACCCAATGATCCTCTTTCATAGTTCCCTGAACCCAGCCAGATGGTGCTATAAGAATACCGGAACCCTTTAGAGCAAGCATTCTTGATAACTCCGGGAATCGCAAATCATAGCAAACCAAAGTTCCAATCTTGCCCAAAGGTGATGCAACGGGAGAAAATAATTTATTTCCAGCTAGTAATTTATTGGATTCCCTAAAACCAAGTGCATCGTACAGATGCAGCTTTCTATATTGTGAAACTAATCGTCCTTTATTGTTTATCAACACAACAGTATCAAATACGCGGTAAGAATCTTTGTCAAAATTTCTCTGACTTTGGATTTTTTTTGTTTGTTTTGAATTTGCTCTTTCATAAATAGAACCAACAATAAAGATATTATTATCTCTGGCACTTTTTTTTAATTGTGATACAAAATTACCATGTTTGGATTCAGAAAGAGAAAATAACTCTTCACTACTTTGAGACGAGGGAGAAAAAGACATTTGAAATTCCGGAAAGCAAATTATTTTAGCAGAATTTTTGGCTGATTCTTTAATTTGTTCTAAAGAATATTGCAAATTTTCCTCTTTGTCCATAGAAGACTTCATTTGGACAATTGAAACCTTTACCATGAATATACAAATTAAAGAAACAGAGGTAATATTAAATCTAGTTTTAGCTTCAAGGAATCTTCAAATTTAGAGAATTCATCTATATGAAATGCATGATAAATATAAAGTCAAAATTAGACAAGATACCATTTATTAAAGTTAGCCTACCAAAAGCAAATGCAATAGAAAAGATATCAAATGTTTGGCTTTGAACTGACGTGTCTCCAGATGGCTGGTAAGGGTATAATAGAAAGAACATCATTTACGGCCATTTTGAATTAGTTAGCCAAGATACAAATCGCAATTGATAATGTTTAATTAATTTTATATAGATTAAGAGACATGGAGAATTTAGAAAACGAGATAAAGAAGTTGGAAAATTGGAAGAAAAAGGATAAGAAGTTGGAAAAAAACTTCAAATTTAGAGATTTTGTTGAGGCATTTAGTTTTATTACAAAAATCGCTCTAATAGCTGAAAAAATGGATCATCATCCAGATATTAAATTATCCTATAATAGTGTTGATATCGGACTGACAACTCATGATATTAACGGAATTAGTAGTAATGATATAACTTTAGCAAGAAAAATTGATGAATTATTATGAATTGCTAAGATTATAAGTAGATAATTATAACAAATATGATAAAAAAAGAATGTAAATATACTCCTATCTGTAAAAAAAAGGAGTAATGAGTGTAACTCAGGTATCAAAGGAAATCTTAAGTCGTGAACCTAAAATAAGATTTGTAGGGATTTTGAAAAGTGATGGTCAAGATATCAGTATTAATCCGGAAAACAACATTGACAAAAATGATATAAATTTGAGTATGACCCAGACACCTCATTTATTGGATGCAGGAAAGAGATTTACAGATTTGGGAAATTTGGAGTCGGTTACGTTTGAATATGATAAAATGAAGTTAATTAATTTACCAACCAATTCAGAAATAGTAATTTGCGGTACAGATAATGATTTAAGTAATAACGATATCAAAAAAATAGTCTCCGATCTTGTCGCAAACTATAACTTCAAAGCAGATACAAAGTATGAGACCGAACAAAAATCAGAATTCAAAAACGATTTATTTACAAAAGATAGTTTGAAGGAGATGGCAATAACGTCTAATCAGTTCGAAAATGCTTGGCATAGTTATGTTTCAAGTATGATAGGATTTTGGAAGGAGATGGCAATAACGTCTATAAAGATGAACGAAAAAATCATAAAAGAATTTTGGAATAACTATAAAGACAAATAAGATTGATGTCGCGATCACCATTAAACAGTAGGGGTAATGAGGGAATTAGATTCGATGTGTTACTGGAGCTAATGTCATGGGATCTATACTGATCCAGTCCGGTAATAAGAAGAAATCGAGCAAATAATTTCCAAGAAAAATAGTATTGTTATTCGTATTGCAATTCAATTGAGGATGTATTAGTGATAGTATGGGATAACTGTTACTAATTTTGTCGGCCATTTGAATAAGTTGTTGTATTTCGCATCCGTGAATTCGCGGTATTTTTGTACTAGATTTAACTTGAACAAGCAGTATTATATCATTTTGTTTTGCAACAATATCAGCGGGCCCCTTACTACCTTTCGAAAAAAAAACTAACCAATTGTTATTTGACAGATATAATCCCGTTAAATATTCGGCTTCCCGTCCAAACCTACTACAAGACAATACTAGAATATTTTTAGAAAATAAAATATAATAACTTTATTGCTTAGGCATCTTTTTTACAGTGATAAATTTTTAATCAGAGAGAATACTAGAGAAGTATTGAAAAGAGGATTGTATATTGGAAGATTCCAACCTCTGCATCATGGGCATCTACACTCACTTTTATGGTGCACTGAGGAAATGGATGAGCTAATAGTGGCTGTGGGAAGCTCTGATAAGAGTTTTGAATCTAGAAATCCTTTTACTGCTGGAGAGAGAATTGAGATGATCAGAGATGCTCTGAAAATTGAAGCAAAGGATAAACTAGAGAAGATAATCATAATCCCTGTTCCAGATATAGGAACTCATATGTTGTGGAGTTATAACTTGGATTTATTAGTACCCAGATATAGTACAGTATTTACAAATGATCCATTTACAAACATGTTATTTGTAGAGCGAAGAAAGGACATTATAAGGCCTGATATGATCAACAGAGATATAATGTCTGCCACAGAAGTTAGAAAACGTATAGCAGAGGACAAAGACTGGCAAGAGCTTGTGCCTTTATCCACAATTAAATTAATCAAAGAAATGAATGGTGAAGAAAGAATAAAGAAACTGTACAAATTAACAAAATGATGAAATGATATTAGTCGACGGATCGATGGGTGAGGGTGGTGGACAAATACTTCGTAGTGCCATAACCATCTCAACTTTGATCGGTAAGCCAATGGAAATAATCAACATCCGATCAAATAGAAAAGACCCGGGACTAAAGCAACAACATGTTTCGACAATTCAATTACTTTCAAGGCTTTTTAACATCAGTATCGAAAATGTAACAGTAGGCGCAAGTTGGATCAAGTACAAAGCACATAAGAATGTGGAAATTGGTTCAGAAAATAATAATCTAGTAATAGATATAGGAACAGCAGGAAGCATACCGCTATTATTGCAAACGATAATTCCAGTAGTTGCTATCTTCCAAAAAAATTTGACACTAAGAATTCAAGGAGGAACGGATGTGAAATATAGCCCAACAATAGATTATATTAGATACTTATTAAGAGACATCCTATCTAGAATTGGGATCACTTTTAGTATAAATGTCATAAGACGAGGTTTTTATCCGAATGGACAAGGTATTGTTGATGTACAAATAAAAAAAACATCAGAACTTCATACAATCGAGTTTTGTAATTTTAAGGATACGCAACCAGCCATCATGAGCATTGCAGGTAAGTTACCGAGACATGTGCCAGATAGACAAATTGAGCACGCCATTACAACACTAGAAAAAAAAGGAATAAAACCTATCAAGCATATATCCATAATTGAAACTTCAGTAAGTCCCGGATCTTCGATCCTCGTTTATAGTACTTCGGAATCAGGCATTTATTTAGGCGCAGATTATATCGGCGAAAAAGGTATAAAGGCAGAAACAATTGGGCATAATGCAGCAAAAAGATTCATAGCAGACTATGAATCTCGTGCGTGTATAGATCAATTTTTAGCTGATATGTTGGTATTACCTTTAAGCTTTGTTAAAGGCGAGTCTAAATACAAGATATCGAAAATTACGAATCATCTATTAACAAATCTAGAGTTAATAAAACACATAAACGGTCTCAATTATAATATAGACAAGATTGCTCAAAAGGAATTCATCGTTTCAATTAGAGGAGATCCCATTATTTAAAAAATTTTTTTGTTTCCCCTAAAGTTAGTACATCTACCGGATCAACTTTAACTACCATAGGCAAATTTGAAACTGCTTTACCGATTGCTAAACAATTTCTATGAGACAAAGTTTTAACAAGAGATTTTATTGTGGCACTGTCAAGTAAGGAAACTTTAGAGATCTTTTCTAAGTCAGCATCATTTGTAAAATTGAATAGAAAAATATTGTCTACCTGTCTATATATGGTATCATTTATGGCATCTGGTTGATTAGTAATAAATGTTGAATATATTCCAAAATGACGCATTCGTGTTATCAAATCTTCCCAATACGTGTCACGGATATAGAGCTGAGCTTCTTCTGCAAAGATAAAAACTGGGGGGATCTGTGATTTCTCTAATAATTCAATTAACTTACTCATTACTAATTCAACAATCATTCGCCTAATTACTGGAGAAACCCTACTCATATTTATTATCATTGCGGCACCTTTAGCTTTTGTTTTGACTAAATCTTCAAACTTAAAACATTTCTCTTTGGCAACACTTGAAGAGAACAGATGAGATGAGTTAATGGTATGAAATCTCGATAATAAAGCATCTCTCACCAATTCATTGATTGTCCAAGTACCAAAAGCTTTGCCTAATTCAGGAAGACTCAAAATCTTTTTGTTTTCTAATGCATCCCAGATCCTAAAAAACTCCCGCAGAGAAGCGGAGGGCATATCCAATGCATTCTTCAACATATTTGAAATTGATGGTTTTCCAAAATATGTCAAATCAAATTTTAATTCTAGGCCAGGATTTAACAAAAGTAATTTATCGGCTATGGGAGAACGTTTCCCATCAAGATTGTATGAGAGACCACTGTACTCATTATTTAGATCAAAAACAATAACGTATGCTCCATATTGGATGAGAGATTTCATCAAGATTTTTGACAGATGGGACTTGCCTGTTTCTTTCTTTCCTGTAATAATATTTAACCGGCCATCGAGGTCTTCAGCAAATATCTCAAATGGTTGATTGTCAGATCCACATCTTCCCAAGGATATTGGATAGTGCATTTTTTTATTCAATAGAGAATTCATTTCTCTCATACCTATCTTGACGATTTTAGAATTAACCCTTGAAGGAACCCAGTCTACGTCTGTTGATAGTTGATTTTCATTGTCTATAGATCCTCTTATTTTTGTCTTAAAGATTCTGACATCCCTAATAATTTGAGAAAGGTTATTTATTTCCAAAGGATCGAAAATATTCTCATTACTAAATTGGGAGACTACTTCGTCCTTTATAATCTCATCAACTAGCGATGATGAAGAGAAATACTCCTCTTCATAAAATTGAACAAGCAATTTCTTGCTACTATTAAAATCTTCTATGACAAAATAGTCTCCTTTATTAGCGAAATCATTAGTAACAGCTAATAATAGAATTTCGTCCCCTGTTTTGGAAAGAATTTTCATCTCCAAGCGGCTCCAAGCACAGATGCTCTAGCATTCTCATGTGTAATTTCTTTTATAGAATAATTAGATTTAATAAAACTCTTGATGCTGGCCAATTCTGTATTTGAAAAAATTGAAACATGATGTGAAAGAGAAAGAGAACTAGGATAGCCGAAATTAATCAATTCATTATGAAGTAGCGTTCCTAAAGTAGAGTTCACATCATTGTCATATGATACTATATCGGCTCGCAAAATATTTGAATATTCATTGCTAGATAATTTTACTAACATATGTTCACCATATGTTTTAGAAATAAGACTCCGGATTATTAGATTGATATCGACATATGCTGGAAATGTTGACCTAATAAGAGGATATGACAAATATTTTAGTATCTTGATTTTAGAGCTTTTGCTAATACCTATTACAGAATTGCCATTAACTACAGAATTTTCTAAGATCTTTGAAATGTGATACATGTGATTTTCAAATATCGAAGATTTTAACGAGCCATCAATCAAAATTAATGATCCAGAAATCAGTTTAGAAATCCAAAATTGGATGTACCTTTCTATATTGACGCGCAGAAATTTCTTCGCATAGTCGTCGTTAAATAGTATTAATTTAAACACGTTACGGTCAAATTTAAGGCTCTGGAGAACTTCCTCATTAAGATAAAACATCAACGGACCTATTTTTAAATGAGCAGTAGGCTTTCCCTTAAAGGATATACAAACAGACCCTTTAACTGCATACAAACCACCATCTTCAACCTCAGCTACTTTGATGCAGCTTGAATCTATTCCAAAAACCAATTTTTCAGCTTCTGTAGGAGATATACGGGTTAATTTAAGATTGGAATATTTTTCAGAATGGATTCCCCAATTTTGTATGGGTATACTCTCTTCATCATCTACGAAAACCAGTTTCTTGTTTTGAATTAAGTTTTTGTAGTCCTTACAAAAATACGAATTGCTAAAACTATTGATAAGGGATCTTTTCATAGATTCTAAATTTGATTCTAGGTCCTGAAGATTAAGTTGATTGTGCATGTTGTTCAACAACAATAGCATATTAATAAATGTTGTTCATGTTGTTCATGTTGTGCAACAACACGTTTATCAATTAGTGAGGCTAATATAATATAAACATGAGTGAAGCTGTGTCAAAATTGTCTTTAGAAGCAAAGATTAAGCTGAAGTATAAAGAATGGGAAGTTGAAATTACTTGTGTAGAAGATAAAGTAAAAAACGTAGTAGAAAACGTACTTACCGGTATAGATATTGCTTCATTGTCAGGTACAAATGCAAATAATGAAATTGAAAAACTTAAAGCTGAAATCGACAACATAAAGTCGAGAATAGATACAAACAGCACACTTCAAATTAGTAATCAGAAAAAAAATACGGTATCGTTAAAGGAACTTGCAAAAAATGGTAATACCTGTAGAAGTTTGATGGAAAAAATTTTTTATGAAAAATTTTTTGAAAATGAGAGATTACTTATCGAAGTCCATCAAGAATTGGCAAGAATGGGATATAATTATGATAAAACTGCAGTATCACACTCCTTAAGTGATATGGTCAGAGAGGGAATACTAACTAGAGTAGGAACTTTAAGAAATTATAGATACATCCAAAAGAAACCGTTATTTGAAAAATGACTACTGCCTTACAGCAAATTTTTTGTTCATAACATCATTTAGCCACTTTATTCCTATGGTAGTTATTCCGTAGACTACCGATTCTGTTTGGGTTTCTTTATTTACGCTTTTTGTTACATATCCAACCTTAACCAATTCAGATAATCTGGAGCTGATAGACTTTGGATTTAGATTTGTTGTTGTTTGAATATCTGAAATAGGGGATGATTTTTCAGGAATTTTGCCTAGCTCATATGCAATCTTAGAGCCTAGTAGAAACAGCATAACTATTTCTTTATCAGAGAATTTCTTATTGTGAATTTCTCCCAGATTAGGTAAAATTTTTGGTCCCTCAGGGGTAATTTTTATTATAGAGGAATACATATCAATCAGTTCAGATACAGAATAATTTAACGAGATTTTCTGAGCCAAACGTAGTTCTGGAATATGTTTCGTTAGAAAATTGATAGTCGACAACAAAACATTTTCAGGTCCTCCACTAAATTGCACTTTAATATCATTTAATTGAATAGAGACGCTTACATCGTCAATTTTGTTTGTATCATTGGAAATCATATAAATATAATCAGTAAAGTGATAAAATATTATAAACTTATGAATGTATATCTATACTTTAGAAATTTCATTAATAGGAATAGCATATCATAATAGATGAAAAGTAAATTATAGGATGAATAGCCAAAAAATCATAGGTTAAATCACTAGGAATGTACAAGGATAGCGATAATAGGAATAATTTTATTAAAACAGGGTTTCCAAAGCTGTTGAAACCTTTTGAGAAATCTATGAATGAAGTAGAAAAGATTTCTAAAGCTTTTGGTTTGGCTTTAAGAATTCATAATAATATGACAAGAAAATACCAATATGACAAGATTGAACCTCAAATAAATCATTCTTTGAGAGTAGCCTTAATCGTCAATGAAGAAATGAGTGTTGATGACTCTGATCTTGTTTGTTCGGCATTACTTCACGACATTTCTATCAAACAAGAAATTTCCAAAGAGACAAAGGAATACATAAAAAATGAACTTAGTGAAAAGACACTTGATGTAATATCTTTCTTTAATAAATATTCTAATCAAGAACAAAGTAACAAGAATGAGGAACAAAAAATTGAAAGGCAATTCAGCAGAGTAAAACAATCAGATACTTTGATAAAGAACATCCTTTTGGCAGAACGCTTAGATGAACTCAGATCTTTAAAAAATTCCAGAAGAAGAGATAAGATAACCAGAATGAAAGAGGAAACTCAGAAATACTTTATACCATTGGCAGAAACTACTAATGAGAAAATTTTGCTAAAGCTAGTTATTGCGCTTTATGAATTAAAATAATAAGTAGAACAACAGCGCCACCGGCTCTGTTAACTTAAGAAAATGATATAGCTTGAAGATGCTCTATTTCAGTTATGATCATCAAAAGAAACAGAACATCTTCGTTAGATATTGACCATGCTTTGTATTTGTACTTTCTTGGTTTATCAACCAGAAGTGTTTCCAAAGCAATATTTCATCTAAACAAAGTAAAGAGAAGTCATGTTGCAATCAGGAAATGGATTCAAAAGTATACACCTCAGAAGATGTCAATCAAAAAGAAAAGGATCTCAGAATTTATCATAGATGAGACATTGATTAAAGTTGGACCCGAGTATATTTGGTTATGGGTTACAATTGAATCCGAAAACATGGATATTCTCGCACTATCCATCTCCAAGGAAAGAAACATGTTTGTAGCCGAAAGATTCCCTGATGGCTTGATTAAGATTCACGGAAAACACGGTGTATCTACTGATGGTGGTACGTGGTATCCTCAAGCATGTCGATTCCTGAAACTAAAACATCATATCCATTCCTCATTGGAGAAAAGCCTTATCGAGAGAACTATGCAATACCTAAAGGATAGAACTGAAAGTTTCGATGATTATTTTCCCTGTAGAATAAAGAATTGCAGGTTGAAGCACGTAAGTAACTGGTTGAATATGTTTTCAGACTATCATAACAAGGAGGTGAACAACGCTTAAGTTAACAGCACCGCGCCACCCATAAGTACTACTCCTTTATGCACTTACCCTTGGTTTTCTTATGACCTGTCCAGTGTGCAAAACATCCAAACAAAGCATGTCCTGTGCATCCACATATTATGCATTTCTTAGTTGCATCAGCGTTATTCATACAAACTTCTACTCTAGATGATTCGCTTCATATATAGTTAAATTTTATTATCTTCTAGGGCTTGCCATTCCAGTTTCAATATATTTAACTGAATCTGCAATGTAGCAAGCATGATCAGATATCCGTTCCAAATATTTCAGTATCAAAGCAGTGGAAATATTACATCTGTTATCAGAGTAATTATTTGATCGTATAAGTTGAGACGATTCCCGTAGATTTTTTCGGAACAAAACATCGACCATTTCTTCCATTTCATATATTCTACCTAAGTTAGAGTTATCTCTTGTTCGTAACGCCGCTACCCCTAGCGCCATCATCTCCATAACGAGTTTTGACATTCGCATTACTGGCAATTTATCGCAATGTTCCAATGGCCCAAGGATTTCAAGCACCATTATAATATCATACGCATACCTTCCAAACCTTGAAAAACCATACGCAAGCTCCATGCAAGATTTAATAAATCTTAAATCCGTTGCCACAGGTTGAAACCGAGCGATAAGTTCGATCGTCAACTCAGATACTTCATCTTGGAGAAATCGAAGTTTTGCAGATGATTCAAATATCTGCTTTTTTGCTGAATTATCATCGTCATTGTAGGATGTAACAGCTTTAGTAACAGTACTTTCAGCTAAAATAGCCATATCAAGAACAATGCTGCTAACCTTAGTTAGCCCCATGTCAAGTAATCGCGCCACTTTAATTAAAATGAATCAAGAAACTAAATAAACAAGTCTAGCCGAACTTTCCGGAAATGTATCTTTCAGTTAGCTCTTTTTTTGGATTCTTAAATATTTGATCTGTAGGTCCAAATTCAATTAATTCGCCCAGATACATAAATGCGGTATAATCAGAAACTCTGGCTGCTTGTTGCATATTATGAGTTACAATTATTACGGTCAAGTGTTTCTTTAATTCAGTCATTAATTCTTCAATTTTTGAAGACGCAATTGGATCCAATGCAGAAGTAGGTTCATCCATTAATAATATTTCGGGTTGCATTGCCAGTGCCCTTGCTATGCATAACCTTTGCTGTTGACCACCTGACAAGCTTATTCCGGGCTTGTCTAAATCATTTTTAACCTCATTCCATAAAGCAGCGCCCTGTAAGCTATCATAAACAATTTCTTTAATCAATTTCTTATCTTTAACACCATTCAGCTTCAAGCCAGCTGCTACATTATCAAATATGCTCATAGTCGGAAATGGATTTGGTTTTTGGAATACCATTCCCATTCGTCTTCTTATGAGAACAGGATCTGATTGTTTATCATAAATATTAAGATCATCCAAAATAACCCTTCCATCAGCAGTGGCATTTGGAGTCAAATCATGCATCCTGTTAATGCATCTTAATAGAGTTGTTTTGCCACATCCCGATGGACCAATTAATGCTGTGATTTGTTTTTCTTTCACCTCAAGATTGATATCTTTTAAAGCCAGTTTGCCGCTAAACCAAGCTTTTAGTGATTGTATAGATAGCTTTGGATTCTCGATTTTGAATCTTGAATCTGATTTTTCTTGGAATTCGGGCTCAGTAAAAGGGCTAGTAGATTCGTGTTTAGGATTAGAATCGATAGAAGATAAATGATTAATTTCTTCATTTACAGTAGGGTTCAATGAGTTGTTCAAATTGTCCACTAGACAATTCTCTAAATGCGCAATTTCATAATAATATTTGTCTATAGGAAGTATATAGTATTATATAGAAAAAATAGATCAAATAGTCGATTTAAAAGTAAGGCTCCTCTTTTGAGCAAACATTCTCAAAGCAATACTCAGCGATAATACAAGTAATATCAATAGTAATGCAGCACCCCATCCTTGTTCATGAGCAGAAGGGTATGGCTGAGAAGCAAGTCTCCAAATTCTCAAAGGCAAGGCATCGACTGGAGAATTAAAGCCGCTAAAGAATAAACTTGTCCCCAATATGGTCATTATTAATGGTGCTGTTTCACCAGCAATCCTTGATATGGCAAGTACAATACTAGTTAAAATACCACTTTTGGAGCCCTTTATGACAATATGCCACACTACCTTCCACTTTGGAAGACCCAAACCATATGCAGCCTCTCTTAGTGTATTTGGTACGAGTTTAAGAGTTTCTTCGGAAACTCTTGCAATAATAGGGATCATTATTATAGACAAAACAAATGCACCTGCCAATATGGAAAAGGAGCCCATGGTCAGCACTATAGTAATGTATCCCGCAATTCCTATGACGATAGAAGGGATCCCGGTTAATACATCGTTAAAAAGTCTCAAAATGTAGGCAAACACTCTGCTTGAGCTGGAATACTCTGATAGAAATACTCCGGCCAAAACGCCAACAGGTGCGCCTATTAAAGTGGCAAATCCTACAACCATTAAGGTCCCTTGAATAGCTGGCCCTATACCTCCACCTCCGGAGCCTATTGATCCTGGTGGGAGAAACAAAAAGTCGAAACTAAATGCACCTATACCATTCTTAAACACCTCTATCAAAATTGAGCTCAGTGGAATAACTGCTATTATTACAAAACAAGCTAACAAAACGGTGATCAAATTGTTTTTCATTTTTCTTTTTGATGCATTTTTTGCAGTAGTTTCTCGAATTATTGACTTGTAGCTTTTTTCTTTATTGTTATCGTTGTTACTAATATTGCTCATATTATTCCCTCACATTTGAATAAGATTTTGAAACTCGCGATATGATGAAAATAGCGGCGATGTTTATAAAAATTGTAATTATGAAAAGAACTAAACCTAGCCCAATCAGTGCCGACAGATGAAGATCATTCGCAGCCTCATTAAATTCATTTGCAATAATACTGGACAAGGTTTGGCTTTGGGAAAACAATGATGTAGGGATAGCGGCCAAACCGATTGCGTTTCCTATTATTAATGTGACCAACATTGTCTCTCCAATGGCTCTCCCCAATCCTAAAAATGAGGCTCCCATCAAACCTGTTTTTGATGAGGGCAAAATTGCAGTTTTCACCATCTCCCATCTCGTTGCACCCAAAGCATACGCTGCTTCTTTCTGCGAATGAGGGATAGCTTTCATGACCTCCCTTGAAACAGCAGTAATAATAGGTATAATCATGATAGCAAGTACAATTCCAGCAGTAAACACATCCAGGCCAAATGGGGCCTTTGCAAATATAGATATATAATCGCCAAATGAATTATGGAGGGGTTCTTCCACAAAATCCCTTATCCAGAATCTAAAGACAAATAACGCCCACAGACCGTAAACAATACTGGGAACGGCTGCTAACAATTCAACAACAAAGGATAGAATAGTCCCTAGTTTTTTTGGGATCATCTCTGTAATGAATATCGCTATTCCTACACTAATCGGAACAGCTATGGCCATGGCAATAGCAGAACTTACAAGCGTCCCTATAATGTAAGGCAGTGCACCAAAGGATTCTCTTCCCTCAACTGCATTCCAATCTGTCCCAATTACAAAATTAAACCCTTCCTTTACGAAAATAGGTATCGAACCTTCAGATAAGGAGAATAATACAAGTGCAACCATCAATAAAGTATAAAGAGAAGCGCCGATAACCAGACCTTTAAAAAACTTGTCCCCCAAGATCGATTTTTTATTTCGTAAATCAAGTTTTTTTACAAGCTCGGCATGTGCATCTTTAGAGTCTTTTAGGGACAAAGTATATCAATAAATTAAAACAATTTGATAATATATTTTACATATATAATTAATATAGAACACATAAACTATATAGAAAAAAATAATAAAATTAGTTGGTGAGAACGGGGTTTCCATTAAAGGTTAAAGATTTCAGTGTTTGTTCATTGATATCTATAACCGATTGAGGTAATGGAACATATCCCAGTGGTTCGGCAAATTGTTGTCCATCAGTTATGGCCCATTCAACAAACTCTACCAATGCATTTGCCTTTTGCTCATTTATGCTTGGGTTGGTGCTCAATTCCTTGTAGAGCAATAGGTAGCTGAAACTAGAAAGTGGATAAGAGTCTGCACCTGGTGCATTTGTTATAGATACAGTATTCCATGGCTGTGAACCTTCAGGTAATGTTGGTGCTGCTGCGTTTACTGCTGCCATTGTTGAATTAATTGATGGTGCAATAAAGTTTCCTTCCTGGTTTTGAATTGATGCAAACTTCATGCCTGTGGTTAAAGCGTAAGCTAATTCAACATAGCCTATGGAGTAGGGTGAACCTTGAATTGATGCTGCTACACCTTCATTTCCTGGTGCACCTAAACCTGATGGCCATTGAACTGACTTTCCAACTCCAATTGTGGAATTCCATTCTGGACTAACTTTAGATAAATAGTCTGTAAAGACGAATGTAGTACCCGAACCATCAGAACGGTGAGCCGAAATTATATCTTCAGCTGGCAAAGTCACATCAGGATTAAGTTCTTTTATCTTAGGATCATCCCACTTTGTTATTTTTCCTAAAAAGATATCAGCTATCACTGGACCTGTCAGTTTAAGGGGAGTAGTTACTTCAGGAAGGTTATAAGATATTACAACTGAACCTATGGTTTCTGGAATGTGAACGGCATTTCCTGCTTTTTGAAATTCAGTTGAAGACAATGGAGCATCTGTGGCACCAAAATCAACAGTTTTTTCTGTAAACTGTTTAATACCACCACCGCTACCAATGGAAGCGTAATTAAGACTCACATCAGGATTGACTTTTTGATATTCTACTCTCCAAGTATCTATCAAGGGAAAGGGAAATGTGGCCCCTGCTCCATTAATAGTTACTTGTTGTGCATTTACGGAATTTACATATACTGGAACTAATAGCGATAAGGCTAAAAGCGATACACCTAGTATCCTATAGTTTCTTAAATTAACCATCAAAATGGTTATATCTATATGATTATTAATCAATTATCTATATATTATTAATACTCTATATAGAATATATTAATGTATTATAATTAAATATGTTAAAAAAGTTATTTAAGATTTTAAATTTGCTAAATAATTCAATTTTTTCCGCATTCTTAAAATGGCTAAAGATTTTTGAAACGGAATGGTTAAACTAACTAGAGTTTAAATGTAAATTAGTCGAACAAATGCACATATCTATATAGAATATCAGGATAAATGTTAAGTCAAATATTGGCTTGTGAGATTTACTCTTTTCCATCTGAGTTGCACAGTGACCATTCAAAAGTAATAATTGAATGGTCGCTGGATGAATAAAGCGGAAATTAAATACCACCTGTTAGAAACATGTCGAAAAACTCATATCCACTCTAAAATGCAGACATTCTTGGTTTATTATCAATCACTACACTCTCTAATGGCATGGCAATCGTTACAGAGTATACATTCTATGATAACTATATGGATAATGATTATATTCATACCAACTAAATAGCAGATCAGATTGCGCAACATACTTATCGCAATTGATGTAGACGGCTCACCTTCTGGATATATTTCTTGGCATAACCATTTTCAAAACAAAAGTAAGATAAGGCGTTAAAACCATACAAGAGAAACGAAAGATTTGGGGTACAACGGATGGAGATGTTGGCTGTATACTTTGCAATATCAGACAATCTCAAAGCATTCAAAAAAAAACTAAAGAGAAAGGATAAGAAAAAAATTATAGTAATCAGGAGTGATTCTAAATCCACTATAGAGCAATTAAACAGGAGATCAAAGGTAAAAGACGACATTATAAAGAGGATCTATAATTCAATAATCAAAATAGTAGGAAAAATATCCTGTACCTTGGTGTTTGACTATTTAAGAAGAACTAGTAACAGAGCAGGAAAAATTTTGGAACTTCTTAGAAAAGAAACCAAATACTACAATGTATCTACCAAAAAGAAATTGACTGGTATTGTTGTTGAGTAGATTATCAAATCTAAATTTTTTTATTTCTATTCTGTATGGGAATGTTTGTGCTTCCTCCCTTTTATAGGAACGCAAAATTTTATTCCAAAAAAAGATAATATTTTCATCAAGAGAAAGTAGAATCTAATCGTATCAAAACGTCCTCCAAATAATCACCGGTACTAAAATAGATATACAAAAATTTGTCGTTTAATTCATTTATGGGTATATATGCAAGAAACACATCATTATTAAGATTAATAAGCTTAAATAATGTTTGATCTTCAAACAAATTGGATTGAAGAGAGACGATATTTTTTATATTATTGACTGAGACAGTCTTATCTTTGAAAACCGCTTTACCATAAGAGTTTGAATATCTCGAACAAGAGTTATTTTTTCTTTTCTTGTAATAATCGTTATAACGAAAAATATCTCTCGATTTACCCACTAAAAGCTTACCATGTGAATCTACTACACCAGCAAATTCAATAGAATCATCAACTTGTAGTGCATTAATGCACAGTTTATGGAGAAATTGCCTTTCTTCCATGATGGTTCTAATATCCAAATGTATTAATTATTTATCTAAATATTCACTATAGTGTATAGATCTTACCTGTTGATGATAATATTCCTTTGATGATTGACTTTAACATATTAAAAATAGAGATGGAATAGTTGGTAATGATGGGAAGACTATTCCATCTCTATTTATTCAGGCATTCTAGGTCATTCCGATCTGTAATAATATTAGAAATATTTTGGGTATCAAGATTATAAAGGAATACAGAAGCAATATTGTATTATTATCAAAAATTTGTACAGTTTTAGCATCCTTCAAGCTATATGTTTGTGAAAATAGATAATAAATCCTAATGAGATCGTAAATCTCGTTATTGATTGTTATGTGAATGATTAAAGACGTATTATTTTAGTGGCACTATTACTGCAATACGTCGATTCCTTGAATCAAATTTACAAGAATGAATAGATTAACAGGATCAGAGCTAAAGCCAGACAATAATACGCAAAGTAATGTAGTTTGCCTTTATTAACAATATCTATTAATAATTTTATCGTTATATATCCAACTATGGCTGAAGACAAAAATCCCATGATATACGAAGCAATGGGAATATTACCTATTGTAGAGACCTGGGCATCATCCATTAATAAAAAGTCAAATACAGAGCCCCCAATGATTGAAGGAATGGACAATAAAAATGAAAACCTGACTAATTGAATATGATCTATTTGTCGAATCATTCCTAATGATATGGTGATACCGCTTCTAGAAATGCTTGAGAAAACAGAGAATCCTTGGGCAATCCCAATGAGAACCGCATCGAACTTATTGATACTTCTCGAACCTTTTTTAAAAAAATTTGTTATGAAAATGAAAACTCCACTGATGAAAAATCCTATTGACAGTAAAAATATATCATAGAATGAAAACTCAAACAATGATTTTAGCGCGAAGGCGATAATTGCAGTGGGAATAGTGCCAATTATGATGAGCATCAGCAGATTGCGATATTCCTTTAGTTCTCCAATCTCCATTGATCGAGGAAATATAATCGATCTAAAAATCTTTGAAAGATCAGTCCTATAAAATCCCACCAGTCCAGCTAGTGTTCCAATGTGAAGAATTAAATCAAAAAAGACCGGAACACGTATATTAAATATTAATTGGGTCAAAGCCAAGTGACCCGAGCTTGAGATAGGCAACCACTCAGTTATGCCTTGTACTATTCCTAAAATCAGAGATTGGATGATATCGACTGTCATTGTCTCTACTACTGGGTGATATTGATTTGTCACTTTATATAAAATGTTTACATCCAATTGGTGAAATTACCCTTTCACCTACATAATTCCATTGAGATAATTTACAAACAAGGAAACGATTCTAGTTATAGTGCTGGTGGCGTCATGGACACAAGTGAAGACGAAGATTTAAAACATCTACCAACAATTTCATCGAAATGCCAGATAAAGTCAAATATACTATACTTTAAGATGCTGAAACTATAAAGAATAATAAGACATCCCATGCGGTGAATTTTGGCCATCATAGAGATTGAGGATGCTGGTGTATTTTTTCATCATCTTCTTCATTCTTCCCAAATCCAAGAGGAGAGTATTTAGATTTGTTATCCTAACAATAGGAATAGGAACACATGTTGTAAGAATTCGTAATGAAACTGATAAGTTGGAACATAAGGTTAGGAATGTATGTATAGATGTACGAACACATGAATTATCGAATATATATACAATTTGTACTAGTCTCAAAATTAGACCTTAAATAACAATTCTTGATCTCCCAAAACCATAAGTAATATTGAAAACAAGAAATTTCTATTTATGAAGTAAAATGGCAGGAGTAAGCATGCAAAACACAAAATTTTGTCAACCAAAAGATACTTAAAATATAAAAATCCAAAGAGAATCAAACAATCTTTTATACATCACATATGTGTTCTATTTAAAAATGTCTGCACAAGATAGACAGATATCTATTTTCCCATTATTATTTTCAAACTTTATCGGAACTTTGGATTTTAGTATAGTTTACCATTCTTGGTTTTTTTGGTGATTGATTTCGGAGGAAATTCCATTATTTATGGAATACTTGCTGCTATATATCCAGCTTTTCAACTTATTGGAGATCCACTTTTGGGAAAATGGTCCGACAGGATAGGAAAGAAAAAGGTACTATTGGTGAGTAATATTGGAACATTCATTGGATGGATTATTTTTTTAGTTGCTTTGCTTGTACCTGTTTGGTCTATACATAATATTGATTCCCAAGTAGCAGGCTCTTTTGTCATAACCCTTCCGTTGATTATCCTGTTTTTAGCAAGAGGGATAGACGGAATTACAGGAGGAAACATATCAGTTGCAAACGCATACTTGGCGTATGTAGCAACAGACAAGGACAGAAGTAAAAATTTTGGGAAAATGGCAATATCTTCTAATCTTGGTTTCATAATTGGACCCGTATTAGCAGGCATTCTGGGTGCAACTATTTATAAGGAGATTTTGCCCGTGATGGCAGCAGTAATAGTTTCTTTAATAACAGTAATAGTAATAATCTTCAAGTTACAAGAATCAAGAACTATAGAAGCATCATCTATAGTGAAGGCCATTCCAGATGAACCTGAAATTCGGAAAGTTTTTTCAGTCGAATGCAAAGATTGTTTCGAAATTCCGAATCCCAAAAATTTAAGAATTCAACATGTTTTTAAACTCAGAAACATATCATATATGCCTATTTTGTATTTCTTAATATTTCTTGGATTCAATATTTATTATACATCCTTTCCCATTCATGCAGTTTCAGGCTTAAAATGGTCTATGTTGGAAATGGGAGTATTTTATTCGGTATTAAGCGGTTTAATGGTTTTGGTAGAAGGTCCCATATTGAGAGAAGTATTAAAGAAATGTTCTGAGAAAAAGTTAGTAATTATTGGAAGTCTAATTTTGGGAACAAATTTTGTCCTATTCGTTTTCAATAGTACTTTAGTAGCTTATGTAGCGATCATCTTGTTTGCGTTTGGCAATGGTTTAATGTGGCCATCTTTTATGTCATTACTTACAAAACAAGGAGGCAATGTGTATCAAGGCGTTATACAAGGAGTAGTAAGTAGTATGGGAAGTCTCGCAAGCATCATTGGGTTGAGGTTTACTATACAACTTGATTGGCACAACTACCTTCATCATTTCCGCTGCGGTAATATTTGTAGTAATCATTCTATCATTTAGAATGCTAAAATATAGATAGTTTCTTGATGCTATCTTTACAAGACGATTTAGATCATAAAAGCAAAACAACGGATTACATATAACAATGGAAATACTACTACTACTACTTCAATTATGAGAACATGATTTGTCAATGTGTTTTCACGTCGATGTCATACTATGTTGGTACAAAAATGCTTCATCTGATTAGTAAAACAGCAGACGACAACAGTTATTGATGATAACAACTACAAACAAATATGACATTGTCAAAAAATACCTGGCCATCTTTACCGCTGTCAGAATGGAAAGACACATACGAGACACTCCATAGATTAACTCAAATAGCAGGAAAAATCAGAATCGCACTGGAACCTCTGGTAAACCACTGGTGGAATTCTACTTTGTACATTAATTCGAGGGGGCTTACTACATCTGCAATGTCATACGAAAACATACAATTTCAAATTGATTTTGATTTCATAGATCATTTTTTTATCATTCAAACAAGCGAAGGTATTACAAGAAAGATTCCGTTAGAACCACGCCCAATTGCAGAGATGTACAAGGACATTATGTATAATTTATCAGACATCAACATTTATGTTCCTTTGTGGACAACACCTGTAGAAGTTTCAGATAGGACACCATTTGAGGAAGATTACAAACATGCATCTTATGATCGCAAATATGTTACTCATTTATGGCAGATTTTGTCTCAGTCTAGCAGAATACTTACAGAATTCCGTTCCCGTTTTATAGGAAAGGTTAGTCCGGTACATTTTTTTTGGGGTGCGTTTGATCTAGCTGTTACAAGATTCTCAGGTCGTTCGGCTCCATCACATGCGGGAGCACCAGGTTTGGCAAAATTCGTTGCAATTGAAGCTTATTCACACGAAGTAAGTAGTTGTGGTTTCTGGCCGGGAGGAGGTGATATAGACAATCCTATTTATTATTCTTATACTTATCCAGAACCGGAAGGATTCAAGGAATTTTCGATCAAACCTGAGGAAGCATATTATGATAAGAGAATGGGAGAATTTATGTTACCATATGAGGTGGTTCGAAAGGCAGAAAATCCAGATAAAATTTTACTCGACTTTCTAGAGTCTACTTACATTGCTGCAGCAACTACTGCAAATTGGGATAGAAATGCTTTAGAACGGAAACCCGGTATTAGTTGAGTTGATAATCCAAGTTAATATCTGTAGCAAGACCACACCTATCCATCTATCTATCAGTCTATTTGTCTATCTACCTACTTGCGATCACAACCTATGAATTAAATCGATTGTTCAACGTAAACCATTAGTCCGCATTTCGCTTTTTAGACTGTATTAATCAATCGATAATGATTGGATTTGAATTCAGTGTTTTATTATCATCATAGTGAAGGGTTTGATTCGCCTACCAGCTAATTATCTTTGAGGTTAAAACAAGAGAGATGGAATCATAACTATGTGTTGGTTCATCTTGTACGATGTTGTTATAATTGCCTCAAGTAAAATCGGATCATTACACATTTGGAAAAAGGAATTTTTGCAGTAAACCGAGTAAAGACTTCTAAATGATTTGGTTAGAAAAACACAGTAAAAGGACTTTTATATATTGGACGGCCAACTATATTAAATACGTGTAGGTTCAAATATTAAGAGAATCAGATGAAACTTCATAATTGTTTTGTTGTTTATAATTTAATTATAGTGAATATATGGTGATTGCTATTGCAGACATTGAAAAAAAGAATGAAGTTGGTATCCTGATCGTAGTTGAGGGTATAGATGGGTCGGGGAAATCAACACAAATTCATTTAGTAGATAGGTGGCTCCGATCAAAAGGATATGATGTTTTCTTTACCGAATGGAATTCATCAGAGACAGTGAGAGAAATTACATCAAAGGGAAAGAAGAAAGCAAGATTAACCCCTATGACATTTTCACTCTTACATTCAACAGATTTTGCCGACAGATATGAAAAAAATATTTATCCGTTATTAAGAGCGGGCTATATTGTTCTGGCAGATAGGTATATTTACACGGCATTAGCCCGTGATACAGTTAGAGGATGTGACAAGTCGTGGGTAAAGAACATGTATAAATATGCCCGAAAACCAGATTTAACATTCTATTTTAGGGTGCCAATTGAAACTGCAGTAAATAGGATCATTTCCGGTCGACCCAAGCTGAAACATTATGAAGCAGGAATGGATCTAGGATTAAGTAAAGACGAATACGAAAGTTATAGAATATTTCAAGGAAGAATTGTGGACGAGTATGAATCTATGATTAATGACGACAACTTTGTAGTGATTGATGGAACTCTTGAAATAGAAAAACAGCAAGATATGGTACGAAGAAACGTACTAAAAGTTCTTAAAATGAAGAATAAACTTCATGAAAAGACTTCATAAGAAGGTTACGAAAATAAAATGTTATCAAAAAAAGTATCTAATAAAGTCATTACTTCTGATAATCACAAAGATATCAGCAAGAAAATAAGGTTTATTGGTAAAACAGGTATAAAATATTTAAAGGATACCGAAATTAATGGATCATTCATTGTAATAGAGGGGCCCGATGCCTCTGGAAGGAGTACTCAAATTCAAAAAATAACTGAAAAATTAGAAGCCGATGGACATGCAGTAGTTAATACGGGTTTAAAAAGATCCGATCTGATTTCAAAGGGAATCATAGAAGCAAAAAGAAACTACGTGGGCAGGAGAACAATGGCACTTTATTATGCAGCTGATTTTGCTGATCAGCTAGAGAACAAAATAATTCCTGCTTTAAAGGCAGGTTTTGTTGTAATTTCCGATAGATACATCTATACTCTAATTGCAAGAAGCTCGGTTAGAGGAATAGACAAAAATTGGTTGCACCAATTGCATAGTTTTGCAATTAAGCCGGACCTCATTTTTTATCTGAATGTTGATCCCTACAATTTAATCCACAGAGTATTTAAGAAAAATAAGGCTCTCGATTACTATGAATCAGGCGCCGATCTTGGAATATCATCTGATATTTTTGATTCTTTCATTAAGTATCAATATTTATTAAAAAAGGAGTTTAGCATTATGCAAAGAAAATATGGCCTAATCGACATCAATGGGGATAAAGATATTAATGAAATCTATGAGGAGATTCAAACAAAGATAAGTGATTTTTTGAATTGTGCCAAAAATATTGGGACCAATTAATACTATTTAGTGCGATTCAGAGCATTCCTTTGGATGTCATAAGATATTTACCAGTTTGTATATCAAATGTATATATCATGATGAACGATAATAACATGGATTGTGATAATCGTCTTTTATGGGGTCATCCAAAATTCGAGTGTATTCAATTCGTAGAATGAATCCAAACTAGATATCTACCATAATTACATTTGGATCGAATGAATGTTCACAATTATCTTGTATTGACCGCCTAGTTTATCCAAGTGAAAACTCTTTGTACAGAGGAATAGAAGTAGACATTTATTAATAATAATAATAGATAATTCTTATCTATTCTACATTTGATGTGATGCGTTAAATTTTGAATTGTGCTATGAATCATAATGTTAATGATCTGATATAATCAACGAATTGATCAAATTTTGTATTTCTTATATTCTGAATGTTTGTTATAGTATTTGTTATGATTAGCTTATCTGCCTTTTGTTTCTTTTTCAAATACTCCAGTGTAATATCATAGTCGTGGATATCGCCCAGTATATCTTGAAGTTTCTCAAGGTAAGCCAATATTCGACGAATATCTTTGTTGATTGGATTGACAACATCTGTCTGCCTAACCCTATTGTCTTTCTCTTCATATTCCTTACTTATTAGTAAAAGTTCGATTACATAACGTAATTTTTTAGTGTCCTTTCTGACTTGATGCAATTCCGAAACTTTGGATTTATCGCTAATTACTGCAGGAATCTGTGAATCCATATTGGTTTTCAACTTTCTTATTATTTTTAGAATTCTTTTTCTAGATTTGTATTTGAATTTCCTATTGATTGTGTTTGGACCATAAATGTTGGAGACGATGATCTTTTCTAACCGAAACGCTGCGATCTTAGCTTCTTTAAGTTTATCTTGCCTTTCATGTTTAAGAGGACTTTCGATCAATTCTAGTTCTAAGGCGCCCATTTTTCCTTCATTGGTCAGTTTCTCCAGAATTATGTCTATATCTCTTATTCTACTATTGATTCTAAACAGCTTTTTACCTCTATGAACAAAAGCTTTAACATTCTTTTTTTTCAGAATCTCTCTAGGACTTGATCGATAAGTAGCTTCTAGTCTACGTAATGATGTTCTCATTTGGTGAGTGTTTTCTTTGGTTGGATCGTGTAAATACTTGGCCAGTTTGATATAAACCCTATCAAAGTTTCGAGCACAATTATTAATGTAAACCTCAGGGTTATACTGGATATAATAATACTCCAACCTAATACAAATGTGGATAGAAGCTATTTGAATCATCCGTAGTTCTTAGATTATAGATATATGAAGAATTCATCCATTCAAAAATATACGGTTGACTTTAGAAAGGACACCTAAGGATAATAGAAATAAATTCGATCATATTATTAAATCCATATTCTGAATATAGAAAAATATATTTAGACAAAACAATACTTCATTCACAGCATCTCAATTTCAAGGTTTCCAAATATTCATTATTTCAGATCTAAAATCATTCTGAGAAATAATATTACTCCAATTTGGTATGTACATATTTATTTGCACAAGCGTACATGTAGACATTTTTAAGGAACTATGTGTTAGCATCTCTACCAATTCTTCTAATTCTGGATTATGTCCGATTAGCAATAGCCTAGTTCTATCAACAGGAGTTTGAGATATGGCGCGGATATAAGAATAGACACCACTTTTATGAAATGTAAAATTCACCTCTACTGGTCCGTCATAATCACAATGTCGACAAACAAGAGAGGTTGTTTCAACTGTTCTAAGTGCAGATGAGGTAACAATTGCATTGGGTATCATATTGATCTTTTTTAAATACTTTCCCATTTTGATCGCGTCTCTTTTACCCCTCTTGTTTAATGGTCTATCATGATCATCTAACTCCTTATTCTTCCAGCTTGATTTTGCATGCCTAAGTAATAGTAATACTCTATAATTTTGTCCAACCCCCTTTACATGCATGATAAAATTATTGAAGACAAATTAAATAAAGTACTCCCGCAGACACTATGCAATCCTTAATGAACTGGTTCTTTTTAGCAATATAGCGAAAACAATAGTAACTACCGAGAGAAGCCCCGCAGTTAAGAATACAAGGTTATAGGAATTAGTTGACGGGTATGATCCTTGTACTCCGGTAATCGTCTCATGATTCGCCATGTAAACTCCCGCCAAGGCAGGGCCAATAGCCATTCCAATAAAGAGCAATAATGCACCGACGCCTACCGAAATTCCAGTATATTCTGTAGGAGACTTTGACACGACCAAATTCCATGCAGCTGTCATAGTAAGAGAAAGACCACTTGCCAATACTGCCAAACTTACTGACACCGCAAGTTCTGTTGAATGAAACGCCAATAGTGCTAATGCACCAACTAGGCTAACAATGCCTCCTATAATAATTGGTCTTATACCCCCTATTCTGTTTATGATAAACGGCGTAATACTAGAAAACACTAAAAAGCCGATCATAAATGGCAGTTGTACGTTCGCAGCATCCACAGAACTACCTCCAAATCCTAATGGAATTGGACTTCTAACCATTTGAACAATTGCTGGATATATCATAAACATTGTAATTCCAGTGGCTATTAACAGGATGTAAGATGGTAACAATATCTTATCCTTTAATAGATTTAGATTGACAAAGGGATTTTTCATTCTCCTTTCGATTGTAATAAAAAAGGATAACGCAATAGCCGATATCGCAAATGCGCCCACAATCTGTTGTAAATTATCGATATTTATTCCAATTTGAATTATCGTAAGTGCAATCAGAAAGAATGAAATAGTAGCTGATAAAGATAAAACTCCTTTCAAATCGATAGAAAAGGAGTTGCTTTTTATTACTGATTTTGGATGTTGAATATTTTTCGATGAGAATTTGTTCTCCGAAGCCTTGCCTTCCTTGACAAACCTAATTATTAATAGTGTTACCACAGCAGTAAAAGGTACTATTGCCAAGAAGGTTGTATGCCATCCAAAGAATTGAATAATACTTGCTCCAACCAAAAGTCCTATCACTGAGCCTGCAGAATATGCGGATCCAAATACACCTACAGCAATTGAAAGTTTAGTTGGTGGAAAAGTGTCTCTAAGAAGGCTAAAAGCTGCTGGAATAGCTGCTAACCCCACACCTTGGATTACTCTACTTATGAGCAACAATATTATATTGTCAGCAAATCCTCCGATGATTAGTCCACCTATGTAAATCCCCAACATGGTCAACAATACCTTCTTCTTGCCGAATAGATCGGATAGCCTGCCTGCAACGGGAGTCATTACTGCTGCGACGATCAGATATGCACTAAATATCCATGCGGCAGTTCCATAGGAAATATTAAACTCAGTTATTATATCAGGAATTGCTGGTAGGAGCATAGTTTCTGAGAAAAAAACCGTCAAAAGTGTGCTGCTCAGTATTGCTAATGTGAGCCATGCATGACGACTAACAGTAGTAGTTTCATTGATTAAATTATTATTTTTTTCTTGTCTTTTATCGATCATAGGTAACTTTCCTTATGTTATTAACTATACTTAGGTAAGTATATAAATTGGTAAGTGAACTTTTGGTAAGTGAAATCAACATGGAAGATTGATACTTACAAGAGGAGACATATGAAGCTATTCTATATACTTTAAACGGACTATATAGTTAGAAACCAAGATCATTTAATCCTATATAAACATGATGATTGTTTAGTATAAAGTTCAAATGAGAAAACATGTGATCATGTGATTAGTGTTTTATTTTAGTTAAACACATTGAGCAAAAAAGGTATTTAGATCGGTTTTCGAACACATTTGGATACAGGACAGGTTATATCTAATCTAAATCATCACTCTCATAGCGAATCAAAATCTTAAAAAAGATTAAAACTTTTATGAGTTTATGTTGTGTAATATGGAGTGCATCCCAAACTAAATATATTTTCGAAGTGATTTAGCAGTAATTTTTTCAATTTTAATTGGGTCAGGGCTATCGAATATTTGGTCACAACAATACTTTACTGAGAATAATGCCATTTGTTCCAGAATGGGTTGTAGTTCTTTACCCTTTTGTGTAAGATAGTATTCTATCCTGATGGGGGTCTCGTCATACACTTGTCTTCTTATAAGACCATCTTTTTCCATTTCTTTTAGCCGTATTGAGAGTGTTTTTGGATTGATCTCCTCTATAGAATTAAGAAACTCATTAAATCGGGTTTGTTTATCGTAAATCATATTGCGTAGAATCAATATAGAAAATTTTTTACCAATTATATTAAATGTATTAAAAACAGGACAACTTTTGAATTCCATGTTCTCAATCGATCTTGGTCGAATATAATCTCCCTCTTTTTCTTCATAATGTTTGGAGGCATTGACTTCCACCAACTTGACTTTACTACCCTATATCTTAATACTTAATAGTCAGCAGTTTATATACTTACCTAAGTATAGTTAATATCACAAAGTGATGCCGAGGACTAGAAACAATAGATCCATATTCAGTAGACAAGAGCACAGGTCTAGATTATTTATTGACAGTAGTAATTAAGAAATAATAAAATCTAGTTGTAGATAACGAAAGTATCCACAACAACCTTATCATTTTCATAGTTGTCGTTCTGCTACTGCTACTGCTACTGCTGCTAATAGTTTGGTTTTAATTCTTGCAAATAAATACACTATACCACTAAATCATGAATAAATTTCTATGTTTGTTTTAGATGCTGTAACATATTAATAATATGAATGTCAAATAAGTCAAATGAATTGGATTGATCATTATTTTAAAAATTCAATTAGTAACCGCTTGCCATTAAAATTTTTCCTTGTTACATCTATAGTTGTGGCAATTATCTGCACAAACAATAATTTAATGCCTGCATTTTCACAAGAATTACCGCTACTAGAAGATCCCTCATTAAAATTAGATCTTGTAGCGGACGGATTGCAATCTCCTACTAGCATGGCATTTCTTACTGACAATTCAATCCTTATTACACATAAGGAGGGCACAATATCAAAATTAGAGCTTGACAATCCAACCAGTTTACAACCAATACTGGAATTAAACAATGTCAATAGTAAAAATGAAAGAGGACTTTTAGGTATAGCAATTGGAAAAGACATTATTGGTGACTCTAAAAATAATACCAACCAATCTGAAGAATTTGATGTATTTGTTTTTGTTACTGCAACGGGTACTCAATCAGATGAACAAATGCAGGAAACTTCAACATCAGCATCAAGTAGTAACGAATTAAGGAATAAGGTATATAAATATACATGGGATGGAGAATCCCTTTCAAATCCAACAATTCTTTTGGATTTGCCAGCCGGTCCGGGAACTAACCACCAAGGAGGAAAGGTCAAGATTGGACCTGACAATCAACTATATGCAATAGTAGGAGAACTCCAAAGGGAAGGACAGTTACAGAATATTCATGATGGACCTACTCCCGATGATAGTGGTGTTATTTTCAGAGTAGATCCTTCTGATGGTTCCCCCTCGGTTAACAATCCATTCGTACAAGTAGGTGAGAACACCGATTCCAACCTGTTATCAAAATATTACGCATATGGTATAAGAAACAGTTTTGGGATGGACTTTGATCCTGTAACCGGAAAATTATGGAATGCGGAAAACGGTCAAGATCTATATGATGAAATAAATCTAGTAGAACCAGGGTTTAATAGCGGATGGAAATTGGTTATGGGACCGATCTCTGGTTCACCAACTGTAACAGAAGATGATTTAGTTACATTTCATGGATCAAATTATGCAGATCCGCTTTTGAGTTGGGAACAATCAAGAGGTGTTACAGATTTGGAATTTTTAAAGTCCGGTAATTTGGGACAGAAATATCAAAACAATATATTTGTGGGGGATATAACTCGAGGCAATCTATTCTTCTTTGAAGTAAATGAAAATAGAAATGGTCTTCAATTTGATAATAATCCAGACATAGCAGATGACTTGGTTGTATCAACTGAAGATGAGATTTCTTCGATAACATTGGGTAGTGGATTCAAGGGAATAACAGATATTGAAACAGGTCCTGATGGAGACCTTTATATATTAACTTACAGCAGGGCAGATGGAGGCCAAGGTGCACTTTACAGAATATCTAGCAGTGTAGAAACAACCCCTGCTTCCTAGTAGTCTGATCTATTTGGTCGGAGATGTCTATTTAACTGATCATTTCCTCATCCATTGAAGCAAATTAATAATTGATCCAAGTTCTTGACCTTTTGGGGTAAGTCGATATTCTACTCGGGGTGGAATTTCATTAAAGGATTGTCTGTTTAGAATACCATTTTTCTCTAACTCCTTTAAGCGAGTAGTAAGAGTTTTACTACTGAAACCTTTCATTGATTTTCTAGATGCGATATATCTAACAGGATCAGTGGAACAACATAGTGGTATCAAGATTTCTAGCGTTCCTCTTTTAGTAATTATATTTCTCAGTTCAGCTGTTTCCTTCATTAAACTCTCCACATTATAACCATAGAAATCGCAAGAATCATTATCATCCTCAAGTATTGGTAGCCTTGATGATCTGGATATTATTTTACTATTTCCATTTTCTTATAGTTTCCATAATTTCACTTGGTTTACCCCATTTCTCTTACCAACTTAAATAGTTTTTCTAGTAAACCTATATCTATGGATAAATCATCACATTTAAAAGAAAAAATCAAAGAGCAATATGGAAAAATTGCTTTAGATGGTAATTCTAATTCATGTTGTATGCCCTCAAGTGATTGCTGCGGCACTCCATCTGAAATTCTCTTAACTCCGCTTGAATCATCAAAAGCTGTTGGATATGATTCTGACAAATTGAATCTCATTCCCGAATCCTCTGTATTAGGAGTAGGTTGTAAAATCCTATTAGATTTGCAGATATAGGAGAAGGTGATACCGTAGTCGACTTAGGTTCAGGTGCAGGTATAGATGTATTTCTTGCAGCCAATTTAGTGAAAGAAAGTGGTAAGGTGATTGGAATTGATCTGACAGAAAATATGCTCAAAAAAGCGAGAGAAAACGCTGAGAAACATGGTTATAGAAATGTAGAGTTCAGACATGGTGATATTGAGCAAAGAATACCAGTTGAAGATAATTCTGTGGATTTAGTTATAAGTAACTGTGTTATTAATCTGACCACTAACAAGGAAGATACGTTCAGAGAAATCTACCGAATACTTAAACCAGACAGAAAAGGAATGATGATCATATCAGATTTGGTTACCTCTAAAGAAATAGATGCAGACTCTAATAATACGGAAAACTGGTGCAGTTGTATCGATGGCGCCCTAACGAAAGAAAATTACATTGATAGTATTAAGAAAGCAGGTTTTACCAACGTTGAGATACTTGATGAGAAACTGTATATGGAACTAGATGAAGGCAAAGAAGATCAAGAAAAAAGACAAATCACTAGCATATCTATCAAAGCTGTTAAAGAATAGGATAGGGTGCAATATAGGTGAAATTTTCATTTGGTAAACGAGAGCGTGACAAAGATGCAAAAACTATTCTCTTTGTATGTGTTCAAAACGCTGGACGAAGCCAAATGGCTGAGGGTTTCTTCAGAAAGTATGCTCCGAAAGGTTATGAGGTTATTAGTGCTGGTACAGTTCCAACTTCACAAATCAATCCCATTGCGGTAGAGGTTATGAAGGAGGTCGAAATTGATATCAGCAAGCAAAAGCCCAAAGATTTGACAGAAGACATGATGCGAAATGCAACAACTATTATTAATATGGGCTGTATGGATGACAAGTTCTGTCCTGCTTTATTTATACCAAAAGTTATAGATTGGGGTATAGAAGATCCAAAAGACAAGCCAATAGAGAAAGTGAGAGAAATAAGAGATGAAATTGAAAAAAGAGTATTGGAAATAATTGATTCTCATCAAGACCAAAATAATAAAATTCCAATCTAAATGATGACTCTTTTGGTTGGTTAAAGCGATACTCATGTAATTAGAGAATATAGCATGTCAAAGGAATCTTCTTTTGAATCTGTAGTTGGCAAACTGACTGTTAATCAAAAGAGGTTTATCGCTGAACTTATAGGAACTTTTATTGTTGTAGTTTTAGCCACATGTTCAGTAGTCATTGATGCAAAGTTAGGTGGTGTTTTAGGTTTACCATTTATTGCATTTGCTCCTTTTGTGGGTGTTGCCATAGGTGTATATCTTTTTGGAAAAATCTCTATGGCTCATTTTAATCCTGCTGTATCTTTTGGGTTTTTGATAACAAAGCACATTACAAGAAAACTATTTGTTTTGTACCTTTTCGCGGAGCTCGTTGGTGCTTTCCTAGCAAGTCTTTTTGTAAGCGTTGTAATAGGTAATGAGGCTAATCTAGGAGCTAATGCGCCTAATTATTCATATCCTTTACCGTTAATATTTGGAATAGAAGTTTTAGCTTCAGCACTTTTGATGGCTGTAATATTGACTGTCGTTTATACAAAAGGTTTGAAAGGATTTGGGGGAATAGTGATTGGAGGTATTGTTGGATTAGACATTTTGTTTTTGGCATCTATATCTGGAGCATCAATGAATCCTGCACGTTCATTGGCTCCAGCCTTAGTTTCAGGAGTATTGGACAGATCTATGGTTGTACTGGACCGCTACATTTGTGGGTACGTCAGTGATTGCATTAATCTGTAGAAAAAAGTTTGAATGAATATAATGAGATGACTATTAAATATCAGGGTTTGTTAAATTAATTCTGCAATATTTTTATGATGTTCTAATTCTTCACAGGAAACCCAGTTTCTAAAATACAAAAATAGATCATATGAGTTGGCGCTCGAACCTTGTAACTCTACTTATGGATTATGCAAAGAATACTGATAATTCGGCCATTGCAGCATATTAAAATGGCTGATGATGATGATTATTATTTTTTGATTAATGGATATCAAGTATTGGTTTCTAGACCAAGTAAACAGTAGACAATTACAAGAAACAAGTTCACAAAATTCCAAAACATGTAAGAAATGAACAAATTATAAAGTATTCATTTACAGATGTAATATCCATACTCAATAATGAAATATCAGAGTTACCATGAATTGTCATTGCAATGAAATAAATGTTTTATTAAACAAGAGACGTAAGCTTTACACAATAGGATATATAGAGGCAAATTGTAGTTCTAATCAAAATATCACTTTTAAGAGCCGATACCGGTATCTTTTTATAGTATAATTCACATCTCAATCCATGAACGTTAGTTATATCCTAGGCGCCTTGATTTTAATATCTATTATACAAGTTGCACATGCACAAAGTCTAACAGATTCCATACAAAATGCTGTAAACAATAATATTGAGAACACTTTTGAATCGATAGGTCAAGCCTCTAATAATAGTAACAATTCTGCTCCTGTAAATGGCAATGGCTCTCAGTCCACTACTACCACTACTACAACTACTTCAGGACCTGGAAATTCAAATTCTACTACTACGACAATGAAAACAAATAGTCAATAGCATAGGTGGCGTCCATTTCTCTATTTGTTATTATATTTTGAATGTTTGAAACCATGAAAGATACCTGAGAATTGTAATCATACATACATGTATTATCACATAAATTGAAACCAACATACAACTTTTAGTAAAGAAATTACCAGATAATATACTATATTGTACTTTTAATCGATCTAACGAATCAGATTATCACCCTTAACTATATAGAATCATTTAAAATATATTGACAATCATTAATAGAAATTTGTTTCCATAATTGGTAGAATGAAAATTATTGTCATTCCTAATTTGTTGTTTCAGTGCATCAAGTTAGAAGAACTAGTGAATTCTCATAGATCTGATGAAAGATATGGAAAACACAATATTGATTGTATAAAATGCGGCTTTAGAATGGATGAATACATAGTTGGCAATCTCAAATGCTTTAAATGTGGTTCGGAGCTAGATTAGAAAAGCTTTTTGTGGATATTTCCACTCAATTAAATCTCTATATCAGTTAATCATAGGATATAATAGTATTCATCAAAACCGTGTTACTAAGCTTGTAATCATCGCGCTGAAGCCGTATATTTGATATCTAGGAATCAACTAAATTACAGGCTTGATGATGACAAAAATTTAATTTTAATCTTCATATGTTTTTTTGATTAATTTGAAATTGGTACCAAATATGGTTATAATTCCTTTCAGAACATCAACATATAAACAAATAGAAATATTGATCTTGGTATCATCATGTTCTACGAGATCTATATTGAAATAAAATAATAAGTATAGTTTAGATATAAATTTAACGACAAAATGAGAAAAATGATTGACGGATTACGTTTAAAAGCATCAGAAATTCTGAATGAAACTTTTATAGATATCCATGGGCATGAGATAAGATTTGAAAAGACTGGCAAGTTTGAATATACGTCAGTTTATAACATTAACTGCAATAGAAAATATGTTATAGATTTAACACCATTAACTGTTACGGTAAAGGAAATCGAAATTCCTAGAGATGAAGTAGTGTATAGTGATACCTACCATTCAAATTTAGAAATAGATCGTCAATCATCTAGTATTTATAGATAATAAAATCTTTTTTTAACTGTTTATTATGCCCAAAGTTAATGACTTACCCAGCCAAAGAAATGACTAGTGAAATCTGAAGAGTCAGCTTTTAGTAGTTGAAATTGTTTTTGGTATGATTTTATGGATGGATAAATTCTATTGCTATTAGTTTGTTAGTGTTACTAAGTGTTATCCTTTCAACTAACTTCTCCAAGTTACTGTCGTTGTCAAAATATTCGGTATCTTTGACTGCGACAAATTGATTCTTATAGTATTTTTTAAAAGTTTCATAGTTTGAATTAATATATTTATAACTGTCTTTTAATCTAGTTAGCTCATCCGTGTTACAATTCATGATATCTTGAGGATTCATGTTTAGTGTACTTGTGTAGTTCTAATAGTCATTTTGTATATAGTCTAAGTGAATGTCAGTGTAATATTAGGATCACAATCTTTCATATTTGTTAGTGTAATGCCATTATGCAACAACTTTAAAGCGATCAAATAAATCCGATTCATTTTGATAATAGCCGACGATTAATATTTTCTACTCCACTCTATCAGGTATTGACAAAAACAATTCCAACCTATGTATTGTTCCTAATTATTCGCGAAAATTCCAGTAGGTTCCAGGATTTCTAACAGAGTCGATATTAAGAAAATTTGTTTCTCATTTTTAGCGATAATTTTAATATGCAAAGTGTAATTATCGTTTATTGTCTATAACTGTCTGTCAATTTCGGGATAAATGAAATGACAATAATTAAGATATTTATTATGAACATAAGATACAGTTATCATGATAAGCAATAGTAATAGTACCAAAAGGTCAACAGATTCAAAAACCAAAAAAGATAACAAAGATGATGCTTCTGGTTCTACAAAGAATACCAAAAAGGCTTCACCAATAGAGTCAACAGCTTCAAAATCAACTGCAAATCTAACAGCTTCCACTGCACCTAAAACCAATAATTCAAAAACCAAAAAAGATAACAAAGATGATGCTTCTGGTTCTACAAAGAATAAAGGTGATAGCATCTTGCCTCTGAAGCTAGATAAGCTAAAGAAAGATGACAAAGATAATGAGCAACTATCCTATTATGAGAAACAAGTTCTAAAAGAATTGAAAGGGATTAGAAAGGCTTCAAAAAATATTCTCAAAACTATAAAAAAATTCAACCCTTAGAAAAATAATTGAAGGAGAATATTACCAAATTTTCTCTTTATTTCTCAAATTACAACTTTACTGCAATACAATACGAATGAAAAGAAAGTATATGTTATTTGTTACTTATATGATAGTCGATCAGTATGAGGTTATCACATTCTTATTAAATAGTCACGTGATTAAAACACGCAAAAGATTTTTGGATATAAATCTTGATATTCTTGAGACTAAATTGAACTATAGTATTTGAAATCTATATAACCTACATTTTAAAGGCTCGACTAAGCATTATCAATTCTGGTCCTGTTGTTAAACTCCCTACAATCAGAGATTTTGAATTCCAAACTATTCCCGATGATAAATACGGAATTCCACCATTTATGGTTAAAGGTTCGACCTCCACTTTTAGTACAGATGAGATAATTTTAATTTCTTCTTCTGTAGCCTTGGGATGTACGGCAGCACCGGTATTTGTAGCTACAATTATTGAGCCAGTTTGATTAAAATCGGCTACTGACATAGTATGAGCTTCAACTCCTAAAACATCACCGATCTGCTTATCAAGCTCATTTTTAAACAATGGAGACACTATTGCCCCATTATCATTAGCTGAAATAAGATTGCCTACAGCAGTGTATTTCGAATCAAGCTTCGCTACATTTAATCCTGTAATGCTTTTTAGATAAATGAGTTCATCATCTGATGCTGTAGAGGGGAGTATCATCCCAGTATTATTTAAAACCACCATAGGACCTATTATCCTGTTTCCTGCTATAGAAACGAAAAGAGGTTCTGATTCCAGGATTTCTGTAATTTTTTTCAGCTTTGTTTCAGCATACCCATGGGGAAGTAGTACCAACTTGTCGTTAGATTTAGCAAAAATACCCACATTAGGACTTTTATACAAGTCATATCGGAAAATACCCAAATAACTTAGAACAGGAGTAGATTATCATATGAACCTATTGATTATGATAATATAAGAAATATCCAGTAGAAACGTAATAAAATACTAATTATAATAGAATAATAGTTGTATTATGCAGATGCTAGGGAAAGCCAATTTAGCGATTATTATTTTCTTTCCTTGTTTTCTAATTATTCTCATGTTTGTCAATATGATTGAAAATCCAAATTCAGAAAGTACTAAGATTGATTTTTCCTTTATTTACTTTAACAATTCTGCATTTGCTCAAGAAACAGTTTCGCAAGAAACAGGTTGGATCAATTACACCAGCAATAATAGCGATGGAAGTAACCTAAATACCAAAATTCCCACTGGATGGCAAATCATAGAAGATAAAACAAGGCAAGTTAATCAGACTACTAATAATATTGTATTTCTTTCCCCAAAAGAAAATCCTAGTGATTTATTTCAAGAAAATATCGTCCTAAGTGTTCAGAGACCTACAAATAATATATCCATGGAAGATGGTGTTGATACACAAGATATTGTGGAAAAATTAGGAAATCAATACGACAATTTTAGGTTTGAAAACATGTCTTCCATAATTTTAGATAATTCCAAGATTTCGGCTGAGAGTATAGTATACAGCTTTGCCGACGCCGGGTTGTTATTTAAAACTAAACAAGTATTTTTGACCACTAACAGTGGTATTTACATATTTTCACTTCTAGCAGAACAAGACCAATATGACAAATATGTTATTGTCTTTGATAGGGTGCTCAAGAATATCAAATTGACAAACTAATAAAACAGAAGATTATTACCGGTTAGTTGGTTAACCGGTCTAAACCAGTGTAAATTTGCGTATCTATAATATTAGTAAAGCTTGCAGTTAGGACATCAGACATTTCAGCATTAATAGAAGAGGAAGTTGCTGCGTTGGCAATAGTAGGGGGGATGGTAGTAGAAGAAGAGAAGGAAGAGGAGGTCGAAGGTGAGGACCAAACAAACGTATCTACTGAATGTGCATAGTTTGACTTTGAAATTGAATACACATTTTTGGGATCAACAATTTGAGCGGATGAAAATGTTGTTTGTGACGTAACCAAGCTTCCGGTAACTAGAACAGCTGTTAGGACAAAAAATACATACAAATTTAGTGTAACTATTTTCATATCTTAAAAGCAGTATTTTATATCTTATAAGAAACTCTTCAATTGGTATAATAGTAAATTTAATTAGGTTTCAGCCTTAAATTTTCGTCATGCAAATATTATCATATTATTTATGATAACAATTTACCTAAATGTTTATAATATTGTATTAGGCTGAACGGTAAGATTCTTTTTGTCTTCATACTTTTTAATACGGCTTTCTAACTGCAGAGTCTTTGATATTTCATCAATTCCACTTTCCAATGAATTTTTAATAGTTGGATCTATTTCAAACGAATAGATGGTCGAATTTATCCTTATTTGTTGTTGAGCTAAATCTATTTCAAAGTCATCGTCTGTCTTGGTAGAAAAAAAATCGTCAATCGTATTTTTATCCAATTTGATAACCAAGACCCCATTTTTAGTGCAATTATTATAAAAAATATCCGCAAAAGAAACTCCAATAACAACTTTGAACCCGTAATCTTTAAGAGCCCAAACGGCATGCTCTCTCGAGCTGCCTATTCCAAAATTTTCACGTGTCAAAAGTATTTGTCTTCCCTTAAACTTTGGTAAATTTAATACAAAATTCTCTGTTGGATTTCCATTCTCATCATAACGCCAATTAAAAAATAAATATTGGCCATATCCTGTTTTGCCCAAAAGTTTCAAGAATTGTTTAGGAATAATCTGATCGGTATCGATATTAGCTATATCCAGTGGCACAACTTTACTAGCAAGATTTCTAAATGGTTCCATCAAAATACACCTCTACTTTACTCTGTATATCCTTTACAAATAAGATTGAGCTAAACCCACTCCCTTACATCAACAAATTTACCAGCTATTGCCGCTGCTGCGGCCATTATTGGACTGACAAGATGAGTCCGACCGCCAGTTCCTTGACGCCCCTCAAAATTTCTATTAGAAGTGCTAGCGCATCTTTCTCCTGCTTTAAGTATATCAGGATTCATTCCTAAACACATACTACATCCAGGTTCTCTCCACTCAAAACCAGCATTGGTAAATATCTTATCCAATCCCAATTTTTCTGCGGCATGTTTTACTTGCTGAGATCCAGGAACGACCATAGCTTTAACACTATCTGATACCTTTTTTCCCTTCACAGCCTCTGATGCTTCCATCAAATCCTCTAGTCTTGCATTAGTGCATGAACCAATGAATACTCTATCAATTGAAATATCTGTAATTGGTATTCCAGGTTCTAAATCCATATATTTGAGAGCTTTAATAGCAGATTTCTTTTCCTCATCGTTTCCTTTAGAATACTCGTCTGGAGTAGGAATGACCGAATCGACATCAACAGTCATTGCAGGATTAATACCCCAAGTAACTTGTGGAGCAAGATTATCTATATTGATAGAAAAGGTTCTATCATATTTTGCTCCGTTGTCTGATCTCAGACCTTTCCAATCATGTATCATGCGTTCAAATGATTCATTCCGGGGTGAAAAGATCCTACCTCTTAAATAATTAAAGGTAGTATCGTCCGGTGCAACAAGACCCGCTCTGGCTCCTCCCTCAATAGACATGTTACAAATGGTCATGCGTTTTTCCATAGAAAGAGAGGAAATATAATCTCCCTTGTATTCAATCACTGAGCCCGAACCACCAGATGTACCTATTTGTCTAATTATGTTTAAGATCACATCCTTTGAAGAGATATTACTATTATTTTTTAAACCACCATTCAAAACAATCTCAAAATTCTTGGATTTTTTCATCCACAAACATTGGGTGGCCAACACATGTTCGACTTCGCTGGTTCCTATACCAAAAGCCAAAGATCCAAATGCTCCATGAGTTGAAGTATGACTATCTCCACACACAATCGTACTACCGGGAAGTGTCAATCCTAATTCCGGACCAATCACATGAACTATACCCTGATACTTGTCATTCATATCAAAAAGGGATATACCGAATTCTTTGCAATTATTTTCCAATGCTTTTATCTGCAATGAAGAAATTTGATCTACAATTGGCAAAGATCTGTCTGTGGTAGGAACGTTATGATCTACCGTAGCGAAAGTAAGATCGGGTCTTCTCACTTTCCTATTGTTAATACGAAGGCCATCAAAAGCCTGCGGTGAAGTTACCTCATGTATGTAATGTCTATCAATGTATAAAAGAGACAAATCATTATTTTCATCAGAGTATACTACATGATCATCCCAGATCTTATCATACAAAGTTTGAGCCAAATATAAAATATATAACAACAAAAGAGATATAATAATTATTTTGTAATTGAATGTGAATTGACAATGCTTAAATGTAGTCTTTTAGAAGTTGATATAAATGCACATTAATGATGATCGATATCCTCAACAAATTTTAGATCAAATTAAGAAGGGAACTACTACTTGTGCTCTAACATGTAATGATGGTGTAGTATTAGCTGCTGATACTCGAGCAAGTGCAGGACTATTTATTGCAGACAGACATGTAATGAAAATACAAAAGGTCGATAATCACTTAGGTATGACAATAGCAGGTGGTGTTGCAGATGCTCAAAATCTCGTCGATACAATGAGATATAATTCAAATATTTACAGGTTATCCAAGAGGGAGCCAATTCCAGTTAGCTCTGCTGCAAGACTTTGTTCTAATATTCTATTTAATCAAAGATATTTTCCATTTTATGTTCAAATCATCATGGGCGGATTTGATTTTCGCCAACAAAAAGGACAAATCTATAACATTGATCTATTTGGTTCTATGACAACGGAAAAGTTTATTTCTACAGGAAGTGGTTCTCCTGTGGCCTATGGTTATCTAGAATCTGAATACAAAGAAGGGATGAGCGTAAATGAGGCCTACAAGGTAGCAATCCAGGCCATCGCTGCAGCTATTAGAAGAAATGCTGGAACCGGTGATAGCATAAATGCCGTGATAATAGATAAGGAAGGATACAAGGAGTTGTCAAAAGAAGTCAAAGATAGCGTCGGCGCTAAATTCTAACAAAATCAATTTAATTTTTGTAATTATTTTAAATTAAAACCTCTAAAATCTTCGATTTTGACCTCAGTTTCTTCTACGGTCTTTATATAAGGAATTAACCCCTTCATGAACTTGTTTGCTATTATATGAATCGACCTGAATTTATCATTTTTTTTCAAGAACGAATTAATCAATTTTAAGAATTGAGGATAATCTCTAGGAGAGTACTCGTCAAAGTTTTTTATAAAAATGTTATGAGAAGCCGGATAAATGTCTGAAATCTCAACTGGAATCAGGCCAAAGAATGGATTGTACAGACAAATGGAGGCATCAGGATAAGAGTTGGAAAGTTTTTTTAATATGGAGGAGGAATAAAACGGTCTTATTCCTTGATCAGGATAAAGCAATAGAGAATCAGTGTTTGGCGGTGATCTATAATTATTTATCAACATTTTTCTAAAATTCACTAATTCGGGTCTGAATTGATCTAAGGGTTCAAACAAGTAAATCGCTTTATGCTTGAATATAGGAGTATTTTGTTGAATATAATCAAAGTTTTTCATGGTATGAATTGCATCCATCAATTTTGGATGAGATCGTGCTTTTTGTAGTATATATTCCCACAAACGACCATCATAAATGGCCTGTTTTACCGCAGCCATTTCTTGTTTTAGAATAAACAAATTGTGTTTGGCAAGATTAATGGTTCGACTATTAGTTTCTTCATCGTTTAATTCTTTAACTGTAAAATGAGAACAAACCGGACAGCAGCATGGCAAATATGAAAGATCTTCCAGTCTCAATGTTCCTGAAGAGCTCATGTATCTATTGGCTTTTGCATACAAAATATATGATGCAGAATCAAATGTATCACAACCCAATGCAACTGCAAGTGGTATTGTAAGAGGATGGCCTGCACCGAATAAATGAATAGGTTTGTTTGGAATGGAGGATTTGGTAGCTTCTATTAGTTGAGCCAATATTGAAAATTCATAAGCTTCCATAAGTTCGACAGGACTACCTATTGCGAAAAATGAAAATCCCTTCTTATCTAAAATAGAGGAAGAATATCTTACCAGATCAAAGTGTTCTGCACCCTGAATTGTTCCTGTCCATAACTCTCCCTTTGAAGATAACGAATTATCAACATCAAGTCCATTATTGTTATCGTCATAATTTGTGCCAGCTCCGTTGTTGCTTTTTATTACTTTTATGGTTTCATCAATATTTGAAATCGTTTCTTCCACATAAGACTTGGCTGTATTGTAAGGTAAGCCATATCCGGTGGGTTTATCCAAGGGAACAGGTATGTCACTTCCAATATCGAGCTCAAATTGAGCCATTGTGGATGGTGTAACATTTACTTTACCATACTCAAGAACTTGATAGCCTCCCGAATCCGTCATTATGGGCCCATCATAATTAACGATTCTATGGATTCCCTGTTTTTGGGCTTTTTCACCATAATATTTGAAAGTTATATACGCATTTGTGATTATGCATTCAAATCCAAGTGATTTTAAAAAACTAGGACTTAATTGCTGTTTTACGGGGTGAATTACTGGTATAAATGCCGGTGTTTCAAAAGAACCATGGGGTGTAGTCAGTTTACCAATTCGGGCAGCTAGGTCAGTACATTTCACCTCAAATACCAAGATTAGTTCTTTGACTCCCTAAGGAATTCATCATAAATAGCCTTGACACGTGTTGCAGAGAGGCCAGAACCTTCTTCGATTCCAGACTCGGTGACTTTAATTTTATCCATTACAATGATGGCACCGACGTCCTCACGAATCTTAACTAATCCAGGGAAAACCCTCGATAATCTTTCGGATAGAGCTTTTAAATCAAAAGGTCGTTCTAAAAGTTTTACCTCTTTTACGAATTGACCATTGATCATTAGTTTTTGAATCTGCTGAGAATCAACATTATCTAATATCAAATCAAATTTTTCATTAAAACCAGTCAAAATGCCTGAATAAGTTTTATTGTCAGAAGTTTCAATTGAAACTTTTTTTCCTAGAAATTGTACACTTTCTTCAGCAAACTTTCTTGAAATTAAAGCAGCCATAATCCAAGAGGATAAGTATCTTAAGGTATATATATATGAAATCAGTTAAAAAGAGGTTTATTTTATGTATTTTAGCATTTCTGGATCGCTTTGAATCAAGGATAGCCAATCAATAAACCCAAAGGACCTCGATTTTGGATTCAAGTACATGTTGAATATGCAGTGAGCTACGGATGAAGGTATCAAGTTATTGGAGTTCTCCAATTCGGAGAGCTTTGAGAACTCAAAATTTTTAGAGGCGTCGTATGACAATATACCTAAAATTTCGGCATTGATGTTATCTCTAGTTTTGGATTCTGAATAACTTCTCTCATGATAAATTTTTTTTAGTTCATACGGCGACCTTCTTAATACCACTACAAAATCAACTAAATCAGGAGTGATAACATAGGGTGCTAGATGACCTACTATAATTGAATCTTGAAATTTGTCTTCAGACAGTAAAAATGTCAAAAATTCATATGACTTTTGAATGTCTACCTCATTATCATTATTACTATCGTTTTTTTTTGAAGAAGCAGTTAATAGATTTTCAGACAAAATAATCCTGTTTATATCTAAAATAGGTATATTTCCCATTACAATTGATAGCGATTCAGCAATTGTATGTTTGCCTACACCGGGCGTACCAGTAATTACTACTTTCAAAATCTCATTTTCTCATCTTAATAGTCACTAGTTGATACAGTTAGTTAGTTAGTTAGTTAGTAAGCAAAAGCCAATTTAAGAATAATCGTTAAAGAAGTTATTGATATAATCGGTTAGATCATCTCTTAACTTGATCACCTTTGTTCTTTTGTCTCCATCAAGATTCGTATGAAGTAACGCATCCAAACCTTCGACTAAGTATTGGATATTAGAGAAAGTTAGCAGAGTTTTTTGATTGCCTTCGGTATTTTCTACCACGACGATAATGATGTTTTGGAATTGTTAAAGTTTATGGTATATGTAAGTTCATCCATCAATTGCAATCATCATTCCCAACATATACATCTGGATTTATCATATAGAAAAATCTTGTCAAACTTTAATATATTGAAAAATGGGAAATTCAATCATGATAAAAAATATTGGGATTATTTTTTCAGGACTATTGATACTCTTATTATTATCAAACATTCATTATAATTCAAGTGTTCAAGTATTAGCACAGAACAATACTTTGACTACGAATAATAATAATAATACAGAGACAGCTGTTTCTCCTAGTGCTACTACCCCTCCTACTACTACTAATACTGATGCTGATGCCACTACCTCTGCATCTAGCATCTCAAAACTTGCAGGAGGTATAAAGATAAATTCACCCGACAAAGGTGACTTGGTTCCCCTTAATTCAAACAAGTCACTAGTAATCTATGGAGTCTCAAAGGATACTGCTTCAACTGACTGTGATGTGACAATTATTGTGAATAACGTAAAGCCCTATCAAAATGTCCAACCTACAGGAATACAAGGAAATAACGATTATTCAACATGGCAATATACACTCTCAAGTAATTATACCAGTATCAATGAAGGAAATAACAAGATAACTTCAAAGATATACTGTGCACAGCTGGTAATAATACTGGTACTGGTAATGGTACTACTGGTAGTGTAGCATTACCCCCTCAACCCTCACAGGCATATTATTCTGTAAATATTACTGCTAGTAACTTTACTCAAGCACAATTGACAAACTATGAACTGATGTTAGAGTCTGCTTCTAACTCAACCAATGGTAATAGCACACTAGCATCAAATGCTATTCAGCCAGTTGCTCAAATTCAACAATTTAATCAAGATACAGGAAGTGGACCAGTATGTTGCACTACAGTAGGGGGTACTATTCCCGGTCAAACAGCAGGAACTACTACTCCAACAACAGCAGCATTAGCAGATGATACTTCTGAAGTAGCCACTGAAGAGGAAGAGGAAGTTGAAGAAGAGACCACAGAAGAGGAAGACAACAATAGAAATGATGATGAACAGGAAGAGGAGAGTAATAACAACGATAACGAAGATAATAATAACGACAATGACAACAACGACAGCAGTCGCGACATAATGGATGAAGTTGAAGATACAATGAGAGAAAGTGGAATAGACTTTAGTTTTGGCGATTAATAGGGTAGTCGTCAACCTATTAATCAAAGAATTTATCATGAAATGTAATATAATGCATTACGAACTCAATTTTACTCTTAAATAATTTTATTAGAAAACTTTCCAGACTTTGAACCAAAAAGATTAAAGAAACAAACAATCCGAATGGTTTCATCCTCCATGGAGAGATTGCCAAATTTTAGACGTAGTATGATATCAACATATTTCAACCGATTTTTCATTCGCAAAAAGATTACAAACATTCATCTTGACAAAATCCACAACATTATAAGGTCCTACGCAAGAGGTAAGACCTTATACGCACAACGTATCTGACTAAGGAATACTGTGTATTATATATTGTATTGAACATCTTAAAAAAGATTTTGAAATTTAAATATTGTTTGAACTCACTATAACTCTTTACATATTTTTCATCGGACTCCTGAATTTTAGTATGGTAATCACGCGCAACCAGGAATAGCTCTAGAATATGACGGAAATGACGATAGAAATGACGGAAATGACGAAATCTATTATGCTTTGCGAAATGCTATAGAGCTATCATGCTTAGCAAATATCTAGAAGAACAAATTATTCTAAATCATGTATTGGGATGTACAAGAGATGAAATTACAAGAGGTCACCAATGCTGCCGCTGGTTCGGTTTCTAACAAAATTAATGAATGGAAGAAAAGAACTCAAATTCCAGATATCGATGAAATACGCCAAATAACCACACTAATAAGAAAATCAGGTGTAGATGTCAGACAATGTGCCAAAGGGTTTAGAATTTTACAATCATTAAAGAAATTTGATATAGTTAAGGAAAATGAGGCTGTTGACTCTGATATAGACGATTTATCTTTCTTTATTAATGAAATATATCTAAAATGCAAAGAATATGGCATTGGTCCAAATATCATAACCGCTTGGATTACAGATTTGTTAAATTTCACTAGTCAATAATTACCAGTATTTATATAAAGGAAATAGCCAAAACATCGTCAGGTACTTCTTCAGAAATAGTTAATCAGATTGACAAAAATAATTTAATACCTTCTGTATCTTTAGTTTCTGATTTTATAGAAGTAAAGAAAAGGGATTTGGAACAATTACTTCAAACCGAGAGGAATACAAGAAATACGATAAGAAAACATGAAGAACAAATAAAGGAACTAGAAGATGAAGTGGCATCCCTGAAGCAAGAAAAAGAGTCCATACTCGTATTCCATGAAACATTTACACACCTTGAAAATATATTGAAAAATGATTGTCACATCGATTTAAGAAAAGATTTAGAACCATTCACTAAAGTATTCTATGACTTTAAGGAAAAGGAATACAATGTTACAAGTATTGTTCATCTATACGAGAAAGCTTCAAAGATTAGAATGGGATATCAAGACTAACGAAAATCAAATTCAAGCACTTAACAATCAATTATCAGAGCTGCATCAAAACATTAGATCAAGTCAGTCGATATTAGATAAGCACAGAATGAAGTTGGACTTGTATCAGCAACTTGATGTCATGAAATTTGGAATAAATGAACTTAAGCAATTATGGTTAACAGTTTCAGAAATTAGACATCTCGGGGATTCTCTAAAGGATTTTGATAGGAGTGAAAATCCTGTTGCTTTTTTCATAAAGGATGTAGAAAATAATTATTATGACAAGCTCAAATTTGAAGACAGGGTAAACGAAAAAAGAGAAGAACTAGACACGTTGAATTTCCAAGTAAAAGTAGGTAGACAGAACCTTTTATCCCAACCGTGGATAGCATCCACACTATTGTCTCTCTTTAAAAGGGGTATAACTGAGCAAGATATAGTTGAAATGAGTCGCATATTTAATGAAAGTCGAACTATGTCGGATCTTCTATCCGACGATTCAAGAAATGAAAATGTCCAGTCTGATGCAAGTAGCAATAAAGATACAAAGGGATGGAAAAAACTAAGAGAAGAATTAAAGAATTATGGAGGATTAAAGGCAGCCATCAATGAACGAAATAATCAATTACATCAGATTGAAAGAGAACATTCTAGTTTAGTTTTCCAGACACAAACATTAGGATTGATTTGTCAAAATATATTCAACTTCATCAATATTATGAATGCTTCAATTAGCCAGTATCGTCATTGCAAAGAAGTTATTGACACATATTTCAAAGAGATGGAGGCATATAGATGCAAAAATAATTTGATTCTAATCCCCATTGTTGTCCTGCTTACTATTGATCCTAAAGAAGACAGTAATAAACGAAAAACAACCCTCAACGAGTCTAATAAGGAGTACGAGCATGCTGCTGATGTCGACAACCACAAGGAGAGAGAAAATATTTGACACGTCATTTATCATATATCCTCTAGCTTCTGGTACTTTGATATACACATCCAATGGAATGTAAAAACTTAATGGATACGATCTGACTTTGATCTAAAAAATAATAATTATTAATCGTCTGAAAATTTTAAGATTTTAAAATGATTGGATTGAATTGGAATGGAATTGACAGCAAGATTGACGGATTGACAGATAATACGTCACTAATTTAATTTAATTTAATTATCAAGAGCTAAATTGTGCTAATAAAAACAAAAAAATTTTGTTGGTGATGGGATATTTTTATTTTCCTCTTTTTGAACTCGTTTCTTCTTCCAGGTCATCCACACCCTTTTCAGTCACCGTAAATTTAGTATCTGAGTAGGGATGATAAGGAGAATCGATCATCTTGGCAGTTCTATTTTCACCTGATTTTCTAAGATATATTCTATATGTCGAGGCATGCCCTAGGACATTTCCTCCAGCGGCTTTTGTAGGATCTCCAAAAAATGTATCTGGTGAAGATTGAACCTGATTTGTTATGACAACAGATATGTTATATATTTCAGCCAATCGAATTATTTTATGTAGCATTCCATTCAGTCGTTGTTGTCTATCAGCAAGGGTACCTCTTCCTGCAAATTCTGCCCTATGTAATGATATAATACTATCTATGATAACTAGCCTTGCTTTGAAATCATTAATGTATTTTCCAAGATCCTTAACGATTAATTCAAGGTGAGAGCTATTGTATACTTTACAAACAGCAATGCTTTTTAAAACACTTGCTGGATCAAGTCCTCTCGAGATTGCTATTTGATCAATTCTTTCAGGTCTAAATGTTCCTTCAGTATCGATATAAATTGAGCCACTTCCAAATCCTCCGTTCTCAACAGGCTGGCTTGCTGTAACACAAAGTGTATGACAAATTTGAGATTTTCCAGATCCAAACTCACCATAAAATTCAGTAACAGCCTGGGTCTCTATACCTCCAAGCAAAAGCTTATCCAAAGCTTTTGATCCGGTCGTACAACGCAGCATAGATTTCCTTTTTTCAAGTGCTACATCTGCCGTAACAAATTCTTTATCTAAAAGGTTGGAGTCACGCAACAATTGTTGGGCTGCTATAATAAATGCGGCTGCACTCTCTTTTGAAGAATTGATCTCTACAGACAGTTCTTCAGAAGATGCAACTGCAAGATCCATTACTGTTAATATACCTGCATCTCTCAATTTTTTGGCAGTAGTAGGTCCGATACCCGGAATATCTTGAATATCTAAATCATCAATCATCGTAGGGATAGGCCTTGAATCGAGATTGTCTTCGACTGCTGTTGCCTCAATTTCATGGCTTTCGCTAGAAAGGGCATTCATGACGTCTTCATCTTTTATCCTTTCACTATTCTTTTTTTCTCCCATATTCTACCATAACAACTTTCAGATATATTAAATAATTGGACTACTATAGTAATACTTTACATAGTAACTATATTTCAAATTTCATCGTCATTTTCTTCGTCAAATATCAATAGTTCATCGTTTTTGAAATTCCTAAAGGAATCTGTAATCCCTAATAATTTATTATTGTAAAATACATTAGACACCACTTCTTCCTTGATATCTATGGCAATAGTATTTATTTTAAAGAGTTGAATTGTCATTGGTAAGTCTTTCTGAAATAACTCATTATCGATCTTAATGTCTGCAAACCCGTTTATGGTAGTACTAGAAAATTGGTCGAATGTTATAGAAGAACCATCTGCATTTCGAAAATCCAGGATGTCAATAAAGTGTTTATCAATTCCGTTTACAGGAAGTAGTTTAAAATTGGCTTGAAAATCGGTGACCAATCCTTTAGATACATTAAGAACCCAAGTTCCAGAGACAAGCTTAGGGTAAGGATAAAACAAATCGGTCTGAACAGTCTGATTTTGGGAACTGCTCAGGTTATCCCTCCGCTGCTGTTGTTGTTGTTGTTGTTGAGACAATAATTCAGATATATTTTTGGTCAAATAGTTTGGATCTGGAGTTAATACGGTGGACAACAATCCTTTAGTAAAAAAGGTATTAGAATTATTGATTAGAGGAAGATTATTGCTTTCAGAAGATATAAATGGATCTGGATTAACTGAGAGAAATAGATCATCATATACTTGTCCATAGGCTATTTCGAAGAATCTTTCGTTAGGTAAAAATAATTCAAAATGAGGTATATAGATAGCTAAAGAAAAAGGTACATACGTGACTGCGACTGCAACTGCAATCACCAAAGCAACGATAAAGGTAGCGATAAAGGTCGATAAAACAAACAAAAAAGAAGGGGAGAAATATCGATTACCCAAATTTAGTATTTAAATAAATCCATGATATAAAATGTTATTTGTAATATATTCATCCTTTGTTATGCGCTGTAACCTGGACATTGTGATTTGATAGAAATAAAAATAGGAAAATTACTGGCCTTAGTCGTTACATTCTCTTCCATCCGTTATAAGAGAGAGAGGGAGAATAGTGTCTGTATGGTTGTTACATTGGCATATCCATAGGCATCGTGTGATTCATAGCCCCTCCCCCCATTGCCATTGAACCATTTTTAGAAGGAATTAGTGAGAAGGTCATTAAGCCCTCAGCACTAGTAGTGTTAGAATTTTTCAAATACTCGTTTGTAATTTGCTCAACAGCTGGTTTAGCGATCATAAAATGTACGACATCCTTTGTTTTATTATTCCCATCAACCATCAGTACATTTGTAACGTCTTTGCCATTAGTAAATCCCTGATAACCACCTTCCGCAGACAGTGGACTAGGTTTTGGGATTTCCACTTCCTGATGAATAAACACAGTGTTTCTAGGATCGGCTATTCGTTGTGGATCATAAGAAAACGGCATCGTAAAGTTTATCGAATTAGGTTGTTGATCGTAGGTTATATTCCCTATTTCATCGTAGTATGACAGGACCTTAATTGGAACTTCTTGTCCTTTTACATCCAATATTGCGTTTTCAGCTGCTCCAATACTGAGCCAACTATCGAATACGGGTTGTTGATCATCGGGAAGAATAGTGCGGGAAAAGTCTACGGTCAATATTCTAACAATAAAGTGATACAATCCTCCTTCCAAAAATATGGGTCCAGCTGCTACCACCGGATCATCACCTCTGGTAGTGTATGCATTCATTATGGGATCGAGCTCTCCATATATTGAAATCTGGCTTTGGTTTCTTGGTTGCATCTGGATGGTCAGATTTCCATTTGGATTAAAGAACCAGTCAGATAACAAAGTTTTTCCATCTTTTTCGATTGTAATGAAATATGTTACCTCCTTAAAGTTCTGGTCCGACTGATTTTCATAGAGTCTAAATTGGATTTCGGGTTTTTGAGCTTGCTGTTGGATTGTCTCTGTAGTAACCACCGGAGGTGACATTTTTATCAACAAATTAGCGGTACGGTCACCAAAAGATGCACCCAGCTCTTCCATGAAAAGACCATCACCGTAAACACTTTTTGGAACAAGAGAAAAAGTCAATAACGGACTAGACAACAAACTAAAAATAATAATCAGAGAAAAAACAAATTTCATATATAACATACTAGTGATATTTGACTATATAATTATTATTCAAATTTATGATAAAAATTATATCGACGAAAAGAACATCGTTTGTTGAATGGTTCGCTATAAACTCTATACCATATTAGCTATTCTAGTTACTCAAGTCATCATTTTTGGAGGAGGAGGAGTAGGAGGAGAAAGTGGATTCTTGTCGGTCAAAAATGTTTTAGGCCAGACTACCACAGCCATTACAACCAACACTAATACTACTAATTCAAAACCAAATTTTTCGCAAAATGAGTTGACAGTGAACTATTATGCTAGATTCAATTGTGGTTCAATCGATGACGATAGTGGACCGTTAAGGCCCGGAAAGTATGATTCAGATATTACTATTTTTAACAAAAAGGATTTTCCAATCACCATAATTTGGAAAGCGATTGCGGTAAATCAACAATATAAGAGTAATTTCAATATTCTTAATGTCCCTTCAGAAAGTATTGTAAATATTAATTGTGCAAAAATATTTCCATTTTCTCAAACAAGTCCAGATTCCGCTACTGCTAACAACACTACCAACAATATTTCAAACAATTTTGCAGAAGGGATTGTAAAAATAGAGATCAGTATCAATGACGGGTTACTGGTAAATAATTTTTTAAACAATCAGATTGGAAATACGATAATCAATGCGTCAGAAATTGGTAATTTGGTCAATGTAGACGTGTTGCACACGGTAAATACATTGGATAATTTAAACAAAGAAGCGTTGTATCTAAAAACAGATTTCTCGATACCCTCCGCTGAGGGAAAAATGATGGATAATCTTACCGCTATTTTTAAAATAGACTCTGATGAAATAATAAATCCTGTCAACCTAATCAAGAATAAGTTAGATTTACAAGAAGGCAATAGCACAAACATATCAGATATCCAGGTATACAAGACAGAAATTATTTCAAACATTTACACCGATAATCATGCCTTAACGGTTCAAAAGGTGGAGCCTATAATTTCTTAGTTAAATGTTCGGTTATCACTCCCGCTAATCAGCTATGCTTTACTTCACAATATCCATTATTTGTTCACTTTTATATAATTTCTATACTATTGACATATAAGAATAGTATTTTCTATATATTGTCCTATTTGCATTTGTAACTTTTATACTTAATATCTTATATACCTAAATCTGGAAGATATGTTGAAGAAAGATTATGGCCCAAATGCCAGCATTAATTCCAAAAGAAGTTGAAATTCAAAGGCTAAAAAAGATCTATCTGATGGTCATCATGCTAGGATCTATTGCTGCATCAGTAGAAGTAGATAACTTTGTTGATGGATCACTACACCAAACAGCAATTAGAGATAGTGCATTTACACCAGCTCACTGGTGGTTGTACAGTCACTTTATTGCACTTCCATTAGGTTGGGGATTTGTTGCAATGTATGACAGAAGAGTTCCAGTACTACGAGGACCAAACAATTCAATGAATACTGGTCTAAAGATCACCATTATCGGTTACTTGGCAACCATGTTTACTATAGGTATCAATGAAATGTGGCACTTTTGGTTTGTTGAAGAGATATTCTCTGTACCAAACCACTGGATGTTTAACATGGGTGTAGTAGTAGCATTTATGGGTGCTTTGGCCTATGTAGTTAGGGTATATGCACGTTTGGTGGAGCTGGGTGCGGAAACGCCTGCAAGAAACCCATACGTAGCAGAAATGTACAAACTAGCACTAGAAGGAAAACTCTACAGCAGATCAGTTCCTTAATTTTTTTATTTTTTTTTGTTTTAATTATAGTAGAATTTAATCATAAAAAGATAATCAAAATAGTAACAAAGTGTAAGTATTTTCCATAAAGTTTATATAAAATGGATGCCAGCATGATGGCAAGAAACTTCTAGCAAGCCCTATTGACTTTACTTAGCTTAGGACGATTCATCCAGTTCTGAAGCTGTTGATTGTTTTAGTTTATCCGAAAAACTTATTGTTTTGCCATGGTCTGATATAGAAATATGGGTATCAACCCTGATATTTAGACCAAGTGATCTATAAACACTAAGCATATCACCACCAGATATTCCAGGGATTTCTCCAAACCGAATTAGTTCATTTAACCTCTTTATTATCATCTTAGTTTGGAATGGGTATTGTTGTTCTGCAAGTTTTAGAACCTCATCCCCTCTGTCATACATGTGGCGCAGCAAAAAGTTCCTTTCGGAATCAATTTCGTTAGATTTTTGTTTATTTATTTGATTTTGGAGTTCCAAATTATTCTTGTCCTTCTCCTTCGCCTTCTCTTGCTCCTGCCTTTCTCTGAATGCCAATTGTTCCTGTAATTTCCTCATCTTTCGTTTTTTAATTAATTCAAGATCTGGATCATCCATGCCTGAATTCTTACCTGCGTCCAATTTAACCTTTAATAACTCCCAGAGGGACAAGTCTAACGACTTTAGTCGCGATCCCAACGTTGTGTGATACATCCGCAACCATGTCTACATCCTTGTATGCATCCGGTGATTCTTCAATTAGTCCATTTTTGGTCAAAGATCTAACATATATTCCTCTTGACTCTAATTTTTTCTTTACACTTTCTAGTGTATGGGTTCTTTTTGCCTCTGATCTTGACATAGTTCTTCCTGCGCCATGTGCCGTGGATCCAAAGCTAAGATCCATAGATTTTGGAGAACCTAAGAGAACCCAGCTTGCTGTACCCATCGATCCTGGTATAATCACAGGTTGACCGATAGACCGAAACCTTGAAGGAAGTTGTTCCATTCCATATGGGAATGCACGCGTGGCACCTTTTCTATGTACTACCAAGTCACGAGAACCTTCACCATCAATTTTATGATGTTCAACCTTTGCAATGTTATGAGACACATCATATACTAGCTTCATTTCCAGATCCTCTTCTCGTAGATTTAGAACCTTTTGAAATGTCATCCTCGTCCAGTGAGTAAGCATTTGTCTATTTGCCCATGCAAAATTCAATGCAGAGAACATAGATTTTCTGTAACTTTCTCCCTCTGTCGAAATATTGGGTACACAAGCCAACTCCCTGTCTATTACATTTAAATCATATTTTTTCATGGCTTGTTCTGATAACCTAAGATAATCTGAACAAACTTGATGTCCGAATCCACGAGAACCACAATGTATTAGGATCTGTATCTCTCCTTCCCGTGAAATACCCATGGCACTTGCTGCTTCCTTATCAAGTATCTTGTCTACCTTTTGGATCTCAAGAAAGTGATTCCCCGAACCGAGGCTGCCTAATTGCATCGAGCCTCTTTTCCTTGCATTGGCCGAAATGTTAACGGGGTCTGCGCCATTCATCTTTCCGCCCTCTTCACATGATTCCAGATCACTATCCATACCGTAACCATGTTCCACAGACCACTTTGCTCCATCAACAAGCAAATCATCTAGTTCCGCGTTGGTCAGCTTAATAGCCCCTTCACTTCCCACACCAGTTGGAATAGATGAAAATAGAGAATCCACCAAGTGTTTGAGTTTTGAATGGATATCAGATTCCAGTAAATTAGTTCGAATCAATCTAACTCCACAATTGATATCATAGCCGACTCCACCGGGGCTAATTATCCCTTCCTCGAAATCAGATGCAGCTACTCCGCCAACTGGAAAGCCGTAGCCCTCATGTCCATCAGGAAGTACAACCATATGCTTTTTGACGCCAGGCAGAGTTGTGACATTGACCGCCTGATCGAGTGTTCTATCTAACGTCATTTTGGAAATCAATAGATCATTTGCGAATACTGTGACTGGAACATTCATTCCTCTCGATTTATCCCTCTCTATCTGAAACTGATTATCTGAAATTTTGTTAACTACATGTTTACCATTTTTTGTTACTAATGAACCAGACATTATACCTTTTAAGATAAATAATCGAATTTTGGCAAATATTAATCATCCTAAATAATAAATTAGATAATTCATATTTGATTCTAGACTGATGCCGATTTTACCTATTGATAGTGGAAGATATGGAACAAAAGAAATGAAGGCTATTTTTGAGGAAGAAACAAAATTACATTATGAATTGACCTTCGAAGCTGAAGTGGCCAACGCACAAGCTAAACTAAACATGATTCCAAAAGCAGCAGCAGCCGATATAAAAAATGTAGTTTTGTCGAATAGAATTACAGTAAAAAGAGTTAAAGAATTAGAAAGTGTAAGTGATCACGATATAGCGGCAATAGTTGAAGCAATCAGCGAATTATGCTCGGAAAGCTCTAAACCGTGGGTTCATTACGGATTAACAAGTAATGATGTAGTAGATAGCAGCACTTCCATGCAGATGCGAGATGTATTTAGAATTATTGAAACAAAATTACAACAATTGATAAAAGAATTGCTGGATAAAGCGAGAAAATATCAGGATTTGCCTTCAGTGGGTAGAACACATGGACAACATGCCAGCATCACTGCATTTGGACTCAAATTTGCTATTTGGGCAAACGAGTTACTAGATGATTTGACGAGAATTAACGAAGGTAAAAAAAGATTCTTGTTGTGTAAGACCTTGGGGGTAGTTGGAACAGGTTCATTGATGAGAGAGAAAGCGCTCGAAGTTCAAAAAGTCGTCGCAAATGAATTGGACCTATTTCCTACAGAGGCCGCTACTCAAGTAATTCAAAGAGAAAGGTATGCGGAGATGATGTTCATAATTACGCTTGTATCTTCCACCCTTGATAAAATGGCTATTGAAATTAGAAATTTACAACGAACTGAAATTGATGAGGTTCAAGAATCATTTAAAAAAGGACAAATGGGGAGTAGTGCAGTACCAGTAAAAAGAAACCCTATAAAGAGTGAAAGGATTTCTTCTTTGGCCAGAATTATTAGATCAAATCTAAATGTTTCTTTAGAAAATATTGCATTATGGCATGAAAGGGATCTATCAAATTCTGCTAACGAGCGTTTCATAATTCCAATGGCATCTATTTTAATCGACGATATGATAGGTACGATGGTAAAAATCATATCGGGATTGAAAATAAATACAGACAAAATTCAAAAGAATATTGAATTAACAAACGGTCAAATATTTGCAGAGTTTGTTCTTCAAGGATTGATATTAAAGGGTCTTCCAAGGGTTAAGGCATATAGGAGTATCCAATCCATAGCCTTTAATGCAGCAGAAAATCACAAGCATTTTTATGATGCACTAATAAGTGAACCTGAAATCACTGATAATATTAGCAAAGAGGAACTAAAAGTTATCTTTAATCCTCAAACTCAGCTTTCAGCTTCAAAGAACATTATAAACAATGTTGAAAATAAGGCAAGAAAGATGGATGTTTACTAGTTCCCTATACATCTGGTCTTTGTTTCCTATCATATTGATGATGTAGCTTTTGACCTTGACCTAATAATGATAATAACAGCTAGTCACTTTATTCTTAGCATTAAAGCAGAGATCTTAAAAATAACATTCATAAAATAGAAAGAGGGATAAATTAAATTAAATATCAATAAATGGAAAATTAGACGGTGCCCGATTTCCAATTGGGTGTGGAGTTAATTGACTGTAGAAGGTAATTCTACCATAAAGTCTAAAAAATGGACATTTAATCTATCTCATTACGATTATGCTGCATATTTTTTTATTGCTTTATCTTTTACCTCTATGATTAGCACAGGTATATTTGCCATCCCACTATTGTCTGACCTTTTTTTGAATGAGAAATTTGATTGGAACAAGGATTGGATAAATTTGTTATTTTCGATTACCAGTGCATTGGGGTGTGTATGGGGTCTGATGGCGCACACACAGTTTGAGTATGGTACTAAATTAGTCAGAGATACATGGCACGCTAGTCGTAAATTGGACCCGCTCATCGGAGAATATGATTGCGAAACCTTGAATCCAGAAACAAACCAGCCAGAAGAAGGTTATGCATATCACCGTTTGGTAGATTTCTGGGACAGAGAAAACGAAGTACCGCATTGGCTCGATAAGGGTAAATATTGGAAGATGCTCTTAGAGTTACAAAAAATAAACAAGAATGTAAAATTGCAAGTAGTAAAGGATGCCAGCCTCTCATTTAATAAAGGAAAAGGGAACGTTATCATAATAATACGATATACCAATAATATAGGGTCGATGTCTAGGAACACAAGATCATTAGTAGACGATAATTCAATCACAGTTTTTAAAGTCATGATACCACAGTGGCTGGTATTAAATACAGAATACAAGAGATTTAATATGTTCTCTCAGGTGGAAATAAATACAATAACGAATAAAATATCTAACGTTAATAAGAACATTCCCCAAATAATTGACGAAATCCTATTTAAAGAAAAACCCGTACTTAAGAATACAGGAAATATACTCACATCTTTCTATACTTATTTAAACAAAAGTCTCCCAATACGAATAGTATATAACAAAGCAAAAGATATCCTCCCTGGTGCTAAAAAGAGACAAATTCAATACACAAATGAAAATTTGTCGGGTTTAACTTTAGACTACTTAATCGAATCAATTCTAATAAAATCAAAAGCAGTGGGAATCAATGAAATGTCCCTTGATAAACTGCATACGTTGACAGAGTTCCTAAAAAAAGAGTATGAAAAGCTGGGTTTGGGGGAAGGCTCAAGTGAATATCACAACTTACACCATTCACTAGAGGTCACGTATATGAGCCTCAATATGTTACCAAAGGAAATACATGGATATACCATCACTAGTAAAGACTTTGAAATAATGGTGGTGGCTGCTTTGCTGCATGACTACGATCCTGTAATTGGCACATCTCATTATGAATTAAGATATTCAAGAGTACCTACAGTTTCAAGCACCATAGCGGAATTAAAGAGAACAAGAATTCATGATGCATATTTTATGTTGACAAATGATGAATTCATCAGATTTTTCAGAAAATACGAGTCTTCATTATTGCCTCCGCAGGAGTTCGCAACTACGCATCCAGAAATGCTTGCGGACAGAAAAGTCAATGTCGAAAGCAAAATAGTTGAAGCTCTAATCTGGAGAACAGATTATCCATTTAACCAGAAGGCTTATAACAGTTTTAATCAGTTGCTAAAGGAAATAGATAGTGAAGAGATTTCGGTAGAAAAAATCAATTTGATCGCAGAAATTCTATCACTTTCAGATTTATCGGTAACATATTTAAGTTCAGACCCTCTCCTAGCCTGGAACAGAGTAGTTAAATTATATGAAGAATTAGATTTTCCAATAGTTGAGGCAGTTTCTAGAACTGATAGATTTTTATCATTATTTTCAGAAGGTTCTCTATTTAAAGAAATCATAACAAGAAAGAATTTTCCAGACGTATTTAGGCAAAAATGGGATAATGTGTACCAATTTTTTCATGAAGGTAACCCAGCCAATAAAATAAACAATCTAATTTTAGATGCCAAAACAAAGTATGAAAAAATAAACATAGACGTAAAGACAAGTAGTTGTGATTTTTTAATAAATAATGCTCTAAAGAAAAGGAACGAATATTTCATCGGTATTGTAAAAGACAAAATAGAAATAATCAATACACAAGCAAAACTATCCGGTATTCAAATCAACAACTTGGAAATATTGCCCGGTAACAGCGAAAATATCCTTCCTTTTATAAAAGATAAATCTGTGGATAATTTCATAGTTACTATCTTTTATGATAAATCCAGAAAAACTGTGAATAAGGAAAGAATTTTGAAGAACTTGCTTCATTCTTATAGCTCAAAATTAAATCATGGCGGGACTATTCAGATTGTTGTAGACGATAATGTAGACTTTGAAAAAATAATTTCCCTCATACCAGCTCACGACTACAAGATACTTGAGTCAAGTGATACATTTTTGCCCAATTCAGATGGTTCAAGTAAACCTAACAATTTAAGGCGGGTCAAAGTAATTACCATTCAAAATTTACACCAAAATAACAGTAACAGCTATAATTAGTAGTTAAAAAACAAAAAGAAATAATAAAGAAAAGGACCATAGGAATACAATATAATTTTGGTTTATATTAAAAAATTAGATGTTTTTGGATTTAAATCATTTGGTTCAAAGAATATTTCTTTAAATTTTCAGAAGGGATTAATAGCAGTGACCGGTCCAAATGGGTCTGGAAAAAGCAATATCCTTGATGCCATTATATTCGCTCTAGGAGAGAATAGCCCAAAGGCTCTTCGAGTAGACAAGTTTCAGTCATTATTTCATGATAGTGATGCTAGTGATAACCCTCACAAAGTGGTAAAAGTAAGTGTAACATTTGACAATGAGGATAGAGGGATCCCAATAGATGACAATCTTGTTACCATTACAAGAGAAATGTCTGGAGGCAATACAGGTGAAAGTCAATATTATCTGAATAAGAAAAGGGTGTCAAGAAATAACATTCTAGAACTAATGGAAATAGTAGTAGCTTCGCCCAATAAACTTAACATTGTTCAGCAGGGAATGATCACAAGGATTTCCGAACTCAATTCAGAAGATAGGAGAAAAATCATAGAAGATATCATCGGGCTATCGTATTTTGATGAAAAAAAAGAGCAAGCCTATAAGCAACTGGAAGAATCAGACAGAAGGCTAGAAATAGCTTTGGCCAAAATGGGCGAGGTTAGAAACAGAATTGATGAGTTAGAAGAGGAAAGAAACTATCAACATAGATATTCGCAAATAGAATCAGAAATTAACAGGTTAAAGGCTATTAGATTATCTGGAAGTCTCAATAACCTAACAAATAAAATTGCAGAGTTTAAAGAAGAGCAAAAAAACAAGGAGGAGAAAAATATAGAAATTTCAAAAAAATTGGATGAATTAAGCTCACAAATTGAAAATGCAAATAAAGATAAGGAACAGTTTCTTATTCAAGCAAACGCCTCTACCAATGAGAAAATGATGCACGAAAAGAAACTATCGGCGGCAAACTTCGAATATCAAAAGACAAGATCCGCTCTTAAGGAAGCAGAATATCATTTTAATCAGATTGTACAGAATGAAAAATCAAATAAGATTGAACAGGAAACACATCAGAAGAAAATTAATGAACTTCAGCTCCAACTCAAAAAGATCGAACCAGAAATCCGTTCTTTAGAAGAGACTCAAATTAATCTGAGAAATTCACTGGAGGCGAAAAATAAGCAATTTAATGAAATAAAGAAATCAAATTCGGATGATATAAATCAAAAGAATTTCTTGATAAATAGAATAAACAAATTGATACCTATAAAGGGCAAAATCGAAATAAACATTGCCAGATTAGAAGAGAACATTAAGAACGATTCATCAAAGATAAAAGAGAACGATTCACAAATATTTCAAATACTTGCAAGAAATAAAGAAATTGAAAGGATAGTAAGTAATTCAAGATCAAAAATTACCCTCATGGACAAGGAATTAAATGCATTTAGGGGTGAAAAAGAAAAAATTGAGGAAAAATTTCTAAAAATGAACAAAGAGACAAATACATCAAAGTCGGTTATAGAAAATGCAGATAAAGTAATCATAAAATATGATGAAAAGATCAAACTTGCAAAGAATAGTTTGACAGAAGACTATGCCATTGCAACTTTATCAAAAGATTTTGAGAATCTAGGAGTAATAGGATACGTATTTAATTTACTAACGTGGAACGAAAAATATCAAAAGGCCGTAATAGCATCAGGAAACGAATGGATGAAATCAATAGTAGTCAAAGATATCAAAAGTATGATCACACTTGCTGAATTTTCCAAAAACAAGGGAATAAATTTTTTAAAAATCATTCCACAGGAATTGCTTGTAGTAGATAGAATAAGAAACGTAGAAGATAATCCATCAGTTCTAGGGGTTCTATCAGACTTTGTATCTAGCAAGATACCATACTTGTCAGAATTCTTGTTTGGAAATATAATACTCACAAAGAATCCATTGACCGCCTATATACTATCTAAAAAAGGATTTAAAGCAGTATCGATAACTGGAGAAATCTTTTTCCCGGATTTATCTCTGATGCAATTCGATTATGGTTCAAAGATTGCAGATATTACAAAGGACTTGTTACTTTCTGATTCTATCGAAAATCTAAAAATAAATATAGAAAAGTTAAGGGAATTGACCAAGCTAAGAGTTAAAGAACTAAATGATCTCAATGAATTAAGAATCGCCAAATCAAAAGAACTTGATAATTACGATCACGAAAGATCCAATATCATAGAGAAAATAAAGGAAGCAGAGAATGTAATATCTACAAATCAAAAGAATTTAAATCGACTTTATACTTTAAATGCAGAACACAGTTCATTTCTTGACAAGCTTTTCCTTGATTTAAAATATTTTGAAAAGAGATTCACAATCATAATAAATACCATTGAAAGGCTCAATTTACTAATAAGAGAAATAGAAGAAAGAATAGATCATAAAGGTATAGAAAAGATAGAAGAGGAGAAAAATTCAATTGTTGCAGAAATGGAATCTCTTAACATCAAACTAAATCAGCTAAAGCTGACAGAATCCATGACTGCAAACAATTTGGAAAGTAATTCACGTTTATACAACCGAGCCAAAGAGGCATATGAAAGCCTACAAGTCGAGAAGATTGAGAAGAAAAATTTCTTGGATAAGGCCATATTAGAAAGCCAAAGAATTGAGTCAGAAATGAAAATTTTGAGAGAAAAAGAGGATGAAATAATACAATCATCTAGTTTAACGTATACAAAATTGCAAGAGTATGAAAATATAAACAAAAGACTGAGTGAGCAAGAGAAAAGTACTAGTCGAGAATTAAATCAATTAGATAAAGACCTAGGATTTCTGAGAAAAGATATCATGGATTTAGAAAATCAATTTGTAAATCAGAGTAATGAACTTGCAAGATTGGGTCACAAAACATTGCTGGAAAGTTTTGATGTGGATACACTTTATCGTGAATTAAAAGAAGAATTTGAGGGTATCAAAGATCAAGTTAACTTTAGGGCAGACGAAACATATTTGGAAATAATAGAAGGATATAGGGGATTATCCGACAAAAGAAATCAACTTGAGGAAGAGAGAAATTCAATCGTGGGTTTCATTGAGGAGATAGCAAAGGAAAAAGAAAATCAATTCATAGATGCTTTTAGAAAGGTTGATGAAGATATAAGAAAGACTTTTTCTGATATTACAGGTGGTAACGCTTGGTTAGAACTAGAAAATCCGGAAAATATTTTTTCGGGAGGAATCCTGTTGATGGTACAGTTTCCCAACAAACCTGCAAGAGAATCTACCTCCTTATCTGGTGGTGAGAAGACAATGGCAGCTATAGTATTTCTCCTAGCCTTGCAGTCCCTTAAACCATCCCCTTTTTATCTGATGGATGAAGTAGATGCTCACCTCGACGCTCAAAATACTGACAGGTTATCAAAAATATTAATGCTAAGATCCATAAATAACCAGATAATAATGGTAACCCTTAAAGATTCTACAGTTGCTAAATCAGATCTAATCTTTGGAGTTTATCCAAAGAACGGAATATCTCAAGTGGTAAAATATAATCATCCTAGCAAGGTAAAAGTGGAAGCACAGTGATTTGATAACTCTAAAAGTATTCTTGGCAAGAGAATCGAAATTTTAAGATTATTCTAGTTTAGGTTGGTAACGACATTTTTGTAATAAAAACATGAAACAGCATGCTTCTTATTGATATTAAATTGTTGGATATCTTGGGTGCAATCAGCAAAAGATAATTTGCAACGGTTGTAAAATTTGCACCCTTTTAATGGCAAAGCAGCAGCAGAAGTATTCGAGCCAGAGAAAGTCTTGTAGAATTTGGATTCAGTAGAAGCAAATGTAACGGCATCAAGTAACATCCAAGTATATGGATGAAGTGGGTTGTGTAATACCTCATCGATATCCCCATATTCCACAATATTTCCTGCAAACATTATTCCAATCTTGTCACCGATAAATCTAGAAGTAGCGAGATCATGAGTAATATATATAATAGAAATATTCAGAGATTTCCTCAAATCATTAAGCAATGATAAGATTTCGGCTCTAACAGAAATATCCAGCATGGAAACTGGTTCGTCAGCGATAATTAACTTGGGAATTTTTACAATAGCCCGTGCAATAGAAACACGCTGTCTTTGTCCCCCTGAGAGCATTGTCGGATATTTATCTAAAAATTCATCTACTGGTTCAAGTTTAGTTCTACGTAAAGCGATACGTACTTGCTCTATTTTTTCTTCCTTACTACTGGATCCTCTATCATGTATTTTTAGTGGCTCCATAACTATATCTTTAACCTTGAGATGCGGGTTAAGCGAACTATAAGGATCCTGATGGATCATTTGTATCAATGAATAAAACTTTTTTTTCTTTTTCAAAACTTGAACATCATTTCCTTCAAAGTAGATCGTGCCGCTGTCTGGTGTTAGTGATCCCATTATGAGCTTGGCCAAAGTTGTTTTTCCGGATCCAGATTCGCCAGCTAGAACCATTACTTCGCCTGCGCCCACCTCCAATGATACGTTATCTATTACTTTTCGAATATGATTGGACTTTGAAAAAAAACTAAACAAATTTCTATGAATAGGGAAGATCTTATTTACATTCTTAAGTAAAAGAAAAGGGGACATGAGTTAGATAATTTAAGAACTTTTTAGTATTTTAAAATAATGTTTGCAATCTCAAAAAAGAGGATCTGGGATTGCCTGATTTGAAATAGCATTATTAGTGCCGTTATTTGCTTTATAACAACCGCTATAATCGAAACCAAAAACTATACCGTTGGGGACAAAACTGTCTTGAGTAATTTTCGCAATACTTTTGCTATAACCATGTTAAAAACCATAAAAAGTAAAAATTCCGCGTAGTGATAAGTTCTACATATTTTGCATCTTGATTTAACATCAGATAAAATAGTGGAGATCAAATCCTTTTCATTTATGATAATTTTTTTTATAACTTTGTAGAGTTTTGGATATAACAAGTTGACAATTTCCTTACTATCTCGTGCAAAGGTCACAAATGGAAAATTTTCATATACTAACATCTTTACATTGGATTTGTAGTACTTTACCAATTTCCCTTTAACCTCTTCTTTTCTTTGGATACTTATCAAACCATTTTTTTTCAGTATTAATATATGATGTCTCAAGGTAGTCATGGCTATATCGTATTTAGCTTTTTTTAATAAATCAAACAGATTTCTAGTCGACAGATTTCTATGGTAAAGAAAATCCAAAATTTTTAGCCTATGAGGATCGCTTAAACTCTTGGCAATATTTTCGTTCATCAGAATTGTAACTAAAGGCCTCTCATGAATTGATGTTTTATTCATGTCATATCCTTTTTAGTTCAATTTTATTAATCTTGGTGAATCAGAATATATTGTAATCTTTTATTATTATGAGCACATTTAGGAATAAATATGATGAGTCCAAACAAGTGTGTATTTTGTGAAATCATAAAAGGTAACATAAAGACCAGAAAAATATATGAAACTGAACATTCAATTGCGATTTTAGATGCGTTTCCCTTAAGAAAAGGTCATTCGCTTTTAATTTCTAAAACTCACAGACCTAAAATTCAGGATCTAAGCATTGGCGAAAATAGTGATATTTTTAGTGCACTACATTTTTTGACTGATAAAATTGAAAAGGCGATGGATGGTAGTTCATCACTAATAAGCATTCATAATGGGAGGGACGCAGGGCAAGAGATTCCCCATTTCCATGTACACATTATTCCAGCTTCTGAATCAGAAAGAAATAGGTCAATTCATTCATTATTTGACAAGAAAAATATCCCAGCAGACGAGCTTGATGACCACTGGAAAAACATATCGAAATTGATAGAGTCGGCCTAACCAATGCGTAACAATATCTCAGGTAATTCTGTTAAAGAATTTATTGTAAATAGCGGTGTTTCCTTCTCATTTCTAGCTCTTTGAATTTTGTACAAAGAATTCAGAGTACGAATAGTCTTCATCCCAAGCTCATTAGCTGGCATTATATCTATGTCTAATCTATCTCCGACCATTATGCATTTATTGATACTTAAATTTGCATCAGCCAGTGCCTTTTGAAATATGTTATGATCCGGTTTCTTAAAACCGATATTTTCAGACAAGCACACCACATCAAAATACTTATCGAGATCATGTCTTCGTAGCAGGTTTGCAGAACCTGATGAATTGTTGCTAATAATTCCCAGGGAATATTTTTTGGACAACTGCGGAATTATTTTAGGAACTTCGTCGAACAATTTGATTAACTCTCTCTTGTTACGTAGTAAATCTTCCATCAAAACATCGTTAATCGTTGATTCATATCCACGGGGGAGAATTAGTTTAGATATTAGAGGGACCAGTTCCAAAAATCCAGAAGTTCCAAACTTTCTATCCAGAATTAAATTATTTCTCAGTGCAGTATAGTTTCTCCGATCTACTCTTGCACCATAGTCGTTGAGAGTCTTAAACAACAGGTTATCAAAATAGGCTACAAAACTCCATTCATCAATCAAAGTTTGTCCCAGATCAAAAAAGATGAATGGATCCAACATCTCAATTTAGAGATAACTAATTATTTATCGTTTGGACCTTTTTATCACTCCCGCTAATCAGCTATGCTTTACTTCACAATATCCATTATTTGTTCACTTTTATATAATTTCTATACTATTGACATATAAGAATAGTATTTTCTATATATTGTCCTATTTGCATTTGTAACTTTTATACTTAATATCTTATATACCTAAATCTGGAAGATATGTTGAAGAAAGATTATGGCCCAAATGCCAGCATTAATTCCAAAAGAAGTTGAAATTCAAAGACTAAAAAAGATCTATCTGATGGTCATCATGCTAGGATCTATTGCTGCATCAGTAGAAGTAGATAACTTTGTTGATGGATCACTACACCAAACAGCAATTAGAGATAGTGCATTTACACCAGCTCACTGGTGGTTGTACAGTCACTTTATTGCACTTCCATTAGGTTGGGGATTTGTTGCAATGTATGACAGAAGAGTTCCAGTACTTCGAGGACCAAACAATTCAATGAATACTGGTCTAAAGATCACCATTATCGGTTACTTGGCAACCATGTTTACTATAGGTATCAATGAAATGTGGCACTTTTGGTTTGTTGAAGAGATATTCTCTGTACCAAACCACTGGATGTTTAACATGGGTGTAGTAGTAGCATTTATGGGTGCTTTGGCCTATGTAGTTAGGGTATATGCACGTTTGGTGGAGCTGGGTGCGGAAACGCCTGCAAGAAACCCATACGTAGCAGAAATGTACAAACTAGCACTAGAAGGAAAACTCTACAGCAGATCAGTTCCTTAATTTTTTTATTTTTTTTTGTTTTGTTCTTATTAGTTTAGAGTTTTAAACAGTTAATGCAAATTATTCACTGATTTGTAGTAAAAGTACCATTTCACAATTATTTGAACATTTTTTCAATCCAAGATTCTAATTTTGACGGATCCATTTCCAAGATCTTTACCCCAGCCTGCTTTAGTATAGCAGTCCCGTCCTCGGCATACCGAGTCAATATAACAACTCTGTCAATTCCAACTGTAATCGCCATCTTACTACATTCTATGCATGGTGAAAGAGTAGAATACAGAGTGGCATTTTTAGTGCTGCCGGCATTTCCAAACATAACACACTGCATTATTGCGTTAGCCTCAGCATGCACACATATACATCGCTCAAGACCTTCTCCCGATTTAATTGCGCCTTTTACCCTATCAGAACATCTTTTACACCCACCTTCATAGCAATTAGTAAAGCCCGAAGGAGTACCATTGTAACCGGTTGATATTTGCCTATAATTCTTAACTATAACTGCTCCGATTTGCCTTGTAAGGCAATTTGCTCTAAGTTTGGCTAAAAAGGCTTGTATCATAAAGTACGTATCCCAATCCGGCCTATCAAAATCTGTTGTGGACGTGCCCTTCATGAATTCTATAAAGCATTACTGATTAATATATAACAGTTCAGAGCTAGAAGGTTGTCATCATTACTGTACAAAAAATAAAAGTTATCAAATATAAAAATTTTAACAACTGTATATATAGTGACTGTACTGTGATTGCATTATCATTATTGATACGAATTAATTAGCCTAGGTTGGAGTTTGCAGACACTCAGATATGCTCAAAATAATAAAAATATCGACTTTAATCATCGGAATTATCAAAATGTTCATTATTTTTTATTATTTTTTAGATCCTCCTATTTTGAACATTTTCGTATTACATACGCTACATATACCCTGGGTGGCAGGTCTTCCGTTTTTCATTGTTACCTGTTTTTCATCTTTCATTTCTCTTTTTGCTTTACACTTTACACAATATCCTTCCATCTGATTAACCTTCTGCATGAGTAGATAAAATACATGTAGTATAAAATTATTGTTATAATTACCTAAAAAATTATACCTAAAATATTACTATTTATCAAGATTACGATATTTTATATAAGTAATTATTCCAAAAAAAGGTGTTGAATGGAAAAGAAATACAGAATGACATTTTAAAGTTGATTAAAGAACACCATGACTGGTTTAATAATTCAATCCCACTTATAGCTAGTGAAAACATTCCTAGTCCTGCCGTCCGAGAAGCAGTGGCTTCAGATTTTGGAAATAGATACGCAGAAGGCTGGCCTGGAGAGAGAGTTTATGCTGGATGCACCTACATAGACAAAGTTGAAAATATTTGCAATGATTTGGCAAGGTCGGTTTTTAAGGCCGAATTCGCAGACTGCAGGGCTACATCAGGTGTTGTTGCAAATTTAGCAATTTATTCAGCTTTTTCAAATCCAGGAGATACCATGATAGCCTCCTCAATTCCTACAGGAGGACATATTTCGCACGGTAAAAGGGAACACTATGGGACTGCAGGGTTGGTACACGGTTTGGTAATAGAACACTTTCCATTTTCCAAAGAAAATATGACTATAGATGTAGAAGAAACTAAGAAGAAAATAAGCAATTTAATCGATGATGGGAGGCCTCCAAAAATAGCCATGTTTGGCGGAAGTCTCTTTTTATTTCCACATCCCGTTAAAGAATTATCAGAATTTCTTCATGATAAAAATATTTACATAAATTATGATGGTGCACACGTTGCAGGTTTGATCGCAGGTGGACAGTTTCAGGATCCTTTACGAGAGGGTGCAGATTCTATGACAATGAGTTCGCATAAAACATTATGGGGCCCTCAAGGAGGAATAATAGTTTCTGCGGAAAAGTATGCAGAGCCAATTAAAAAAGCGATTTTTCCAGGAAATACAAGCAGTCATCACTTGCATCACGTCGCGGGCAAGGCCGTTGCATTAGCGGAATCTCTAGAATTTGGTGAGGAGTATGCCAAACAAGTAATTAAAAATGCAAAGATGCTTGCCTATTCGCTTGCAAATCATGGATTTAAGGTATTAGGAGAAAAGAGAGGATACACTGAATCGCATCAGCTGGCTGTAGATGTCTCAAATTATGGGGATGGTGGAAATATTGAAAAAGACTTAGAAAGATGCAACATAATCTTAAACAGACAATTGCTTCCTGGCGATATTAAAGGGGGTAGAAATTATTTTCATCCTAGTGGGGTACGGATTGGAGTTCCAGAGGTAACCCGACTAGGAATGAAAGAAAATGAAATGCAAGAAATAGCGACGTTTATCAAAAAAGTTGTTATCGATAAGCAAGACATCTCCAAGGTTCGGACAAATGTAATAGAATTCAGAAAGAACTTTCAAAAAGTACATTATGCATTTGATGACAAAACGTCAGCTTATCAATATATTCAACTGGTAAATACCTGATGAGGTATTAGAAATTACCTCACTATTGTCTAACAACAATGAATAATATCCAATGGCAAAAGACGTATGATAGACAACTGCCAATGTATTTATATGCATATAGAAATACAATTCCGAAGAAACTCTACACATGATTTATATAATATTAAAGATCAAATACCACTGCGAAAAAATATGCCAATCGATCCAGATTTTCCAACAAATAATCAGGTAATTGGAAAGATAAAAATGTCAGACGGTGAACATTATCACTTTTTATGGGGTCCTGGTTCACTAAAAGAAGCATCAGAAAATTCAGAAGTTAAAGAAGCATTTGAAGCAAAGGGAGAAGAAGTGGGACCATTAGGGATAAGTGGGACCATGGTAGCAGTCGACTGGGACTCATGTGTAGCAGATGGAGCATGTATTGAAGCATGTCCTGTACAAGTATTTCAATGGTACAGAACTGAACACGATGTACCAGCAAAAGAAGCTATAAATCAAGTATGGGAAGGAACTGGCTCTTCTGAAAAGGAAGAAAGAAAAGATTACACCGATAAAGCAGATCCAATTAGAGAACATGATTGTATCTGGTGCATGGCATGTGTATCGGTATGTCCACCTCAGGCAATAAAGGTAGATCAAGCTGCACTAGAATTCCATGAAAAAGCATCAGGAACATTTAACGAAGAATTATCAAAGGGTAGTGCACCTCCGCCTCACGCACACTAAATATTTTTTTAATCAATTACATTAATAATTATAAACAAGAATATTAATCACTAAATCATCCAAGATTCTAATGTTTTTGTATATGAATTTAAAATAAGTCGGCATTCTGATGAAATATTATGATGATCCTGATCAGCAAGCAGTTCTCCCATACATTGGACAAAAATGATCAATGGAGAAGAGAAAGGTTCTAATTTGCTCCAGTCATCTTCACAAGTTGCCAAAATGTAATCCACTTTTTGATTATAAATCATGGAAATCAACGAACATACTTCATCGGATTCGTACCTCGGAATTTTACGACGATGCAAAAAGGTTCTCAAGTTTTCCAAGTTTGTCTCAAATGAATCGATGTAGTGGCTTTTAATTGATTTTGGTAGGCGAGTCATACTACTTCGATGTTTCATCTTTCAGAAAAGTTTCTAATTTTGTCTTTAAATAATCATTAATCTTACTTCCATCTACTTTACCCCTTAATATTGCCATACTTTTGCCCATAAGTACTCCCATAGAATTAGAACCTTTTTCTTTTATGATATTGATATTATCATTAAATAGTTTATCCAAAAGTGAATATAGTTCCGTATCATTCATTTGGATCAAATTGAGAGAATTTATTGCTTTTTGTACTGATACGCTTTCTCCTTTCATTAGTTTTTCAAAAATTAAGATTACCGACTCTTTTGCAATAAGCCCCTTTTCGAGTCTATCAAAAATCTCCAGAATCATTTCGTCGGTCAGGAGGCTTTTATCAAGATTATTTCTTGCAAGACTTACAATATCCTCAGTAAGTTTTGACGCAACAAATGTAGGAGTAATGGCAGAGCGAGAGGTGGGAGAGGCAGTAGAAGATTTAGTTCTAACTATAGTTTCAAACAAATCGTAATAGTCAGAATCAAATATTTGTTCAGACAATTTCTTATTTAATTCGTATTTTTTCATAATTCGCTTAATCAATTCATTCCATGGTAACGGTATTTTGTCCTTTAATCTTTCAATCAACTCTGGCTCGATTGGAATAGGCATGATATCTGTTTCAGGATACATACGGGATGAACCAGGTCTGGGGCGTGAAAAAATTGTAGTTCCGTCTAAGGTAACGGCACGTGTCTCGGCGATCACACCGAGTTTAAACTGGATTATCCGTTTAATCAGTGGATCAATCAAATTATCTATTCTGTTTCTGTTACCTCCAATAATGATGAAGGCAAAGTCACTATCTACAGGAATATCAAGAGATTTCTCAATTTTTTCGATCTCGTAAGCTGTGATTCCATAATGGGGTAACTCATCTGAATGAAAAAGTCCACCTAATCCAAAAAATCTAACAAATTCACCCAACTCCTTGCCAATTCTAACGTCCTTGACAGGTTCATAACCAACAAGTCCTCTTAACTTTCTTAAACGAATACACTTGATAACGGGATCAGAAGTTTTTAGGATTTTTTTTATGACGTTTGATGAAGAATTCATGAAAATAGAGGTAACATCTATAACCTTATCTCCAATGAATGAATCTTCAATATTTCTATTACTAAATTCCTCTGCGATCTTAATCATGCCGTACTGTCTTTTTATTTCATAGTCCAATACCTTAACAAGTTGAGAGAGTTGCTGTACTCCTTTAACCTCTACAACTTGACCTCCATTGACTGAAATATTCACGTCTTGTCTTATACTTCCGATCCCTCTTGTTACTCTTTTACTACTTCGAAGTAGTCGACCCAGAGTCAGCGCCACATTTACAATATCTTCAGGAGTCCCAGAAACTGGTTCAAGTGCAATTTCTACCAGTGGAATTCCCAATCTATCTAACCCGTATTCCTTAAATTTCGGATTTGTTGTTGAAATTAATTTTGCTGCATCTTCCTCCAAGCAAATACCCTGAACACCCACTTTTTGAAAATTTTCTACTTCCAAATAACCACCCGTAGATACCAGCATGGTCCTTTGAAATCCACTGACATTCGATCCGTCGATGACTAACTTTCTCATGACGTGAATTTCATCAACAATATTAGATTTTAAGGCGAGGGAAAACAGTAATGCCGTTTCAAGTGCATCATAGTTTACATTATGTGGAGGTTCTTCATCAGCTTCCACCAAGCAACTGTACCCAATTTTAGAATAATATTTGATGGAGCTCATTTTGGCATGTTCAAATAAAGCGGCCCTATCAAAATCTCCCAATTCACTTTTAGTGGGTCTTAGGACACGAATAAAGTCGAAATCATATTCGTCGTCTGACCCCTTGCCACTACAGTCACAAAATAATTTAGTCGATGTATTTAGTTGCTGATGTATTTCAAATCCAACTTTAACATTCAACTTGTCAAGATTTAAACTCATCTTACTTGTTCTAAGCCTCCTTCTCCTACTCCTTCTTTTCCTTCTGCTTTTCCATCATCTACTCCCTCTTCTTTTCTCCTCTCTCTTGTGTGGAAGAAATCAATGGCAAAATATCAGAAAATTCTTCTGCATAATCGGATTTCATGATCTTGATGAAATCCTCTTTTCCAGAATTATTGCTCAAAGCCCACATTGCTTTTGCAACAGCGGTTTCAGAGCTCATATTTGAAAGTGAAATAACGCCCAATGCTAAAAGATCTCGTCCTGTATCGTACACAGTCATCTGTACCCGACCAAATATACACTGAGATGTCATAAAAATAAAAATTCCTGATTCAATAAGTTTTGATATAATTGAAAAACATTTTTTGTTTATATGACCTAGTCCTGTACCCTCTATAATAATGACTCTATAATCTAAATTCAAAAAAGTTTCTAGAAATGATGGATTAAAACCTGGATAGAATTTTAGAAGAAATACTCTGGAGTCAAATGCTGTTTTTGATACGAAAACTTTTGAAGTGTCTTTGTAATTTATTATTTCATTGTGCAAGACTTTATTATACTGTGTTCCTGAGTTCTCAATAAAAGCGAATGGAAGAGAATCAAGTGATCTAAATGCATCACGTTTGCTTGTATGATTTTTTCTTACTCTAGTTCCTATATGGCATGCAATTATATCGTCTGAAGTATTGCTATGCATACAAACGAATATTCCAGAATATTTTGCATCTTTTATAAATCGAATTGCACCAACTAAATTGCTAAATGCATCAGAAGAGGGCCTATCAGATGAGCGCTGTGAGCCAACCAAGATCACGGGTATTGGGACATTTTTGAGAGCAAAACTCAATGCAGAGGAAGTGTAATGCATTGTATCAGTGCCATGAGATACAATAATACCATCATAATGTTCTTTAGTAACTGCTTGTGATATTCTATCTGCCAGTAACGTCCAATGCTCGGGTGTTATATTTTCGCTATATTCATTAAATAAAAATTCAGGGTGAATAACACTGTATTCTGCGAGTTCAGGAAAAACAGAATACAGTTCTGAGGCACTCAAAAGTGATGTTACACCTCCAGTTCTATAATCAATTTTGCTTGCAATGGTTCCACCAGTGCTAATTAGTAATATTTTGGGCAAGGAGTTCGAACTTCCTCCTAGTTTATTATGTGTAGACCTTGAGCTTGATTCTAGTCGTGATGATGGTGATGAGGAGGGCACAGAGAGTGAAGTTGAACTTTTGGTGGATAATACTGAAGAAAATTTTGCAGACGAAAGATTATTTTCTAGAGATACTATTTCAACAATATTGTCAACCTCAATACCAATATTATAACCGCTCTTCAATTTTAAGACGATGTATTTATCACTAAAAGTTTCATATCGAGGCAAAATAATTCCAAAAAATTCTTGGGTTTTGGTAACTATTTTTGCTTCATTACCGATATCAACCCTGAATTTGTTTAAAATTTTCTGAGAATTTTTGCAATAACTGTTCTTCCTTTTATTCTCATTTGAATCTAAAGAGTCAATTATCTTTTCTGTCAATTATAGAATTAAGAAATAAGTTAGAAAATATATAGTTAGATATGATGCAATGAGCAAAAGCAATTAGTCCCAGGTTATCTCAACTTATCTAAAGACAATAAGAAGAGGGTCCTGAATATATGAATTTATGAATTTTCTCAATTGCTTCAAAAGCATAAGCGGAGCCTTATTTGAATTTATTACCTCATCATAGGAGAGACGATAGCAGGTATCAACGCCCTTGCGTTTAACATTATAACCATCTGAATTCTACTATCAATTACTTCTTTTGACAGCTCACCCAAATTGTTAAAAAAAGAAATGAATCTTGTATTATCAGGAAAATTAAATGGCACCCGATCTTTTCTATAGTATCTAAACCCATTATAGAGGTATCAGTATTATCTCTACTTTTGAAGGAAAATACCTGTAACGATATAGGATTATTTCCTTTCCCCTACCTTTATAGCAGAATTATATGGCTTTGGCGATGTTATAATATTAAGTGAACAACAGTTATCTTTCGAATCACCTGAAGCATAGACGGATGAATGCAAACAGTAAAGACAAAATTCAGAAATATGGTACTTGGATGAAGTTCTGATAATAGCATCATATAATTAATACCATAACAAACTATTGGTTAGTCTGACTATATTGATCACAAAAGCGTGTGGTTACTACTACAAGAAATTAATTATTAATTTCAGGTTTGACTGCAATAATCACAAAATATAGATGCAGTTAGGTAAAATCATCTTGAAGTGATTTTGATTCTATTAATTCTTGGATCTCCTCGTTCATCTTTAAGAATCGAATACCCTTTTCAGTTGTTCGGTATTTACCGTCAGGACCTAATTCTAACAAGTTATTCTCTAATAATATAGGCAAGTATTCTTTGATTTGAGCATAAGAAAGAAATGCCTTGTACATGATTTTAGTTTTAGAAATTCCCCCATTGGCGGCATTTAGAATATTAGAAATTATTTCGGTCCTATTCCGATATTTCACATAATATTATAGAAGATTGTAATATATAACTTATATCGTTGATTATACTATATTAATATACTATACTGATCGTAATTGCTACCTCTATATATCTAATTCATACAGTTATTAATAATTAAATTTCATTTAGATTTAAAACTTGTCCAATGGTATAGATGAGTGTGAAGCTATTATCTTTGATATAGATGGCGTATTGGTGGATGTTAGGAGATCTTATAACGAGGCCATAATAAAAACAGTTCAACTAATTCTAAAAGATAGTTACGACATCAAAATTTCAAACGAATTTCCATTTGAGAAATTAATCTCAAAACTTCGAAATACAGGTGGTTTTAATAACGACATTGATACTGCGTATGCGATTATCTTAATCATATTACACTGTATTCTGATAAATAAAATGAATATAGAAAAAACTCTAGTAACTTTTGACAAAGTGGTAGAAAAACTCGATGACAAAGGCAAGGATTCGGTAGAAAAAGAATTGGAGAGTATGGGTGACATACGAACTATAATAAACGAATTAAGCTATCCAGGCCATGCAGCAGCAAAAAATGATGATGATGGTAATGATGAAAACGTGATCTCAACACTCTTTAATGAAATATTTTATGGTCCAGTTCTCTTTAAGAAGCGATTCGATAGGGAATCAAGATATTATTTTGAAAAACCACTGATTAGCAACGATATACTCATAATTAAAGAGGAGACGATCAAAAAGCTTTCACAAAGATTCAATGGAAATTTAGGCCTAATTTCTGGTCGAAGCAAAGTTGCCTCTTATTTTACTTTAGGCAATTTCATGAAATATTTCAAAGACAACGCCTGTATATTTTTGGAAGACGAAAAAAGAGAATTTTCTAAACCAAATGCATATTCTCTCCACAGGGTATTGGATAATTTAGGATTAAAAAGTGCCTTATATGTCGGTGACTCTATCGCAGATCTCTTGATGGTTGAAAATTTTAATGGTCAAGTAAACAAAAAGAGCAAGGTATTCTTCTGTGGAGTATATGGGGAAGGAGTTGACAGAAATATTAGTAGTGAGAGCGAGCATGATGACAACAACACCACCACTGCCACCCACGAGGCTTGTGAAAACAACTTGTCTAAAATCAAAGAGGAAATACTAAGGTCAAAAAATGCTGATTTAATTATAGAAAATGTTAATGATTTACCAAATATATTAAATATTACAAAAAATTAAATTCAAATAGTGATTGTAGAGGATCCTCAGCGCACGAGCGAGATAGAAAGAAAGACAAAAGAAGTAAGCATCGTGGCTAAGATTGATTTAGACGGAAAGGGAATTTCAAAAATAAATACCGGAATTGACTTCTTGGATCACATAATAATTTCATTTTCAAAACACAGCAAAATTGACATTCAATTAAACGCTAAGAGCGAGGACGGTATTAAACATCACCTGATAGAAGACATTGGAATTGTACTGGGTCAAGCAGTTGATAAGGCCCTCGGCAAAAGAGAAAAGATAAACCGTTTTGGAAATGCTACAATTCCCATGGATGAAGCAGTTTCAAGCGTTTCAATAGATTTGATAAAGAGACAATACAGTCATCTTGACTTGAAACTAGATAGAGAAAAGATAGAGGACATCTCACAAGAGGATATCATCCATTTTTTTCAATCATTTATAGGGAATTTGGAGTGCTGCATGCATATAACTGTACATTATGGCGCAAATGATCATCACAAAATCGAATCCGCTATAAAAGCTACCGCGGTTGCATTGAGAAGTGCAATAAAAATAGATCCAGACAACGGAGGGGGAGAACTTCCTACTACTAAAGGATTGATGTAATTAATGGTAAAAATATCAATATTTGATTATGGTGCTGGAAATATTTTTAGTTTGAAATCATCTTTGCAAAGAAATGGGGCAGAAGAAGTATCCGTAACAAATGATCTCGATTCTGATAGTTCAATAGACGATTTAGACGGAATAGTATTGCCCGGAGTTGGAAATTTTGATCCGGCAATCATATCAATAAATAAATGTAAATCAGGATTTTCAAAGTTTATAGAAAAAAACACTCCCATATTGGGAATATGCCTAGGAATGGAGATGTTATTTGAAAAAAGTGAGGAGGGAAAGCTGGCAGGACTGGACATAATAAAAGGAGAAGTATTATCTTTACCCAAAAAATTGGTAAAAATACCGCATATCGGATGGAATTGCTTGGAGATAACAAGTAAAGATAGCAAATTATTTGAGGGTGTGCCCAACCGATCATGGGTTTATTTTGTACATTCTTATTATACAATGCCTAAGAATAGCGACATAATCACTTCAAAATCAAATTATGGAATAAATATTCCAGCTTCCATAGAGATTAACAACATATATTGTACGCAATTTCATCCAGAGAAATCAAGCACGGTAGGCGAAAAAATGATAAAAAACTTTGTAAAAATTTGTAAAAGGTCAAAATGAAAAGCATTGCAGCAATCGATCTGTTGGACGGTCAAGTGGTCAGATTAGTTAACGGTAAACTTGAGAACAAAACGGTATACGACAACAATCCGTTAGAAGTAGCAAAGAAATGGGAAGCTGAGGGCGTTGATATGTTACACTTAGTTGATCTTAATGCAGCTTTGAATATTGGCAAAAACAATAGCGAACTAATATCAAAAATAATAGATTCAGTAAACATTCCAGTTCAGGTGGCTGGTGGAATTAGAACTATAAATAGCATCAACAGACTCTTGGACATCAAAAAACAGATTAAAGTTGTAATCGGAACATTTGCCTTCAAACAACCTGAAATTATACAAAAAATTTCAAGAAAGAAGCTAAGTCGAATCATAATTTCTGTCGATCACAATGAGGAAAATGTTATGATATCTGGATGGAAAGAATTTTCGGGCATAAAATTATTTGATGCGATAAGATTTTACAAAGAATTAGGAATCAATGAGTTCTTGTTGACCAACATAGGTAAAGATGGTACATTGGAAGGACCAGATATAGAAACTTTGGTCAAGATAAACAACACATTCAAGGACATAAAAATAATTTCTAGCGGAGGGGTAAGTAATATTATCGATATCTTGAAGTTAAGAAATGTCAATTGCTATGCTGTAATCTTAGGGAAAGCGTTGTATGACAAGAAGCTGAAAATAGAACATGTCCAAGAATTGATCTGATATGACAGTAGCAAAAAGAATCATACCCTGTCTAGATGTGAATAAAGGAAGAGTTGTAAAAGGTATCAATTTCAAAGAGTTAAAAGATGCTGGCGATCCGGTTAAACTAGCCAAACAATATAGCGATGAAGGCGCAGACGAATTGATATTCTTAGATATTACTGCTGCAGAAGAACACCGTGAAACAATGAAAGATATTGTAAAGAACGTAGCAAGTGTGATAAATATTCCGTTTACTGTAGGGGGCGGGATCAAGACTTTAGAAGATGCACGTAATCTGCTACTAAGTGGTGCAGATAGAGTATCGATCAATACGGCAGCAGTAGTAAACCCCGAGTTGATACAAGAATTAATGCGTATTTTTGGAAAACAATGCATAGTAGTTGCTTTGGATGTAAAAAGAACTTTTGATAAGAAAGGAAAATACATGTTTTCCAAGGATGGAAAGGATTATTGGTTTGAAATTCAAATTTTTGGTGGAAAAAAGGCAACCGGGATTGACGCTATTGAATGGGCAAAAAAAGTAGAAACGCTAGGAGCAGGAGAGATACTTTTAACTAGTATTGATACAGACGGAACAGAAAATGGATATGATATAGAGTTGATTAACGCAATTTGTGACAAAATAAATATTCCAGTTATTGCGTCCGGAGGTTGCGGTTCAGTTGACGATATACTAAAGGTATACAAAAATACGCAAGTTGACGCTGCATTGGCTGCTTCATTATTTCATTTTAATAAGGCAAAATTAAAGGAAGTTAAAAAATATCTAACAGAAAATGAGATCTTGGTAAGGCCTTTATAAAAAAAGATGATGATTGTTGCTGCTACAGCAATAAAAAAATAATCACTCACGCGACGATAAATGTGTGCCCGTGTGTGGGTGAATGGGTGGATGGGTGAGTGCGTGTATGATTACAATTAGAGGGATTTGATTATATCAAAAGTCGAAAATTCATTTTTATATGGTTCATCAATGAATTTAACTTCTTCTACTTTGGCACCAAGGGGACCTTCTTTACACCAGGCCAACATTTTATCAATATCAGCTCTACTGCCCTCCATCACAGATTCCACTCGTCCATCCGACAAATTTCTGACCCAGCCAAAAATGCCTAATTCTTGTGCCTTTTGTAGTGTGTTCTGACGATAATAAACGCCCTGAACTTTTCCGCTAACGAAAATATGAACTCTAGTATCTTTTGTCAAATAAAATCATCAACTCTCCAAACACCTGTATGTATACACAACTGTATGTATAAATAAAATTAAGAAATTAATCCGCCTTCTTCTATGTACAGATCGTTAAAGGTGGTGCCTTTTCTTATTAATTTTATATCACCGTCGCATGTTTTCATTAGTACTGGTGGTTTAGTCTGACAATGAAAGGGCATGTTAAAAACCAGAGAATATGCGCCGACATTGTAAAACAAAACGTAATTGCCTATATTTGCATACGATAAATCAGATAATTTTGATGTTGGAAAAACATCAAATGTATCACACAATCGTCCTGCAAGCTGAATATTCTTTCCTGTATACTGTTTGTTAGAATTTGATGAAAAGTAGAGATGGTTATTGTTACTCTTATTTGATACGATTTCTTGTGGATATTCTTGCTTGAGCAATGCAGCATCTAACAATAAATGATAACCGGTATCCAAAATCACTATCTTGTGATCATTGTATTCTTTGGTATTGACTATTTTTGAAACCATCAGAGAAGATTCTGCCACAAGGAACCGACCACTTTCTATCATTAGTGTAAATTTACCATGATACGATACCAAGTTATTCAATTTATCTAAATATATAGAAGCCATTTCCTGTGGAGTAGGAACGGGTTCGTTGTAGAAAACCGGGGTTCCACCTCCGATATCCAAAGTCTTGAATGAAAAATTGGGAATCTCTTTCTTAAGTTTGTTTAAAAGTGAGTGTAATCTTTCCAGGGCATTAACATAGCATATAAAGTTTGTAATTTGAGATCCAAGATGAAAATGAAATCCCTCAAACTCTAGATTCGGACGGCTGCTAAATATTGATTTAACTATATAATATGCCGAATCAACCTTTCCACCATTTAAAGGAACTCCAAACTTGCCATTTTTGTAAGATGCGCGTACCTCGGCTTTAACACCCACTTCAGGATTTATCCGCACCATTACCTTCGGAATAACACCCACAATATTGGCAGCCTGGGATAAATTAATTAATCCAAAGTATGAGCTAACTACAACTCTCTTAACACCGTAAGATAATACCTGTTTGTACTCTTCCAATTCTTCTGTTACGCTCGTATAGATAATATTCTCAGGATTAATTTTTAGTTCTCTAATGAAGAACAATTCGCCAAGGGATGTAAGATCGAATGTGATATTATCCTTCATGAATGTTTTTAGAATAGATGGATTAAAATTGGCTTTAATTGAATATGCAATCTCTACATCATGACCATGAAATTTTTTATAAGCGTTCCTAAGTTCTAAAACCTTTTCATGCAATGTTCCTTCATCTACTAAATATAAAGGAGTGCCGTGTTCCTTGACTAACTGATTTATCTCCTCGTTTGTAATAAAACGATTTGTCTTTGACAATGATTTTTTGTTTTGAATAATCTGTACTACATTTTCAACCATTCTTTTTGTGAAATTTATTCAAAGAGATTAAACTTAAAAACATTGCCCCCAAAAATTATTTTTATTTTGTTCTGTAAGTTAAATATTTTATAATAACAGTTATAAAAAGTAAATAAAAATTGCAAGATTATAGTTTTTTTCAAGTAATAAAAAAAATAAATGTCAGAAGAAAATGGAAAAATTATCTATAATATGGTACGGTAACTTTTTCACCTGATTTACTATCTCTCTGAGTTTTTATCTTCTTTACAGCATCCTCAAAATGCTTCATAGTCACATGTGCTTCTGAAGCATGTTTTGCAGCATCTTCTGGACTGCTATATTTTTGAAGATATTCATGCAGTACTAGAGATATTGCAGTGTTGGCTACGGCAGATACATCGGCACCGCTGAATCCATCAGTAAGTTCGGCAATTCTTTCAAAATCGACCACTTCGGAAATAGGCTTTTCATTTACATGGATTTCTAAAATTTTCTTCCTAGTAGCCTTATCAGGTAACGGAACGTACACGATCTTGTCAAACCTACCTGGTCTTAGCAAAGCTGGGTCTATCATGTCTGAACGATTAGTCGCAGCAATTATGACAACACTGCTTAATTCTTGAATTCCATCTAATTCTGTTAAAAGTTGAGAAACAACTCTTTCGGTTACCATGCTATCGCCACCCAGACCTCTAACTGGAGCAATAGAATCGATCTCATCAAAGAAAACAACACAGGGTGCTGCCTGTCTCGCACGTCTAAAGATTTCTCGGATTCCTCTTTCTGATTCTCCTACCCACTTTGATAACAATTCTGGTCCTTTGACACTGATAAAGTTGGCTTCTGATTCTGTTGCGACTGCTTTAGCAAGCATCGTTTTTCCAGTCCCAGATGGACCATGCATCAAAATTCCTTTAGGATTAGAGTGGCCCAATTTTGTATAAAGGTCAGGATATCTTAGTGGCCATTCTACTGCCTCTTGTAACTCTTTTTTGACTTCATCTAATCCACCAATGTCAGCCCATTCAACGTCTGGGGACTCTAGGTATACCTCTCTCATGGCCGATGGCATGACTTCCTTTATTGCGTTTTCAAAATCAGTCATTGTAACAACCAGTTTATTTAATACTTCAGGATTAATTTTCTCATCTTCAAGATTAAGCTCTGGTAATAACCTACGCAGACATTTCATTGCAGCCTCTTTACATAAATATTCTAAATCTGCACCAACAAATCCATGGCTTACAGATGCAATCTTTTCTTGATTGACATCAGAATCTAATGGCATATTTCGGGTATGGATTTGCAATATTTCTAATCTACCTCGTTTATCTGGAACTTTGATTTCAATTTCCCTGTCAAATCTTCCGGGTCTTCTGAGTGCTGGGTCAATAGCGTTGGGTCTGTTTGTAGCTGCTATAACAATGACTTTGCCTCTTGCTTCTAATCCATCCATCAACGATAGTAATTGAGATACAACTCTTCTTTCAACTTCTCCAGTTACTTCCTCACGTTTTGGAGTAATAGAGTCTATTTCGTCTATAAACATGATAGAAGGGGCTTTTTCTTTGGTTTCTTTAAATATCTCACGCAATCTTGCTTCTGATTCACCATAGAATTTACTCATAATTTCTGGACCTGAAATACTTACAAAGTGCGCGTTGCTTTCATTCGCAACAGCCTTTGCTAGTAATGTTTTACCAGTACCTGGAGGACCATACAACAATACTCCTTTGGGTGCTTCTATACCCAACTTTTCAAATATTTCAGGATGCCTAAGAGGAAGCTCTATCATTTCTCGAACCTTTTGGGCTTCCTCCTTTAAGCCTCCAATATCTTCGTATGTTACTTGTGGTACTCCACGGAGTGTTTCTCCACGTTCAGCAATATGAAATACAGTTTTTTGTGTGACTAAAACAGCGTCAACACCAGGACCTGGAGTTACCCCTATTACTTGAAATGTTAATCTACCGCCAAAGTAAGGCACCATCACATTATCACCTTTTATAAGAGGTACGCTTTCAAGTGCATCTGCAAGGTATCGTTCATCGATTGGTGGAATAGCTTCTAATGGTGCTACAATCACCTTTTCTGCAGGAACTGCCTTTATCTTTCTAACAATTACAGTGTCACCAATAGCCACTCCCGCATTGTTTCTGACAAGACCATCAACTCGTATGATACCCTTACCTTCATCTGAAGGATACAGAGGTAAACACTTTGCAACAGTCTTACGTTTACCCCTTATTTCCACGACATCACCTGTAGATGCGCTCAAAGCATCCATAGAATCATAATCAATTCTAGCAACACCACGGCCTACGTCTCGGGTATATGCTTCAAGCACCTTTAGTGATATGGTGTTTTGGCTCATAATTACAATACTATAACGTCGTGACTCCTTATAACTTTATTATTTATTTAGCTGATACCCGCACAAGATATTCCTTAATTAAAAGATATTTCAGATAAATGTGGTCAATTTCGTTAATACAACATACATGAATTTGGGTTTATTGTATCTAAGAATAAATTTAATAGCGGGACTCTTAGATCGGTATATAGATTTAATTGGGAAAAAGGACATTAGTACGAAGAAGAGGCAGAGGAGGCAAACAATTCAGAGCAATCATCACTGGAAAAATAGCTCCCACTAAGTATCCTAATTTTGAAATTAGCGAACTTCATAACGGTATCGTAATGGATCTAGTACACGAACGAGGAAGAGATGCACCAGTTGCTAAAATTAAATTTGATGATAATAATTATTATTATGTTCCGGCTACAGAAGGTACAGCCGTAGGAAGTAAAATCGAGATAGGAAATGGAGCAAAACCGGTACCTAAAAATATTCTTGACCTTGGTACAATTCCTGATGGAACTGTAGTATGTAATATAGAAAGACACTATGGTGATGGTGGAAAAATGATTAAAGCCGCCGGATCATCGGCAATAGTATTTTCACACTCAATTGACAGTGTAAAAATAAAGTTTCCGTCTGGTATGATATTAGATATGAATCCCAGATGTCGCGCAATGATTGGGATTATTGCTGGAGGGGGTAAGGGAGAAAAACCATTCCTTAAGGCAGGAAATAAGGCCAAATTCATGCAGTCAAGAGGAAGATTATATCCAGTGGTAAGAGGAATTGCCCAAGCCGCGGTTTATCACCCACACGGAGGAGGAAGACACCAACACATTGGTCACCCATCATCTGTTGGAAGAAATACCCCACCTGGTGCTAAAGTAGGCAATATTTCACCTAGAAAGACAGGAAGAGCAAGAATAAAGAAGAGACAATGATAATGACAAATGCATGATCTGTCCCGTATAATTGACGAGATGGAAAGTGCATTAAATTCCAACAATTTTTTACGAATGACAGCTCTAGAAGATTTACACAAGAGTGAGAGTGGCGATCCATTCAAAATTCTGATAGGCACAATTCTTTCTTCCAGAACAAGAGATGAAAACACCACAAAGGCGTTAACAAGATTATTTAAAAGGTATAAAGGAGTCAAAGATATTTCAAAAGCTAATCCAGAGGATATCAAAAAGGAAATCTCATCAGTGGGTTTTTACAATGTCAAAGCAATTCGAATCAAAGAAGTTGCAAAAATCATTGAAAGCAAATTTCAAGGGATAGTACCAGATAACGAAGAAGAATTGTTAAAGCTGCCAGGAGTTGGAAGAAAAACTGCCAATTGTGTACTGGTATATGCTTTTCAAAAATCAGCAATACCTGTGGATACTCATGTTCACAGGATTTCTAACAGATTGGGGCTTGTTGATAATACAAAAACACCTCAAGAAACAGAGAAAGAATTGAGCAAACATGCAGACAAAAAACACTGGATTAGGTTAAATTCAATATTTGTGAGATACGGTCAAAATATTTGTCTACCGCTAAAACCCAAATGCAATTACTGTAATTTGAGGAAGATCTGTAAATATTACTCAGATGAGACTAAAGTGGAAAGCACGAGCGCAAAAACACAATAACTAATTAAACAATTCTATTTAGTGCAACTACTAATACTATTATTACAGCATATTCAATGATTTTTTCAAGTTGTGTAGTAACCAGCGAAAGGGAAAATAGAGAGAAATAAGGAAGTAGGAAAAATAGAGAAGAGAGTTGGTACTTACTCTTCTCTTTGGTCAATTCCCATGTTTACACTCAGCTTAACGCCGCTTCTTTAGAACTAGTAAAGTTATTACTGCTCCGCCTACAACCACAACCATTATCAGAGGCATATAATAAAGCACGGATTGAGAATAGTCACCACTAAGTACCTGGAATTGAACAGAACCAGCGAATGTGGAATCTGGACTGGCCGAATCATCCTTACCGTACACGCTAATCGAGCCCACATCAAAACCTTCCATTCCTAGTTTATCTAATACAATTCTTTTTCCATTGGTCACAGTCAATCCCTGGACGTTAGCATGAGATACAATTACCGGACCGTCTGTAGACCACCCATTTTGATTGTTTTCATACATTCGAATGTATCCGGTGTCATTTGTATTAACAGATACAATAAATCTCTTTGATTGATTACCAAATAACATCAATTCAACAAATTTTTCACTGGGAGGTCTTTCCTGAAGTTTAATGATGGTTTTTGAATCAGGGCTATTATAGTAGCTAAGATTATTGTATATTGAAATAATCCAATTACTTGACTTTGGTTCGTCAAAAACATATTCAACAGGATTTCGTCTATCATTATTGGTATCGCCAAATGGTATTACAAAATTTTCAGAAGTATTAGTTTTGATTGTTTGTAAGTCTTGAGAACTATTAGCTTGCATTTGAGAGAATGAAAAATTTTGAAAAGAAATACTAACTAGTGCGATAGATAAAACAATAATCAATAGACAATAGTAGTGACAATTATGAAAAGAGGGGAATATTTTTCTAAAATTAAATATCATATATGTTGTTTTTCCGTAAATCGAGTATATATTTGTAGAATACATACCTCAATACTATTCAACAAATGGCTCCGAATATGATAAAATGACTTTGGAAATTTCAGGACGCATCAAATGTGAAGGTGGTAATTCTCCGGAGGAAAACATTTTCCGCATTTTAGTTCCAGATAATTCTTCTCTAAAGTCAGACCCTTCATGTGGACACGTACGTTCATTTACATAGCCTTGACACTTTTTACAAAAGTAAAAGGCGGGGAAAAAAATCGGTTTGATTTCTAGTTCTGGATAATCCTTAAAGATTTCATGTGCAGCAAAAGGAGAGTAGTAGTTACCAACACCGGCATGATCTCTTCCAATAATAATATGAGAACAGCCGAAATTCTGACGCATAATTGCATGGTGAATAGCTTCTCTTGGTCCGGCATATTTCATTTCCGTATGTAACGTAGAAAATATGATTCTAGATTTGGGATAATAATTATCTATTAAAACAGTATATGAATTAAGAATCACATCGTCCTTAAAATCGCCTTTCTTTTTCTTGCCTATTAAGGGATTTATGAATAAACCGTCAAAAATATTCAATGCAGCTTTTTGTAACATTTCGTGAGCCACATGAGGAACGTTTCGGGTTTGAAATGCAACGGTACTCTCCCAACCCTGATCTTGGATCTTTTTTCTTGATTCTGAGGGAGTTAGACGAAATTTGCCGTCAAAACTATTAGCAGAAGAAGAAGGACCAACAACACTTACTTTGCCTCCAATAAGTTTATCTTTCATTGTAACAAACTTTTGGAAACCAGGATGCACAGGATCATCTGTTTGAAATACTGACTTTGCACTGGCTTTTTTGTCAAAGCTATAGACATCTTCTACATTCATAACTGCAAAGATTTGGTTATTATCATTGTTGTTGTTGCTGCTTCTGAATGCAATTTGAGAGGAATCCTTGGCTTTTTTTGCTGCTTCCTCGTCAGCATCCAGTACAATAGGAATCGTCCAAGGTAAATCATTGGCAAGTCTGCCTTTACTAACAACGTTAAGGAAATCTTGCTCATTTAAGAATCCCTTCAAGGGACTAAATATTCCAAAAGAAATATTTTCGATTTCCTTTCTTAGTCCAATATCTACATCTAAAGTAAAAAGATCCTTGTCGATTTTGGATATATCTACAAAATTATTTGTTAAACTACCACCGTGTGGTCTAGTAACAGCAGGCATTATTTTATGAATTAATAAGTAGGCTATTTCATTCTTTTTTCTTCTTCTTCATCTTCTTCTCCTAATCATATCACTTGTTCCAATGCAAACCACATTCTTTATGAAAATCATTTTCCCACCACCATCTGCCGGCTCTCAAGTCTTCACCGGGTTTTATTGCACGAGTACATGGGGCACAGCCTATACTCGGATAGCCCTTGTCATGTAATTTATTGTAAGGGACATCATTCTTATTTATGTGGTCCCAGACCATATCATTGGTCCAATCCACAATAGGATTGATCTTGACAATGTTGTTATTTGAAGCGTCTAGTTCAATTTTTTTTACATCAGATCGTGTAGCAGTCTGATCACGTCTCAATCCAGTTATCCACGCATCTAGAGTTTTTAGCATTCTTCTTAATGGATGAACTTTACGAATTGCACAGCACAATTTTCTTTTTTCTATACTGTCGTACATTAGATTGAAGCCATTTTCTGTAACCATTTTTTCAACTTCCAAATAGTCTGGAAACATGGTCTCGATAGATATGGAATATTTTTCTCGTATCTGGTCCATTACATCATAGGTTTCAGGATTGAGCCTGCCCGTATCCAACGTAAAAACCCGGATTTTGTCACCATAAACCTTATGCATCAAATCGATTACTACCACATCTTCTGCTCCAAAGCTGGATGCAAAAGCGATTTTTGGAGCAAAAGTCTCAAGAGACATAGATAAAATCTCTTCTGCAGATTCTGCTTCAAATTTATCGGGATCTGCAGAAAAACGGTTCATAAATTCGGTTTTTCTAATAATATCAGCGGTATTGGACGACAACGTAATAATAATTAATGATTTAACTCATATAACATTATCTCATCTTAAGCGTTATGTAGATGCAATAGAATGGAATGGAATGACATCTAGTTTATTAGGGAGAGTATCCTAGTAAATAGAACTCGTGGTAGGTGAATTAAGGGTCTGAGTTTAGAAAAGTGGGAATTATTTTCAGAGTATAAAAATCTGGGCTTTGATCCGTTGAGATGGTTACCCGATTGTTCCAATGAGTTAAAACATTATGATAACATTGCTAATGAATTTAAAAGAAATAATTTAAGAATAACAATACCTAGTTACTATAGTTATTTTCACTATCCAGAAAAAAAAGAGGCAGAAATAATTAGGAGAATTTATAAAGTCGATGAGGAGCTCAGACACGAGGATTTAAAGACTAAAAAGGCCGTTACGATATTAAAATATGGTAAAAACGTAGTCTATGACGACGACCTTATAGTTGAGGAAATAAAGAAAATATCAAATTCGATTGATTCAAAAATTGAGATAGATAAGTTATCCATTATTCCTACAAATGTCAAAAAAGATTTTCATTTTATATTATTTGATCATATAAAGTCTCACAGAGGGAACAAAACTGGATATACCGTTGTAACTAATTCTAACACCCAGGCAACAGATGTTACCCAATCTATAAGATCTCCAATTCATATGGAAATATCTCTCACAGAGGCGATAAATCTTTTGAATCTTGTTGGATGTACCAAAGATATAAAACTTTATCCTATCTATGACGCTCCAAACGATGAAATGCTTGATGAAATTAGGAAAAATATCGATAGTTTTACAATAAAATACAACTTTACTTTTGAAGACTATAGTTCTTTGAAATTAGGAAGTCTTTTTTTTGGTACCACAGCTGTGGGCAATACTCACAAAGAGTTACCCAATAAATATGATCTAGTACAACAAGATATGCAGATAATAGTTACTGATAAAATAGGACTATTAGCTTGTTTAGGGCTGTACATAATTTCTACCCTAGATAATGAAATAGTTTTGAAAAAAATGAATAGCTATGGAATAGATTTAGAGAAAGTAATTCAGCTAAAGGATCTGGCATTAAAAAATCTTACAGAACCAAGGTTATCGCTTGGAAGAATTGTTTCAAAGTATCTGCCAGATTTTGAAAATGAATTTGACGTAAATTCCAATATATTAGTAACACACCCGATTTCAAAGAATGGTATTTCCTCGTTTAAGGAACTATCACAATTAATAAATAAAGAGGTGGTAATCGACCAACAACAAATACCATATGTAGACAAAGACGTCTCTACGTTTTTGGCAAAGGAGCATCTAATAGCCAATATTGGTGCGTCAACTTCAGATACCAACCTGATAATTGTGTCCAAGGATCTTGCTCCAACGATAGTTGAAGAGCTAGCCAAGCATAAATTCAATCCCACCATCATTGGAAGAATTGGAAAACCTATAATATCTGATAAATCAACAACAGCAAAAAAAGTTCTTTTCCATAATTATGATAAAATCTAATAATGATGAAAGGAAATGACAGCTAGTACTCCTGCACTTTAATCATAATGGTCTAGTCCGTCTATTGCGTATCAATATATGATAGCTATTCGAGTTATGTAAGGTTAACAACTTGATCAAGAAACAAACTAACCAACCCAATATCTCAATATATTATGATGACTATGTTGAAATCCTAATCCTATTATGTATAGTCTATCAAGTCGATATCATACTGTTAGTTTAGAGGATGAATTCAGTATACCTGAAATTGGATACTGTTATCTGTTAGTCTATAGAGTGTTTATCCACAGGAATTACATTATGAAATCTGTTTTAGTAAAACTGTTAAGGAAACAAATTCTGTTACTGTTGCCAAGTTGTTCCATCAAGCTTAGCGAACTTCAAAAATGCTTTGCTTTTATCTAAATTCTCAGTTTTAGCATTAGTAAGATTAGCCTCGACAAAGATTGTTTTATCCAAGATACTTTCACGGAGGTCCACCCCCTGCAAATCTGACCACATAAAATTGGTATTGGTTAATTGACTCTTGGCAAGATTAGAGTCCTTTAGTACAGAGTACATTATCAAAGCTCCAGACATATCAGAACTCTCAAAATCGGTATTTGCTAAATTAGCTTGCACGAAATTAGTACCATTCACTATTGAATTTGAAAAATTACATTCGGTAAAATTTATGCCATTAAGATATGCATTAGACATATCCTTATTTGAAAAATCAGCACCAGTATAGTCTAATTTTAAGGTGAGATTTTTCATACGCCATTGATTAAATTCGTTTACTTGTTCTTCAAGTAACATTATCAAACCTTCATCTTGTTTGGGATCAGACATATAGTATAATCATATTTTTTGTAGAATCAATATTAATTTGTCGATCATTTTGTTATTGTCGTCGTCAGTCCACCGGTAGAAAGTGAATAGAAGATGTGTTGTTATCTTGTCCTTTCTCTTCTTTGGTTTAGAAGATTTTCTTTATTTTTGCTTTTTGCTAAAATTAGAATTATTATCCGCCTGTCAAGGTTGTAAACTTGTTTGTTCTTTTTACATGTGATATGTAATCTAAATTTGCCAGCGCTATCATAGCAGACTCCTTTACCTCCTCACTCTCATCATCATTGAGTGCCTGTTCAAGAGTTTTTCTGGCTTCCTCTGACCCTATAACACCTAACGCCACTGCTGCTTCATGTCTTACAAAAAAACTGGGATCATTTAACACTGCTCTTGATAATGCTTCTATTCCTCTCTTAAACCCCAATTGGCCCAGCGAAAATGCTGCTTCATGTCTTACTAGCTGGTCTGAATCATTTAACAAGACTTGTCCTATAGAATCGATAGCTTTTTCTCCAGAAATATCGGCCAATATGCATACGGCTCTAGTCCTTATTACCAAATCATCATGATTGACTAATTTTTTAAAATACTCTTCATCTTTGTTATCAAAATGTTGTTCCATTTCCATTAACAACTCTAATCTATTATCCAAAGCAGATTTAGAAAAATTTGCGACGTTTTATAATAGTTTGTAAATTTCTCCCCATGGATAATATTGTATTAAGATATTGTTTGTTAATTTGAGTAAGAAGGTCTCCTATTACGGCATCATGATATTTTAAAGTGCTACAAAAATGACAGGGAATTGAATCTACAAATATAAAATACTTTATTTAATCCATAGTTATAACATGCGCGTAAGATATTGGAGACTTAACCTAGACGAATTAAGGAATGGAACATACCCTATTGATAACGCAAATCACTGGGAGATAAAATGTTTACAAGGCGAGCATGAGCATTTTGGAGTATTTTGGTATAGATATGGCACCCCTTTTGATAAAGAACCAGTAAATGGCATTTGTTTTTACTTTAATGAGATACCCTACGATAAAGTTCAAGATATCGCTAATTTTCTAAATTCAAAGTATGGTGGAAAAATACTCTTCAGACAGACAAGAGGATTCTTACAGGGTTCAAAAGAATTTGCAGATAAAGAATCCATAGCACAGCTTGCAGAGGAATTGAGTTTGAGATATAATGCACCTATTGAAATGACAATCGAATTTGAAAGAATAGATAAGGAACAACAGGATCGGCTTATAACTTTGCCAGCGGGTAAGGCGCTACCCATAGTAGGTCCTGATTAATCACTTTAATCAATTTTGCAAAAAAGTAAACAATCAAGATACCTATATATTGTTTGAATTTCACCGTTTAATTGGCCTTGCAATCATGAGTAAAGATAAATCACTTGTAGAAAAAAAATTAAGAGGTTCTGGAGGATACGCAATAGCAAAGGTAAGTGATGATGAACAAAAGAAAGCAAATTTGGGCGGTCCCGAGCTCTTTTTAGCAGGTATTGGTAGGTTAGAAGACAACAGATTCAAGAAATATTATTGTAATAAATGTGAAAAAGAGTATCAAGGAGGACCCAATATTGAATTTGAAAATCCAAATGAAGATTTGGGTGAAAATATAATATTAATTGAAAAAGGGGAATACAAATGCAAAACATGTAATTATGTAATAGCCCAGTATAGAAAATTTAACGAGTCTTCTAGTAATGAAAAAGAAGATGACAAAAATTCCCAATCAAAAATTGATTACAATAATAATAATAATGGAACAAAAGAGGAAGAAGGAGAACAAGCAATAACAACCTCAAAAACAAAAGTTGCAAGCGAATCTGCAGAAAATACTGTTAAAGAAGAAAAACAACAAGATGCTTCTTCTTCTTCCTCTGTTGTGGAGGTAGGAGCTGCTAATGCTGCTACTACTGGCGGCAATGACAAAGGCATGGATTCAAGATCTGACTATATTCAAATTGAACAAATAACAGGTATGCTAACTTATGATCATAATGCACGATTAATAGGCAGGGTAGATGAGATAGGTTTAAGAAAAACACCAGATGGAAAAGTCGAATTCAGTTTCAAAGTAAAAGATTCAGAGAACTCTTCCATTAGTGAGATTCCATGGAATAGGATCTCAAAAATTGGGGACATAATTATTCTATCGTCATCGAGCTCCAATACGGGTAACATATCAAAAGACCCTGCAAACACATATGCATCCTTATCATCAGCCGGGTCAGAATCGCATGGAAAAATTTGCAGTAATTGTAATCATAGCAACGAAGCAGAATCGGTATTCTGCGAAGAGTGTGGCAAAAAATTGGAGTAACTATTTTCTTAATCCAATTCTTACATCAACTACTCTTGAGCCACGTCCCTCTTCTAACACAAGCAGCGGATTTATGTCAAATTCCTCAATTTCTGGAAAGTCTACAAGTAACTGAGAGAGTCGCAGTAGGCAGTCAACCACCGATGCGATGTCAGATGATTTTTCGCCTCTAGCTCCTTTTAGTAATGAAATTGTTTTAATAGATTCGATCATTTCTCTTGCTTCGGATTCAGAAATGGGAGCAAGTCGGAAATTTACATCCTTTAAAATCTCAACGTAGATACCTCCTAGTCCAAACATCAGTAACGGTCCAAATAATTTATCTTGTTTTGCACCAAGGATCAATTCCTTGGAATTTGTAACCATCTCCTGAACCAATACACCTTCAATTTTTGCATTTGCATTGTAATTCTTCACATTGGACAAGATTGTAGTATATGCATTTTTAACGTCATCTGGATTCTTTAAACCGACTTTTACACCGCCTGATTCTGACTTATGTATGATATCTTTAGATGATATCTTCATGACCACAGGAAATCCTATTTCTTCTGCAGCCTTAACAGCCTCATCTGTGTTATTTACCAATGTGCTCTTGGGAACCGGAAATCCATATGCTTGAAGCACCGAATAGCCTTCATCTTCTAGGAGGTTCGTTCTTCCCTGGCTGTATACACTTGACAAAACATTCTTGACCCTCTCTTTATCAACAGAAAATGTAGGTATAGGCTCCTTCTTGCTGTTTAACCATTTGCCAAACTTGTACATTGAATCTAGTGTTCTAATCGCTGGTTCGGCATACATAAAGTGAGGTACACCCCCTTCAGATAGTATACTCTTATTTTCAACTCCTTCTGCTAGTCCCATCAAGGCTGCCAGCATAGTTTTTCCGCTATCCTTTGATGTTCGGATTATTGTTCTTGCCAATTCATTGTAATCTAAAGTTGCAGATGGAGTACACATCGTTACCACAGAACCAACGTTAGGATTAGATAATACTTCAACAAGTACCTTTTCAAACCTATTAAAGTCTGCATCGCCTACTATATCAACTGGATTTCGAGAAGATCCATGTGGCGGAATAACTTTTGATATGTTTTCTCTCGAACCAGAAACGTCTGCCATTTGTATGTTATATTTAGAACACGAATCAGTAGAGATAATAGCAGGTCCACCAGCATTAGAAACTATAACAACACCTTTGTTATCCAGTGGTAATGGTTGTTTTGAGAACGCAGTAGCTAATTCAAACAATTCTTGCATGGTATCAACCCGAATCACACCAGCCTGCTTAAATACAGCATCATAAACTTCATCTGCGCCCATTAATGCACCTGTGTGCGACATTGCTGCTTTGGCTCCTTCAGGGGTCCTTCCAGATTTTAGAACAATGATGGGTTTTTTCTTTTCCAGGGTAATTCTCTTTGAAGTGATCATAAATCTACGTCCATCATGGATATCCTCCAGGTACATCACAATTACCTTTGTATACGGATCATCTTCTAATAATTCAAGAATATCAGTCTCATTCATATCGACCTTGTTTCCCATGCTTATTACTTTGGAAAATCCTATTCCTTGTGCAATGGCATCCTCTACAGTAGCTGCACAAATAGCTCCACTCTGTGAAACAAGGGCTATCTCACCGTGTTTAGGTGTAATTTTTAAAAATGTAAGATTCATCAGATTCTTATCGGTTAAACTCATGATTCCGAGACAGTTTGGACCAATTATCCTTGTTCCATATTTTTTGCCGATTTCTTGAACTTGTCGCTCCAGATTGGCACCATTTTCATCAACCTCCTTAAAACCTGCAGAAACAATAATACATGATTTAATATTTTTTTTTCCAATTTCCTCCATAACTGCAGGAACTGTTCGGTTGGGAGTGGCTACTACCGCAAGGTCAATGTTATCGTCAACATCCAGTACACTTTTGTAGGCTTTGATGTTAAAAACAGAAGAACTTGAAGGTGTGATTGGATAGATCTTTCCAGTGTAGCCGTTCAAAATATTAGAAAAAATGGCTTTGCCAACTCCAGGTTTTTCAGAAGCTCCTATTACAGCTATAGAAGACGGTGAAAGAAAAATGTTCTTTAAATTTTCATGGTCATTTTCATTACTCAATAAAAAAATTTAATAGCACATGGATATAAATATATTAAAAAAAGGCTTTGTCAAATTTACGTCTTATGTCTTGGTCAGTTATTGTCTGTCAACTTTCGTCAGATAATACTCGTTAGTTGAAAAGTTTCGTCACATAGTAAAAGAATAAGTGGTACATCTTCGTATATACATATACGTATGCAAACGTACAAGATCACATCAAATCTCAGGCTATTAATTCACAGGATAAAAACGAAACTATTCTCAAAACCTAAAGCTAGTGAAGTTAATCAATAACTAATTAACCTATTTTGTTTTTAATCTATTCTCGATATTTCTAACGGAATCTAACTCTCTCACTCTTTCTTTCTTTTTTTCAACAGACTCAAAGTTAAAACTCGATACCTAATTTTTCTTTCATTGTCTTGATTGACTCCGCTAGATCAGCTTCATAACACTCAAAAACGTCTAACAAGAGTAGTGCTTCTTTTCATCTCTAAATCACAAGGGTTGTCCATAGATTGTATGCTGAACTCATAAATACAATTTCTGATTATCAGGTGTTTCTCTTAATATTTTATATCTGTAGTTTTATGTGACAGATATTTTTTGCAGTCCGAATTAATCCAGAAAACTGACTCAAAGTTTAGAGCCTAAAAAATTTAGTTTTTATATTAAAGAAATATTTATCATCAACATACTTAATGTCTTCAAACAATTTGACCATAGATATTGATACTCAAGGATTAATAACAGATCTACAAAAGTTGATAAAAATACCAAGTGTTTCTGCAAGAAAGCAAAATCTGGAAGAATGTGCTAAAGAAATCGTTGAAATGATGAAAGGAATAGGGATAGAAGCAGAGTTATTACATCTTCTTGAAAGTGATCAGAAAAACTCTAGTAGCATTCCACCACCATTAGTTTATGGGGAGGTCAAATCAAAATCTAATCCCAATGGTAAGACTTTATTGTTTTATAACCACTATGATGTCCAGCCAGAAGAGCCTATAGATCTGTGGGATTATGAGCCGTTTGAAGGCACAGTAGATGGCAATCTAATTTATGGACGAGGCGCCTCAGACGACAAGGGTGAACTTGTAACTAGATTAAAAGCAATAGAATATTTTCTAAAAAATTTAGGCGACGTGCCAATAAACATAAAGTTCATAGTGGAAGGAGAAGAAGAGATTGGAAGTAACAACATCTCAAAGTATCTAAAAAAGTACAATGAGAAATTTAAAGCCGATATAGTTATTTGGGAATTTGGTTACGTTGATCAGGAACAAAAGCCCATTATCAGTCTTGGGATGAAAGGTCTATTATACGTGGAATTAACTGCCCAAGGCGCATCCAGGGATGTTCATTCAAGTCTAGCAGTTTTGATAGAAAATCCAGCTTGGAGAATCATAAAAGCATTATCAACGATGGTTGATGATAAGGGAAAAATATTGATAAAGGATTGGTATAAAGAAGTCAAAGAGTTATCCAAAGAGGAAAACATAGTGGTAGATAATGAACCCTTTGATGAGGACAGTTTTAAAAAAGAGTACGGTATCAGCAAATTCATCAACAATCTTAAAGGAAAAGGAATCAAGAAGGCCTTAATTTGCGAACCAACATGCAATATTTCTGGATTAAATTCTGGCTATTCTGGACCGGGGGCAAAAACCATAACTCCTTCAAAGGCAATGGTAAAGATCGACTTTAGATTGGTTCCAAACATGGACCCAATGGTGCAGTTTAATAGGCTACAAAATCACCTTAAGGAAAATGGCTTTGATGATATTAAAGTTACAAAGATTCACGGAGAAGCAGCTGGTAGAACAGAACTAAACAATCGATATGTAAAAGTAATTCAAAATTCTGCCAATGAAATTTTTGGAGATTCAATAATATCTATTTCATCTGCAGGAACCGGACCGATGTTCGACTTTATAGATTTGCTAAAAGCACCCTGCATTTCAATTGGCGGGACATACATTTTCTCAAGAATACACTCTCCCAATGAATATGCTAGAATCGACCTTCTTGAAAAAACGACCAAATGTATGATAAGAATCATTGACAATATTTCAAAAACTCCCCTGTCAAGCATTTAGCAGCAATTATTGATCGATTTTACTTATAAGTATGAAAAGAGTTTTTACTATTATTGAGTTTTGAAGGGACAGATGAAGGAAGGGACAAATATAAGGACAGGGATCGAGTTATAGACATAGACAATGATTACTTGCAAGACTGGAATAAAACCATAGTAAAAAAAGTAGACGACAAAAATGATGGAATAAGAAAGATAAACGAATACTTGCTTCATACCGCAAGGATTATTGATTATCCTAACCTCAATGTATCAGAATATTTGACGCAGATCGATGAAATAGGAAAAGAACTAAGTTCAAAGATAAAGTACTCAAAGAGTATGAGGCCGACTCAGGTTATTGAAAAATATAATGATTTTTTCTTTGAAGAGCAAGGATTCAAGCCGAACCTAAGCGACTATTACAATCCGGTTAATAATTATCTCAACATAGTATTAGAAAAAAGAACAGGAATTCCGATAACACTTTCATTATTATATATTCATATTGTAAGTTATCTGAATTTTGAGCTGTATCCAGTTAATTTTCCCTCTCATTTTTTAATTAAATATGTGTTGGATGAAGAAACAAATGACTTTATAGTAATTGACCCATTTAATAAAGGTCGAATAATAGACGACTATGTACTACAAGATGTTTTGAAAAAGGCATATCCAGGATTAGATATATCCGTTTCCAAAGATTTGCTTGAAAAAGCAAAGCCTAAACAAATTCTAATTAGAATCTTAAACAATCTGAAAAATGGATATTCTGAGGTAGATGATCTTAACAAGATCATGAAAATTAATGAAATGATTCTTTCACTGGATAATTCAAACCCTGAGGGAATAAGAGACAAGGGAATAATCCTATATAGAAACAAAGAATATGAAAAGGCTTTAGAAAATCTCTATGAATATATCGAATTAAATCCCGAAGCAAATGATATCGACAGTATATTAGAGCTGGTAAAACAGATAAGAAATACAATTTCAAGTTAGATTTGGAATTGCTATTTTCATTGGTAGAAGACGAAACTAAATGGTTAGCATATCAAAGCAGTCGTGTAATCCTATTTTAAAGTAAAATTTGGGTCAATATCAACAAGTTAGATATCGTTATTGAGTTCATGTAAGTATTTAACTATTCTAAGCCTGCAAGAAAAAACCAGGTCAATATTACAGTTAAAATAGTCAATTATGTTAAAAACCATTCGTTAACATCTAGCGAATATGAAATTTTCGTATACCCAATGAATTAATATGCCTGATAAATTATAGCTTTATTTCTCACAATAACAACCTGAATTGAATTTATACATTTGTATAATAAATCAGATTCTCATAATCACCCGATTTTATTAATAATATAATTTGTAAATTAGACGTTTTTGTTTATTTTGACAAATAATTCCTTAGCATTTTTTCTTGCTTCTTCTGTGATTTCTTCGTTAAAAATAGTATTACTTAAAGAGTCAAGCACTATTTGCCACTCCCTTTCAGTCAATTGAATACTTTTTTTATCGGTGTTGCCCATATTGAAATTTTTTAGTTTTCTGTAATAAAATCTTATTTACGACTATTAAATGAAGAACGGTTACTCCAAGCAATAGCAATTTCGTAAAGTGAGAATTTGAGTATCAAGAAATAATAGGATAAAGAAGGAGGAGGATGAGTTGGGAGAGAAATGCACACGAGGAAGAAAAAGTAGTGAATAAATGAAAACAGAACCAAGGTTTGTTGGCAAGTTAGCGAGAGAGAGAGATTGAAAGAGGGAGAGGGAGAAGAAGATAAAGCGTGTGTATGGAAAATTGAGGGTATGAATATATCAAATAAGGTTATAATATTGCGCTCCTAGTTTTCATGTTCTTTTTGAAATGATAAAAAATCCATGCGCTGAAATTATCAAAGCGGCCAGGGACATCTTTGTAGCAAATACCAAGTTCCATGGAGTATTCGGATTTGGATATGGCATAAACAAATCATCTAACCTTAATTCTCCCTTGACTAAATCCGCAGTTATCAATGCATTCCAAATTATAAAATTATAAAAGAACTCGTAAATCGAAATTATCAATATAGCAAGAACAATTAATTGCAAAATAGACCTCACACTTTTTGGAACATTCTTTACTTTATCTGTTCCAAGTTTAGTAACGCAATACCAAGCTACAACAGAAACTATCATCAAATATGTTACTAATTTTGCTAATCCTTTAACTGGAAATTCGGTATTAACCAGTACCTCGCCTATTATGACTTTTCCAGTAATCAAATATTCATTAATACTAACGTAGAGAGAATAAGCTGTAATCACAGCCATAACAAATGCACAAATATAAAAAACATACAAGTAGAACCGTCTGGAAAGAAGTTCGTCTCTTTCTGTGCTCAGTTTCATTTATATTTAAACCGATTAACTTCTCATATAAAAATGATATATCATATAAAAAATCGGTGAATTTACAGGGTATTTTCGAACGTTCTAATGATGGCGTTTAGATCATCTTTGGCCATCAATGGATGTACGGGTAATGATAGTACATGATTCCATGCCCAAGTCGTGTTAGGTAGTAAATTATCGGCACTCGATCCGGATTTATCAGTATCATTATCGTAATATGGGGTTTTATGCACAGGTGGATCATAGTAAACGGTAGCACCGATTCCTGCTTTGAGAAGATTATCCTTTACTAATTCTCGATGAGAATTATCCTTAAACCCGACTGTAAAAAGATACCAATTAAATTTATTATTCTCTGATTCTTTTGGAAGTTTGAGTATGCCTTTTTGTTCAAAGCTTTTTAAACCTTCAGATAGCAATTCTGCGTTGGCTTTTCTTATTTCCAACATTTGGTTTAATTTTCGCATTTGAGATATTCCTATTGCCGCACAGAGTTCAGGTAGTCGCAAGTTCAATCCAAATACACGAGTATCGTATCCATTAACCATACCGTGATTTCTTATCATTAAAAGTTCTTCGTATATATTATCATCATTAGTAACAATAGCACCACCTTCTCCAGTAGTGAGCACCTTACTTGCGTAAAAGCTAAAGCAGCCCAGATCCCCTATTGTTCCGGATTGTTTTTCATTATATAAAGATCCAAGTGATTGACATGCATCTTCGACTACTTTTATTGATTTAGATTTTGCAATGGCATATAGTCTTTCCATATTGGAGGGATGACCGTACAAATGTACGGGTATAATCGCCTTTGTCTTGTCTGTAATTTTCTTCTCAACATCAGAGAAATCAATTGTATAATCGTCAGTATTGATGTCTGCAAATACCGGTTTGGCTCCAGTTGCGACAACTGAATTTGCCGTGGCTACAAAAGTAAAGGAAGGAAGTATCACTTCATCTCCAGGTTTAATTCCCAAAGACAATAAGGAAGCATGTATCGCAGATGTTCCTGAATTGACTGCGATAACGTGTTTTACATTAAGATATGATTTTAAAAGATTTTCAAAATCTTGAACACGCTTTCCGCCATTTTTGGCAGGAGAAGTTAAAGAATTTTCAGCAAGTACGTTTAGTACCTCTTGTTTGGCATCATCATCCAACCAAGGCTTGTTAATAGGAATCATTATTGAAATACTATGATTACAGATATAAAAATCAGTAAGAAAAAATGTAAAAACCCTCTATAAAATTAAATCATAATGTTGCGTACGGGGGCTTGGCTTGGTTTTCTTTTGTTATGGTATAGGCTTAAAAAGAATTAGGTTTGGGTTTGAGGATGGTGGAGTTCGTATTGTAATACTACTGCCAAATAAGTGGTTAAAATATAATAGAGGGCGATATTAACTAATTTTGGTGCAGATGTGGCAGAGTGGTCATCCTACAAAATCATATTTTTAGGACCATAATAATGCGTCGGCCTTGAGTTAATCAAGGTAGATAACATGAAAGCCGATTCGCCGTACGGCGAGCAGGAGTTCAAATCTCCTCATCTGCGCTCAATTTTACTTGGTGCAAATATTCAAGAATTCTTACAGCAGAGTCGTAATCTATACCCTGAGTAAATTGAAACATATTATCGACGTCAGAGAGGAGGCATTTAACCTGTAAATATACCACCCACCATAACGCAAAAAAAGAGACAATAAAACAATATTTTATAATGTGGCTCTGACACAACATGTATTATATAAAATAAGATGAAAAAATATACTGGTATTATAATTGGAATTATCGTGGTAGTGATAAGTGTCTTCACGATAGCAAATACTCCATCAGATACCACAATTTTATTGCCTTCACCTAACTTTGAAGATAGAGAATCGGCTGTAAGAGTCATGGCAGAAGATTTAGGATATCCTACAAACATTTTAGTTTTACCTGATGAGAGAATGGTATTAACTGAACAAACCGGAAAAACTTTGATCTTTAATAGCAACGGAACATTGCTAAATACAATTCAATTACCTGATAATTATTTTGAAGAAGGTGCAGGCCTGTTAGGATTGGCAGCGGACCCACAATTTGCTAGCAATCATTTCTTGTATCTTTATTATACTTACACAGATAACAATAGCAGCAACATATTCAATAAAGTAATCAGAGCACAGGAAAAAAATAATTCATTAGTTGACGTACAGACGATTATAGACAATATTCCGGCTTCAAAACTTCATAACGGTGGAGCGCTTAAATTCGGTCCCGATGGAAAATTGTACATAAGTGTAGGCGACACAACAGAATCAGAATTATCTCAGAATTTATCTAGTTTTGCAGGAAAAATCCTCCGCTTGAACCCTGATGGAACTATTCCAAATGACAATCCTTTTGATAACTCTTCAATTTATTCATACGGTCACAGAAATGTAGTGGGCATTGCTTGGGATTTTAACAATAATACGATGTACGCTACCGAAGCAGGAAGTACTGGAAATGATGAAATAAACATAATTAAATCAGGCGAGAATTATGGTTGGCCAATAGAAGTATGTGGTACCCCAGAGGAAAGTCTATTTGTTAATGCAGAATATTGCTTTACTCCCTCTGTTTACCCTTCTGGGATTATAATCAGTAATTCATCAGAACTAAATTATTATGGAAAATTATTAGTTGCCACCATAAAAGGAGAACATTTGAGAAGTATTGATCCTATTACAAAAGATCAATCTCCAATATTAACTGGATATGGCAAGATTAAAGATATAACTGAAGATAAGAACGGTTCACTATATATAATAACAAACAATAGAGGATTTTATGACGATTCTGGATCTGATAGAATTTTAAAGATAATTAGGAATCAGTGAGTAAAGATTGGAACTAAAAAAATTTAGAGATATGAATCAGGATGAAAGGCTTCACTATCTAAAGACAAGAACAAATTTGGATGAAAAAGATATTGATTTGTTTAGAAACACAGGAGCAATCAAATTTGATACTATTAATGGGATGGTAGAAAACGCTATTGGAATCTTTCCTCTACCCATTGGAATAGCAACGAATTTTGTTATCAACGGTAAAGAATATTTAATCCCTATGGCAATAGAAGAACCTTCTGTTATTGCAGCAGCTAGTAATGCTGCAAAAATAGCCGGCAGAGGAGGAGGATTTATTGCTCATGCAGACGATTCTATAATGATAGGGCAGGTTCAATTAATCCCCATACACAAGAATTCAACCAATAAATCAGAAATTAATGATAATAACATAATCAAAGTATTACAAGACAATAAAAACAAAATAACTTTGCTAGCAAATACAAAGAGCAAATTTGCAGAGTGTATAGATATTAAATTCAAACTTGTAGAAGATGAAAGTATAAACAACCTAGGAAGAATGATAATAGTTGAGATTCTAGTAGATACCAAAGACGCGATGGGAGCCAATGTAATAAATACAATGTGCGAAGCCATAGCCCCAGAGATTGAATTACTAACAGGTGGTAAAGTAATATTGAAAATTTTGTCTAATTATGCTACAGAACGCCTAGTAAGATGCAAGGCGATATTTCCGAGGGATCTAATTGGTGGTGAACATATTCTTAAAAGGATTTTATTTGCTTATGCTATGGCATACACCGATACACATAGAGCAGTAACTCATAACAAAGGAATAATGAATGGAATCGATAGTGTTGCCATAGCCGCGGGCCAGGATTTTAGAGCTATTGAAGCAGGTTGTCATGCATACGCTTGTAGAGATGGGCATTATAGATCATTGACCAAATGGTATCAAGATTCTAACGGGGACCTAGTTGGAGAAATAGAAATTCCTATGGCAGTTGGAACGGTTGGAGGAATAACAAACACACATCCACTTGTTAAGTCATGCTTAAGATTATTGAACGTATCGAGTTCGAAAGAATTAGCAACTATAATAGCCGCATCAGGGTTGGCACAGAATTTCTCAGCAATAAGGGCATTATCAGACGAAGGCATACAGAAAGGGCATATGAAATTGCATTCAAAAAATATTGCGATTATTGCAGGAGCTACAAATGAACAGATTGAATTGGTTTCAAAAAAAATGGTTGAGGAGAGCAATGTCTCGGTATCAAGGGCCAGAGAAATTCTCGATACACTAAATAAAACATGAACTTGATTAACAGAATTTCTTATCGTCCTATCATTAAAAAAACAAATAAACTACACGATAATTAGTATAGTCGATATAGGTATCAAATATGGGTATTGTTAAATTTGTGGTGCCCAAAGGCAGTATAGAAGAGGCTACTTTTCAAATAATAGAAAGAGCATGGCAATGTAACGTTAGCGGCAGGGGTAGAATATACAGAGTAAAAATTGCGGACCCAGAGATAGAGGTCAAGATTCTAAGACCACAAGAAATTCCTACATATGTACAGGAGGGGTTTCACGATGTAGGAATAACTGGTAAAGACTGGATAAAAGAAACCAATGCCGATGTCAAAGTATTATTAGACTTGGAATATGGTAAAGTAAAACAGGTAATAGCTATTCCAGAATCCTTCAAGTTTAACAGCCTAGATGAGTTGATAGACGATTTTGCACTAAACAAAAAGACGTTGAGATTTTCGACTGAATATTTAAAATCGGCATCTCAATACATAAAATCAAAAGGAAATTATAAAAAGCACTTTGGAGATTTGGAACCTACAATAGTAACTCCATGGTCCAGAACAGGTGACAACAAATTGGTAGAAATATTTTTGTCATTTGGAGCAACGGAAGCAAAACCACCAGAAGATGTTGACGCAGTTTTTGATATCACAGAAACAGGAACGACTTTAATTCAAAACAATCTAAAAATTATAGATCAAGTTATGGAATCCACGGCCGTACTCATAGCCAATAAAGAAGCACTAAAAGATCCCATAAAAAGAGAAAAGATAATAGATATGATTGTTTTGCTAAAGGGTGTTGTAGAGGCCAGGAAGAAATTGCATATTTTCGTTAACGTGGAAAAGGACAATCTCAAAGCGTTACTAAACATCCTTCCTTCATTAAAAGGACCAACCGTAAGTAACCTAAGTACAGAAGGTTGGTTCGGAGTAAACACCATAATTGACAAAAATGAGTTTATTAGACTTGTTCCAACCATAAGAAAAATTGCTCAGGGTCTTGTCATTTTAGAACCCAGTCAAATATTGTCAATGGACAAAGTCATTTTAGATGATAAAGATGAAGTAAAAATTGATTAATATCATAGACATCAAAGACCCACAAGAACAAGCAAGTGAATTAAGAGAAAGATCATGGAACAAAGATTTGTCTATTCCTACAAGAAATGTTCTAAAAATCATGGACATTATAAAAGCTGAAGGAGATGAGGGAATATCAAAATGTATTAAAAAATATGAGAACGTTAAGACAATGGATTCATTTGTTGTTAGCAAGGAAGAAATCAAGGAGGCATATGAAAATGTTTCGGCAAAACAAATCAGAATCATAAAATATATGAAATCGAAATTAGAAAAAAGCGAACAAGCAGTTATTGATAGTTTAAAAAATATAAACATTAACTCAGACGGAATCAAAATAAAAAAAACTGTTTTACCTATTTTTAGGGTGGGTTGTTACACTCCAGGCGGAAAAGCTAGATATCCAAGTACTATTGTTATGTGTGCAGTACCTGCTAAAGTTGCAGGAGTAAAAGAAATAGTTGCCATTACTCCTCCTATGAAAAACGGTAAGGTGGATCCACTAACTCTTGTAGCAGGAGACATTTGCGGTGTTAATGAGTTTTACAAGATTGGGGGAGCTTATGGAATAGCCGCATTAGCATATGGCACAAAGACCATAAAAAGAGTTGACAAGATTGTAGGGCCTGGTGGAGTGTATGTTTCTGTTGCAAAGTCCATAGTATCAAAAGACGTTTCCATAGATATGATAGCAGGGCCGACAGAATTGTTGGTATTCGCTGATGAAAAATCAAATCCACGTTATATTGCACTGGATCTGATTTCTCAAGCAGAGCATAGCGAAGATACACTCTGTGGGGTAGTAACTAAATCAAAATCGATAGCTACCAAAATTTCCTTAGAACTTGACACAATAATTAAGGAAACCAACATATCCAGAAAGGAATTTGTAGAGAAAAGCATTGATAACAATGGATTCATTGCATTATGCCAAAACGATAAACAAATAACAGAATTTATTAATGAATTTGCACCTGAGCATTTAGAAATATTCTCAACTCATAACAAGAATTTAATCAAAGAGATCCGTAATGCTGGTTTAATATTAATAGGCCAGTACACTCCGTCTTCGGTAAGTGATTATTGCCTTGGTTCTAATCACGTCTTACCCACATACAGATTTGCAAAATCCAGGTCAGCATTATCTGTTTTAGATTTCATTAAATTAGTAAACATGATAGAAATGAATAAAGACACCCTAGCGAAAATTTCTCCCATTATGAAAGAAATCACTTTGACAGAAGGACTAGTTAATCACTATGAAGCAGTAAAAGGAAGGCTGACAAAATAACGATGGTAGAGTGGTTAGAAAAAGAGCTTGTCTATATTAAATCTCACAAACCCTATAAAAGACCAGATAAAGTTCATGACTTTTATAAATTAGATTCCAATGAAAATATAGTATTAGAAAAGAATTTAATTAGAGCAATCGCAATGAAATCGCTTCGTGAAAGTGATTTTAGGGAATATCCACTAGAGCAATTTGACAAATTGTATAAAAAATTATCAGAGTATACCAATTTGAGTACAAGAAATATTGGAGTTGGTAGCGGTTCTGATCAAATAATGGATTTATTACTATCAACGATTGGTAAAGGTAGAAGCGTAATCACACTAAATCCCACTTTCTCTTATTTTGTAGACAGATGTAATTTATATAAAATACCAACAAAACAAATTGATCTTTCAAGTTTAGACAATTCTTTTGATGTCGAATTGTTCATTAAGAAGGCAAGAGAATACGACATAATATACATAGCATCACCAAACAATCCTACAGGAAATCAATTCAGGTTCTATGAAATATTAAATATAATTGAATCATTAAAAGATAAACTAATAATAATAGACGAAGCTTATGTCGAATTTGCTGAATATAATTTAGCAAACACAGTATCAAAGTATAATAACGTTGTAATTATGAGAACGTTTTCAAAGGCTTTTGGGTTGGCCGGTGCTCGAATAGGCTATATGCTAACCAACGAACATTTGGCAGATATATTCAATCAGTATTTACAACTACCATATCCTCTTAGTAGTTTTTCAATGCAATTGGCAATTGAAGTTCTTGCAAATATACACATAGTAAAAAGAAGTATCGAATTGATAAAAACCGAAAGATCAAAAATATTTGAGAAATTAAACAAAATGAATCAAATCAAAATATTTGAATCACATTCTAACTTCTTTTTCTTTCAAACGTTTAATCATTTTGACAAAATAAAGAATTCAATGATGAATGAAAAAATATTGATAAAGAACTTTGGAAATCTAGGAAATTACCAAGGGGCTATGAGAATTACCATAGGAAATACTGAGATGAATGAAAAAATAGTTTCAATATTTGAAAAATCACAATCAACTTAGGAGATAGTTAATCAAGGACTGTCATTGGTCGAAGTGGTGCTGCTGGTAGCCGTGGTTGTGGCGGTGGTAGTGGTGGTAGTAGTATCCAGTTCCTGATCAGAATTTTCCATCATTAATTTCTTTTGAGTATAGACATTGACTTCGGTAGAAACAGATGTATCCAGAATTTTTCTTATTTTTTCTGCCCTCATATTACCAATACCAGGTACCCTAGCAAGCTCTGCAATTGAAGCGTTCAAAACATTCCGAGGAGAATGAAATTTTTCCAATAGTCGTGTAGCCACCTTAGAACCTATTCCAGGTAAAGAAGTAAGAACATATAATTGTTGAAGGACAAATGGGTTTGATTTTTTGATCTTTTTTAAAAGGGGTCCCTCGTTTTTGTTTTTGAATTGGTTTGAAGCCAACAAAACCAATAGTTCAGCGGTATAATAAACAGAACTGGTGTACAAGACGGGTAGTCGAAAATCGAGTGCAACCTTAATCAAGGTTTCGTAGGCTATGCGAAGTTTGTCAATTATTAATCTAGAATCTGAAGAAAAATCCTCCCGGGTATCAAGATCTGTTAAATTTCCTTCAACAATAATTACAGGTCTGGAATAATGTTTTATTAGATCGGAACACTGTACAAATAAACGACCATCGTAAACAGAATTAAGTAAATCATATATTGTTTTTCTTTCAATGATAGTTTCTGATGAAACTATATAGTCCCCAATTACTAATTGTTTATAATCCACATGCACTCCCATTAGTTTTAGTAAATCAGGAACACGACTATTTTTCTCTCTCTCATCTACTACAATTCTAATAGCCAATATTATAATAACAAAACAAATAGTCTTAATTAATATTAATAGGAAAGAAAAAATTATGGTTGTTTTTATGAGGATGGTGGCGGGCTAAATTTATTACCAGATGGTGATGATGGTGGTGATGAACCCGACTGGGCCATATGCATCATTTGGTTAATCTTGCTTTCAACTTCTTTGAGATTTTCTTTGACTCTGGATTCTTGCTTTCCTAAAACAACGGTTCTAGTGTTTGACAATTCTTTCTTCTCCTCTAATTCCTTTATCAGATCATCTCTGTTAGACTTGACCAGTAGTGGGCCTGCTAACTTGTATACAGTATCATCGGCAGTAGTTTTCTTTAATTCCTCCAATGCTCTTTCGGTTTCAGATACTTCTAGTTCAACCTGTTGTTTTTGCATCATTATTGCTTGAAGGTTTTGTTGTAATTGTTGTAACCTCGCAAGCTGCTCTCTGAGCCATGGAGGAAGCTCTTGTTCACTCATTGTTTATACAGACTAACTAGATATGCACTGAGATAAAAATTATTATGGTTGGATTATTATTATTGTTTATCTATCTGAATTACAGAATAAGACAAATCAATCAATCTCAAAAGTGATACAATAGTTGCACGAAATTTGGATACATTGTTACTTGAAATAGATACTACAATACAGTTATTTTCAGTGGAAACAGTAACTTGGGCACCAAAATCAGGAGTAGACTGTATATCGCCTTTTAGAGCAACAAATATGGAATTTAATTGTTGAGTTAATAAATTAGTGGGATCTTTAAAGAAATCTGGATTGGGTTTTATATCAAAATAAATATGGATTCTAGAGTTGTAGTTTTCCAAGATTTATGTCATATGCCCCTGCAGCTACCTTATATTCACATTTACCACATTGCCAAATACCAATAGAGATTCTTCGGAATTTTAGTGAAGTACAGCTGGGACATCTTCTTTTTTGTTTTAAAGTTCTATAGACCTTACCATATCTTTTTCGTACAGTAGCACCAAATTTTACACCCAAACCTTTTAGTGCTGTTGAGCCCTTTTTCCTTTTAATCTTAGTTCAACTCCTTTATTTTAGAGCGTATTTCCTCTCCTTTAATTCTTGCTATTTCGGAGAAGCTAATAATTTGATCAAAAGTGAATGGACCTGTAAACCCTTTTTGTACCGCAACTATGCTTCCATCTGATTGAGTAGTCATAGTTATACGTGCATCCATACATGCCTCTTCTTCGGTAGTGGGATCTAATAGTACTGATTCGCCGATTTTAACTGCAGTGATTGAAATTGGGATAGTAGTAATAGGAGGGGGCATGGTTTTACCCGTATCTACTACCTTATCATCTTGCATTTCAAAAATCGGAAATTTACTTGTCGATAAGGCTGCCACAACAGCATAAGAAGTAGCATCTAGCAAATTACCATCGCTGTTTATTATACTACAATCAACAAAAACGGTGTAGACAATTTTTCCTGGAACCAAAACCAATTTGTCCAAGTCCAGCATTTCTGATTCACGTACTCCTCTATCGACAACTCTAGACAATTCGATTGCATCTTCATCGGGAGGTCCGGGTTCAACATGTGGAGAGGCAGTAGGCAAAACTTCTGCGGACATGATCAATGCTCCTTTATTTTCTAATCCTTCAAATGGTTCGCCTGTTTCTACTTTAACCCCTGCAATAACTTCGGTGTTTCCAAGTATCACCTTTGCAGAACCAGATGCCTTATCGATTATGCCCACCTCAATTTCGAGGTTTCTGTAGGACTCGTATTCACGACCGTCCAATCTTTTTCCTCTAGTCAAGGCTTCTAACATTTGTTGTTTTCGTAGTTGTTCAACTATTATTGTAGAACGTTTAGATGAACTCATACCTCTTCTTTTACCTCCAATTCATTTCCAAAATACTTCTTCATTAGAGCATCCTTTTGTATTTCATATACTAATTTACATCCATCAATTGCCTTATTCAAACATTCACTAAATTGAGCAGTAGTAAGCTTTCCATCAACTTGAAGTAATGTAATTTGTTCCAAATTAGGCAGATATGCTACAGGCATATCAGCATCTCCTTCTTTATCTTCCAAGTCGTTAACATCCAAAACGATATTATCTGCTATTCTTCCCGCAGCACAGGCAGAGACTAAATCACGCATATTAATTCCAGCATCTGCCAATGCTACCGATGCGGCATTAATACCAGCACATCTAGATCCGCCATCAGCTTGCAACACCTCAACAAATACGTCAATAACAGCTCGAGGATAGTCGCTCAATATTAATGAGGGCTCTAATGACTCGCGCATTACTTTTGATATCTCTACTTCTCTTCTAGAGGGGGCAGGATTTTTTCTTGTATCTGTTGAAAATGGAGACATGTGATATCTACATCTAAGAACACATCTATCAGGAAGGGCCATATGTTTTGGGTGGACTTCACGTGGTCCATAAACAGCCACAATTATCTTGTTCTTTCCAAATTCTATAAAAGCAGAACCGTCTGCATTTTTTACCACGCCGACGGTAATTTTGATTGGACGTAGATCATCTATTCCTCTACCATCAGATCTTTTTCCGTTTTCATCCAATAAGGTTAATTCTTTCAAGCTATACACATCCTATTTAATCACTCTTGTTTTTTTTCTTTTTGATCGTTATTGCTGTTGTTGCTGGATGATTTTTCAGAATTGTCAATTTTGTGTTTTTCCTTTGAACTAGACTTGGAAGTATTTTGTTGTTGCTGTTGTTCTTCCTGCTGTTGACCTTTTTGTTTTTGTCCTTGTTGTTGAGGTGGCTGTGGTTCGGAGGTTGGTTGTTGTCCTTGTTGTTGTTGAGGTGGCTGTGGTTCGGAGGTTGGTTGTTGTCCTTGTTGTTGTTGAGGTGGCTGTGGTTCGGAGGTTGGTTGTTGTCCTTGTTGTTGTTGCTCCTGCTGCTGTTGTTGTTCTTGTGGCTGTTGTTGTTGTTGTTGTTGTTGAGGTGTCTGTGGCTCGATGTCAGCGGATGCATTAACTGATTCTGGTTGTTCTGGATCTTCTGGGTCTTGAACATTTAGCAAAGCCTTGACTCTTTGAGTAAGATTAGTGGTATGTGACTCTTCTTCCACTAGTCTTATGGCCTTTGCAGCTAAACTCAGCCCATCAGGATCCCTGCCCGTAACAACTACTATGCCATTTTGACCAATAATAACTCGAGTTTGAGTAGCTTGTTCTATTGTTTGAATCATGGAACCTCGCTTACCTATCAACCGTGGGACTCGAGTTGGAGAAATTTTAATGAATTCACCATATGGAATTTTACCCAAATCTTTATCTTGAACTGTAAGCATAGGATCTCGAGTCCTATCGAATGATACAATCCTTGCAATAATTAAATCACCAATGCTTAATTGACGCCCCATATCATCTTTAGCGGGTGAAAAATCACGACCAAATACATCTTGAGCCGGCAAATGTGCAAAAAAACATGCATTGATATCAACATCCCACGATAAAGAAGATCGATCGATGATCTTTCCTATTACCAGATCATTTACGCGTGGGATATATACACCTGATAAGGGAATAACTTTCACACCATCTTTACCAGCCTCAGCAATTCCGACTCTTGTTGATACTAAATAATTACCACTTTTAACAACATTCATCAAAGGTTTATAATTACCCTCAATAATCTTATCTCCAGGTATAACATACCTTCTCTTTATTTCTTGCATTTTAGGAATTATCTACCCCCAATAACAAAAAATATGTAAAATGAAATGTTTTCATATTTCTATTTCTAATAATGTAGAAATTGTTCTATAATATATTCTGTAAGTAGTTATTATTCCTTAACTTGTGCAGTTCCTCTGGTCAATGAGCCAATACGTTCCAAAAAATTTCCCTTCATTCCAGCATTTATTTCTAATTCTACTTTCAGTGAACCGTCCGATAACCATTCTTCAGAGGTTAAAGCGCCAGAGCCTTTAACAAAGCTATAACTTGCTGATGAATATGAGTTAGGTATGAGAATAGACAGGCGTAACATTTCAGATTTTAGAGGCAAAATTTTTCTAAGAGCATCAACTATGGATTTTACTTGATCTTCTGCTTTCTTAAATGGATCAATAGTAACTCTTACATCCTCCAAAGCATTTTCTATTCGTTGAATAGGGTGCGGTAATTTGGTTTTTGGATCTACAAAGTTTTTATTAATATACTGGATAATCTGTCTTCGCTTATCATCTACCATTTTACGTCTCTGATCAGTCGTAAGATTTAGCTCTCCTTTAAGTAGGATCTGTTTTAGTATTTCATTGGGGTCTTTGGTTTTAAAGTGTTTATTTAATTTATCAATACCAACTCTAGATCCTTTGTTTGCATCTAAGTATATTTCATCAGAAACTAAAACGGAAGATAGATCAGTTCTTTTTCCCATTTTATATTCTAATGCAGGATCCGGTTTAACCAAAATTTCAAATCGGTCACTTCCAATAATCAATTTTACAATCGTAACCTTGGAATCAGCCATATAGATAAAAAATAACCGTCATATATTAATATGATAAATCGGGTGATTTATCATTAGCAAAACTTGAGTCGATAACGGCAAAGACTTTAGCAACTTTGTTGTACATCCATTGTTTCGCTAGGTTTTGGTTTATTATGTATTATAGTAATCATCATATTTGACTTTTCTATCTCAGGTTATCATTACATTCTCTCTGTGTGAGTGTATGTGCAAGTGACAAACAAAACAAGCAAATGGTAAGATATTCGTAGTCAGATCGATAATCGCTAGATCTTTAGACCTGCAAACACGTGTAATCGTTATTAATTCATTACATTTTTAATATGCGTAGGATTAAAGTTATCTGATTTGATCTCCATAGATTTAAAGGTTATTGAAAAGCAAGATGAGAGAATAACCATTAAATTTAATAATGTACCGCGTCAGTATGTAAATGCTATAAGACGATTATCAATTAGTGAAGTACCCACATTTGCTATCGATGATGTCGTAATTTTGGAAAACTCATCAGTAATGCACGATGAGGCTGTTGCTCACAGGCTTGGTCTAATTCCACTTAGGACCGACCTGAAAAAATTCTCTTTACCTGACGAATGCAGTTGTAAAAGTACTCTTGGATGTGTACATTGTAGAGTTCTCTTGCAACTTGATGCGGAAGCTAATGAGAAAACCAAAACAATCACTACATCGGAGCTAATTTCAGAAGACGAATTTGTAAAGCCTGTTAATCAGGACATTCCAATTATAGTACTAGCACCAGGTCAAAAAATAAAGTTTGAAGCTTATGCAAGGTTAGGATTTGGTAGGGACCATGCAAAATGGCAACCGGCCACAATATCAGTTGTAAAGTACGATGGTGAAAACGAAAATGAGATCTTTTTAACTATAGAATCTAATGGTGCATTGACTGCAGAAGAGATAGTTATAGCAGCAGTAGAGAAGCTTAATAATAGCATAAAGGAATTCGGTGAGACCATCAAGTCTATTCAAGTACCTTCCAACCTCTAGGTAAATTTATTTGGTACTTTACACACTTTTAATTGGAATAGCAAGTAATGTTAAACGATACTTTAATAGATAATACAATATGGATTCTACGTAAAGCTTTTAAGAAAAATAAAGCTCAGATTTGGAAAGCATTAGAGAAAGAATTCTCAAAGTCCCGATCACAAAGAAGATTAATTAATATTCAAAGATTAGATAAAATCACCAATAATGGAGATATAATAGTAGTTCCAGGCAAAGTTTTAGGCAGTGGAACTCTAGGGCACAAGTTAACAGTATCTGCATATTCATTCTCAGATACTGCTGTAAATAAATTAAATACGGCAGGAGCCGAAATTATTTCATTGCAATCTCTGATAAATAAATATCCTGATGGAAAAGGTGTAAGAATAATTGGTTAAGGAATCACAGGCAAATAATAAAAAACAAAGTGTTACTTCATCACCAAAAAAACAAAGAAAAACGTCACCACAACAACAACAGCAACAAAAAGAACAACAACCTACAGGACAACAAGGACAACAACAAAATAAGCTTGTTGTAGTAGATGCAGCTAATTGTATTTCCGGAAGATTGTGTTCAAAAGTATCAAAATTATTACTCCAAGGTAATAGGGTATCAGTAGTTAACGCCGAAAAAGTGATGGTATCTGGAAATAAATATGAAATTATTGAAAGTTATAAGAAGAGATTAGAAGTAGGATCAGTTATTAATCCTATTCATGGTCCATTTCATCCTCGAAGACCTGATACCATAATTACAAAAATGATAAGGGGAATGGTTCCTAAAAGGAAACCAAGTGGTATCCATGCTTTTAAAAAATTAAGGGTATATATAGGTGTGCCAGATGAGTTAAAAAATTCAGCAATGCAAACATTTGATGATGCAAAAATTACCAGACCTGAATCATTTTATACATCTATGAGTGATGTAGCAAAACAGATTGGCTGGAAAGGAGTAGTTCAATAATATGAATAAGATAGATCTTTATCCAGGACAAAGAAAAACATGTAGAGCAGTGGCCACGATTGTTAAAGGAAACGGAAAAATTAGAATTAATAACATCCCAGCAGAAGTCATCCAGCCAGAAGTAGCAAAAGAACTCATATTAACTCCTACAAACATAATTGGCGAACTTAGGGATAGAGTGGATGTAAATGTTCATGTCAATGGTGGTGGCTTTATGGGTCAAGCATTTGCAAGTGCAGTAGCAATTTCACGAGCATTAACCGGAGAAACAAAGGGTGCAAAAGATCCAAGAGATCATCCTTTTACTAAAAATGTCAGAGAAGAAATAAAGAAAAAAATTACAGAATTTGATAGGCACCTGCTAGTAGGTGATCCAAGACAAACAGAATCAAAGAAATATGGTGGTCCAGGGGCAAGAAGAAGAAAGCAGAAATCGTATCGTTAACATTTTTTCATTTGCTATTTTTTTTGATATATTAATTAGTACAAAATCTAATATATACAATATGTCTCATAATGGCATAGACTTAGATCAGTATATTCTTTTAATCATTTATCCAAGTATAGCATTTTTTGCAATAGGCTTTATTACAAAAAAAATTGATTTAAGAAAGACAGTAACCTATGCTTTACAAGCAATTATCTGTTTTGGCTTTTCTATTGGTTACTATTTATTCATACCCTATGGAGGAGCACTTGGATTATCATTAATACTAGGACTATTTGGGATCTTGTTGGTTATACTAGCACGGAAAGAAAAAGTTTCTCCAGTTACAACCGATACGATGGAAGAAACAGAAGGAGAGGAAATGAGAAGAGAAGAAGGAGATAAACCATCTTAAGAACTTACCAAGATAAGAGAAGAAAAAATGCAATTAACTTCTAGATTTAGAATAAAAAATATTAACAATATTATTGGTTTTCTAAGTGAGTGCCATGTAGGAAGACTTGCAACAATTGACAAAAACGGATATCCTCAAGTCATTCCTATGAATTTTGTTCATTTGACTACTATTAATCAGGATGGTAATTACATCGACACATTAAATGGAAATAAGAGATACCAACAAAAGGAAGCTAAAGCTAAAGCTAATAATATAGTCAATAGTGAATTCAATCCAGATGCTACAGAAAACACATACCAACAAACTTACAGCCATATAATCTACATGCACTCTCACCACAAAGGAGAGAAGATTGAAAACTTGTTGCGCAATAGTAAAGTAGGATTTGAGGTCGACAAAGAAATTTGCTTTTTACCATCGTATTATTTTCATCCCACCGACGCATCCTTTGCTGATACACTGTATACTAGTATAGTAATAAAGGGAAAAGCTTCGATAGTTTCCGATAATAAAGAGAAAGCACTAGCAATGAACAAAATGATGCAAAAGTATCAATCCGAAGGCCACTATGCCGAGTTAACTCAAGAGTCAAAATCCATAATCTATCTTACAGTTATAAAAATTAATGTTGAAACAATTGAGGGCAAGTATAAAATAGGACAGGAATGGACAAGCTCGTTTAAAAAAGACATTGCAAAAAAGATTATAGACAGAGAAGGGATGATTAAGGCAAGAGAAATCCTAAAGGATATGAAAATTAATATTTTAGAAAAAGGAGAACCAGAACTACCGTTCTCAATTAGTATGTAGATAGAATAAAAAAATTTAATCTATTAATACAGTCAAACGGAAAATAAAGATGCTGCTGTTAATGATACTGCTACTTCAGTCAAAATATCAATCTTTTAGTCCGCATATTTCGAAAGTAAAAGCAACATATCCAATTATAGTGCTTTCTTTACGGATGGGGAAAAAATTATCAGTATATTTAGGCATTAGCTGTTGTTTCAAGGACATGGCTTCTTCCTTTGAAACATCCAGCCTCAACATATCTTTTCCAAATAACAAATCCCATAAATCAAGATCAGGTGCTTCTTTTAGAGCAATAAAAGCTAATATTCTATTTGTATTTGATTTATCCACAACCAGGAAATAACTTAATTCGTCCTCTTTTGAGAAAGGATCTGGAGCTGTAAATGCATCTATCCTAAAATAACTCGCAAGTCTTTTTCTCAATTGTTGTGAAGTAAATGACATTATTGCTAAATCGGTAAGTGATAATTCTTTTATTGTATCTAGTGTAGGATTTTGAGTCTTTAGTGAAATCATAGCATAACTAATAAAATAGGGTATTAAATATTTGTGGCAGATAACATTAACACAAGTTTAAAATTTAGCGCATATAAAATAAGTTCAAGGAAATAAGCCGGGGTACCCAAGCTAGGTAAGCAGTAAGAAAATCCAGCCCTAAAAGGGGTCAGCCTCGAGATCTAATAAAGAGGAAAAAAGGATAGATAGCTGATGTCCTTCCGGACTCGTGGGTTCGAGTCCCACCTCCGGCGCCTTAATCGCGTGTGTCATCCGAATGATCTTAATAATCTAAAAAAAGACACAAAATTAATGATAATTTGCAAAACTCTTCGCAGTCACATGACAGTTTCAATCGATAAAAAGAAAGAAACGATAAACCAAGTTAATTAACTCAATTTGCAAGTATCAAAGAACATTTGTAAAAAATTCTCTTGGTAATTTATTAGAAAAATCTCCCAAAAATACAGAGATTATTTGCAAATATATCATTACAGAGCAAAATGAAATAAACATAAGAGAATTGACGAAGGAAGGTAAGATTAAGACTTTAATAGATATTAGCAAAATTTTTAGACTTTAAAGATTTTGAAGAGATGACTAAGGAAGACATTTTTTCATATCTTAACCGATTTAGAAAATCAGATGAATGATGATCCTTTTCATAGATGGATTGGAACCTGGAATAATAGACACATAGTATTACTCAAATTCTTTAAATGGCTACATGATCAAGACAACCCAGATATCAAAAACAGAAAACATCCGGATTGTATGCTAGGTATTAAGAGACTTAGAAGAAAAGAAGTTTCCAGATACAGGCCTTCTGACCTTTGGACATCAAGAGAATGCGAAGTCTTTCTAAAGTATTGCCCATCAAAAAGAGATAGAGCATATCTTTCTATGGCCATAGATACTTCATGTCGTCCATCGGAATTATTGAATTTGAAGTTAGAGGACATTGAAGTTAAATTGACCTCTGACAGATCTAAAGCAATATGCAGAGATTACTATCAACGGTAAAACTGGCCAAAGAACAGTTCCATTAATTTATTCATTACCACATGTTAAAGAATGGATTCTAGCCCACCCATCATCAAACAACCCTAAAGAATGGCTATATGTATCAGAAGGAAAAACTATCCTATGGAAAGAAAATTACAAGAGATGGACTTTTAAAGCATTTTCAGGAATTCTATAGAGATAAATTTTATCCAAATTTACTCATAAATGAGAATGTTCCTGATAGCAGATAAAGCGTATATCAAGAGCATATTGACCAAACCCATAAATCTGTACATATTCAGGCATATCGCGTTAACAGAAAAATCCAAAATTCTTAATGAACATATGTTAAGGAATCACGCAGGATGGAGCAACACAAGCAAAATGCCACAAGTATACATACATCACCTCGGAGGAGCATCTTCAAAACAACTGCTACAATCATTTGGAATTATAGAGAAAGAAGACATAGACATAAAGGAGAATAAGATTATAATTTGTCCGAATTGTAATGAACCAAATAATAAATCAGAAGCAAACAAATTCTGTTTCAAATGCAAGATGGTTCTTATCAATTACTGGTTATTCAGGAGGTAAGAAACGAAGATAAGCAAAAAATCAGATATAGTTAGAGAATGATATGGAATTACTTAAAGAAGGAATGAATAAAATGTTTATGTTGATTCAACAAAACCCATTGTTGGCATATATAAAACCTGAGACGTTGCAGATTAAAAAGACCAAATAACTGTATCAAATCTTAATCCGTTGTTCACTTGTGCTTGTATTGTTCTCTCTTTGTAGATTTGATTAATTCTTTTAATTCATTATCTAAATACTCTGGTCTTTGCAAATAATCAAGTAAAATATATGTAAAGGGCAAAATTGTTTTAAATCCCTGCTCTAAATTCTGATAAGCATTTTCATTTATTTCATAATTGGAAATAGATTCTTGCTTTTCGTCTTTCTTTTCAGATTGAATAGAAGTGATATCGCGATCCTTCGTACTGGTAATATCTTTGATCTTCTTGTCCGAGCCCACTCTTGATTTGATTCTAGATTGGTAGATCTTTAGGTTTTTTCTAATCACATCTTGTTTCATGAAATAAAATAGGAATTTATCCGATAGTATGGAATTTGTTAACCATGAAAGCGATTCGGCATTTTTTTCTTCTCTATTTTTTTCTCCTGATTGAGGTTTAATGGTTTTAAGCATGACGAATGTTACATACAATCCGATCTTCAATGAAAAATCAACTAGGAATCTAGTTTCTCTTGTAAGATTATCTTTATAGTTTAGTGCTCGATCGAAGAGAATTTTCTCCTCTTCCATGAAAGAAGAAACTAATTTGGTAGGTTCAGAATCATTAGGGAATAATGGATTTGATAAATTGTCTTCAAACAATTCGTGAAGAGCAAAATGGGGAAATAATCTATTACGACTGTCAAGGTTTTCATCTACCATATGACTAAGAAGTTTGTATATTCCTTCGTTACTTGTTTCTATTAGTGGATCATCATAGTTATATTTGTCCTTTAATCCATCATACAAGATTTCCTTAATTATTCGAAATGTGGTAGACGCAGGAATACCTTGTTTCTCACCAATTCTTTTTACTAATAACGAAACATCCAGTTTAGAAAAATTATCAGATTCTAATTCCTTGGTGATCTCTTTAATAATCTTATTTTTTCTCTTCGTGGCAATAATGGTCTTGCCGTGAATATTCTCAAAACCTTCCGTCTTCATTTGATCCTTATATCCTTTTCTGTTCTGAGACATTCGTGTATATCTCACAATAGAATTCTTTCTAATTAAGTAAATCCATTAAATTAATTAAATGAACCATAATAATTTAACAAAATCGAAAATTAAACATGTTATTGTTACATACGAAACATACGAGCGGCTTTGTCAAAACGGAAGACTTGGTGACACATTTAATGATGTAATTGCAAGACTCCTGGATGATAATTCAAAGGTCTAAAAAATGACGACTGATTCAAATTCATCAAGCGGATTGTTTGAAGATCGGGGCCTACGAAACCAACGATCTGATCAAACAAGAGGTAGAAAGAATTCTACAAGGTTATCAAAAGAACAACGATTAAATAAAAATATCTGTTGCGAAGCCATTTTTTGCGATTTTGAAGCAACTGAGAAAATTTCATTATCTGCAGGAAAGTTTGGAACTCTAGAATTCTTTGTTTGTAAAAAATGTATAGACAAATTTAATGGAAGTGCGTAATATGACAGTTAAAGGCAAGATACAAAGAATATCCATAAAAAAAGATGAAGAAATCATCCAAGACCTTATCCAATATCTTTTAAATAATTGTGTTATCTATGACAGTAAAAGAGGTATCTCTTGCAACCTCATAGAGCGTTCAATGGATGGAACTAATGTCATAACTATCAAGAAGGAACTTTTTAAAGATACAAAACAAATCCAGGAGTGGATTCGTTCAACTGAGCAGTATACAGTAATGATTTGTTTTCGTAAAGCATTGGAAGAAGTTTACGGCTTGGAATTTGCTAACAAGGTCAAGATAGTGACAATAACATGATTTCAAATAGTTTTTCTGAGAAAAAAAATACAAACCATGAGAATAGTGAAGAAAGTGACAACAAAACTAGATCGACTAATTCAATTGAACATACGATATACAAATATAGTAACAATAATGGAGGCAACTTGCTCGAAGCAGTTCTTGTAAACAATACAGGATTCTTTCTTGAAATAAAAGATAAAGAAATTCTATTACATGAACGGTTGATACAAAACGAAAAAACAATATTGATGCCACCTAAAGACAAAATATCTTATCTAAGTAAGGAATATTCTTTCTCTTCCATAGAAGAAATAAGGGATTATGTTAGAAGAGCGATGAAAGAAAATCCTTCTTCTTTGTTTAGAAGGTTAAGAAAAATATGGAGAAAATTTTTTGACATAGACGAAGAATCTTTGACACTGTGTGCTGCTGATACCCTATTTACATATTTTCAAGATAAACTTGGGATGACTCATTATCTCTTATTCGTCGGAGATAATAGCACAGGAAAAAGTAACGCACTAAGAATTTTTTATCATTTAGGATATCGTCCTATATTAGATACAGACATCACACCAGCAAATATCTATAATTTTCTTGATAGAGTAGAGGAAGGGCAGGGAATAATTTTGGAAGATGAGATAGACAACATTGAAGAACAACCAGAGAAAATGAAAATATACAAAGGAGGATATGTTTCTGGAACTAGAGTTACAAGATTATATGAATCTGCTGAAGGTTCAAAAACTAAGAGAAAACAGCAGAGATTCTTTACTTTTTGTTTTAAAGCCTTCAGTTCCGAAAAAAATCCTTCCTTCTTCAAGGCAAAGGGATTTAATGAAAGATTATTAGTGATTAACTGTTCATCAGGTAATCCTCAGTATGATATCTCTGAGATAGAAAATAATGCAGGAGATCCTGTATTTAGGAAATTAGAAAGAGAGATTGAAGATACAAGGAAACTCCTGTTTATATATAGATTATGTAGTTATGATACTTCAATCCCAGATATTCATCTTTCGATAAAAAACAGAGATAAACAACTATGCAAGCCTCTCTTAAGGTTATTTCAAAATAATGATGTTACTGATAAAATAATAAAATCATTGTCCAAATTCATAATTGAAAAGAAAAATAAGAAACTTAATTCGTTAGACTCATTACTTTATGCTATATTATTAGATTCGGCACAAAGAAATGATAAGTATGGAAAAATTTTTACGATCTCTAATGACACCTTGTGGAGTGTGATTCAAACTTTACCAGGAAGTATTGTTGCTAGCAAACCAAACTCATATCAAACAGACGAATTCGGTATGGTTTCAAAAATACAACTAACAAAGATCTGTGAAGACAAATTTGGTGCTGAAAGAGGCCACGATGGAAAGCAACGATGTTTGAAATTTAAGAAAAATGTTATTGAAAGATTGAAAGATAATTATTCTAAAATAGACAAAATAGAAATTACATATAAGACTGCTGTCAAAGGTGATGGAGACGCTAACGCTTTTAACGCTTTTAACACATTTTGGAATTCACTTAGTGAAAACAAATTTAAAGACAGAAATTTAGAATCAACTAAATTGAACAATAACCCGCTTCTTAAGACGATTAACAATGACGTTCGTCCAAAAGTTAGCGAAAAAATAGATATGTCAACTAAGGAATCAGATATAAAAGAGTCTACTGATTCTGAAAAAACGTTACAATCGTTAAAAGCGTTAGCGAGGGATGACATTAAAAGAACTAAAGATGAGAGAAAGGAATCGGATTTTATGATATATCTTAATAGTCAAAAAGAAGAACTAAAATATGAGGCAAATGAGAATAACAAAAACTCAACATCTAATGCAAACATTGGATTCAAATACCCGTTTTATTATTGTAAACAACATCCTAGTGTAGAGAACATACATTCAGAAGAAATTAAGCGACATTTAGAATTGTCTAAGGATCATCAAAGTCGTCCCTCAAATCCTGATTGAGTCCTACTTAATAAAATATTTTGGATTTCTTCATCTTTTGTAATAGAATTTATGGGGATTCTCATTGTAGAGTTGTTTTTAGTAACACAAGAATCTACAGATTGAGGGTCCTGTTTATCAATTAATTTTTCCTTCAATTCCATCATATCTTTGTCTAGTCGTATCAATTCATCCCTTGCATCTTTGTGATATAATTCCAAATAAGGGAAATCTTGTTGCATTCTCAATTGACACTGGTCCAGTTCTATTATTTTTTCAAGAATCTTTAATTTAATAATATTGCTAGTTTTTTCACTATTATACATTTTGAAATATTCTTTGATATAAGTATCTATATTCTGATACTTCTCTAATACTTTAGATAAAAAAAAATTCTGGGTCATTTTCAATTGATTATACATATTCAAATTTCTAGTTTTGATATCCCTCTTAATCCTTGATAATGTAGGTTTACTAATGCACTTACTAGTAAACACTTTTTGAATTTCTGCCATTGTCTCATCATCTGTAAATCTAAATATCATGCACCTTGATACAATTGTTATTATCTGCTCCTTTTCAGATTTAGTGAATAGAGTCAACCTATCAATATTTGTGCTTAAAATGATAAAAGTTTTATCAATTTCAGTAGTTTACTTTTGATCATATCATGTGTTCACAAGTACAAGTAACCGTATTGTATAGCAGGATTTAATATATACTAATAGAATTCATAATTTTTACACTGGAAGCACCACTTTTAAACCAGACATTAATTTTAGCCATATAATATACATAAATGAATTATGAGTTATTTGGTTTTGATTCTATTAAGATATATCAAACCATGATTAATCCTCCACTTCAGTCATGAAGTCATCATTTTGAAATATGGTTTTTCCTAGAATAGTCAATTCTGTATCAGGAAACTTAATCAGTGCTTTTTTGTTCGGAAATATATAGCCAAAGAATTGTGTATCCTCCCTTAAAACTTGTGTTCTAAAATATATAACTGCAGAAACGTTCTTACTTTCGGGAATTATAGAAAATGCATCGTATTCCTTTTTTACACTATTTACAATAACCATTTTGTTATTATCCAATCGAACCTCTGTTACCGTCTTATATCCTTTCAGAGCAGAAATTAATTCATTTGGATCCGATTCAGGTGATCTCGAAACATCTATTGCTATGATGACAGGATCCTTTATTTTTGGTATTTGAGATGTCTTTTCAGTTTTCTTAATGAATACAGGTTCTACCTTATCATTAATTTGAACAACTGACGTTGTATATTTTAGCCTTTGATACATATCAATGCTTGTAACCTCAATTATGCAATTCGAATTTTTTCCTTGTAAATAAATATCCACAGGCTTTCCTTCTATTTTTTCTTCCGCTATAGGTTTGTATTTTCCTGATAACTTCTTAGCTAATTGAAGATGAACTAAACCGTCAAAAAAACTATGATTATCTTTAAGTTCATTCATAATGGTTTTGGTTCCTTTGTCCGTTACACTAGTGAAAAATGATAACGAATGTTCTAAGTTTTTGAGATTCGCAAAAGTACTTTCAGATCTAAAATCCTTTTTCTCTGCTGTTATATCATTATATCTGTTCAACCATCTCAGAAGTGGATGATATGAATTGCTCTTCAGTTGGGTTTCTATCCATTTATCTGTAAACATCTTTTTGATAATTGGAAATAGTTCTAAATTTTTTCTAACTGTTTCTCCTATGATTATATCTGGAGGATGTGTCAATTCATAAATTGCTTTTTCAAAAGCCAGTAGTTTATTTTGGATTCCAATTTTAGGAGTATTAGCGCTCAATTGATTTGGATTTATCCAGTTACAGGGTTTTATTACTTGTAGAAGTAACTGATTAATGTCTTCCAATAATTTAACAAGAGTTCGGATTAGTTCATATCTCCTTTTTGAATCAGAATCAAACCATCTGATTTCATTTACACTATTTTCAAATTCTTTAGTTCTCAGAGAATTTACTAGTTCAAATATTTTTGTTGTTTGTGGTATTAAATCATCATAAGTTGAGCACTCAAATTCCGGTAAAGTAATATAATTTATCTGATTGCCTGCCTTTCTAAATATTTGAGTAATCAAAGTTTTGTGAGTAATAAATTCTTGATTGAATTTGTCAGATATTTCATCTACAAGTAATTTTAAGGTTGGCAGGAAGATTATATTATAATAAAGATGAAGATGATATAAAAAATCTATTATTATCTTATTGAAACCAAACGCTTTTACGATAATTATAGAAAAGTATACTAATTCTATCCTTAGTTTATTTGACCATAACAATTTTCGCAGATGTTTACCGTTAGTTTGGAGATCATAGAATCCAAATTCTTTTAAAAATTCATCCATCTGGACAATATCCCACCAACCCTTTGCCACAAATTTGTCGACCAAATTTTCAACCATTTCCTGATATTTTTTTTCATACTTATCGACACTAAATCTTCTTAACTGTCTGATCATACGAATTAATAGATATGAATAATTTTTTGTTACTTTCAAGGATTTGGATACAATGATTATATTGTATAAATTGTGAAAAAAATAATAAGTAAGATTTTCATCCTTAACAAAGGGATACAGCAAATACATTGAATGACAGGTATTAAATTTGTGAAATAGTGATTTATTGAAGTAACTTTTGATTGGTTTTTTTAACTTAACCTTATGACTGTTATATGTTCTTAAGGAGATATCTAGTGCCTGATTTGATATCTCCTTATCTGCGGAACTTAATCCAGATAATAGAAATTTTAGTATTTTATTGTCTAATTTGCAAAATGGATCATTTATTATCAACATTCGTATTGCTATCATCAATCCAATAACATAGTATTTTCCTGTGTTGTCTACCAGGTTTGGACTAATTCTCTCGGATAATAAACTATTATTCCTGGCAGACAAAAACCCAAGTATGAATCCACGGAGGATTCCTAATTTATCATCATGTCGTTCTTCTACTACTTTGAGAAGACTAATTCCATTGATGTCGGTTAGAGGTGAATTTTCAATTAACAAAGAATTGTAGAGATAGAGATCGTTCTTAGTATACACCCCTAATTTTCTAATGCATGTAATAAGATCGTGGACATTTTTTTCAATTAAATTATTTAGATTATCATTTATTGGTTTAATGTATAAATCCCGATCGCTTAAGAATTTTTTTTTACTAACTCCATTTATTAGACTAATTATCTCGTTGTATGAAAGTGGAGAATTTGTAGAATGTTCTAAATTAGTATTTGCCATGACTTTGAATTTTTATCTAATAGAGTATCGATCCTGGAAATATAGAATAAGATTAAACTTCATAAAAGCGCTTACACAAGCATATAGTTCTCTAACCAAAGCCAGGAAATCTTCATAAGAAATTTCTTCCGTGCCCTCATTTGACTCAAATCTTATTGTCTTAGAATAGATAACTTTTGTTATGCCATCATGTTTGGATGCATTCCAGTATATGGTACTGAGCAGTGGTGTCGTAAATAAATTGTAATCATCATCTTCTTTTAGATCCGACCATACCTCGTAGAATTTTTTACGTTCTAATTTTTTAATATCCTGATATTTGTGATATTTAATCCCATATAGCAATTTTAGTTTATTTTCATATATTGCTACTAGACTCCGAAATATCTCAATAAATTCATCTATTATACTTTCATCAACGGATAATTTTTCTTTCCAGAACTTTTCCTTGAGGAAGATACTTGATAACCCTTGCGTAGTTGGTAAGAATTTTGTTGAAAGAAATTGTTTTACAAAACCAATGGTTTCGATCTTATACTTAATATTGTTGGCTACTACAAACAACCTTTTGTAATATCCATCATAAGAAGTATTGGCAATCCATCTTATTTGCTCAATACCTGAATAATAAAGATAATTTTCAAATTTTTCTTTTGTGGTAGTACCTGCATAATTTTTGATAATATGACCTCCTAGTAGCCCTTCAATTGCACGCTCTGTGCATTTATCATAATCTGGAATCTCATTGCTCAATTGATCTACTGAGATTGGTCTTTTGAATTTAGTTACCTTTTCCATTAATGGAAGCAGTTGTACCAATTTATTGCTTTTAACTTCAATATCACTTTTAGAATAGTATTCATAGCCAATCATCTCATTTATTTTCATATGGGATTTTTCAATTATTTTCTTTAATTCCATTTGAGGATTAGATTTTTTCATGTTTTATCTTATCCTAAACCAGGGACGCTCTTTCCCTGATATGTAATTACTATATTACCATTAGTAGTCTCTCTAATGAATCCCTTACCTAACAGTTCCTGATATACTCGGTTTTTTAACGTTAAATTTCCTGCGTCTACAGCACCAATACCACTTGGACTGCCAGTTTTTTTACACACATCTACATAAGTTTTCTCAAATTCAACATCCGTCGTTTCATCATTCTTTGTTAATTTTCGAAGTTCTTTTATGAATAAAGGCACGAGCAGCGCCACATAGGATGCCATATCATCCCCTTCATAAGTTGTCACCTTTCGTGTATGGAAAAATTGCAAAACGGCGTCATGTATTATTTTTGTAACAGTAGTATTGTTATCCGTTGCATAATGTTTTAGGTCCTTTAGCAAATTCGCGTCAATCCGGATAGTCAGTTTATCTATAGTCATTAAATCTACACTTATTATAGGCGTCACTGCCTAATAAGTATTGCCATATTTCTGTATAATAACATGGCTTGCCATATATATGCACATTTATTCTGTAGATATAGTGAAATTCTGATTCCTAGTCCTAAATCAGTTATAAAGAATTACCAAAAAACAAGTAAATCATGATACAACTGCACAAATCTACAAGAGCGATGATGACGACAAAGTAAGGGGTTAGGGTGCATTAAGTTTAAATTCTCAGGATACTACACTACTGTTCTGTTCAGTTGATTGGTCTTGTAGGATAGGTGAATCAGAATACATGTTATCATCTCCTGATTGCCCACCTACGTTATTGCCTGAATTCTCTTGAACTTGGATATTTATGTTGTTACCTGATCCGAATATTCCAGAAAATGGGGGAGGTTCGTTCTCGGGATTGACCGTTATAACTACGCTATCTGGCTCGCTGGCAATTCCTTGCTCATCCATAACGACTAATTCAAATACTAATTGTTCTTGGTTATTCGTATCAGGTGTGGTAAAGGACGGTGTAGCAGAAGATGAGTCATCCAACATCACGCCAGGCCCTCCTGTTTGAGTCCACTGATAGGTTAGTGTTTCATTTCTTGGGTCCGAACTACCACTTCCATCGAGTTGTACTGTATCCCCAGATTCTACTGTCTGGTCAGGTCCAGCATCAGCAGTTGGAGGAGATGCAGGAAATACTGAGATTGTGACCATGTTGGGGTCACTCTTAATGCCATTCTCATTTGTTACAACTAATTCAAAGGTATAATCTATTTGGGAACTATGCTGCGGTGCAGTAAATGTGGGATTAACTGATGTTGAATCGCTTAAAGTGACTTGTGGTCCTCCTGTTTGAGTCCACTGATAGGTTAGTGTTTCATTTCTTGGGTCCGAACTACCACTTCCATCGAGTTGTACTGTATCCCCAGATTCTACTGTCTGGTCAGGTCCAGCATCAGCAGTTGGAGGTGGTAGTTCTCCTATGACAGAAACAGTGTTGCCAAGCAAGTTCACCACATATATATGTGCATTATCAGGATTATATGCAATTCCTCGTGGGGTATCTCCAACATTTATTGTATCTATCACCTCATTGTCAGAACTTCTTATAACTGAAACAGTATTATCACGATCAACTGCTACATAGATGTTCTTATTATCAGGATTATATGCAATTCCTCGTGGGGTATCTCCAACATTTATTGTATCTATCACCTCATTGTCAGAACTTATAACAGAGATGGTGTTACTGCCAAAATTTGATATATACATATTCTTATTATCAGGATTATATGCAATTGCTGTTGGCGAATTCCTTAGAAATACCTTATCTATCACCTCATTGTCAGAACTTATAATATAGATGGCGTTATCAGCACTAGTTGCCACATACATATTCTTATTATCAGGATTATATGCAATTCCTCGTGGGAAACCCCCTACACTTTTCGTATCTATCACCTCATTGTCAGAACTTCTTATAACAGAGAATGCATTATATCGAGGATCGACAACTAGGACGTACATATTATTATTATCAGGATTGTAGGCAATTTCAAATGGATTATCGTTTAAAGATATTGTATCTATCACCTCATTGTCAGAACTTCTTATAACTGAAACGCTGTAACTACCGGTATTTGATACATAAATATTCTTATTATCAGGATTATATGCAATTCCTGTTGGATCATCTCCAACATTTATTGTATCTATCACCTCATTGTCAGAACTTCTTATAACTGAAACAGAATTGTCATCTATATTCGCCACATAGATGTTCTTATTATCAGGATTATATGCAATTGCATATGGCCTTTCTCCAACATTTATTGTATCTATCACATCCTCAACTGCAAACACGGTGTTAGTCAAGCCTATAAAAGGCAAGTTCAAAAAAAACAGCGAAAAAATAAAGAATGCAAAAGGAAGAAAATGGTTTGATTTTGATCTTTGTAATCCCATCATCTTATAAACTAATGGGACTAAAATTTGATTTAATAATCTGATGATTAACTTTACTTAAACTTATTTCTGTTTTATTTTCTCTGTCATTATTATAATAGTTCTCAGAAGGTTGTTTTGTATGGAGTGAATATACAACTCTATTCAATCTTGAACAGTATCCCCACGGCGGAGAACCGTTACTATATACAAAGTAGTGCTCATCTCTAAAATGAAAAGCATATTGTGTCTTATGCTATTTCTGTGATATCTTCAATAAACCGATATTTCTTAACAGTAGGATGTTCTATTACTTCAGTAAAAATACTAATGAATTCGCGGGTAAATCTCAAATATTCGGTCCAAAGATCACTGTTATTTTCTAATGTAATTTGTTTGCCATGATTAAATACATATGAATTATGTTTCCATGTGTAAGGTGGAGGAGACCTTTCGTTATCATTAATGAATACTCCATTATTATGAAGAGAATTTCTGAATTTTACAACTATTTCTAAAAAATTTTCTCTATCCTTATCCAATAAATTTAATTTCTTTAGGATCACTTCACACAAATTCTTAATATCTCGTTTTTTCCTCTCCCCATTTTCTTTAATGATATAATACTCATCTTTAAAACAATTTTCACAAATTATTCTAAATGAAGACTCGAATGTATGAAAAATGAAATTAAAATAAGAAAATATCAAATACTGATCGATATAGCCTTTTTCTATTTGACGAGACTCTTGTGGACTGGTTGAGAAAACCCGTTTATTTATCTTATATTTAGGCAGTTTTTTTGTCCACCAATCTTCTGTTAATAATGTAGATTCCGAAAATATCAATAAATGGATGCTAGAATTTATGGTATTTATCAAATGTTTATGGAAAGTTACTCTTACATCGTTTTGTTCACTTCCTGCACGTAAGAAATTTTGTTCTTTTGAAAAACAGACTTGAAATAATGCTTCCAAGTTTCTTATTATTTGTATTTTCTCCACTTTAAGTTAAATTTTGTTCATCTCTTAGTTAACTATATTGGAATATGGAAATAGATAGGTAATAAAGACAATCAAATGAGTGCCATTGAGTGTTTAATGGATTAGCAGCCTCTATATGACTTAATGAATCTATAACTTAATGATCTTTATTAATAGAAATATCGCATTAGAAACCCTTTTTCAAGGATCTTAATCCCTACGCTCCTAACCTAGAATAAAACTAGCATATCCAAGATTACTATGGATTGGATGAAATCCACATCCGAAAGATGGAGATTCGTCCCATTACCATAGGTCAAAATGGGTAATAATTGCATCTTAGAAAATAATCTATATGAATCTGTTTTTCATCAACATAGAGCAGATAAGTTCTAGTTGTGCTAATGGAGGATAGATTAAATAAATAAGTTTAGTATGATTGTTGATGAACACAAAATTATACGTAGGAATTTCCTGTTTGTCTGTTTTGACAGCAGTATTCATAGGTACTAGGAATATCGCTATATGAATCAAAAAGTGCTTTTACTCAAATACCTACTGAAAATTTTACTCAAACAACTAAATGGGCACCCTTTTTTAATACAACAGAATGGAAATCTTCCCTTGGTACTCAAAGAATCTTTGTTCTGTATGAAAGTGATGAGACAGTCTTAATGGATTCACAATATCCAGATCTGTTATTCAACGCTGTAGATTATGTGAAAGCAGACGGTTTTAAAGTAGATGATGTAGTAGAATATGAAACAGCCGAGACGGATGCTTTTGGAACAGATGTTGATCTTAATTTTATGGTAGCGATGTCAAAGGAATAGTAGCAAATTATTCTCCATTTTTCCTCTATTTGTTTGCATAGTTGGATTTTTAATATGATCTGTAAAAAACTGAACGCAAGAGTAAGATAATATGTTAATTTGAGACTATATCTTGACATCAACCATCTCTATCAAGAATATGCAAATCCCTCACTCCTCCATATTGAAAATATTTATTTTATGACTCCACGATTATACGGTATGGTTTCGAGTCCCAAACTTCGTCTGTTATAGTATTGCATATGTAACAAAGGTTCTAATTCTAAAAAAAAGATCTGCTGAAATTCATTTTTCCAAGGTTATGGAGTCTAACAAAATATCATGATAATTATTATGCAAGTTGCAAGTCCTGAATATTGATCTTTTGCATACCAAACAGAGCCTTCATGACTCTTTCTGATTTTTCAGTATCTTTATCTGTTAACATATGGTTCAAAATAGCAGGAACAATCTGCCACGAAATACCGTATTTATCCTTAATCCATCCGCATTGTTCAGGCACACCTTCTTTGGAGAGTTTTTCCCAAAGATCATTTATCTCTTCTTGTGTTTCACAATTCACCAAAAATGATATCGCTGGAGTGATTGTAAAAGGATGATTCATATGGCTATCAAGTGCCATGAATTCCTGTCCAGACAATGAGAATATTGTGCGTTTAACTTTTCTTTCAGAATCATTTTCTTCTCTACTATAATGTTCTATATTGGTAACTCTCGATGACTTGAATAATGAAACATAAAAATTCATTGCTTCTTCTGCTTTTCCATATTGGTTTCCAAAAAACATTAAAAACGGCACGATTTTTTGAGGACGTGATGCCATGTTCAATTGCCATGAGACACCATACTTATCTTGAAGCCAACCAAATTTTTCACTGAAAGGATATTTTCCTAATTCCATAAGAACAGTTGATCCTTCAGAAAGATTCTTCCACAAATAATCTATTTCTTCGTTGGTTTCGCAATTCACAAAAAATGATATTCCTGGAGTGAACGTGAAATTTGGTCCGCCATTTATAGCAATGAAATTTTGTCCAGATAATTGAAATGAGATAGTCATAATTGATCCTTTAGATTTTCCAGATATTTTTCCGGCTGTCTCGCCGTAATAACTAGTGTTTTCAATTTTTGAGTTTTTGAAAATAGATGTATAAAAATTTGCGGCCTCTTCAGCATTGTCGTCGAACCATAAAAATGGAGTGATCTTTTGCATTTTGGTTCTACTAAGCGATCAAATATGTATAAGTATTTACTCCGACTCAGAAGATTCAATAAAATTAATTATCAAAAAGTATGTAATTCTATTTATTTTTCATACAGTCAACGCAAATCCATACATTGTCAATGTATTTGCCTTCTTTAACCTGACCTTCTTTTTTACTTCTGGCTCCACAAGATCACTAACAGAAATACCGCAAACATCACATACAGGCAATATGTTTTTCACCATAAAAAATATGAGACTACATAGGTTTTAAACCATTGATAATTTCTCAGGTATATGATTGCCACAACGGAAACCTCGATCCCTATGCAACTCAGTTAGAATTAATATAGATTCTAGTTCTTTTCAATTAAAGCGTTGTCTTCACCGCTTAAGAATTCAAGAAACCACAGCAGACGAAAATTTTATTTGATGACTGCGTGATTATACGGTATGGTTTCGAGTCCCGAACCTTATCTGTTTTAGTTTTATAATTTTTAACGACCAAGTTTTGAAATAGCAATTGCATTATGTTATCAATAATATTGCTATCACTTTACAATCAAGACAGTAAATGAGATTCATGCTATTACAAAACTAAAATTTTAATTTTACGATACGAAATATCAACTTTGTAGATCAAAAATTGTAAATATGAATTTTGCACTATAGTACATAAGTGATGATGTGTAATGGATCACTTCAGCACAAAAAATCAGAAATAAAAAACCATTCTTTTAGAGGCATGTTATATCAGAGCCAAGATTCGTAGGTACCTCCACTGCGATTCTGCTGAGAATAACAAGAAGGTCATACAAATGCTGTTTGTTCTATTTGTCCAAATGACCTTCTTGTGTATCTCATCCATGAATTAAATTATCAGAGGGGAGAAACTCTAGTAAAAATTTATTTGTTTTTTAATGATAATGCTAGTATCTTTTTTCTTTATATTTTTTGTGTATTCCAAATCCACGGAAAGGTATAGTTATAAGTTTATTATTACAACACGGGCATACTGATTTTCATTCTACTCTATAAGCATCTCACAGACACTGCATCTTTTAGTCCTTAAGCATACCGTGAAGAATTACTTGAATTCTTTTTTGCTTTGAATCTTTTACATTTTCATTGCAACTTATAATGATTCACCATCTTCCAAAATCTCAAATAAAAATAAATTCTTCATATCTTTTAATTAGAAGGAGCAAGGTAATCAAACGTTAATATATTCTAATCATAACCCTTTGTATCCTTTTTTGGTATCAATGGATATGATACGTTTGAAAGTATCAAACTGAATTTTATATTATCATTAACTGTCAATTTAACTCAAGAGAAAATAAAGAAAAAGTTTTTGACACAAGCCTAGACCATTTTATTTATTAGTGGTACTCTACCAATCTTTTGGTTATTCAAAAGATTAGGTAACGTCCTGACAGCCGTATATACTGCTATAGATGCTAATACAGCGATCCCAAATGCCATTAAGATATCGTTTGTAGTTAAATTATGTAATCCAGGGACACCATGTCCATATGCTCCAGGCGATATGGCTGCTTCTACTTTGGCACGTGCTATCTCTATTGATTGGTACCATGGATCAGTAGGCTGCTGTTCTAATGGGCTTTGTCCCTGCGCTTGCTGTGCATAAGTTGCAATTCCTCTATTAGGTATTGATGCTAAAGGAAGCAATCCTAGCACAGAGATCAATCCTACCGAAAATAGTTTAGGCATTGTTTTAACTTTTTGTATTATTTTATTTTGGTTTTGTTTTTTGATGATTTTAGTTATAAACTCTTTCGCGTTCATAATGAAATCACCGAGATAAATATTTCATTTTAGAAATATAAATTTTACTTTATGTAATAGACATAACAGTATGTTAGAAAAAAATATATTTCTTGATTTGTAATATATGACAGGTGTTCAAAAAAAATGAGCATGATACCATACAATAACTTTGAATGGTTTAAGAGATTTTTTGATCCCAACTACAATTATAACTTGATGAGAAGAGGTAGACCTTCAAATTTCTTTGACATAGACCCATTGAGAGAATTTGAAGAGAGTATGAATAGAGAGATGAATGAAATGTTTGATCAGTTCGAGCACATATCAAAGAATTCTCCAAAAGAATTGATAAGAGAGTATGAAACACCTGAAGGAGAAAAGGTAAGAGAGATTGGACCATTAGTTTACGGATATTCAATGACTATTGGACCTGATGGGAAGCCTAAGGTAACGGAATTTGGAAATATAAAGCATCCATCAGGAAGAGGAATGCGAAATATCAGAGGGACTAATACAGGTTATACCATGGGTCCTCAAATAACAGCCGAAAGAGAACCTTTGGCAGATGTAAGTGTTATGGATAATGAGATAAAAGTAGTTATAGAGATGCCGGGAGTAAAGAAGGAGAACATAAAGATAAACGCTCGTGACGGAGAAGTAGAAGTATTAACAAATGACGCACAAAGAAAATACCATAGAATTTTAGAATTACCCAGAGAAACAGATATTGATACAGCAAAGTCTACCTATAACAACGGAATACTAGAGGTAAGGTTTAACAAAAAGAAAAAAGAAGCAAAGCCCACAGGAAAAGAAATCAAAATAGACTAGTTGATTTAGAAAAGACCTGTGATGAATACCTTAATTTACCTTTTTTGATTTGAAAAATATTACTATGTTGATTTTCTCTGTCAAGCAATATTATTACTAAAACGAATTATTTTGAAGTATATCATTAAATTTGTTTTAGATATCTGATGATGAAGTTTAGGAAATTAAGGCGATTACCATAATATTGGGTATACGAATGTTAACGATATAACTTTAGACCTTCTTTAGAATAATCATACGTTAACAATTCATATTATCAAAATTGATACTAAAAGACGATATTTGATGTATTATCTAACTTCACCACTATAGAAGTAAAATTTATTTAGTTGTTTTGGAATATTAATTATCGATCATTCATCTGAGGTAAAGGGGTGTATGAGATGGCAAAGATAGGAGACTACAAAAATTTCAATGGCCTAGATAAAAATTACTTTACATGGTTTGCAATATATATTACAATAGGACTGATATTGTCTTTTACAGTATCTTTTCCAGTATCATTGCTAATATACATAGGAATAATACTAATAGTGCAGACATATAGAATAAAAAAAATACAAGATAATTATCAAGCCAGTATGTACGAGCGTACTACCATAAAGAATAACAAAAACAAAGGATTTAGGGCGTTCATCGAATCTCTTTCAAATACTTTGTTTAATAATCCCTATAGTTCACTGGGAGCAGAACCGCTAAGATTTGTTTGTATGAATTGCAAAAAGGAACACAAAGAAAGAAAATGTCCTAACTGTGGATCGGGGGCTGTAAGAGTAGAATAAGATATTTTGATTTTTCTTTTTTTCGAATAACAGATGCACACGATAGGTCATTAAAACTTTTTAGACCTGCCAAGACCTCGTTTCATTATCTTTTTTCTTGATGTCTATCTAAAACAATAAAAGAATATATGATTCTTGAGACCAAACATATTATGACAAAAGTAAAAATATATGACAATCAACAACTTGCTGAACTTGAAAAAAATATAAACGAATTTCTCAAAAAAGAAGAAGTAAAACAATTAATTGATGTCAAGTTTACTGCCATTAGTAAAGACGGTCTTGACAAATTTACTGCGCTAATTATCTATCAGGAAGATATAAGACCAGTAAAGGAAGATCCCCAAATGTATGAATAAAACCTTTGTAAATTCACATATTAACGCTTCTGAGTTAATATGATATATTTTTAGTTTAAATCTTTTGCAATGAGTAATAGGAGATTTATCAAGTATTCATGTTTTATAATTTACATTTTCCTTTGAATTTGTTTATCACTTTATGATCCCAACGATTGTTTTCTCGTATCGAACTAATAAAATACGTATATTTGATCACGTTTACCATCAAGATGATCATAAATAAAAGATGTTGAAACTAAAAATCTGAATTCGTTTTTTTCTTTATATTCTTCTGAGAGTGTGGAGATTGTAACTTTTAGTCAATATATAATATTGTTGCAGGTTACATAATAGTAATAGGAATAAGGTTAAATAGTCTCTAAAGAGAGAAGTAACGATTGTCATCGACACAAGAACATTCAATCATCATAATCGATGACGAGGTTGAACTTGCAACTTTATTCAAAGAATTTTTGGAAATGGAAGGTTATGATGTTTTATCCTTCACGGATTCTCTGATTGCTTTAGAGTATTTCAAAGAAACCTCAAGCAATCATTCATTAATAATAACAGATCTCAGAATGCCAGGTCTATGCGGAATTACACTTGCAAAGAATGTTAGACGGATAAATAAGAACATAACAATATTCTTAATGACCGCCTTTGATATCAGTGATTTACAAGAGAATAAAGATTTCAAGGAAGCCGAAATCGACAGAATATTACAAAAACCTATTCAATTTTCTGATCTTCGTAAAATGATAAATAATGTATTGAAGGAATAATGTTATTAATTTTCTAAGTCTATCAGGTCATAAAATATACCAAGTTTGAAATGTCTAATTCATATTTTAAATGCAAGTATATGATGATCCAATAACTTTAGTTTTTGATCGTCTGATAATTTATTAAAATCATTTTGATGATACAAACATATTCTCTTTAAATCAACATCGTATTTGGAAGGTAGAGCCAACTCATAATTAACAAGGTCCTCTTCACGATGATTGTATGGAAACGCCCCTGTATCAGTCAATATCGAAACACCAGCCTTTTGAATTGTATTGGCATAATTAACTAGTTCCTTGTTGAAATTATTGTCAGAATCCGGTGAATCATATTTTGCATACTTCTGTAACGAATCGATAATAATCAATGACTTTTCTTTATCTTCTCTCTTTTCAATATCTGTGATGGACGCCTTTCCTTCTGAAAGGGTCTTTCTAACAGAATCAACGGTTTCATAAAATGATGCCAGGTGAACAATTTCATTTTTTTCCTCTATTCTTTTTTTCACATAATGGGAATAAAAGTCTCTTAGTGTTTGTAAATCTTGGTAAATAATTAAAGCGTGAGTGCCATAATCTGATTCTGATACAACATTGGCTGCATCTTCCAACTTTAATTTCAGAATCTCATCTCTAGGCTTTACTTTACAACACCTATAATCAATTAATCATAAAAGTTTAATTATGTAGATAGTCTCGTTAGCAGAATCCTTTTCCAGTGGTGAAAATATTGCCCAAACTTAGCCTTACATTCAAATTTATATCCTAACTATTAGCGACTAATTTTCTCTTTTTCGTAAAATTAAAAATTATGATGCATAATTTCTATTTATCTATAGATTCAAAGCCCACTAACAAAATTTTTAGCCATCGACGAGAAATAGAAATGAAGTTGATTGTTCAAAGTTGTGAGGTAATGACGACTATTTTGCTAATTGTTCCTTCTATGTTCAATTTAAATTATTTATTCTAAAAGGTAACATTCAAATATTAATGACACTCCAATAGAATGCACCTATAAATCCAACAACACTATATGTCTTTTATATTAATTGTTACACAAGTTATCATAATAGATGGATGAAGAAGACGATAATTCTAAGGTAACAAATGATTTATTCTGTACCCAAGAAAAATTCAAACAAAACGAAACAGATGCTGCAGCGATTGAGCCTACAAGGATCATTAAAAATCCAATTAAGACGAAGCAATATTTTGTTGACTTGATACAAGATGCAAGAGAAGAGATTCTGATACTCTTTCCCTCACTAAATGCCGTTAAAAGAGAGACCATCACAGGAATTACTGGCTTGTTAAGACAAAAGAGTTCTGAAAATATTAGGATTAGAATTCTATCCCCTGTGAATGTAAAAGAAATACTATTTTCAGAGAATACTATTAATAATGATGATGATAAGAAGAACAAGAATAAAGTTTTAGACAACATCCTCACTAGAGAGATTCGGAAACAGGAACATCTGGCATCTACCATTGTAATTGTAGATAGAAAATATGTCTTGGTCACAGAATTAAAGGACGACTCCAAAGAATTATTTGAAGAAGCGGTAGGAACATCTGCATATTCATTAACTAAACCTACTACACAATCTTATACCTCAATATTTGAAAGCCTTTGGGACCAAACAGAAATGGCTGAAAATCTGAAAACAGCCAACAAGGCACTTTTGCAAAGCGAGCAATTAGAGAGAGAATTTATAAACACGGCAGCACATGAATTAAGAACCCCTACTCAGAGCATTACTGGATATTCAGAAATGAATAATGAAATTTTTGATGATTTCCATAGAAACGAAAACAATCTGAACCCAGATGATCTAAGAAGAATAATCAAGAGTCTGCATAGGCATCATGAATTCATTTTACGAAATGCTGAAAGATTAAACGTTTTGATAAACAACTTACTGGACGTAGCACGATTTGAGTCAAGTCCTGATAATGACATCAAACTTTATAAAGAGAAAGTAGAAGCGGTAAAGGAAATAAACGATCTTATTGCAGACTATTTTAGTCAGAAAATAAAAGAGAAAGAAATTAAAATAAATTTCATAAATAGCGACTTGGGTGAAAAATGGTGGGTATATGCTGACAAATTTAGATTAAATCAAATTCTTATAAACTTAATAGATAACGCTATCAAATTCTCTCAGGCAAAAGGCGAAATCAATATTTTAATCAAAGATAACAATGATTTTGGCTTTGATATATCCAAAAGACAAGTAGACGAAGTTAACCCCCTTCCGAAAAAAGATGAATCAAATGATTTTGAACATCAAAGAATAAGAGGAGTAGGTGAAATTTACATTGGCATATCAGATTCGGGTAAAGGAATATCTACAAACATAATGCCAAAATTATTCCAAAAGTTTGTCACAGACTCTGATTTTGGGACTGGCCTTGGATTATATATTACTAAAAAACTAGTCGAGGCTCATGAGGGTAGAATTTGGGCATATAATAATAGTGACGGTATTGGTTCTACATTTGTATTTAGTTTACCCTCAATAGACAAAAACAGTCACTCTTAAAAACGATAAAAAATATGTCGAAGGGTCTGCTTTTACTAATAAAAATATTATCACATCGCTGGATCAACTAATGAAAAATTAATACAATCATGTTTAGTTTGTTTTACTTTAATAACAAAATGCAGCGGAAACACACAGACCCGATCCCCAATCAATTCAAAAAATTTCAATCTATTTTTTTTGTACTATAGTATAAAACCCATGACAACCTGACATATGAACAAATCCCATTCCCTCCTATAGATCAAAAAGTTTTATTTGATGAAACCACGATTATACGGTATGGATTCGAGTCCCACCTCCGGCGCCTTAATCGCGTATTTATCCCAATGCCTTAATTATCTAAAAAAAGACACAAAATTAAGGATAATTTGCAAAACTCTTCTCAGCCACAGGACAGTTTAGTCGCTAAGAAGAAAGAAACAATTGTACAAGAGCTAATTAACTCAATTCGCAAGTATCAAAAAGTATATGTTAAAAAATCTTTGAGTAATTTATTAGAAAAATATCTCCCAATAATACCATGATCGTTTGTAAATATATCATTACAGAACAAATGAGATAAACATAAAAGACTTGACTAAAGAAAGTAAGATCGACTTTAACCGAAACTGTTGTTGCTAATCCAAGAAAACTGTACGCAAATCCTCATTTAACGAATTTAAAGTTTCCATGTCTTTTTCATTGATATAGAAATCAAATACCCTACTATTTTCTAAAATTCTTTCTTCGTGACTGGATTTAGGAATGACAATTAGATTGTGTTGCAAGCTCCAGCGTACAAGTATTTGTGCTGGACTTTTGTTATACTTTTCCCCTAGTCTAATCAATTGATGATGATTTAATTTCTTACCTCTGGTTAATGGACTATACGCTTCAAGTTGAATCCCATTACTTTTGCAGAATTGTAATAAATCCTTTTGAAATAGAAATGGGTGAAACTCCACTTGATTAATAGCAGGTATAGTATCAGAGTTTTGAATTGTTTCTTTGATTTCATTAATGTCATAGTTGCTCACTCCAATTGCACGTAATTTACCGTTTTTCAGTAAAGTGGTCATAGCCTTCCATGTTTCAACAATCTTTTTCTGAACTGGCCAATGTACAAGATAAAGGTCAATGTATGACAAACCCAACCGTCTTAAGCTTGCGTCAAATGCTTTGAGGGTTGAATCGTATCCTTGGTCGCTATTCCATACTTTGGTGGTGACAAAAATTTCATCTCTTTTTATATCACTATCTTGAATTGCCTCACCTACGTCAGATTCATTACCATAAATCTTGGCAGTATCAATGTGCTTATAGCCAACTTTTAGCGCGTATTTGACTGCATTGAATGTTGATTTTCCAAGAGGTATCTGATACACTCCAAGTCCAAGTCGTGGAATTAGAATTCCGTTATTTAATTTAGCCGTGGAGTTTATGGTAAATGACATACTAAAAGTAATCCTACATCCGACTTAACTTTGTCTATGGAATAGTTTGTAATGATAATGTTGTTAGACTGCCTACCAAATTCCTAAATGGAGATTTATTGTATTCACCCAACATTTGTATTATCTGGAGATTCATTATCATAAATAACTAATTCTACAAATTCTTTATAGCATCATCATGTATATTCCAAGATATAGTAAATTTTTCAATGGGTTTGTTTGTTTTCTATATCGCATCGTCTAGTATATGCTATATGTGATATATACTATTTTAAAAATAACAAGATGTGAGATCAGTTGGTTATTGGGCTTCTCAAGAACAATATTCTATGCAAGATTTAATCAAGTTTGTAATTGAAGCAGAGAAAGGCGGCTTTACTTCAACTATGACAAGTGATCATTTTCATCCATGGTGGAATGATGGAGGATTTGGTAATTTTACTTGGATATGGCTTGCTGCAGCTTCAGAAAGAACAAATAATATGCAATTTGTTACGGGTGTTACTTCTCCAGTTTACAGATACAATCCTGCAATAATAGCCCAGGCATTTGCATCCCTTGATACGTTGTATCCAAACAGAATTAGCTTGGGCATTGGCACAGGAGAGGCCATGAATGAGGTTTCCGTAGGATTTGAATGGCCTTCTCCAGAAACTAGATTAAATAGAACAATAGAAGCGATCCAAATAATTAACAATCTTTGGAATAAAGGCCATCAACCTCTTTCTCAAATTCCACCAGATAACGAAAAGAGATTTAACTTTGGCAATACACATATCGACAAGGATGGATTTCTAACCTATAATGGTCAATATTTTAGGACAAAATCGGCTAAACTCTATACTCCCTCCTCCCATCCAATCCCGTTATATATGGCTGCATCAGGACCTGAGGCTATTGTAGCTGCAGCTACTTTTACAGATGGACTGATCACAACATCAAAGCCTAACAATTCAAAAGACGTATTTGATAAATTTGATCAGGCTGCTAAAGCGGTAGGTAAAGATCCAACTAAACTTGAGAAAATAGGAAAACCCAAGATATCTTATTCTGAGGATTACGATGAGGCATTCAAATCCGTAAATTTTTGGAGAGCAAGCAACATTGAAAATGTGTTTGATACCTCTATTAATGATCCAAGAAAATTACAGGAAAAAGCATTAGAAGAAGTATCGGATGAAAAGTTAAAAAAGTCGACCCTAATAGTAACATCTGTAGAAGATTTGATAAAACCACTTGAGGGCTATTTTAATAGTGGTTTCACTCAGATTTATTTACATAGCACTAGTCCTGATGAACTTGATTTTGTACAACAATTTTGTAAAAAAGTATTACCCCACTTTAGAGAAAAAACATGAATATAGAATTTCAGAAAGTGCAAATGATATTGTTTTGATTGTTGCATAGCACAGGACTGCTAGATAAACTAATCGGCTCCTTTTCAATCAAGAGTTTTATTTGAGGACTCTACGATTATACGGTATGGATTCGAGTAGAGTCCCAGACTTTGTCTGTTACAGTTTTGTAATTTTTAAAAACCATGTTCTTATTCTTTTGAGAAAAAAGATACTTTAAAATATTGCAGAATCATCTTAACAAACCCTGATATTTATTATTTGTATTATCATATGTACTTCAAATATTGTCCATGTGAAGTAACAAGTTGAATCTGATGAGAGCAGATTATAGATGTTACCAACAGTAGATCGATATTTGTTATTTATTCAAACCTTTTTTCTATATACTAAAGCAATTAATGAATCTCCTACAATAAACAAATAATGATTTAGTTTGAAAAACTAACTGAGTTTTGTTATTAGATTTAGACTCAATTAATAGATTATTTATATACTTCATCAAATCCTCGACATAATTTCAATGTGTTAGTAGTTTTATACTTAGATGAAAATAATAGTATAATGGTTGAAAAGTCGAATTTTTCTCTATCGGAGTTAAGAGTTGAAAAAAAGAGTGGAAAGCGAGAAAACTTTAGTAGTGAAAAGCTTTTAACAGGAATAAGCAGAGCTGGGACACCATTTATGATGGCCAAAGATATTTCAGATTCAATCGCAAGTAAACTTGCAGAAAATCCTCCAATTGATAACTTTGTTTATTCTAGCAAGTTAAGAGAATACATTGCTGAGGAGCTTAGACAAAGAAATCAAGCCGATATTGCGGAATCGTATTCCGGCTATAGTAAAAACCAAGTTACAGATTTGAAAGAAGAACAAATAAAAAGAAATGATAAATTTGATTCCAAAGTTTCACAGTCTGTAAACACACATTCAAAACAGCAAGTAAAGGATAAAGATATCAAATCTGGTTTTGGACCATAATAATTATTTTGTAAGTGTATTAAAAGTGGTAAATAACTAACAAAAGATTTTTCAGCAAAATAAATTATATGCATTCATTTTTTGCTAAACAGTATAGATAATAAAAACAAAACAATATTCTTTTCACGAGTTATTATCGTTTATCCACTGACAAACTGATTTGACTATCTTATTTGGTATTTATACGTTCATGTTAAAAATGCATCAAGCTGTATAATCGTTAAAACCTTTGTTTTAAATTAACTATCATATATGGATTTTGATCTTTCACCCAAAATACTTGCTGTCCTTTTTGTCATAGCTGGTATAGTTGTAGTTTTTATGCTGATGGGAGGTTCACTAACACAACTTTTCAGTGGCAGTATAGAAGAGGTAGTTTCTGTACAAATTAAACAAGGTAACACATGCGTTGTAGAGGCTTCAGATGGTGTGCCTCGATCAATTGACAATTGTCCTTATGAGCTGGGAGATAACTTGACTATTAGTTATAAACAAGGCATACCTGGAATTGAAAGTCATAGACAATAGGTGGCTACAACACGCCTTTAATAAAATGCTCCACCTGGATGAAATGATCAGTGGCTAAATAGTTTGTTATATAAATAATATTGCTTTTATCGGATAAACAATATTTCGCAAGAAGTATAGTCTTATTCTATAAAAGCAATATCAATTTTCATTTTTCATTTTTCTTCAATTAATTAGAATTGAGTTACTGTTCTTAGTTGGTAATCACAAAGCTTGTATCACTACCAGTAGTCTATAAAGAAGACAAAATAAATTATGATCTAATTAGGCCCTATTAGATTCTGATCGTATTATAATATTAAATAAAGAACTGTATGTGTCTTAAGAAGAACATCAGGTTATTAGATTAGAAACTCAATGATGATAATTAATAATAGACAGTATCCTATTCCAGGCATTTACTAGAAGGAATCAAAACCTCCTGTATCCATTCCACCACCAATATCACTAAAACCGCCTGTATCACCAGCTGCTCCACTATCTTCTGCTCCTGCTCCTGCTGATTCTTCTGCTGCTGCTGCTGCTCCTGACTGATCAACTTGTCCTTCTGTCTGCGCACTTTCAGCAGGATTCATAGCCATTCCCATAAACGACATCATAGACGCAAACATCATCATATTTATCAATCCTGAAAATAACATCATTGGTATCCAACTTCTGTTATCATTCATGTAACTTTGCATTTGAGTTCTATCACCGGTTTCATAAAGTTGTTGAAGTTTTTGAGATTTATAGGATAGTTCTTCTTTTTTCGAATTCAATATTCTTGTTCCTGTTTCTGTGATAAAAGCTTCGATTTTCTTATTACCAAAGAATCCTCTTTTTACCTCTAGAGTTATTAGTCTTTGTGATCTCAAGTCGTTTACAATTAATTCCACTTCATCTTTAGATAATTTGGTAACTTTAGCGATGCTGTTCACTTTTTTCATACCTCGAGCAATAGCGTCTAAAACCATAAAGTGATTAGGACTTTCATTAAATCCAGATCCATTTCCTGAAACCATAATATAATTTCATCAAAAAGATATTTAAAATTAAACCCTAACATAGTCCGTTGATTAACTTTAAATTTCTAGGCTCTGCACTTTCACATCATTTAAACTAAACTCGCTATGAATATTTTTCTATAATGGCCCATAGGGATTTTTCAGTAGTGTTCTTTATTAAGCTGATTTACAGTTATTTATGCTATAGATAACTAGATAAACCTACAAGTTGAGCATCATGGTTCGCGGCCCACCTCCAGCGCTTTAGTTGTGGATCCGATCCAGATTAGTAAATATTTTGATAGATTATATTTGATTATTAAAGGAAACAAAATGAAACTAGATTTATAGGATATATATGGTAACAAATCTCACAGTTGAGTTTTACACGACTGATAGAAATACTCATTTCTAAGATATGATCATGACTTGGCAAAAATATACTTACTATTCTAAAAAAATAGTGACAGTCGATTATAATTCACAATCACTGTCTGTAAAAATTGAATCGCTAGTTTATTTATACACCATATTGGTTTTCTGAGCAAATGTGGACTAGTGACCACATGAACACGATGAACCTTCGTGCGAGTGCTCATGAGAATCCACCTTCGTCATTCCTCTTTTCCTATATTCCTCTTGTGCTTCTGGAGTATTGGTTCCAGTCTGTCCTTCCGAAGTAATTTGTTGATCACTTGGATCTCTTTTTACTGCAGTTGGCTCGCCTGCATTAAGTTTAGCAGGAGTCATAGGTTCTTTATCTCTATATTCTGTTAGCGGATCATCGGTTCTATTTACATCTGTTCCGGGTCCGCCTTCCTCGTATCTTCTATTTCCATCAGAAGATGATGATGATGGATCTATAGTATCTTTTGTCTTATCTGCAGCATCTTTTGTAGTGTCAACAAATGCATCCTTTACATCTTTAGCTTTCTCCTTTACTTTATCAATAATTTCGCTCATTGTTAATACAAATATATATTTTTAACATACTATATTAGGCATATAATATACATAAGTTAACTAAAATTCATTTTAATGATCATTTCTTTTTATAATAAAAATGTGGTAAATTTAGTAGATAGAAGCTGGATTAGAAACACATAGATTAATAGTATAAATTATTTTGATTTAAATCATTACTTTACTATAAACCAAATCAGGAAGAATAGTTTTAATGAACGATAATAATTTTCCTCTTCTCCTGCTTCATTATCGAAACCCACACACATCACAATATGCACCTCTTTTATTTGACTAACTCGTAAGAATAATTTTGATGATAGAATTTGACTCTATGTTTTAGAGTTAGACGCAGTAAATAAGAGGTATGTATTATTTAACTAAATGCATTCTTTTGGATGAACAGTTGGATTCTCTCTCTGTGTGTGTATGGTACAACTAAATTACTTCCACGAAATAATTAGGACGCTTTAGCATTAAACCTCCATCCACAGGGATCATTGCTCCAGTTATGTAACTAGCTTCCTTTGAGGCTAGGAAAAGGACTGCCCTAGATATTTCCTGCGGTTTAGCGATCCTTCCTAAAGGAACTTCATTCTCTTTGTAATTTCTTTTATTTACATCCTTAACTAATTCATCATCTATATCGTCAAGCACAAGACCAGGTACAATTCCGTTGACTCTTATTCCTTTATCTGCTAACTGTAAAGCAATTGACTTTGTTAAAGTTTCGATTCGAGCCATGGAATCAACATATGGATCTACTCCAAAATTATCTTCTCTATAGGAATTGACAGATTGCTGGGACAGACATCCCTGACAAGACGATATGTTAATAATAGTGGCGTTGCCGTCATTATTAGATAACATCCGAGTTACTGCTGCTTTGATACAATAATATATACCTCTTATCATTGGATCCGACGTTTCATACTCTTCGGGCACAAAATATGAAGATGGCTGTTCTCGTTGCTGTTGTTTATTTTCAGATATAACTTCATCATCACACTTTATCTTGGGATTGTTAGTTATTTTTGCATTATTGATTAAGATATCAATTCTTCCCCATTTTTTTATTGCTTCTTCCATTAATACTTCAGCAAATCCTTTTTCAGTGATGTCGCCTACAAGATATGATATTCTATTGTTATTATCATAATCATTTAAATCTGAAATACTTGAAACTATTTTTTTTAACTCTTGCTCATTAGGTGAATTAGCCAAAACATTAGTTCCAGACTCTACAAAATCTTTTAAAATTGACTGCCCTATCCCTTGACTCAAACCAGTAATAATTACTACTCTATTATCATCTTTGTTAAGAGACATACTATGCCTAATATAACAAATTATAAGAACATCGCTTGAATAATGTAAAAATACTTTTGATTTTGATGGTAAGGTTATAGATATTGGATTTAGATGATTCTTTAGTGGATATATCCATTAACAGACTTTTTCTTATAGCAGGAAAATTGTAGAACTATGAAATGCCAGCTTCTTCCTTTTTCAAAGGATCTGATACATCTTCTTTTGAATTTACCGGTTCTCTAACTTGTTTATCCGCATCCATCTCGGATTGAGTATCTTCTGTATTATTCACTACATACGAGGAAGGATTATCATTAGTAATGGTAATATCTGAATTAGCTTCATCTACTAAGGCTGCTCGTTCTTTTTGGACTTTCTTTTCAATTTCCATTTCTTCTGCCGTTGGTGGTATTAATGCCTCTTCCAAGGTATCGTCAACTGCGTTATCAATTACCGTATCAATCTTGGGAGCATCGAACTTTGGTGATTTATTCTCCAATTCAGTATTATCTGTACCCATATCATTTGGATCTCTTTTAAAATATTTTTTATATTTGCTGGTAGCCTCGTCTTCTGAGATTCTGAAGCGTAATACCTTTCCATCGTAGCTTGCAACAATGCTTTGCGGGATACTAAAAATTTCCTTGTTTACAATACCTTTCTGAGTTAGGATTAGTCCATTAGAAACCTCTTGGACTTCACCCAGATCATAATCATTTAATCCTCTTGCTTCCTTTTTAATAACATCTGTCCAGTCTATATTTGAACTCATACTATTACTATCTAAACATATTATAAATATATCAACAAAAGCTATGGGAAAAACGGAGTATAAATGTCGATTTAACTATAGTTTCGTACTACTAGGCCAGACAGCGGAGGCAGTAGTGGTAGCAATGGTAGCAGCAACAAATTCCATATGATCAGTACTCATAATTATTTTAATGAATTAAGACCAATACATCTAATGAGGTTAAACATTAAGCATTACTGTGTAAGATTACATTATATCCAATATTTAAAATCGCAATCCATGTATTCAATAATTAGTTTCAATCCAAACTTATTCTCCTTTTGATATCATGGTAGTAATTTCTAATGCATGAAGGTGAGTCAAAATTCATTTCTAAAGTATGTTTGCTCATACAATATGAAAGGATAAAGGCAATGGTGGGAAGAAAACTCATGAAAGAATATACTATTTAATAGCAAGAAAGTGATCTTCTTCAATTAATCTTTCTAGATTCTAAAGTCTTAAGAATTTGATCTACTTTTTGCTCTAAATTAGATATACGTGATTCAAGGTCTTTAATAGTAGTCAGGTTGATCGAGTTATGTAACGAAGGTACTAGTTCCTTCAGCTTATCTTGTATTTCCTTTATAGCTTTATTATTTTCTGATGTTATAGCAGGTCCAGAAGAATCAGAATCTATGTCACTAACGTAATTCATAACGTGATTAACAGTACAAAATGATTTAAGACTTTTATAGATGAGAAAAAATTTCATCCTACCCTATGCAAAATATATAACTAAAACTAAGATATTCTATATCGCTTTTATTTCTAATTGCTTGTATTCTAAGAAAATATATTTAGTAGCAATATGCACCGTTGGTATTTAACTATAGCGCAATTATGTATAGTATTTGATACAGTAACTTGGCGTTATATTGACCAATGCATACTATTGACCACTGAACAATTTACCGCCTCCTTCTTTGATTTAGAAGCCTATTAATTAGCATTTGAACGCCTCTACTAGCTAAATACGACACTATCCATCTTCTTACGGGCATGAGTATAACTGCACCTCTCTATATCGCGATATTGTATGTAAATTTCCAAAAAATAAATAATCCATTATCTTATCTTAAATCTTCTGTATCAATCCTTTCAGAGGTTACCTCTTCTTTGACCTCTCTTGTCTCCGTAACTGGTTTTTTTGTGACTGCAATCTCTTCTTTTACATATGGAGTTTTAGTTACTTCAACTTCTTCTTTTTTGACTGGAATGCTTATCTCTTGTGTTGAAGTTACAGGACCCTCAGAAGCAACTTGACCATCTCCGCCTGAAGGTGCCCGTTTTTCTATCGATACTTCCTCATGAGTTACTGGGACTTTTATAGTCTTAGTCTCAGTCACAGGCCTCTTTGTTATTGTGGCTTGTTGCTCCTGAACATTTTTTGACACGTCAAGTCTTTCTTCTTTCAAAGGACTCGTTTCTATTACCTTCTGTACGTTATCCTGCGTTGTCATATCTTGTTCTGTATTTATCGTTGTTGCTGTTGCTGATGCTGATTCTACCTCAGACCCCTGACGATACTTATTTAGCATATCATCTTCTGATATGCTAAACCTTACAATATCACCGTCATAGCTTTCAGCCAACCCCTGAGGTATTAGAAACCTTTCCTTGTTGATGATGCCCCTCTGCAGCAAAACAAATCCATTTGATACATCCTGCACTTCTCCAAAATCCTCGCCGTTTAAACCCTCGGCTTCCTTTTTAATAGCATCACTCCAATCAATATTTGAACTCATACAATAATTTATACAACAAAGTATTAATACATAAACAAATTAATACTTGAAATGGTAATGAGTAATAGTAATAGTAATACCTACCACGAAGCCATATTATACCAATATACCTTATACCTCATTTTTGAATCATTATCATGAAAATAAATGTCCACTTTGCATTTTGCCATCATGGTATTTATGCGTGTTATAAATATACTCGAAAGTAGTCACAACGGGTGATTAGTTATCTCATTTTTTCAGATAATAAAGATGAGTGTATTTTACAACCAAATTAATAGATAAATAAGATATTAAGGAAGCGATAGCCGATGAAACTGTTGTTGACTCAATGGCTGAATAATTTGAATTGAGTAACTGGATCATAAGAATAAATCTTGTAATATTATTTATACTGTCAAATACCGAACTAACAAGAAGGATCCTAATCCAAATATGTTTTAATAGTCTAAAGTTATACCGTCCAGATCGTCTCTTCGTATAGTTTTTCTTGTTATCATTGTGAAAGAGAAGTGCAAAAATTGTTTTATATGCTATGAAACCTACTGTAACCGTTAGTGCAGAGTTTACAATCGAATCAACGGCTTGATCTACTAAAAAATGTGAAACAATTATGCTAAACGTCAAGCCTACAAAGCCTGAAATAAGTAAATTTTTGTTTAAAGAAATGACATTGTAGTATCTAAAATAAGCCCTGGATAATAAACGCTTTATATTATATGGCTTAGTTTTCACCTATTTCAATTAGACTATATTTAATATGCTATTTAACCTACTAATATTTTATATATTCAAAATATCTTAAAAATTAATGAAGGCATATGACAAAAATTACATTTTGACTTTTGGTAGATACAGATGTCAAAAATATCAAATCAATGAAAGAATGGATTACAAGATCCCTGGATAATTTTCAAACAAAAAAAACGAAAAATTTGATTTTGGTAAAATTATTCTAAAACAAAATTATAATGTCATTCATTCTGTCGTGTTGATATACTCCATTTCTTCATTCATTACTTCTCCTGATATGTTTTTTGTTTCCGTTACCGGTTTTTTCTTTAATACTATTTCTTCTTTGACAAAAGATCTTTTAGTGATGACTGGTTCTTCTCTTTTTACTGGTATCAACAATTCAATCTTCGAATATATAGCAGGTTCATTGTCATCTTCCTTCTCATCCTCTAAAGATGCAGTGTTATTTGCACTAGGAACAGAGACGGATTTGCTATTATAAGTATTAAAATTGTTACTGATTGTTATTTTCTCGGCTGTAATTTTTTCATGCATCAATGTGATTTGTATAGTTTTTGTTTCCCTTAAAGGTTCTTTTGTTATTTTAACATTATCCTCTATTATTTTTTTGGTTACTTTCAAGTCCTCCCCAATTAGTGGAACTAAAGTTTCTTCCTCTTTTTGCACGCTTGACTCAACTGGCTGCATTACAGAGTCGGTGTTGATATTAACATTATCTTCCTTTAACATAAAAGCTGATGCATCTGACTCGTCTAATAGAAAGTTCAAAAATACACCATTAAAGGACTTTACAGCAGACTTTGGAAGTTTATATCTTTTTTTGGTAAGACCTCCCATTTCAGTGATGATATATTCTTGTTCTATTTGTTTAATAGTTCCAAGGTCCAGGCCGTTTTCACCCATTGCTTCTTTTTCCATTACTTTGTCCCAATCAATATCCTCATCATGAACTGATGACATATATTGTATAATTTAACAAATTATATATTCCACATAGTAGACATATTATTTGTCAAAGGAAATTATTATCCATACCACCAGAATTTTAGAAAATTACGTCGATCTTTGTCTTTTTAACAATTCAAATTCGCTTTCGCTGAATAACGAAATATTAACTATATTTGCTTAATACTGTATTGTTCAGAAATTAAAACATATACTTTAAGAATCATTATTTCCTAAGACGCAGAACGATTTAGTTAAGTATTTGTGCTTTCAAATGATTAGATCAATTTATTCCATCATAATATTCAAAAAATTCGTATCAAATTGTTATCTTCTAAATGAGAAAAGTAATAGTAAATGATATTCAATTTAATCTCATTGTGGGTTTGTAGCGCCATAAAAACAATGTTGAACGGTCCTAAATAAAAATAAATATGAATACGAATGTAAATGCACTATCTAAAGCAACTCTAATATATCAAGTTCCTTTTCTTATAGGAGGAACAACAACAGGTATTATTATAGATTCTTATTTGCCGTAGTGGTAAATGGCATAATTTGGCTTGTTATTAACTAGTATTATTGGTATCATACTTACTCTAAAGATGAAATATGTTTTTCAAAAAAATATATTAGTAATAGAAACTAAACCAAGAAGCTGTAATATCGCGCTTGATCTAAATTGATAGTAACTTATTTTCATTAAGATAATTAGTTTAGTACTTGTTGATATACGAGGAATAATCCTCCAGTGGTAGACCTAGTAATATCCCATTAAAATACTGAACATACATGAAAGTGATAATCAATTATTGTGATTGTACGTTAGAAGACGATGACTGTTTAGTGGTATCTACTACAGAATCCTTAAACTCTAGAGCTTTTTCTTTTGCCTTATCTAGCACTCCATCATTTTTGCCATTATGATTTTTCGAATGATCTCTTTTCTTTTGCACTTCATATTGCATATATTCTAAATTCTTGGATGTAATTCTAATTGGATAGGAGTCAAAGGTGATCTCGTGCATATCCTCTGTTTTTACTTTTATTTTCTTTATTTCTTTTTTATTAAGCTCAGAATATTCTTCTATTATTTTTATCAATAACTAAAGGTGCACATCACAGTTAATATATATATTAAAATCTTAAGTAAAACAACCGTAATTGTTCAATATTTTTCTAATTGTTTTTATTGATTGCAAGGTTAGCTAGCCTATTGAGATATCTTTTTTGTTTGTGGTTTGTTAACTGGTTTTTGTAACTTTGTAGTACTTATACGAATAATTTTTTTGAAAAATTGTCAATTTCAATGGCCAAATTGATGTGATTTTTTTTGGAGGTTCCACTAAAGACTATATTTACATGATCAAAAAAATGATATCCTACTATACTATCTTGCGTCTGCTTTAATGGCAACCGACAATCAATGATGTGTATATTACTACCACAGTTAAATAACATAACAAGTTTTATCCTTAAATAATTACATAAATTAATAAAAAAAATTATATCTCATAATACCAAAAATATACAATATTATAAATAATAATGTAATAATATATTTGTGACTGATAATTCAAAAATCCCTTCCAGTAGTGAAATTCCATCAAATCTAGATAATGTTCCTTCCATTAATACCCCATTACAGCAAAAAGAGGAAATAATAGAGAAAATCCCTGTATATGAAGAAGATTTCAGCATTAGCAAAGAAGTTACAAAGACTCAATTGCATTTAGAAAAAAAATGGATCAATTCAACAAGCAAAATTGAAATTCCGACAAAACATGAGGAGATATTTATCAACGGACGTGAGCTTGACTCGTATTCTCATAATGAATTGATAGAGGTTTTTTCAAAAATAAAGGAAAAAATTTCAGAAGTGGTTCACCCACAGAAGAACGCAAATGATGAATCAAATAATAGTGGCCAAGATAGTAAACAATATCCAAATGATTTAGACATAAAAATCATGAGAAACGAAGAGCTAAATCATGAAAATAAAGCTGAGTCAGCATTACCACTAAAAAAATACACCGACCAGGAGACGGATAAGAACCAAATACAAGTTTCGAATAATATGGAAGAGGAAGAAGAAGAACAAGTAATTCCACTTTGGGGAGAGCAATTAATTATAGACAAGAAAATAGTCAAGATAGGCGAAGTAATCATAAAGAAATCCAAAATCTCTGAAAATCGTAAGTTGGATGTAGAAGTCAGAAATGAAAAAGTTACTGTGAAATACCCTGATGGTAACAAAGAAGAAATCACTGGAATCTAATAATAATATATAATATGTTATACAAAAAAGGTCGTGTCTGACAAGAAAGTGACAATAAATTCAAATTCAAAAAATAATATTAATTTTGATGACGCTTTAGATAAAGAAGCTGTCGGGATTGATGGACTAGATTTAGGAAAAGTAATTGAGATAGGAGATACATTTGTAGTTACTCAAAGAGGGCTAATAAATAAGAAAAAGTATCATCTACCAATTTCATCAATAGAAAGTTATGATGGCGAGTTCTTAAGTTTAAGGATCAATGAAAGTGATCTTAAAAGCTATGAACAAACTGAAGATACTATTTTTGAAGGTTATTCAGAATTTAAAGCCTCAGACATGTCACATGAAGTTCAGACAACCATTCCAATAATAGATGAGGAATTAGAAGTAACGAAAAAGACTATAGAAGAAAATGTGCAAGTAATAAAAGAGCCTATAAAGAAAACAAAAAGTGAAGAAATCGAATTAAGCTATGATAAAGTTACTATAATTAAAAGACCTGTCAACGTGGATATAAATAAAGCAACTGATACTATATCAGAAAGTACTCTCTCAACAATAAAAGTAGAAGAAGAACAAGAAGCTGGTATTACTGGCGATTCTAATAATGTGACTGAAATAATTATTGCTTTAGAAAGAGAAGAGCCTATCATCACTAAAAGATCTTTTGTCAAAGAAGAAATAGTATTAAAGAAAAAGCCAATATTTGAAACTAAAACTATAACAAGTGAATTGATACATGAACAAGTAAACTTCAATAGTAATGATTTCAAAAGTTGAAAGATTAGATATAATGGGAGTGTATAGTGCAACCAATAAAAATTTTTTATTGATTATGTCGTCTTCCATATTGTTTGTGTATTATTATTATAAGAGATTAAATTAATTGACAAAAAGCACATACGTTGTAATAACTAAAAACCCTTTAGCGGTTAACAAGATCCCACGGAGAATTGCAATATGTTTTGTTATCTTTTTGAGGAATCAGGGCAATATGTCCAGCATTGAATGTCTCATTACTGAAGACTCTATTGGTCATAAGAAACCAGTGGTGGTCTAATGTGACTATACAAACTTTAAGACAAATAAATATGTAAATGTTATCTACTATAACTTTTCAATTTCATCAGGATGTACAAATAATTATTATGTATATGCTATTTTCGATGACAATTTGTGCTTGTGCTTATTTATACAGACTATCTTATAGAGCACAATTTTCTATACCTGTCATCAGATCTGAAAAACAAAAATGGTTTTATCGATATAAATTAAAATCAAAAGGAACTTGGGCATATTCAATCATAAATAATCGTGGCATCAAGAGGTTTCAAAAACAAGAATCATCTCGTAAACATAAGAATGATGACAAAATCATGCTAGCAAGTACATTGTCAAACAAGTATCATGATTTGCCCTTTGTAAGCGTAGTAATTCCAGCAAGAAATGAGGAAAAATACATTGAACGTTGCATACTATCCTTGCTAAAACAAGATTATCCGGAGTTTGAAATTATTGTTATTGATGATAATTCAACTGATGCTACATCAAAGATATTGAAAAATATCATTGATGGCAACAACAACAACAACAACAATACGGTAAATACCTCTATTACCTCAATTATAGCGGCGGATCGACTTAGAATCATAACTTTAAAGAATAAACCTGATCAATGGACAGGAAAGACATGGGCTTCTCAAAAAGGATTCCTTTTAAGCAAAGGAGAAATTTTGCTTTTTACCGATGCAGATACATATTACTCTAAAAGAGATACAATACTACAAGCTGTGTTGTATATGAAAAGAGAAAAACTTGATGTATTGACTGGAATTCCTACCTCAGAGAGACTTACCAATTTTTGGTCAAAGATAACAAATCCAATGTGGGATCTCCTTGGCATACTATTTGGCGTTGGTTCAGTAGCTGAAGTAAACGATCCAAAATCAAAAATTGCTTATTTGATGGGCAGCTTCTTTCTCATTAAGCGACAAGTATTAATAAATATAGGAACATTTGAATCAGTTCGCGAAGAAATACAAGAAGATAAAGCACTCGGTATCATCATTAAAGAGAGAGGATATGAGCTGAGATTAGTTAAATTAAAAAATATGGTCTACACATTATGGGCTGATGATCTAACTACTCTATGGCATGGAATAGGAAGAACCATAGCACCTCTAATAATGAATAACAAATACAAGAGTATACTAAATTTATTGATCATCTTTTTTAGTTGCGTACTACCGTTTGTACTTTTTCCGATTACACTCTCCATTAGTATTCAACTTTTGACTGCATCTTATGTCCAAAGTGTTCAAGAAAAGTACTATCTTTTAGTGCTATATTTGCCTGTTTTAAGTTTGATTTTTTGCTTGTTTGTATTTGGTTTCTATTCAATGAAAAGAAGTACGAGAGGAATACCATTTGTATATACTTTAGGAGCCCCTTTTGGATCTGGGTTTGTCTTTATCGTCTGTTTTTACTATACTGCTATGTTACTTGTTTATGGAAAAACCAAGTCATTAACGTGGCAGGGCAGGCAATATACACACTCAAGAAACAATAAGGATATACACTACAAAATCAAATAGTATGCTCAAGCAAATCCAACCTATCCAAAAATTTTGTAAGAGTCAACATACAATAGAACTATAGAAAATGATTCACGCAGTCATTGGCTTGAGCCATTGACTATGTTTTGAATTCCTTCGAGTGTACCTTTAGTGGTATTTGATAATGCTTCGCCTGTTTCATTTACTGCATCGACTAATCCTTCAGTTATATTGCCAGCTGCATTACCAGTCCCATTTGCCACTCCAATCAATCCCTTTGTTACATTGCCTGTAGTTTCAGTGGTCCCATTTATAACAGATTGATTATCATCTCTCACTTGATCGGTTTGTGGTGTAATATTTTGGGCAAATACATAGATTTCTCCCCCTAATCCTACTAGAGATGTTAAACCAGCAAATAAGGTAAAAAGTATATTAATATTCATTGCATATTGTCTTGTTTTATCTTTCTTAAAGTTTTATTCGTCATATCAACATTTTTTCTAAAATGAATACTAAATGAGGTCTTTGTGAAATGATCACTTGATTACAAATCCAAATTTGTATGTACCAAATAATCCTTGCGTAAGAACGAGAAGGCCTAAGAAATTGATAATAACTTGCAATTAGGCAATTAATGATACAGTTAGATGCCTTCTGTCTATTTTTTTAGACATGATGAATAAAATATGCAATTCTAGACTTGCAAGACTATTAGAGTATTGCAGTTTGTAAGTAAATCACTAATATTTTTTTGATTCAATAAGAATTATGTGTATAACAATTACATATAATGAAACCAGAAGTAAAAGGAGGAACCTATTTTTAGTTACGATGTCCATAATGGTATTTGCAGCACTGATTTCAATATGTCATACTACGAACTTGACCTATGCATCTGTACAAGATAGCGATAACAAACGAAAGTTCATCATAAATGTAAATTTAGTAGACGATTTGAATGGTGAAACTAATAGTATATCTTTTGATACAGTCGATATATATGTTAAAGAATATCCTCGGTATGGTATTTTTGGCATCGATTTAGACGATGCGATGTACAGCAATAGCAATAATGGAGATTATTCTACTAAAATAGTAATACCCTCTGGTTTAATAGATGTCAATGAAGTCTTCCATATATGTTTAGAAGAAGTTGACAGTGATGAAGTAAATGATGAAAAGCATTGTTACGAACTAAAAAATATGCCTCAAAAAGCACCCGAAATTATCAAAATACTTGTATAAATTCCACTCATTATTTTACAATAATTTTCTTCTAGGCAGAAAGATGTTAATAAGTGTAAAATATCAAACATATCAAAAGATCATTAAGAGATCAAGTAATCGAGCATCCTGCGTATGTTATGTATGAGTAAATTCTCAAGCTGATTAAAGAGATCGTCTTGCTCTGAGTGTCTTTAGCTTTGATTCTGGCGGTGTAAATTGTACTGCATGATAAAATATGTAGATTATGATGCGGAAACCTGATGACTAATTCTTACAAAAACCCTATAAAAATGAAAAAGATAAAAAAGTAGAACATTGTATATACAAGTATGAAGTTCTATAAGATCACCTCAAACCTCAAGCTATTAATATATACAATAAAGTCAAAACTATTTACGAAATCAAAACGAATTGAAGCATAAATAACATCACAATTTCACATTCTCTTTTTGTTATTCTGGCTGGATAATTGCAACTTATCAGTTTTGACCCTTGATTCATATATACCATATCAAAGTAGCAAAATAGAATAGATAGCTCTGTTATACCTAGTCTCATATGAGAACATATCATTCACCTATTATCTTAACTAATACTCTCTTGTTTCTCATTCCATCAAATTCTCCATAAAATATCTGTTCCCATGGACCAAAGTCTAATTTACCGCTTGTAACTGCTATTACGACTTCACGTCCCATGATTTGTCGCTTTAAATGCGCATCAGCATTCTCCTCTCCAGTATCGTTATGACTATACTGTCCAATGGGTTCATGAGGAGCTAGTTTTTCTAACCACTTTTGAAAATCCCTATGCAGTCCTACTTCGTCATCATTTATGAATATGCTAGAGGAAATATGCATAGAATTTACCAAGCATAATCCCTCTTTGATTCCACTTTCTTTCAATGTTTTTTCAACTAGTGGTGTAATGTTAAGCAATTGAAACTTTGATGGTGTGTTGAACAAAAGATAGTCGGTTTTAAATTTCATGCCCCTCAATCCCATTAATCGTCATGTGGTCATGGATTAAATCGCTTCTATAATAGGTAGTTGTATAGTCCACAATATGTCTAAGAATAATCTTACAATCATGGATATTATTTTCTAAGGCAACAATAAGATCAGGCAATCCACATCTAGATGTAAGCAATTTACCATCGGGAGACTTGTTTCCAGTTGATTTCCATTCGACCTCTATTGCTACAAGACTATTTCTAATAAATCTGATTCTTTTTGATCTAGTAATTAAAGTCCCATTCTTCAGGACTGATTTGAATGAATATTCGTAAAGTCTTTTAATTTGATCCTTTCCCCTGACATGCTGACCCAATACATCAGTCCATTTGTCATCGTCAACAAACAAATTTGCAAAGTATTTAGAATCAGATCTATTCCAAGCATTAGTAAACTCTTCAATGGGTTTGTCTATAATTTGTATTTTTTCGTGCAAGCTATGATGCTATATCGCAATTATTTACTATGTATTTCTTTTGTTCATAAATAATTCATTGAATCAAGAGTTTGGAATATAGAATTTTATCAAGACTAACAAATTAAAGATAAATGAAGTGCAAGATGGTATTATGGATAATTAATAGGTACAAATAAGACCGGCTGTCAGCAAAAAAAAGACTATGAAAATGAACTTTAAGGATACAGGATTGAGATACATATCATGATTAAGCATAAATTTGGTTGCACTAACGTTGACGTTTCTGTTGTGGGGCAAGGTACATGGATGATTGAGAGAGATAATGACATTCAAAAATATGAATTTGTTACAAGATCCCTTCAATTAGGACTTGACTTAGGAATGACACATATAGATACTGCTGAAATGTATGGAAATGGTATAGTAGAGCAGTTGGTGGGTCAAGCCATTATGGGCCGAAGAGAAGAAGTGTTCCTTGTAAGCAAAGTCTTGCCGTCAAATGCTTCATATGAAGGCACAATAAGAGCGTGTAAGCGTAGCTTGAACCGATTAAAAACAAATTGGCTTGATCTTTATTTACTTCACTGGCCAAGTTTAGAATATTCGATTCATGAAACGATGCGCGCAATGGAAAAATTAGTAAAGGAAGGGCTAGTAAGCTTCATTGGAGTAAGCAACTTTGATGTGGAAGATTTAAAAAAAGCAGAAAGTGTTCTTCAAGACGAATCTATCGCATGTAATCAAGTTCTGTATCATCTAAATTCTCGAGGTATAGAAAGGAAGTTGCTTTCCTATTGTAATAGTAAAAATATAGCTGTAGTAGGATATTCGCCATTTGGACATGGCATTTTCCCATCACCAAATAGTAACAAGGGTCGACTCCTTGCAGAGATTGCAGAAAGACATCATAAAACAGTACATCAAGTAGCACTAAATTTTATGGTAAATCATACTAAGATCTTTACCATTCCCAAGGCCAACAATCCCGATCATGTTAAGGAGAATAGTGAAAGCACAGGTTGGAACCTAACTGCGGATGAGATAACAGAGATTAACAGAGTATTTCCCGTACCTACATTTGATGGGCCATTAGATATGATTTAGTATATAACTAGAAATACCAAAGTATCTTAAGACGAGTACTTTGAATAATAGTTAGAAATAATCTGCAGGTAGATTATCTAAAAGAAGGGCGCAGATAATTGCTTAACTTTATGATATCCGCTACACCATGTTCTAATACTTTATTAAAAAGAAATGAAATGCGGATTGATAAACTCTGGCAGTTTTAGAACATATGACAACCGAGTATAGATTGAGTGTATTAAAGCTCGGCTATTTATAAAAGCAGAATGATTCGATGTTAGAATATTGTTTGATGAAAACCTATCATCATTATCGGTAACCAGAAAATTTGACAAGGCTTTTTCTTTTTATAACTTGACTTTCTTATCTATATTGATGATTAACCATTGGACAAAACAACCATGTATGATTTAGTTGTAATAGGAACAGGAACAGCAGGGACTACAATAGCATTAAATTGTCGTTCTAAAGGCTTAAAAGTCGCCATTATTGATTCGATGCCATTTGGGGGTACTTGTGCTTTACGCGGTTGTGAACCAAAAAAGGTTCTTGTGGAAGCTGCAAAAACTATTGATTCAAACAAGAAACATGAAAATAAAGGGATATGTGTTACCGATCGAGTTTATATGAAATGGGATGAATTGATAAGATTTAAGAAATCTTTTACTGAACCCTTCCCAAAGGAGAGGGAAGACAGTTATATCAACGCTGGAATTATTCCTGTTCATGGCAAAGCAAAATTTATCGATAAAGATACAGTCAAATTGGAGTACATGAAAACGGATAAGAAGAATACCAATTCGCATAATGATATTTTAAAAGGTAAGCATATTGTAATAGCAACAGGAGCAAAACCAATGAATTTAAATGTCCCTGGTTCAGAGAATGTAATCACAAGTGACCAGTTTATGGATATTAAAAACCATCAATTACCTGAAAGTATTGTATTCATCGGTGGTGGATATATTTCATTTGAGTTTGCACATATTGCCGCCCGCTCAGGTGTCAAAAAAATTACAATTTTACATCGGGGTAAACAACCATTAAATCACTTTGATTCAGACCTTGTTAATCAGCTGATACAAAAGAGCAGGGACATCGGTATTGATATCCTTTTAGAAACGAACGTCGGCAGAATCGACAAATTGGTATCTGACGGCAAATTAGTTGTAAATTATTCTACAAGTTTAGAATCTTATCCAAGCGATAATCCGTCTTCAACATTAAAAACTGATATGGTAGTACATGGTGCTGGACGAATTCCCAATGTCGAAGAACTCGATCTGAAGGCAGGGGGAATAGAATATACACCTACAGGAGGAATAAAGGTGAATGAATATCTTCAAAGTATTTCTAATCCCATTGTATATGCAGCAGGGGATGTTGCGGCGAGTGGTGGTGCACCCTTGACTCCAGTAGCAAGCTATGATGGCAATATAGTATCACATAATATACTAAATGGAAATACCAGTAAATCAAATTATAATGGACTGCCCAGTGTTGTTTTTACTATCCCGCCAATTGCATCAGTGGGTTTAAATGAAAAGGAAGCAACAAAACAAGGACTACAATTTAGAACCAATTACAAAGACACCTCCAGCTGGTATTCTTCTAGACGTGTGGGAGAGACTCATTCTGGATTTAAGGTATTGATTGAAAAAGAAAGTGATAGAATTTTAGGAGCTCATATTTTAGGACCTCACGCAGAGGAAGTCATAAATATATTTTCAATAGCCATAAGGTTAGGTCTTACAGTAAAAGATCTTAATGATCCTATCCTTTATACTTATCCAACCAATTCATCTGATGTGATATATATGTTATAATATTCTTCGCAGTCTCTATCTATATTCAATAATTTGAAAAGAATGAATAAATATTGCACTAATCCGATAAAAAAAGAGAGACCGATCCTATCTCATGATTTTGGAATACTAAAAATATCTTACTAGTATTGACTATAGATAGGGCTTTTATTATCCTTCCATAATCAATATGTCCCCACGAATGAGGAATGGATCTAATTATAATCCTTATTTTGGTAACACGTTAATATGCCATCCATCTTCGAGAAATCTTATCAGACCTACCCCCATTAAGCAATTCATCAAGTCATCTGATTGTAATTTTGTAAAGTCATTTTCTGAGTTGCTAACAAAGCCGTATTTTTCCTCTTGACACTCTAATTCCAGTTCGTCCTCTCTAGTCTTTTTATATATTTGAAACAAGGGATTTCTCATGAACTCTTGTCATCTTGTTAGAAATAGAGTTTGTAATAATTCTACTGTAGAATCGACCATATGAATCTTCAAACAGTGAGGTATTTGTACTTGATTCAATCTCTCATCAGCTAAACAAATATTATAGCAGAAAAGCACCGATTGATATTCGCTTTGTATAAGATGATTCACATTCTCAATTGATTAATGATCCACTCCATAATGAATCAAATCTCTATTCTTTCAAGTTGTCTTCTGAATTTCTATAAACTTCATTTTAGTTATTTGAGTTGATTGTCAAATTCTATTGTTATTGCTATTTCTACCTTGTTCATGAATCTATGTTTATCAATATCACTGTATTACCAATCAAGGATATTTACCAGGCTCATTTCCTCTATCTACTACCTATTTGTCAAAAGACATAGTCTTATATAGTTTCTTGATTACGTTGGTAATAATGATAAAATATTCTTTGTTACTATATATTGTCTCTATATTTATTATATCTATAATATATTACAATCCTGGTTTGGTTAACCCCGTTTATTCTCAATCAGGCGAAGGACTAGAAATTACACCTATAATTCAATGGAGTGATAATGTGGAAGGTGATTTTAGTTATTGTGTATATGAAGGCAATGTAACTCTCGAATCGAATAATGATCCTCAAGCATTTTGCATAATACCCACTGCAGATTTATTTTTTGAAAATATGCAGTCTATTGTAGATGACGGTATTAATACCTACCAGTTAAGCCAAATAGAGACGCCGCCGGGTCTGTTTAAAGATGGTGCACCTTATTCTGTTTGTGTAGCTTTTACTCCATCCTCACAAGATGCGGGTTTTAATTTGGTAGAAAGTTGTCAGCAATTTACAAACAAAAAGGGAGACAATCCTGAAGAACCCTTTATTAATCTTGATGGAGAGGTATTTTCTACAGATAATTGATTATGTTCCTTTCTAAAGTTTAATCTTTCTGGATGGGGGCCTAACCATGCTCTTGTCTCATTTGTTGTTATCATAATATTTTTTATTTTTGATCAACAATAAATCTCCATCCATAGTTATTTTCTAATAATTGTAACAAGATCGGATCGCCATCGCTAAACATCTTAAAATTAGTAACATTTAGCCGTTCTAAATCTTTGAAAAAGTTTTCAAATCCAGCAGGAATATATAAGAACAACAATTTTCCCTCGCTGTTGTCATGAAGTTTCTTATAGCAAAGTGGTAGATCAATTTCGAATTTCAAAATCGTTCCTTGATTTACTTTTTTAGTTTCATAATTATAGACAAAAACGAATTCTCCCTCAAGAACATACACTACAACTGATTCTCTACTTCTAATATGCAAAGGAATTTCAGATTCTTCTCCGGATGGAAATTTGGCCTCGATAAGAGAATAGCTATTTTGAGTCTGATTGCCTGACACAAGAATTCGATATCTAACTCCGTTCAAAATATAATATTTATCAAAATTGTTTGCGATTTTATTAGAACTAGGAAAATTAATTTTTGTATCGTCAATCATTAATGAATATTTCTAATCCGAATGATAAAAATTTTCTTAAATAATGAATATTAACAAGCATGATACCAAAACTAATTGCGGTAGAAAATATTTTTGTTCAGTAATTCGAGATTCTCCATCAAGTTTGATAAATATTTTAATTGAATTAATTCTGCATAAAATTGAACTAAAAAAGATAGAGATGTTAATCTTGTGCTAATGCATTCTTTCCACTGTTTATTTGGTTTTGGAAACTAACATTGTCACAAGATACTATTGCATCCTCGCCGGATACACACTGTGCATTTTGTTCATTATCTTGATTTTGGCCTATTCCCTGATTGGAGCGATTTCCGTTATCGTCGTCATCATCTCCACCATTCTGAGCTGCTGCGTTGTTGCCAGAATTCTCTTGGTTCTGAAGGCTTATGTTATTGCAGGAGTTACCCAAACTGCCACCTGCTACACATTGTGAGTTTTGACGAGAGGATTGAGATTGGCCTATTCCCTGATTGGAGCGATTTCCGTTATCGTCGTCATCATCTCCACCATTCTGAGCTGCTGCGTTGTTGCCAGAATTCTCTTGGTTCTGAAGGCTTATGTTATTGCAGGAGTCATTTGTGTCACCGCCTGATACACATTGTGAGTTTTGACGAGAGGATTGAGATTGGCCTATTCCCTGATTGGAGCGATTTCCGTTATCGTCGTCGTTATCTCCACCATTCTGAGCTGCTGCGTTGTTGCCAGAATTCTCTTGGTTCTGAAGGCTTATGTTATTGCAGGAGTCATTTGTGTCACCGCCTGATACACATTGTGAGTTTTGACGAGAGGATTGAGATTGGCCTATTCCCTGATTGGAGCGATTTCCGTTATCGTCGTCGTTATCATTGTCGTCATCGTCATCGTCATCGATTGTTTTAGATCCAAAATCACCATCATAATCTTCACCATAGTGAACTCTTAGATTCTTGTCACATGCTTCTTCATGATCTTCATAATAATCTTCATCATCTTTACATTGTTCACTATCTACCCCATAGTGTGCAAATGCGCTTTGAAAGTTGGATGCCGCGGCTGGTCCGAGCGTCATCAAAACAGCAAATACTGCTACAACTAATACTGCAGTTAATTTTGTGTCAATTGACTTTAACATTTTATTCTTGCTTTCTTTTGCAATAATATATGATATAATAATTTTTGAATATACTTTGCAAATTTAATTCTAGTTAATATTTTTATAACAAATTTCTATAATTTTCTTATGAAACTTAATTCGTTCTACAAAATAACCGGGTTGAGATTTAATATAGAAGGATATTCTAGTTGCTGAATAATCTTGACTTTATTAATACTCCATGAACTTTACGAGTGGCTGTAAGTATTACTTAATCTCACCATTAATTTGCATTTGTTGTGAATATTTGAACACCCCACTAAACTGTCCGTCTTATATTACAAACAATATGCATAAACTGGCATGAATGCATTCATTATTGATGATCATTATCATTAATTATTTTTTTGTCTAACTTGTTTTTCTAAAAATGTTTTCTATCATAATCGGTCATTACCAAGGAACAGGTTTTTGATCATGATAGAATCCCCCGCTAGGACCATTGTCCGGAAGTGTTGCAGCCCAAATTATCCCTTTACAACCCTCTACTACTGAACGTCCACCCCTTCCACCCATATCCGTTTCTACCCAACCAGGATCAATTGAATTGACAAGTATATTCACCCCTTTCAATTCTGATGCCAATTTTCTTGTTAATGCATTGAGAGCTACCTTAGATATGCCATATGCTGGAGTACCTCCTTCCATATAGTATAGTGAACCTGCGCCACTCGATACATTAACAATTCGTCCATATTGATTTTTCTTCATTAATGGAATGAATGCTTGACATACGGACCATGGACCAAATAGATTTGTTGTCAACGCATTATTAACCAAATCTAAATCTGCATTTACGGTAGACTGATCTTCATCGAATAGAATTGCGGCGTTATTGATCAAAATATCAAGGCGGCCATATTCTTGTTCTACTTGACTATATGCGTTTATTATGCTATTTTTGTCAGTTACGTCTAATTGGTAAAATACTATATCTAACCCCTTCGCTGCTAGTATTCTTGTTGCGATTTTGCCTTTAGATGGATCACGTGAGGTCAGTATAACAGTTAAACCTAGTTCCGAAAGCTGTTTACAAGTCTCAAACCCTATGCCGCGGTTGGCTCCCGTTACCAATGCAATTTTTTTGCTTTTTGCTGTTCTGCTTGTATCCATAATAGCCAATTACAAAGTAGTTATTAGTATTAAAATACTATAAGGTATACGACCATTTTCAAGGAAATATAATACGACTAACTTCCTGTATATTACTTATTCTTTGTAGATGCAGGATAATCAACAGCAGAAAGTTAAGAAAATTAGGACAGTAATTGATTGTGTAGACATAAATTTTGATGTTACATTATCTTGGTCCCATTCATGAATACCAATTTCGAGAGATATCCATCTATATCATCAAAAGAACGGTCATGCATCCAACCATGATCTTGAAGTTTAAGTGGCTCAATCCCTCCGGCATTAATTGCCTTATCAACCAATTCATCTACTATTTCCCTACCTTCTACTGACAAAGCCAAGATTAATTCAATATTTTTTGCAGTATTACATTTTTCCTTTTGTGAAAAAGTCCTAAAGAATATCTCAACCAGTAACATAACAAAAATGGTTTCATTTACTATCATACAAGTAGTATTCTTATCTGTGAATTTTGGATCAAATTTAAATCCAAGATTGGTAAAAAATTCAACACTTTTATTTAGTTCCTTTACCGGCAAGTTTACAAAAATTTTTCGAGCTTCTTCATGTTTGAATTCGTTAATATTGATAATCAGCATATCTCCATGTAATAATACTAAGAGTTACTTTCCACATGAAGCCTATTAATTAACGAATTAATTCATACATATATGAAGACACAAAGATAGAAAAATGAGCTTATTTTTGAAATATTCTTACTATGGAATTGAAAAACAACTCAAGATTTTACCAGTGACGTCATGAAGGGATTTATTTACTGTAACCTAGCAAAATTATATACCCATTTGAAGAGCCAAAACATAACATCAAAAATAAAAAGGAGAGTTCCTTGATTTTCTCAGCAGATACCGATAAAGTAAAAAAACACCAACTCTATTGCAACATAATAACTCAAACCTTTGAATTACTTTTCCTAGAGAAACAGAAAATTCTTATTTTTATAAATAGTTCATTTATTTCTAATTTGGCAAGAATCCCATGAAGAAAAAATTTTAATAATTAATTAGAATTTACCTATTCTGATTGATTCATTGTGGTTCATGAATACCGTGACCGAATATTTATCAGGAAGGATATTCTCTTGAAACTCTGTGAATATGGTGAAATCAATCAAAGCAAGCTCATGAGCTATTGTGGATTGAATAATGTGAAACACAAAGAGATTTTGGATGATATGGTCTACAAAGATTTGATAACCCGAATGGAACAAACATGGGGCAGTAAAATCATAATCAACTACAAAATTTCAGAAAGAGGAAGATCGATTTTAAACGAAATTCTTGCACCATATGAGGAATTGTTTCCAAGAAATGAAAAAGTAAAAGAAGAAGAGGAGAAAGGAGGAGAGTAATTTGAGTAAATCTAAACCTAATAACGATGATAAGGAAAGATCAGACTCTAGTATTTTCTTCATAATGGATGGAATAATCGATCAACTAAACAAAACAAAAAAGTTGTTTATAATCATGTTACTTACAATTATGATTATTCCGCCTATAGCATTTATGTTATCATTTGTACTATTTGGTTTTCCGTTTCATGATAATGATTATGATGACGATCAAAATGGCATTAATGGTGGGAGATGGTGGTGGACAAATGACAGGATAAGGGAAGACGATGGAGGAAGTGCAGGTATGGATGCTAACAGAAGTAGTAGTGTCAGTAGTGGTGATGGCGGTGCTGCTAGTAGTAGTAGTAGTAGTAATGACGGAGTTATAAGCGGTAACATCAATCAAAGTGAAGAAACAAACAATGTAGGAGGAACTGCTAAAACCGCTCCATGGGAAGACAGGTCCAACTCTAACCCGTCATTTAGATATTTGCCATTAATTCCAGTGATGGTAGTTTTGGTATGGTTGGGAATAGGAATCAGACAGTGGTTTGTACTTTCAAAATGGGATAAAAAATATAAAAAATATAAAGAAATGCAGAGAAAAATTGATGAAAAATTGGATAAAGATGATGAGAAAGATGGACGTGACTTGACCTGAATTATTTCCTACCAGTCTATGAGTTGTCAATAAGAAATGATTTCAAATCATCCTTGATTATATTTGAGGTCAAATTTCCTTTCTCCTAAAATAATTATACCTAATCGTGAATATGATTGATTATCTCTTACTTTGTATCTTAATTCGCTTTCTGATTTCCCTAAGGTATGGTGAACGACTAATGATTTTTAGTTTTATTATTTGTTTTTTCTTGTTCATTAACATTATTTATGTACTGTACTAATATGTATTACGCAGCGTAAATGTCTACTATCTTGTCAAAAAATATTAGGTTCGATCCATACGTGAAAATAAACTACCTCTTTTTCTTTAAGCACAAGTGCTGGATAATACTATTACTGAATTTTGTTTTTGAATGTTCAATAAAATATCTTGTTACATTCCATTACTATAAAAAAACAAATTTATGAATTTAGATTTATAGATCACTCAACTTCTCCAAATTGTCCTTAATTTTCTTCAATGTTCGAAATATCTGTTTGCTATCGTCATAGTCAGTTACAATCTTTTTGTATGATAATTCCAGGTCGTCTTTTATTTTTTGATTAATAGAATTTTCATTATCATTACTGTCCAAATGAATTTCTAATCCTAAATCTTTATTAACTAATTTTATACGAGAATGATGGTCGGCAACGTTATCAGAGATATATGGCTCGAAATATAGGTTAAATGGCTTGAACTTGCTGTCATCAGAAGTATATAGTATGGTTATTCCCAATCTATTCCGTATCTACTTTCTTAAAGTGCTTATAAAAGTTACTCGAACATTACACTATTACATGAGGAATTTTGACTGCTTTGTATTGATAATTTATTTCCAATGTAATAAGCGTGATAATTCAACGGGTTTATTTGAGTGAATTAAAAATTAAACCATTTGTAAGACTGATCTATAGATGATTTTATCGATGTCAAAGACGTTTGCCACTATTGCGTATCACGAGCAGAGATAAGATACACAAGGCTCATGATAAAGATGTTAACAAAATAGCAGAAGTAGATGTTTACCTTCTTATAGTTGGAGATCATATCCAATCCCTACAAAGCCATTATTTTTTAATTCATTAAATAGTCATTTCTTGCTAATTCAATTGGTTGTTTGATTGATTATTCAGTTCAAAGAATAATAAGCCAATATTAACAGTTTGTTCAAAATTATCTCACGTCATTTTTGATTCACTTAAGGTTAAGAAAAATTGAATAGAAAATAAAATTTAAAGTATGGAGAAAAATTTCTTTTTTACTTACGTGTAGATGATTTTGATTTGGTCTTTGCTACTGTTTTTTTTACCACAGGTTCACTGGTTTCACTTTTTTTAGGTGTTGCTTTTGTTGCTTTTGTTGCACTTTTTTTAGGTGTTGCTTTTGTTGCTTTTGTTGCACTTTTTTTAGGTGTTGCTTTTGTTGCTTTTGTTGCACTTTTTTTAGGTGTTGCTTTTGTTGCTTTTGTTGCTGTTTGTTTTTTTTCCAATAATCAATCTATTATAGGGTATTAAATAAATTTATTGGCTCTAATTTGAATTCAAGTTCAAAAAAGGCGTAGTAACAATCTCACTAGTTGTTGAAAATAAGAACTTGTCTGAAACAAGAATATAAAAATACACATCGTGGTTTAGATGAATATCTAGTAAAAAATATCTCTGCTGCACTTTTTGGTTACATCATAAAATACAACGGAAATTCTAAGTTATAAAGCGGTTTCTAAATCGCTGATCAACAGAGCAATAGGAATCGTTTGTTAAACCTAATCAAAGTATCAAATCTGATATCTATGTCTCATATAATCATATTGAATAAGAATTCTACATTAGAGTCACAAATTGATTTTCCTCGCATGATTGAGATAGAATAATATATTTATTCTGTCTGGAGCCAATTGCAATTCAGATCCAATAGTTTGGTAAAATACAACAGGAACTATGCTCAAGTTAAATTAGTGATACTTAGTAGCCAAAATCAAAATAGTAATTATGTTTACACTACCAAAATGACCCATCTTAAGAGAATTCTTAAAGATATGTCCGATTCTTAGAACAGATTTTCGTTACTTTAGACGAATTATATTCGGTGCGAATACATTTAGCAAAAGTTAACATATTAATTAAGATATTCTTCTAACTACAAAAAAAGTAATTAATCAAGAAATTGATAAGATATGTGTACAGCATGCAAGTCTTTGATATCATACAGCTAATTCAGGGGTTGGATTACTCTGCAATTTTTCTGTTAACCTTTGTTTCTGCAATATTAATTATTGTTCCTATTCCCTATTTCCCCGTTCTCATGACCGCTGTTTTGGTCACAGATTTGGATCCGAATCTAATAATTTTATATGGGGCATTGGGCGCCGTAACTGCGAAATCAATAGTATATATGATAAGTTATTATGGCACAAATATCGGTAATTCGAAGAGAAACTTTAATGCAAAAGAGTATCCAGAGACATTTAGGGTTCTGAAAAAATATGGCGGTTTGGCAATATTTTTGGCTGGAATTACCCCCATTCCTGATAACATAATATTCATTCCATTTGGTATGTACAAGTATAATCCCATAAAGTTTATTTTTATAACTTTTTTCTCAAAATTACTCTTAAACATAATAATCGTATGGGGGACACTAATAATTGGTAAACCCGTAATAGGAAATTTTTCTGAAATATCATTGGATATGAACACATTAATTATTACGATCATAATTTCAGTAATCGTATTTAGCATCCTCTTTATTTTTTTCTTAAAAATCAACTGGGCAGTATTTATAGAGAGATTTTTTGTAAGAATTAAAACTTGGAAAGAGTAAATCTTGAATACCTTGATTAGATTATGCAGCAGTATCATCAGAAGTAGGAAGCAATATTTTGTTGGATAGTAAGATTATTATGAAAATCTGCAAGATAACGATACATGGTTGTCTTTACTTACTCTAATGTGAAGGAGGTTTCGAAGGCGGAAATAGTAATTATAGGAGTACCCGATGAAACTAAATCTCATTCTAAAAGAAAAGGCACAAGCAATGGTCCAGATGTTCTCAGGAAGGTAACCAATGAATCAAATTTTTTTGAAAGAGATGGAAACATTATTCCAATTTGTCCAATGCGTGGTAATTTGAATGAAAAATACATTTTTGATTATGGTAATGTCACTAGGGAAGAATTATATCGAATAGTATTTCATTTAGTTTTAAATAACAAGATTCCTATTGTTATAGGAGGCGACCATTCAATCACCACCATTGTATTGCAAGCAATTGGCGATTCGATAGGAAAGATTGGTTTGTTATATTTTGATGCACACCCAGATTTTGTTTCCTCTACGACAGATTATTATGGTTCTGTATTGACCGATTCTACTGAGTGGATAGACTTTAATGAAAGTTTGTTAATAGGAACAAGATCTGCTGAAACGGAAGAACTAGAAAATGCACAAAGATATGAAGTAGAAATTGTAACACCTCTAGATATCAATGAGAACGGAATCTCTAGGATCATGGAGAAGGTAAAATCTAAGTACAATAGACGTAGAAAATACATTTCGATCGATCTTGATTGTTTGGATCCTGCCTATGCGCCAGGAGTTTCAGTACCTTCAGCAGGGGGTATTTCTAGTATTGATTTAATAACACTTATCAAACAAGCAGTTAGTTTAGGTATTGTTGGTATGGATATTGTAGAACTCTCTCCGGATTTTGATGTGAATAATATGACCTCCCTATTAACTTCTAGAATTTTACTTGAATCTATTGCATCTATCAAATCCAGTCACTAATAGGTCGAACATAACAAATGATATTATCGCGATGATCATAAATTTTGGATTCAAATCGACCATAAACCAAGGTTCCTGACCATAATCAACCAATTGAAGATATATAGGTCAATTAAATTCTCTAAATTAGAATGGCAAAAGTAAGTACAGAATTTCCACCAGGACCCGCATCCAAATTTTCACCAAAATTATTACGCCAATTGGCAACAGATCCAATAAAAACTTTAAGTGAATTTAATCAAAGGTATGGTGAGATAGTCCATTTCAAGATTGGAAGAGGTCATATTTACTTGATTAATAATCCTAATCACATTGAAAAAATCTTGATTTACAATCATAAAAATTTTAAAAAGGGCAAAAGATTACAAACTGCAAAGAGATTGTTAGGCGAAGGATTGGTAACGAGTGAAGGAAGTAAACACGATAATCAAAGAAAAATCATTCATCCTCTATTCTTGCCAAAGAGAATCATATCATATGGTCAAATTGTTGTAGACAAGGCATCCATAATGAGTGAAAGATGGAGGGATGATGCGACTGTTGATATTCATAAAGAAATGATGAATGTTACCTTAAAAATTATTTGCAAATCAATTATGAATTATGAAATTGATTCCGAAGAAGCTGCTAAATTTTCATCAGCGTTGGAATTTTCCAAGAAATATTTTAAACGCCTTCAACATCCAATTGGCCATATTCTAGACCATTTTGAAATTCTTCCAGAGGTATCCAAAAGTAGAGAATCTATTAAAATACTAGATTCTATTGTTTACCGATTAATTAGCGAAAGAAAAAAGTCGATAAGTGCTTTTAGCAGAATAGAATCAAATTTACAAGCGAGTCAGGAGGATGATCTTTTATCAAGACTCTTACAAGCACAATCATCAAGTGTAAATAATTCAGAAGACGATCTTGAATACCAGAAAAATAGTCAACGTGTAGGTTCTTTAGTTACTCCCAATTCTATGACTGATCAACAGATAAGAGATAATATCATAACTATGCTTATAGCAGGACATGAAACCACGTCAAATGCAATTACGTGGACATATTATCTTATATCTAAGTTTCCGGAAATTGAACAAAAAATGTTTGAAGAAATAGATACGATCCTTCTAAAAAGTGATGATAGCGGAAAGAAGGTTTATAGAAATCCAACAGTTAAGGACCTTCCCAAGTTTAAGTATATTGAAAGAATATTCAGGGAGTCGATGCGTGTTTATCCACCAGTTTGGAGTATTGGAAGGTTGGTTGATGAAGAATATATTATTGATAAATACGTAATTCCGAAAGGATCTTCAATCATAATGAGTCAGTATATTATGCATCATGATAGTCGATATTATGGCAATCCTGAAGAATTCAATCCTGATAGATGGACAGACGAATTCAAAAGACATCTACCCAGATTTAGTTATTTCCCCTTTGGAGGAGGAATACGTGGGTGTATAGGTGAATCGTTTGCATGGCAGGAAGGCATATTGTTGATCGCAACAGTTTCAAGTCATTGGAAATTGGAACTTGTTCCTAATCAGAATATTAAAATGGATCCGGGAATTACACTCAATCCCAAAAATGGCATAAAAATGAAGCTTAGAAAGAGATCCGATGGGGAGAAACTGCATTAATCGACATGAATCACAAAATTTTTTAATCAAAGTTTAATAAAGTAATAGTTAGTTGTATCAGCCATGAGGTTTAAATCAGTAAGACAAGTTCAAAAAATAAATAAAAGAAAAGTTATCATTCATTCTGTAATACAATTTGTTCTTACATTATTATTATTATTTAGTTCATTTTTCATTATTGGAGTTCCAATTGGCTTTATAGTACCCTACGTTGCACTATTCATTGTTGTACTATACTTAAGCAATAAGTATGCAGATAAGACATTAAGATTTTATAAAAATAAAGAAGGCTTAATTTTCGTTGATCTAGGATGGTTCTCTAATTTTAGTTATATATTGGCAACCGTGACACGCTTAATTATTACATCTTTAGGCATGATTATTAGGTTTGAAATACCTGAAAAAATTGGAATAGAACCGGGATTTACCTTCTCTCTATTTGGAGAAACTCTTGCAATGTTCATAGTAGTTACGATCATTTTTGACTTTCTTTTAATTTATGGTAAAGCTGCACTTGCGGGTATGCACAAAAGAATGTTGACTCATTATAAGCTGATCTTAAGTGGTAAAGAGATTATCAAAGAGGAAATTAATGAGGAATCAAAATAGATTGAAGCAGCTATACAAATCGAAATGCTAACATGGCCTATTGTTTACTGTGTTAAATCAAGATAAAATAGTCTAGCAGCCTACTCTACTATCTTTGTCTATTTTTATTTGTTAATAAATCATAGACAGAATGAAGTATCCGATCTATATACGCATAATTGTCTTATTTTAAATGATAAGTAATATTAAAATCAAGTTGGATGTAGTGTATTCAAAAATTTAGAATATAGAAAGAAACGTTCCGAATACTCAATAGATTGAATATTCAGAATTTTTTCTAATTCAGCAAAAACAGGCAAAAGAAAATGGGCATTGTTGAATAATTTAACATCGCAATACTTCCTCAAGAGAAGATGAATAACTCTTGCAAATATAGCTATGTTGAGGCAATTGAGATAACTGATTTGTATTATGGGTATATCGTAAAAATTAAATTTTCTTGATGGTTTTACTATCACAATACCCACAATCTCATTAGTATCATTTACAATAATTAGTAATTCTTTATTTCTTACAAATAAAGATAAGCTCGATGAACTGGTATTAAAATTATACAACCTCCATGAGTCAAAATACTTGTTAACACAAGATTTTGAAATCTCAGGTTTTGAGAGATACTTTTGTATGGAGAATATATCTCTTAATCGAGGTACTTTGATATCGAGTTTCGATGAAAATACTAGTTCAGGCTTAAAAAATGCATTGTGGTCATCTCTATATTTTTTTAAATTGATGTTATAATAGCAATACTCTAAAAATTTAGAAAATCCTAATTTTTCCAGCATTTTTTGAGAAGCAAAATTATTCTTGGATACCAAAGCGCAAGATTCCTTGATGCCCTTATTGATTCCATAATTGAGACTGTATTCTACTAGTGCTGTGGCGATCCCTTTGTTTCGGTAAATTTTATTTACTCTTAATCCTTCGAGCCATAAAATATCCCCTAAACAGTTTATGATATGTATTATTCCCAATGGAAAGGATTTTGATGTAGAAGGAGAAATAGAAGAATCATACACAAGTAACGGGCCCGAAGGATCACAGATCCATTTATCCCAAACTCTATCAAAATAATCACCCCATTCAAAGGTATTTATACAAAAATCTAATACTAGTTCTTTATCAGAGGGTTTAGCCCTACGAATATTCACCATGAATATAATAGTTCATGCTTAATCTTAATAATTATGCACAAGTACCAGTATTAATGATTCGATGTCATTACTTTCAAAAAATTAGAAAATTACGGATTAACATTAACACAAAATATCTTTATATGATCCATTGTTGCAGTATACAAATTTTTGACGTAATACTTTGAGAACGAAATTGCGAATTGTTTTTCATTTGAATTGTTGCTCAAGGTTAAAATGGGCTAATTAGATTTTAATGATCTATTTCTGCATTTAAACTTAATAACTTTTAGTTTATTATCGAGTAAAAGCATCAAATCATATGTTAAAGAGCACGTATGACTACATCGTAACAATTTGCTATGTTTGGTTCATCATTATTGGTTTTTTTATTGCTATTACATTGGAGGTTATGATATTAATAGGATTAGCATTTCCTATACTCATAATAATTATACTAAACAGGGAAAGAAAAATTGATCTGAATAACAGTAGTAGTCAAAATATAAAAAACAAATAAGAGATAAGATACTCTAATAAAAGAATCAAAATTTCGTAAACTCTCACTAGTTCATTTAGATGAATTTAGTTATTAATAAAAATCAAAAGAGTCGTTAAAAACCTTGTTTTTTCCTTTTATGTCCATAATGAAGAGACTTGTCATTATAATCATTATAGTCGTTGGATTGATATCTTCATATTTTCTAGACCATCCTTCGCGATTCTCTAATCGTTCGTTTGAAAGAACCGGGTTCTCGTCATATCTTTTAGGAGCATTAACAATTTTTTTCTATTTCACCTCTATCTAATAAAACATCTTCATAACAGGTACAGAATTCAATAGCAACACCAAATATTTGATTAGTTTTCATCATGATTGAACAATTCGGGCAAGTTAGTTAGATGACATACTCAAAATAAGAATTTTTCCAAATATTGATCTATTTTGTAATCACGTAAAGTTAGCGTTCTCAATGAATTCAATCAAATATATGAAATGCCAAATGATTTAATTATTCACTAATAATTTCGTAATGAAAATTGATTTGGATTAATTGAAAAGCTTTTAATTAATTATATCATAACTATTCCATGAAACTGGATGGAAAAGTAACTATAATTACCGGTGCATCTGGAGGTATTGGAAAATCGGCAGCAAAGAAGATTCTAGAAGAAGGCAGCAAAGTAGTATTAGTTTCAAGGGATAGGAATAGGTTAAGAAAAACTGTCGATGAGATAGGTAGAAATGACAATTTAATATATGCAGCTGCTGACGTTTCTCATGAATCTGAAGTATTGAGTGTTATTGAACAAACATTAACTGCATTTGATAAAATAGACATTCTTATAAACTGTGCTGCAATAATTAACGATCCCACACCATTTCATTTGATGACTGAAGATCAATGGACCAATTTGATCAATGTCAATCTGAAAGGTACGTTTCAACCTATAAAAGCAGTACTACCCATCATGATGGAACAGAAATCAGGCAATATAGTAAATATATCATCACTGCTAGGAATAAGGGCGATACCTAAGGTACCCTTTTCAGTATATGGAGTTACAAAAGCAGGCATTATAATGCTGACAAAAAGTATTGCAGTAGAATATGGACAATATAATATAAGATGCAATTGTATTGCCCCTTCAACTATACGGAGTCCTATAATGGAACCATATTTGCAAGACGAAAATGCAAAAAGGATGTTAGAAGGATCATTTCCCTTAAAAAGAATTGGAGAGCCAGAAGATGTTTCTAATGCCATTTTATTTTTAGTTTCTGAGGATTCGAAATGGATAACCGGCTCTGTAATGGCTCTAGATGGAGGAATATCAGCCAAGCTGTGATATTTAGTCACTAAAATTTTTTGACAAGATTTAATAAATAAACTAAATTAAATTAATATTAAAGATAACCAAGCTCATTATTATTTGGAATGTCAAAAAAACGGTCAGGATACCAAACCAACAAATTTTCGATAGCTTTATCAAAAATTTAAAAATCATTCATGAGTACGAATCGTTAATGGGTTTGAATTTGAAACCATTGGTTATATCCAATCCTATTAGAATTCCTGAGTTGGTTGGAAAAGTAGTCGCGGTAGACGCCTTGAATGTAATATATCAATTCCTGGCAACAATTAGAGGTCCCACCGGAGAATTGCTTGCGAATATTCATGGAGAACCTACAAGTCATCTTAGTGGACTTTTTTATAGGAACATTAATCTACTTTGTGATGGGGTTAAATTGGTTTATATTTTTGACGGGAAACCACATGAATTGAAAGCTAAAGAAATTGAGAGAAGGAAGAAAGTCAAGGAAGAAGCTTCTGAAAAATACGATCGAGCTTTGGAAGAGGGAAGAATGGATGATGCAAAAAAATATAGCCAAGGCACTTCAGTTTTGACCACCAAAATGATTGAAGAATCAAAGTACTTGTTATCTATAATGGGAATTCCAATTATTGATGCAACGTCAGAAGGGGAGGCGACTGCAGCATTACTATCTAAGAAGGAATTAGCTTACTCAAGTGTGAGTCAAGATTACGATTCCATTTTGTTTGGTGCAAAAAGGCTCATTAGAAATTTGACTATCAGTGGAAAACGAAAGATCCCAAATAGAAACGTATATGTTGATATTGTGCCAGAAATAATAGAACATGATCAAGTTTTAAGAATCAATAACATAACCCATGAACAGCTTGTAGATGTCGGAATTCTTATTGGTACTGATTTTAATCCGAGTGGATTTAGTGGTATTGGTCCCAAAAATGCTCTAAAACTAATCCAAAAGTATGAAAAAATAGAAAAAATAGAAAAAATAAAAGAAGAATTATCCAACACTCCATATAACGAAATTAGAGAAATTTTTCTGAATCCCAAGGTTACTAATATTGAGGATTTAAAGATCCAATTTAGAGACATAGAAAAAGAAAAAATTATGAAATATCTTTGCGATGAGAAAAGTTTCTCTATTGAAAGAGTTGCAAATCATATAGGAAGATTAGAAAAGAATACCCTAAAAAAAGGTGAATCTCTTGACAAATGGTTTTGATAAACAATGTTCTTTATAGAATATGTAATTCTGGTATTAATTTGGATTTAGTGAATTATAAAAAAAGGTTCGTGGTTGTTGAATCCAGCCTTGATTTTTTTAATGCAGTATTTTTTTCTGATTTGAATCTCTCTAAATCATAACTATTCATATCCACAAATTTGATACCTTCAGATATAACAGGATGGACATGTTTTATCAATGAGTATATTTGTTGGCAAGTATTTCGATAATCAGGATGACCTTGAGGAGTAGTACGTAACTCAATCATATGACATGCTTCACGAAGATTCATTTTTATAAAATATGGATATTTATAGGCAAAATTAACAACGTATTGTGCTTCTACAGGCATTCTAGTAGATATTAACTTGTAAGTATCATTACTGGTATACATACAATCTATATAGTCCTTTTCTATTCCTAATTCAGTTATTTCTTTGGGAATGTCAAAACCATATTTTGTTGATAATAATTGCCTGCTCATAGTTAGAAGCCTATGCCTATGAAGATCCCGAAACATTCCATAGTTTGTTGTTAATTCAAATGAATATTCTATAATCTCAAAAGCTCTTCCCGGTTTGTGACGTCTATTTTCTCTAAACTCAAAATATGCACGAATTATTTCGTAACGTTTTTCAATAGGAATGTTGGTAACATATTCTAATAGCTCGGACATAGAAAGATTGGTGCCATATTCATGTAATATAAAGGAAGCCAATCTGACTTCTGCCTCAACATTAGGCAGATGATGTAGCAACCTAACATTTACAATCGTATTTTTATTTTCATGCAATAATTCACGCGAAGTATCATTTGTAGTAATATTATGGTATTTCTGATCAAAACTATCTAAAATTTTTGAAATAGATTCTTTAGTTTTACTCAGATAACTTAGATTTGATGTACTATGTATATCCCTCGATCTCCTGATGAATGGTTCGATGTATTTTTTCATTTCATCATATAATTGAATGCCTAGCTCCTTAATTTCATCCAATTCAGAAGAATTCATTTTAAATAAAAGATATTCAAAAGCTCTTCCATTTCCTGTGATTGCAAGATTGGTTAGAGTCGAGGATGGAAGGAGATTTCTCAATATATCTAATGCTTTAGCTTTAATGGATGAATTGTATATCTTATTGGCAACATCTATATCTGTTGAATTCCGTAGACTACAGAAGGGACTATCTATACCAATTTCAGAATTATGAAAAGGCAAATTGTCAATTGGAATTTTTTCTTTAAGATATTGTTGCATGGGTTTTATGTTTTTAGCATAGATATCAAATGCCAGATCACAAGACTTTACATAATTATCAGCATAATCAGACGACATAATTCGTTTATCCCTATAATATTTATAAAATCCATTAATTTTTTTATCAAATGCTACATAACGGGATGATTTTTCTAAAAAGGATAAACCGATTCTGTGATCTTCTATCTTTTGTGCGGAAATATTTGAAATCCACTCCAAAGCACATTGGGCAGTACCAAGCTCCGCTACAGAATCATCTCCGTATTCCAGAAGAACTCTATTATAGAATTCTAGGCCCCTATTAGGGTTAGACAGAAATTCATCAATATAGATTCTTCTCATTGTTTTATCAGTTCTAGAGTATCTAGACATCAAAGCGCCACGATCAACTTGGTGAGGCGTAATTATTACAAATACATTATCTTCAGAATTAGAAAAATGTGACTCCAGTTCTTTTTTTTCGTGGTCGCTAAAACTTTCATAATTCATATTATACCAACATGATCGTTTCCATGCATGTTTGAAATATTAATGTTGATTAAATATTACAATATTATAAATTTTTTTTCACACAGCGAGCATTATACTGGTATAATAATAAATTACATGAGCGAATTAAAGCTCGAATTTGTCAGTAAAAAAGTTAAAGACATGTATGGAACTTTCATCGGAAAAGTCGTAGGGATTATCACAGATATAGAGGGATCTATCGAATCAGTTAGCGTGGACTGCGGATCTAGTGGGATAAAAAATTTACCGTATGAACAACTATTGGTTCAGGGGGATTACGTTATTTTCATACCCCGATGGAGATTGGATGCGCAAAAACTATTGAGGGAAAAATCTTTAACATTGAAAAGGATTAAGGCATTGCAAGAAATCGTGACCGATAATGACAGCATGAAGGATGATGCAGAACTGATATACTTAAAATACGAAAAAAGATTGGATGATTTAGGCGAAAATACAAAAGAAATCATAGAGAGGTTGAATCAAAGAATATCAGAAATTGACATGGAATCCAAGAGAATAAAGTCGGTTCTTTTCGATGCAAAGCTACAGTATAAGAGTAACGAAATAACTGAAGATATTTATCAACAAATAACCATGCATACGAATGAATTAATAGAACATGTAAATTTAGAAAAAACGGAAATTAATAATATCATTAATAAGCTGACTCAACAAACAGTTGACAATACAATTACTGCCAATAATAATGATCAATTGACCATCCAAAACGACGACAAAGGAGAAGTAATGGAGTATGATATGCAAAAGACAAATCAAGGATCTGAACAGACAATAAATTATAATCGCGATCTACAACAAGACCAACAAGGAGATATTGAGGTAGACATGGAAACAACTGATGAATCTGGTAATGAAGTAACTAACTATGTTGAAGCTTCAATAGAAAACACAACAGATAACCAGGAATCTACACATATAATGGCAACTAATAATTGATATTTACAGGAGTAGAAGAGTAATAATGTAATGTAATATTACTTTGGTTTGTTTGATTTCTATAGAAATGCTTTTCTTTTTTTATTTTGTTTGCAGTTATGATTAACAAATAATATTTGAAAAATAATTCTAAAAAATTATGAAAAGATAGATTGTTTTACTTCGGAGTTGTTGAGCTTAACAATTCCCCAATTTCATTGTGCATCTTAAGAAAATTCAAGCCTTTTTCTGTTGTTTTATAAGTTTGAGAGCCTTCAACATACTCAATTAGATTATTTTCGATTAATACTGATAAATATTCTCGTAATTGTGCATAGCTCAAAAATGCTTTATACATTATTTTTGTTTTGGTAGCACCGCCATTTGCTGCATCAAGAATCATGGCCACTATTTCAGTTCTACTTCTATATTTCACAGTTTACTTTCGTTCTTTCTATTTATTTTAATTTATTGCAACAATCACATATAACATTCCTATATAAGTTTATTAGGGGTTGTAAGATATGACGTCTAAAATAACATTCAGTCGCGAGTTTTGTGTTTCATGTAGAAGCTATCCATCTATAACATTGAATTAAATACAGATAGTGAATATCCATGTCAACAAAAAAAAGAATTTATGCTAAGGAAATTTATCACTTTCACATGAATGATCCTCAGATTAGCAAGGATAGAAACCCAGAGGTTATTTCGCTAGAAGGAATTAGGATAAAGCAAATGAAAGATGAAGCTCAACAGGATCCAAATCAATTCTGGTCAAATTGTGCAAGAAACTTGGTATGGTTTAAAGAATGGCAGCAAGTATTAGATTGGAAATATCCTTTTGCTAAGTGGTTTTGTGAAGGAAAATTAAATGCGGCCTATAACTGTCTAGACAAACATTTGACCACCAATAAGAAAAATCAAGCAGCAATCATTTGGGAAGGCGAAGATGGAGAAACAGTTACTATCACATATGATCAATTGTTTCGAAGAGTAAATCAATTGGCCAATGCATTCAAAAAGATGGGGATTAAAAAGGGAGATAGAATTACAATATACCTTCCAATGATACCAGAATTACCAATATCAATGCTCGCTTGTGCTAGAATCGGAGCAATCCATTCGGTCATTTTTTCTGGATTTAGCTCTCAATCAATTATAGATAGAGTAAATGATGCAAAGTCTAAAATAATAATTACAGCCGACGGCGGATATAGAAGAGGAAAAATAGTACCATTAAAAAGAATAGTTGATGATGCTATAAAACATACTTCCTCAATTGAAAAGATAATCGTTGTTAAAAGAACTCATGAGAATATAATTATGGGAGAAAAGGATATTTGGTATGAAAACGCTGTAAATAGAGAATCAAGTTTTTGCCCATCAGAATGGATGGAAAGTAATGATCCTTTGTTTATCTTATATACCTCAGGAACTACTGGCAAACCTAAGGGAGTAGTACACGGAACTGGCGGTTATTTAACTCATTTATATAATTCCGCAAAATGGGTATTCAATTTTAATGCGACCGATGTTTTCTTCTGCACAGCAGATATAGGTTGGGTAACCGGACATAGTTATATTGTATATGCACCATTAATGCACGGGGTAACAGAAGTTCTTTATGAGGGTGCACCAGATTTTCCCAATCCAGATCGATATTGGAAAATAGTTGAAAAACATGGTGCAACTATACTGTACACTACACCAACAGCACTGAGATCCTATATGAGATACGGAAATGAAATACCGAACTCTTATGACTTATCTAGTCTGCGACTACTAGGTACTGTGGGAGAACCGATAAATCCTGAAGTTTGGAAATGGTATTTCAACGTAATCGGAAAAAATAGGTGTCCAATAATAGATACATGGTGGCAAACTGAAACAGGTGGAATCATGATAAGTATGTGTCCAGGGATTGAAAGCATAAAAATGAAACCCGGTTCAGGAACATTGTCATTACCAGGGATCGAAATAGAAATAGTCGATGATAAGGGCATAAAGATAGAAGATGGTAAAAAAGGTTATTTAACCATTAAGAAACCATGGCCCGGAATGCTTATTTCACTATGGAACAATAATGAAAGATACAAGAAAACTTACTGGGAAAGGGTGGATAACAGTTTCTTTGCGGGTGATTTTGCATATCAAGATAATGACAAATATATATGGATACTAGGAAGAGCAGATGACATTTTAAAGGTAGCTGGTCATAGATTGGGAACCATAGAGTTAGAAAGTGCATTTGTATCTCACCCATCAATTGCTGAAGCTGCTGTTACCAGTAAAAGTGATGAAATTAAGGGTGAAACTATCATAGCATTCTTGGTATTAAGGAAAGGAATAGCGTCATCACAAAATTTAGATACAGAGGTAAATGAACATATTAAACGTACTATAGGACCGATTGCATCAGCTGAAAAGATATACTTTGTAGACAAGTTACCAAAAACGCGAAGTGGTAAAATAATGAGAAGGCTTTTGAAATCCATCGTAAATAAAGAAACTATTGGTGACATCTCAACTCTTGAGGATGAAGCATCAATCGAAGAGATCACTCAGGAATTAAATGCGATCAATAAACAACTATAAAGACGGCTCTGTTCATTTAACGAAATCTTATAGCTTGAAGATGCTTTATCTCCTTTATGTTTACCAGAAATAAAACACCTTCAAAATATGTTTACTATGGGTTGCATTTGTACTTTTCAGGTTTATCTTTAAGAAAAGCCTCGGAAAGATTATCACAGATGTACAAGAGAAATCACGTTTCTATTTGGAATTGGATTCAAAAGTACAAGCCTTTAAAGATACAGGATAGGAAAAGGAAAATTCTAGAGTATATTGTAGATGAAACTTTGATCAAGATTGGTTCTGAATACATCTGGATTTGGGTTGCAATTGAGCCTGAAAACAGGCAAATTCTCGCACTAACCATATCCAAATAGAGAAACATGTTTGTTGCCGAAAGATTTCTGTCAGGGTTAATTAAGATTCATGGAAAACATGCTATATCGACCGATGGTGGAACATGGTACCCACAAGCCTGTAGATTCCTTGGACTAGAGCATCACATTCATTCTTCATTTGAGGAAAGCATCATTGAAAGAACGATGCAATACATCAAGGACAGAACAGAAAACTTTGATGATTATTTTCCTTGCAGGTTAAAGAATTGCAAGTTAAAGCATGTACAAAATTGGCTACGGTTATTTGTAGACTATCATAACAAAGAGATAAAACCCGTTAAGTGAACAGAGCTATAAAGATACCTTATCTACTTAAATATCCCATCAATTTAAGCGGTTCTCATCCATAAAATCTTGATAGATATCAAGGATATATCACAAAATTATTTTCTATACTAAATTTTCATTCAAGGTAAGGTAAAAGTGAATGATCTTGACATGGACTTGATAACCTTATTCAAATAACATATAATTTGAAGGTAAAAGGATTAAACAGAAATCATTTCTAATTTTGAAGTCCCGGTTATATTGTGGTACTGAATGAATCCAGACATACCAGCTAATACAAATTTAGCAGGTTTAGTATTTTTGAATGTACATTCTGATGAATCAAGAATGGTATCACAAGGTTGGGCATTTTTCTTGGTATAAACAACATTACCGTCTTGATCAAACCATATTAAATCTAAGGGATATCTAATATTTAATAACCACATAGCGTATAAACTAGGCTTATCATAAATCAGTAGCAATCCAGAATCAAGGCTTAATTTTTCATCTCTAAAGGTTAGCCATCTCTGTCGATCAAAATCTGTATCAGCAATTTCAACTGTCAAGAGTTCTTCGTCAATTTTTATTGTTCCTTTTGAAAAATCAATGTCCTTATTTGTGATATCTGATGGAATAAATACTATTCCTAATATTCCTATGATAAATGCTGAGATAATTACCGGAATAAGAAGAGTTATTTTTTTTACCATCTTTTAAATAATAAAAAATAGAGATATTTTAAGAATAAGTAAAAATTAAAAAGATCGAGGGCTGGGCTAGAGCTGTGATTCTCCACAAGCTGGACATAACCTGATACTTTTAGACATTTTTGAACCACATTCAATGCAATATCTAAATTCAATCTTGCTCATTCAATAATATATAGAACTAATTGTAATATATTTTATCTACATCAGAGCACAAAACACATAAATTAAAGTTAGAAATCCAAGTAAGTTTGTCTTTTATTCTGATCTATAACCATTATTGAAAGATCGCTAAAGTTTTTGTTTGTCAATGAATCTAATTTTCCTGTATATACAGTTTCTTTTTCATTATTTGTTAGATTTTCAAACACCCATACGTCTATTTTCGAAGTATCAATTCCTTTTTCTTTAATAAAAGATGAGATTTCTGCGGGCATAAAGTTTTTTGATAGATCAGATGGCCAGGGCCTTGGTACTAATATTACACTTTTTTTATCGATAATTGATTTTACTAGATCAATTTTTTTCTCTTCGATATCGCCGGTTACGTGAAAAGTAATGATATTGGCCTTATCCAATGGAACCCGAGATTTTGCTGATGCTATTTGAACTGAACTAATACCGGGGATTATTTCGACGTTCTCATCACCAAACAAGTTTAAGAGTCTATCAACGACCTCTGATTCGGAGAAATTTACATCGCCCGTAAACGGGACAGTGCATACATCATTTTCGTTCATCAAATTACTGAATACATTTAAATACACATCCTCTTGATTCCTCATAGTTATTTCAAATATTTGATGATAAGATCCGTCTAGAAGATGTCTTATAGTATTAAGGGTATATTTGTACCCTATAATAAATTTTGACTTTTTGATTATATCAATAGAATAACTAGTCAGGTATTCTTTCGATCCTGGACCCACACCTACAACATATAATTTTTTTGTCAAGTAAAACTACTAGTAATTATACTTCATATTTAAGTGATAAATTAGATATACTGAAGATTTAGACGGATATAAAACATTGCTAAACTAAATTGAAAAAAATAAAAATAGTATGGGAGTTAGCCCTCTTCCCAGCCTTTCGTAAATATGGCGTTTTTCTTTAATGGGATTGGTTGTCCTGGCGTATATTCCATCGGTCTCATCCAGAAAATTGCTTTTGTTGGACAAACACCAATACAAGCACCATCAGAAATACATCTCTCTGGATAAAAGACAAATGCTTTACCTCTTTTCCAACCTTCAACAGGTTTTACTCTTAATACATCTGGACCAAGAGCTGTACAAATTTCTACACATAAAGCACATCCAATACAATGCTGTTCACTAACATCTGGAAGTATTGCTACTGGCATCTAATAATTCACTGTAGGTAAATCTTCATTAAAACTATTTAAACACTATGGCATTTTATAACAATGATATAAAATAATCTAACTTAATCCAATTAAAATATAAAGTTAGATTATATCTTTCTTGGAATATTTTCAATCATCGTCCATTCTATAATCGCACCAGCCAAAAGCATTATACCAACTAGCGCGACTTCTACCAATAGGTATATTAAAGACTTTTTTGTGAATTTCCTTTTTATAAGTTCGAAGAACAAAATTCCACCTCTTGATATTGCCAATCCATAGGATAGAAGTTCTAAAATACCAAATGGTGTCAAAAAAATTATTAATGGATTAGTATAAGAAGTAGGACCAGACACGTCCATTATTGAATTAAATACTAGACCGGTTGAAAAACCAGAAATAGTTCCCATTATAATACCGATAACAGGAATAAACATAACTAGCGCGATTTTTAGATTGTTAAAAAAAATACCAAATTCGTCAATATCTCTTATTTGATTAATAAAATTTTTCGATAATTCCTTGGAAAATGATTCATCCATTTTAAAGGAAAAGCCAACAAAGAAAATGCCTAAAAAGAAGAAAATGGCAATAAAGAAAAGCAAAAGTCTCTTTTTAATCGAAATGAGCATTACTAAGTATCTTATCTTAAATCGATATAAAAAGACTTAAAAAATATCTTGAACTAGTTAATTTGACTATTGAGCGTTAACCTTAATCTCTCAAAAATAATTTCATTCATAACCAGCAGGGGATTTCAGATACACCCCGATGCACTGGTATTGATAGAAAATACGAAAGGAGAAATGATTCAAATAGTCGAAGAGATACTTACAGGAAAAAGAGAAAGAAAAGAGTCTAAGATTATTTCCTCAGAAGATATCAGAAATGCACTGAGGCTTTCAGAAGAAACTACATTGACAGAAAATGACAAAGATGATAGCAATTCCATTATTTTAAACGGTACTGATGGTGACAGGTACTATGACATTGAGAAAGTAAATGAAAAGACGGCACTAGAGCTTATCACCTATAACCCTACAGAATTTAAGAATCATTATAATGGCAATATAGTATATGATTCGAATTATAGTATCAATAGTGGTGAAGGAGTTGAGGGGTATATTTCTTTGTTTAGAAGCAGATTTGATAAATCATTGAAGATCTTAGCTAATAGACCAGATAGCAAGAGAATAAAAAAAATTGCAAGCATAAAACAATTATTCAGTCAATCTCGGAATAACTCTAATTCAAATTTGCATTCCAAAGAGAGAGATGAAGAATCCCTGTTTATTGCAGGATTGGTTATGGAAAAGAAGCAAAAAAAAAATAGCTACAATATCGCCATTGATGATCAAACAGGTTTGCTAGAAGTAGCGGCATATAACGATGACTTGAAGAAGCAAATTTCATTAGTGACTTTAGATCAAATGATCATGATAGAACTTGAGAACAATGTGAAAAAAAAGAACTATGTGATGAAGAATTTGTATTCAATAGATGTACCAGATCGAATTTCAAATAGAGCTCACTCTGATGTGTATGCAGTTTTGATATCTGACTTGCACATAGGCAGCAAATTTTTTATGGAAAATGAATTTCAAATGTTTTTGGACTGGTTAAATTTCGCAGGAGAACATAAAGAGGTTGTTTCAAAAATAAAATATATTTGTATATGCGGAGACTTGATAGATGGAATTGGTATATTTCCACATCAGGATAGGGAGTTGCTCGAAAAGGATTCTTTTTCTCAGATGGAACATGCTACGAGACTACTGTCAAGAATACCTAAGCATATGAAGGTATTTTTGATTCCGGGAAATCATGATCTGGGAAGACGTGCATTGCCTCAACCAGCAATACCTAAAAAATATGCCGATAAGATTTACTCTTTAAATAATGTCACCATGTTAGGTAATCCCTGTATGATTGATATGGAGGGGGTTAAGACCTTAATGTTCCATGGTCAAAGTTTAGATGACACTATTGCTACTATACCTGGATTAAGCTATTCCAAACCTGCTGAAGCAATGAAGATTTTACTAAAATCTAGGCATCTTTCACCTATCTATGGGCAAAGAACGCCTATAGCACCAGAGATTGAAGACATGATGGTTATTGAAGAAGTCCCTGACATTTTTCATTCTGGACATGTTCATGTAATTGACGTGGATAGCTACAAAGGGACATTAGTAGTGAATTCTGGCGCTTGGCAAACCCAAACACCTTTTCAACGGGCTATGGGAATTACGCCTACCCCTGGAATAGCGATAGTAATTAATTTGTCTACCCTGAAACCTTATCAAATAAATTTTACAAACTTCTAACTCAAGTAAAATACAGGATACAACAACTAAACAGAAAAAGTTACAAATAATCTAATAATGTCGGTTGTTCTTCTTTTGATTGAAATATGAAATTTAGTTCTACAATCAACGATTCTACTCTACTTCTCAAATAATTTGTTACTTTAAAATTATTGCACATGTTCTCGGCTAATAATACATATTTTTCAACCGAACCCCGGGTAACAGTTTGTAATAAGGTATGGTTACAATTTAAACATTTACCATATAATGGAATTCTTCTATACTTTTCACCACATTTATTACATCTAAATGACTGTGACGAATAGGAACGCATGTTACCCATAATATCAGGAATAATGTGTGTTGTAAGAACCATTGAAATGACTTCATTCGTATCCACCGAGTTGATAAGATTTGCGGTCGCTATTTGCATTTCTAATTTTTCATTCATAGTATTTAAAGTGGAATATGCACTTCGATTTACATCAGATATTAACGTATTGGTATGATGGGTAAAACCATAATCATAGAATTGTTTATTTGTACCGATTCGATTTTTTAGTATTTCGATCGAATCTAAAACATCAGAAGCTTTGACTCCCAACCAAGTGTTTTGATAAAAGCTAAGAGGATACTTTTCTACAATATCAACATTATGAGCTTGTCTCTGAACCTCATGAGGTAACACAGTTGGTTGTATGAGTAAAGGAGCATCCATCAACCCACCTATCTTGTCAGGCAAAAATGAATAAGAAAAATTTAGAAAAGCATCAAACAGTAAAATAATTGAATCGGCATCTCCATCACAATCTCTTCTTTTTGCAGAGTGCCAAATAGGCGAACCTAAGCAAACTTGCGATTCTGTAAAACCAATTATGCGCCCGATAATGCCAACAGAAGTATGAGGAGCTAATCCAACAATTAGATGTCCAATCAAATCATTTTCAGTATAAGCATTGTAAATCGGTGGTAAGTTATACAAGCTTACCATTTCCTCATCTATAAATTTAGCAATCTTTAAAAGATATTTTGCAGAATCCAAAGGAATTATTACATCCTGGATCAACAATTCTATAATTTGTGTATCGGATTTAATTTCCGAATTTTGATAGTCGACTGTATAACCTAATTCTCTTAATCTTGAAATCGATGTATTTATGAAAGATGGCATAAAATGAGTAAGTGGTTCGTTTGTCGCATCGAATCTTATAGTACCGTCTTTAAACACAGATAATCCACTCTTTTGTCTAAGTATGCCTTTCTCAATTTGTTCTGCTTCCTTATCTTTTCCCATCAATGATTTTACACCTTTTAGTGGAGAATTTGCTTTTAGACTTAGGTGATTTTCTGCTTTTTCAATTAAGGTCTTTAATGGAAATTTTATTGGAGAGAATGTTTTATATTCGTTACCACACTTCAAACACTTTATATTTTTTTTCATTTTGTCCACAGGGTTGAAAGGCAAATCAAGAGATTCAATCTTACAAACATTACAAATAAATTTAATAGGGGTCGGTTCATTGCATTGGCTACAATTGGTACCTAATGAAGGGACATTGCAATTGTAGCAAAATCTATTGGATTTTTCTGAATAAAAGGATTCGATATTAGATGCTTTTAAAAGATCTCTCATTGGCCCGCCTTTGTTACCTACGGGAAATAACACATGAATAGGAGGCTTCATTTTGCGCTGTGCAGCTTTTTCCGGTCTACCAACTCGAACAGAGATTGAAGAAGAAAATTTTGAGCGAATTTTTACAATGGATATAGAATTTATAAGTTTAATAACATTTACCTTACTCTCATTCTTTTCAGATGCTATGCTTTCTATTATAGTTTCTATATTTAAGATGACATTATCTCTTAATAAATAATTGGCTAATACTGTAAAAGGAACCTCGTCTTTGTCTTCCCACGTCAAAGACAGTATATTTTGAAATTCAGGGATAAATAAATATACCAATGCTAAAATCTGGGATTCATCAGATAGTACAATAGTATTACTGGACGCATCAAATTGATGAAATACTCCAAGCTTTTCGAGAATATTTTTTAGTTTATTATCATAGTGAAGCACAAATTGTTTATTACCTGAACTATTGTTTCTATCTGTGTTAAAAGAAGAAATAAAAGATATCAATATTTTTCTGGCAAATAGAAAATCTTTTACTGATATAGCTTCCCAATAAAAGCAATATTTAGGATGTAAAGGAATATCAAGTTCTATAGATATCCTTAGTGCTTCTTTGAAGGAAGGGATAATGTAAGGATTCGAACTGAATTCAACTAGTCTCTTATATTCTAATATACTATTATCGGCTAATATATTGGAATGTTCTAATTTTTCAGATAATTCTTGAGCCCATATTTCTTCGACATAACTAGCTGGTAATAATTGGGCGTTATTCTCAAGGAAGTCTCCGTAACTGATCAGAATATCTCCAAGATATAGAATTTTGACCACCTGTGATCTTAATTTTGTGGCTTGTTCTACAGTGTTGATTTGTAAAACAGTTCCATCTTCTAATTTCACTATTGGTGGTTCAATTGTATCCACAAGTGCTATGGTAGAGGCCTTACCAGGTACATCCATCTTTATTTGTGTTCCAACTACAACTGCTGAATTTAATAATATGGGAATAGTACTGTGTATGCCTATTGTCGCAAATCCGGAATTAAAGCATCTTCCATATCTTAGCCGAAACCCACCTATTTTCTTACTCATAGATAATACCGGTCTACCTGTTATTACTTCAGACATTCTATGACTGACCGTATCATCATCGCCAGTTTGTATAGCACCATTTAGATTTGCAAGCCAGTCCCATCCTTCAAGATCCAGGGTATCTACTAATTTCATTAGTTTCCTACATCTACCTATCAAGCCATCATTCATTACTCTTAATGCCCCTCCTCTCACTCGATCTGTTTTTATTCTTTTCATTTCTCTATGAATAACTAATTCAACTGGATCTGTGTCGACTCCATCAATCTCTACAGGTAAATTAGAAATACAAAAATCAACATCCGAGTCGAGGACTTTAAATTGAAAGTTACCTACTTCCCTTTCGTATAGTCGTAATTCCTCAACAAATCTTCCAGTTTCATCATCAAAAGAGTTAGTTTGATATTTTCCAAGTCCTGAAACTTTTCTAACATGGTCTGCAATAAGCATAGTTAAGGCTGCTTCTGTACCTCCCGCAGATCTAATAGGACCAGCAAACGAGATAGAAAGATATTCAGACCCATCCTTATTCTTTTTTATTTGTACATCAGATATTCCTTGGAGTGGTGCAACAGTAACACCTTCCGTTACTACAGCAAGACTTACTCTAACTGCATTTTCTAATTTAGTTCTAAGATCTCCGGCTCCGTATTCACCGGTTGCAATCTCTTCGGCTATCTTAAGGGCTGCCTTCTCTTTAGATGTATAATTTAGCAAGGCTCTTAATCTATCAGCAATGTCTATATCATGCATTTTAGCAACTCTATCAGCTAAATCATATGCTATTTTTGGCTCAACATAATCAGTAACATCAAAACCCTTCCTCCTAGCATTCTGGGCCATGATATGAAGGCTATTAACTTGCCGAAGAAGCCCAAGTTGATAATTTTCATAGTAACTTGGCATTGAAATGTTTTCTAACCTTATCTTAGCTTCATCTATTAAATTCATTATTAATCACTACTTTTACTTTACGAGCGAATAGCTGAAATAATATCAACAAATTTCTTCTCCCAATCAGGATCACGTTCTAAAAGTGTACCAATAACTAAAATATCTGCTCCTGCATCGGCTAACTCCTTAGCTATTACTGAATCTCTTATACCTCCTCCAACTATTAGTAATCCATCAAAATACTTCCGAACATTTGATATCATTTCTGGAGACACGTTTTTCTTAGCTCCAGATCCCGCCTCCAAATAAACAAATCGCATTCCTAAATACTGTGCCGCTAAAGAGTACATAACCGCTATATTTGATTTTTCAAAAGGTATTCCTTTAGCTCTCCCAATAAACCAAGCGGTAGTATTTTCACCAATTATTATATAACCAGTAGGTAAAGGCTCAATTTTGTATTTCTTAACTAGTAATGCTCCCAAAGCCTGTGCTCCAGAAATAAAGTATGGATCCTCGGAATTCAACAAAGATGTAAACAAAATGGCATCTGCGTTAGGAGAAACACCTGTAACATTACCAGGAAATAATATTACAGGAATAGATATAGTAGATTTGATTGATAAAACTAATTTATCTAAATCCAATTGGTCTATTGCAGAAGAGCCTCCAACCAAGATGGCTGATGCACCCAGGTTCTCTACTTTCCTTGCCACACTACCGACATCATCATAATTTTCTGAATCTAATAAAGCAAAACATAGTTTTTTATGCTTTCTCAATTCATCATTAATATAGTTCTCTACTCTGCTCAATATTATACTATGGCTATATAAATAGGATTAAATTTAATGATTGCGACGAGTTTAAAAGAATAAATCTAGCAATACAATATTGTATAGCTGTTGACAAATACAGATACTATAAATAATACACTTTTTTCTAAATTAATTGAAAATTCTATATTCACCCATAGACAAATTCAAATAATTTATAATTTCAGTCATAAAACAAAAAGGTCAAACGAGATTAGTTCCGGTGCATATTACAGGCAAGTTAAACAAACAAAATTAAAACTGAAGAGGATATGTTACTCAATAATGCTATTAAATCTAATGAATCTGTTGACTACCAACCAAATATCTACTTTGACCTCTATAATAAGTCAACTTAGACTACTGAATGATAACAATGAAAAATATCACAAAAATGACATAACAAATGTTATGGATATAATTGATGAAACGATAAACAAAGTGATTAATTTGTGATACATCACTCGTCAAGATAGATAAATGTTAATAATATCACATACAATAAGGTTATATCACACTAGATAGTCTTATTGTTGTGAGTGCGGAATTGATGCTATTGATATTTAATTATACTATCATCCCATTTGTTTTAGCAATTTTTCTCACATATGGTGTGTTGAAAGGATATCAAAAATTGAGATATAGATCTTTTTGGACTCGCCGTGCAGATTTGTTAGCATCTAATTTAGAAAAGCAAGGAAGAATGCAAGCTAGTCAAATTGAACAAATGTCCGATCAATTGTCAGGAGTATATGATAAAATTGAGAAAATAGAAGTAAAAATCAAGGAAATTCAAGAAATGAAGAATTTGTTGGATGATAGTGCGCTATTGATGAATGACGAAGGTATCAAATCACATATCCCTGTAACCTCACCTCTTCGAAGATACGTAAGTAACGTAAGTGATGTTATGAATACTTATAATCACAATAAAAAATCACAGAATCACGTTCAATTGGCTCCTGATGATGATCGTAGAAATGGTACAGTTGAATATATACTTAGAAAATTGGAAAATACTTCATTAAGTACAAAAGAAATTCAGCTGATGATAGGAAGAACCAGAGAACATACATCAAGATTAATGAAAAAACTATATGATGAAAAGTTGGTTGAAAGAGAAATATCTAACAAGCCTTTTAAATATACTATCACAGATGAAGGTCGTAGACGGTTGTCAAAGCATTCTTCTTTAAATACTCATTATTACCTGGAGCATTCGGATAATAATAGTTCAACTGACCGGCTGATGAAGAATCAGTAGTATCATAGGCCGAGGTTAAGTTATTCTTTTGAATTTTAATTAGCTTGTAAACCCATTCTTTTCCTCTTTTACTTCTTATTAATTTACGTTTCTCGTGATATCTGGATAAGTAAGTTGAAATTAAACTAAGTTGTAAATGTTCACCATAAAGTTCTTCATAAGACTCTACAATATTGGACGATGTAAAGGTACTATATGCAAAGTTATTCTCGATTAATGTCCATATTTTTGATTCAATTGAGTTGCTTGTGACATTGTGCTTCGAATAGTTGTTGCGGAACATATCACTTTGTTCATCAGACATTTTTGGATTATCGATCAAGTCACCTCTTGATATATTTAGTGATTCAACCAGCTGTAGAACCTTTTGAATTTTTACTGTCGATAGATTGCCTTCTAAAGATAAATTGTACTTGCCACCTTCTGCATCCTCTAATTCAATTTTTATCTTCTTTTTTCCAGTGGACAATCTATCTTCTCTGTGAATATAATATGAAGTGTTAACTTAACAATATTGAATAAATTTTGATAACAAAATGATGAGCTTTTGTTAACAAAAATTAAGCATGAATTATGACTCTTTTTTAGTCGGTTTGTTAATATTATAAATCGGTTAATAGTTTTTATGGTTCCACTGGAAATAAAGGGGTTGATTCATCATTCTTAACTTTGTGAGTCAACTGAATACTTCTCCACTGGAAATAAAGGGGTTGATTCACCATTATTATCAGTTTTTAATTAACTGATAATATCATTGTTAAATTATCCTATAAAGCCACACCCCGCCGTTTCTCATGCAACTAGAGATAATATTTAGCCTTAAAATGATATTAATATTTTTTATTAATATGTTTAAATTAATTGATTATAGTGTTTAAGATATATTGTTAATAACAGAAATTAAATTCACATGTTATTATCTTATTACTATTCGATAAGAAGAGAAGGGGTGTGCCCGTTGATTTATTATTATTAAAATGAGAAGTATATGGATTCAGATTATTTGGATAATATTTTCGACAAAGCAGTCAAAGGAACCGCTTTAATTAAGAATAGAAAGACCTTAACAATAGACTACGTTCCAGAAAAACTACCATTCAGAGAAGAAGAGTCTAAGATTATAGCTCAAATATTATCGGTTGTATTGAAAAACGGACGACCATCTAATTTATTGGTATTTGGAAAACCTGGAACTGGAAAGACCGCAGTAGTCAAAAATGTAACTACTAGATTAAAGAAAAAATCTGTGGAACTTGGGGTGGAAATAACTGTTACTATAATTAATGCAAAGATTTCAAATACTTCATACAAGGTTCTATACGACATAGCTGAGGAAATTGGGATTAACCGCTTCGACAAGAAACTAAGGGTTCATTTTACGGGACTATCATTGGGTGAAGCCACAGATAGGATTCTTGAATATTTAAAGAAAAATAATCTGCATGTATTGCTAGTTATTGATGAAGTAGATTCTTTGGTAGATAGGAATGGAGATGATGTTTTATATAGCCTTACTAGGGCAAATGAACGTTTGTTGGATAGCGGGTTTATATCATTAATTGGAATCTCCAATAGCCTTACATTCAAAGACAAATTGGATCCGAGGGTACGTAGTAGTTTGAGCGAAGAAGAAATAGTATTTAACCCTTATACTATTATTCAATTGAGAGAGATTCTAAACGATAGGTCAAGACTTGCCTTTAATGATGGATCAATCAGTCAAGCTGCAATTAATTTATGTGCTGCTGTGGCGGGTAAAGAAAATGGAGATGCTAGAAAGGCAATTGATCTGCTGAGAGTAGCTGCTGAAATTGCTGAAAGAGAAAGAGATAATATGGTTAATGAAAATCATATAAGGGAAGCTCAAGAAAAAATTGAAAAAGATACCAATTACGAAGTGATTAGAAATTCCACCACACACACAAAATTAATTATTTTAGCAATTTTGAAATCTCAAACTGGAATGACCGGCGATGTTTATGACATATATGTTTCGCTTTGTAAGCAAATAGAACATGATTCATTAACTCAAAGAAGAGTAACTCAAATAATCAGTGAATTAGATCAGCTGGGATTAATCACATCTAATGTAGTAAGTCATGGGAGATATGGCCGTTCACAAATAATCAAAATTTCGGTTTCATATGATACAGTAACTAAAGCATTAAAAGATGACAATTTCATTTCTATTCTATTATGATTATTACATGACCAACCAAATTGTGATCGAATGTTCTGATCGAAAGACATGATCGAATGGACAGCTTTTTATAAATACTTGATCATCAATGTTCTATTCGATAATAATGAAATATAGAAGTAGAACAGAAATAACTGTCTTAATACTAGAAGCAGCAAACGGTGGGGCTACAAAGACAAAAATCATGTACAAATCATTCCTTTCATACGCACAGCTAAAAGAATACTTCACAATGTTAATTGAGAATGGTTTGTTAGAATATGAAGATGGAACTCAAAAGTATAGAACCACTGAAAAAGGGTTAAGATTATTAAAAATATATAATCAGATAGAAGAATTAATCCCAAGTACAATAAAATAATCTTTAATCTTTTATTTTATATTTTTTGTTTATAACTCTTATCTTTAATGAATCTTCTTTGTATTTTACTATGATGATATCTCCAATCTTATATGGGCATTGCTTGATACCTCTTTGATGATCACTTGTATCCACTACATAAATTCCATTATTCTTGTTTATCACTCTAACCTCTGAAGTAGTCTCATCCTTGATCAAATTTTTTATTAAAAAACTGCTAGAATAACAAGTACTAACTTTTTATTAAGGTTCAAAAGCAGGATTATTTCCATATGATGTGAATCTGTTGTTAAATATAGTTAGGATAACTTATCATACTATATTCCTTATTTATTTTAAGATTTCAAATATCATTGATGATGGGAAATTATAATTAATAAACTTCTATGGATATATTCATCACTGATTGGAAAGCAAACTATTGTGATCGAATGTTCTGATCGAAAGACATGATCGAATGGACAGCTTTTTATAAATACTTGATCATCAATGTTCTATTCGATAATAATGAAATATAGAAGTAGAACAGAAATAACTGTCTTAATACTAGAAGCAGCAAACGGTGGGGCTACAAAGACAAAAATCATGTACAAATCATTCCTTTCATACGCACAGCTAAAAGAATACTTCACAATGTTAATTGAGAATGGTGTGTTAGAATATGAAGATGGAACTCAAAAGTATAGAACCACTGAAAAAGGGTTAAGATTATTAAAAATATATAATCAGATAGAAGAATTAATCCCAAGTACAATAAATACATCCAACAAAGAACCTTTTTAGTCAAAGTCATTCTTATTTTTTATTACTAACAGTAAGCCAAAAAATAGTTATTAAATTTATATCGTTGTAATTATATTTATATATTAGTGAATTTGAGAATTCTCGCTCCAGTTGATGGCTCTGAAAATTCTATGAGAGCATTAGATCATGCATTGTTGCTGAGTTCAAAACTCGACTCAAAACTTACAATTTTATACGTTCTCGAAATTCCTCCTTTCGTTTATATACAATCTCAAAAACTCGTGAATTCTATAATGTTGGAATTAGAGAAAGAAGCGAAGGAAATTCTCGAAAATTGCCTTAAAAGAGCAAAGGATTATGAATTAGAAATTGAAACTACAATTCTGGAGGGACAAAACGTAGGGTCTATAATAATCGATTATATCGAAAAGAACAATTTTAATTATATTGTCATCGGAAGCCGGGGAAAGGGAAAGTTCAAACATGCAATACTCGGAAGTGTCTCTCATAGAGTTCTTCATCATAGTAAGGTGCCTGTTTTAGTCGTTAAATGATATTCCTTTTAGAGAGATAGTTAATATAACTGCTTTGCTTTAATGATACTAAATTTAATACTTTGTTTGAATCTGTGGTATTATTTCTTCTATCTGATTATATATTTTTAATAATCTTAACCCTTTTTCAGTGGTTCTATACATGTTTATCAACCTGTCTTCATATTCTAACAAACCATTCTCAATTAACATTGTGAAGTATTCTTTTAGCTGTGCGTATGAAAGGAATGATTTGTACATGATTTTTGTCTTTGTAGCCCCACCGTTTGCTGCTTCTAGTATTAAGACAGTTATTTCTGTTCTACTTCTATATTTCATTATTATCGAATAGAACATTGATGATCAAGTATTTATAAAAAGCTGTCCATTCGATCATGTCTTTCGATCAGAACATTCGATCATGTCTTTATTTACTACTTAATAGCAACTTATAAATTTATATATGGTGTGTTATATTGCATATTATAGATAACTGATTTTATGTATATTATTTATTTCATGTGATTTATGATACTATTTCACTGCAATGCAGTGAACACAATGATGTTTTAAATATGTTATATAAAAAATAGGATGGTTGATCAATAATAGTGAAAAAGATTGAAATAATAATTCCAGACAGAGAGCTACAAACTGTTGGTGGAGTTTTAAAGGATAATAACATTGGTGGAATGAGCTACTATCGAGTAGAGGGAAAAGGAAAAGCCAAACCCGAACCAGTTTCAATTGGACGTGGTACGATGCAATATACTCCAGAATTTATTCCGAGAACAAAGGTTGAGATAGTTGTAAAAGATGACGTAGTAGATAAGCTAGTAAACACTTTGCTGGAAACTTTGAGTGACAAAATAGGAGGCAAAATTTTCATTTATGATATACAAGAGGCAATAAGCATTAGAACTAAGGCTAGAGGCGATTCTGCCATTTAATATTTTTTGTCGGCTAGTGTCAGTTCAAGTCTCTATCATAAACTGTAAATAGAATACTAATTATTCATAATATTTATAATCATTATTATTTTATTCATTACATGAATAAACAGGTTTGGTGTTTTAGTTGCAATTCACTCAAATCTATTTGTATTCACGATAACTGCAATATTCACTGCAAACTATGTCTGAAAATAAATCTAATTTTACTTCAAAACAATATTTGATATATTTTGTTATTTTTTCTCAACTTTGATTATTTCACCAACCGTTTGATTCATAGCCGATTCTGCAATATCACTAGCATGTTCAACAGTTCGTCGGATATCTTCCAGGATCAGCTTTATCCCTGCGTTAATATCTTGCTCACCAACCGTTTTACTTTCTAAAGAATCCAAAAAGAGCATGATTTCTCTCTCCAAATTAAGAACGTTATCTGATTTGTCGGCAATTTTATCTGCCAGATTATAATCTCTTCTTAGAAAAGCTTCAACAGCAGAAGTTAGAACTTCTAATGCTAAATTACTCAATCTTTCTATTTTTTCCGTTATAGCGGAAGGGATCAAACTTTGAATTTCCATGGACTTTGAGGCAATTCTAGATGCATGATCAGCTACTCTTTCGATACTTTTTACCGTAACCCTGTAGCTCAGACAGTCTGAGGGATTCTTCAATCCAATTTCCTGCAGGATTCGTTCATTGTTAGTTGCCATAACCAAATTTCTCAATATATAGAGACTAAATCTATCTACCTCATCATCTGATCTAATTACTCCAATGGCAATATCAGAATTTTTTTCTTTTAATGCGACCAACGCGTCTCTATGCATTGAAGAAGCAATTAAGAACATCCTTCTCACAGCAGTATTTACCGATAATTCTGGTAATGTAAGTAATACTTGGATTGTAATGATATCAGAAGAATCAGCAATAATTTCCGTTCCTATAAGACTTCTTCTTACTACTTCCCTGACTGCTTCTCTTTGTATCGGCTGTATTCTTGCCGATTTTGCCTTTAGATTTATCAAATTACATCCTGATAAATATATGGAAACTATTTTCCTCTTAAGAGTATTAGGACCTTCATCTATCATTACATAAGTGCTAACCTCATTCGCCGAGTCTTGTAATCTTTTGTCCTGTTCTGGAGTTATGCATAAGGAATTATTCGAGCCTCTTGAGATAGATACATGATCGCCTGCTTTTAAGTTCATTTCCTCTATCCATTTTTTGGGGAGTGATAGAATATATGTAGATCTGCCTGTAAATTGAATTTTTCTAATATCTGAATTCAATTTATTCAATAATATGTCTAGTCATTTTAGATATATATAGATACTCTAATAACATGTTCAAATAATGTATTTCATATAGCACAGGTTTTTCTATATGATAATGAATGCCAGTATATACCAAGGAATAAAACTATATCATGCAAACAATCGATGAATTATATTATGCACATGCAAAATTATAAACTTGGCAGAAAATTCTGTCAGACATATAAATACGATTAAGGAATTGGAATCGCTTAAATACGAATATCAAATACGTTGTAGTCATTATAGACTAGAATATTCGTCAAAAGAGAATGTAATAACATGCTCAATATGTGGAAAAATTTGGAATTTTACAGAACAGAAAGGATTTTCTAATCCCATTCAAGTTTATAATGCAGAAGTAGATTAATTTTTCTCCCTATTAGTTATCTTTCTAAATAAATATATCTTCTTGAATTTATTCAGTATTAATATCAAGATCCCGACTATGATGACTGAAATAGTCGCCTGCAGAACGGAAGTTTGTAGAAGCAATAACGAATCATTTTCATTAGTTTGATATTTACTAATTGGAGCAATAATAAAAATAATAAAAAGACATGCACTCATTACCAGAATCCACATAAATAATATGAAAAATCTTAAATCTAAAAAATTCATGTTTACTTCTACTTTACTTCATGGTTATTAAGAATTGTATTAATATTGTTATTATTGCAAGAGATGTGGAAAAAATTGCTAATTTATATATTTTTATAACTATTTCTTTCTCTGAAAGTTTACCATCGAGTAGAATTAGCCTGACTAGAGTTATGGGTGCATTCTTCTCCTTTGACGCTTGCAGAGTAAAATCTTCGTTGAGTATGGTTGGTCTTGATTTAACCTCTCTATGTTCAACAATTTTCTTTACACTACTTAAAAATAAAAATGAGTTCATTATAGCAGGTAGCAGGGCAATTATGGCTATGATTTCAGATTTAGATGCAATTGCCAATGCCCCATACATTGCCCCCATAACTAGAGTGCCTGAATCTCCTGGAAATATTTTACTAGGATATTTATGAAAGAAATAAAATCCCAACAAAGCAGCCAAAAAGGGTAGTTCTAACATAAGAATTTCTAGATCTCCAAATAAAAAAGTACTAATTATAACTGGAAACATACTTATGATTAAAAATCCTGTTGCTACACCATTAAATACGTCAATAGAATTTACAGTATTTCCAGCTAATGGTATTGATATTAGTATCAAAGGAATATACAATATTGGAATATAGACACTCCCAAAGATCACATTTAATTCATTATCATATATATGAAAAAATATTAATGGTATGGAAGCTAAAATTAGTGCTCCTGGCTTAAACCATCCTGGCATTACCTTGAAATCATCAATAATCCCAATTATGAAAGCTATAGTTGTTGTGAGTAATATGCCAATTATCTCGATATTTCCTGTAATGAAAAATAATATAAGTTCTCCTATGAGAATGCTTAATAACAATATCGGTCCCGCAGGTCTTGGAACTTTTGGTTTATTTGGTTTATGATTGTCATTTACAACCTTTCCTTTAAGTTTTAGAAATATTATGAACCTTGGCATTATAGCTAAATTTATCAAAAATGCAATGATAGATGCAACAATGGTGCCTATTACTAGCTCTTCAAGATAAGGCAATAACAATTATTCTAATATTGATTATTTGTCTATATATAATATCGGTCTAGATAGTAAGATAAAGTTTAGCATAATTTTGTTTTTGTGGCGTTATGAATACGAATTTTATATGGGTTTATATAAGAACATGCATTTTGATGAACTAAAAATTCATATTTTATGTTGATCTGATCCGCATCTTCTATTCGTAAAAAAAATCTACTTTAATTATGTATAATAGATATATTATTAAGTCAATAATAGAAATCTAAAGTGCTCATTATAAAGTATGATTGTTTTATTTTTCTGTGCACATAGCAAATAAAATCAATCCTATTTTGGTGATGTTTTTATTGATATCATTTACAACTATATATGGTTCAGATTTTAATCTTTCATATGGACAAATTAGTTTGGTTCCAGATAATTCACTAATTGCTCAAACTGCTGATTGTATAACGAGTATGATGACTAGTGCTCTTATAGGTGTAAATTCTAATTGCACGGATAAGATAAGTAAGATAAATTCCACATATCCAGATAGTAATACCACTCCAGCCTCTTCTAGTTCTACTCCTTCTAATAATAATCCAGATAGTAATACCACTCCAGCCTCTTCTAGTTCTACTCCTTCTAATAATAATCCAGATAGTAATACCACTCCAGCCTCTTCTAGTTCTACTCCTTCTAATAATAATCCAGATAGTAATACCACTCCAGCCTCTTCTAGTTCTACTCCTTCTAATAATAATCATAATCCATACAATCTAAGTAAGAATAATCCATTTTATCATGAATTTCAAACCAAAAATAATACTACTAGTGACGATAGCATGTCTATATTTACATCCGATTCATCGAATCCAATTGATAGTAATTACGCTAGCACCTTTACATCTTCGCCTCAAGACAACCCATCCACCTTTATGAAATCACCGCCTCAAGACAACCCATCCACCTTTTCAGGATTACAACAACAAAGTATCAACCAACCAGTTTCTAATCCTTATTCATTTCAATCTTTACATACCACAATTAACAAATATCCCAATACTGTTCCTATCCCTGCTTCCACTCAGAGTGATGACATAGGGAACTCATTAGAAGGAAAGAATAAACACTCTAAAGAAATCTCTGAATGTTTCGATAGAGCCTTTAGCATAGACAATTACCTATCTGACTCCGAAATCATTGAATGTGCCAAAGATAGGGATAGTTTTTCTCAAAATAGCCTCAATAATTATGCTCTGAGTGACAAGATAGAGAATAATGATAACAAGGACAATGATGGGAAAACAGATAATAAACACTCTAAAGAAATCTCTGAATGTTTCGATAGAGCCTTTAGCATAGACAATTACCTATCTGACTCCGAAATCATTGAATGTGCCAAAGATAGGGATAGCTTTAAATAATTTTTATTATTGTTAAATTAAAATAACATGATCTCTATCGATTAATCAGTCAGTTGCAATAATGACAATGTTTTCACCTTTGATGAATATTTCTCCCATTTCTTGACTTTTGTCTCCTTCGAAAACTTCTGTAGCATTTTCCAATGTAAGATTCATATATTGGTCAAAACTTTTCAATTTTCCTTTGATAGTTCTCTTTCCCTTTAGTTTCAGGAGTATATCTTTATTTAAACTTCCCTGTAAAATATTGGTAGATTGATTATTAGGTGACGACAATAAAGTTAGATAATTTTTTTGATATTTAGGTTTAACTTTAGATACCTTTATTTGATTTTGTATTTGAGCAAAACGTCATACCCAAGACCATGGTTCGATATTACGCAATGAACATTGTTTTCTTATTATACTCTTTGAGCGCTCAATACACTCTTCCTCATTTAAATTACCTTTCCTTAAGTATTGCAAAAAAATTTCTTCATAAAGTTTTTTAGCTCTTTCTTCTGTAAATTCTTTGTAATTACCGTCCCTTTTATCTGCTTTATCATCACAACTACATTCAGTCTGTGATTTTTCATCAATTGAATTAGTCCCTTTTAAATCTTTATACTCTTCTTTGCAATCAATACAGTTCCAATCAAAAAAATTTTCATGTATGTTGCATCTAGTCACAGATTAAAAAAAATACATTATTATTTAACTTTTTAATAATTCTAATACTTAGAAATTACCAGTACGCTCATTCTTAAGTGCCATAGTAGCTCAGCCTGGCAGAGCGAAGGTTTCGTAAACCTTAGGCCGTGGGTTCAAATCCCACTTATGGCTTTCACACCATAAAAATAAACACTATGTTACCACTAATCTTACTTGGTCCATTTTTCTATTTCCTTGAAATTTTTTAGTAATATTTTTAATTTCTTTTGCATCTCCATAAAGAACAAATATTTCAAGGCATCTGTCCTTATCGATCTTATTGTGAATATGTGTATTGATTATCTTATCAAATCCATGTCGGATTTCACTGATTTCCTGATCAGACTTTTCATCATGTATTACTAGTAAAACCGAATGTAGAACTCCTGATAATTCATCAATTCTTTTCTCTTCGAGAAGTAGGTTTCTAACACTAGCCCTTACAATTTCTGATCTGCCTGAAAATCCCAGAAACTTCTGTAGCTTATCTAGTTCTTGGATTATATTTTCATTCAGTGAAATGCTTATGATTGGCAATGTTTTTATTAATTATGTTTTTGATAATATTTGTTTTCTTCAAGTTATGATGATATCTCTAATAATTCACCCTTCAATCATTTTTATTGACGTTTCTATTTCTCTAATACTCAAGTTCTTGAAGTTCAATGCTACGTTGTCAGCACGAAATATGACAATGTGAATGGAATTTAAAACTGTATGATCCTTGGATCCGCAATTTACACTGTAATAAACTTTGTCAACACTACTTGCATACCATCCACCATTATCCATTATCTCAAAAACCTTGAACCAATGCTTGGAATTTGAGCTATCCAAGTATGATTCCATTTTTATGGCTTAATCATTATAATATTATACATGACCATATTCCAATGGATTCATCTGTTTATCAATGAATCTGTTACTTTGAGTACCGACTTTTTACTTTGTATATCCTCCTATAAACCAGATTTCTTTTTTCCAGGATGTAGAACCATCTGGATATATTCCTGCATGGATGGAGTGATAATCCATGATACGGAAAATTTTCATTATATTCATTGGTCCTTGAATCCTGTCAACATAGGTTATAATGCTTTTGAAAGGATTGATAATCGAATCGAATCTAATATATCCTGTATCTTTAATATTTTTCCATTCTTTCAATCCATCGAATGTATCTACATTTATCCGTATTTTTTCATCTCTTATTTTCAACGATCCATAATCCTATTTTATTAATATAGGGTTAAAAGTAAAAGTTATCTCTGGATCATACTTGATTTAACATGTCAACAAACCATCCCCTACCGTACAATTTAACGAAGTAGATTTTTTCAATTCCAAGGCTGATCATTTATACCAATGGTGTTATTATTCTAATTTACTACATTTAGTCAAAAACCGTACTAGTTAAACTGGTAAATAATGATATCGGGTCATAGTATAATAAGTATAATAAGTAGTATCAAGAATTCGTTACCTTTCCTAATGACCTGTTCTTTATCTTTGACGTTAACAGTTTTAATATATTTACCCCAAAGAATATTGCTGCAGCTACTATTACTATCATGCCACTGGGTGTAATATTCCATTCATAAGCCAATATTATTCCTACTATTACGGATGACAGTGAGAAGCATATGGATAATATTATAGTTTTTCTAAATCCGTATCCTAGTAGCAATGAAGAAACATTTGGGATAATTAAAAGTGATGAAACCATCAAAACTCCTATCAATCGAATTGATATTACTATTGCAACAGTGGCCAAGATAATAAATAAGATGTTTAATACAGTTGTATTAATTCCATTCACTATTGCTTGTTCCTCGTTAAATACAAGATATATCAATTTTTTATAAAAAAAGATCACAAATGCTATAACAATTAAACTAAGAATCAATGTGGTAATTGTTTCATCGATACTAACTAAAAGTATGCTTCCAAAAAGATAACTTGTGATATCGATTGAAAAACCTCCTGACAAACTGATTAGTACCAATCCCATAGCTAATCCTAAGGATAGTAAGACAGAGATTGATGAATCAGCATAAATTCTCTTATTAGAATTCAATTTTATAATTGACAGTCCTCCAATTATTGAGACAATCAACGATATCCAAATAGGGTTTGATTTTAAGAATAGCCCTAATGCGATTCCACCAAAGGCAACATGAGACATTGCGTCGCCAAATAAGGAAAATCTCTTCAATATTAGAAACAATCCAATTAAAGAACAACTAATAGCTATTGCTATGCCAGATAGCATGGCACGTTGCATAAATTCGAATTGAAATACTTCAAACATGTATATTCTTTAATTCATGCTGCTTTTCTAAGCATCTATTTTTTACACTCTAGGGCGATTTTTAGATTGTTTAGATTATCGTACATTTTTGAGAAATAATCTTCTTTTAAATCGTGTTCTTCCTGTGTAATCATTTCAATTGGATTTAATATCAAAACTTTTCCTCTTATTTCATTAGCTATGGTATTCGACAGTCTGGGTTCAATATTATCTTCTGAAAATATAGTAGTTATGTGTAGTTGTTTTGCTAGTTTTATGGATTCCGTTAGCTTTTGGGGATTGACATCCATCTCAGGTGACATACCACCAATTACATGTTGTGTTAATCCATATCTTTTTGCAAAATAACCAAAAGCATCGTGAAATGCGATAAAGTCATTCAATACACAATCAGTGAAATTATTCTTAATATCAGAATTGAGCAGTTCGAGGCTATCATCAAATTGTTTTAAATTGTTTTGATAATATTCTGTATTGTCTGGATCAAGCGAGACCAACTTATTATAAATTTCTTCTGCCATAGACTCTACCAATATCGGATCAAGCCAAAAATGTGGATTGGGACTAGAGTTTATTTTTTCTATTGTTATGTTGCTGCTTAAATCTACGATATTAGAATTTGTTATATCGTTTATCCAAGTTTCAAAACCAGCACCATTAATAAAAATTAAATCTGCATTCTGTAACTCGATTATTTGTTTAGGAGTAGGTTCAAAATCATGAGGCTCTACCCCATTTGGTACTATTGTTGAAACGTCAACTTTGTCCATCCCTATCTTCTTAACAAAATCATATATTGGGTAAAATGATGCAAAAATTCTTAGACCGGTATTACCCGAAGAAGTTGATTTCAAATTATTAGGATCAGAAACAGGAACACCATTATTATTCGATGAATTAGAAGTCGCAGCAGAATCTTGAATAAATAGAGATATAATAGTCATAGCTAAAATGGCAAAACAAATAGAGAATAAATATCCACAACCATCTTGCATATCACATAAATACAATTATTAATAATATAAAGTTTTCTTATTAATTATTAATAATTTTAAGAGTCAATTATAATAAAATAACCTTGGTTGTATAAGCTCGATTATTATATTTTGATATCTGTTCGAATCACAGGAAATATGATCGATCAGTAATCAGAATAATCATATCATCTATTTTCAAATATCTATATTCTATTTATCTTCTTTCGTATTCAAATGTGCTTACAGGTTTCTTTTTGAATCAATGAAAGAATTTAATATGTAGTAATGTAACATAATTGTAATTTATATATGCAATGGAAGTTGAGTGACGACAGGATTTCAGCTTACCTTTCATTTCTTGGATATAATTCTCTATATCCTCCTCAACAATTGGCAATTGATAATGGGTTGTTGGATCATTCTAGCATGGTGATCACCACTCCTACAGCAAGCGGGAAAACGCTAATTGCCGCATTAGCTGCAATTAAGGCGCTAGAAAAAAATAAAAAAATAGTGTATCTCACACCATTAAGGGCTTTAGCATATGAAAAATATCTGGACTTTGCTTCTATAGATAGATCTGGTATATTTACCAAAAAGATAAGAGTAAGAATTAGTACTGGCGATTTTAACACCTCAAATACAGATCTAAGTTCTTCCGATATCATAATTATGACCAATGAAAAAATCGACTCAATACTTAGACAGAATGCTCCATGGCTTGCCAATGTGGGGTTGTTTATTTCTGATGAAATTCATCTTATTGGTGATCAAGATAGAGGACCAGTCTTAGAAATGGTATTGACAAAAATAAAGAAATACTATCCATCCACTCAAATCCTTGGTTTGAGTGCTACAATTACTAATGCTGCTGAAATTGCCACATGGCTCAAATCAAAATTAGTTGAAAGTTCTTGGAGACCAACTAAATTAATAGAAGGAGTATATTCAGATGGAACAATATATTACAATAACGATTCTCAATTCAATATTTCTGAATCGGGTAAAGATACCGCGTCTATGACCATCGATCTGATAATGGATTCTTTAAAAAATAGAGGACAAAATCTTGTTTTCGTTGAAACAAGAAAACGAGCTGTTTCACTTGCTAAGAAAGTTTCAGATTTTGTTTTCAAAACATTGTCACCAAACGAAAAGAATAATGCTTTAAAAGTCTCTAAACAAATTTTGGAAGAGGGTGATGACACTGATTTGACAAAAAATTTATCAAAACTAATATCTTGTGGAATAGGATTTCATCATGCTGGATTAAGTCTAACTAGTAGAGGAGTTGTAGAGGAAGCATTTAAGAATGGAATAATAAAATCTTTATTTGCTACGCCTACGTTGGCTGCAGGAGTAAATCTTCCTGCACGCAGAGTTATTATAACAAATGTTACCAGATATGATTTTGTATACGGTGCCTCAGTGCCCATAAGTATACTTGAATATAAACAACTTTGTGGTCGAGCAGGGAGACCAAAGTATGATACATATGGAGAATCCATAATCATTTCAGATTCACGGACATCATATGAGGAATTATATGACCATTATATTTTGGGAATTCCTGAACCTTTGTCATCAAATCTTGGAAATATTACATCTATCAAAATACATTTACTCGGAGTAATTGCTTCGTTTCATGGAATTAATTTAGACGATATCTATGATTTATTCTCTAAAACATTTTATTCTTTTCAGGATAAAAATAATTCCTCCCTTTTTGATAGAATAGATTCATCACTGGATTATTTTATAGACGAAAATTTAATTCAGTTGAAAAATAATACTTATCAGGTAACTGCGTTTGGAAAATTAGTTTCGAATTTGTATCTTAACCCTGAAACTGCTGTATCATTTAGAAACATCATTAATGACATAAAGCCGAAATCTGTCAATACAACCAATGTATTTGGCTTTCTCCATGTAATTACTACTTGTCCTGATTTTTATCCTAAATTTTCCTTTAGAAAACAAGATCTTGAAGAATTCAGTTTTTTATTTTATAACAATTATGATGAATTTTTTACGGATGTAGATATAATGGACTGCTCCCGAAGTCTTTGGACTTTATATGAATGGATCAATGAATCAACTGAAAAAAGGATTAATGAAAGAGTTGGGGTAGAACCAGGTGATATTCACAGAATAGTCGAAGTATCTCAATGGCTAATCGTATGTTTATTTGAAATTTCTAAATTGCTTAATAGGAATGATCTATTGCCAATTATTTTTTCACTGGAAAATAGAATTAAACATGGGGTAAAAGGAGATCTTGTTCCCCTAGTTCAGATCAAAGACATAGGCAGAGCTCGAGCACGATCCCTTTATAACGCTGGGATTCATGTTCCTAACGACTTGCTTTCTATCTCAGAATCTGAACTTGCATCGATCCCAAAAATAGGTCTGAAGCTAGCCAAAAAGTTGAAAAAAAGATATGTATAGTACATTTTAAAATATTCAATTTTTATGAAATGTAAGATCATTCAAAATTGACTACTCCTAGATTATTCATTTCAGATCCTATCCCATAGCCGAGTAACGCAATACCTGTTCCCAATAGTGACATTTCTAATCCCCCTTTTATCCAGCTTTTTTCTGCCAACTTGCCCTTGATCGCACCTATTATAAAAGATGAAGTCAAACTAATCGAAATTGCCACCATTAAAGCTGTAAAGTTATCAATCAAACTAGTTTTAACCACAAAGTATGGTAATATCGGTAATACTCCACCAATCAAAAATGATATAAACATGACTATTGCGCCTTTGAGTGGATTGCCTATGATATCTAGATTTAGACCCAGTTCTTCCGTTAACATGGTCTTTAACCATACTTTCTTATTTGAGGTAATTCTATTTACCACCATATTCAATTCCTCTCCACTAAAACCCTTATCCCTGTATATTTTTTCAATTTCTTTTCTTTCATCTTCTGGCTTGTTTTCAATTTCGTATTCCTCTCTCTTAATTTCCGATTCTAAAATCTCTCTTTGTGATTTTACTGCGAGATAATTTTGTACAGCCATAGCCTTGGCACCAGTAAACATACCAATTATTGCTGCTAAAATTACGATGTCTACACCAACTGTCGCACCTCCAATTCCCGCAACTATTCCTAATGAAGTATTGACTCCATCACCAAAACCAAAAACGACATCTCTAATGTAATTACTTTCTTTAATATGAGGCTCAATATGATTATTACCAGATGCTTGATTCAATGTGGTTTGTTCTTACGTGTGGTTTAATATTTAAAGTTCGATCTCTTTGTCATCCTAATAAAGATATTCTCAAATACCTCCATATAATATCGCTCTATCTAATCAAAATGGTAATTGTAATTTAATGATCAAAACCTTGTGAATTTCCCATTGTAGTTAGAATATAGAAATTGAAATTATCTTTATTCATTTCATGGTATTTTTCTTAACCTGAGGAATGCTTGTTCAAGTATGCCTTTTACCGCCGAAGTTTTCTATACGTCATTTAGCGTTACAAAATCATGAAAAGATTTATGGCATCTACAAACAGTAACAAGTAATCATGTACTCATTAATTATGCGCCATAACTTATCCTTCATCTCTTGAGATATCAAACTCGTCTGAAATTATAAATACGCGAGGTAAATTACTAAGCTGTTCTATCGAAGCTAATAATGGTGAAACTGTTAATTTTCCTAGATCTGTGTCGTTTGAAACATAACTGTCCCAAAACCATTTTGATAATCTTGATAAGATTATGTATCAGAAATTGCTTTTGTTATTGAAAATACCTAGACTTGATAGAGGATTTTAGGTCTCATGTATTTTAGCCAAGCATAGTAACGATAGTTACCAATTTGCCTCCGACACTATCTCCAACAATGGCTACTCATATAGGATCCAAACTAGGTGAATTTGAGTATTCTAAAACTCATTTCAATGAATCACAAGCTTCTTTCAAAGCTGTAGGATATTTTGGCTCAGGAGACTTACTGTAGTTAACAAATACTATTGTCATTAACAGAATTAGATAATTCCCTTATTAGTTTATCATGAGGTCTATCCCGCCAAGTACCCAACCACCGTTATGAAAATGCATCACTATAAGAAGATTCTTATCCGTACTATCAGCGGGTCTCACGATCCTTATGGATATGTTTTTCCTATTCCTATCATAAACAATAAAATCCTGTATGTCGACTGGTGGCATTGTTGCAGCCACTTGGCCCGAATGAAGATTTGATAATACACATCGGTCCCATTGGGCGACATTTAATAAAGGAAAGAACTGAAATTCTTCTATTTCTTTTCTAAAAATGCTCTGTTTCTTTTTCAATCTGAAAAATCATAGGCCATTATAATATTGATCTGTAGATAAATGTTATAATTTAATATTATAAAGCTTCGTCATATGCATGGCCTATATCAAACAAAATACACTATTATCTGAGATATGATTTCAAAATAAGAATTCCTAAAATTTAAATGGCTTTTGGACGAATTACTCCAAAAATTTTTAAGCTTAAATAGCATGAAAATATATTTTCTTGGAGTTTGTGATATTCTTTATTGGCATAGTCTTTTTCTACATTTAAATATGGAATTATTTTTTCTTTTAGATCCATTGCAGCGTTAAAAACCTCATTTTTATCCTCTTTGATACTTCTTGAGTAATCAAACTCAATTCTGTCTTCTAATAGGTCCTTGATAAAATTATTAATCGAATTTTCTCTGATTATTGAATAATTAAACTTGGTCGATTCGCTCATTAATTGAATTTATCTCAATGGTAAATAAGATTATTGATCTTTATTTTTTTTAGAAATAATAAAATTAAAAATAAATTATTCGATTTTTGGACCGGTGCCTGTCTATGAGGTCAATGTTGCAACTAAGCGAAGATAAAATTTTGAGTTTAAGATGAGGTGAAAGACAACGCCACTATTATTCTATCTTACTGCTTAACAACAATGAATTTTTCAACTTGGGGAAGTTTGCTCTCTCATTTTTTGAATAAAAGGTTAATCTTAACTATGTACTATACAAAAAAATAACTAGGATCGTTTAGATATAAATAACTAAACAGAGTAGAGTAAAAAAATTAGTCGTTTTACTCCTGCATTAACCAATAATGAGATTTCTATTTTTGGATCAATATGGTAATACGATTCCAAGGAGATATTTGATTTTGAATATCAGAACTAGAATATCAACTAAGAGTAATCTGAATATATTTAGCTGTTGAATTGGCAGTTAATTGAATCAATATAAGGCTAATTCCAAAATATTCATAAATTAAAAGCGAACGATTTAAATGACGAAGGTCTGGTATCTATATTGTCTGTTCGAGCTATAACATATCCAGACCCTTGATTTACTGTTTCTATGAAACCCTTTTCATTATCAATCTCTTCTTGATCTTTTAATTTTGTAAGATTACTTAATGACCAATATGGAACATCCGTACCTGAACCATTATCAACGAATGTTTCAATCATTCGTGTATTTTTATCAGTTAAGAATGTTCTTACTTTTAATTCTACATCTTCTCTGTTTGTTAAATTATTTATGAATTTGGGATTACCATTATGATCTAATTGATGGAAGATAAAACCATCGAGGGCAAACTCCTTTATGGTGTTGTAATCATATTTTATATATTTACCATTATCTCTGTATTCTAAGAGATTCGGGTTGCTGCTACCAGAAACGTCAAATAACACTCCAAAGTCCCTTTCTTCGTCATTCTCGTTACTTCCATGACGTCCAGTATTAAATTGAAGTGCTATGTATGTCTCATTATCAAATTTGTCTTTAGGTTCTTCAAAATATTCATGTATATTTCCCTGCCACGCTATTTCCTGATTTTTTGCAGCGGACATGTTGGGATTTCCTTTCAAATCCTCTCTTACAATCTCTAATCGTGGCGAATTAATATCATTGCTATCACCCTGTGTATGTTTTTCAAAGTCCATAGTTACTCTAAATTTATTGTTTATATTAGTAGGATCGATTATATCCAATGAATATTGTTGATCAAATTTTGTATCTGCTAATAAATGACCATCTTCGCCAAAATTAGATAATTTTAGTTGATTTTCGTCAATATTATCCAATTCACATGGTATTTTCGATTTAGTTCCATTGTATTCTGAACAAGAAATCGAATCTGAGATATTAAGGATTTTACAGATCCCTCTATTGTCATCCGATTATATGCTATTTGGTTGTAATTCAGAAGGGGTTGATGAATTCAAATTAACATTTTTAGAGCGAATCTCATTTGGAATGCAATTAGATACTTTTGTAGTATTGATCAAAACAGATGGATTTTTTGTTGTTGTAGGCGACGATTTATTGATGATACTAACTACTTCCTTGATTTCATATTCAGTCACGAAAGAAAAAAGTATATAAAAAGTGATAATAAGTAAGATAAAATTCGAAATTAATGATATTGATAATCTCACAATAACAGTTAATTTTTAATTATATGTATATGATAAATTCGTTAGATAAACAATTCACAGTAAACCCTGTTATTGATTTTTCCTTATTGCTTTGAGATATGGGAGAAATGTAATATGATCCCTGTCACTAATAGCATCGTATGTATCTGAAAATAGGTGCATATCTCATTCAACTACTACCTCGCCAATCATCGAAGGATGATAAATACAATAATATTTGTAATCTCCCGGAGACTCAAATGTAAGGCTATACTTTTGATTAGCTATAATAGCGTTAGAATCGAATAAAGCTCCTTCATCAGGATCGTTATCTTGGCCTGAAGTCACTGTATGAGATACTGTATCTCCATTGTACCATGTTATAGTTTGCCCTGAATCAATTCTTATTGGATCTGGAGAATAGGATTTACTGCCTTTGATCCCAGAAATAATAACCGGAACAGAATCAGTGCTTTGAGATTCATCGTGTTCCGATAAGTTTTGTTGATTTGTTGGAGCAATGCTTTCAGATAATGGTAATATTCGATAAATTGAACCTGTATAACTTAGTACATACAAATACCCGTCTGGACCTACTTGAAGATCGGTAATTCCGCCAAAACCCTGACCAAATATTAATGGTTGATTTTCAGTTGTTTCATCCACTTGGTTATCTGATAGTGCTTCAACATTTCCTACATATGTATCATTTATTAAAATATTATCCCGTGCTTCATTCAATGTGAATCGATATAATAAACCATTATTGATGTCTCCAGTAAACATATTATTTGCGTATTCCTTACCTAGCTTATCCGAATTTAGAAACTTCAATGCAGTGGGACCAATCGTAGTCACCCAAACAAATTTAGGATCACTATATTTACCATTTCCAAAATACACAAGTTCATCTTCTGAGGATATTCCTCGGTCTAGTAAATCTTGACTCAGATAGCCTTGAACCTGCGACCATCCTCCATTAAACCCAGGTACAATCAAATTGATTTCATCTGCAATGGTAGGTCCATTTTCGGTATCCCATAAATTCCCTGTTAAAGGATCAAAGTCCATTCCAAAGCTATTGCGTATACCCATTGCATAATATATATTAAGTGGTAAACCATCACCGAAAATCGGATTGTCCGAATCTACTATCCCACCATCTTGGGTGATTCTAAGAACACCTCCTAGTCCATTAGGTCCTGGGCCATCCATTATATTTTGGGCCTGAGTCCTATGTCCGCCTACTTCTCCAACCATAAAGTAAACATTGTTATCAGGACCTATCAAAATTTTGCCCCCGTTATGTTCCCCTCTAAAATTAATGGGAGTAGCGGTTAGATCTAACAACAAGAGTGGATTAATCAAATGACCGTCCACATACTCATAACGATAAAGTCTATTTCCAGATGGATCAACCTGATCGTCTACATCGCTCCCATCTTCGCCATTAGCTGATTCAGTATAAGATAAGAACACAAATAGCTTGCCGTCTACTTGCTTCGAGACCGCAATTCCTAATAAGCCACGTTCAATATCATTAGCTACAGGGACATCGAGTAGCGGTGTATCCTGAATATTTCCGTCCAGAACTCTTTTAACCAAACCAGTATTTTTTTCAGTAACTAATATATCATTATTAGCAATAAATGACATACTGGTTGGAAAATCCAAGCCTTCTGTTACTTTTTCAACCGTAAGTGCATCGTCATTTACAGTTGGACCTGTGGGTGATAGGGGAGCTTTTGCATATGCTCCATAAGAAAATTGAATATCATATGAATAAATTGAAGAAAGAATAATCAATACAAAAGTAAAAAAAGTCAATACTCTACGTTCATGCATGATTTTGTCAGCAATCAAGATCATTTTTATAAACTAATTAAGTTTATGAATAAATCTTAACAAAAATATATCTGCTATATTGGTTATAAGTTTTATATCATATCCTAATTAACAGAGATATGGTAAATTGATCCAGAACAATTTACTAAAAGAAGGATACTAACTATCTAAATTAGTTCTACTTTTCCTTTAATATGAATGAATGGTTTCTAAATTATGATTTAGACATTTGGGGAAAGGTTTTAGGTTCTTTTTTCTTTTCATGTGCATTCCATTTGACTATCCAATTACTCAATTGCTGTAAAATATTCTCCAAGTCCTTTGACCTGGGAGTTAAACTATATTCGACTCGAATTGGAATTTCTGAATAAATTCTCTTTGTTATTAGTCCTTCTTGTTCAAGCTCTAGCAATCTTTGTGACAAAACAGTACTACTAATTTCTGGTATCAGTCTTCTCAATTCATTAAATCTAACTGTTCCATTTGTACTCAAGTTCTTCAAAATGTGCAGTGACCATCTTTTCCCTAGAATCTGCCATATATCCACTACATCACATTTTTCTCCTTTCATATCAATTTCCTTTTTAAATATATGATGACATTTCCAATATAAAATTTTAAAAGATTATAATTGAATTTATGAAAAAGAATCATGATTTCAGAGTATTACGCCATACTTGAGTTGCCGCGATACTAATAACTAACTAAGTAATAAATTACTACTATCATTATATATTGGATTGAGTAAATAGTATTGTGAAAGGAATACAACAGCAAAGGACAATGGGTGATAATAACAGTCGTTCTATAGAGAGGATCATAAATAGTCTAAATACAACGGAAGGTGAAGGGTTTATCGTCAATAGATCTTTTCCTACTAGATCTCTTTCGTATGTTGATCCATTCTTGCTTTTGGATGAGATGGGTCCAATGGATTTCAAACCCGGTGAAGCAAAAGGGGCCCCAGACCATCCACATCGGGGTTTTGAGACGGTAACATATTTGCTAGAAGGAGTATTTGAACATAAGGATTCCTCAGGCCATTTCGGAAAACTAAAGCCGGGAGATGTTCAATGGATGACTGTGGGGTCAGGGATAATTCATTCTGAAATGCCAGAAGCTGAATTTAGAAAAAGTGGTGGTAGATTGCACGGATTTCAATTATGGGTGAATTTGCCTAAGAAGGATAAAATGATAAATCCATACTATCAAGATATTCCCTCTGAAAAAATACCAGTTGTCAAACTGCCTAACAACAGCGGGCAAGTGAAGGTAATTGCAGGCAGGGCATATAATGTTTCTTCAGTAGTTAATACTAAAATTCCTATTCAGTATCTGCACTTTAGTTTAAATCCAGGATCTCAAATTTCACATTTACTAGAAAGTAGCTATAGTGTTTTCGCTTATATTATTTCGGGTGAAGGGTTATTTGGAACGGATCACATACCTGGAAAACGAGGAAATGTAGTCCTTTTCAAACACGATGGAAATAGCATTGAAATCAAGTCGTCTTCAAATAATACCAAACCTTTACAATTCCTTCTGTTTGCAGGCAATCCACTCAATGAGCCGATAGCAAGATATGGGCCATTCGTTATGAATACCAAACAAGAAATATATCGAGCAATTGAAGACTATAGAAATGGCAAATTAGGAGTAATTAAACCTAAGGATATGATGAACTAAAAATACCAACCCTAATGCAAACACAGATCATGTCTATGATATCTTTCTAAGAATTGTAAAAACAAATATTTGGAATTCTTGAGAAAACATACAGGCTTTCATCCTTAAAACTAATTTATTACATATTTGAGATCATTAAATTGATAATCATGTGTCTGAGTATTTCATTTATCTTGTTGCTAATTTCTAGTTTCAAACTTTGAATCTGATCTATAGAAGCTTACTATCTAATATTTTATCTATAAGAATAGAATAGCACAATTTTCTTGATATTCAAGTATACTATTAGATTTGTAGCCAATGATGGTAAGAAAAGTTTGTTATCTTGGGGTTTCTACTATCAGTTGTAATTTTTAGTATGTGATAACTTAGTTCGAGGACATATTCGAATATCTAAATATTTTCGTTTTCGATAACTGAAGAATTTAACAGTTTAGCTTGGTAATTCAAATAATAAAGATAATAGATGTAAAACGCAACTAACATGTTTACAATAAAAATAAATCAATGATTCTTGCAGTAGCAATTATTTTATCTACTACTCTAAAATTTGCTAGTTCACTAAACTTGAATACTGGTATCCAAGATGCGTTTGCAAAGTTAAATCAAATAACTCTACCCAGGGATTATCATAATATCAATTTAGGACAATCTAAAGAAGTCTTTTCTGAAGATGGTGTTCTAAATCTTCTGGTAACAATGTTGCATTGTCATTTAACCTGAATGACGGTAACAATACAACGGCTCAACAATAGAAATTCAAAATCCTTTCTTGATATATAGTTCGTAAGACTCGTCTTATTTTTCATATCTTATTGTGAAAAAGATCGATTGAAATGAAGACATCAATATGACATCAAGGGGATCCATGATATACACTTGTATCATTAATGGCAACAAAGCCTATTAGACCTATTGAATTATTAGATATCGATCTGACATTCATAAACTAATAGTAATAAAGGCGTCATTTTAGGTACGGATAACCTACTCATGATCTTGTTATACCTGATTTCAAGAATTAGTGTGAATTTATGTCATGATTGTAGCCTTCCTTACTACTTCAAAGTTAACAAATAGTGTATTGTAACTTTGTTGGAATTTATTGAACGATTTTATTTAACATTAACCATGATTTTCAAAATTGGGACTGAAAAATAATATTATCAATCAAAATATACTTTATTACCATAAAAGAGGGGAAGATCTAACGTGCTATTAGGACTAGAATTCTGTTTATTAAAGAACGAACCTAAATTATATCCAAGTTCGGGTAAATAATTTATTGAACATATTATATATTGATCCGAAATTTAAAAACTCGTTATATAGAATCTGTTAATCTGCATTTGTAAATTATTCTCCGCAACCAAATTTTTCTGTTTAAAAATTTATTATTTATTTAAAAAAAGGATTGTTTCTATCAGATCTCTAGTTTTTTTAGAATGTCTTCAATATTCTGTTCGTCTTCCAATTCGGCATCTAATAGTTCTAAAGCAAGATGATATGTACCATGATCTTTGCCATTAGCACTGTTAGCTAAATCATTATAGTGCTTGATCACTTCTCTTTCAAATTCAAGTGCTTTTTCCAATGCGCTTCTAAGTGTTAGATATCGTGATGGTTGAAGCTTACCAAGACCACTATCCTGCTCCCATTGCGATGGTTCATCTGTGGGTTGAGCTTCTAATTGCATCAACCTGAATGCAACCTTCTTTGCATGACCTAACTCCTCCTTTGCTCTTTCTTCAAAAAACTCTGCTTCCAACACTCCCAATCCTTCTATGTTTTGTGACACATACCAGAAGTAATGAAATGCAGACAGTTCGGCTCCATATGCTTTTTTTAGCATCTGTACTGTACCTTCAACACCAGGTCCAGCTATCTCTTTAGCCATTTTACCCATAGTTAATCATTTATACTGCGTTTTCCTTTTATATAAATATTTCAAAAATTATGGATATTTTATAAAAATATTAGTACGGATTAACCAAATATTAGTACAAATTAATATGGTAAAAGGACTATTAATTTTCTACCTTAGCTGCTATGATAATTTATGCCTCAATTCACGTGGAAAGATTATTTTTTTACTCTATTTTCATTAAAACTTATCAATCACTTGAATTAGTTTTTCCCGTTATTGAATTTCGATAAGTATCGATCAAATGATACTCTAATAATAAAGGCGATTATTAAAATTTAGAACAAGGACATGAAATCTGGAACAAAATTAAATAATATGATTAGCATAAACTGATCCTTGATTGCAGTATATTACCTCAGAAACAGAGGATGTGTCTATATCATTAGTCTAATAATAGATAATTTAGAATGAGGGAGAGGAGAAAATAGCGTTATTTGAAACCTGGTCCAATCAATACCAGCTCGTTCACGTTTGTTTGTACTTGTATGTTTAATATCACATTAGTATCAATTATCTTGGTTCTCCTATTATCAAGCAAATTTGAATGCTTAACGTATAAACTGTTAGATATTTCGTTACAATATATAATTATTTGAGGAATGGACTACAACTTAAATTAGAGACATATTCTCATTTTTGAGATTGAAATCATGCTTTAGATAATATTCTAATTTATTCTAAATAAGCAAAAATGTCTACATCAAATAAAACCGAGACTACAACTGATGCTAGCCCAAGTAATGATAACAAGAAGACAACGGTTGAAAATAAAGCTAAAAATGAAGCAGAATTGACAACGGATAAGGTACCAAAATTTCGAGATTTAAATGATTGGTTAAGGAAGTGGGGATATGAACTTAAAGATACCACTAAAGAGAATAAAATAGAATCTATTGAATTTCAAGCATCACCAAACTCTTTTGCTTGAAAATTTGTGGAATAATTCAATTTCAGATAGAGAAAAAAAATAATTGAAATCGAAAAGTGCGTAAAAGAGATCATTTTGAAACATGAAGCAAAATCTAATCTTAATGTCAATTCGTCTCAGATCCTCTTTCGCATCATGGAGTCATGTGTTGACCAGATATTGATTTTAATTCCTACTACTGATTTATTTTGGAGTATATATGATAGTAAACTTCTTCATTCGATTTCTGCGATGTTGGTAAAGGAAGTAACAGTAAAAATACTTATTCATATAGAAGAAGATCAAAATGCTTTAAAGGACGAAATAAGGTATAAACTGAGGACTTGGCACAAGACCTTATTATCAGTACCAATTTCTTTTCAAAAAAATTCCTCACTCGTATGTATCAATAATTGTAGATAGTGTTATTTTGGCAGAAGTAACGTATATTAGCGAAAAACAACTATTAGCTCAAGAGGAAGAAATACACCCCTCAATTTCTTTTTTTATTCAAGATGCTAGAGTATCATCGTCAACTTCGATGTTCGACATTTTATGGATACAGTCTGATTTTGAAAGACAACAGAAAATCAAACAAACTTATTTCGATATATTTAAGGGATTCAAATTAAGAAGCGAGAATTACCATCGGGATTGGAATTTTGAAAGAAAAATATCCAAGAATTCTACAAATAAAAATAATAACATTCAAGACAATCAATCAAACTAATTCTGTTATATTGCAAGATATGGTTCATCAGATCTTTGGTCTAAAATCTGCTATTTAGAATGATCAAATCTCAACTATACTTAAAGGGAAGTATCAAAATTATTATCTTGTAATATACTCATCAGAAAAGACTGGTATGCTTTAGTTTTAAGAATGTTTTATAACATGCTCTGTAGTTGTGTACAAGATGGTAAGATACGTCAAAAAAGAAGATAAGGGTCCTGTAGAGGTGAAATTTGAAGGTGTCAGCAAATGGATTTGTATGTGTGGTTTAAGTGATAATCAACCATTTTGTGATGGTTCACACAAGAAAACATTAGGGGAAGAAGATGGAAAAGTATATCGGTACAATACAGACGGAACAAGAGACGAAATACAAATCTAAATCACATCAAAATATACCATTATCAATAATTTTTTGTTTACAGAAGATTACTTGTAATGATGTGTTTGCTATATGCATTTTAAAATAATAATATTTTTATTAAACTTTTAATTTGTTTATGAATCCAAACAATTATTGATTTTACTGTCCATGTCCCAAAGTGATTACCGTTTTGGATATATAACTATTAATAACCAAGAAACTTCAATTTTTGTATTAATACAATGTAGATTTACATGTAAACAGGTAGAATTATTATTTTATTTTCTAAATCACAATATTTATGAACTCAATAATTAGGAACATTCCCAGGCAACTCGTACATTATCAGAAATACATCTCTTTCACTTAAACAACCTGTTATTATAAAAGAGAATTTATGGCCGGACTAACCTTCTTTCTCTTCAAATAATCCAAACATGTTGTTTTCTGAATCCAGATAGATCCTGATATAACCCATATTTGGAACAGGCATTTTTGGCATTATAGCTTTGCCTCCAGCTTGTTCTATTTTTGTAGTATAGTCATCAATGGATGATACTGTAATGTAATTTGTTACTTTATGATCTGGAGATTGTCGTTTCATCATTCCGCCTGAGATCCCTCTATTGCCTTTTTCATCCCGAGTTTGAAACATCCAGTAATCTTGATCAGGATTTCCCCCACTAATTGCTTTTTCCATATTCCATCCGAATACATCTTTATAAAATTTTTGACCTCTTTCAACATCATCTGCAGGTATTTCGAAATGTTGAACTGTTGGCAATTTATGAGATTCCCTCCGATTTGAAATATACTAATTTCATCCTTATCGTCTATAATATTGTAAAAAAATTTTAAAAAGATTCCTCTTTATACGAAGGCTACCAACTATAAAGTCTGAAAGGATTTTGGTTTTATATAATATCTCAACGTCATTTACATTTTGAGATCAAATAACATTTTTGATATACATATAAACTATCGAAAATCGATCGTATCTATCGTACTATTAACATGAGTTCACCTTTCTACGCAGTAGATTTAGAGCTATTAGAATCAGTCAAATCCTATCTAAACCAAAAATCAAAGTGAATGATTTAGGCATCAATATCTGTCTGATGATGGTTGTTTTATTGTAAAAACTTTAATAAATCCTCTCGCTGGACGGTCAATAAATTGACTTGATGCTGGGTTTGGTCTTTTCTATCTTTCAAGATTTTGAAATCACCAAGACCATCTATCAAAAAATTAACATCTAATTCAAATAACTCCTTTTTTATCATTTTCCTTGCTATTTCAGCAAGAAATGGCAATAAGAATTGATAATCTGAACATATGCTTACAAAATCATTCATACCTTTAAGTGACAAATACTCAGAGTAGTATTGTCTTACCTCGTTAAAGCCTATGTCAAGATTAATTGAAACCTGTATGGGCGATTTACTTTTGAAAACATGAGGTATGCCCTAGATCTAGTAGATTTACCTTGAGATTCGGTTTCTCCGTCTAATTTACGGGAAATTTTACCAATCTCACTAAAGGATAAATGGATCGTTTGAGAGATTTCTCTTGTTGTTTTCCCTTCTTTAAGTAGCTTTTTTGCTAATTTTTCCTTTTGTTTCTTGTCTAGTATCTTCATATTTCCTTATAGAAAAAATGCTTAAAAGATTATTTTTGCTACTTACCAAATAATTGAGATTGATACCACTGATTCCTCTGCTACCATTAGGTATCGATAAAATCAAGTCATTCGACAATTTCACTAGCTGTGAACTTCTAAATGAAGGGTCAGGATAATTTAGTATATAAATCCAGTCCGTTATGAAAACCTGTCTATTTTTCATTGATAAACTGTCGATAAAACAGCAAAAATGTAAACTAAAGATAATATTAATTACATATCATAAATTCTGGTCGTGTTGGATATATAAATAATAATCAAATAATTGAAATTTTTCCGAGACTGATATCATTCTCAAATCCTTCTATTAATTTTGAATCTATCTAAAGCTTCTATGATTACTAGAAATGATAATCTGGACCAAAAATAAATAATATTTCAGTGGATATATTGTTACACTCAGACTCTAATGAAAAATAGGCATGATTCCTTTGAATCAGAGAAAAATAGTAAAAGGCCACATTCATGCTAAAAGTACTACTCAAGTCATCGAATTCACTAGGAATGTCATTATATCACCATATAAAAAGACCGTAGTGATGAAGCTGAACAATATAGAAACTCGGTACTCATTTCTATCTTACCATTCTTGGGTTTAATACAAATGCATGAGAAGGTTCCCCACGTGAACTTCCAATTGATGCCTTTACTATTTTTCTAATTCATTATTACCTTGAATATTTTGCAATATCTAACAGTCCTTGAAATGAAAATGGGTATTAATAATATCAAATAAACTCAATATCAATAAGCTGACAAATCAAAATTCTTGTGGTTAATCATACAAAATTAAGAATTGTTATAAGAAAATGATTACATAACAACAATGTATCGTTTTAAGAATTGTAGATAACAAAGGATAGTATGTAGATGCAATAGTCGCGCGTAGATGAATAAGTTGATGATCTGGCAGGATCCGCACAACCTAATAACATACTATCCTCTGTTATGGAAACTTGTTTCTGTTGCCGTTCTCAATTGCAGTAGTTGGTTAGTCCGCAAGAGCGCAATTTATATTGTATAATCAGAACCACAAAAGAATAACTCTTAATTGATGCATAATTATTACAATCGAAGGATAATTATTATCAAATTTGTTTATCCTTCCTGAAGGAGAGATATTATCTTTAAATCCATTGATCATTCTAATATATGCTATACATTATGAAGAAAGTTAATACATTGGCAGGATATTTAGAAATCTACCAGACATCTAGTTTTTGAGTAATGGTGATAAGAGAGATATAAGTTAAATTATTTTTATTCTGCCATTAAGGTTAATAGCTATATTAAATGAGCATTTATCGATATGAAAATAATTCGATCTAATCGATAGGATAAATTTAGAATAAACATGAAATAATCCATTACGCAGTGTATTACATATATACCATATACTAATCAATCAAATACAATACAAAGGTGAATATGTTTTGACAAGCTATCATAAATCTAAGTTTGATTATTCAAAGTCATAAATGAATAATATAAAAAAAATTCCAGACGGTTATCATTCAATTACACCTTCATTGGTAGTAAAAGATGGGAAGAAAGCAATAGATTACTACAAAAAAGTTTTCGAGGCAAAAGATAAGGGAACCATGATGACACCAGATGGCAAATCTGTGGCTCATGCAGAATTGGAAATAGGAGATTCCAAAATCATGTTAACAGATGAATTTCCGGAAATGAAGTGTCTATCACCTGCAAGTATTGGCGGAAGTCCAGTTTCTTTGTATCTGTATGTCGAGGATGTAGATAAAACCTTCAATCTTGCGGTTTCGGAAGGTGCCACAGTTTTATACCCTGTTGCCGATCAATTTTGGGGAGATAGACATGGAAGCATACAAGATCCATTTGGCCATATTTGGTCAATCTCAACACATGTAAAAGATCTAAGTGAGGAGGAAATTAAGAAAGCAGCTGCTGAAGCATTTTCAAAAACATCAAAATAATAAATCTATCTATTTTATTGTCTAATTATTTTTTTTGCTTAAATAAGATTATCGACTTATGAACTTGATATACCAACACACATAGATACCAAATGAATCATAATTAATCCGGCATCAAAACATATTAATTCTGCCGTTGTTCCTCATGAGGTAATGATTGTAGTAGAAGTTTAGATCAGAAAGATTATGTGGAAACTTCAGAAATGAGAAACTCGATCGAGTTTCGAATGAAATTTTGATAGATAATTCTATAGTAACGTGTCAATGATGATCAACTGATATAATAATCTATAATGTTCTATGAAATTAGATCGAGCTGTGTATATAACTAATGCCATGAAACTTTATGCTGTCCTTAAATAACAAAAACTTTCATAGATTAATTAGATGCAAGTAGGGATAGATAGCTTTACCGCTGCCCACGATGACTCCAGCCTATCCGTTAGCCCGGCGGAGCGTCTGCAGCAATTGATAGAACAAATCGAATTAGCCGATCAACTTGGATTAGATATTTTTGGAATAGGAGAGCATCATCGACGAGAATTCTTAGATTCAGCGCCTGCTGTAATATTGGCGGCTGCGGCTGCACGCACTCGGCATATACGACTTACCAGCGCAGTAACTGTGCTAAGCGCTGTAGACCCTGTTAGATTATTTCAAGAATTTGCTACCCTTGATCTAATATCAAAAGGTAGGGCCGAAATGGTTGTAGGGCGCGGCTCATTCATCGAAGCCTTTCCTCTTTTTGGGCTATCACTAGAGGATTATGACTCACTTTTTGAGGAAAAGATAGATTTGTTATTAAAAATCCGTAATAATGAGTATATAACTTGGTCCGGAAAATATAGACCAAGTCTCGATAGGCAAGGAGTTTATCCAAGACCCCTACAAAATCCCTTACCTATATGGATAGGTGTTGGTGGAACACCTGAATCATTTGCGCGTGCAGGTACTCTTGGACTTCCATTGATGGTCGCGATAATAGGAGGGAAAACACATCAATTTCGTCCCATTATTGATCTTTATAGGGAGGCAGGAAAACAAGCAGGACATTCGCCTGACAAACTGAAAGTCGGTATACATTCGTTGGGATATGTTGCAGATAAAACTCAAGAGGCCATTAATGATTTTTTCCCAGGCTATGCTCATACTATGACAGAGATTGGAAGAGAGCGTGGATGGCCCAAGATGACACGTGAAAGTTTTGATATTCAGAATAGTTCAAGCGGTGCCTTAGTCATAGGCGATCCTCATGATGTAGTTGAAAAGATCATTAGACACAGCAAAGCATTAGGGGGCATCTCTAGATTCACATTTATGATGAACCCAGGATCGTTACCACATGAAAAACTAATTCAGGCCACGAAATTAATAAGTACGCAAGTAGCCCCTGCACTTCGTGAACAGCTTGGTGGAGATAATGAGAATATGTAACTGAAATAAAATTCAAATATGAAACATGCATGATTTAGATCGGTCTATTCTGTAATGACCCCGTTTAAATTCAATTTTGGAACTATCAACCCATTAACAACAACGACAATAATAAGATTCTATAATTTTCTGACTGGTTATGAGTTGATACATCCTAGAAATTAAATGTTAAGGGTATGATAAATTGCAATTTATACAAAAAAGATCAGATTTGGAAGGATAATGTTGGTTTTCTAGAGGCGACTTGCACTTATCGCATACAAATTCTACTATTGGAATCTTAGCCGTATCCATGTCTAAATAATTGGTCTTGTCGCTAATTATTTTTAGATTTTCAAGTTTAAGTTCATGATAAAGCATTACCTTCTCGGCTTCTCCACCGTTGAATTTCTCGTATTTTGTCAAATTGTTTCGAATGTCTTCATTGGCAGAAATCCTGTTAATTCTAAATCATGGGACTTATAATCTTACAGGTGTATCAACTCTATTTTAAGTAGTTTGTGCAAGAGTTGTTGTGGCAGCATAAGAAAGTTAGCGACATCTGATTTATGAAATATATGTAGTCGCATTTCTCTCTTTCAAATGATCACAAAAAATTTTCTATGCTCATTTTGATAATTCTACTATTGGGATTCTTAAGTTATCCTCTGTCTTGTTGACACGATTAATAATTCAATAAAAAAATAAAAATTCGCTTACAAGTTATAGGAACTATGAAATATCAAGAATAAATAAAAGACCGTAATATTTAATCCCGTTATTACAGATCCAATTTTTAAGAATTCTAAAAATGTGAACACTTTGACTCCTCTGGACTCAGCAGTTTGCATGATGATGATGTTGCTTGCAGCTCCAAATATGGTAAGGTTGCCGGCAATGGTACTTGCTGCTGCTAGCATTAACCATGCGTATACATCATCTCCATCAAAACCATTCTGGATCATATATAGATTATACGTGGCTACAAAAGGCACATTACTCAGTATTTGACTTAGTATTATGCTGACCGCAGAAATGATTGCATTATCATAAACCAAATTATATGTATTATCTGAATTAATTGGAGGAAAAAGTCGTAAAATATCAGGAATTAGTCCTGAGGTCCATAAAGCCGATGTAAATATAAACATACTTATAAAAAAGATCAAAACAGAATAATTCACACTTTTTAAAATCGGAATTCTTTCTTTACAGAATATGTATAATGAAGCGGCACCCAAAAGTGATACTGTACCAATATCTAGATAAATTACTTCAAATAGGATATTGAATACCTCCGATATAATTATTACTGCAATAGTCGATAAGAAAACGATCACAGAAATCTTGGCAAACTTGTTAGCAAATGAAAATCGAGTCAAATTTGATTTGATTCTAGAATCTCCATCATCAAACCTATTATTATAATCATAATTATTGTAATCATCACAACTATCTGGATTATGTTCTTGTAAAAGAGACTTTGTATGTATATTTTTCTTATAATAAAAAGACAATACTAGTCCGCTTAGGAATAAATTTATGATTGTAGGAGGTCCAAGTATTGCAAAGAATGTAATGAATGGCATAGATATGCCGCTCTGACTAGCAATAAGCAAGTTTTGTGGATTTCCTATGGGAGTCATGACACTTCCAATGTTTATTCCCATTGCGATTGAAATCAAAATCACAGAAGGTTTGATACCTAATTGTTTAGAAATTGATATTGCAAAAGGAATTATGATAATAGCTGCGGTGTCATTTACAATAAATGCCGCCAGAAATCCTGATAAAATTACGATAATCATTAGAATGTACTTGACTTTTTTAATTCTGATCAATATCTTTTGAATTACATAGTTTAATACTCCTGATTTTTCTAGTGCAGAAGTAATACTGAACATTCCGAATAGAAATCCTATGACTTGAATATTAACCGACTTCATAGCCGAATCAACTGAAATTACTCCAAATCCTAAAACAAGAATCGCTCCTATGGACATTATCAACCAAAATGGAATATTCTTTAATTTTGATCTAGCCGTTATAATAGCATAAACTACAAGAAAGATACACAATGTAATAATTTCATTCAATTCCATTTATACTTCCTCAATGATTTCAAAAGAATTTGTTGATTTTTTCTAGCATTTGATTGAATTATTTGTGATTCATGTGACAGTAAAAAATTGAGGAGATGGGAAAGTTCTGATAAGTCGATTAATTTGTTTTCTCTGTAGTATTATTCATAGGCATATTTGAGTATTCTTTGGTAATAATACAGTCTTTTGTTTCCATAAAAGAAATACTACCAGAACATCCTTCAGAATAAGCAGATGAATAAGAATTCAAGAGTGCATCTAGCGACTGATCTCCTGTTTGGGATGCAGCCGACACTATGTTATATGCACTTGCGGGTAACTTTTGAATCATGCCAGCTTCGTTGGCAAAAATCATACTAACCCCAGGTATACCTTCTATATCATCATAATTGATCTGTATTGGAAAGTTAGATGTGTTTGCTATTCTATCTATGGGATTAATCACATTAACCTTTATGTAAACAGTAGCATTATCGTCATCAAAACCAGTGATTTCAGGAATTTCGATACCAATGCTTATTGCCTTTCTTAAGGAATCGGCCAAGTCTTTTTGGACTTTTACTTTTTCTTCCTCAAGAGAAATAGTAGTAGAACTATTTTGCAAAGAAAAACTGTTATTCATGACAGGATCGATATTTTCACCAGATAATAACTTAGGTTCAATGCTACTAAGATTTGTTTCAGGGATCGGGTTTTCTTCTAACGTCTGGTTTGATGCAGAAATGATTGAATCAAGAGTACCATTTAAACTATTTTCACCAGATAAAAGGTTGAAAAATGGACGGACTTTATCAATAATGCTGTCAAGAGTTGGGTCGGTTGATAACGTAGATAGTGCGGAAGCCGATGATTGGTTAGTATGATTTTCCCCAGATGCAATGGATCCAAGTAATGATGAAATAGAAGCCGATGATTGGTTATTATTTTCACCAGATAAAAGGTTGAAAAATGGACGGACTTTATCAATAATGCTGTCAAGAGTTGGGTCGGTTGATAACGTAGATAGTGCGGAAGCCGATGATTGGTTAGTATGATTTTCCCCAGATGCAATGGATCCAAGTAATGATGAAATAGGGGCAATATTATCAATCATACTGGCATTAGGTTTGATTTCATTAGCTACATTGGTCTCATTTGATACCTGATCGATACTACTAGTCATATCTGAGGTATTTTCAATAGTCCCGGTTTCTGTTGTAGTTTCTACATCCTCTACTGTTATTTGTCCATTAATGTGACTCCAATTGGGATCGTAATATTGATAAATACCGGCATTATCAAAAGTTACGTTATATGATTCACTGGGGCCAAAGTAATCTCCATAAAAAATATTCGACGGTCCTGTATCTGGGTTTCCGGATACTATCTGATGATAAGTAGAGTCTTTATTCACCCATGTAACAGTTGTATCTTTAGATATAGTAAGATTTTCTGGTGCTATTGGATTTTGACTAGCACTGTTAGTAGCGCCAGGATTGATGCTTATAGTAAAATCTTCTTCTTGAGCGATTGCTACTGCCAACCCATTGTAATTTGTTATCAAAAACAAAAGAAGTACAGTTGATACAATTATGCTTCTCATTTATTAGTGGTAATTAAAAGTTCAACTATATATTGATGATCTTGTTTGCTAGGTTATGAAGATATATTGTTATATGATCTGACTTTAGTCCAGAACGATCAGTTAATTTCAAGATCTTCATTTTATCAAACCCTACATTCATAGACTCCTCCATAACTACTGTCCTAATAACGACCATCTAGATCAATAGTAGTTAGCAGATACTAATTTATCTGAATATCAATCGTTCATCTTAATACTCAATGGTAACAGTATAACGGTACAATAGCTAAAATAGAGATCATTCTCTACTAGAATTACAAAAGGAAGAAGGAATATGTATTACTTTCATAGATATATCTAGTATATCATCTAAGAGCCTATCCCAAAATTCGATAGAAATATAGCTCCTTATCTGTCTTGGTAAACCGTGATCTGTGTCCAGACTAAGGAAGACAAAGCAATACATACTCTTCCCACCATCAGAAGGATTCCCAATGAATTATGGGACGAGTTTAAGAAGATACTGCCAACAGAAAAGCCACCAAAAACTGTGGGTAGACCGATTATACCATACAGAAAGGTATTGGATGGTATTCTTTACGTTCTTAGAACAGGATGCCAATGGAAAATGTTGCCCAAGGAATATGGTTCTGGTTCTGTTTGTCATAGGAGATTTCAAGAGTGGAATAAACTAGATGTATTTAAGAATGCATGGATCAAACTATTGAAAAACTATGATGATAAAATTGGTATCAACTGGACCTGGCAGTCTATCGATTCTATATCCGTAAAGTCGCCTTTAGGGGGGACAAGACAGGAAACAATCCCACTGATAGAAGCAAACTAGGCACAAAAAGACACATTTTGACAGAAAAGAAAGGTATTCCTCTGTCGGTTGTAATTTCACCTGCCAGCACTCACGACATCAATCTGGTAATAGAGGTAGTCGATAAAACCGTCATCCGAGATCTTTAAGTTGTATTAACCTACGCCAATTGATACTCCAAATCCTATTATAAAACCCATAATGGCTCCAAACGTTGTCAACCATTCCTTCTCCTTATGAGCTTTTGGTATCATGTCAAAATGAAGCATGTAAAAAATCCCGCCTGCAGATAGTGCGAGGATAATACCAATCGAAGTATCCATCCCTTTCATAAAAAATAATCCAACAAGACCCATAATAACAGGAATAATTGAAATTATGGCAGTTGCGATGAATATATTTTTTATTTTGTTGAGAGGCGAATTACTCTCCTTCATTTCATGAAAAGAGGCTACACCTTCAGTCACGTTTTGAATTCCAATAAGAAAAGCAAGAGCTGCAGCTGAACCCATAGAGCCTACTGCGGCACCTATTGCTAATGATTCAGGTATAGAATCCATACCCATGCCAAGTAATATGCCCGCTCCACCACCTTTTTTCTCCGCTAACCAATCAAGAAAAGAGAACAAAATTGCACCAGCGATAAATGCAATAATTGTCACTAGTAACCCAACCAACTTCTCCGCTTCTACTACCATTTCAAATATTGCTGCAGCTATTAAGATACCTGCACCAAAAGAGGTCAGGGCTAAAACTGCCCTGCGAGAAAAATTTATTCTTTTAGCCATATATATGCCAAGAAAAGATGTGAAACCAGCAAAGGATGTTAACGCTATAGTTTGAATAATTTCAAATGAGCCTATATTCAAACCTATGATATCTGTGATCATGTGATGTTTATCTTGAACAATCAAACAGGATATTTATTGATTTTGATAATAGTGACATGATATCATTTTGATTTGAATTTAACATACATTGGTATAACATCTTATTCGACCAAAATTCATGGTCAAGGAAAAATAACAATTAGATCCCGCAAGTTAAACCAAAGTCGAACCTAATACATCAATAAATAAGAAACCTTCTTCTTTTTATACTCATATTCATCACTTGACATATTTAAAACAGAAAATTTTCTTTAATAATAGATCAAAGGAGAGAAAAGAAAAGAACTTTTATCTACATATCTAACAATTAATTAATATGAAGATCATTAATGCTGCCTCCGAAACACCTGGTATGACCAGGGAAGAAGCGGAGAAATTTCTTGAAAGTAAATTGAATCTGCAATTAGCTACTGTTGATGAAAAAGGTGATCCAAACATCCAACCCGTTTGGTTTTACTACGACAAAGATAAAGAAAAACTTTGGATAAACACATCTAGATCAGCTAAGAAAACCCAAAATATTCGAAAGAGGTCGACAATTTATTTTTCTATAGATGATGAAAATCCTCCAGTCAGAGGTGTTAAAGGCAAAGGTGTTGCGAACATAATAGATGATCTTAAAATTGTTGGACCGCTAGGAGACAAAATTAGTTTGAAATATCTTGGTACATTGGACCACCCAATCGCAAAAATGATATCTGAAGAATCAAAGAAGGGAGAAGTTGTACTTATTGAAATTAATCCAAAGTTTTATTCTACTTGGGATTATGGTAAAATGCAGTTTTGATTTGTGACTTTATTTTTTTCCTTTTTACTAGTAATTGAAAACCGACTTTCAACTAATTATCTCTTAATAAAGGGAATTATTCTGAGGAATAGATTAAATAATGATCATAGTTCTGATGAGAACTTAACTATTCAAAGGTTGGATCGGATATTTTTCTACAGAAGATAAGTAGATCTTGTACAGAAATTTGCTACAAGAGACAAAATGTTTAAAGCAATTATTCATCCAATAACTGAAATTAGCTTGCTAGCATTTAAGACTAAAAGTAACTGCTAGATTTAAATTCTTATGTGATGCTTAAGTCTAATCATTTCTTAACTGTAATTGTTTTAATAATCGCATAAATGAATGAGAGCTTCCGCACACATGAAAAAATAAGGCGACTATTGTTGACCTGCTGCGTTGCTACCATCATTTAAGTTAAATGATAATGCAACATTGTTACAGGATGCTGTTGTATCTCCCAAAGAGTCACAGGCTGATGCTTGAGCTATAGTTGAATTTTGACCTATACTCTGTTCTGATTCATTTGATTTCTTTTTCTTGCCATGGTGGTTGTCACCGCCTGCAAATGCTTGGTTATCAATCCTGCTAATAGCTACTATTGATCCAACTAGTGCAGCTGCTACAAAGATGGATAATATTGACAATTGAATTTTTTATTCACAAAAAATTACTTTCAAATTAAGATATTGGGATTATTTAATTAAATCAAAAAATAATTTTACAAATGATAATTGCCAAAATATTTTTTGTGAACTTCCTTTTCTCGAATCTACTATGGATAGAAAGTAGTTGATTAAGCCCTTTGCGTGGCTATAATTAATTATTCATATTATAATAATAATTATGAGGTTAAATCATACCATAACCTATATACATTAAATGGATTAAAATCGATCAAATGAATACCAATTTGACTGTTCTAGTCATTATGATCTCAGTCGCAAGTACAACTATAAGTGCCACGGCAACAATCGCAACCCAAGAAATTTTTGCACAGAACCAAAATACTTACATGGATCATCTCATTAACGAATGTATGTACAATAATGTTACTGCCTGTAATGCTCTTGAACACTATAACTCTACTGAATTCCCATAATTGAATTTAGTATTAGTACGTGTGATATTGAGTATATTTGTACAAAGATTAGATCACTTGATAGTATATTGACTTTTGATAAAATAACACCTTCTTGCGAGTTCTATTTATTATCTTATATAAAAAAATTCTAATTCAATGTAAAATTATAATTTATGTATCGTTATAAATAGACAGGTCATCATAATATTTTAGACAAACTTTGGGGACCAGAAGTGTTTGGAATGGCAGTATATCATTCGGGTTAGTAAACATTCCCATAAAGTTATTTACTGTGTTAGATGGCAACAATGAATATTCCTTTAATCAATTAGATGAAAAAGGACATAAGATTCAATACAAAAAATGGTGTCCAGTAGAGGAGAGGGAAATTCCCTATGAGGAAATAAAGAAAGGGTACAAGATATCAAAAGACGAGTATGTTATAATAGAAAAAGAAGACTTGGATAAAATCAAAGCAATAACTACAAAGACAATAGACATTAAAGAATTTATAGATTTAAAGGATTTTGATACTATTCTTATCGAAAAGAGTTATTATGTATCGCCATCTACGGATGGATCCGCAAAAAAAAGGAGAGGCAAACAAAAAGAAAATTTGGTGTCAGCTTCTAATAAGGCCTTTAAGCTATTTGTTGATTCGCTAAAAGAAACAAACAAAATTGCTATAGGCAAAGTAGTTCTTAAAGATAGGGAGCATTTAGTTGCCATTCGCCCATACCAAAGGGGTTTGATAATGCATCAGCTAATGTTTCAAGAAGAGATAACACCTATAGATGAAATAGAAGGTATGCCAGGGTCCGAATCATCTGGATCATTAGTTCCTATAGATGAGAAAGAATTAGAACTTGGGAAAATGTTGGTAGGAAATTTGACTAGTTCACAATTTGATGCAACACAATACTCAGACGAATATGCAAAAGAATTAGAAAAATTAGTAACTGCAAAATCTAAAGGGATTATCTATAAAACGGAAGAGAGGGATGACTCAAAGGATACAAGCAATGATCTTATAGAGGCATTAAAAGCAAGCGTTCAAAGGAGCAGATCCTCTAAAAACTAATATATGTCAATCCTTTTACTTAATTATCTTTATTAAAGGACCAAAAGAAGAGGACCATCATAGATTGGCTTTCCCCTTAATTAATAGGCATTTTTGCGTTCTTTATACTTTGAAATCCGAGATATCATTAAGAATTTCTTCAAGATTTTGCCTGCATGATAAAATGTCGTTCCACGAGTTTATCTTTCTCTTGTATATTTCGGGCACTGTCATTATTGTAAAGTCGGTGGGTATAATACCTGATAATTCTTCCCATTTTAATGGGACAGATACAGGGGCGTTTTCTATCGGCCTTACCGAAAAAATCGATGCAAGTGTTTTGCCAATAGAATTTTGGTTATAATCAAAGAACACTTTTCCCTTTCTATCAGTTGTTTTCCACTCTGTAGTAATTTTACTCGGCATACTTTTCTTTAAGATTTGTGATATTACCTTTGCAAATTCCCTTGCTTGCTTATGTGAATACAAGTTGATTATTGGTAAGAAAATATGTAGACCCGTTTTTCCCGAAGTCTTTACATACGATTTAAAATTCAATCCATCAAAAATATCTTTTAAACCGTATGCAATTTCTACTGTCTCTTTAAAAGCTTCTAAACCGTATGCTGGTTCCTTTGAACTATTTTCATCGTCAACATTTAAGTAAGGATCCAAATCAAAAACTATAAAATCCGGATAATTTAGGCCACACTCCTTTGTTTCTAACAAATCCATCTTATTGCATTCATTGTAATCGTTAACTCTGCTATTCCATGGGTGTATTTCAATGCATCCTAAATTTATGAGCCATAATAGAGTTTCATTGTTATTGCATACAATGTAGTTAATCTCCTCCTCATAATTTGATTCTGAATATACTTTAACTGTTTTTACATACGTAGGTTTGTCAAACTTCCAATCCTTTTGATAAAATGCTTTTCCATGTATCCCATCTGGATATCTACTAAGAGATAGAGGTCTGTCTTGAAGAAAAGGTAGCAGATGCATACTCATTTTATCATAATAGTCTATCAAGTCTCTTTTCGTAATAGCGGGGCGATCTCTTGTTGCTTTCCAGAATTCCTTTTTCAAATGGGAAAAGGATTTGTTATTTTCTGTTACGGGACTACTACTGTGCTTATTTTTGTTTATATTGTTATTAACTTGGGATTTATTTATATCACCTGCTGCGATATCATTGAATATTCTATCACTTATTTCAATGACACATTCAGAGGGGGGCTTGTCGTTTCTAACTCTTAGAAAAATAGGTGCTCTCATAATCTTATTGTTGGTCCAATCGTTGAATTTCACTTCTATTACTGTTGTGGGTTTTACCCATATTGTCTCCCTGTTAAGATATGGAACGTTTCTAATGGGACATTGTATAGTTTCTATCTCTCTTAATTTTTGATAAATTATAGGAAGGTTTTCAAAATTAAATCCACTTCCGGTATGACCTATGAATTTTAATTGACTGTCATCTGGAGAATCTAGGTTATCGTTTTTATTTTTATTATCTATAGCAGCAAGTAAAAGGGATCCAAAATAATTTTTCCGGTTACCTTCACCTCTTGTATATCCAATTACTATGCAATCTTGAGTTTTGATATTCTTTATTTTGAGCCAATCTTTGGAACGTGTACCACTATAATATCTACTGTTTTTATGTTTCGCAATTACCCCTTCAAGGTTCATACTCTTTATAGTTTCAAAAACGTTTATACCAAATTCCTCGACATAGTCGGATAACCTTATCTTCTCGTTTTCTTTTTTAATAAGAAATGATAGTATTTTCCTTCTTTCTATAAAAGGCGTTTCTTTTAGGATATTATTGTCTAAATATAATATATCAAATACATAATATACTGCAGGATAAAGATTAGACAAAATGTCAATACTCTTTAAGGAATCGATATTCATTCTTTTTTGATGATTTTGAAAATTAGGATATCCCTCCTTATCCAAAACAACTATCTCCCCGTCCAAAACGGCAAAGTCTTTGATAATTGCTTCGTTTAATGCAGACGTTAAGGTTTTTTCAATCTCTGGATAACGATGAGTGATAATATCGCCACTGCGTGATCTTATAAAACAAGCCTTGTCTCGTATATTTACAAGAGTGATAGCTCTTACTCCATCCCATTTTATTTCAAAAATCCAGTTCTTATCATTAAATGGTTTATCTGTAAGAGACGATAACATCGGTTTCGCCTCTTTAAAGAATGTCTGTTTTAATGATGAGTTAATAAATGGTGATGGTGATGGTGGAGGATTTTTGGTATCTATATTCGTATTTGGTATATTCGAAGCAACCGTGTTGGTTTCTGTGGGGTGTCTAGTAACAATATCTGGATCTTTAATATTATTTTCTAAAGATTTTTCGTGTTTGTATTGGATCATCTCTCTATTTGTTTTTCCAGTTAGCACAGATTCGGGTCTACTTTCTGTTATATCCTCATATTCATCCTTATCCTTACGGGATAATCCATTTGCATATTCATCATCTAATTTTATCAATAACCATTGATTTTCTGTCTTGGTTCTTATCAGCGAAAACTTGCCTTGTAATTTCTGTCCATATAGATTGAAGGTAATCTTGTTATTTTTTCTTATCATTTCTGATACATCTTCTTCATCTGATCCGGTAACTTCTGCATATTTTGTGGCGGTAGATTTTGATAAAGTGTTTCTTTGTATTGAATACTCACCAGTATCCCATACTATTACGGTACCAGCTCCATAGTTTCCTTTAGGAATTACCCCCTCAAATAACAAATAACTTACTGGATGATCTTCAGTTTGTATTGCAAGTCTCTTCTTAGATGGATCTAAAGAGGGTCCTTTAGGAACTGCCCAAGATAGAAGAACGTTCTCTTTAATTGATTCAAGCCTCAAGTCGTAATGCAATCTTGAAGCTTCATGTTTTTGGATCACAAATCTAGGTTTTGTTCCTGGTGAATTATGATTATTTGATATGCGATTCTCACTTTCATTTCTATTTAACTTGTTAATTCCGTCAGGCTCTGGAGTGGCCTTAAAATTTCTCTTCCCTTTATACTCGTCTAACATATCTTTTCAATCTTATCTTGGGGTGAATACTTGAAATACTGTCTAACTCTAAAACAACATATCTGTAGATATACATTATGATGAAATTTTTGATTAATTTATTATGTGATACAGCAACTGCAATAGCAACAACAGTCTCAGGTCTTGTTTATATATACAAGCACATAAAAAACTCCTGCAATCGAATAAAAGCAAATACATTAAACTAATGCCTCAGTGCGCTCTAGCTAACAAGAATACGCTATACCAAATTCTAAAAAAAATCATGATGAGTCTATTATTGATTAAACTGTCATATTTGTTATATACTTTATAAACTATCATACCTTTGGATGAGAGATGACAATATCCAACAATTATCCACAAGAAATAGGCAATAATGCATTTAATAGATTTGTCATTCTCACATATCGGACTATTTTTATGATAACCAATAATATCATGAAAGCAGCACTAGGAAATGAAAGAAGAAACACATCAAGATTATTTCAAAAATTACAAAAGGGCAATGAAGTTATTTCCTCCTTCTTGCTAAAAATTTTTCTATATAAATATTTGAATAAATTGGGCTTTGGAAAGGAAACGTCCAAGATCTATATACCTAAATACGATTACAAATTTCATTGTCCACTTAACATGGTAGATTATATGAGCTTGATTTCAAGAGAAGAAGCAATTTTGACAAGATTTGATCCTCAGCCAGGTGATGTTGTCCTAGACATAGGTGCGAATATAGGTCGATACACAGTTATTGCAGCAAAAAAGGTGCAAAATGAAGGTAAGGTAATCTCCATAGAAGCTAATCCATCCATATTTGAACTGTTGAAGAAAAATATTCAATTAAATGAACTAGCGAATGTTATACCTCTAAATTGTGCAATTTTTTCTGAAAAAACTAAAATAAAGTTTTTTGTTAATGACGATCTAAGAAATAATCAATTTGGAACGATAAATACTGATATTGATAATTTTGCAAATAAAGGATTAGGAAAACACGTGTACGTCGATGCGAATACCATTGATTCTATATTGTCAGATAACAATATTGAGATTCAAGAAGTAAAATGGATGAAAATAGATGTCGAAGGAGCAGAATTGGATGTAATAAAAGGGTCTAAGGAATTAATATTAAGAGCCCAAAATCTCAGAATAATAGTCGAAATACATAATTTATCAAATGGTACGACCTATCACAAGGAAATTAAAGAATTTTTAGAATCTTTCGGATATACAATAGATTTTGAAGATCGTAGACCCAGTGGTGAATCGCATCTAATTTTCAAAAAGGAAAATAGTTTTATGAATAAATGATTCTGGAAATATTAAAGTCAGTTATCCGATTGCATTAGAACAATAGTAATTGTTATAACCTTGCAAACTTATTATTTATTTTTCTTGCAATTCGCTGTTTGCTGGTCCATTTATTACTTTTCCATTATTAAAGAATCGTGATCCATGACAGGGACAATCAAATGATTGTTCTAAGGGATTCCAAGTTACTGTGCATCCTAAGTGGGTGCATTTGGCAGAAAATGTGCGAACTTGCCCACTTTTATCTTTATAAACTGCAAATGGATTTTCTGGATCTTCTTCTATGATAGCTCCTTGGCCAGCTAAAAGCGACTCGACTAATAATTTACTTTGAGATTTATTAATTGAAGTTGGATTGTCCTCAGAATTATTGTTCTCTTGCGAAGAATTATCATCTTTTTCTCGCTTACTAACAGTTCTCGATGGATCGTACAACCATGCCCATTCATTTTGTTTTTCCAATATTAAATCAGATAATAGAATTCCTGCTATCGTCCCATGAGTCATGCCATTGCCGGAATCTCCAGTAGCGATATAGATTTTATTCTTATTTTGATTTTCATTATTCATGGGATTTATTCCTATGAATGCTAATGAATCTAGGGGTTCCATAACCTGTCCTGACCATTTAAATAATACTTTTTTAATTGGGAAACGCTGTTTTGCCCAACTTTCAAGACGACTGTGTCTTTCCACAATATCATTTACGTTACCGGTTTTATGATCTTCACCACCAACAATTAATAAATCATATCCGCCTTCGCCCTCACCGATGCCGCCTTCCTCTTCCTTATCTTTGGAACCATATTCTTTCTCTACAAAGTCGTTAGCCCTATCAAAATCAAGATCGCTTTTTTCTAATTTTTGAATTCTAACATAATGATACGGTTGAATTGTGTTTTTTGATTTTTTATCTCCTGTGTCCCAGTACAATCCTTTTGGAACAGAACCCTTCTTTATTAGAGCCCCAATGACATAAGTTCTGTATGGAATTTGTTTTTCGTAAATCTTGCTGACTTTGTCTACTATAGGAGCATTTGTTGCTATGACGATGTTCTTTGCATTGATCTCATAACCATCTGAAGTCTTTACAACAGTTTCAGAAACCTCTTGGACATGAGTTTCGGTAAAGATTTTGCAATTCTTATTTAAAGTTATTGATTTAGACAACCCTTGAAGATATTTTAAAGGATGAAATTGTGCTTGGTTAGGAAACTTGATACAAGCTCCTGTGTCTAAAGATGTCAATGGAGATCGAGGAACTAGTTCTGTATCAAGACCCGCTCTGTGTGTGGCTTCTAGTTCTTTGTCTAAAGTTTCTTTATCCTCTATTGAACTTGAAAATAGGTATCCGTCTACTCTTTCAAAATCGCAATCTATTTTTTCCTTCAGTATCACAGATTCTATAAAGTCAATGGCTTTGGTATGACTTGCAGCTGCCATAACAGCACCATCATTTCCAAACAATTTCTCAAGGTTAAAATATCTATCATCAAGGGCATGTGTAATGTGAGCAGTTGTATGTCCTGTTTCTCCACTGCCAATAAAGCCATCTTCAATAACAATAACGCTCTTACCTTCCTTTGAAAGTATATATGCCGTAGATAGGCCTGCAATGCCTCCGCCAACTATTACAATATCTGTCGAAATATTCTCTGTTAATCTATTAAATCTGAGTGGTTCTGCAATGTCAGTAAACCAGGAGGGTAATTCTACACTATTAGTAGACGATTCCCTAAAATTATCAATAGTTCGACTCAATTCTCTAAATATGATTGTGATAACAAACTTTTTATGATTCATAGGTTTTCTATATGACAGTAAAGTATTCTGATAGTGGATTAACTACAAAATAAGATATAACACGATATTTTTTGACCCGAAGGTCAGTCCCATCTTACAATAAACGAGGCAAGCATAAAAAACTGTCATATATCATTTAGACTACCACTTAAGTCGAAATAGCCTATTTATAATCTATTGGCTGAGTCATTAAAAAAATTTCATTTCTTTATGGACCATTGAGATAAACCAACAAAAGAAAAGCATTTTTGATCGCTATAATTAAAAATAGGAGCAAACTAAAACTAAATCAATTATTTTATTTTATTTTGTTCCCTCTAACGAATCAATATAATGTCCCTTCATTTAACCTTCTTGAATGTTCTTCAATACCATTTGACGTGAGTTGAAACTCATCATTACCAATACGAGAGACAAATCCATCTCTTATTAATTTATCGAGAGCAGATTCAAACTGTGGTGATTTAGATGCCTCTGCAAGTGATTGGCGTAATACCTCCTCACTGATTAATGGAGTTTGTTGATTAGCCATTGTCAGTAATTTTTCTAAAATCATTCCCTCAATCTTACTGAAAGTATTATTGCTCGAATCCTCTGAACCTTGATCTTTAGTCATGACTAGTTTAATAATCTGTCAAGATATATATTTATGAATTTTAGAGAAAGAGATATAATTTAGAATCACAAGTTCATTAAATTAAATTTACCGACTCTTAATACATTGATTGAATCGATAAGGGTTAAATCAGGTATGATGCGCCTTTCAAATCTTAAAGTCTCTGCCTACAATTAAGGAGAAATGGAAAAAGAGGACTGGTCTGTTTACATTTTATATGGTTATCGGTTGGAATTAAATATACATACGTTTTAGGATGTGGAGTTGGTCTTGGTTGTGATTATTAGTGACACATCGTTTGAATTTTCGTTGGCCACATAGATATTACCATTGCTTGGGTTGTATTTCAGGAAACTCGGACCCTTTCCTACACCAATGGTATGGATCACCTTATTAGTAGCATTATCTATCACAACGACCTTACCTTTTACATCTGTATCTGCATCTGAGTTAGGATCAGATACCACATAGATATTACCATTGCTTGGGTTGTATTTCAGGAAACTCGGACCATGAGGTATTCGTAAAGTGCTGATCACCTTATTAGTAGCACTGTCTATTGCTAATACCTGTCCTAAGTTACCTATGTATACGTCATCATTGCTTGGGTTGAATTTTAGAAACTGCGGGCTGTCTCCTGCGTCTATACTTTGAATCACCTTATTAGTATCGCTATCTATTGCTAATACCAGATCCAAGTTACTAACGTACATATTACCATTGCTTGGATTGTATTCTAAAGCATTAGGACTACTTCCTACTTGTATCGTGCTGATCACCTTATTAGTAGCACTGTCTATCACTGATATATCCCCCGAATTAAAGTTGGCCACATACATATTACCATTGCTTGGGTTGTAATTCATATTCTGTGGTGCCTCTCCCACTTTGATAGATTGTGATATCATTTGTGCCCATGCTCCGCCGGTGTTCAAGAACGCAGATGACAAAGTAATTAAGATTAATAAAATAGTATAACAAAAATATCTTGAGTTTATGAATCTAACTGTCAATTTCTCTTGTTTTTCTATACTCTCTCATAAATAGATTGATAAATTCTTTTATACAATTTCATAAAATTCATGTTCTATTTGTGAGACTTGTTTGTTCAAGATGCTTTGCATAACCTTTGATCATGTAATTATGTGGTCAAAGTTTAGTATACTTAATACGAGATTTAAAGAAATTATTAAGGATGCATAATGTGATAAGTAGGATGGTCTCACAGGACCCTCTTCGTGTCATTCTATAACTGCCAACGCCCAAGGATGTTGCAAATTGTATTCTTTATACCATGGTATATCTAACGATGTCCATGATTTTCCTGAATCTGAAGAGTAGAATATCCCTCGATTATTCAAACAATAAAATTCATCCTTATTCTTTGGATTAGATTCTACAATAGAAATGACTGTACCTTTTGGTTCGGGCAGGCCGTCAGATGATAGGATCCATTCGTTACTTTTTTCATCAGAATTACGTCTATAAACGAAGGTTTCTAAATCTTGAATGGCGTGTGATTTCCAAGCATTACTGGCTGCCGATACTACAATGTTTTGAGGATCGCTATGATTTACTGCGAGACCGTATAGATACGTATGGGAACCCAATCCTTCAACCCTTCTTTTCCATGTGTTCCCGTAATCCAAACTTTCAAAATAACCATCACCTGCGGCAGAATACAGTCTTTGCGGAGCATTTTCATGAGTTCTTAATGTATGCGTGTCATACGGTCCATCCTTTACCTTGTCTATCCATGACCTACCTCCATCAATACTTTTGATTAATGCACCAGCTTCAATAGCCAAGAAAATATTATTTTCATTATTTACATCCAATTCTATCCAACGAACATGATGTGTCCAGGGCCTTGGAGGAAATGACCATGTAGAAGACGAGGGCAATTTATTAAATTCATTAACCTTCTCCCAGCTTTTACCACCATCAATTGAGGTAAAAATTAAGCTAGGCTCCATTCCCACAAATATCTTGTTAAACTCCTCATTAATTCTCTTAATGGGACATACTGAAAGAGACATTATGCTTGAACCCAATGTATTCAAGGAAGTCTTCTCCCAGCTTTGACCTTTATCATCAGTTTTCCAAAGTCCGTTATCAAAAGTTCCACAATATGCTCTATCAGGTCTGAGAGGATCAAATGCCACACTACTAGGATTTACATTTTTTAAACATTCATGAACTTTCCATCCGTCTTTTGTAGATTCTAAAACCAGTAGAGTGGTTTGCATGGAAGCCAAAATTGTAGTAGTAGTCGTCAAGTGTTTTACTTGTATTCCTCTTTACAATACTATTTAAGATTGATTGATAAATACAAAAATATGACATATTAATCTAAATAATAATAATAATAATAACAACTAAACACTCGATTAAATGACTGAGTTGGCAAAAATGGACGCCCTATTATATCATAGAATCAAATTGACCATGAGTTAAATAACCTTGTTACCTAGTGTATTCTATGCAGTATCTCACCGGGGTGTTTTATTGGATAAATCTCAAATAATAATAGGCATTTCCCTTGTTACTATATCTATAACTACTTGGATTTTTTCTATAGACCAACCAGACATGATGCATGCCATGATGACTCTAAATCCCCTAGCAGTCACAATTTTTACAATTAGTTGGACTGTAGGAATGGCAGCAATGATGTTTCCGGCTATAATCCCTATGGTATTACTATACAATCACTTTAGCAAAAGTAAAATTGACGATAATAATGTTCATTCAAGTAGAAAGCTTAATCATGATATTGATAATTTTGAAAGAAAAGAGAATAGGCAACATGATAAATTTTCCTACTTGCTTTTATCACATAGAGTTATCAAAACCTCAGGTTTTGTAGGAACATATCTTTTGGTATGGTCATTAACGGGAATTGTGTTACTCTTGTTTTGGTCCGTACTTATGAATAATCTTTTTGTAGGGTATAACACAAAAGATTTCGCTGTCGTATCAGGAATTTTGCTTGTAATATCTGGATTTTACCAATTTAGCCCATTGAAAAAAAATGTTTAGGATATTGTGAATCTCCTTTGGCATTTTTTATGAAGAGATGGAAAGGAAACAAATTGACAGATGGATTGAAGATGGGATTATTTCATGGAATGTATTGTCTTGGATGTTGTTGGCCTTATTTTTTACTCATGATTGTATTAGGCTGGATGAATCTTTTATGGATGGGTTTGTTCGCAGCTATCATTTTTGTAGAAAAGATTTGGTCAAAGGGAATTTGGATGGCTAGGGGAGTTGGAATTATGTTTATACTAATTGGATTGCTTACAATAACAGGAATGATTTCACTAGCAACAGAAGGGAATGAGATGACAAGTACAGGTACTGATATGATCTCAATGAATATGAATAATCCTTCTCAGGAGGATAGCGAAACAAACGATATAAAACATAATACGAACATGAATATGAACATGAAATAAAGGTCAAAAATTTGACAAAATATAGTTTCTTGATCTAATTTTTCTTATATTTTATTTGATTCCATAAATATTCTAGAGAAACAAGATAATCTTAAATTTTAGCCCCTGTACTTAATCACATGACAACTAACATTCCGCCTTGGAAAGCCGCAGGAGATTGGTTTGATGTATGTAAATGTAAGATTCCCTGTCCTTGTGAATTTGCACAAGAACCTACATTTGGGGATTGCGAAGGTGTTTTAGCATATCATATCAACAAAGGTAATTATGGAAATGTAACATTAGACGAATTGAATGTATTAGCTATTGGAGCATTTGAAGGAAATATTTGGGCAGGAAAGACAAAAGTAAATCTAGGACTCTTTTTTGATGAGCGCGCTGATGAAAAACAAAGAGAAGCACTTCAGATGATTTTTAGTGGTAGAGCAGGAGGATTTATGGCAGAATTTGCCAAGTTGATAGGGGAAATTAAGGGGATTGATTTTGCCCCAATAAGATTTGAAATTTCTAAAGACTTGAGTAGTTGGAGTGCCGAAATTCCTGGAAAAGTTCTTGCAAAAGCAGTAGCTTTAGGAGGCCCAACGACTCCGCCTGGAAAAAGAGTTCAAACAATAAATCCGCCTGGAAGTGAGGTTGGTCCAGGCGCAGTTGCAACATGGGGCATAGCTGTAAAGGACGAAGTAGATACAATGAGTTTTAAGTGGCAGAGAGAGGACAGGTCTAGCAAGCATATTTCATTTAACTGGGCAGGCCCATAAGTGATTATAATAAAAAATTACATATATGATTCCTGCCTAAATTATTCTCGTGGTTGTCACAGATTGTAATACTAAAATAAAACTGGAAATGAATTTCTTATAAAAAGACAGAAATAATAATCAGATTTTCCTAACAATTATAATTATATTCTTATTTCTGGATTATATATAATAGGCAATTAATTATGATGAATTATTTGTTACTGTTAATGATCTTGCATACCCTTTTGCTTATGAACCCAAACCCAATCAAATCATAAATCTGACTACCAATTGTATACACCATTGAATTTAGATCTCAAGTTAAACTATTATTTAAGGGGGTTGAATAGTATATCTCATGTTTTCATGTAGAAAGCAAAATTATTTACTGCCTTTAATTTGCTTATTAACGATATTCTCAACTCTTTCAATATTTGTTGTAGGCACCGAAAGATTATCCTACTCACAGGTTTTAGAAGATAATGGTAATGCTAACATTACTTTTGATATTAAAAATATAAGCGATAATATCCGAGATTCTGTTTATCCTCAGACTGATTCCTCAGAAAATAGAGTATTTGTCTTATGGCAGGACAATCTGTTTGGTCAAAATCGAATGAATTATGACATATTATTAAAAACAAGTAACGATGGTGGCCAAACATTTGGTGACGTAGTAAATCTTTCAAACAATACTGGATTTTCTGAACATCCTCAAATGGCAGTAAACGGAAACAATGTTTACATAGTTTGGGCTGACAATACTTCACTCAATCGAGATATTTATTTTATCTCAAGTAACGATGGTGGCCAAACATTTGGTGACGTAGTAAATCTTTCAAACAATACAGCTGATTCATATAATCAAGAAATATCTGTATCGGGTAACAATGTATACATTGTATGGCAAGATGCTCAAAAATTTACACAAGGTAATAGTAGTATTTATTTTATCTCAAGTAACGATGGTGGCCAAACATTTGGTGACGTAGTAAATCTTTCAAACAATGCAGGAAAAACTTCTTTTCCAAAGATTTCCTCCTCTCAAGAAAATGTCTATGTAGCCTGGAATATTGATAGCGATGATAGATCAGTTGTAGGAACAAACAACATGGAAGGTGGAATCTTTTTTGTTAAATCTCCTGACAACGGCAGTAGTTTTGACAAAGAAATCCGTTTAAATACTGATGAAAAGCCTGGTGAGTTGCAAATAGACGCCAGCGATAATAACGTATATGTTATTTGGGGCTCTCCTGATCCATCAACAACTCATCATAATTCCGATCAAGCGACAACAACACCTACAAGTGAAAATGTTAACAGCAATAATTTAACAGGAGACGGTATCTATTTTACCAAAAGCATAGATGATGGCAACAGTTTTGCAAAACCGTCTTTTATACAAGGTCAATTTCTCAATCCTCTTAATGTCGACATAATTCACCACTCTAATAAATTAATCGTTGCGATACAAGCTACACCACTCAATAATACTGTCGAAGGAAATCAGGACATATTTCTCATGGGAAGTCAGGATATGGGCGACTCATTTCTTAGTGAATCCGTCAACATTAGTAATAATGCTGGAATATCTGAATGTCCTTCAATGACGGTATTATCTGCTGAAAACAAACTATTTGTCATTTGGCAAGATAGATCCCCTGGAAATAATGAAGCTCTATCAACAAAAATAAATTTGTAAATTGCAACAAATGCAATCAATCTTCTAACTATATATGATATGTAAAAATAAAATAAAATATGATAGTAAAGAAGACATTCAGACTTTATTTTTTAGGTTTATACTTTCCTAGTAGTAATGAGTTTGTAACCACAGTTACCGAACTCATAGCCATTGCTACACCTGCGAGAATTGGAAGCCACCCAAATACTGAAAGCCCAAAAAAAGGAACAAGTACACCCGCAGCTACCGGGATCAATCCTGTATTATAAGCAAAGGCCCAAAACAAGTTTTGTTTTATTTTTAAGACCGTTTTCTTTCCTAGGTCTAGCGCAGTTAATACATTGCGGATATCGTTCTTAACCAAGATAATGCCTCCAGTTTCTTTGGCAACGTCAGTTCCAGAACCTATCGCAATTCCCAAATCAGCTCTAGCCAAAGCAGGTGCATCATTAATCCCATCTCCAACCATTGCCACAATTTTATTTTCCTTTGTCTTTAAATCATCTATAACCTCTTCTTTTTGATGGGGTAATACCTGTGCTATTACTCTCTCTATTCCAATTTTGGAGGCAACGGCCTTGGCAGTTCTTTCGTTATCTCCTGTGAGCATTATTGGTTCGATATCCTGATTTCTTAACATCTCTATCACTTCTTTTGCTCCCGTCTTTATGATATCAGCGATAGCAATTATTCCAGACAAGCGTTTATTTATCGAAACTAACACGGTTGTTTTACCTTCTTGTTCCAGCTGCGAAAGCCTTGTTTCTACAGCATCATTCATCGCTATATTATAGTCATACATCATTTTTCTATTTCCTATCATTATCTCTTGGTTTGAGTATGTAGCTTGAAGACCATGTCCTGCTACTGCTTCAAATGAATCAGGAGAGACTATTGCTTTAAATCCTTCTTTTTTTGCTTTAGCTATGACGGCCTTAGCTAATGGGTGTTCAGACCCAGATTCTGCTATAGACGCTAATCTTAACAATTCAAGATTATTTGTCTGATCAAGTGCTATGATATCGGTAACAGACGGTTTTCCCTCTGTTAAAGTTCCAGTTTTATCAAATACTATTGTATCAACTTTACTTGCTATCTCAATATGTTCACCGCTTTTAAACAAAATCCCATTTTCAGCACCTTTTCCAGCACCCATCATTAAAGCTGCAGGAGTCGCTAATCCCAACGCGCAGGGGCATGCAATTATCATTACGGACACAAAGGCTAGTATAGAGTAAGTCAGTCCCGCATTTCCGATAAAATACCATCCAAGAAAAACCCCAATTGCTATTATTATGATTGCAGGAACAAAATACTTGGCAACTTGGTCAACCATTTTTTCTAGCTTTGCTTTCCCTGTTTTAGCCTCCTCCACTAAAGTGATTATTTGGGACAAGACTGTATCCTGGCCAATTTTGGTAGCTCTTACTTTTAGTAAACCGTTTTTGTTGATGGTAGCTCCTATTACCTCATCTCCCTTAACTTTGTCTACAGGTATGCTTTCACCTGTTATTGCAGATTCATCTATGGAAGAAGAGCCATCAATTATTGTTCCATCCGTAGGAACTCTTTCACCTGGTCGTATGACCATTAAATCTCCTTCTATGATCTCTTCGACAGGAATTTCTATCTCCCTAACTTCATTGGAGACTAGTTTCGTATTAGGGCTATCCAAAGAATTAGTACTTTCACCAGGGTCATTTTTTTCACTTGTTACAGTTCTTAGTACTCGAGCGGTTCGTGGTTTTAAGTCCAGCAGCTTTCTTACTGCATTGGAAGCTTTTTCTTTTGTCTTTGTTTCTAGCAGTCTTCCTATCAGAATCAGAGTAATTATTATTGCAGCCGTTTCAAAATATACAGCAGTAAAAGGAAAGTATCCTGGAAATATGGTAACTATAGTACTGTAAATATAAGCAGCAGACGTGCCTATTGCGATTAAAGTATCCATGTTCGAAGCTTTAGCCTTGACGCCATCCCAAAATCCTCTATAGAATCGCAAGCCTATCCAAAATTGAATAGGAGTTGCTAAAACCAAGAGTATGAAATTAGTATACCCCATCATGTTCATGGGTAAAAGATGACCCACTTGTGGAATCATATGGGGTAGACTGAGTAAAACTATGGGTATGGTTAAGGCTATGCTTATAACAACATGAATCTTTAATTTTTTTAAAGCCTTCTCAGGCTCAAGAAATTCATTTAGACATTGAGATGAGCAAAAATAATAAGTAATTCCGTCCTTTTCATGATGAATCGAGCTTTCCTCTTCTTCTACAAACATACCGCAAATAGGGTCTTTTGCCATGTCATAAATAGCAAGAGAACATATTTAACAACTGGGCTTTACAAATGTAAAATATTAGGATATGATATGCCTAAAGAATGTATTGGGCACAATTACAGATTTTACAACCTTAAGGTGCCTTTTCATACCTTTTGTAATCAAAGTATTATATAAGTAAGCATGAGTTAATGGTTGTTGCCATTATACGAAAAGGCTCATCTCAAAGTTGTTGGGATGTATTGTACAACCTGTAACCCATTGTAGAAAAGCAACTAAGAAATAATAAAGGTATCAAGAAAATTGATATAAATTATGTGAAAGACAGTGTAGTTGTTGAGTTTGATCCCGTTGTGACAAACATTAAGGAAATAAAAGCAGGTTTAGAAAAGTCAGGTTACACATTCATTAGGATCCCCAATTTTTGACCATGGGCAAATCAATCAATATGGTGTTATAATTATTCATATAGGTCGATTATGATGATACCACATATTAGTATTTACATGAATCAAAACTTATAATCCATTTCCTCATATATAGATATTATCAGTAATTTCTACAAGATCTTTACAAATGTAAAGGATATATATACCGTTATCGATTTATAGGATTGATAGTTTCATGCCACTTGAACTTGACGAAATTGATGTATCAATTATCAATTCAATTCTAGAAGACGGTAGAAAATCATTCAGGCAGATTTCGAGAGATACAGGAATAACTACCCCAACAGTTAAAGCCAGATACGATAGACTCGTAAATATTGGATTTATCAAGGGTGTTTTACCAATTTTTGATTTTGAGAAAATAGAATCAGGGGAGGGGAAAGAAAAGCATTTCATCCATTTAGAGAACCTCAAGGAAAATGTAAAGAGGAGAAGAAATATTCTCAATAACTATCAGAATAGTAACTTAAAAGAAGAAATACGGACAATTAAGAAAAAAATTTCAGATGGTTTAGCGATAAATATTGTTTGTGATTTTTGTGAGGGACCAGTCCATGATAAACCTAAAATTCTGAAATTTGCAAATATTGAAAGATTCTTTTGTTGTAATTCATGCAAATCAGGTTATAGTCAGAAATACCGTGGTAGAATAGAGTCAATAAAAAGAAAATATGAGGGCAAACCTGAAATTGATGGATAGGATAGGGTAGGATAATTAGTTTGTTGCTTCAATACCCATATTTTGACGGATTTTGTTCAAACTGCTGTTTACACGCTGCAGAACACAAATATATTTTATTACCGTCAACTTCTGATACATGTTTTGCAGTTTTTTCGTCTACATTCATATTACAAACTGGATCTTTTGCCATGTGGTACAATAAGCAATAATATATTTAACTATGAGGCTTTACAAGTGTAAAATTCTCACACTAAAGTTTTAGATCGTCATTTAGGATTGTACCTGTATTTGTATTTTCTTTTTATCTTCGATATTTTCGTGCATTTTTAAGGGAAATAAACAAAATATATCTATGTAGTGAGTTTGCATTTTATGAATCGCATACAACATATCCGTATTGTTTAAAAAATCTACATTACTTGTGGAATTGAATTTCAGTGTATGGAGAGAGTCACATATTAGATAAGTACATTTTAAATACGATACTTTACTATTAAACTCATTCATGCCATTTAATACAAAGCCAAACGATGGGCGGAAATTTTGGATGTCTTTTGTTGTAGTCACTGTAGTGATACTATATTTAGGCTTCTACTTAGTGTCGACTATAATTAATACCGAAACCTATCTCTTTGATAATGCTTTTGCGCAACAACAAGCATTATCAAATATAACTAATAGTGATAACAGTTTTATGATAGCAAATAACAATACGTTATCATCAGGTAATAGTTCGGATAATTCGCCAGAGGAAGATTTAATTAAACTTTATGATAAAGTGGATCAGTCTGTAGTGCAAGTTACACAAGATTCAAACGTACCTGGTGCATCTCGCTTAGGTTCAGGTTTTGTATATGATAAAGAGGGATATGTAGTTACTAATTACCATGTAGTGGCTGGAGATTCTGTCAATAAAGAATTTGATGTAACCTTCACTGATGGAACTGGATATAAAGCTACTGTAGTGGGTGTAGACCCCTTCGCCGAAATAGCTGTTTTAAAGATTCCTCTGGAGAATAATACGGAAGTCATGAAAAAACTAATCCCATTACAGATAGGCGACTTTTCTAAAGTGAATGTCGGACAAAGGGTTGCTGCTATTGGTAATCCTTTTGGGTTGTCTGCATCGATAACTGAGGGAATAATAAGTGGCCTAGGAAGAGTACTTCCAGCATTGCCTTCTGAGAATAGTCCGATACCACTTGTTGAAGATACCCCGGCTTTTTCAATTCCAGATATAATACAAACTGACGCGGCAATAAACCCGGGAAATTCCGGTGGACCATTACTAAATATGAGGGGCGAAGTTATAGGAATCAATACTGCTATTTTCTCCGCTACGGGTGTGTATTCTGGAGTAGGTTTTGCAATTCCCTCGTATTTGATCCAAAAAGTGGTTCCTTCTATCATTACTACGGGTGAATACCAGCATCCTTACTTGGGAGTATCTGGAACGGATATAGATTCAGATATTGCAGAAATGATGAATCTTAAGAATACTACAGGATTCTTAGTAATACAGGTTACCTCTGGAAGTCCTGCAGAGAAAGCTGGAATACGTGGTGGTGCAATATTGACAGAAATAGAAGGAAGAGAGGTAGAACTCGGAGGAGATGTAATCGTAGGAATTGATGATAAATCTATTAGAAAAATAGATGATTTACTTTCTTATCTGGATAGAGAAAAGAAAGTTGGAGAAAATGTTACTCTTACCATTATAAGAAACGGACAAGTGCAAGAAATAGGTTTGACTTTGGCAGCAAGACCAGATTCTACAATTTCAGACGATGAAACTATGCAAGAAATACAAAACAATAGTCCATCTCTTGGAATAACGGGTATTAATGTTACACCTGAAATAGCCTTACAAATAAATGTACCATCTAACATCGTTGATGGAGGAGAAAAAGGATTCTTAGTTATTGATGTCCTTAGAAATAGTTCAGCTGAGGATGCAGGAATTAGAGGCGGATATATCAGCTCCAACATTAATGGAAATCAAATAGAACTCGGAGGAGATATCATAATTGGAATCGAGAATGTTACCATAGGGTCGGTAGAGGATATTAGAAAAGCACTTTCTACAAAACAAGTAGGGGACACTGTTCAGCTTACAGTATATAGAGATAATCGCACAGTTGAGATTCCTGTTACATTAAAGGAAGGTTCTGAGTCGGATCAGGTAGAAAGTCTTCTACCACCGTCTTCTCCATTTTCACCTTCGCCTTCTCCAAATATCCCAAGAGACGACTCTCCATTCCAACAACCCTTCAATCCATTTAAAGATTTTAGTAACGATATCTACAACCAATGTGTTGAAATAGCAGGAAAAGATGCATGTGACAGACTATTTGGAAGATAGGAATACCCCGACCTATTTTTTGCTCCGGCACTTAGTCCAATTTCATAAAAAGTCTCTGTTTTTTAGAAAAGCAATAAACTGCTATGATAATTATTCCAGATCATCATCCCACTTGACCTTGACCTTGCTTTCTATATGTCAATAAATATCCATCAACAGGTTTAATAACAAAATCCTAGTTTAGAAGTATTAAAGGCATCAATATCTTTGAGGCGTCGCCAGCTTTAGATATGTGGTTTTCAAGTCTCATGCTTTTGTGCCTACAGTCAACAGAACAAGTAGTTGCGATTCTATTGTTTTTTTCTATAGATACTTATCACACGAATGTAGCCTTTAATACTATTTCTCTAGGATACCTTAAAACTTCGTAACTATAGTTAATAAACGATATTCATCTATCCTTAAAGGATAATAAAATAATCATAGAATCAATCATTTTACAATGTTTTATTCTCTTTAAATTTGATGTTATAATCTCAGCCAGCCAAACAGATTCAAACAAAAGGGCTTTATAACTTTGCTCACAAATTAAACAAAACACAATATTGTTTCATAAGACCAGATTAGTAGCATTGTCATCTAGTTAATTAACTGCCAATTTGTTTATCGACAAAATACTGTATAAGGGATATGTGGGGGTTATATAATTCTATGAACATACATATTATGGACCAGGAAAAAAGCGAGCAAATTTCACAATTTGGTGGGACAGAAATCCAAATAAATGAAGTAATTAGTCAACAGGATGCTATAGAAGGTCGGAAGAAGAAGGAAGTTAACGTACAAGGTTATTCTCATGTATTACGATTAACACAACTATTAAAGAATGTAAGGTTTCCAGCTCCAAAAAGTAAGGTTTTGCAACAGGTAAGACTCAGTGAAGACTTTGAAAATAAAGAAAACGTCATAAAAGCAAAAGCATTACACGATTTGGAAGAAAGATCATATAATAATATTTCTGATGTTACTATTGCGGCTGGTCTGGTCCATAATGTAAAATTACCGTCTTTATAAAGCGAGAATTCTTGGTTACTTATGTTGATTGAACATATTAAATTCAAATAACTGAGGTTTGTTGAGAAAATTATATTGAATTAATACTTTTCTTTTCTCTTAGAAAATAAAAATATCTAAAATTCAAAGTCGAATCACTGAATCATAATTGATATATGTATGTATGTCCAGAATCCTGCTGCTACGCTAGTCCTTGTACGTTTAAAACGTTAATTATGTTCTTATTTCTTTTTAATGGACTCTGATAGATTCTTTCAGACCACACTATTCTCTCCACACCTTCCATTTTTCTTATGGCCGAAATTAAATTCAATAACTGCTTACCTTCTTTGTAAATTACATTGCCAAGAATATCGGAATTGCCTATATGAATTTCCACCGATATTATTTGATCCAAGTTGTGTATTTTTTTTGCTGTTTCTTCGATATTTCCGTTTCTTAAATATACATAAAGCAAACCTGTTTTGAAACCAAACTTTTGATAGTTTATTTGAATATCGGATGTTATATAGCCTGTAGATATTAGATTTCTAACCCTTCTCTGTGCTGTAGAAAGAGGTATTTTGAGTGTCAGTGAAATCTCTTTGTTATTTTTGCCTAATATCATTAAATCCATAATTTCAATATCAGTTTGATCAAGTCTTTTACCTAGTTTGTTTTTAAGCATGATTTTACGCCTCGTTACCCCATTAGTATTTATATTATTTAACCAGGTACATGATGCTCTCATTTGATAAGGATAGATTATTTTGATTTAATGGAGTAGTAATAGTCGTCAGGGTTTTACTATTACTATTAATATTAATATTAATGAATAATATGCCTAAAATATTGAGTCTTTGCTGAATAGGTTCATAATGATATTTACAGTATTGTCTCCCAATACCTCTATCATTTTTGAAAAGTGTACATTGGAAACAAAGGAATACGACATTAATTTATTCATAAAAAAGAACAATTCTTCTGAATTTTGATATAGTCTTTATACAAATCTCATTTGCCTCACCTTTGACTCTCATAACTTTGATCATATTTTTGGTAAAATAAGATTTTGTACAGAGCTGACTTACAAGATAATTTACTTTGTCTTCTTGAATATTTGCAAATACATCTGCAAACCTAAAGTTTAATCCCAATATCCTAAAGTCAAGAATGTATTTTTTTGCACACCTTTGACTCTATGAGTCTTCTTTTTTTATGGGTGATAGAAAATGGGATTTGAGATTTTAATGAGATTTCTAGGGTAGTAATAGAGGGGTCTTTTAAAAGCTCTTTAATAATAAATATGTCGAACTTGTCTGCCATTATGAAGGTGGGAAGGCGAGAATTAGATTGATAATCACTAATGCTATTGTCGTTACCAATATCTATCGCTGGAGTAGTGGTATTGTCTTTTACTATTTTGAAGCCTCTATTAGGCAGATTTCTATGGGCATTCTTTCTTGTTGAATGTTTAGGATCATATTTTCCTTCTGAATATAACGTTTAAGTTATCAAAAGATTCTATTTTTATCACAATGTATAGATATTAAGAAGATCATGACACTTAAGCTTATAATTGGAGTAAATTTTGACACGAAATATCAAATTCTTATTCTGGATTCAGAATTTATGTTAGTAATGTGAAATAGATCATGAACTTGTAATTACGTTTGTGAATTACATCCTAAAATAATGGAATATTATGTCAAATATAATAATGACTATTACGTAATAAAATCAAATCAATTCACAAATAAAACATTGAGTAACAGATCAGATCAGATCAGAACATCATTATTTCTTCTTACACAACAATGTGCGTCTCTGCGATGTGGTAGACCTACTATGTTGTTATATCATATTATGTTATAACATACCAACTTTAAATACTGACTATTTCTCCTGACTTGTTACTTTTTTAGTCAAGAAATTATTGATTAAATCTATTTGCTTTTGTTGGTAGAAAATAATCATCATAAACAAAGATATGTTTTTGAAATAACTGGATTGTGATTTCTTATTAATGTTGGAATAATGAATTGAATTTCTATAATTTCGATAACAGTCACTTATCATATTCAAAAAAACAATTTCATCATCTGCGCTTAAGGATTCACTGAATCTTTTCAGGTCATGAATCATCTTATTGTATTGTACATTAGACATGATTTCAGATTGTATTGTTATTATCGTAGGGTCTTGCAATATTTTTTCTTCAAATACATCCGATTCAAACTTTGTGCATCTATGCAACAAATCTTTACGTATTTGATTTATTGATTTGAAATTATTAAAAATAATGCTAAGAATTATGGATTCAATTGTAATTGGGTTAGATAGGCTTGATAAGGCATGGCAGTATAATTTGGGAATCAAAAACAACTTGTTGAAAATTTGTTTATCTTTTTTATTTAGTTCTTTCTTAAAATTTGTCCACTCCAACCTTTCAATATCTATTAACATTCTAAATGAGGGAATAGAGCGACCCATTAGATTACACTTGATTTACCATTATTTTTTTGCCGCCGCCGCCGATATCGAGTCTGTAATTATGTTAAGAGAATGCAATTCTTTTCAATTAACTGTACATGTCACTTGGTTTATAGAGTGTGAACGCGTTAACAATTCTATTTTAACTGTTTTCTCTTTTTTCTCATAAACTTGTTTTATCTTGATAGCATTATCAAACTTGGATACTAGAGAACAACAACAACTACTGCTACTTGTCATATTTTCAACTTCATTGCAAGTTAGAATTACAAAATATTTTTCTGAAAGGCTAATCAATATATCTATTAATTCGTTCAATATACCAATATTATCTTCTATCCCGTTACTTGATCTGGAGTTGCTATTATCTTTTGCTTTTTTTATAGAATATGAAGAAGAAACAAGTGTATCAAACAAATCCAGTAAAATAATCTGTATTTTGTTACCCAGCTGACTAATGAACTTTGGTAGTTCATTGACTATTATATTGGCCAGCTGATAAAATGTAAAGGCTCTTGCTATTGTGATACTGTCTAATAGAATGTTAATATCTATCTCTTTCTCTATTGCGAGTTTAGTTAAATTAAGATAAATTGATCCTAAATTATTGCCATTTCCCGCATCTATTAATATAGTCCTTTTCTCTTTGGATTTATTACTACCAGATCTTGAATCAAATACCAGATGATAACTAATACAAAATTTAGCTATAATGTGATGCAAAAAATTGTTATTGCCATGGATTTGGTTTTGAATACAGATATTCTTCTTATTTGAAAAAGATAGTAATTTGTCAATTTCAGGAATTTCAAACAATTTCCTGTTTATATCGTTGAATTCATCAAATGCATTAATAAAAGCATTACCTGCCAGATGTTGCTTCTGATCGTATGATCTATCAACTACTTGCAAAGTATTCCATGCTCCTTTTGTGGCGATCAAGTCAATCTATTTATATTCTGTTGGCAATAATTTTGTCTTTTTATTGGTTTTATTGTTTTTCTCGTTATGTTTGTGACAGGTAATTCTATTTTTAATTTTTTAGATTTAATCATACAAGTATATGTTAAAACATGTTTATAAATATTACACAGTGTAACACATGTACATATAGTGTACTACTAATAACGTACTGAAGACAAGAAAGCCTTACCGATTTTTCAATTTCCTTTTCCAGTAGCCTTTGTTCTGTGTCTCGTGTTCCATAACAAAGTATCTAAGAATTAGAATATGCAGTGGATTAAACAAACAGTGGTTAGTATCTATTTTGTAAAAAACCTTATGTTACTATTTGCGTCAACAAGATATGTGGTGAGGGTTACTAATGGTTTGCCTTAATTTTAACCATCGGTTCTTTTTCGTTAATTTGTAAAGTCAAAGTCAAATATTTACATATTCGATAGCAATTGCATCATCGTAATTTGATAAATTTAGTCTTTTTAGCAAGACTTCGAGTTTTTTATCGCTATCGATCTGCCTTCTATCTTTGATTGCAACATACCGATTGCTAAAATTTTGCTTCAAGTCTTCATAGTTTTCATAAAACCATTCAAAATTTTCTCTTATCTTTTCGAATTTAACTATATCTTTGCTAGATTCTGCTGTAGTTGTTGCAATCATAGCATGTCAGGGTAAACTCATTTATGGTATTTTGTTTAATAAAAATTTTATGGTCAATTAACTACCAGATTGAGAGGATGGCTTTTATTTTTTTCTTCCACTTATTCAAAAGCCTCTTTTGCAGCCCTTGTTAATTTCTCCTTTGACATGTTTTTCTTATGGGTTGCAACTTCCCAAATATGCCCAAAACTATCCTTAAGTTGACCATACCTGTCTTATACGAAAGGATCTGCTAAGGGCATTATCACTCTGGTGCCGGCTTTATATGCTCGATCAAAGATCTCACCCCCATTCTCAAAGTACATGTTAAGAAACACCCGATTGGGCTCTGTTCAGTTAAGAAAAACCTATAGCTTGAAGACGTCTTATTTCATATGTGTTTACCAGAAATAAAACGCCTCCGGAATACGTCTATCGGGGCTTGTATTTGTATTTTTCAGGGCTATCTCTTAGGAGAACATCTGAAAGATTATCATACTGTATCAAACGAAATCATGTCACTATCTGGAACTGGATTCAAAAGTACCAACCTAAGATTATCAAGACAAAACAAAGACGAATATGTGAATTCATTGTAGATGAAACATTGCTTAAGGTAGGTTCAGAATACACATGGTTATGGGTTGCAATAGATGCAAAAAGTAAGGAAATTCTCGCACTATCTATCTCTAAAGAGAGAAACATGTTTGTTGCCGAACGGTTTCTGTTAAACATAATCAGAGACTATGGAAAGCATCCAGTTTCAACAGACGGTGGTGGTACTTGGTACCCCATGGCTTGTCAATTCCTTAAATTAGAACACCATCTCCATTCCTCCTATGAAAAAAGTTTGATTGAAAGAACAATACAATACATAAAGGATAGGACAGAGAATTTTGATGATTACTTTCCCTGCAGAATAAAGAACTGCAACCTAAAACATGTAAAAAACTGGTTGAACCTGTTTGTCGACTATCATAATAAGGAATTAAAACCTGTTAACTGAACAGAGCCCCCGATTGCTTACAACTGACTTGCGGAGCCGATTTTTTAGCCTATAGATACATACTTACTACACATTTCAGTGAATTTGACGGCTAGCATAAGTTTGAATTTTCTTATGGATATTACCACGTGAACTATTTTTTTCTTTACCTTCTTTTCTAGGGTTTGTATGACGTTCTATGATAGCGCCGAAAACATTCCTGTAGAATTCTATGACCTCTACATTAATTATTGCAAAAATGTATGGGTAATACTTTCATACCCCTTAGAGATAGGGGCAAGATTCGTCCTTCCTCTCCCTCTTTCCCTCTCCCTCTCCTTATTCTTTAAGCCCATGAAAGGTTTCAACAATGATGCTCACTTGTTAGTTCATAATTATTTTTGATTCTATTACCATCCTAAATCTTACTCACTTGATAAGCGATGAGCTAATTTTCTAATCGAAAACTTTGTATGGCTAAACAGTTTTTAGCCTTCGTGTTATGATCCCTATAAACAGCGTTGAATAATTTTTATAAAAACTGTATTCTTGGTTTGCACAAGGTATCAATGTTAAAAACTATGTAGTCTCATATTTTTTATGGTGAAAAATATATTACCGGTATGTGACATATGTGGTATTTCTGTTACTGATCTTGTGGAGCCAGAAGTAAAAAAAGAAGGTCAGATTAAAGAAGGTAAATACATTGACAATGTATGGATCTGTGTCGACTGCATGAAAAATAAATAAAATTACATACTTATTTTAACTATCTAAATACATTCTTGACAATTATCTCAAAAAATACATAACATGAACTACTACTTATTAACTTGTATTTCTTTTTTTAGATTGTAAAGGCAACAAAAAAATATACCGTAAATTTGTGATACTCATCTGAATATTATTACTGGATCAAAATTGAATTTCAATACATCGTGAATGAAATAGTTAATTTTTTTTGCTGTTAAGAGGTTATGATAGGAAATTCTAAAATGCTATTTGTGAAAGTTCTAATCAACTGGATGAAATACGAGTGGCCGCAGTAGCAGAAGAAGCAGTAGCAGTAGCGAATCTTCAATTCTTTTTAGTCAAAAACCCAAACTAAAATCAAAACATAAATCCTTTGTCTTTGTGAATGAAATGTATGACGTATAACGGAAAGATAGGTGATTTGGTTAGCCACGTGATGATTGTGGGCTGTCCAAAATGTGATCAAAAAGAAAATTTTCAGGCTACAGTAGCAAATAGGATTATTGATCAATCTACTGCAGTAGAAACCATAGAAGAGCTTGGAATGGGTAATTGGTCGATCACTTGTGGTAAATGCGGCTATAAGATATCGAAATTAGAAGAGATTTTTCGAGATCAAAAATAAAAGTTCGCACTATTTGATTAGAGCCCATAGATTATCCAATTAGTTATTTTAATTCGGCTACATATAGTTTCTAATTTCAATTTAGTAATGGCTGAACATGTTGCAGACAGAACTTCTAAATAATAGCATCATTCATTAATTTTGCCCATGTCGCTAGTAATATTCACTGAATTTACCATGGTCATCTTCTCTTTAGTTCCATTGGCATATGCTCAATCAGATAACATAGTGTCCATTGTTTCAGATGCTTCTAAGCTGGGAGATAAAGCATATGGTCCAAGCCCTATAAAGTATATGATCCAAGCCCTATAACAATAAGTCAAGGAGATATTGTAGTATGGGTAAATAATGACTTTGGTATATACACACAGTAACAGAAAATAACAATATATTTAGTTCCCAAGATCTCAGACCAGATGAAACTTTTGAATATATGTTCGATAAATCTGGTAGCCTGGATTACCATTGTAAATTACATCCCACAATGATAGGAAAAGTAATTGTAAATCAATTCTTTTATCATTGCCTATTTCGAATGCAATGCAAACCTGCTGCTGGGTGGCAATCTAATTATTATTCTACCAAATTAAAAGAATACAAATCATACTTGCGTATCTCGATTCTGCAAGTCTGCTAAAAAAAATAGGATTTGGTGAATAATATCTTCTTAATCTAGGGCGTCTCTTATCTTTACTTTGGCCTTATTCAATGTTTCAGAACTGGGCTTTCCTTCTGCGTGATCCTTGGCTGTTTGTGCCTCGGCTTCAGCATCCTGAGCTGCATTTTTCATTTTCTTTGCAGCATCATCAACAAAGTTATCTGTCATTAACCATAATTAGTTAATATTATTTATATACCCTATAAGATCCTTTATTAGGTATTAAATTAGTAATACATATTTTTTATTATCATAGGTGAAGTTTCAAATTCTAAAGAAGTTTTACTATAGTTTGCGACCTCAAATTCTTTGATGCAAAAATTACTTTATTTTATGATTCAACGATGATACCAAGACTAAGCAAATTTTTGTACATCTTTATTTTAATTATGGTAGGATAGGTGTGAAAAATATGAATTTTATTATAGTGCTACAGTGTGTTGTTTGCTAAAAACAGGATAAAGGGAGATAAGATGTCCAAATTTTAACCACATTTATCCTGCGATTTTTGAATACGAGGAAATTAGATTGAGCATTGCTTATACTTAAGTTTTTTTATACAATTTTCGATTTTACCTAAATCTTAGATAGGTTGAGCAAAAGAAAGTTGAAATCCGTCAGGTTCGCGCATATGAAAGTATCGTTCATTCCATGGTGCATCCACAGGTTCATTTTCAAGTTGAATTAAATTGAAAATTGTTTTGTTGGTCTTAAAATAAGTATAGAGTCTATCAACATCATCGGTATAAAAAATAATTCTACCAAAATTATTGCTATTGTTATCATGATCTAAATCATCATCACGAGATAATAATTTCTTTAGTTCTAAATTCAAAAATGAAATGTTATTGTATCTACCAATCTGATATGTGGTAAAAGAATCATTCGAAGTACCACCGTATGTAAGCTTGAAACCAGGTATTTGGGAGTAAAAACTGCATGAGCGTTCCATATTTTTGATTATTAAGGTCACAGCGGATATCCTGTTTACTTCACTCATGATTTACTAACATGTTGACTATTTACAAATATATTTTACTATATTGTTATTTGCCGTCGATCCTAAATTATCTAACGAATTTGAGCATGCTATATATGTATTAGGACGGTTTCTTAAAAGTGAAGGAATGGCATACTGAGAATTATATAAGATCCTACAGATACGAGTCACTATATCGAAATCAGAATAGCTGATATATGGACCGATCATCTTCGTCAGGATGAATATGTTACCAAGAACCTTCAAGTAATGGAAAATAGCATCCGGGAACTAATAAAGAATTGTCCCCAAACAAATCGTTTACTATCGTCGTTGCAATACGTATGGGTCTATTCAAGAAACTAAAATATAATAACATTACGAGGTAACAATATCATATGACAGATGATGTACACAAGACAAAATGGGGCAATCGATTTATCATTACTGCTATAATTCAAGGAGGCATTATGACGTCGCTAGCATTAACAATGGTGGCGTCTCAATTTGTTTTTGCAATTAACTTTGACATGATACAGTTTCTATCTTTATCTTTTGAAGGTCCTGCTAAATGGTTTTTCCTTGGGATAGTGTTTTATCTTATTTTTATAGTTGCCATAGCAGTTACTGCCATTTTTTACATACACTTGGAGATTAATCTTAGACGACAGATTTCTGGCTTGTTAAATGTATTGGCCTGGATACATCTTATTGGTATGAACATTGGAGGTCCCTTGACAACTTTGCTCATGATATTTGCGGGATTATCGGGCTCAGGTGTGTTATCTGTATTTACTGAAGGAAAAATAGGTCCTCAGAATATTGATGTATTGAACGCACTAACTACTCCCATAGCCCTTTCAATAGGAATATTAAGTATAGGTGTTATTTGTGGTGGCTTAGCATATGTTCTGACTTATTTCAAAGAAAAAAGGAATTGATCTTTTATGTCGACTCATGCTCACTTTAAATGGTAGAGGTGGCAGATGATGCACTAACTACTCCTCTCATATAAGGATGAATACTGCAGTAGTAAGAGTAGTAGTAGAATATCTTTGGTTTATCAAATGTGTATCTATGGATTGATTATTGTTCACCCCTTTGACAACTAATTTAGCTTTAATTGAAGTGTTCTGCCAATTCCATAGCCTAATTCCAGCTTTGTTACAATCATTATGTATTGGCTAATTTCATCAATAATTTTTGATTTGTTCATATAGATACTGTCTCTCAAAAATACTTGGGCATATCTAACTGATTATGAGATTCTAATAGTTTAAGAATTGTCGAATTTATAGTTCTCATCTTCTTTGTCCATAATTTTTGCTTCATTCCGGTAAATTATGGATTGTTCTAGAGTAAAATAATCGCAAGTGAAATATTTTCATAGTCTGTTGACTGTGATTTGAATGTGGACCAAGATTTAGACAAAGCTCGCTCTGCCACAAAAAAAAGGTTAATAATATAATAATAAATTCCTAAAACAAGTAAAGGCGATAGATTATTTACATTTCAGCCTGTAAATACTATTCGGAAAGATTATTCTGTTGATTCAAATATTTTTCATATTCTCTTAATATTTCTTGTTGCCTATCCTTATGAGGAATTATTTTGCGTAATAATTTGACTTTTTCCAAAGCAATTTCCAAGCTCATCTTTTCTTTTTTCATTAAATATGCCGTGACTAAGGTTCCAGTCCGTCCATGGCCAGCATTGCAATGAATTAAAACCGGCTTATCCTGTTTAATATGTTGATCCATATAATCAATTGTATTAATCAAGACATCAAGGTCAGGAGCATCATGATCATCAACCTTAATGTGTAGATAATCTATTACTATATTTTTATCTCGATTCTTCTCTGTTTTTGAAGTTTCAAAATATTTTTGAGGCAAAGGTTTTTCTCTGATGGTGATTATGCTTCTGATTCCTTGCTTTACTACCCATTCAAATTCCTTGTGTGTTTTTACAAGACCAGAACCTGCAAGTTTCTTATTAATAATCCATGAAAAATTGGATGGTTTTTTAAATATTCTACCATATATCCATCTATAAAAATCACCCGTTTTAGCCATCTATATTTTGTATAGCATACTATGGCTTATATCCATCAAGAATTTAATACTATTTATTAAATTAGAATCCAATGACAATAGAGATGATAACTCAGTACTATGACCCTGTGAAGCAACTCTGTTTATACATTGTAATTCCCAAAAAGAATGCCCTTCTCTTCAAAACTGGATGTCGATCCAAATGTAGCATATAACAATCTATCAACAAATTTAAGGCTAACTAAGTTCTAGAATTGATATTCGTATCCTATATCTATGATTTCCTGAAAAAGCTCGTATATGTATATTGAAACCGATTTATCTGAAATTGCATGTCCGAAATGCTACAATAATAACAATGATAATTTAGAGATATTACGAATGTATGTTTTCACACAAAGTAACTTTGAAAAGGAGCCTTACTATGATATCAAATGTTACGATTGTAATGAAATATTTACGTCACAAGTATATGTTTCCGATGACTAAATCTAATTGCGATGCTCCGATTATTATTTGCTCTCAAATCCTATTTACTATTGTGTAAATGAAATACACTTGCCAATCTTTTGATAATTTTACTACCGGATTATTATCCTTTCGGGTCGAAGAGTTCATGAAAATTCAATTATTGACCAAATTTTGCCCATCGAAAAATCATATTAAATTCTTTACATATCCTATTGTTATGACTGTAAGGATAAAAGTAATCGAACCGAATGAGGATGTTTATTATCTACAAAACCAAATTGAAATCTTCTTAAGAGATTACAGGTTTAAATTTGGCACTGGATATAAAATCCACTACTCTACTGCCTCTGCAGGTGACAATCTGGGAGGAATAAACTATTCAGCCATAATAGAGTATAATGATGAAGATAACTAGAAAGATCAAAGGCCATATAAAATGTTGTAGATCTTCAATTTTGTTTACATTATTATAATATTATGAAACAAGAAATTTGATGATACTTACAAGATAATTAAAAAAAGAGCTAGGATTTATTAAATATTTTCTTACTTGTAGAATTATGCTACATTAGAAAAGCGGTTCGTACCCTCTTACATAGATAGTATAATGGTCAATACCATTTACTTCCTCAGGTATTGCAAAGAGTCCAAATCCTGAGAACAAATCTATTGAGAAGGGTGAATTGTCAGCTGGCGGTAGTGATTCAACCAAAGGTCTTCCCTGAGCTATTCCTAGAAAAGAATCATCTTTGTCAAAAAGTACCGCATATATCGATATAGAAGATTGCTCGTTAGTAGAATTATTTATAACTGTTCCTGTTATTTGGTTTGATTCTCCACGATATCTAAGATCGGTTATGGTAAGATTTTCACTCTTGCCTATTGTAGCTTCAGGTTCAGGAGTACTAGTATTTACGTCTTGATTTACAACATTTGTCGACACAGAATCAAGCGGTTGTCCATAAGCAAAAGGTATTGCTACCACAAAGACAAGAGTCGAGAGCAAAACAGAAAGGATTTCTTTCATTGTCCTCTCTAATTAGAAGATATTAATTAAATTTTCTTTGTAGGTGAATTGATACACTAGTAGACATTAGAATCAACTTTGCAGCCTTCTTTAGGCTTGTTATAAACATAGTCTGATTAATACATTCATTCATAAAAAATGGCATAAAGAATTTTTACCAAAAATCTAAAACATGAAAAAATAATTCGGAGTCAGGAGATAATACTGAATTGTTTTACAAGCAGGTCAGTATGGATTTTGATTCAAGTTCTCAAGAACGTGTATATATTATAAGAAATATTTTATCCACATATCTCTCTGCTTTTGCAATAGGACGGTTATTTTATAACTATCTGGATAAATTCGTCAATCTTTTTGAAGCTGTTTACTGTGTCGTTTTACATATTATAGTATTATATAGAATTCTTGACAATTGTATGGATTAAGCTCTGAAAATCCAATTTATTATACCATTATTAATTTATTGTACGATTATTATACTTATTTCATGATTGAGGAAATATCATTATCAAAAACCATTGACGGCACAAAACATGGATTACAAATGAAAATAAATGAAAAACTAATGACTGTTACAAATTCTATAGGAGGCTTAAATACAAATGGTAATTGATGACACAAAGATGCATGAATTCATTGGAAAGGTAGTCAATGAATGGGGTGCAGCCGAAGGTGCATTAATAACCTTTATTGGTGACAGACTGGGGTTATTCAAAGCTATGGCAGAATCAGGCGGATTAACATCAGATGAATTAGCGAAAAAAACAGATACGCATCCACGAATAATTAAAGAATGGTTGGCTGCTCAAGCAGCAGGTGGTTATGTTACCTATGATAGTGCTAGTGATACCTATACCCTTCCTGCGGAACAAGCCATGGCCCTTACCGACGAGAATAGTCCGGTATATGTGGCAGGTTTTTACCAATCATTAGTTAGCCTTTTTAAAGATGAAGAAAAAATTATTGAGGCATTTAAAACTGGAAAAGGATTAGGGTGGGGAGATCATCATCACTATTTGTATGAAGGCACCGAACGATTCTTCAAACCTAATTATGTGGCAAACCTAACGAGTAGCTGGATTCCCGCTCTCGATTCGGTCGAAGAAAAGCTCAAAAAAGGAGGGGCCAAAGTAGCAGATGTTGGATGTGGCCACGGTGCATCGACAATATTGATGGCAAAAGAATATCCAAATTCAAGCTTCATAGGATTTGACTCTCACAAACCCTCGATAGAAAGAGCCAGAGAATTGGCCAAAAAAGAAAATCTTCAAAATATAACATTTGATGTGGCAAAGTCTACTGATTATCCTGGGGACGATTATGATCTAGTTACCTTCTTCGATTGCTTTCACGACATGGGTGATCCAAGCGGAGCAGCTAGACATGTTCTGGAGACATTAAGGAAAAAAAATGGTACCTGGATGCTAGTAGAACCTTTCGCAAATGATAAACTCGAGGATAATCTAAATCCACTTGGAAGGGTATTTTACTCAGTATCCTCCATTGTGTGCGTTCCTGCATCCTTAAGTGAAAATGGACCTGCCTTGGGTGCACAAGCAGGAGAACAGAGAATCTCAGACATAATAAAATCCGCAGGGTTTTCAAAATTCCATCGGGCTACCCAAACTCCATTTAATTTGGTATTTGAGGCAAAGCCTTAAACTATTTTGATGTAAAATCATAATGATTAATAATAGAGATTTTATCAACTAGGCCAATACCATTTATATATACATCTCACCAGCCGGAGGCATACTATTTGTTAAAGGAACGACAAACCCTGCTAGAGAAAAGGAGCAAGCAAACACGATTGGTAAACATGTCCTTATTTCGTTTTTAAATATCGGGTATATCATATTTATCTATCTAATAAATTATTCAATTCCATTCAATTGACTCGAAACACTTGTTTTCTACATTACCAACAATAAGTAAATACTATGACAGATACACATGCAGTCTTGAAATGGACATTAATGTCAGTTACATATGTTTTTTGTTCAGTTACATTTAGGGTCTGTGCTTGTGCTTGGTTGATTGCTTCAGTAAGGATGGAACTATATGCTGATATTATGGTCACTATCAAGACTGCCGTGATGCAAAACATTCCGATGGTCGTTTTCCAATTGTTTATTTTACTAGGTTTTTTCATTTTATATTGAGAAGAAATAGCGTTACTTTTGCTTATACTTTTTTATGATAATTCATTAGCACTGCAGAATGCAGATGCATTTTGTAAAGCTAAAGCATTAATAAATTGCTCCAAATCCCGTTCTAATTGTGATCGCTTGAGCGATTTTATTGATGTGTTGCACTGTGTAAAAAGCAATTCAGATATAATTAATCCTTATTTGTGAACATTTATAGTGAGTATTGATATCAAAATTTTAGAAATCCGAATTCTCCTATCAATGTACTATCATATAATAATATCTTACTAGTATTCTTACTGGAAGTGATAATAATTGTCTCAAAAAACTTACTTTACTTTTAAAGGCAGATTCGTCTAATTTCTTAGGAGAAGCCAAATCATTATTAGGAAAAACTATTTTACATAATCACGTCATATCAGAATTATGAGTCTTGATTCCATTGGAATATCAACTATAATGAATAAAAATATTATAGTTGTTGAACAGGATTTAAATATAATTAGTATATCAAAATAATGTCCAATAACGATATTGGGTCAGTGGTTATAGTAGATGATTTAGACACCCGAAAACCAATCGGAATCATTACTGAAAGAGATATAGTCAGAACAATTGGAATGATACAGCCACATCAACTATTAGTTCCGATTAGAGAACATATGAGCCATCCATTGGTTACACTGTCTTCCAACGCAAGTGTGTATGATGCAATAAGATTAATGTACGAAAAGAAAATAAGAAGAATAATAATTCTGGAAAAAGAAAAATTGGTTGGCATTGTCACAGACAAAGATATTTTCAGGTCGTTGGTAAACAACAAGGAATTGCTTTCTACTACAATAGGAAGTCACCTTCCAATTCCTGAAGATAAATTGAAAGATGAACTTTCACACTTTTGGTTTACAATACCTTTATCAATTAATAAGAGAAGGAGAGAATTACCGTATTGATAGTATCCTGGGGACAAGATAGGAATGTTTTGTTACATGGTCATCATTTTCGAAGCAAACACCCTTGATCTGGACACTGTCTGTCTCATATCAAAAGCGTAATTAAAATGAACTAAACCATCATCAGTATATTTGAATTATTTTTTTGATGTAGAACTAAATACAATAACCAGAGAATGCTCTTTTAGTAAGGACTCTTTTGACTTGACGTTTAAATCGGTAAAAAGAGAACTTATTAGTGTTCCTATATATAATGAACCTTTTCGACCTAGATTATGTTGGATTCTAAACTCTATTTTTCCATCGGCTTGAATAACTTTATTATTAAAATTGGATGCGGAAAACCATAATTTTAATACATCTACGATACTTTCTACATTATTTTTTCCGTGAATAAAAGAAATCGCATCTCTCATCCCTGTATAACATGAAGTCTTTGCTGCTTTTACCATGTCGTCATCTGAAACATGTTCAAATATATTGCGTACAAACGGTTTTTGCAAAAAAACAAATCCTACGTCACTTACAAATTGATCCCATGATACATATTTTCTAAGTATGTTGTTTATTATTGCTGATACTGTTTTATCTTCAGTAGATGCTTGAAATTCGATTTTCTCGTAGATTTCAGTTGGTATGCGTATTGCGGTATTGGTAGTCGGATTTTTTGACATTCAGTAATTGATCTACAGTGCCTAACGTTATTATGCATTGTTATCAACTGTACCGTTCTACCTTATCTATCACTTTTAAACCAACCAAATTATGACAAAATAGACAACCTGTTATTTCTGAATAGATATTTCTTTCGATACTTCTGTAATAAAAATGGTTTTGATTCATTCGTGAATATATTTATTTAAGTTCGCTTTAATTTGGAACAGCTTTGCATAATCTCGCGCGAAAGCATCAAATAGTATCGGCTCTCGTCCTAAAATTGTTTCGACTGTTTTTGAGATTCGCCTCATACGTCCCTCTCGTATAGTTCTATAGAAACTAAGTATATAATCAATCGATTCTGATTGGAGTCCACAATTTTGAAGTTCTGCCTTTGCTTTCTGCTCTGTTATAGAAACATAGTTGATAGGTTCGCCTAATACTGTTTCTAGAATGTCAGCTACATCATTACAATTAAGCCGTTGTCTACCTGTTATTTCATAAACCATATTGTAGTGTTTAGTGGACTTTTCGTGAAGGATTATAGCTGCAACCTCCGCCACATCTCTAATATCTACAAAACTAGCTCTCGCATTTTGCAAAGGGAGATAAAAGGTCCTTCCTTTTATCGAAGGTGTATAGGACACCTTTAGAAAGTTCTGCATATAGTAGTTAGGTCTCAAAAAGGTATAGTAAAAACCCGATTCTTCAATTATCTTTTCAGATTGTCTATGCCGCATCCCTTCATACGTAGGAGGGTTCAAATTAGTACCCATATCGGATAATTTAACAATGTGTTTTACAGACTTTGTTTTTTGCGCTTCTGTAACAATTTTCTTAGTTACGTCTAAGATATTAATATAAGGCGTTAGCAAAAAGATTTTTTCGATGCCTTCCAGTTTATGGTGACTGATGGATTCTAGATTGTTGTAATCCATGTCAATAAAATTAATTAAACCTTGATTTCTGAAAGTCTCAATGTTTTGACTCACTAGAGGATCAGACCAACCACTATCGATCGATCTAAGAGATATATAGAATTCCTTATCATATAAAGATAGAATCTTTACAAGATGTTCTCCTACATTTCCAGTTGCACCTGTAACTAGTATGGTATTCATTTTTGTTACGATTTAATAATCAATATGACCAGATGATGTAGAAATAGGAGTTCGCAAGTGAAAACGACACAAATATTATTCATGGAAACCCTGCTCAAGTGAGATAAAATTTACGGATAGTAGTATTGTTGATTGTCTTTCGTACAATTTCTTAATTTGTTTTTTACTTGTACTAATATAATCGAGGAATCTTAATTTTTGGGAATGTTGTACAATCACATATAATGCAATACTTTACTTGATATATATTTTTATGTTATACAGTGTAATACGCTATCAGACAAAATTGTTATATTACAGTAGTAAGCAGTAAAGATATTGAATCGGAATAACGTGGCCAAATTATTAAGAACTAATCCCTCAAAGTCCAGACTATCACAATATAGTGATTCAGACCAGGGTATTCAATATGGCGACAATATCGATCTTGGTATAAAATTAAAACTAAAAGAACTTGTTGCGCCTTTACCAATTATGATTTTCTCAATGTGCGCTTTTGTCATTATATTTACTCTATCTGTTAATCATAATAGTTTAGAGCCGACCATTGTTTTAGCACAAGAATTAAGGCAAATTGGAGTCGTAAATGAAAATTCTACTACAACTTCATCTAACGATAATAGTAGTGCGACAAGAAGTAGTAATCAAATGGCAACCAAAGATGATAATAATTCTACTAGACTCATAACGCTAGTTACAGAAGATGTAGAACTTGATATAGCCCCAGGAAAAAAAGTAAAGGCTTGGACTTTCAACGGAACAGTGCCTGGACCAACTATAAGATTAGCAGAAGGTGAGAATGTAACTATAAAGTACATAAACAAATCGCCTATTCCGCATACAATCCATTTTCATGGTAATCACGATGATGTAAATGACGGGGTTGTCCCACAGGTAATGCCGGGTCAGACATACCTATATAATATAACAGGCGAACCCGCAGGCGCATTGATGTATCACTGCCACGCTCCCCCAACTTCTCTACATATTAGAATGGGTATGTATGGAGCCTTGATAGTTGATCCTCTAGCTAAGGAAATTGCTCCTGCAAAAGAGTTTGTAATGGTGATGGGTGAGTATAGTCTTAAAAATCAGATGGGACTTGAGGCCGACTATTACATGATAAATGGGTATGCTGATCAATATATGCATAATCCACTTGAAATTAATCATCAAGATCTAATGCGTATTTATTTGATAAATTTGGGTACCACTATACCTGCATCTTTCCACCTTCATAGTACTACATTTTTAACTTACCCATCGGGCTTGTGGGATAACTTTCCTATTCACTCACAGACCATTTCGGTAGCACCAGGCGATGCATCAATAATTGAAGCCAAGTGGAAGTATCCAGGTACCTACTTATTCCATGCCCATGGAATTCAAGAAGAAAAGGGTAATATGGGACAGATAAAAGTAATAGGTCAAGACGAGTTATCAGAAGGAGCAACAAATTCAATAGTAGGTATTGATACGAATGTCACGACTACAAATTCAAACCTCCAACAACAACAACAATCACCTAATAATTCCTCAGAACTATTAACCAAAAGCGTATCAATGTTTGATTGGCAATATGAACTGCAAAAAAAACTGCAAAATCCTATAGTAGTCAATCAGACTGAAAATAGAGGACTAGACAGAGAAGAAAAAAAGATAATGAAAGAAATAGGTGAAACAGAAGAAATACAAAGACAAGGTGAAAACCTCTCACTAACTCTAGATAAAACTTTAGCAACTAACGTTACAGAATCCAGCGGCGCAAACTCCAATTCTAATCAAATAACGATAGTTTCAGGCTCTTCAAGTCCAGATAGCAAGTTGTTTTATGATCCTCATAATGCAGAAGTTAAAGTAGGTACAGAGATAACTTGGGTTAATAATGATACTAATATGCCCCATACAGTAACGTCTGGTAGTCCAGGCACTGGTCATTCAGGAGTGTTCGATTCTGGAATCATGATGGGAGACGGAAGTACATTTAAACACACCTTCGACCAGAAGGGAGAATTCGAATACTTTTGTACATTACACCCATGGATGATATCTAAAATAGTCGTAAATTGACGGTGTATATCGAGACTAAGAATCAGAATTTTATTGGAGATTATTTAGACGATGTATCAAAAGGATAGAACTGTATTTAAAGAAATACCCCTACACCCAAATTTCGGTTTGTGTAATTCTAATTCACCAAAAAGAAGTATTCTTGCGAGCTTGGTCATGCTCCTTGTCTTGGCGACAATAGTTTCCGACCCTCAATCATTATTTGCTCAACATCATGGTGCACCACCTCCAATGGCGACATTAGGAGATCGAAGCATTTCTATGGATCTCGTTATCGAACCAAAAAAGATAATTGCAGACGAAGATGCTCAGATAGCAATGCACTTGATGGATGAGAAAACAGGACAAATAATCCAACATGTTACTTATAGAATAACAATTTCAAGTGGTGATCAATTAATGTTGTCTGAATTCTTTCATTCACATGTAGGTGACCTGTCAATATTGGTACGCAACAGCAATTCATCTCACTTAACCGTTGGTGGGACGTTTGATGTACTGACCAACGCTATTGTTCCTGATCCAGCAGGCAATATAGTTATTAGCGGACCATTATTTTCCCAAGTGGGTGAATATGACATAGATGTAGAAGTTACAACTATTGATAATGATAAAACAGATCTCCTTGTTCCTCTAGTTTATCATTTTGTTACAAATAGCAGTAGCAATAGTGTATCAAATTAATTTACACCTTGAATTGTATCGACTTTGACACTTGCATTATGAATCACTTGATAAACCTTAGGATAGATATATTTTATTTGATGTAATAGAGTTTCAGTAAGTAAAACAATTGGCATTCTACGCTAACATCTATAGGATATCATTTACATTAGGTCATCGTTCATTCTTTTATCAAATAGTGTATTAAATTATCAGAATATGACCAATGATACAGAAATTTTGGTAACAGATGATGGGACATAGGTTTCAAATAGTACGCTTGCACTTAAGTAGCCTCTCAAATCGCTCCACCCTACAAGGCGCAAATAATTTACTTTATGTTATTGATTTTATAAAAGATCCATACACGATGATATTTGGGAACAATAAGGAACTTAATAAAGAAAGACAAAAATGATGAATCTAGTAACAACAGTCAAAAACTAATGGCTCTAAAAGAGCACAAAAATAGATCAAGAGAGGGGCAAATAAAAGATGATGCGAATTGACGACACTATTTACTTAATGAGGATAGATGAGTCTCTCTTTTCTTTATCTTTTTGAGCGCTTCTTCGAAATGTGTCATACTTATTCTTAATCCAATAGATTTTGCTGTATTGTCTAACAATGATGACGATGATGATAACGATGATGATAACGATGCTTTGTTGTCGCCATTTTGGTTAACTTTCGACTTTGTTGTAATAGTGCTAACTGATTTTTTTAGCGAATATACGTAATCTTTTATTGAGGCCATGGCGGCTGCATTGACTACTGCTTCGATATCAGCGCCCGTATATCCGTCTGTTAACTCCACTAATTTGTTAAAATCACATGATGAATCAAGCGGCTTTCGCTTTGTATGTATAAGCAGTATTTGTCGCCTTGCATCTTTATCTGGCAGAGGAACTTCAATAATTCTATCAAACCTTCCTGGACGTAATAGAGCTTCATCTATAATATCTGGTCTATTTGTTGCGCCTATAATAGTAACACCTTTTAGGTCTTCAAGACCGTCTATTTCTGTGAGCAATTGCGACACCATTCTTTCTGTTACATGAGAATCTGTTCCGGGTCCTGTACTTCTTCTAGGAGCTATCGAATCGATTTCGTCAAAGAAAACAACACAGGGAGCTGCCTGTCTTGCTTTTCTAAATACTTCTCTTACGCCTTTTTCAGATTCTCCAACCCATTTGGATAACAATTCAGGACCTTTTATATTGATAAAGTTTGATTCTGACGTAGTAGCAACAGCCTTTGCTATCAGCGTCTTGCCAGTACCCGGTGGACCGAATAACAGCAGACCTTTGGGTGGCTTTACATCTCCTTCTGTAAACAATTCAGGATACTTGAGGGGCCATTCTACCACTTGAGATAACTCTTCTTTGACTTCTCTTAAACCGCCAATATCTTCCCAAGAGACATTGGGCTTTTGAATTTGTATTTCTCGCAATGCAGAGGGTTGTATATCCTTTAATGCATCTTCAAAATCCTTATCAGTTATTTTTATTTTGTTAAGAACTTCTAATGGTATCTTAGATTGTTCCATATTGATCTTCGGTAATTCTCTTCGGAGTGACCTCATTGCTGCCTCTTTCGAAAGAGATTCTAGATCAGTTCCAACGAATCCATGAGTTATTTTGGCGAATTGTTCCAAATTGATATTATCTGTTAATGGCATTCCACGAGTATGAATTTGCAATATATCTAGTCTTCCGTCTTTATCTGGTATTCCTATTTCAATTTCTCTATCGAATCTTCCGGGTCTTCTGAGTGCTTGGTCAATAGCATTCGGCCTATTTGTAGCGCCTATTACGACCACCCTACCTCGTGCCATTAAGCCGTCCATAAGGGTTAATAATTGAGACACGATTCTTTTTTCTACGTCCCCAGAAACCTCTTCTCGCTTGGGTGCTATGGAGTCTATTTCGTCAATAAATATAATGGATGGAGAATTCTCCTCTGCCTGCTTAAAGACCTCTCTTAATTTTTCTTCAGACTCTCCATAAAATTTGCTCATAATTTCTGGACCTCCGATAGAATAAAAGTTGGCATTTGTCTCATTGGCCACTGCTTTTGCTAGTAATGTTTTACCCGTTCCCGGAGGTCCGTACAAAAGTACACCTTTTGGCGCTTCTATGCCTATTCTTTCAAATATTTCAGGATGTCTAAGAGGAAGTTCTATCATTTCTCGAACTTTCTGTACTTCGTTTTTCAAGCCTCCAATATCTTCATATGTTATGCGTGGCATTACTCCTTTGCTTGTTCCTTTTGGAATGGAACTGATAATAAACTCAGTTAAATGCGAGTCTATGATAGTCACTTTATTAACAGGACTAATACTATTAACTACAAATCCAATCTTTCTCCCCACTATGTTTAACGGAATTATATCACCTCTTGTTACCACCCTACCATCCAATAATTCTGGAAGATGCTCTTCTAAATCTATAATGTTTAGTTCTTCAGTAGGAGAAAGTATTATCTGTTCTGCTTTTCTTATATCGGTAGTCCTCTTTATGGTTACGCGATCATCTATTCCTTCACTAAGGTTATTTCGCGTATACCCATCTATCCTTATTAGTCCCTTACCATAGTCAACAGGTGAACTGGACCAGAGCAAGACAAAAGTGCTCTTATTTCTTTTGCTTGTAATTTCAATGACATCTCCCGGAGTTAGATTCATCTCTTCCATTACTTTGGGATCCAAAAGGGCCATTCCCTTTCCTACAAATTTTGAATCGGTTTCAGCAATTTTTAACGATCTTGTTGTTTCGTTACTATTACTGTTATTGCCAAAATCATTCATCGAATATCATCACACTCCTAATCTACCATAATTATCAAAAAAATGGAATAGAGATTTTTTTCTTTACCCTACTCTATTTTAATCTCCTTTCCTTTGGGTTTAAGAGGTGCCTTTAATTTGAACTTCAACTCCAGTATGCCATTGGAATAGCTAGCCTTGGTGGAATTATCTTCTATTTCTACATCTAAGGGGATTTCGGTATGATATTTTTTGTCGCCCCTTTCACCATGCACTATTATGACATTGTCTGATGAATTTACTTTGATGTTTTCCTTAGAAAGCCCAGGCATTTCTGCTGTAATAGTTATTGTACTATTCTTTTCATCAATCACTGAATCTACTAATGGTTCTCTAACACCCGACTGTTCTACAAGTCCCCTTGCACCGGGTTTAACATTTCCAAATTCTCTTACATGAGGTTTTCCATCTGGACCTACTGTTATCTGGTACCCGTAGTAATATGGGAATGTAGACGCCTGCCTGAATCCATCTGCAGTCAATGGACTTATACCCCTCGCAGTATTAAAGACCCTATTCATCATCTCTTCTGCCTGTGAAAACTCTTTTTCCAAATCTCCAAAAAAATTTCTGAATGTATTTCTTCTTGGAATTATATCCCAATCTTCAAACATTCAAATCACCTTACACAATGTTAAACCTATTACATTATATATTTTTTTTGGATAAACGGTTAAATATAAAACAAAGAAAAAAATAAATTACAGAATTTGAAGATATTTACTCGGTGATCAAGTTATGGATACAAGAGAATTTGTAACAAAAATCATCATTAGGCCAATTAGATCAAAACAAAGAAAGATGCGAGGCCTCTCAATAAGAAAAAAACTATTGTTACCAGGTATAATGGCCTTATTATCTCTGGTGAGCGGAAACTCTATTGCATATGCACAAATACTTGAAGAAGGGCAACAGCAACTGCAACAACAACCAGTACAGTTAACAGATCCATTTGCTGAATCACTAAATGTAGCCAAGACAAAAGTTGAGACTGCTACAGCTGCTGGAGCATTTGGAAATGGTGTTCCAGAATTGTATAACATATCTGTCTCAGATCTTATGCTTGCTTTCACAATTACCGCAATCGGTTCAATTGCGACCTTCATATCAATCAATATATTACTTCCCTACTTCAGTAAAATGAAAGTAGCTCATACAAAAATTCATCACACCGTGGTATAAACGTGATCACTCATCAGGATACCATTTTTTTCCTTGTTTTGTTTCCCCAAAGCAAAGCACGAGTTATTATGATAAATAGAGGCTTGGAAAGATGTAAAGTTTCGCAAATTCAGAAATCTTGTGGATACAGAGAATTTATTTCGAGACTTTTTTTATTATCCTTTGAGAGGGTTATTATCTACTACTATTGGTCGACTGAAAGGGTAAAAGTTAGTTTTCTGGCAAACGTAATTTGGTGATTATGTTATAATGAGTTGCAATGGGATATGTGAAAGATTCAAAGCAAAAAAGAATCCGGCCGTTTCTTCCAGATATGCTCAAGGACAAAAAAGATGCAGTGTTTGTGAAATATTCATAAAATGGGACGAGAATCCATATTGTCCATGTTGTAGTTATAAACTAAGGACAAGATCTTTTCGAGGTTGGGGAATGCGCAAAAAATACCGTGAAAAAACAATAAAAAGATATTAATCAATCAAGAGTAACAACTCACTGCATCAATTCAATCTGCTATTTACCGATTCTGTCCATAAAAATCAACTATTGCAGACTCTTACTACCCCTGATAATGAATTCAGGGGCGAGATACAAGAAAGTCATATTGATGTGTTGGTTGCGTAGCCATGACAATTAAATGACCTTCTTGCTCTCAATAGAATCCCTGTGGAGATACAGTGAGTCCTGCAGTAAGGTCCTACGAAACATGTCTCTAAAAGAATGGTTTACACATGACTTTGTGTGTTGGATTTATCCATTGCACATCATCACCTGTCATAATAATACACAAAAGAAGTATTTACAATTTTTGATTTTAATTAGATGAAAAATGGTAACATAAAATTAATATTTGGATTGTATTCAAATTTGTTTTTGTTATTATTTAAGATATCAAAGTAAATCAAACTAATAGTTTGTTGATAGTTCTTCTTTTAAACCAAGTTGTATGTTCTGTTGCCAAAAATTCCTCGTAATGACATTGCATTAGCATCATTATATTGATTTTCTAAATTATTTCTGATTAAGTTTTTTTATTTTCCTTTGCAGAGGGGAGCTTTTGTTATTACATCTCAAGTTAGTTAGTTTTCAACTATGGTTTTTGATGACTTATTTCTTCCCAAATTACTAGTCCATACAACTCTTAGTATGCATAATGTTCTCCGATGGTCTATTATATAGATGAAAGACCAAACTAAATGACAATAATGCATACTAACTACAATAAGATAGACTGAGATTCTACTTTAGCATTTTATAAGGAAATATCTACATTAGTATATGCGATGAAGCCACAATATACTTCAGACGACATAAATCGTCTAGCTCATACATTTATCAAAGTCTTGGTTGAAAGAACAGGCAGTGAAATTAATGTACCATTAAGATTTATTGATGTGTATAACGATGCTTGTACTAAACAAGGCGGAAGTAACAACAAATATGAGACAAACACAGAGATAAGACATCACGTTCGAGATAACCTACTTAAAAATGGTTTCATCTTTGTTGACCCCGAGGATGTGGATTCTGTTTTTTTAACACAAAAGGCAATAGATGAATATGTAGATAGATAAAGAATTTGTCACAATACTGTTTAGACATTGTTGATAAATAGAATATATCTTAAATTATCATAAATACACAAAAATTAATTACTTTAAACCAAACTCGATGAACTTTAAATATTCCTTGACGCTGATGGGATTACTGAATGAATCCAGGAGGAAATGCTGGCTTTAAACTACGCTAGATAAGCCTAATTCTGACATTTAACAGACTCTATCTTGTTTTTGTATGTTATGAAATTACCAAATGGACACAATAAAGAGTAATTTCCATTTTAAACTATACGCTGCGTATATATGCGTAAAGGTTAAATCAATCCAGTTGGTATCATAGTGCATATGCATTCCGGTCAATCGAAGGGAAAAATAATTGAAATAGAAAGCCTTGTTATATCGGAAGTTGAAAAGGAATTAAGAAATTCGAATGAAAAGAAGGTATTTGATAACCTCTTCGATAACCTAAATTTGTATATGTTGTTAGACTTAACATCGACAAAAAGATCTACACTCTATCAAGATATGCTAACAGAAAGACGGTTTCATCCATTCGAGTCACTTTTAGACTCACTTAGCAACATACAAGGGGATTTGGAAAGCAAAGAATTAGTGACCTTGGAAATATACAGATCTACAATTAAGGAATCGTCTAGCAATTTCATCGGATGATATAAAATATTATTGGAATCATTTCATAAGAAGAGAACAAGACTACTATTATGTTGCTACCTTTCTGCACCATATTTCTAATTCATGAATTTTGTGAACAAACTGTATATTTCATTTATGATGTATAGAATATATGTAATGGTAAAAATTCTGATTCCTTGATTGCAAGATAGAAAGAAAGAGATAAAATTCTATAGTGTGTTATGATAACATACGGTTGATAGAAATTTCATGATTGCACTTATCCTCTATTTTATTCTATGATGAAACCACTGATTTTGCCATCTCAATACATTGAGTAAGATGCTTTTGTTCTTCTTTTAGGATAGATTTTACTGTTGTTAGGGCCTTCTTGTTATCAAAGTTCTCACAGATAGCCTGCAGCACTTCGTAATGAGACACTTCGCCTCCTTCGGCTAAACAGAGAAACTCTAGTGCTTCTGATGCGTCAGGGTTTTCACCAAGATACGTTTTCATAATCTTGTTAGCTTTTTCCTCTGTTTCCTTTGCTGATTCTTCCACCTTAGCAGTATCTAGCTTGATATTCTTATCTTCAGAAAATGCGTTCACAACCTCTTGAATTTTCTCTTCATGAGTACTAGCTTCATCTTGTATTTCCTTGGCTTCATTTTTAGAATCAGATTTTAATAATTTCATTGCTATTAACTCATCAACTGCTTTTTGAGCTGCACGTTCTAAGCCTAGAACTTCACCTAGTTTCTTTTGCAGGTTTTCGATATTTTCTTTTTTACTTGGCACCTTAAAGCATGTATAAAATAGGTTAAATATCTCGATGAGAGATAATCCTATTCTTCTTTAATAGAATATTATCATTGGATAATCTTCTAACTTTATACCGGTTTTGATACACCCAGATACATGTATTACTTGGTTCTGATTTTGTTTCTATCAAGCACATATTTTCTGAAAAGAAACATTTCATCTCTAAAGCCAGTATAATGCCAATAATACTTGTTAACAACCATCGAGATGACAAACCAAATTATGCTATTTACCACCATGGTAAACAAAAAACCATAATAATACGCCATTATGATACCTGTTATAGTGCCTCCAATAAGAAAAGGAATTTGGCGCTTCAAAGTTGATTTTAATATGGTGTCCAAATGACTATCAAAGTATATGCCTGATAGTTTTTAACCAACCTTTATTTTGTCTATATAGTTAACAATGTAGACATTCATAGACTGTTAGTTTTCACCACTTTACTACTATAGCGATTTATCTAGTTTAAGAAAGGCGTGTTCATAATAACGGTCCTAACCTCTGATAGCCTCTTTCGTAAAGTCATTATATTAATATTTGCTGCTGAAGCAATTCTGGCTTGAGATATCTTTTGTCCATTTTTTTTACACGTGAGATATAGTATAGCTGCAGCAACGGAAAGTGTATTCTTACCTGTGAATGCATTTTCATTTTGTATAGCCAAAAGCATATCAATGGATTCTCTTATAGCTCTTTCATTGATATCGGCTTCATCTGCAATCTTTCTAATGAATATAGTAGGTTTGAACTGTACATGGCCAATTTTTAACTCTCTCATAAGTAGCCTATAACATCTGGCAGCAAATGTCTCATCTGCTTCTACTATTTGCGAAATTTCTGCTAGGGTTCTTGGAATGCTGAAATTTTTGCATACTATATAAACACATGCAACTATTACTTCTCTGATAGACCTCCCCTTTATTAGGCCCTTTTCAAGCGCCTTCTTGTAATACAAAAGTGCATCTTCAATACACACAGAAGTCAATGACAACTTGTCCTTGATTCTGTTGAGTAAATCAATAACTATCTTTAGATTTCTCTTCTTATTTGAACAACTTACAATTTTGTTGAGAAATTCAATTTTATTATGTTCTTTTCTGTTAGAAAATCTTTTTGAACTGGTTGCATCGTAATCTGCAATAGATGTAGACATTCCCTTGTCATTCAAAATAATGGAGTGCGGTAGTACAGTGTTGGTATCGCTTTTATATTTGTAATAATTGATATCTAATTCTGCATCATACAGATTATCCTGGGTGACTATACCACATTCTTTACAAATCTTTTCACCTCTCTCATAGTCATAAATAATAGAATGATGATGTGATAGGCTTTGTGGATCTTGGAACTCTACAGGATTAACTATTACAATATTAGACATTGCCTACGTATAGGTAATAGTACTTATGTATAGGATGTTTACGATGTTTGTGATTGTAACTTCAGTACTACAAAACATTACAATTAGGTACATGAGATATAGGTATAAATTGTAACGTAAATTCAAATTTTCTTGATTCTAAGGGAGAATAGATAAGATAATAAATCATAGGTCAATTTCCTATTTACTGCAAGCAAGACCAATACACCGTTTTTAGGAGATATTCTGGTCTACAAACGAAAGGAATTATAGAACTATTTACTACATCGCCTTTCCAAAATCCCATGCAGAGAAAAACTTTGGTGTAATTTCAATTACAATCTGTATGCCTTTTCTAGTATTGTCCATAATTATTTGCGCAAGGGGGTTGTCTATTGTACCCAAATATTTCATACCCAACTTCTCTACGATAGGTATGTTCCAATCTATATCTTCAGATATTCTTACCATCCCTCTTCCTTTTACTCCCTTATACGGAAAAGTCTCATCATCAATTGAGAAATAGACCTTGGGATTTTTGTATAGATTACGAGCCTTCCTTGTCATCTTAGGAGTTGCTACATAAATTTTGCCCGATTCTTTGTCATGTAGAAACCATAGTGGTTGGATACTGGGATATCCGTCTTAGTCAATGGTAGCTAACTGCAAATTAAGTTTACTATGAAGAAATCTATTAACCTCATCTTCTGTGACCTTATTTGGCGTATCAGGAATGGACTGAATTAGTTTCAATGTAAATACGAATTCTCTATTTAATTTAAGTTTTCTTTAGTAAATGTCCTGACTCAAACACAACTCATAAAGAAAGCAAATTATTATCGAATTGATATAATGATATAGATAGTTTGGCATACACATATCTTGAATAATGTTTTAATCACATTTTTGATATTCTTTTATTGTTTAAGAAAGAAAGAAAAGACAAGATATCTAATGCAAAGTATGGTTTGATAAACCTGTTTGCAAAGTGACATTCGTATCAAGCGGAATTTCGCTGCTTGTTAAATTGTTGACGTTAAAGTTTTCGTCTGCATTTGTTTCATCACTCTCTAGGCCCAATCCGCTAATCAGAGTGCCAAACATTTCGTTAGCACCGGCAAAATGACCACTTGTTTTATTAACGTCAATCATAAGACCCAATACCTTTTTACCCATTAGATGAACAGTAATTGGCACTTGGCTAAATTCGATACCCTTATCTGAATGAATATTTGAAATTCCTGTAATTACAATATCATTACCAGCAAAGATTACATTTTCTGACTTGAAATTATCTATCAGGTGATTATGACTAAGACTTCCATCTGGCTTTATCATTGTAAAGTTTGCATTGAAAACTGCTGTCATATTTTTTGACGAGTCATGAGTTTTATTTTCACTACCTTTAATGTCAAGGCTCCACATACCCCCTTGAATCCAAGTTACAATGTTATCTTGAATTTGGTTATTCGCAAAATGACCAGATGCTTTTACTATGCTTGAATTATTTTGTTGTATTATCGAATTCTCGCCGTTTAATATGCTATCAAAATTAGAAATATCCGGATCTTCCTGTGCCTCTGCCCAATATGGCCATGAAGAAAATGAGGATATAAGCTCGGATTTATTATCTACATTTGGTTCTAAATATGATATACTACCAAACATCAATAACAAAAATGATATTAACACTACTGAGTAATGTAAATTATTCAACGTGTCCTATTTTATCACTTTTATGAATAAATCTATTTCGTTTTGACAACACAATTTATTCAAAAGAAATTTTCAATTCATAGCTTAAAATTGTGCGATGGTTATATACTTTATTTTTTATAAATTTTAATGATTAAGCGTTTGGCAATTCCATCATTGTTTATCATTATGATGATACTTGAATCTGAAACACTTTTTGCAACTAACTTCATCATAGGAAGGACAAACAAACACAACAAAATGTGATAATTACAGCTGATTTTGATTTAGAAGTTAAAAGAGACATTTATCCCCTCGTCTTACTATTTAATAACGATAATACACCCTTTCGATATGTCTTTAATAACTATCCATTTTTTTCACATTCTTTTTCTTAATTATTGCATCATGGTCCATAGTCTTTCAGGATTCTTCGATCGAGGTAAATAATAATTAAATCTAGTTTCTAAATTTTTCTCTTCTAACGCAAATTATGCTACTTCTAAGAAGAAATGAGAAGTATCTTCAAAATAATCCGTTTTTGAGTCAAAATTTTTATTTTTAATATCGATACATGCAGAAAATATTCTAAGATTAAGCACAAAAATTTTTAGGGTTTTGTCAAATTTATAAGAGTATCAACGATAATTTGTAGTTCTCTTAAAATGCTAATATATATGAATTTTTTTGGATAGGAACATTATCTATAAACCTCGGAATGGGATTGAGGAATGGGATTTGCTTACATTGTCAGCTGATCATGGGTTTAGACTTCGATAGATAGAAAGTAGACCTAAATGTCCGCAGTGGGATTCGGAGCCTTATCACAAAAAAGCAGGGAATTTAGGATTTTCATTCGTTAGGATGGAAAGCTTTGAATTCGCTTCTTCATTCAGGAACTTTGTTATATAGTATGGGATTGGTTGTGATTAGACTATTGTGGATCAAAGTAGAGCTTACATTTAATAGATGAGTAAGAGCATTAGATCAACTGTTATATACCTTGTCAAAATAAGCAAACATATTCATACATCATTGACACAGATAAATCATTTTAAGGCAATAGATTAGGAATGATAAAACGGTTTCTGCACTCTAACTTTTATATATTAACGATGAGAAATCTGATATCTATTTTCATATTAATAGAATCGATTTCACTTTTATTTTTTCTTGCCACTTCTTATCTTCACTATAACATTCCAACTATTTTGTCATCCGCTACAGTTACCATGTTAATCTTCATCTATTTGCTAAAGTCACAAAGCTCAAAACACAATATTGGCAAAATTAATTTTTTTCTTTTTTCTTCATTAATTTGCTGGTTTATCGCAGAATTACTATATGGATACTACGATGGAATTCTGCAGATCGATGCATATCCATCTCTTGCAGATTTCTTTTATATGTTAGGAAGCATTTCCTTTGTTTTATTTTTCTACTTTTCAAATAAATCATATAAAATAGAACTCAGAATAATTATAAGTGGTTTAATTACATTTTCACTTCTTATTGTTTATTTCTTATATCTAGGATTATTTGTGTTTGAAATATATACACTAAGTAAAGATGCGAGCACTTTAATACTCCTTTTTAGCTATCCTGTTTTCGACGCCTTTATTGCACTAGCATCTATCGCTTATTTTCTTAGGGGAAAAGAAATATCATTAAAAAAAGAATATAATTTTTGGATTTTCTTTGCCTTTTTTGGACTGTTATTTTTCATCGCTGATGTTGGGTTCGGGTTTAATGATCTTTTAAAAATTATCGATACCAACTGGTATCTAGATATTTTTTATAACATAGGGTATATTATGCTTGGAATAGCAATAATAATCAAAATAAAGTATGCTACTGGTACTTTTGTACAAACCCAATGATTTGCCTAGTTAACATGAAATCCATTATTGTGTTAGACAAGGAGTTCTGGAGAGACAAAATTTTGATATTACTTTCCAACTCGATAGATAAAGAAAATTCCACGATTGTACCAAATTATCGAGGTTGAACCTTTCACACACTCGTTACCGCAGATGACAAACAAATGGGGCAATCTGATCAAAGAACTTTTATGAATTAAAATAAAATTCAAATATAAAAGAAAACGCCATGTTATAGGAATTCGATTTCTGCCAACCTGAAGACATGCATCTTATGAAATGTAATAAAATCATTATCGACTATTATTTGTCCTAATAGATAACAAACCCTTGACCCTTGAAATTGCTAAAAATCTAGAATTCTCAAAGAATGTAATAATAACCTATGATTTAGATCTCAGTTATTCAATTTTAGAATATTAACCTATTTTAATAACAAAAGTTAATGCAGGTATGGAAAAATTATGTTGATAGAGTATCTATTTAACCTATATTCTTTCATCTGATGTATGACAAATATAGCAAATGTCATAGAACTAGTGGGCTCATCGGACAAGAGTTGGGAGGACGCTGCTCAGATTGCATTAACTGAAGCGACAAAAACAATTCACGGTATAACTGGAATCGAATTAACTGACACGACTGCTAAAGTGGACCCAAATACTGGAAAAATAACTGAATATCATTCTACTGTAAAGATCGCCTTCGGGGTGGACCGTTCCTAGAATCTGTAAGCAAGATAATTTCTATTTTTTTTAGTTAATCTTAGTTTAAGAATCTTGTTATTGGTAACAATATACTTGACCATATTTAAAAGATTCGTGGCAGATTTTTTTCTAGCTTGAGAAGGTCAGGTCTGATACCTTAGTATTTTTCTAATTCAGGATTACTAGTAGAATAATTCTGTGGTTTCTTGTGGATTAGAAGGATGTTTTGTATTGTACCAGTTGGAGTATCAGCAATAATAGTAGTAGTAGATATCAGGCAAACCTCACTCATTTCAAATTTTCCTTTACATATTTTAAAACTTCTATATAATTCCTTATGGCGGTGTTATTCATATACAAAAGAGAGTCATTATCGGGATTTGCATCTTTTTCTTTTTCTAAATCCTCAGTTCTTTTCTTTACAATATATTCTATATACCTAATTACTTCCTCTCTATCCATTTCTTTTCATCTCTTTCAATATCTCATTCACTAGTTTAATGATTATCCATGAAAGATTTTATACCTGATAACAAAAGACATTACTTCTTTTTGTGAAGAGAGCCTTATCTCAGGTTATTAATGCGATTTGATCATGCTGGACCAATGATAGAACTATTTTATAGATATCGATGTTAATCATCAACAAAATTTCCTTAGAGCAGGAGATGCGTTAAAGTTCCTCATAAATAAATAATACGTAGCATTTAAAACAATACTGAAAGTCTGATATTTCCGATCCTGTCATCTCTTTCTTTCTTTTGCATTTCTTACATTTTTTATGATACTATTGATTATGTTAGTAACTGATGAGTTGAGAAAACAAGATTTAATGACAAATAAAGTCGGATGTAATATATTATTTGATCAGTTACACGTGTGAATCAGCTTTACATCTTGCGAAAGCTCTACAATTTTCTCATTATCATTTGTAATATCGTCAATATTTGACAGGTTTGTCATATTGAATGTCCTTTATATTGAATTTTGCATAGGTAAAGTTACCTATTTCACTATTCCACGATACCTCGATGTTCCAGGGAATCATCATATTTTCAGCAATGGCATAACTAGAATAATGACCGAGCCATTTTTCTTTTACAAAAGAATTATCAACTGCACGATATCTGTCAGCAGTCATCTGCACGATTTTACCTTCTCTGTCAAAATGAAATAATACCTCAGCTCTAGTGCCAGCGTAATCAATTATGGCCTTTGCAGAATCAGAATCTACTGGCTCCCATCGTAAAAAATTACTGGGCAATAATGCAGTTGGAAACAAAGGTGCTTCTGCAAGCCATCTCATCAGTTCACTCTCATCCAACTCCTTACCTTTTGGAGTATCTGCTATTGTAATGATAGACAGTAGCTTTATTTGAAATACTCCCTTCCCTTCTGAATACATGTCAATACCTGTAATCCATAATAAAGGTAACAAAGATATTTTTCCAATCCAAATAAATCCCGGCGTCTCGGTGGTAAAGTACTCTTCTCCTTCTATTGGCATCCATTTTTGGTTTTCGTTCTGACGAAATTCTCCGGCGTGTTTTAGTTTAACGTAACTGACATAGTGTTGGCCCTCTTCTAAGGAATATGTAAAGTACTTCTGAACTGGCTCTGGAAGATCCTTTATCTGTTCAGATGAAAAAGTGTTGACTGAAATATTTCTTGATGTAGAATAAAGTCTTTCTATTTGTTGGCTTAAAATCATTTCACTTAAACCAATCATAATAAGGTATGCAACAATTGCAACAGAAGCTATTGTTATTGCTAGTAACAAGACTTTCTTCTTGTTGTAGAATCTCACGAGTCAACATCGACTTTTCTCTACTAGCTACCAAGTATTTGTCCTTTCTTCTTCTTCTTCTTCTTCTTCACCAATCAAGACTTGTTCAATTGACCTTCTTGGAGTTGGAAGGACCTCTCTATTGGAATACCCTATTCGTAATAGTAATTGTGGATTTGTGCCACTGCGTCTAGGAATTAAACTACCAAGGCTTTCTCTTAGTTCTGGAACTTCAATAGGCTGATTTAGGTAAGAACACCATATATTTTCTGACCTAAGATACAAAAGTATGTTTGATAATGCTAGGCCTGCATTTAGCCATGAGAGAGTGTCATCAGAATTTGTACCTATCACTAACAGGACTGGAGAACCTATAGCAAGTTCCTTGTCTTTGGCTGCTTGTCCTTTACCAAAATCAAATGTTCGTATTACAAACGGACCTGCTAAAGACATGATATCGCCAAATCCAAACGCATAGCCAGGAATTCCATCCCTAAGATGACTTCTATTTGCATGGAGCCATGAAGCTAGTTCTCTTCTAAGCTTTTTGTCTGACATTTGGATGATATCTCCTTCCGTAACGAGTTTAGCAAATTGCTCTTTTTTCTCACTGTTTTTCTCAATATGAAGCCAGACACTTTCATATTTTTGAACGATGGATTGAAGGTTAGAGAGAACCTCTTGTGATACGTCCTTATTATCATCAAATCTGAATCTGTTTGTTCTTCTGATAGTAATTGAATTAAACAATCTCTTTAGTTGCTCATCTTTGGTTTTCTCGGGTTTTTCATTGATGTCTATCACCCTAACGGTAGCCAATAAATCATCATGGTTCTTCTCTTCTGCTCCCTTCTCTCGTAATTGTTCCTGATATAACAATGATGTTTCGAATCTATAACCAAAGTACGATATTGTTAACTGCAAATTAAACAAGGCAGATCCACAACTAATTGTTAATTCCCTATCGTCCGGATCTACAACTGCCAACGCCCTTGTTCTATCAGCGTAGAGATGGATTGTGTTATTATCCCTTGATATTCTAAACGCCCATGGTTGAGTATTGTGACCCGATGGAGCTAAAATAGCATAATTGATAAAAAATTTTAGTTTGTCAAATGGTTTATCATAACTAGAAAACAAAGTTTCAGACACCTTCCACGGTTCAAAACCTTTATGATCTATTTTTTCTTTTTTTGTCGATAACAACATGATATTCAAAGAAGGAGCAATTACAAAAGTATTTTGCAATCTATTCAACAAAAGACAATAATTCCTAGTAATCAAAAAATACTTAATGCCAGAATATTATCACATTAGGCGTTTCATAAGTTCACATTCCAGACTTTACTCAAAAGTTGGACTTGGAGGTATATTTCTATTGATGGATTGCATCCATTTATGTTGTTTTTATTATTCTGTGTCTGCATTATAAGATTTTCAACAATAGTTTGGACGCCTTGATATGATTCAATGTGAAATATTAACTAGAATCAATATGACACCATCGTTTGATGGGACTAATTTTGATCAATCACAATATCGTTACCATATAATTTATCATTTAGTTTGGGCATTTGGGGACTAAGTTTCGTATGGTAGACGGGTTCAGATGCTGTGAGTATATAGAGTACGGAATCCATTATTAATCTGGTAATAAAAAAATATTTCAATTAGAAATTCGAAAAATGATTCAAGAAATATCGACTTTAATGCTTCTTAATGAGAATCAAAAAGGTGAAATAATTTATGGCATTATTACCAAATCACCCTTCATATTAGGGTTATTTTCTGAATAGAACGAATAGTTACCTGGAGATATATTTGTAGCCAAGTATTCTGCAAAACTTCCCGGTGCTATCTGTACTGAAAATATTTTACCTTCAGTCTCACTTCCTGTCCCATTTCCATTTGTAAATGTATGCGTTTCTGTTAAATTATTCAAAACCAACAGTTCTTCGCCTTGTTTAATCGTAGTTGTAGCAGGATCGAATACAGGATTACCTTGGTCATCAATAGTCATTATTATAACAGCAGCAATGGGTGTTGAGTCAACTTCTGAGTGTATACTTTGAGCATAAACCTGAGTTGCTGCAACAGATGTTACTGCCATAATAGTTGAGAATAAAAGTAATGACAAAATTATTTGTCTTAGATTGGCTTGCATTGAAAAAACTGCTTTATACTCATATAAAAATATATAATAACAATCAAAAGGTACCGCGAAATTTGTTTATGTTTTGTTTCTATCATCCATTAAATTATGGACATGATATCGTGAAATTATTGATTAATAAAATAAAAATTGAAATTAGCTATAGGGTAGGTCAGCAGAAAGTTCACTTAGTGATGAAAGCGATTCGCCTAAATCTTTTCCACTTGTGGTCCACACAATCAACGTTTGTGTATCACCAGTTCCCTTTTGTCCGCCTCTCAAGTCTTTAAAGTCAAAAGTATTGTCCACAGTAATTCCTGCACTAGTAAGCTGGGAAAGATATTCATCAATATCTTGTGTAGGGACCATCAAGATACCAACAGTGTCTATATTGTTACTGGAGTTTGAATTTGTTGTTGTACTCCCTGAACTAGAAGAGAGGGTTGCTGGTGATTGAATATTATCTACAGTTATAGAACCTGTCATTGTTACACCTGGATCACCCTCTGCCTCATAATTATACACTCCTGTTTTGTTGAATGTGAATGCCTGGGATGCTTGGCTATCTACGATTTCTCCAGTATTAAATACAGTGTTCCCACTAGTATCTTTTACATCAATGATGCGTTCGTGACCTACATCACCATTAAACCACTGCACGGTTGTACCTGTATTAACTACAGCATTTTCTGGTACAAAATGTTGATCCAAAAATCTGGCTTCATCATCTTCGCCCTCGCTATGGTGTCCCTCATTTGGAATAAGGATAACAAGATTTTTTATGTTATTTCCCAATGTCATTGTTTTTGTGTTAAAAATACTCTCAGAGTTTATGTTTGGTTGCAAATCAATCTCATTACTTCCACTAGTCGAATTCTGTTGAGCTAAAACGGTATAAATTGACGATAACGATGTTGGTTGCATTACCAAAATCCCAATCGCAAATATTGATAAACAAAGGACAAGTTTTCTATATCCGAACCGCATAAAAGCCAGTATAATCCATAATAAATAAAACTTTTTGATGATTTTCAATATCTAGTAACCATGGATAAGGATATATAGTATTTTTCTGATACGGTAGGTCTTTCACAGTTTATTGACATTTATGATAGTAATAGAAGTTATAGTACTAATAATCTAAGAGTTTAACTAAGCGACTTCAATTTCACTCGTATATTAACTAAGCTGCATAATTTTAATACTATTAAATCGATATGTCAAGTACATCATTTAGGCTATGATGTTATATCCAGAAGAGCTGGAATTGGCTGTTCTGGATATATAATATTTTTTTCTTGTTGCTAACCTTATCCTACCTTCAGATTCTTATGTCCGATTCATCTCACTATTCGTATACATATATTTTACAATACGGATTTGACCAGGAAAACTAGACTATTTATCTGGATCCGATAGACAAAAAAAAATTCAAGTACTGATCCACAATTCATCATAAAATATTTCCATCTATCTATTTATTTCAGGATTACAAAACCGAATCACTTGCTTTACTCAATCAAAAGTTCGATTTTCATACCTCTCTATTAATTTGATAAACCTTTAAATCATAATCCATTTTCACCTATCAAGTACGAATTGGAAGTAATGGATCTAGTCATAATAATACACATAGTGCTTGGTTTTATTCTGGTTTATTTTGCAATTCGAGCATACAAGAGAAGCAAATATTTTCCTATGATTTATCTTGCAGCTGGCTTCTTACTGATAACTATCGGAGACACCATTATTGGCGATACTCTGAGTTTTATAAATGAAGAAAGTAAAGAATTCATTGAAGAAATTGTAGAAATATCTGGTTTTGTACCTAGTAATAATTGCCGTGTTAAAGAGTTGAATAGTCCATCTCCGAAAGACATCTTATCCGTTTTCACTGATGAAACTAGCCTAAACATATTGAAATTGCTTGATGGAAAGGAATATAGCATTCAACAAATAGCATCTCTTTTAGGGCTACCCATATCTTCAACGTATAGAAAAGTCAATAGATTGGAGCAAACAAAGGTTTTAAAAAAAACAAAGATTGTACGAAAGATTGACGGAACTAGTGAATCATTTTATACCTCTTGGATTGACGAAATTCAAGTAAGTTTTAAAAATAACAGAATTACTTGCAACATTAAAAATAGACCTCAGCAAGATAAAATTATTCGATTGTGGCAAAGTTTCAAGCATTAAACTTATTAAACTTAAATTGTTATTATTTGTCTATTATTCTCATTTTATGGGAATGATAAGTAGTTTATTATTCCAAGAAATAAATATTGACTACCAATGAAATACATGTCTCAAAAACATAAGAAAACAATAAATCTGTTTTCACTAGCTATCCTGCCGTTACTATTGATTTCGGGTAGTGTTGTTGCCTTTGGACAAACCAACATCTCCAATACCACGCAGACTTCAAATCAAACGGGAGCTTCAAGTGACTCAAATAATGACATCATACAATCGATTGACTCAGGCATTGCTTCTATTAATAATGGCGATAATGATGGCGCAAAGAAATCATTCTACCAAGCAGAATTAGCATTAGAAGACAAGCCTGATCTAAGTAGTGTTGAAAAGCAAATCGAAGCCTCTTTAAAAGCTCTAAAGGATGGTGACACAAATGCAGCAATAACTCATGCTGAAGAAGCAAAGAAGAGTTTAATATAATTTTATTTTTTGTAAATTAATATCAATAATGAGTGAGCTCAATGAATGTTACAAATTTAATTATATTTGTTTTATTTGGATTATTAGGGTTAATTAGTATCCTTTATTTTGTAGTTGCATACGGAGAATATACCGACTGGATGGAATTACTTGAATTCGGTATTACCAGTGAAACTACAGAGAAAATAGTTGAAATTATGCTATTCCTAATTTCAGGTATCATATATATCGGTCTAATAATATGGATTCTCAAAGTGAGGACAAGTCAAAAAATCCCTTATGTTATCTGTATTTCTATTTCAGCAGTACTGATCTTCATATATATCGCATCAAGAACGGTAGGTGTGCCAATAGTAGGAACTGAATTTTACATTGGAAGACTAGATTGGATCTCAAAAATTGTTCAGGTTCTGATAATTGGGCTGTCAGGACTCGTTTTGTATAAAATAAGCAAACACGTTCCAACCCAAAACAAAACATTTCTGTCTAAATCATAAGTTCCGAGATTTACCAAAAGAGTAAGAATTATGGGTGGACTCGCAATACGTCCGATACCTTCTATTATCCTTTTATCATTTTTTACTTTTCCATGCTTATTGTAATTTATGATTCATTTTCTCTTTCTACTTAAGATCATAAAAATTGACAGAATATATACATGATGAGTTCTTTACAGCGTTAAATCAATCAAATTCACTATACACAAGATTACCATGTAAGAATCAAACAGTCTAAAGTATAGTATAGCCGATGAATCCTAAAATCAGATATTATTGTAGAAGGTATAAAATAATACTTCTTGCAGTATAAAACATTTGAAATTTAAGATCTTTGTACATCCCTTTCGACCGAAAGTTCAAAAAGAAAAAATTCAAGAAATATTACGGTCTCTTGACTTTAAAATTTCGGAGTCAGACCCAGACATCGCATTAATTATTGGAGGGGATGGAACTTTTTCTTACTATGGGAGAAAATTAACCATTCCGATGCTGTTTATCGGTGTTCCTAATAATGAAATTTTAGGAAGTAAGAGCAGATTGGCTGAAATCCATCTGCAAGATCTTCCAAAGGCTTTGAGAAGAATTGCAAAAGGTAATTATGCTAGTTGTTGAAAAAAGAATGTTGGATGTAACGATATGGGACTTTGCCCGTAATTAGTATATTGACCGATGTTTATTTGGAGCGTGGGCTGTTTGCTGGTTGTATTAGATATTCAATTTCTATTTCCAGTGACAAGAATACTTATAAAAAGAACAAATCTACATTTACTGATTATGTTATTGGTAATGGGGTTATCATCAGTACCTCATTTGGGTCTAGTGGGTATTATTCATATTTAGATCGAATAAAAAACCCTAAACAAAATTCAAGTGAATTGTTTGATGATAACAAATTGGGAATATGTCATATCCTACCGACGTTTGCCGTACGACGCATAGGCGATGGAGCGAATTATAAAGAAATAGTTCCTATCCGTTATACTGTACCTGCTAGTAGTAGCAGTACTATTGAAATTACAGTCATAAGAGAAGCAAATATTCGCTTATATGGAACTACAATCCATTCTAAAGGAGTTAAGATCACCTGGAACAAACCTGTTACTGTCACCTCCTCAACTAAGACTGCGAAAATCCTTCATTTGGTATAGTCTAATGGTTTTTGATTTTCTAGTATTAGGCCTTACCAAAGTTCAAGATATCTGATTTGTATTTCATCATCCTTTGGGCAAGTGTTTTTCCTTGAATGAATCCAATTACCTGTAGAGTTTCTTTCTTTCTTAGGGTTCTAAAATCATAAAGCCAACACCATGTAGCTTCAAGTAATCGTGTTCATCTCTGGTAATATTGAATTGCAATCTCCCATAGACATGGTCTCTAATTCTAGGTTTGCCGTCTAGCTCCTCGAGTAACCGGTGAGCTTTGTAATCTTCAAATACCGAAAAATACTCGATCTTCATATTGTAATAAATGTCGATTTAGGATTTAAATTCTAAATATCTTATTTGATAACTAGAATTAGATCGCATCATAGATTACCAAGGTTTTTCGATTTATTTTTAATAGATTTATTCATCAAAACTTTAATCAAAGTTTAATATAATTTTCATACTAGACCATCATGGATGTTTCTTTCTTTAGCGGATTGAATCCATTGGATCAAACTATTATAGGAACTTTTTTTGCATGGTCAATTACTGCCATTGGCGCTTCCGCTGTATTTTTTACTCGTAGTATTAATAGAAAGTTCTTTGATGCACTTTTGGGATTTGCCGCCGGCATTATGTTGGCAGCGAGTTTCTTTTCTCTTCTTCTGCCCTCAATTACTCCATCATTTCAGTCTGATGGCGACCCCTATTATTGGGTTCCTGTGGCCATTGGATTTATCTTAGGTGCTATGGTAATCTGTATTGCAGACATTATAATTAGACAACTTCACCAAAAAAATCAACACCGAAATTCCACTTCTGTGGGATCACCAGATTTTGACTTTGAGAGCAAAACTGTTTTGGTGCTGGCCATAACCATACATAATATACCGGAAGGGTTGGCCATAGGAGTCGCTTTCGGTGCAGCATCGCTTGGTGTCATTGGAGCTGATCTAGCCGCGGCAATATCGCTTACGATAGGAATTTCCCTTCAAAATTTTCCAGAAGGATTGGCAGTTTCTATGCCATTGAGGGCTCATGGAATGTCCAAAATTAAGAGCTTTTGGTATGGACAGCTATCGTCGACAGTTGAACCTGTGGCAGGTGTGATTGGAGCAATGTTCGTTGTTTTAGCACAGCCGCTACTTCCTTATGCACTGAGTTTCGCTGCAGGTGCCATGATACTTGTTGTCATAGCAAAAGTAATGCCAGAGTCGCAAAAAGAGGTAAACAAGACCCTTTCTGCGTTTTGTTTTATAATAGGGTTTTCGATAATGATGGTACTGGATTTAGCACTTTCATAAATCTCCTATATCTGTATTATCACCTTTAAAGTTCCTTTTAATGGTAACACATATAAAAAGTTGTTACCACATGATGAACATCATCTCTGATCACATATTCTCTCACATAACCTGAATTTGTCGTATTGATGAAATCAATGCAATAATATAAGACTGTTCATTGGACTCAAAAAGGCCCTGTTAACTTAACGTGATTTTTCAAATGTTTTCCAATATTTCATATGGATTAGGATGAATAATATCAGAACATTATGTCTCAAATCGTGCATAAACTCCAAACAAACTTGTCGAAAGTGAGTAGTTTGGCTCAATGACAATTCAAATTTACCCTAATTCAAACGCTTAAGTTAACAGGGCCCTCAAAAAGTTACGATTTACATAAATACAATAGAAAAAAATTAGACATGCCTAAATGAATGGAGATTATCAACTAGGTCTCGTTGAGTTTAGATTATATCTAACTCTCAAAAGGATTTCCCATAACTTTTTGCTCAATAGATTAGATCATATCCGGAGGAGTCACCCTAGTCTTGTGACAATGATGCGGAACTTGATGATGTAACCCTTGTAGACTTTCAATTCATCAGTATCATCTCTTGTAGTATTTGGGGTATTGAGTTGATTAGATCTTTACGCGATCCAAAATTCCGGCATTGCCATCAATTCAATATGCTTAATATTCATTTCATGATAATTTTATTACATCATTTAGACTTGATGTTTACACCTAGGTAGTAGTTTAGAAAACTTTCTGGATATACTTGTTATTAATTTATGACCCCTAGTAGAGGCAGTGGTAGTAGTATCATATATTTGAATATTCATATACATTATCTTGCAAACATCGATATCTAATTACCAAGTATTACTAAATGCAATCAAAATCCTTATAATTATCCAAAGTGTTAGCATATTTTATAGAAATGTTTGCGAAAACTATATTCTATAAGAAATTTACCATATGCTTGCTATTGTTTACAATCACTTCCCTGGCAGTTAGTAGTTTACCAATGAATAGTTCCTTTGCCCAGATAGGATTGGCACCCATACCAACTCCCCAACAGGTATTGCCAACATATGTTATAGATATTCCTGCCGGTGCCGTATCGACAAACGCATCGATTCACTATGTTCCACCACTGGTATCTATACCTACAGGTATAACTATAGTATGGTTTAACGATGACCCGGGTCAAGTTCATACTGTGACCAGTGGCATGCCTGGCTCACAAGACTCTGGACAATTATTTAATTCGGGATTTCTACCGTATGGAGGATTCTATCAGGCAACCTTTGCTAATCCGGGAGATTATGCATACTATTGTACACTTCATCCATATATGTACGGAATAGTGCATGTTGGAGATGGTTCAGAAACGGGTCATTACTTTACAATGAAATCTGGTGCAAATCTTGAATCTGATAATAATAACAGCCCTTCTTGGACAATAAACAAGACTCAATATGACCGAACGTTGTTTGACTTTCAACCCATTAACATTGCAGTCGATCCTACTACACCTTTAGTCTATAACATTGAGCTTTCTGATAACGCTAGTAATCAAACTGTATTCACCGACACTTTTCAGGTCATAGGCGGAACCAATCTTCAGGTTGAATTCATCTCAAATAGTAACATGAACAATACAAATGTTTACGGTCCTGACATGTCAGACCCTAACACCGGAGCCTATCATGTTGAAGGAAATTTTGAGGATGGCGAATATACAATGACCGCAAAACTGGTCTCGATTGGAACGGATGTTATTGAGGACAACATTGCCGATGAGTTTAAGATAAGATTTGTTTCTTAAGCTTTAACTAATAATTTTTTTGCTATGGTGTTCTTTGTAATAAACTAGAAAAAATCTCATGTCATACCTGATTTAAGTATTGTTCTTAATGTCCATGTATATACAAGGAAAGCATTTTTAACCTAGTCATTAGATGTAATTATTTACCATAAATTATGTAATATATATTAGTAACCAAAAACTTTATAGAATATTAAAAATAGTATCCTAAAAATTTGTATTTCATCCATAATCAAAAGAAAAGCATTAGATTCAAAAATATATGAAATTACTGCGGTTTATCTTTTCTATACTTTACCGTCGACCTGTCAAGCTCCACCACATAAACTCGAAACTAATAAAAAAATAACTAGATCGAGCGGATATTTAATTAGATAAAATAATTTTATCTAGTCCTGACTTCTGCCACGTAAACTAGTGGCCTCTATGTTCTATTGCTTGAAACTCCATGAATTGGCTTATTGCATCAATTACCTCAGTATCGTTTGACTCTAAAATTAAACTGGACCCATTATTCATTTCAATAATACTATAATCAATCAAGTTCCTTTTATCGGTCATAACCTCTGTTCCAGGCACAGTTGTAGCATGGATAAATGATGATCTATTGAAATTACCTTCAGAGAATTCTTTTTGAATATTCCTTATGTGGTCTTTAATTTGAGAGACTGTTTGATTATCGTTGTTGTCCAAAGCAGAGATTTTGATTTGGCCTCCATTAGGAGTAATTACAAATTGATGAGAAATTTTACTTTGATTAAATTTCATTGCTATATCTCCACGTTTTAACATCTCTGTTTGATTCATATTCATATTCATATTCATATTCATATGATCCATTTGAGAATGATCCATAACCATTTGACCGCTGGTAAAGTTAGATGAGGAAGTTGGAATTTGCAAGATTAGGTTTGAATTTGCACCTGCTAGAATAAACCCATAAGCATTACTAAATAATAGCGTACATGATATTAGTAGTACCACCGGTAAACTGTAACAATAGGTATTGGCAAAATTTATTCTAAAAGACTGTATTTTTATAATGTCCTTTTTCATTATCATGCGTAAATCATACTCACATTTATTATTTTAATAAAAAATAAAATGGATTCTAATAGTCTATTACTATTACTATTGCGTTTCCATTTAGTACTGGCAACATTGTGCCTTCTTCAGGATTTGCTACTACGGCCCCTGTTTTGACATCCTCAGATGCATAGGCTGCAGCCTCTAGACACATTGGACACACAATCACTGAACCCGCGTTTGTAATGAATTCATTGAGTGAAGCAGATGCATTTTCCAACCCTGCAGGCGGGCTGTTGACCGCCAGATGAACACCATTTACATCAAGAAATACAGTTAAATTTCTTCCTGCATCTTGAAAGTGATTAGCCAGTGTTAACCCATGTTGGCAACATGTACTTCATATGTACTCTGAGGATCTCCACTGCTTATGTGAACAACAATATTATTGTCAGCCTGTGCAAAGACCGAACCTGCTGGAGTGTTTAAGGCTATTTGTACCACCCTCGAAGTTCAATTTAGTTTGAAATTTATTTAATTTATAAAAAGGTATCATAAAATTGAGCTCAACTATTTCTATTTTTGCCTAAAATGGTTTACAGAATGGTAACCAAAAAAGATTAATACTCAGTTTGACAAATATCACTTTCCGATGAATAGTTTCAAACATAGTTATTCTTATTATGGCTATTTACCACTGCTAGTAATAATATCTTTATTGTCTATCATTGCTATTTTATTTACAGTTGACTATGATGTTAACACTATTTATGCATCTACAGATCAGAATAATCCTGTTTCAAAATGGAATGCCTTTACCACCAATGCTTCTTTAGAACACAAATTATCTCCTCCTGCTTTGGCACGTGCATATGCCCTGGTTCATATCTCGATCTATGATGCTTTGCTTTCTTCAAAAAATGTGGATTTAGAGAATTTCACAGGTAAGGAAAGAGAGATTGTAGGTGGCGCTGCATCCGAAGTGTTATCATATCTTTATCCAGATATGAAAGAAAGAATCGGTAGCTTTTTTTTGACACCAACTCTACAAAATCAAAACAATACAGGTAGTGATTATAATTTATCCGATACCATCAAAGCTTCCGAAGCCTTTCAGTTTGGACAATCGGTAGGAAAACAAGTTATATCATATGCTGAAACTGATGAGTCTGATTCTATTTTTAACGGAACTATACCTGTTGGTGAATGCAAATGGACAGGAACTGATCCTCTAGAACCTATGGCAGGTCAATGGAAAACAATCATACTGAACTCTGGTGCTGAAATTCAACCTCCACCACCACTTGACTGCAAATCAGATGAATACAAAAAACAAGTTCTGGATATAGTCGAGGCATCAAAAAATAGAACGGCAAAACAGTTACAAGACATACATTTTTGGGGAGACATTCCACCTCCAGCTATCTGGAATAGCATATTAAGTGCTAATATTACTTCCCAGGGACTCAACATTACAGAAAGTGCACGCGCATTTGCTTATCTAAATATAGGTATGTATGATGCTGGTGTAAGCACATGGTATACCAAATTTAAATACTGGACAGAAAGACCGTTTCAAGCTGTACAAGAACTGGTCACTGAAATTCCAACACCAAACTTTCCCGGATACACTTCAGGTCATTCTACGTTTTCTGGTGCGGCATCGATAATATTAAGTGAGATATTTCCTCAAGAAAAAGAGTTTTATAAATCCTGCGCAGATGATGCTAATCTATCAAGATTTAGCGGTGGGATTCATCTAATGCAGGATTGCGAAGAGGGCTTAAAGGTTGGAAAGATGATTGGTAACAAAGTGGTGGACGATATGAGAGGAGCACCGCACACTTTTATTTTTGATGATAATCAAACAAGTTTTAACAAAATGGTTGCCTAAATTTATAAAAATAGGTATGAAAATTCACTTTCATAAATTCTATCGAATCCGTTTAATCCGGGTCAAATAGCCAAAGAATTATGACTACGTAATGAAACACAAAGATCCAATTCTATTTCAAAGTTGAAGATAGATTATACTATCTAGGTATTTTAACATTATAAGAAATGTCGATATTATTTGGCGTTCTCCGTCCCTCCCTCCCTCCCTCCCCCGCCAAGATTTTCGGTTCATGTTATTGTTACAATGTTATACAATGTAGTTATATGGTATACGATGAACAACAAAAATATATACTACCTACTTGGATTGATAGATAATACGATTAATTCAAAATATTCTCTCAACGCGAAGACTATTTTTCTTTATGGTGCTCTTAGCTTTGACTGTACCGAATATAGGTACGGGTACAAACCTGACGGTAATTGAATCAGAAGCTCAAATCGGAAGTATGTCCACTCTTCAAAATACCCCTGCTATATATGCAGTTAGTATAATTCCTGGTGCCGCTCAAAGAGACAGTCCATATCACTATTATCCTCCAGCCATTAATGTTCCAATCGGTACAACGGTAGGCTGGTTTAACAACGACCTTGGTCAGCCTCATACAGTAACAAGCGGTGCACCTGATGCTTCGGATGCAGGTGCTATTTTTAACTCTGGAGTGTTATCATCTACTTCCAATTCATTCTTTCAGTATACATTTGATAAGCCGGGAAATTATATTTATCACTGCATTATCCATCCATGGAGACAAGCAATTGTGTCAGTAGCCGATTCATATGAAAGAGGTCATTATTTTGAAATGTCTTCAGGTGTAGGCCAAGTTCTCAACCTTACAACGGATTTTAGAACATTGTTTGATTTTCAACCATTAACGATACTATTGGATAAAACTACTTCATTAGCCTACAACATCACTATTGCAAAAAATGCAAATACCACATTATTCTCGGATACATTTGTGACAAATGGTGAATCTCTACCTTTAGAATTGATAAAAAGCAATGCAAATGAAACTCTCGTCTATGGCCCGGACTTTAGTAGTACTGGAGCATACCATGTAGAAGCCCCAATTCTTTCCGGCGATTCCGAATATACTATAACCGCAGAATTGGTGTCTATAAATTCTAAAGTTCCTGAATCAATCATAAAAGATGAGTTTTCATTTAAAACTGTGACGTAATAATGAAAGCTTCAATTCTTTCTTTTGGAATCGGCCATTTTCTATATATACATCTAGTCATTTTATATTCAGATGCATAACAATGAATAATAACGTCGTACTATGACTAAAGTAATGCCAAAAAGTACTACAAACCCGAAAATACAAAGCACCAGTACAACTAATACAGCTATTCGCATTCCATCTGATACATATAAAAAAATCTCTACTCAGGCGGATCAAGAAAATAAGACTGTTTCAAGCATAATAAATGAAGTCCTAAGAAAATACGTTACGTGGGATCAGTTTGTAAGTGATATAGGCTTTGTTTTTTTGCAGAAACCTTTTGTACGAAGTATCTTCGAACAGGTTTCTGATGAAGATATAATCAGAGCTGCCAAAACCTCTTGTTATACTGGTATGAGAGATGCTATTTCATTTATTCATGGTAGGAATGATGTCGATGCTATCATAGATGTAATAAAACTATGGCTTTCTGCCTCTAAATTTACAAACACGATAATCAATTCTGAAAATAGTGTCGAGATAAGGATACAGCACAATCTAGGTCAAAAATGTTCTCTATATATGGGCGCTTTACTAACAAAGCTTTTTGCTGATTTAAACATGAAGCCTGAAAAATCGATGCTAAAGGATCATTCAATGATTTTGACTTTTAAGAACCTTCAGTCAAAAAAGTAAACTGTATGTACATTAGTAATAAGATGTGAAATTATGTGTTTGTATAGAACATCGTGATCTCCTATTTAATAATAGATATAGTATTAGACAGAATTATCTATGACTATAATTATATATTAAGTCTTTCGCTATGTTCCACGCAAAAAAGGTTCAGTCCAATTCATTATAACATTCACATCAGTTATTTAGGGTCAGTCATTATACAAAAGAATTCTTTAAATCTTTTGTATTTGGGTGAAATATCATACAAAGTGCATATATTGTAACTTTTTTAAATAAACGAAGTTAATACGACAAATCGCGAGTTTACTTTGGACAGGCTCTATTAATTCAATAGAAAGATAAGTGGAATTGGTAAATAGTAGTTTGAATGCTACTGTTTGATTAGACTATTATTATTACTTTCTGCAGGTGGTCCAGCATTTAAGTTAGGAGGATTATAAGGACAGCCTAAAGCCATGCAAGTGACAAGCCCTTCAGGTTTTTCGCTTCCATCAAGTGGTATACAAACCGGGTTAGGGCTATTTTTGTCGTATCCATAACCAGGTGTACAGCCTGACGTTATTAATGTTGAATTGCTGCTGACTTTAGAGGACTCATTTTCTACAAGAGAATTGTCTGAGATATTAGAATTTTCTTGTTCTCCACCTGTGATATTTTCATCTTGGTGAGGAATCTCTGAACTATAAACAATATTTCCTATATCCATCGGAATAGGAGGATAATAGCATGACAGCGACCATGGAATTTAATAATGCAAATAACACGATTATCAGGAAAATGGGTTTATTAGCCAATTGTATTCTGATATTGTTTCTCATTGTATTATAAATATATTTAAGAGTAGTTTTTTTGTGGATCTGATCGAATAATCAGAACATGGTAAACTTGTCTGAAATGCGTCATAACGCTCTATCATATATAATGATTGTGTATATTATTATTATTATGATAACACTCTCTTCTTCATCTCTTGGCTCATAGAAAATAAAAGAATATGATTTTGATCAAAAAACATTACAACACTATTTCTCTTCCTAGTATTTGATACAGAAGATCAAATTTTATGGTATGTATTTAGCTAGCATTACTAATTACTGTTGTATGATATTATTTACTAATGGATCAACATTACTGGGCATTTTGCCCTCTCAGAAACCTTTCTTGCAACACTTCCTAGGGCTTTAAGTCTTTCAAAGCCTTCAAGTTTTCTAGCTCCCATGATGATTATATCCACCTTTTTCTCTTTGGCGAACTCTAAAATTCTTCTAGAAACAGAAGAGTCAACGGCTACCTCAGTAATTACTTTGATATCTGTGATTTTTGCCTTGACAATCTTATCTTTTAACATGGCTTCAGCCCCTTTTCTCAAAATATTTACAATCTGATTTTCTGTTCGTTCTATTTGTGTTTCTTCCTTTACAAAAGGATTCAGTTGATCCAGTAAAACAGACCTATCTTCTATGACAAACAAAAGTGTAAGGTTAGAGCCAAATACTTTGGCAATTTGATACGCTTTAGTAAGCGCCGCATCGGATATCTCGGTTCCGTCATGAGGTACTAAAATATTGGAAAACACTAAAGTCATAACGATAATATTACAATAACGATATTTAGGTTTCTATTTGATTTGAAATTATTTGTATTGAAATTTAATCGCTTTAGCATAACTGTGAATATGCTAATAAAGCCATAATGTTTGAATATTGCTCCTAGAGGGTCAAATACTTATTTATGAATTCCTATGGATCTAAACTAAAACTCGATATGCAAACAATAACTGGCCGATTAACGAAAATCACAACAATAGATAAAGGATAGAAATACTACATTAAATAAAAATATGAATAATAATAGTAATCAAGAGAAACCATCACCAAATAGAAGTGAAATTTTGCGAGTTTGTATTCAACTATATTCTTATCAAGATAGAAGAATTAATGAGACCGAATTATCGGTAGGTGAACTATATCACGAAATATATGGTAATGATGGCCGATTAGATTTTAATAATTTTAAAAGCGATATAGACTGGTTAAATTCAAACAGTCTACTATCCCTAAAGGATAATATTGTTGCTATCGATGATAAGGTTGCAAAAAAGTTAATAGAATATGTTTTTAAACATAAAAATGAAATCTGGTGAACTCTTCAACAATCAAAATTTTAACATCAGATAATCCGAAGCAGTAGTAGCTCTTAACAAGATAAATTAAACCTAATAATTTATAAATCTTCAAACTATTACGAGATTAGATTAGGATATAAAAACAAACGATATTTTATCTAATAACTGATAGTTAACTAAAAAAATCATCTGACCATCTAGTGTATTCATCATCTTTAGATGTAGGGTGATTTAGCCATGATACATTAGCAAGACTCTATATTTGTCAAAATATTAAAGAAAAATCGTACCGCTCTATGGGGCATAGATCAGTATCTCTATAGATGATGTGTTTTACGGATTTTATAAAGTCATGCTAATATCTAAATAGATCAAAGGGCGATCATAAGCAAATGAGTCTAGAATCTATCAGCATTATGGACATATTAAATAAAAATGTCAAAACTGCGGAACAAAATCAAAATATCCTCGAAATATCCAAGATTATGTTTGATAATAATATAGGGTCTGTCGTCATTGTTGATAATTATGAAAGCAATAATCCAGTTGGAGTGATAACTGAAAGAGATATAATCAGAATTTTAAGTACAACACAGTTAGGGAATTTTCAGATGCCTGTTAGTGAGCTTATGAGTCATCCCATAATTACATTATCATCAAAGTCATCCATTTTGGATGCAATGAAACTGATGTATGAAAGAAAGATAAGGAGAATCATTGTCCTTGAAGAAAATAAGTTTGTCGGTATTGTCACTGAACATGATTTATTTAATATTTTAATGAAGAATAAGGACTTGATTACAATAGTGTCGGACACAAATTTTCCAATTCCGCAAAAGGATATGTATCAAGAATTTACACATCACTGGTTTAGCAATTCATATTTTAAATAATTATTTTCCCAATCTTTTAGAAACGATTGAACCGAATGCTTTGAATTATACAAAGTCATTTAGACATTCTAAAGACTATGGAAGAAATTATCGAAAGTGAACAAGATTGATTACATCATATGCCCAACTATGAATTTACTTTTTGAGAAAGAATTTCATTCTCCTCAACAAGGAGATAGACATTGAATATCTTTTATTCTGCCATAATATATTGAGTAGTATTTAATCTATTTTGCCAAGAAGTTTATACATGAATCACACAAGATTATGGTATCTTACATCACAAAGAAATAAGATAATGTCTTTTACCCTGGCAATGGTTTTATTCATGGGAATTTATACTATCGCATTTTCAATAGGGCAATATAGTACTGTACAGGCCCAAGGCAATAATACCGCACCTCCCCCTCCCCCTCCATCACCTATGAATGCAACTCAAATTAATACCACCTCCGCCAATGTATCAAAACCAGTAGACGGTTACGGTGGACCACCTACAGGCCCATTAACTGCAGTAAGACATGTCTTTGACGATCCAACTTTAAGGGTGTATCACTTTTGTAAACCAAATGACAAAATCATGATGGTGTGTCAGCTATATGATAGTACTTCTCCAAATGCAACGCTGATAGGAGTAGAATATATGATTGATTCTAAAACTTATCAAGCAATACCCGATAGAGAAAAACCAAATTGGCATTACCATAAAGAAGAATTTTCACCAGATAGAGCAAATCCAAAATTCCCATTGTTAAATGAACAACAACAAAAAGAATGGTTAGCAAAATTATCTGAATCATACGGTAAGGTTATCCTAAATTGGAACCCGGTGGACACGCTACCAGTATTTCCACCACAAATACAGCAAGTTCAACATCCTTTCATGGTGAATCAGAGTGTAACCAATCAGACTGAAAAACATACAGGTAGCTTTAACCAGACTTTAAGCTACTAATCATTTATTTATTTAGAAAAAGATTTGTTGACTTCATATGATTAGTTAATGGTGGTTTATCGCTAAATCACAATAATTGATATATTAAATTTCTATTTTCTTTTCTACTTTTATAAAGTAGCATTCTTAAAAAAAATTGAATAGGGCATATTAATTAATGATTGTGGAAATATATTATTATCATGACCACAGCAAATATTATAAACAATATCAACCTCGATAAAATACAAAAAACCACAGTAAACGGACAAAAAGACAAACAGTCTTTAAAGAAACCAGTTAAACTAGAAGGAGAGTGGAATTTTGATACTGAGAAAGGATATCAATTCAAAACAGAACTGGCATATGAGAATGGCAGGCAAGTCATTGAAATCGATTCACCGTCATTTTTAGGAGGAGGTGGTAATAGATTAGGACCTATGGGTTACTGTGTTGCAGGAATCACTTCATGTTTTATAACCACATTCATGACTGTCCTGTCAAAACAAGGTATTAAACTTGAAAAACTGAAGATAAATGCAGAATGTAATATCAATTTTGCCAAAACATTTGATATCTCAGATGAGCCTATCACAGAGGGTATAAATTTTGAAATTGATATTGATGATACTGCTACTACTACTACTAGCGTAGATAGGCAACAACTTAGACAACTAATAAATCATGGCTGAAGAAAGATGTCCGGCTATTTACAGTATGAGTCATATAATTAAAGTAAATGCTAAATTGAAATGAAAAAGATAACCATGGATATTCACCTATATAGATGATGGTTAGAACCATTATCTTTTCAAAAACTTATCGTAACAGAGTTATCAGTAATAATTGATTGACATTTTATTCCCAGCGTATCCCTAATTACAGTTTCTACATATATTTTTAAGAATATCGAACCTTTCTTGCCTAATTCATGTCGTATGCTAAATTTGTTTACTTTACTTTCCGTAACCTGGTGATCGTATTGGCCATATCCGCAATGATCAAAAAACATTTTAATAAAGCCAATCACGTGTGATTGGTCAATTTCTTTCCATTTAAAGAGAATAAACTCCCTTGGTGCTTTTGTTGCAATATCTACTGCAAGAGTTCTTATTTTGTCATCATCCAAGCTTTCTAAAAGTAATTTAAATGCCTCTCGGCTTAGAATTATTGTTCCAAATCTTTTCACGTATTTATTCCAGTCTACATATTCTCCAAAAATCTGATTTACGAGTGTATTCATGCTCACTTTCTTTTCTTCTGCCTCTGCTCTTAATGCTTCATCATACTCTTTGTTTATTCTAAAAGATACGGTGGAAGTTTTTTTCGTTTTCTGGTGGTGATACATCTAACGCTTATCCATTGTATGAAGAGTATACTTGCAAATAAGTACAATGTAAACGTCTTTTAGAAATATCATTTTCGCCTTTTCAAGTATAGATATTATGAACCAACATAAATTATTAAAAAATAGCGATCTCTCTATTACACCTGATGAATTAAAAGTCAAACTCGATAGTAGAGTTCCATTACTGCTATTTGACATAAGAGATTCAAAAAACTTTGAAAAGCGCCATATTCCCGGCTCTGCTTGTGCAGTCTGTAATGAAGAAACCAAAAGAACAATTATGCCTCGATTGCCAAAAGATATGGAAATAGTTTTAGTCGGAGAACAAGAAAAAGAAGAAGAAAACTATCCAAAACAAATGGCAGAAATGATGAGACAAATAGGGCTAAATACAAGATATTTAGAAGGTGGGATTTCCTCATGGAAATGGCAGTTTAACGAATCCCTAGATAGAGACATATCTCCAAAGGATTTAAAAAAATTAATAGATTCAGAAAAAGACAGAGAAGATCTGTTTCTTCTTGATGTGAGAGAACCTGATGAATTCAATCAATGGAATATAGTGGGTAGTAAAAACATTCCATTAGGGAAATTGGCCAATCCAGAATCCTTGGCTGTTATTCCAAAAGACAAAAAAATAGTGACAATTTGTCCACATGGAAATAGGTCTACAATTGGAAAATATATTCTTGAAAGATACGGCTACAATGTTAGTTCACTAGAAGGTGGATTAAAAGCGTGGAGCTTTTCAGCTGAAATTGCATCATCTGAATATTCTATTGGTGATAAAGATGAATCTTCAAAGATAAGGTTATTTCAATTTAGAAGGATTGGTAAAGGTTGTATGTCATATCTATTGGACTCGGCTGGTCAATCTGTAATAGTCGACCCAGTATATCCTATAAATGGATACTTAGATAAAGCAGCTGAAATTGGATCAAAGATCGTAAAAATAATTGATACTCATCAGCATGCCGATCATGTCTCTGCTGCAAAATCACTAGCGGAGGAAACGGGAGCACAATATCTCCAAAGTAGTTATGAAAGTTATTCTAAGGAAACAATTGGTAATACACAAGTTACAGATGGTGACATCATATCAGTAGGAAATATCAAACTAAAGGCAATTCATACCCCAGGTCATACACCAGGATCCATCTCTTTTTTGGTTGAAGGTGACGTCAGTAACGTAAATGCCTATGACAAGTTTACAAAATTACTATTTACTGGTGATACTTTATTTGTAAATGGAGTCGGGAGACCAGACTTGAGAGATAAAGCCAAAGAATTCGCAGAGAATTTGTATGATACGCTAAATCAAAAGATTGCTATCCTACCAAATGATACAGTGATACTGCCCTCTCATTTTGACAAAGATGTTAAGGCAAACGAAATTTTATCTACTACACTCGGTGAAATAAAAGAAGAGGGAATGTTTTTGAATCGACACTTAACAAAAGAACAATTTGTACAGAAACTGTCTTCAAAAGTAATGGCAACTCCGCCTAATTATACTAAAATCATATCCATTAACAATGGTGAAAAATCATATCCATTAACTGAGATTTTTGAATTGGAAATGGGTCCAAACAGATGTAGTATTACCTAATAGTAGGACAAATTAAATCTAGAATTGAACTGATTTTAACCTTGTAATTAGGAGTAGACTAGCAGGTGATAATACCAACAACGACAGCAGAAGAAGCGGTATTTTTCTGGCCTGTATATCTATTGTATTCGCTTTTTGAAATGAATGCTTTAGAACTTGAAACTGTATTACTACCGAATCTTTTGCAAGGAGTGGGGTTTTTACAGATAATTTCACCTGATGTATTTCATTATTCTATACTCATATCCTTAATAACTGCTATTGGCGTACTTGTAGGACTTTCTCTGGGATTGATAGGTGGCGGGGGATCCATTCTTGCAGTTCCATTGTTAGTTTATGTAATTGGATTAGACCCTCACGTAGCAATAGGAACTTCTGCTCTTGTGGTAGGTATCAATGCCTTGGTTAATTTTATTGATCACAAAAAAAGAGGCCATGTTCTACTAAATAAAAGCTTACTGTTTGCTATTCCTGGAGTAGTGGGAACGGTGATAGGGTCCCAGCTGGGTTTACTAACACCCGCCAGTAGTCTTTTAATCTTGTTTGCACTATTTATGATTACTATTGCAATAAAAATGCTAATAGAAAAAAAGAATATGAAAGGGTACTTAGGTGTTCACTTCAAGAAAACAAAATCATTAAAAGATAACCTACAAAAGGATCAGTTAGATATAGAAGAAAATAATTCAGTTACTAATGCAGGACATAAAAATGTAAAAATGGTAATTATGGGCTTTCTAGTAGGATTAGGTGCTGGATATTTTGGAATAGGGGGTGGTTTTTTAATCGTTCCATCTCTGATGTATCTGGATGTAAATATTGTAAATTCGATTGGGACATCTCTATTGCCAGTAAGCTTTTTTGGTCTTACCACTGCTGTAACTTATTCACTTTCAGGTCAGATAAATTTCATCATAGCCATACTTTTAATATTTGGTGGTATTGTAGGTGGAAAAGTTGGAACAGCACTATCATCGAGAGCTTCAAAAATAGTTTTAACTCGTATCTTTTCAATATTGCTGATTACTGTTGCTGTATACATCATAATAAAAACAATTATGTGGTGAAGGTAATCCCGCTCTGGAGTATTAATTCTTTATGATAAATAAAAGAGTAATTTCTCAAATCCTTTAGGATTTTGGCTAAAGATGAAAGGAAATATGTGAATACAACATAAGAATTAAAATTAACGAAATTGCATATGTAATCTATAACATAAAATTGCTTGAAATTCTTTTTGACAATAACTTCTTGGCTCTTGGAATTGATCTGCAAACTGAACTAATTTCAGACGCTAAAGATAATAAGACTCTACTGCTATACACGGTTCAGACAGACATTACACACCCTATAACTGATACATACCAAGTTGCAGGCAATGGTTCTATTTGAAGGAAAGAACCTCATACATCAAAGAGAGAATCGAAAAGAATATTGTACTCCGGCAATGTGCAGGTGCTGAATAGGCCCTGAACTTGAATGATTGGTTTATACAAAAATCTTATATATTTTGATTTTCACCAAGTAATGTAATGTTCGGTTTCAGAAACAAAGAAGCAACAAGAGAGGGTACAAGCTTATTAACCGTTTTTGCAATTACTTTGTCTGTAATTCTGGTTGCACCTTTAATTGAAGATTCATACTCTGTTCAGCATGAACAAAAGATGATGCAAAACAGAACACACCAAATGCTACAGAACGATACCGATAATCCACTTATGTTACATGAACAAAAGATGATGCAAAACAGAACACACCAAATGCCATCTCAATAACAAATAAAATATTTATTTTTTCTTGTCTTTTCATTATTGACTCTGTTTGTAGATGAAATCACAATCAATGAATAATTAGTATAAAATTATTACTAAATGTAATCTCACTTTGTTAACTTAAATTATGTGGCAAAGTTTCCTTGTCACGCTATTATCAATACAGAAAAACTAATATCTAAAAATAAAACCAATTTACCGGCGAACTCTATTCTAAGGACTTGAAATATCTTGGGTTTTATCAAATTAGATTATGTTATTATAAAATAATTTGAACATAATTATATCTTTTAGATTTATGGATAGATGCGGATTTGGAATAAATAAAAATATGAAATAGGTATTACACTACTATTTGCGCCTATTTTTTAATTTTTGTAATCTTGATTTGGTAGAAAATTGATTAAATTTAATTATGTGAAAATCATACTAATATTATGGTAATTGCTTCAATTATTCTAATAGCTAGCCTTGTAGCAGTACTTGGCATTGTTGTTGTCCTGCCGAACGGTGATTCAACTACTACTCCCACTGTAGCCTTCGCTCAAAATGTTACTAACTCCACTACCGCTCAAAATGCAACTAATGCAACAACTTCTACAACCCCAGATAAAGTTCAAGTTTCCATTGTACCTGGCGCATCTGTACTGACCGATGACGCATATAGTCCAAATCCCGTTGAAGTTACTGTAGGTCAAACAGTTGTTTGGACAAATGATGATACTGCTTTTCATACTGTAACCTCTGGAACCGTTGGAGCAGCCGATGCTGGAAAATTATTTGATTCTGGATTGGCAGGACCAAACGCCCTCATCAGCAAAGGAAAGACTTTTGAACATACTTTTGATACCGCAGGAGAATATCCATACTTTTGTACTTTACATCCAGCAATGGTTGGAACAGTCATAGTAAATTAGACAACAACCTCTCTCCTTTCTTTTGACTCGCTCAGTTACACTACGATTATTGCCTGTTTAGATAAACAAAATTTTAAAAGGCCGTTTTTTATTTCTTATCTGTGAATATAGGTTATAAGAACGATGTCATATACATGTTCAAATTAATAAAGGAATGGTTTAATTGAAAAGGCCATGTGATTACATGATATCCGTTTATGATTCTTTAACAAAAAAACTCCAATATTTTTTAATATGAGCTAATTGTATTAGCCCTCAATGAATGACAAAAAACCTGTTGTTCTTTTTGGATTACTTTTTTTAAGTTTTATAATATATTTTGGTACATCCTCATTATCATCAAACACCGTATTTGCACATCACATACTAGATGTAATTGAAGTACCAAGACCCATGGGAATGTCAATTGATGATCAGGATGGTTTACTTTACGTTTCGAGTATGATAGAGTCAGGTGTATCAGTAGTTAACACTACAGACAACGAAATAGTTAATGTGATTAATTCAACCTCAAAAGGAGGTGTTATAGATGCCATATCTGTACCTCCAGACAAAGTTTATCTTGCACCATTTAAGAGTGGAACGATAGAGGTATACGATAAAAAGACAAACAATCTTTCAAATATAATAGAGTTACCGGGTGCAGTCTATTCTACTCCAACTCCTTTAGCTGATAGAGTACTAACAGCAGCAGAGTTTGTAAGGGGAGTATGGGCTATGGACTATAATCCTCAAAATAAGATATTGTACGCCGCATATGCTGACGCCAATGAAATATTGGCAATTAATACAACAAATGATGAAATCATTGCAGAAATTCCTGTTGCAAATCATCCAATGGCTCTACAGGTTGACCCACTTACAAATACTCTAGTTGTAGCAAGTTTGACTGGAAATAAACTCACTTTCATATCTACAGAAACTAACCAAGTAACAGGTGAGGTAGCAACTGGGATCGGACCATGGGATATTGCCCTAGATAGTTTGTATCACAAGGCTTATGTTGCCAACAGAGGTAGCTATTTTGTTACAGTTGTTGATACAATTGGTCATCAAATAATTGGTAAAATACCCTTATCTTCTCCCGCTCAAGCAATTGCTGTGGATGAAAAAGATCATACCGTATACATCACTCATCCAAGAAGTCAAAATATTGACAAGATAAATGGAGAAACCAACGAGTATATCACACCAATCGATCTAAACATAATCCCTCAGAATATAGTAGTTGATTCTGATACTCAAAGAGCCTATATTTCTACTAAATCTCAGGATAGGTTATTTGTTATAGGACCCGAGTCTGTTTCCTCTTCATTGGCCATAATTTCATTTGATCATCCATTTTTGGTCTTCGGATTCATCGATGTTCACGGCCAGGATGTAACTTCAACATCTTCATTTTCTCTTTCAAATAACACCTTGGGCTTGAGTGTTAATGCTCCAGATGGAGGTAATCTAGCCTTTGACGTACCAAGAGGATTATTAGATTCAAAAGACGGTGCTAACGATATTCCATTTAGGATATTATTTGACGGACAGCCATCAGAATTTTCCAAAGATATAGAAATCACAAGAAGTACAGACGACCCAAGAGGCAACCAAACCCGAAGCCTAGATTTTTATGTTCCTGAAAACACAAAAACGGTAACGATAGTTGGCACCCAGAGCATTCTATAGTCTTACTCATATTTTTATTTTGATAAAGTTAAAACAAGAAAACTAGCGGAATCAGATCAACATTTTATTAATGCTTTTTATTGTTTTGTCGATGAACAGTTATTTGTACCAATCCTTGTAAATATATTCATCATTAACATGCTTATGTTTATTCTGTTGGCCCTTGTCATCATGTACTTCATCTATGCAGTCGCACTCCGAGGAAACATTAGTAGAATTAGAAGACATCTCGTTCATTAATTATCTCATCAAGGGTATAAGTATAACCCCCTGCTGGTTGGTCTTGTAAATCAAAAAGGCTGATATATCATAAATCCTTGTTTTACCTATTATAATTAATAAAGAACCTGATCACCCTTGTACTGTGCAAGTAAACCACTATTAGTAAACCACTATTCGTATTTTGAATCCATGTCTCGAGGATATCTTGAAGTAACCTAATGGTAACAACTTTAAGGTGTTTAACCAAATGAAACAATCTTTATCATGATTCGTCAGGATTTAAGCAAGACAAATTAACGCGAAAGATATTATCTGGATTTCAAATTAGTTTAATATCAATGATCTTCATCTTCATCTTCATCTTAGGACGCCTTAAAAGCGAATCTTAACTATAATGATATTAAATAAGCATTACTAGTTCTATAAATGAAAGGAAAAAACAATATCTTTATACTTTGCGATGTTATTACAGTAACAGAAAGTGTAATGAATCATTTCTGTATAATTTCCATTTGCATTGTTATATTTTTTATACTAAATATAAATTTAAATTCTCTTTATTTTGAAATGGTGAATGCTCAAGATAATGATGGTTTTAAAACAGAGCAAATTAGACATATGCCTGGTCACGGACCAAGGCACATGATGATGGAAAGAATGTATCTGGATAACGGTACTGACACTCAATCATCCCCGCTGATGAGGTTTCAAAACACTACTAGTCATGATAATCAAACCTCATTTGATATCTCAATAGTTCTAGGAGCCATATCTCGTACTACAGATGCTTATCAACCAAATCCCGGATACATAGAATTAGGACAAACAGTTACCTGGACCAATAACGATAACTTTATCCATACTGTAACACAAAGAGCTATGAATGTTGATATTCAATCTTCTCCACCATTATTTGATTCTGGTATAATGGACAGAGGTCAATCTTTTGCTCATACATTTAATACAGAAGGAAGATATGATTACCATTGTACTATTCATCCTTGGATGGTTGGTCAAATATTTGTAACGTCCATTTCAAGTTCGACTAGTGATACTGATTAGATATTAAAAATAATTTGATGTCCCTACATCATGCTACTTGGACTACCATGGTTATAAGAATAATAATTTTATTTTCTATATCGTTTTTCAAGGCAAATTAATGATATTACAATTGCTAACCTCCCAGCTATACTCCAAAATATTACTGCTGCAGAAGGAAAATTCTGAAACAGCCAATCATGATCCCAAACACCATACAAGCCAAATGGGTTGTAGTAATATTTTATCCACTCTACAATACTTGTTGTCGGTATATGGTTTTCTGTCCATAACAAATTTCCACGTAAAAGTCTTTCAACTCCCCATACTGGAGAATCCATGACCAGTGTTGAAAGTAAGAATACCACAATGAAATACTCTATTTTTAACGGTTTAAGAAAGAACATAAACAACGTTGGAATAAAATGCCCGATTATATTCCAGGGTTGATAAATGTGATTTCCTCCAAATACTTCACCAATAGAAAGGCAATTTATGGGAATATTGCTGACGGGACAATATGCTATAGAATCAAGTAGGTCAAACCATGTGGCATAGCCTACTGATACCAAAATGATCAACGCAAGTCTCTTCTTTGTCCATATTGTCTCTGCCTTTCTATTCGTAATCTTATCACAACCACACCGACATACAGCTAAAACTTGCCATTAAATTCATGAACTGAAATAAGAATATAATTGAAGTTATGTTTTTCATAGTTTTCAAAATCTCTGAGGTCAAAATAACCAAAATAAATTGCTATGTCGGATCTATTTTTATAGACTTGATCATCGATTCTATGTCTTTCATATTGCGATCAAAGTTCTTCTCTGAGGAGGTATAGGTTATAGAAATTGTCTTGTTGTTCTCAAAAACAGATGTTATAAACAAACCCTTAATGATACCAAGAGAATCATCAACATAGTTGTTAAATATTATGGAGCCAGCTGCATGTCCACCGATGGTGTAATTTTTGAGAGTCTTGTTTATTATTTCTAGACCATTGTTAAATTTTTCCTGAAGGATAAGAGGATAAAAAACCAAAAACCCATCCTTGAATTCTTTTTCATCAAGATCGATATCCGTCATTGAAATAGTAATGATCGATACGTGGTCAGGCAATGTGAACTGTGTAACAGGATACCCAAATTTGATATGAGGCTCCTTATATTCTACCTTCCAAATTTCTGGGTGTTGTAAAGTGTAGTTGTTATTAGGATCGGCATAGGTTGTTGTATTTTGTACTTTTTCTACTTGTGATAGAAATTCTGGCTGCTGTCCATAGCTGAATATAAATGGTATTTTACTACCCGGTGATGCTATAAAGATAATAAGGATTATACAAATACAAAATAAATTAAACGAAATCTTGTATTTATAAAAAAGATCATTCACGTAGGTAAACATATGTAATATGGAAATTATATATCTCTGATACTAATGTACTAGTAAAATATTACATGCGCAATTCTCAGAGACATTTCTGGCTACACTACCAATAGCATGTAACTTGGAAATACCTCTCAAGCCTACTGTACCCATTACTACTAGTGCAAACTTGTCATCCTCTATCTTCTTCTGATGATGCTTCCAGGAGGATAGCCTATAACTACTTGCACGTTTATGGTTAAGTTTGGTTTATCCTTGTATTTAGTCCGTATTGTTTCCATGGTTAATAACATTTCGTTTTTGAGTTTCTGATGAAGTTCTTTTAGATATACATCCCGTGAAACCTCTTCAACCAGTAATCTCAGACTTGAATCTTATGGTCTGCATGGTAGGAGGAAGCAATATTTCGTCTACTATATTAAAGAGCAAAATGGTTGAATTACATCTTTCTGCGATTATTGCAGCATACTCTAGCGCTCTATCGGAGTATTCAGAACCATCATATGGTAATAATATATTCAGAGTAAGGGGGATGTTGACCTTCTTTACTGGACTCCTGATGTACCAACATTACGGGTACGGGAGATAACTCGGATACTTTCCTTGCTACACTACCAATAGCCTTTATAGAACCAAATCTAGGGATTTGTTTTCTTCCCATGATAATTGTGTCTGTTTTTTCCTTTTTTGCAAAATCAAGTATTTCCTTACTAGGAGAACCAATTCCAATCTGCAAATCAAAAGGAATATTCTCTGAGGTCAATTTTTTTGATCTATCTTTTAGCAGGGCTTCAGCTCCTGTTTTAAGAAGATTAATGATATTTTTCTTTGATTGTTCTACGTCAGAACCACTCTTTATGAATGAAAGAAGTAAACTGGGTGGAACAATTTGCTCCTCTACTACAAACAACAAAGTTAACTTAGAATCAAACATCTTTGCAAATCTGATAGCTTCATCAAGTGCAATGTCAGATATTTCCGTTCCATCATGTGGGACCAAAAGGTGAGAAAAATATGATAATTTGTTCAATTATGAATTAAAATCATGTGTAAATAATATTTAAATTTACATTTACGTAAATATGCAGGATAGTCATGATTTATGACATTATTTGACTAATAAAAAAAAGAATGAATGACCCCACTACCCGTGCAACTAGAGAAAATTGGGGCTCGTATTCGGGCTTTTTTTGCAACTATTGGCTCTGCAGTTGGTATTGGCAATATTTGGCTATTTCAATATACCGTAGGAGAAAATGGTGGTGGGGCATTTCCAATAACTTATTTGATCATTATTTTCACATTTGGACTTTCTTTTATGACTTTAGAGCTCGCAGTTGGTCGATACTATAAAACATCAATAATAACCACACTTTCAAACATTAGAAAAAAATTCAAATGGATCGGAGCATTGATAGTATCGGTTACTTTTGTACTGGCAAGTTACTATATGATTGTTATAGGCTGGATTTTATCCTTTCTTTGTAATAACAGTTTTAGGACTTGATACTCCATTTGATGAATACACAAGTTCTTTCTACCCTGTTTTGTCATTTTTTGCAGTTGCGATAATCAACTATCTAATAATTAGGCTTGGGGTGAGTAGAGGGATAGAAAAAATTAGCAAGATTGGAGTTATTATTCTGATAGGAATAATGATTCCCTTGTCCATAATTGGTATGACTTTGGAGGGAGCAGAAAAATGATATCAACTTCTATTTAACTGCTGACTTTTCGAAACTTAGCAACCCAAATGTTTAGTCTGTGGCTTTTGGACAGGTATTTTTTCTCTTTCAATAGGTATGAGAGTATTATTGACATACGGAAGTTACATCAATGACAAACATTCCATCATAAGATCGTCTGTTATCATCATTGTCGCGGATTTGATAATTGCTTTTATTGCTGGCTTGATGATATTTTCTTTTGTTTTTTCAACCAACATGGACCCAACAGAATGCGTATCCCTTGTATTTAAGGTTCTTCCAGCCGTTTTTTCCAATACGGGGTTTGGAGTTATTATATGAGGATTGTTCTTCTTTCTACTAATGCTCTCAGGGATCACTTCATCTATAGGAATGTTACGGATACATGTATCAGTATTAGAAGAGAATTTCTGGTTCAGCAGGAGCAAAGCATCCGGCTTGGTTGTAATAATTTCAACAGTAATAGGCTTTCCTCTAGCATTAAGTTATAACTCAATAAATCTCAACATATCTTCTATACCTTTATTTGATATTTTTGATACACTCATAAGCGAGTTCGGATTAACGATTTCAGCTACACTGTTTATAATAGTTATTTTGTGGTTTATGAATAGAAAAAAATTATGGAACAGGTTAACTTGCATAGTAAAATTACTATTCCAACATGGATATTTGAAGTGGTAAAATATCTAATTCCAATTTTGTTGATTTCTACATTAACTATAAAGTTATTTGGATTCTTATTTTATACATGGTTTATTAATTGTAGTGAATCGAGTTTAAAGAATTGCTTTAGTAAACTATCAAATACCCTCAGTATACATATAAATGATTCATGTTTCCTATAGAGTTACTATCTTCTACTGTGCAATTATTAGTATTAGTGAAAATATTTTGCCAATTAAAGGATAAATAAATAAATTTATTACTAATTGTAGAAATTTTTATGTTATGTCTGAGGAAATCTCCAAAATAATGGTTTGTATAGATGGATCGGAATCTTCGATCAATGCCTCTAAAAGAGTTCTAGAGATGGCAAGAAAATACAATGCGGAAGTTATTGCAATTTATGTTTCCTTTATTCCATATTATTTGAGGCGCTTACCTCAATATGCATGGGAAGAACTACACACTTATGATGTTGGGCAGATGAAAGAGTGGTTGAAAGATATCGAGATAGAGGCCAAAGAAAATAATATTCAATTCAAGAAATTGGTAAAAGAGACTACATCATCCGTTGTTAAAGAAATAATTAAAAGTGCCGACGAAGAAAAAGTTGACTTGATTGTTGTAGGTAGCACAGGAAAGTCAAAACTCGATAGAATGTTGGTTGGCAGTGTGGCCCAGGGTGTAATGACCAATGCAAAATGTTCAGTTTTATTGGTAAGATAAATGCGAATACGCTAAAATTATGTTGACGGTAAACAATACTATATTTAATATTATTATTTTTTTGAAAGATAATATACGAGAGTATTATTCCAGTTTTTTTGTCCTTTGCCATATATTCTGTATTAGAATTACTCGCTTGATTACAAATACTAGGGACACAAGAATACTGATAATATTGTTATAATTACTATAGAAATATCTAATGGTACTCATCTTTGGCCATTTCTATTTGTAGTTACCTGTTCACTTTAATGAACAATAGAGTTAGGGTACGGAGTAAAGAAAAAGATCATTCTATTAACAAGAATATAAACAAATGCATCTGATTTCGTTGGCTTTTGAAGTATTTACAAGATATTAACAGATCCGCAAATAATAATATTATTAGTTTTTGACAGTAACTCTATGATCTATATATTAAAATGTTATATCTAAAGGTTATAGAAGTTAGTTTATATAGTTTTTATGATAATTTAAAGTGATGAATAGTAATAGAGCAATAATTACATCTACAGTCCTAGTTATGTCGTTCATACTCCTTTTGGGTCCAACTTCAATGACTCTGAACGTATTTGCTCAGGGCAATACTGCTAATCAAGGTATAGGCCAATCCCAATGCATCCACACAATTGGGTGTTTGTGTGTCTGGCGATGGTACTCTTATTTCATGTAACAACTTGAATGCTCAAAACCAAGTAAACACTGGAAACAATGCTTTGGCCCAACAATGGCGGTGGTAAGGGTGGAAACACTGCTAACCAAGCAATAGGTCAAGCACAATCCTCAAGTCAAAATGCATTATGTGTTTCTGGAACTGGAACATTTGTCTCCTGCAACAACTTGAATGCTCAAAACCAAGTAAACACTGGAAATAACGCATTAGCTCAAAGTGGTGGTGGTAAGGGTGGAAACACTGCTAACCAAGCAATAGGCCAATCCCAATCATCTAACCAAAACAGCGGAGTAGTTTCTGGCGGCGATACTACTGGCTCAGGTAACAACGTAAACACACAGAGTCAAACAAACACAGGAAATAACGCAGCAGCACAACAAGGTGGTGGCGGCAAAGGTAAAGGCGGTAATACAATCAATCAAGGTATAGGCCAATCCCAATCATCTAACCAAAACAGCGGAGTAGTTTCTGGCGGCGATACTACTGGCTCAGGTAACAACGTAAACACACAGAGTCAAACAAACACAGGAAATAACGCAGCAGCACAACAAGGTGGTGGCGGCAAAGGTAAAGGCGGTAATACAATCAATCAAGGTATAGGCCAATCCCAATCATCTAACCAAAACAGCGGAGTAGTTTCTGGCGGCGATACTACTGGCTCAGGTAACAACGTAAACACACAGAGTCAAACAAACACAGGAAATAACGCAGCAGCACAGCAAGGCGGTGGCGGCAAAGGCGGTAATACCATCAATCAAGGTATAGGCCAATCCCAATCATCTAACCAAAACAGCGGAGTAGTTTCTGGCGGAAACACAGCCGGCTCAGGTAACAACGTAAACACACAGAGTCAAACAAACACAGGAAATAACGCAGCAGCGCAGCAATAATTTATTTCTTATTTTGTTGAATCAACAATATTTTTTTGATGTTTTTACACACTTATAATGCCTTTATAAGAATCTCTTGTGACATCGACCGTCAAAGATGCTTAGCAGAATCGACCGATTCATAAAATTTACAAAAGTATTAAGTAAATGTCTTGGAATTTGCTACTTGGATCCTTGCCTTTAACTAGATTTAATGGTTACCTAAAATTTTATGATATATAGTTGAGTTCAAAAAAATATAGAGCATATCGATACAACAAAAAGACCAACAGACCTTTCTATGTATCCACTCATTAGTAAATCCAGTCTTGCTTTTAATTCGGCTTTCCCATTTCATCGACTGATTGCATTAACAGGACAACAAAAGTATTTTGAAATACCTTGACGGGCTCATATGTTACTGACATGTTTTTATTGTCTATCATATCTAAAGTCAAACCTGATTGTCCGTCTATGGCGTTTCTAAAACTAGTGAGATTGGCAAAAGACTCTGGTATCTGTACTTTTGTTCACATCAGAATCAGCAATCTTCTGTCCATTTTGCCCGACATAGACTACGCGTGTATACCCATCAGAAGATGTAAGGTTAATTGATTGAAGTTCTTCATTTAAAGTCTCAAAGTCAAGACCTCCTGCCCAGATTCCTACCATAGTAGAATTGTCTTTTAATGAAAATACTGGAACGGCTATTATGGATTGCAATTGACCTGAAGATACCGATAGGGAGGGGTCTCCAATGTAAATCTCATTTGTGTCAGTTACTCCTTTAAAGTAATCACGAAATCCCAAATTGGTTTCCGTAGACATTATCTGTCTAGAGTATGGCTCGTCAAGATATATGTCTCCATTTGGCATTATAAAGATGATGATCTGAAAATCCTTATAACTTGACAAAATATTTTGGGCGACCAACCTCTTTTGAATATCTGCATCCTGAGGTATTCCGTGTAATGTAGTTAGTGTTTGATTAAGCACGTGACTAAGTGGAACCTCTCTTATCTGAGGTAGTTGACTGGTCATATTAAGAACTGCACCTGCATTTTGAATATGGTTTTCAAGGCTTTTTGCCAGGATTTTTGTTATAATTGTATTGTTCTGCATACTCTCAGAATCGACAGTAGTATTAGCTTTATCCTGATTCATGCTGCTGATGGTGTCGGTAAAAGTTTGCTGAACTTGATTCTCTATTGTTCTCTGCAACTCCTGCTGGCTCTGCTGGATTGATTCTCCAAGTGAGGAAGTAGTATTAGAAGAAAAAGTAGTTGTTGCATTGACATAAGAAATGGCATCAAAACTTTGAATATAGGTTAAAGAACCTAACGAGGACAAAAGGAATGAAATCATAAGAACTGATTTAATCCTGTTTTGTGCTATGGGTGAAGAAAGTATTACTGCTGCTAATGATAAATTAAAATCCGTATTACCATTCGATGATTTTTGTTTATTGATCATATCTGATTTTATACTACTGCCGAACGTAATTAACATTATCGATCCGGAATTTTTGGAATGACCTATAAGGTCCAAAATTGCTACAAATATGGTATTGGTGAACTTTACAATGGTAAATTAATTATGATCTCATTAATGTGATATAAACGCTCCAAAAATAACATACAAAATTTAAAGTAAATCCGTGACTGTATTTTTTGATTCTTTTGGATACAAATATAAATTTTAGTATATTCACCAAATTAATTCGATGAGAGGCTAATTGACATTCATTTCAGAGAACAGTTTTTCATATTTGACAATCCGGTCTTATTCTGATAGATCTTATACTAGATGAGAAAATCAATTCTGATCTTTTATCTAATATCGTATCGCATACACTCGTCTGTTATACAATTACCTCAAAATATAACTCGTTTATATATAATAAATAAACTATTTTAAAATATCAAGAACTTTATACTGTGTTTGAACTGTTGTTTTAGGGGGATAAAACTTGGCTGAAAATGCCGAGATCCTGATAGACGATAAGATATGGCATAATCTTACAATTAAAGAAGTATCTGCCATCCTAGATGTAAATATTCACCATGGATTAATCACAGAACAAGTTGACCAGCGTAAGAAACAATTTGGCATCAATAAGATAACCGTTAAAAAAAGTATTCATCCTTTGGAAATGTTTTGGACGCAAATTCGTCAACCATTAATTCTCATTCTTTTAGCCGCAGGTTTGATAACTGCAATCATGGAAGAATGGGTTGATTCAGCAGTTATTTTTGGAGTAGCTATAGGTAATTCCATTGTAGGATTCATACAAGAATACAAGGCTACAAGGGCAATAGAGGCTCTGTCAAAGATGTTAACAACAGAAGCTACTGTCTTGAGATCGGGTCAAAAGAAAAGACTATCTTCTTTTGAATTAGTTCCTGGAGATATTGTAATTCTGAGATCGGGTGATAAAGTTCCAGCAGACATTCGACTATTTGAAACAAAGGATTTAAAAATTGACGAATCTACACTCACGGGAGAATCAATATCTGTAGAAAAGGACAAAGTAGAGCCAGTAAGAGAGGATTCTATTATTTCTGACCGAAAGAATATGGCATTTTTAGGAACGCTTGTTACATATGGACATGGAATGGGAATAGTTACTTCTATAGGTGATATGACTGAAGCCGGTTCGATATCTCAAAGTATAGCTACGGCGCCAGAAATTATAACTCCGCTAACACGTAAACTAGCGCGATTCAGTCAGAGTCTTTTGTATATTATATTAGCATTGGCCGTTTTATCATTCATAGTTAGTATAGTTAGAGAAATTCATAGTGTTGAATTGGCATTTATGTCGTCGGTTGCTCTTGCCGTAGCTGCAATTCCTGAAGGTCTCCCTGCAGCAATGACCATCACTTTAGCTATTGGTGTGAGCATAATGGCTAAAAAACATGCTATTATTCGTAAACTTCCTGCAGTAGAAGCACTCGGAAGCGCTACCGTAATCTGTTCTGATAAAACGGGAACACTTACTCAGAATCAGATGACCGTTGCTACTATATATTGTGGTGGTATCAAGTATTCAGTATCAGGAAGTGGTTATTCGCCTGAGGGGTCTATTACTATTCAAACCAATGTAAAACAAAATTCAGGAAATATTTCAATAGCATCGTCTTTAAAACTCAAACGGCTGAAAGAATGTTTGATTTCAGGGATTCTGTGTAACGATTCACAATTGGTTTATCACAAAGAAAATGATATTTGGGAAGCTAAAGGGGACCCTACCGAAGTTGCATTAATAGTTTCAGGATTAAAAGCTGGTTTAGACGAAGCGGTAATTCATAATACCTTTCCGAGACTCGATACCCTTCCATTTGAATCACATCTGCAGTACATGACAACACTTCATAAGGCATCAGATGATATCGATTTTCCATTTCACATTTTGTATGTAAAGGGTGCAGTAGAAAAGGTATTATCGATATGTTCATTTTACACTAAAACCGATACCAAACAAATTGAGGAACACATACTTCAAGAAAAGCATTCTAGTAATAATACTATAACAACCGATGACGACAAATATGTATTCAGTCAAAAAGATGATAGTTTAATAATTGACTTTACTGATGAGGAGATATGTCCTCTTCTTGACAGCGATAAATCCGAGATAATGAAAGTCCATGAAGAAATGGCATCAGATGGATTACGAGTCCTTGCGTTTGCACGCAAATTAGTTTCACCTGAAAAAGACAAGATTGTTTCAAATGACATTGATACAAATTTTGTATTTATAGGGCTGCAGGCTATGTTAGACCCACCTCGTCTTGAAGCGATATCTGCTGTTCAAAGTTGCCAAAATGCAGGAATAAAAGTAAAGATGATAACTGGCGACAATTTGCATACTGCTACTAGTATTGCTAAACAGATCGGAATTATCAGAAATTTTCAAGACCACACAAATAATGGTCATCTCACATCATCCAAAACAAACAAAGGTGACTTGCCCGCAATGACAGGATACGATATTGCGAGATATTCCGAAAGTGATTTGGAAAATATTGTAAAAAGTACAAACGTGTTTGCAAGAGTATCTCCAGAACAAAAGTTGTCTTTGGTGAAAGCCATCCAGAAAGGTGGAGAAATAGTCGCAGTAACCGGAGATGGTGTAAATGACGCCCCTGCATTAAAACAGGCTGATATTGGTATTGCAATGGGAATTACAGGAACTGAGGTCGCTAAGGAAGCGGCGGACATGGTACTTACAGATGATAATTTTGCATCTATAGAATCAGCAGTATAGGAAGGACGAGGCATATTTGATAACATAACAAAGTTCTTGACGTGGACTCTTCCCACAAATTTTGGTGAAGCAATGGTCATATTGGTATCAACTCTGATAGGTGCAAACCTTCCTATTCTTCCAGTTCAAATTCTTTGGATTAACATGACTACGGCATTGATTCTAGGCATGATGCTTATCTTCGAGCCAAAAGAACTCGATATAATGCAGCGTCCTCCGCGCAATCCCAAATCCAATATACTATCCAATCATAACATCAGGAGGATTTTTATTGTGAGTGCAATAATTACGCTATCAGTTTTTGCCATGTTTGAGTGGAATCAACAAAAAGCAGGTTCTACTTTAGAAGAATCTATGACAGTTGCAGTAAATATGATAGTGATGATTGAAATTACGTACCTATTGAACTGCAAATCCTTGACAGAACCATTAATTCGTATTGGGCTTTTTTCAAACAAATACATAATCATTGGGATAATGATGATGGTAAGCCTGCAAATCGCATACACATATCTTGCTGAAATGAATTTACTTTTCAAGAGTGCGCCAATTAGTCTTGAGGCATGGATGATGATAATATCTATATCAATAGTTTCATTTCTCATAATTGAGATAGAAAAGTGGATAAGTAGAAAGAAAAATGCCTCTTATTTAAAGTCTAACTCAAAATCTAGGAATTGATTAGATCTTGGTAGTTATTCTCATCTTACCAACGTCACTGAGCATTGTGCGTATGTCATTACTCCTTGGGCAACACTTCCAACAAGTATCCCTGCTATCTTGGATTTTCCTGTACTTGCGGGTACAATCAACTCTGCTTCATTCTTTTTAGCAAATCCAAAATTATTGGAATATTCCTTCACTTAGTAAACTATTCAAATCATGATCTATCTAGCAATTTTGTAGTAAACGATTATAGTTTTAGTAACAAGATAAATCGACCGACCATAAAGGCATTTACTAAATAATATCTCATCGGGTAATTATAAATAATAACTTTATTGTCTTTATTCAGTCATCCTTTTGTAGTTATTTTATTTTTTTCTCTATCTGGTCTTTAACCATTCACCGACCTTTGGCCATAACTCCTTATGTGCTCTAGAACTTATGCAGGCTCCGACGTGACCCGAATTAAATTCTATAATTGATTTATCGGTCCTCCCTATTACTTCATTTATCGCTCTACTTGATGCAGGATCAACTAAATCGTCCTTTTTTGCTATCACATTTAAGAAAGGCTGCTTGATTTTGCTCAAATCAATCTTTTTGTTTCCATTTATTACCAGTTCATTTTTTATTAATAGATTTTTCTTGTAGCAATCATCTACAAATTGTCTGTATATTTCACCTATTATGGGAGGACTATCATAAAGCCAAGTTTCTGTTGCAAAAAATTGCATTATAGACTCGAGGTCCTTAGGCTTTCCTCCTTCTAGAAAAAAGTGAGGATATTTGTGTAAAATATCTATTGGACTCCTAAGTAAAAATGAGCTGTTGATAAACGAACTAGGAGTATTGCCAAAGGTATCTACAATAGTGTCGGCATCTATATTTTTTGTCCATACGCTTAAAAGATTATTATCAATACTGAAATCACCAGGTGTAGCAAAAGTTACGATATTCTTTATTTTATCCGGATAAAGTGCAGCAAGCATCAGAGCCAAGTCTCCACCCCAACAATAACCCAATATCGAAATCTTTTCTGAATTAGAATGTTTTAAGATGTAATCAACTGCATTGGCAAGATAGTTGGTCACATAGTGTCCCACAGTAAGCTCTTTATCAAATGCACTAGGTGTTCCCCAATCTGTTATATAAACATCAAAGCCTTGTTTTTGAAAGTTCCTAACTATACTGAATTCTGGAAGCAGATCTAGTATGTAATTTCTATTAATAAAAGCATAGATAATCAATAGTGGCGTAGGATCAGTTCTAACAGTATGTTTGTCAAGTGTAGTGAGATTCGGATCTGATTTTCTTTGCTTATCGATCTCTTCCTCAACTTCCCCTTGACCATCATAATTGACATGGGGAGGCAAATCATAATGAAACAAAGAATATTTATTTTCAGAATGAATTTTGTGAGACGGAGTCCTGTATACTGTATCTCTTATAGGCTCGATAAACATGTTATTCCAATAGGCATTTGCATTTGACATTTGTTGATACAATAGTCCTGCACCTGTGACCTTTGCAAGGTTAGAATAGGCTTCGATAAATTCTGAGAGAGAAATTACAAAAGTCTTTTCTCTAAAATTGGTATCAAATTTATCACGTATTTTAGAAAGTATTATTTTTTCAGTCTTTTTGTAAAAATCTTGTTGTTCTTGATAGTTAAGAAACAACAACAAGTTCCTGTCATCATCCATAACTTGCTTTTTGATTTCCTTTATCTCCTCTCTAGCATCCGTAAATGGTACGGAAAGAGCGTCTATAAATGCACTATTTAATCTTGAAAAAAACTCGATTGAAGAAGCAAATGTATCAACGTAGGCTTCCAATAATCCAAATTTATTATGATAATTATCCGTATTGGTATTTGTATTCATGTTTGTAATGTCATCATTGATTTTACTTGGATTAACATTAATCTTCATGTATCTCTATCTTGTTTTAAAGAGTATATTAAGAGACCTACCAAGTACGTTTGTAATTGCTTTGTTTCGCTATTTCTTTAGATTGTACCAATTAATTCCTATTCTTTATCTGAAAAGAACTATGACTGTATGGTCTTTTAGTTAGTATCTGTTGCTTCAATCCAAATACAATATACTGGAAGACTGGCCAATTTTAGATTTATGACCAATCCTCTAGTAGGTATATATTATTGCCTGCAAAAAAAGTTAAGGAAAATTAAGAGTCTCATGAACCAGTAAGCAAGAAGAAACTATTTTGATCATTGGGTTTATTTATTTCGTTTATTCAAAAAGGATTTTCTTTCATCCATTGCTTCAATTATGTCTGTCTTGCTAACAATTCCTTCCAGTATGTCGCCATTGTCGCAAACAAGGATCTTGTCTTGGTTTTCTTTAATCATGATTGAAAGTGCCTTATCAGCAGTATCATTTACATTCAGCAACTTTATCTCGCTTTTTGAGGACATCACATCCTTAACAAGAATGGTATCTCTTTCTGGCTCTGGAATACTTAAACAACTTTTGAGAGTAACTATGCCAACAATCTCGTAGTTTATTTTTGTTACTGGAAAAGAACTTTTCATATAAATATTAAAGTAGTTTCTTAAGATGTTATTGACTGTAATATCTTCTGGTACAGAAATAATATTAGTTTTCATCAATTCGCTCAATCTAATCTTGGATAGTATCTTCATAATGTCATACTGATACATATAGGATTGCGCTCCGTTTTGCAAAAACCATCCTATTAATATAATCCACATGCCACTAACAAAGGATCCAGAAAGGATTATCAATATTCCCAACCCAAAAAAGACATAGGATATGATAACACCAATTCTTACAGCGATTCTTGTAGATTTGTCGTAATTCTTGTTTCTGCTAAAAAGGAGCGATCTTAATATTCTTCCACCGTCCATTGGAAAAGCTGGAACAAGGTTGAAAATTCCTAAAATTAGGTTTAGAAAAGATGAGTAGAAAAATATCCCATTGATCATGGTTAATGCCGTATTATAAAAATCATCTGTTGATGACGAGGTAATTGGTATTGACGTGATCCACCAAAATACTGCAAATATAGTCGAGAGAACAAGACTTACTGCAGGCCCTACTATTGCCATTTTAAACTCTTTTTTAAACTCTTTGGGTTCTTCTTCAATGTCTGAGACTCCTCCAAAGATAAACAACATTATTTGTCTGACTCGTATTCCATAAGATTTTGCTACTATGGAGTGTGATAATTCATGTAGTAATACAGATAAAAATAAAATGATTGTACCTGTTATGCTCATTATCCAATAATTTACCTGATTCATTCCCGGCGAGTATTGTGGCATGAACCCATATGCAAGCGTCCATGCAATTAAAAAAAATACTAGAACAAGTGAAAAGTGCAATCTGATTGGAATCTGGTAAATTTTTGCTACTTGTAATGACATTTTATATTATAATTTTATTAAATTTATCAGCATAATAAAGACATTGATGTATCAACAAGATTTTGGGGAAATAGTGCTTGGAAAATATTCAAGTTCTACTGTTTTAAGTAGATATTTGAATCTAAATTTTTAATAAGATAACTTTAATGCTCAAATTTGTTTTTGCTTAAGAGCTCCTTGTAACCATAAATACAGTTGGTCATTTATTACTCATATAGCACTTTACAAATATAATTATTAATTTCAATGATATTATAGATGATATGATATCTAATATAGTAGTGACAGATGACGGAACCGAAATTTCAGATAAAGCAATCGAAAAGGCCTCAGAGATTGCTAATCAAATGGATGTTCCGTTAATACTTTTGCATGTAATAGATGATATAGGAATACCTGCGTCGCTAATTCTAGGAAACGACAGAGCCGCAATTGAAGTAGCTAGAGTAACGATAGGTGAAGCAATAGAGAAAGGATGGAATCAAAGAGCCAATACCATAATTGAGAAATTAAAAAAGGAAACAAACATCACTTCTGTTCGAAGTTACTGTACCTGGGGCGTTGCTTCAGAAGAAATATTGAAATTTATCGAAAAAAACAAAATAGACATCGTTGTGATGGGTGCCGGCAAACGCATGAAAGGAATATCCAAGATAGGGGCATTAGGAAGCGTTACCAGAAAAGTGTCAGAATTATCCCAATGTCCAGTACCTCATAGTCCATTAGATAATACCTATCCATCATTTTAATTATTATTATCCGAAATAGCTCTGTTCAGTATATAATACATAGTTCTCTATTATGATAGCCGACAAATAGATTCAGCCAGTTCCGTACTTGATCTATTTACAATCTCTTACCGTATAAGGAAAGTAATATTCGTCGAAACTTTCAGTTCTAATCTTTGATGTATTACATCTTCCTCTATTTATCAAACTTTTTTTCTAAAGAACAATGAATATAGTGATCTTGTTTTAAGAATATACTGCCATTAGATACCATGTACAGATACCATCCGTAGAAACTGCATACTTTCAATACTCTCTTACAACGTCTGATAGAAGCCTTTCGGCAGCAAACATGTTTCTTCCCTTAGAAATGGATAGTTTGAGAATTAGTCTATTGTCGGGCTCTATTGTAATCCATAGCCAGAAGATGAACGCTGAGCGAACCTTAATCAAGATTTCATCTACAATGAATTCAGAAACTCCTTTTCTTTTGGTTGATACTTTTAGTGGATGATATGCCTGAAAATATTTTATAGTTGAATTTGTTTATATCTGCTATCGATAACATATGAAAAATGATCGATTTCTAGACACAGTTAAGAAGAGAGATAAAAAAAATTTTCATAATGCTATTCGTATTTCTGTAATTCTATTGTTTGCCATTTCTCTTTCGTCGAGTTTTTTAACTCAAAGCCTGTTTGTATTTGGACAAAACAATAATCAGACTGATTCTTCAGACGAAAATGAAATTATTCAATATGTTCCAGACGATAATGCCAAATTAAATAATCAAGATGATGAAAAGTTAATGTCTGAGAATACATCCTATAGTCCTCTTTCTGATGATGATTCAGGTAACGGCCAACAAAACACAGATAACGGGTTGGCCAGATCAAATGATGATGACTCCGTTGTTGTCCTCTCCAGCCCTGATGAAGATTGTTTGTTCGATCCTTCTATGCCAAAGTGTGCTCCCGATGAAAATGGTAACTGTCCTGAAGGCTTTGGTATGAATGAGGATGGACAATGTTTTCCGCGAGGAGGATGCCCTGATGGTTATCACCGTGTGGATGATGATGAAAGTGGACGCTGTATTCCCAACTCCGATGGATGCCCTCCAGGAATGATATTTAGGCCTAATATGAAATCCTGCGGAGAAAAAGAATACGTATGTAGTCAATACCCTGAGTTAAAAGAATGCAAAACAAACAATGGAGGAGGAAGCGACGAAACCAGAAAAGCAGCATTTGATTCGGGGTATGGCCATGGATGTTCGGATGCAAAAATTTCTGTTGATTCTCAGAGATACATAAATCAACCAGGTAAGGGACCCTCATATCATACGTCAGATTTTATGGATGGATATTATCAGGGCTTTGACTATTGTTCTACAACTGTCAATAACCTGCCCTACGAGTCTGGTTACAATCACGGATGCAGTGATGCCAAGATAGATGACGTCACAAAAAGATACATAAATCAAGTGGGAACAGGTCCTGTATTTCATACAAACGAATTCATGAGAGGTTATTATGATGGTTTTGACACGTGTTTAGATAACAACGACTCTTCTAACATTTCAAAAGGAATATTTAAAATCATTGTAGAAGTTACTAATCATTCACCCAAAGATTTAACTGGAGAAATTACGGTCAATGTGGATCATCAACCAGAAAATATCATCAAACATGCATACGGACTATACTTTCCAGGAGGTGGAGAAATGATATCCAAGACATTTACATTCAAATCAAGTGATGTTCCTGCAGGAACATACTTTGAGGTAAATCTAGAGTACGGAGATGACAATAACCAACAATATAAATTTGGAGAAAACAGTCCTGAAAAGAAACCAGAAATAATTCGATTTGCTATTTCTTAACTTTATCATAAACTATAAAATTATGACGGTATCTTAGACCTTATAGACAGATAAATTCTCTATAACTTTATTAAAAAAAGGGACTGAAACCAGATAACATCGCCATCATCTTTTTACTTACTACTACTACAAAGGAAGATAAACACATTAGCTCAAAGACAAATACAAAATTCCCTCCAAATTATTTAATTTTGATTAAAATTTCATGCTTACGATAAGAAGAAAAAAGATGCATGTTTTAATTAATTGCTAATTGGATTATCATCAACCTGTATACCCTGATACGAGCAGAAATACCATACTAACAGACAATCTATAGCGACTCCTCTCCTACATAGTTAGCAGCGGTTAGAATCGTAAATAATAGTAATAAAGTAATAATTTGTATTAACTCTGCGTTGATATCAGGTTGTCATTTTTACATCCTCAATACACAAGAGATATACTTTTTACTAATTCTATGAGACACATACTCTGATAACCAACTAGAAAATGTTAATCACTTGATTATCTAATCCATTTTGGCTTTATTAAGATATTAACTGAAGGAGTAGTTATGAGGACAGTATTGTATGGTACTTTGCCACAAAAGTGTCTTTTAATAACGAGAATGGCAAATAAAGGCAAAAGGGAAGTTACGCGAGGCTTCCAATATGACGTTCAAACCAAAGCAAGCGCGTATCCTACTTATATTTAAACTATGATCTGCAACTACTGTCAGATCACAGTTTAAATAGTAGTTTCAAATTAGTCTTAGACTATTTTACTATTTCTAGAGAGAAAACTGGCGTCCTGCGGGTCATTTTACCTTACATAATCCATTTATGGTATAAGAAACAGGGTTTATAAGAGATAGTATAAGCACCTGCTAGTGCTATCATTATGTTATACTTTGTACATGCTAGCAGAGTCTCATTATACTGGCTTGGCAGAAAGTCATGTAAACACCTTGATACTATCCTACGTAAATTTACCTTACTTTATTTCGTTGGTTAATAGAGATTAATCATAAATATTTAGTAAGTTAGAAATGGCTTTAACTACGTTATTTAGATCGTTTTGCAACCTGTCTCGAGGTATTGAAGAATGCTAAAGAATAAAAGAAGGACAAAGAATTGAATTAAAGCACTTGTTTGAAAATTAACAATCGACAAAACTTTTCTATGCTCAATATAAATAACAACAATGGAAGGGTCAATCAGATCTGCAAGGATTCATGAATATAACAAACCACTGGAATTAGACAATATTTCCAAACCTGCCATAAGGGGAGATGAGCAAGTACTTGTTAAGGTAGGGGCTACAGGATTATGTCATAGCGATTTGCATCTTATCAACGGAGAATGGAAAGATATTCTTCCGCTAAATCTACCAAAGACTCCAGGACACGAGATAGCAGGATGGGTAGAAGAAGTTGGTAAATCAGTACCTGAAAATATTGTCAAACCTGGTGACTTGGTTGCGGTTTTTGGCGGATGGGGTTGTGGATCATGTATATATTGCAAGTCTGGAGATGAGCAGCTTTGTTCCTTTGCTAAATGGCCAGGACTATCTAGTTTTGACGGAGGATTTTCAGAATATGTTCTTGTTCCTTCATACAGATTCTTGGTTAATGTAGCTGGTTTAGGAGTACATCCTGAGAATTTGGCCCCTTTGACTGATGCGGGTTTGACACCATATAGAGCCATAAAGAAGGTAAAGAGTACTCTTGGACCTGGAAAAAAAATTGGAATAATTGGAATAGGAGGATTAGGCTCCTATGCTGTTCAATATGCCAAAATCTTGGGCAGTGGTTCTAAAATATTTGCTCTTGATAGATCCAACAGCAAATTAGAACTTGCTAGCAAGTGCGGCGCTGATTATCAAATTAATATACAATCTACTGAAAATTTGGTTGACAGAATCAGGACTGAAACAGAGGGAAAGATGCTTGATGTTATAATTGATTGTGTAGGAACTGACAGAACATTCTATGATTCTATCAACATTTTAGCAAAAGGTGGTACAATAGTAGTAGTAGGATTATTTGGGACTGCTGCTAAAATTCCCATAGCTTCAACCGTGCTAAACGAATATAGAATACTTGGATCCTTGTGGGGCAATTACAACGAACTGAGAGAGGTTATAGAATTGTTAAAGGATGGGAAGATCAAAAGTAACACCACTAAATTTAATTTAGATGATGTTAACAAAGCAATAAATCTATTGAAAGACGGTCAGATAGTTGGAAGGGGAGTATTAATTCCCTAACTTGAATGTTAAAATAGAAAATTAAAAAAGGGCTATCAGACTGATTTTGCGATGGAATAAGACATTGATGTAAAAAGCCAAGGCTCTATTAACTTAAGCCATTATATCCTTATTGTGTTCACATACAAATAGATTCAACCAATTTATCACATGATTTAGTTTACAGTTTGCTTTTCGACATGGAAAGTAATCATCGAAACTTTTCAGTCCTATCCTTAATATATTGCATAGTTCTTTCAATCAATCTTTTCTCTAAAGGAGAATGAATATGATGTCTTATCTTTAGGAACCTACAAGCCTGAGGGTACCATGTTCCACCATCTGTTGATACTGGATGCTTTCCATGAATTTTAACTAGACCTGATAAGAATCTCTCAGCAATGAACATGTTTCTTTCCTTGGAGATAGATAGTGCGAGAATTTGCCTGTTCTTAGGCTCTATTGCTACCTAGAGCCAGATGTATTCTGAACCAACCTTAATAATGGTTTCATCTACTATGTACTCTGAAATTTTCTTCCTCTTTAATAATATCCTTTGATGATTATGTTTCTGAATCCAATTCCATATGGCTACATGACTTCTCTTGACTTTGTGTAGAAAGAACATTGCTTTGGCAACGCCTCTGGTTGATAATCCCAGAAAATACAAATACAAAGCACGTTCAATATCTAACGAAGGTGTTCTGTTTCTTTTGCTTAACATAACTGAAATAGAGCATCTTCAAGCTATAGATTTTAAGTTAAGTTAACAGCGCCCAAATGATAATTTAAAATATTCATATCTTTTAGATACGATCATAAAGATTTGTGAGTGCACAAAATAAATAGAATTCTCGCTACTGTTTAGCAGGATGTAAAAGACTTGTAACTAAAACGCATGAAGGAGTTTTAAAGAAAACATAGATGGCTATACAATGGGACTCTTTAATAATAGAAATGGTTCTATTAGCTGGAATAATATGGTTTTCCATATATATTGAACATTGGGCGTATCAGCGATCTAATAGGAAAGAAGACGAAAAATCTTTGAAAAATATTCTAAAATTCATTGAAGATGACTTGGAACACAGGAAAAGATTTGTAAATGAATCCTTGCAATATAAAGACTATAAACCATTTCTCACTGATATGTGGGATGCAGTTATAACTGCTGGAAAACAATCTCTTTTAGATTTCAAATTATTCCAAATTATTCAAAGGGCATATTCGTGGATGAAATACTATAATAGTGAACTGGAGTGGATTAAGAAAAATGAACTTGATAATAAAACCCTTGATGGATTATTAATTGATGTCGACAAATCAATTGAAAAGGCATTAGACAAGATACATGAATTTAATAATCACCAAAAGCTTTGAGAAAGGATATAGCAGAATATTTGTATCATTCTCTTTGTAGACCAGTTTCCTTGCAGTTATTTGCTTATCCGACGGTTTAATTTTCTATGTATTTTACTTGGTACTATTCTCTCTTAAGGAACAGAGGAAGTTTCACACATAATACATTATAAACCTAATAATTTCTAGAGCTCGACATTTCTACAGTTGTCTAACCTGTTATACTTTACAGCCTCATTTAATACAGTAAAGGAAACCTGTTCAGCCATTATACGCAGGTTTCCGACCTCTTCTCTATAAGTATCAAGCGACGTATGATCTTTAAATCCCATGTATACCTCTTTTATCTTAAATCCACTCATCAATGTCTCAATTAAAAACCATATATCGATACCCCAGCCATCAGGTGTTTGACTTCTATTGTTATGTTCTATTAATTTATCCCAGACTTTCATGGCTGCACACACCTCTCCGCTTAAAGGCTGCTTAAATTGTCGTGCTTCAGGAAAAAAAACTTCAAGCATGGGCCTTGCAATTAATTTTGTTACAGCTCCGTCTCTGGGATGTCTATCATAATATCCTCTAGTCATATCGTATCCTTCTTCGAGAATTGGGGCAACCAGTAAGTCCACCCAATCTCTTGAAAGATTCTTTATATCTGAATCAAGAAAAAGAGCCAAATCATATCTGTTGTGACTTTTGGTGTTATCTTTATTAGCATTATCTAAATTATTTTTTTTATTTGAATATTTGCCATGCAATGCTTCCTCTAAGCCTGCTCTCATGGCTATTCCCTTGCCTGGATATTTTTTTAATGGTTGTTGTATCACCGTTGTTCTTTCCAACCTCTCTGCAATATTAATAGTATTATCAGTAGAAAAGCCATCAACTACAATAATATCTGGATCATATTTACTTTGTCTGGCATTTGATATGGCATTCTCAATAGTAGTCTCAGAGTTTTTTGTACAAAAAATTATTACTAATTTAGGATTTTCCAATCTATCTTTCACATTTATCTCATCTTTTAGCTTTTCTTCAGTTTTCAACATACTCTAAGAGAAGTAGTTCGGCTTGTTATAAGTTTCTGTAACAACAACATTCTACTCAAATAATCTCGATAATTATTTGTATTATCATAATAGTGACATATTTTCAGAGCATTAATTGTCATATCCCATACTTTTTATTGTATCAATTATGTAAATATTGGATATTCGCTAATATCTGGGTAAAATAGTACCTTTTTTCTTTTATCTTTGATAATTTTACCATATTTAGATACGTACCCTACAGTATCCTCAAAGACCATATAGATAATGATCCTAGTCCTACTTTTCGAGGATTTTTTTAATGTCCATATTTGCTATCTTTTCATGCTCTAAGGTTACATTCGCTAGCTCGGATAGTGTGGTCTCAAAATCCTATTTATTATTCATTCAGTACCATTACTCTCCTATTTGATATCGCAGCAATTTATTGGTCTTATTTTAAGAAAAGGAAATATTCTTTATATTTGAGTTGGACTACCTTCACCACAAGGATAAAATTCCTTAATACAATACTCATAAAGTGAATTACACAATAACTTTCTTTGAACATATGTCTAAGGTTCTAGGAACCTCTATGTCTTTTATTATAACCATATTTCAAAATAAAGATAAGTTAGCACGAAATGGTAACCAGACAAACAAGCGATGTCGGTTTACTAATTAAAGGAAAACCAAAATTTAAAACTGTTAAAACCTCAGATACTTAAAATTTGTTTTTATTCCATTCAATGATTTTTTCGATCCTGGATACCTCGCTCTCCAATTTACTGATCTGTACTTCTTTAAATGGAAGAACAGAATTGAGTTTTGCTCGAATTTCCTTTAGTCCCATCAAATACGAATCCAAGACATCCTTTACGATGTTCTTTTCATAAATTTGACCGTGAGTATCGCTATAACTCAATACGAAACTATCGTATATTGCATCCAATTTAGTAAAAGTTTCTGTAATTATTTCTTTGATAAGCGCTTTTTCGGTTAACAATTGTTCGTCCAATAATCTCGAAACTTCTTGTTTCTTAAAAAGAAAAGCATTCTTAATTGATTCGTTATACTTGTAGTCATTGGAATTAGAATTAGAGGTAGACTCTTCGATATCGGCAGTCATTGCACTTTATGTTAATATTATTTTTATTCATATACTTATCGTCCAAGTTATTATTTCTATTTCATATTTTGAAGATGTTTTATCTCTTTGCTATTCCGGAAATAAACATCTTAAACCTGTTTAGTCAATCGGTTATTTGCTATTGTATTTTAGTAGACGTGATAGTATATTCAATATGAACGATTGTACAGGTCTTTTTTCCCTCTGTAGGTATATATCAATTCATTTTAAATTTTTTGGTTAAATAAAGATTTGTTGATATTCCAGATAATAGAACTGATTCGGATAAAAAAGGCAGATTATTTATACGAAATGCTAATAAAGACAATCAAAAAGTAATGACTTATAGATAGATAAATAATATAATATTAAATCACAATAAAATGCAATAGGGGATTGTTTTAGTAGTGTAAAAGCAACTTCGTCTGCTGATTTATACTCTACATTATTATATATTGAAACAATCTGGAAAAATATTAGGAATGATATAATTTGCAGATTATTGTATTAAATTTGATAGCACAATTTTAAAGTCTAACAACATTCTAAATTTAAATTATTCTACCGCTATTTTCGTTTCCTCCTTTGAAATAACTGTGGGAACTTTGGTAAATTGTTCTCCAGTATTTCGTTATTAAGTTTCGCGCTAATTTTTGATTGAACAATTTCCTCTTAAAGGAATAGCGCGATATACAGATTTAAAAGATCTTTCATTGTAAATGTAGTTTTTATCTTTTTCCTCGACTTTTTCAGATTGCTTTGTGCTTACTTCAATGCTATTTTTAGTTGCCTTGATATCGATATTCTTCTTATCAATACCGGGCATTTCCAATTGTACCTCGTATCTATCGTCCTTGTCAATTAAATCACATAATGCTTTTCTACTCTCTTTCTCATCAAAGAATATAGGAAATCCCAAATCATAACTAAGTGGCCATTTCATAGTGCTTTCTAATTCGTCTCTAAAATTATCAAAGATGGTATCGATCCTCCGAGAAATCCCTTCCTTATTCTTATTATCTTTCTTTGTTTCAATTGACATATTTTGATAAACACCTAGCTAGAACTTCTATTTGACTTTAGTGAATCAAAAAGCACAAATCCCAGTATTGATAAAGATCAATACCACACATTGTAGTCGTTTCTACCCTTCCGAATTTAATTTAGATCTATTCTATAGATGTTTAGTAAACCATTCCGCAGCATATTTTGCAACCTCTTCTAATTTTCCAGGCTCCTCAAAAAGATGTGACGCCCCAGGTATTATGATAATCTGTTTATGCTTTACATTAGGAAGCTGGTTTTCTAATACATATTTATTCCATCTTATAACCGGCTCATCATTCTCTCCTACAATAAATAATATAGGACAGACTATGTTTTCGGTAGATACATACGTGTGAGCGAGGTCTACTCTTCCACCTCTAGATACAACGGCCTTTATTACATTCTTCATTTTTTCTGCAGCTATTAGTGCAGCAGCAGCACCCGTACTTGCTCCAAAATACCCTATTTCTTTTGCTGTGTGTTTTTGATGTACCTGGTGATTAACAAGAAATTGAGTTACTAACGTAAGCCTATCAGCCAAAAGAGGAATATTAAATCGATATTCAGCGGTAATATTGTCTATACGTTCTTCATTTTCAGTTAATAAATCAACAAGTAGTGTTGAAATGCCGCACTCATTCAAAATTCTTGATACAAATTTGTTTCTTGGACTATGACGTCCACTACCACTACCATGAGCGAAAACAACCATTTTTTGCGATTTGCTTATAAAATTGAGATTTCCTTCAAGAAACTCGTTGTTTATGGGAATTTTTATGGTATCTTCACTGATATGAATCCTGTGAAGGCTATTCATATGCATTATTAAAACTGGTAAAATTTATTTATTTATTTATTCATTCATTCAGTGTTACCATTAGATTATCAGATTAAATGCTTTTATTTTTGACATATTAGCGGGTATAGTCTGGTCTGCGATCTTTCGTCACTTTCCGTAAATCATTATCTTTAAAATCAGTCAGAAAATGGAATCCTTTCTTCTCTTCTCTTTTTTCTAGATAAAATAGTGGTGATATTGGTGATAGTGGCGGCGATGGCTGCTGGGATTAGACCTATAAGAGGTAATCAATATAAAGTTCTCAAATCAAATATTTTGATTTGTATGTTTGTTTACTATCATATCATTTCATTTTATGCGGTTCTAAATTGTTACTATGTTATTGTCTGAGCACAACTTTATTATCTGCATATTCTCATATATTCTGATTATGAGTACTCTATTTGAAGATCGAAATGACGCTGCCTATAAACTCGCCAAAGAGATAGAAGGTTATTTAAAATATGAGCAAAAAAATGTTACTTTTTCAAATAAGGACCTAATAGTTTTAGCGATCCCAAGAGGAGGAATCGTACTAGCCAATGTTATTGCATCCCATTTTGAGTGCGAACTTGATGTCATAGTTTCAAGAAAAATTAGACATGAATCAAACGAAGAATTGGCTATTGGTGCAGTAATGCCAGATGGCACGTTTTTTATAAACGAAAGGATACTAAAAATCTTGCCAATCTCTCGAAAGTATCTAGAACAGGAGATTGAATTTCAAAGAAAGGAAATTAATCGGCGATTGATGGAGTTTAGAGGAACCACTTCTTATGCAGATAAATTAAACAACAAAATTATAATATTAGTAGATGATGGAATAGCAACGGGTGCAACAATTACAGCATCAGCAAAGTGGCTAGAAAAGAACTATTCATATAACAAATTAATCATAGCAGTTCCTGTAGCACCAAAAACATCTGAAACTGTTGATATTTTAAGCACAATCGCAGATAAGGTGATTGTCCTGTATTCTCCACAAGATTTTTCTGCAGTTGGTCAATTCTATCAAAGGTTTGATCAGGTAAGTGACAATGAAGTAAAAGAGATTATGAGAAGGTATCATTTTAATATATAATTTACAAGCAAGTTTTATTATTGAATTAGTTAAAAGAAAAAAAGACAATCGGAGTAGAAATGTATATAATGTGATCGCTGACAGTCTACCAATTGCAGAAAAATCGCACATATTTTGTTGTTGCAATTCATTCACATTTTCATCTAATGGCCTAAATCATAGATTAATCTTATTATCAAAGTTATTTTCTGGTGCATAGAATTAACTTTACTATAAAAGTATATTTAAAAGAGTGCCATCTTGGTTCCTATGGAGGAAGTAGAGAAAGAAAAAGAAGAAAAAGAAAAAGAAAACTTTACCGACATCAGCTGCTCCAAATTCTATCCATATGTTCCTGGAAAATCAAATCCTGTCCTACCTAACGGAAGATTTAATTCAACTGCACTTTCAGAAAAAGATACTTCAGATTCAACATCTCGTAGTGATAATGATCGATTGTCTAAACCTATTAATCTATTCTCAAGCGAATTTAGAAAGATAGACAAAGATTTAAAGAAAATGCACAGGATATGGAGTAATATCGACTAGCTGTCCTTTCGATTATCACTTAGATCTACTTCATCAGTAAAGGTGTAGACAAACAAGTCTATTTGACCTATATTATATTTGATACAATTATAATAATAACAAATTACTTTTATGATGTTTTTTCTTGTCTTCTAAATATTAAGATGAAAATCTTTTTCTCCTGAGCTGCTTTATTTTAAATATAATAATGAATATAGAATTTGATTATGATTTATTAGAGAGTCCAAAGAATATAGATTTTTTATTAGATAGAATCGGTGATGCAGAATACGTTTTGTTGGGAGAAGCATCTCACGGCACCTCTGAATTTTACAAATGGCGCAGTGAGATCTCAAAACGATTGATCAAAGAAAAAGGTTTTTCATTTATTGCAGTAGAGGGAGATTGGCCCGATTGTTATAAGGTAAACAGGTACGTGAAAGGCAATTCTGAAATCTATAAAACTGCAAAAGAGCTGCTTTACTCTTTTAATAGATGGCCCACATGGATGTGGGCAAATATAGAAATGATTGAGTTAGTCGAATGGTTAAAAGAATATAACAAAAATGCAGGCGATGGTGAGGATCACAAGGTGGGCTTCTACGGGTTAGACCTTTATAGTTTATGGGAGTCGATGGAAGAAATAATTCAATACCTTAAGAGGGTAGATCCCTTGTTGCTAAAGGATGCCATTAAAGCCTATAATTGCTTTGAACCATACAACAAGGAAGTAGAAGCATACGCTCGGGCAACAGCATTTGTACCCAAGAATTGTGAAAAGGAAGTAATTGATATGTTAGTAGCATTAAGGAGCAGACATGCAACGCTTGGCAAGAATCATCAAAATAAGGAAGAATACTTTAATGCAAAACAAAATGCAATAATTGTAAAAGATGCTGAAAATTATTACAGAACAATGATTAGAGGGGATGTGAATTCTTGGAACCTGAGAGATACTCACATGATGGATACCTTAGAAAGATTAGTTACTTTTCACAGTAACAGTGGAAGCACTAATAAAAGAACTAAATCAATAGTTTGGGCTCATAATACCCACATTGGAGATGCAAGGTTTACAGACATGTCGCCTTCGGGTATGATAAATATTGGTCAACTTGTCAGAGAGAAGAAGGGAGTACAAAATACTGTTTTGATCGGATTTAGTACTTTTGAAGGTACAGTTATTGCAGCCAGAGAATGGGGAGCACGAATGGAAATAATGAACATGCCCAAGGCCATGGAAGATAGTTGGGATCACTTTTTACATAATCTCGATGAAGAAGAGACAGACAACGAAAATAGGGATAAAACAATCGTTTTTGAGAGGGACTCTTACCTTAATAATCTTCTACAAAAGGTTAGAGATAATGCTATTTATGATGAACATTATGAAACTCGAGGTCAGCGAGCTATAGGAGTAGTTTACAATCCTCAATATGAAAAATATGGCAATTATGTTCCAACAATACTGCCTTTGAGATATGACGCGTTATTGTTTATTGATGTCAGCAATGCTTTATATCCATTACACATCAAGCAAGTTGAAGATAAGGACCTTCCAGACACATTTCCTAGAGGAGAGTAATGACGACAGTCTACATATGCTGATTATGTTGTGCCTCTATTAAGATAAGAATTAGTACCTTCTTTACTACTGATTAGAAATGTGTATCTATTAACACCTACATATTTCGATATATAATGGGATGAGGTGAAGGTGAAGGTGGGATATATTCCAAAAATATATCTCAATCACATTTATGAAATCATAATTATATAGTGTATTTAAGATTTGTCCATTTTGGATAAGATAAATTTTATCAATTCAACCATTCGAGATGCAAAGCCCCATTCATTATCGTACCAAGACAAAACTTTGACTGTGTTGCTTTTCTTTCCTAATACCATAGTGCTAAGACCATCAACGATAGATGAATGAGGATCTCCTATTATGTCAGATGATACTATTGGATCTTCTGTATATGATAATATTTCCTTAAAGTTTCCTTGCGCAGCTTCCTTTAACGTGGTGTTAATTTCATTATCCGTAACCTCTTTTTCTAAGGTTACTACTAAATCTATTATAGAGCCATCGCTAACTGGTACCCTTAAAGCCATACCGTCTAACTTTCCCTTCAGTTCAGGAATCACCTCTCCAATGGACTTTGCGGCACCGGTTGTAGTAGGAATTATGGATTCTACTGCGGATCTCGCCCTCCTCATATCCTTGTGGTGCAAATCCAGAAGATTCTGATCATTTGTGAATGCATGAACTGTTGTCATAAATCCCTTTACTATTCCGTATTTATCATTGATTATTTTGGCTACGGGCGCAAGAGCATTGGTCGTACACGATGCCATAGATATTATATTGTGATTATGCGCATCATACACTTTTTCATTTATTCCCAAGATCATTGTTGCATCAGGGTTTTTTGCGGGAGCCGAAATTACTACTTTCTTTGCTCCTGCCTTGAGATGCTTGCTGGCTCCGTCCCTGTCTTTAAATTTGCCAGTTGATTCCAACACTACATCGATTTGGAGACGGTCCCACGGTAACAACTGCGGATCTTTTTCAGAAAATATATTTATTTTGTGATTGTTTATTATCAGACAGTTATTATCCTTGTCTGCAATCACTGTGCCATCAAACTTTCCAAACACTGAATCATATTTGAAAAGGTGAGCTAGAGAATTTAGATCTCCAAGATCATTTATTGCAGTAACATTAATCGTTTTATTAAACTCGTCATCCTTCAATGCTGCTCTCAAAAAAGTTCTACCTATACGCCCAAACCCATTTATTGCAATATTTTTCATAACTTGAAACAGAGATAATCTATTTTAAGTATTATTATAAAAAAAATTATAATTGCAATTTCTCTTTTATCTATCCTTTTGACAAAAATACATTATATTTCTTTGATAAATATAGTATGTTACTCCCACGTCATCTCGATAGTATTTCTGAGCTGCAATTATTTCGACTAAATCTATATGATAAGGAGGGTGGAAAAGATAATGTATATAGGTGTATGTGACTACTACTACTACTCCTTCAATTTCTAATTGCTCTTGCCTTAATCTATATGCTTCCTAATTCCTTTGCTAAGTTTACCAATTTTTGACTGTAAGATACAGGAAAACTTTGTTCTTGATCTTTTTCTGTCAGAAACGGGATCATTTGAATTTGTTTCTTGTGGTATTGTTGTGTCACCGCTAATGGTGGTAGAGATTTTACAATAGAACCATTTTCAATAATCTTTTCTAAAAGAGGCAAAGATCCTTTCATGGGTTCGTCTGCCAGCGAAATTATATCTTCAACCCAGATCCCTTTATCATCTATAATTCGGTGAATTTGCTTTGGACCTGGGAATGTGTGTTTACCGGGACTTGTTTTTACCTTATAGATGGTAACATTTCTGTCAGTATCTGCAGTAATAACAGTAGGCGATTTTATATCCTTATTGCTTAGGATCTGATTTGTCTTTTCTTTGTACTTGAATGGCGACCATTTTATATACGCCGTTTAGTACCGGGCTATCTCGCGATGTACTAAGCTCAGTGCCTACAGCAAAACTATCTATTGGAGCCTTATCTTTGAGTAATTCTTTTATTATGCTTTCATTCAAGTCGCCACTTGCCATAATTTTTGTATTCCTATATCTGGTATCCTCCGCAGCATCCAGCATTTCTCTTACCTTTTTACTTAGATACAACAAGTCTCCACTATCTAGTCTTACTCCTTTTGGTAATATTCCTTCTTCGATAATTATTTTTATAGCATTTAACGTATCAAAGGTATCTACTAAAAGATAACCATCGGGAAATAGTCTTTGGAATTCTTTAAACGCTATAATTTCACTTTCAAAGCTCATAATAAACGAATGAGCCATGGTGCCGTAAACAGGTATACCAAACTGCATGCCTGCTAGAGTATTTGATGTACCTGCACATCCTCCGATAAAAGAAGCTCTTGCAGCTAAAAGAGCAGCTTGTGGACCGTGTGCCCTTCTCGAACCAAATTCAATTATTGGCTTATTGTCTGCAATATTATGAATTTTAGAAGCTTTTGTAGCGATGAGTGTTTGAAAATTGATTGTAGATAATAGATAAGTTTCTAAAAGCTGTGCTTCTATAATTGGAGCTTCAATCCTAAGTATTGGTTCATTGGGAAATAGAACTGTCCCTTCTGGAACTGCCCATAAGTCGCCAGTAAACTCTAATTCAAGCAAATAATCATAAAAATCTTGTCTTACTTTTCTAAAAACATCTAGAGATTTTAAATAGTCTATTTGATCCTTGTTAAAAGTAAAATTTGAAATGTATTCTACCGCTTGCTGTAATCCTGCAGTTACCAAATATGATCTATTTTTGGGTAGTTTCCTCACAAATAACTCGAATATACCCTCTGTTTTCCAATCTTTGTGAAACTGACTGAAATAATATCCTGCAGCCATGGTTATTTCATAAAAGTCCGTTAATAGTGCTGCATTTTTGTCAAAATTACTAACATTAGTATATTTCAATTCAATTTATTATGCTACTGAGTATAATAAATTATCATGTTGTTTTATCCCAATTTGTAACGTCGTTTTCTTAAACTGTTTTGAAGATTGTCTTTTATCTGACTTATTCGTTACCACCTCGCGCTTATGATCACCACATGTAAGAGTCAAATACCACATCGTTCATAAAGGATTGTAACTAATATCAAGATTTTAAAGTGTATTGTGGGAGCAAAGCCTATGATAAATTTGATTAGACAATACCTGTCAAAATGTAAAGCGTAAAATATCTGACATTTTATATAATGTATGTATATCGAGTTGACACGCTATGCAATTTTAGTAATAGATATGCAAAATGATTTTGTCAAGGGTAAGCTAAAGTGTGAAAGAGCATCAAATATAATTCAAAATATACATACCTTATTAATCGAGGCTAGAAATAATAACATTCCAGTATTTTACTGTATAGACGAGCACCTACCCATGGATAACTATGAACTTAATTTATGGGGACCTCATGCAATGAAAGGAACAGAAGGTCAGAAAATAATAGATGAACTTAAACCTATGGAGAGTGATTTTGTTATTCCAAAACGAACCTATAGTGCATTTGATGGAACTGGCCTAGATAGAGCTTTAAATGGATTATATGGAGGAAAAGGTGTTGATACCATAATAATTACTGGATTGCATACAAATATCTGTGATAGACATTCCTCATATGATGCATTTACAAGAGGCTTTAAGATAATAGTAGCCGAGGATGGAGTAGAAGCATTTACAGAAGAGGAACACCGATCAGGATTAGAATACATCAAGAGAATGTATGGCGCAGACATAAAAAAAATAGAGGAAATTGTCGAAATTTTCAAGCGGAACAGAGTAAAAATCAAAAGGAATAGTCAAAATCAAAAATAGAAATGCAATAGATAAAAGACTACTGAAATTTCTTTAGGTCTATTGATATAAATCCTGTTATCAACTACTCATTCAATCGTATGTTATAATGGTCTAAATTAAAATCCATTGGGTTTACAACAAAATAATCAATGTACAAGTACGTTACTTTAAATGGACGTCCTTACTCTCTCTCACACACATATTTATATAATTCTGCTTAATTCTAATACAAGAATCTCCTAAAATATATAATATCATTTATATGACAACATTGTAATAGTGGACGATAGCGGGATCCTCAAAAGACATCCAAATAATCCTATACTTGCTCCTAATAGAAATAATTGGTGGGAGAGTCAGGCTGTTTTTAACTGCGCCACATTCTATGATGGAAACATGGTACATATGTTATATCGAGCTATCGGCGAATACGAGAATTATGTTTCAAGAATAGGATATGCTTCCAGTCAGGATGGTTACAGCTTTAAAAGACGAAACCAAATAGCTTTCGATCCTATTTTAGACTATGAACAATTTGGCATAGAAGATCCGCGATTGTCTAAAATAGAAGACAAAACTTACATGACATATGTAGTATTATCCGAACACGTTAAGGCAGGACCCGTTGTATCGACTGCTTTAGCAGCAGTAACTAAAGATTATTCACACTTTGAGAGATTGGGCATAATTACAAGCAAAGAAATGGATAACAAAGATGTAGTTCTTTTTCCCGAGAAACTTCCTTCTAAATTAAATAAAGGAGAGAAAGCGTATTTCAGTTTGCATAGACCAAGTTCCTGGATTGGCCAAGCATACGGTGTTGATAGCCCCAGTATATGGCTTGGTGAATCCTCTCAGTTGACTATGGTAGAAGAACATACTTTACTTATGAAACCCGAGTTTCAATGGGAGCAATTAAAGATAGGTGCTGGACCTCCACCTTTAAAGACAAAATATGGATGGTTAGTAATATACCATGGAGTTAGTGCGGATAGAATATACAGTGCTGGTGCTGCAATCTTGGATTTGAATAATCCATCTAAGATGGTCTGTAGATGCAATAAGCCGATTTTGACCCCTATTACAGAATATGAAAAGACAGGAGATGTTGATAACGTAGTATTTCCCACAGGATTATGCAATATAGATGGAGAATTATTCCTTTACTATGGAGGAGCAGATAAGGTCTGTTGTCTAGCAACGGTTGAACTTGATGATCTGATACAACACATCTTTCAAAATAATGGAGTATAGTCTAAAAGTCTGATTGATAAAAGCAGATGACATGCAGCAAGAATAGTGCGTAGACATACATACATACATACACACACACATACATAGATAGATAGATAGGATCGAAAATTATCTATGAAATTCAGTTACAGTATCAAGACTAAATTCCTTCATTGTCATCGCTATCGACTGGCTTTCCTTTCCTTAAGAAAGACTATAGCTTTATCACATTTCTCAATGTATGTAGTTGTTCCATCGAGTTTTATTGAATACCGACTTTCTTAGCAAAGTATCAACAGGATATTTTACAATATGTTCTTACAATATACAACATACAACAATAATCAAAGATGTAGAATGTATATATAGAAAATTTTGATAAATAACATTATGGCTACACTCAAGCCTAGTATTTTAGTGCCATACGATGCAACTGAACTCTCTATAAAGGCACTGGATAAGGCTGTTGAAATTGCTACAAATATGGATTATACGATCCTTCTTTTATATATTATAGATGATGCCAGCTTTTGCCCTTCAAAAATGGAAAAATTTATCTCAAATCAAAAAGACTTTGAGAAAGCTAAAAAGTATTTTGTAAATTCAATTAGAGAAGGCGCGGATAAACACCTGATCCAGCTGGTCAATAAAATTAAGGAAAAAAATAAAACTAAAGAAAAGGAATCATTTGTCCGATATATTATCAGAGTAGGTCATCCTGCAGATGAAATCCTTTCAGTTTCCAAGGATCGAAATATAAATTTGATAGTAATGGGTAGCAGTGGTTCATTAAAGAAACGTCACAATAGAAGAGGGGTAGGAAGTATATCTAGATGGATCTCAGAGGTAGCGTCTTGTCCTGTCGTTTTGATGCGGTAATAAATCTCAATCCATATTATTGGTATTAATTAGTGCGCTATTGACTATTAGTCTACAGGTACATGATTCATATCAACAACAACTATAACAACATCCTTATAAAAAACGAATTTGTAGTTGTCAAGTCCTATAATTCAAATACAAATAAAAAATAGATTTTGTTTATTGGACACAAAAAGATGAATTATAAACCAATTCTTATTATATTTTTTTAAATATAAATGGTCATGAGTGCTGATTTGAAACCAAAAGTGCTAATGGTTTCTACCGAATATCCTCCAATTCCTGGCGGTGTTGGGAGATATACAAGTAATTTGGTTAAAGCACTAAAAGAAATAGGAGTTGAAGTGTATGTTTTATGTAATGAGAAGGGAAACGGAGATTTTTTTGGACTTGATCCATTAAATGAGAATAACTCACAGGTGATACTAGATGTTATCAATACATTAAGACCGGATATAGTACATATTCAATTAGAGCATGGTCTATACGGGTTTAAACAAGTATTTAAAAAGAATTCAAACAAATCTATTACGAATATAGAGGAATTTTACGAAAAATGCCCTATTCCTATAGTAACTACATTTCACTCTGCATATCCGTTTAAACAATGGTTAAAAATATCAAAGCTTTTGTATCATCAACAAAATGATATAATAGATACAGATTCTATCAATCCTTTGGATAAAATCAAAGAATATTGGATAGCTTTGTCAACTTATTTTGCATTTAATAAATCCAATAGAATCAAGATGAAAAAAAGCAGTGCCAATATTGTGTTTTCAGAATACTTGGCTCATTTAATTTCTGATGGTAATAATAGTGTGAATACCAGAAGATCAGATTTAGAAAAAAACAAATTATTTGTTATTTACCATGGCGCAGAGCCTGTCGTTTCTGTTTCTGCAGAAAAGAATTTGGCTAGAAGAAAATTTAATTTACCTATAGATAGGAAAATAGGAGTGCTTTTTGGTTTTGCAACAAATACCAAAGGTTGGGATATATTGAACAGCTTAAATATTCCTCATAATTGGACAATAGTCATTAATCAATCAAAAAACCTATATGGCTCAGGCAAGCCAACGTCGATTGGAATACTCGATAGCCCTGATCACAAGGATACTAACAATAAGGATCAGAAGATCATCAATCTGAATCAGGGTTTTTTGACTGACAGTGATCTCTCTACTCTACTTTATTCTTGTGATATTGTAATCCTTCCATACACCGTAACTTCAGGTTCAGGAGTTCTTTTTGATGCCCTAGCCCATGGTCTACCGTTTATTTCTAGCAATCTGGGTTTTTTCAAGGAGTTTGAGGAGAAGGGCCTTGGCATAACAGTAAAAAGAAAATCAGGTGAATTTGAGCGTGCGCTTGAGAAACTGGAAGCGAATTACTCTGATTACGTTCAAAAAGTTAAAGAGTTTAAACCGGAATTAAAGTGGACTAATATTGCAAGTCAACATTTAGAAATATATATCAAATCGATATCTGAAAGAAAAAAAGTACAAGCAGATGATAATTTCTTTTACCTTATTTTCCCAATAAGTAACCATGATTAGATAAAATAAAGTACACAGCAAACAAGATATGTATAATTAATTAATTTTATAAAATTCTGACATAAAAAGTTCGGTTCTCTATTTAGAAAGATTAATCACGTTCAACATCCACTTATTTCAACTTTGGGCGAATTTATTAATTGGTCTCTACTTGCAGAAACACAATCTGGCTTTTTGGTGTGGTGTTGGCTTATAATATACAAACATGCGTTCGATAGTTAGAATCGTCTAAAGACCGTTAAATTGATTCTTATCTATTATATTTTCTAATTAAGAAATGATCTGTTTAATAATCAACTAGAAAATAAAGCGGCAAGTCTGATTATCGAAACTTTTCATCAAGTTTTTTCATTCTTGCCTCATAGCCTTTGTTGTATTCCAATTCGTCCGGAACCAAAGTTGCGGGATGAACAAATCCTTGGCTTCTTATTATCATTGCTCGCTCAGCGGCCCATAATCTTTGCAGGTCCCAGTCAACTGTTCCAAATCCGTCATGGGGTCCTACTAATTTGCCATTGTGCATACTAAATACAAGACACGAAACAATTGGAATAGCATAGTTGATACTGGCCGGAGAATTCAACTTTACGGGCATAAGAGGCATATGATGACTACCCCTAGTATTACCTGCAACGTAGTGTGGATTATTAAACGCACTCCCTGCTTCCTCAGTGGCTGGAAAGTTTTTTTGAGTTCTTACTATAGAGATTGGGTCATCCTTTCCTACATATGTTCCTGCAATATTGTGCAGTCGGTCAGTCGATGCGGATAAGATTTGCTCAGCGTGATCAGAAGAAAATACTGATGAAACAACATACCGCCCAGGATACATCAACGCTGCTTCTAATTCGGGCTTGTCATTCCATAATTTTAATTCAGCAGTTTTTCCTGTAATTACATCCATGACATGGAAAATAACTCCTTCAGCAAGTTTTTCATTGATTAAAATTCCCGTATTGCTTCTCGCATCCACAAACATCCTCCAAAAGGGAAAGTTAAATGCTCCGGGCTCGGTTTTGTCAGCAGCAAAAACGCAAAAGACTTCGCTTGGCCTTTCTTCCATCTCTATTTCTGCTACACCTGGTCCCATTCCCTTCACGTTACCTGAAAAGGCATCCTTCAGTAAGTCTTGACCAGCACCATATAGCCCCTGTTCTTTTGCAATTTTAGTTCCCTCTGTGAAGGCATCCCAAGCCATCTTGTGTATTTCCTTATTATTTATTCCATGAGTATGTGTCATAATTATGTGGATGTCGTCTCCAGTATAGCCGATATAGTAATCGATTAACAGACTTTGAGATTTAGAGTTTACAATTTCCTTAACCTTTTGAAGTAATTCATCACTGGGACGAGTATGACCGCCTATAGATCCAACGTCTGCCTTAATGGCCGATACCGTAATTTTAGCCATGATTAAATAAAAGAACAGTACTTGATTAAGTAATTTTTGGTTGTAAAAACCTGGTAATTTATTATTCTGTATAGTATATAACTATTCTTCTGGACCGCGGACTTAAAAAAGTGCAGATTCTCTTGAATAATATTTGAATAAAAATGTTTAGGGATTTTAAAATATGCTCTAAAGTTGTTTGATGTACATATATCGTTCCTTCTTTAAGTTCGTTAAAACAATAATCTTAAATATTAGATTAGTGCATTTGGTTAAATGAGTTTTTGGAATTCTCATAATGATGAATGGTTCAAAAGGTTTTTTGGAAAAGATAGAGGAACGAGATGGCCACGACATAATTATTTTGAAGAGATGTTAAGAGACTATGACGATTTTAGAAAAGATATGGAAAAAATGTTTCAGGAAGAGTTTAAGGGTATAGAAACCAAGGCCCCTAAAGAACTTGTGAGAGAATACACTACTCCTGAGGGAGCAAAAGTCAGAGAGGTAGGTCCCATCGTCTATGGGTATTCTATGACAATAGGCCCTGATGGCAAACCTCATGTAAAAGAGTTTGGAAATGTAAAAGCTTCTGCAATGGGGACTGCTCCGATATTGAGCCCTGAAAGAGAGCCTCTGGTTGATATTAGTACCAACGATAAAGAGGTAAAAGTTATAGTTGAAATGCCCGGTGTAAGAAAGGAAAACATAAAAGTAAATGCTTACGATTCCTCAGTTGAAATAAGTACAGATGACCCACAAAGAAAGTACCATGAAGTTATTGATTTACCGCCAGAGGCAGACATCGAAACTGCATCTTCTAGATATAATAATGGAATATTGGAAGTTGTTTTCAGTAAGAAGCAACAATCAAAACCAAAAGGCAAGGAAGTAAAAGTAGAATAAACTAACTATCTTTTATTGACCTCTATAATCTATCAAGATTTTTCTTTCTTTAGCTTTTCATCATTCTTTGTTCTTCTTCAAATACCGTTGTCCTTATTAGATCAATAGCGTCTCTGTTGCATGAAATGCTCTTTATACCATATCTGACAAGTATTTGGGCCATTTCAGATTGACTGCCGCTCTCTCCACAAATAGACGTTTCCACACCAAGGCGATTACAAACCTCAATTACCATTTTCATTGATTTCAAAACAGCCGGATGAAATACCGATGATAATCTAGATAATCTTTCGTTATTTCTATCTATGCCCAATATTAATTGGGTAAGATCATTGGTCCCAAAGCTGACAAAGGATATTCCCTCTTTACACAACTCTTCGATTATCAGAATTGCGGCAGGAGTTTCAACCATTATACCGATCTTGTTTTCCAATGTTGAAGATATTTCTCTGCAAATTTCCTTTGATTTTTGTACTTCTTCAACCGATATGACAAAAGGAAGCATCACATATAGATTTGTAAATCCCTCATCATGCAATTTCTTGATAGCATTTAATTCTGCCTTCAATAATGCCGGTTCATCTAGGCTCCTGCGTATTCCATGCCATCCAAGCATAGGATTGGATTCATGGGGTTCTTCTTCTCCACCAACAAGATTTCTAAATTCGTCTGTTCTGGCATCTAACGTTCTCACCCATACAGGCTTTGGATTGAATATTTTAGCTATTGGTCTTATTCCATCCATTAGCATTTGTATATAATCGTCTAACCGGTTATCTCTCATTAGCTTGGCAGGATGTGTACCATATTGGGCGATCATATGCTCCAATCTCAGTAAACCAACTCCTTCTACTTTTGGTTCTATTTCTTCAATATTTTTGACAAATGCAAGATTTATCTTTATTTTTGTTTTGATCGAGTCGCTTGAGCCGGAGCCTGATTCAACTCCAGAAGGTTTCTGATACTCAGAGATAGATGTATCACTACTTAAATCAACTACACCATCATATACTATTCCATTGAATGCATCAACCGTAATTACCTGATTGTCTTGCAGTATGATGGTTGCATTTTGTGCACCAACAATTGCGGGGATTCCCATTTCTCTTGAGACTATAGCTGCATGACATGTTCTGCCACCAAGATCGGTAATAATTGCAGATGATTTATTCATACTTGGAACCAAATCAGGAGATGTCATGGCTGTTACAATGATGTCGCCCTTTTCTATGTTTTTGATACTGTCCTTAGTTTTTATGATTTTTACTTTGCCTACCGCAGTTCCAGGAGAGGCTCCAATTCCTTTTATTAATTGGTTTTTATCAATAATGTCAATTTTGTTTTTGTTATCGGCTTTTGTAGTAATGGGGCGGCTTTGCACAAAGAATATATTTTCAGATTTATCTATTGCAAATTCAATATCCTGTGGTTGATCATCATAGTATTTTTCAATCATTAATCCATATGACGCTAACTTTAGAATTTGTTCCTTCGTCAATACTTGGGCATTTATCTTGTCTGGTGGTGAATCGTATGTGATTGTAGTCTTTGAAGTAGTATCAAATGCAATTATCTTTGTTTTTTGTGCGATTTTGATATCTGTAATTGCATTATCAATTATAGCTTTTTCTTTTATTTTTTGTTTGCTTACATGATATGAATCAGGCGATATTTCTCCTCCTACAATGCTTTCTCCAAGTCCCCAAGTAGCTTCAATTAATATTGTATTTTCACCTGTTGTGGGATCGACTGTAAACATGATGCCTGATTTGTCAGATTCAATCATTTTTTGAACTATTACTGCGATACTGACCTTTGATATTTTATTTTTGAAACGGTAGAATATAGCACGGGGCTCATACAGCGAAGCCCAGCATTTTCTTATAGATTCCATAAGTTCCAGTTCGTTTTTCACATTAAGAAATGAGGATTGTTGTCCAGCAAATGATGCATTGGGTAAATCTTCTGCAGTAGCTGAACTCCTGATTGCAACTAGTGGCAATAAATCTTCTTCTGCTGCAGCAGCAGTGCCAGCAGCAGAAGAAGAAGCAGAAGCAGTGTTGCTGTCTATCACCTCTCCGGCTCTTTTGGTAATTAACTTTTGATAATTTTCGATAATTTTTCTTTCAATTTCCGAAGGTACTTTACTTGAAAGTATGATTTTCTTTATTTTACTAGATGATTCTGTTAATGATAAAGAATCATCTACATCTGTCTGGAGTATAATTTGCTCTATCTGATCTTTAATATCGTTGTCTTCTATAAACTGCTTAAATGAAGATGTTGTAACCACAAATCCTGGAGGCACAGGGATGCCTGATTTTATCAATTCACCAAGGTTTGCACCCTTTCCTCCTACCTGATCTATTTGCCCCCTACCAACTTCATTGATCGAGACCACATAATCATACATATTACTATGCCAGATAGATTCGCTAAAAAATTTTTAGCAAAGAATAATAATCAAGAGATTCGGATAAATATTTTCTTACGACACGTAATGTTCTCGGATGATATGGGAAGGTCAGAAGGAGGAATGAATACCTTGTGACTATCATTTTCCTATACAACCGATTGCACAAATTTACTATAGTTTAGTAAAGATAAGATCAATCATCATATCCTTGCAAATCATAAATGCCATCTATATGCCATCTATATGCCTGATATAAAGGAATTCATCAAAAAAAGTCAGGCTTTTTTGTGAATAACCTTAATTATCCTAAAATACTGCTGTCCCCAAAAACGTTTTAATCTAAATTTTCTTTAAACTTTTGTTTCAAGTGCAAAATTATTTCATAAGACACAAATTTTTCTACAAATTCTCCACCTCTCTGTATCTTTCTTACACTTGAATCATAATTCGAATGTGTATCGTATAGAAATTGCGCCAGTGTGAGCCCACTAATGCCCTCTGGATCAAATACTATGCTATCAGGATACGTATCGTTGATCATTTTCATAACACTTTCATAATTACAGGGATTGTCAATACCCCTGTATACATTGTCAGGCATCCAAGTAACATCAAAATATTGTACCTCACTACCTTTGTCGAGAATACCGCATCTAATCCTCAGCTCTCCATCGTACATGATTTTCATTAGTCCATTCAAATATAATCATTTTTCGTTTTTCTACTATCAGTTTAATTTTGAAAAACTTTAGACATTAAACTACTAATATGTAAAACCCCTTAATAGCGACCATTATAGGCTGTATTCATTTCAACAAAATACATGACAACTCACTCTTGCAAAATTTCTATTTGTTATTATTATTATTATTATTATTATTTGTCTTGTCTTTCTCTTCTATTTCTTTTTTTATCGCTTTTAGTATTTTCTTGTCCTCTTCCTCGGGATTATCTTCGGATTTGCCCACCACATTTGATTCTTCATATGCGAATTCATTTTCTCCACTGTTGTCAATAGATGACATGCTGTTAGTATTTTTAGATACTAAATGTACTTTATGTCTCTATCTATATTTTATCGCTCAATTTATTAATATAATAATAAGCAATCATGTGAGATAATAAAATACTTTCAGTAGTATTTTAAAAAACTGGATGTATATTTGAAATTAAATTGCTAAAATATAGAAAAAAATTAAATGTCTCTTTTTACTCCTCTTCCTAACTTACGTTAACCTTGAATTCCTCATTGCCCTCTGGTTTGGTTTGGTTTTTCTTTGGTACATTGATTTCTAATACCCCATCATTAACTTTTGCATCAATTTTTGATGGGACAATTTCCTGAGTAAAAGGTATTTGTCTATGGAATGACTTGTAAGATCTCTCACTGTAGACATATTTTTTGCCCTTCTCTTTGGTTTTTTCTGTTTGTGATCCTGAAACAGTAACAGAATACTTTGTTGCTTTCACATCTATTTTTTCCTTATTTATCCCCGGTACTTCTAAATTTATTTCATATCTGTCTCCTCTGTCTATAACGTCACATAATGGTAGCCTGGTATCCGCAATTTTATCAAAGAATTCAAAAGGTGTTATTCCTCTCATTGAAGCCATTGAAGATGGCCATGCTTGTTCCATAACGTTTTGCATGTTTTGCATGTTTTGTCTAAAAGCCTCAAAGAAATCATCAAAATAGTTTGGATACGATATACCTGATTCGCTTTTTATGTTATTAGTTTGATTCTTGACCTCAATACTTTCTTTACTAGCTGTACTCTTTGAATCATTTTTGGATGATTCAGATGTCGATGATGACATACCATCTTTTAGATGAAGATATTTATATAAATTTCATATCGCATATTATGGCCAAAATTATGAGCCTGATTTGTCATGTGATTATGAAGTTTGTATCTATGATTCTTCTTTTTTCTTGTTCCCATTGAATAAACTTGTTTGGACGGCGATGATATGAAGTTGATATTTTGTCTAGCTGGAGTATAAACTTTGATTTTAAATTGCATTTGAATGTGAATTTGATAGTTCTTTCATCATGACCATCTGTTAATCGACTAATTTTATCCATCTGTATAGGATCTTTATTTATCCGATCCAGTGGATTAATTTCCTATTTTCTTGCATAATAGAGAAAATCTATGATTATGATTATAATTTATTGATCTTTATTTTTTCCCAAATCTACTATTGCCTTTATTATATCAGTTTTTGTTATTATTCCAACTAATTCTTGTAAATTGTTTACCACTGGAATTCCACTAATTTGATTTCCAATCATCATTTTGGCTGCGTCTCTTATACTTCCTTCCTGATCAATGAGTATTGGATTGGGTGTCATTATATCCTCTACTGCAAAGGGTACTCTTGTTTTAGAAGACGAAAAGCCATTTTCAAATTCTTTTGGTCCGTCTTTGTTACTGTAATTTAATACTCCAAAATAGCTTCCTTTGGGCATCGTATCTCTTGTAGTTATTATGCCTACAGGTTTATTTTCTCTAATTACGATTACACGAGATATATTATATCGAGTCAACAACTCTGGTATTATATTTATATTGTCTTGAGGTCTTACAGTAATCACTTTTTGAGTCATATATTCACGAACAGCAACACTGCCGAGATCGTGACTTGCAACTAGTGCTATCAAATCTGTCTTTGTAATTATCTTGTTTACTTTATCTTCTTCATCTACAAGCAATAGAGAGCTAATATTTTTATCTAGCATGAGCTTTGCACAAATACCTAGCGAAAAATTCTTGTTTACAACATATAATTCGGTCTTATTTTGAAGCAATTCCTCTAATGTAATCTCTCCTAATTTCCGTTTATCAAATCCATACATAGAGAAGAATCTTGAAATATCCTTTTCGGTAACAATTCCAATTACTTTTTTATCAACAGGTGATGAAACAACGACTCTTTTTATGTTATATTTAAGCATTAAATTCCTTGCATCAAGAAATGTCTTATCCGATTCCAAAGATACAATCGGTTTGGCAACATGAAGTGCATTCAGAACAAAGCTGTTATTAGTGTTTTGTGACATATGGAAAAAAAGATGATAATCTAGGATAATAAGGCTTTTTATCCCTACGGATCTTGATCTATATTTTTATAGCCAAAGATACTCAGATATTTAAATGCCACTTGACGAGAATGAAAAGATAATTCTCAAGGCTGGGGATATTAGCAGACCTTTGATTTCAATCGATCAGCAAAAAACACTATTAGATCTACGAGATATTATTTTAAAGTACAATATCAGAAGAATCGGGATATCAAGTAATGAGAAAATTATTGGTATCGTTACCGAGAAAGATTTGTTTAATTTTTTATATATGAATTCATCTGACAGAAGATCACTGGATGAAATACCAGTCATGGATTTACTGAAGAAACCTAATGAGCTGATTTTGGTTGATAAAGATGCTTCGATTCAATTTTGTGCCAAATCTATGCTTAATAATAAAATCAGCTCTCTACTCGTAACTAGCGATGAGGACCAAATAAAAGATATAATAACAAAGACCGATTTAGTTGAGATTTTTGCGTATCATTATTCTGGATTCTTTTCTGTTAAAGAGTGTATGACAAAAAAAGTGGTTACTGCAGCTCCAGATGACAATATCAATTTAGTATACGGTCTTATGCACTCGCATAAGATATCAAGAGTAGTGATCGCTAAAGATGACTTTCCTGTAGGGATTATTACACCAAAGGATTTTTTTCCTGCAAGCATATTTTATGGCATAAATTTTGCATCCAATAAGTTTCCGTCCCCAAATTCACATATGAATGAAGATGAAAAATCTAAATTTAAAATATCGGACATAAAGTCGTTTTTAATGTCTAGCGATATAATGACTGCTAGACCTCTATTGATGATGGATGAAGACGATGATGTGGCAGAAGCTGCAAGAATAATGATAAGACATAGAATAAGTGGTCTACCTGTAATCAATAGTGAAATGGCCCTTACAGGAATTGTGACTAAAACAGATATTATAAAAACCATAATACGAATTTAATAGATATGGTCCTCGTCCTTTATAGATAAATTCCACTCTGGACCGATTATATTTTTTATAATTCGGTCTAATTATCCTGAAAAATAACGCCTTATTCTTTATAAAAAGAAGTGAGTTGTAAAAAAGGGGGTTTTTTGACAATTATCATGATATCTAGTTTATTTTTCCGAATCTTCAGATGTCTCTGGAAGTATGTCTTTTATCGAATCGCTAGAAATTTTTTTTCTTGGCTTCCTTGATAATTTCTTTGGTCTGAAAACAGCACCCATGATTATATTTGTAATATAAAATATTAAACCTTATTCTTATTATGTAATAGTTGAAAAAAAATCAAAGTTGAAAAAAAATCAATACCATGTTTATCACTTTCCTGATACCAGAAAGGACAAGAGATTATTATCATAATTTTTTCCACTATATACTTGCAGTCGATTTCTTTACATTAAATTTACCTTGTACAAAAACGGGTTCATCAATTCCCCAGCTCCACTTCTTTGTGGGTCTTATTCTAATATATCGCGATTGAGGATGATCGGTATTTGACATGTAACCCCCTTGACGATCAACTGTATCTGCTATTCCATAGATTCTGATGCCACGTGGATCCCAGGGATTTATGGTCTTTAAATCATCTATAACTAGAGCTACTTTGTTATTTACTAAAACGTTCTTGTACTTTGTAGATTCTAAAATATTCATGCCGCCAACATAAAAATATTCTCCATCAAAATCAAAACCTACGGGAGCAACGTCTGGTTGACAACTTTCAATATCTGAAGGGGAAAACGAACAGGAAGTGGCTATTCTTGCAAGCCTTTGTGACTTGATATACTCTATTTCTTTTTCCGTGAACAAATAATACCTGATTATAGGTGATCAGCGTTACATTTAAAACTACTCTTAGAAATCACTGGCTGTTGTACCCTGATCTCAGGTTACTATAGAATAATACTTTTTAATTAATATGGTGTTTAGTTAATTAAACCCAAAAATTCGATTACTCGGTAATTCTTGTAAGTGAAAAGGTCTTAAACATTCTCACGCACGCATAAAGCATATATAAACTCTATATAGCTGTATTGACATTTCTCTACTTGCGTAAAGGATCTTTTCTCTAACTCGTTTAATTTGCTATGAATTGGCTAATCTTGTGCAATAAAATCATTTGTTAATCTATTTTTCAAACCAACTCAGCCAACACATCCCTATAACCAGTAACCAATGAGTAATAACATTGATATAGTTCCGGTAGGATTTATCACTACGTTATTATCATAATAATAATTTATCAAATCTTTGATATGAATGAATTATGATAAAGGTAATCTTTATTCAGGAAAAGTTTAATTAAATATTTATTTAAATCAATTCTATTGTTTGAGTCGAAATGGGTTGTAAGGGAGTATGCCTAAGGTTCAAAGCGAAAAGAAATTCTGATAGTCCATCCAGATATCGAGAAGGACAGAAAAGATGTACTGTTTGTGAGATATTCATTAATTGGAATAATGATATCTATTGCCCTTGTTGTAACTATAAACTAAGAACAAGATCTTTTCGTGGTTGGGAAATGCGTAAGAAATATCGAGAACAGACCATAAAGAGATACTAAATAGTATTATTTAGTTTTGAAGAATAGATGTTATTTAGTGGCCACAAAAAGTCCAGGACACATATTAGATATATAGATAAAATAAATATGCTATAGCTGAACTTGTATCCGATATAACTAAAATTCCAACCCGAACGAAGATTCGACCTTCGTACTAAATGAAGAGGGGACATACTAAACTTGTTGGATTAATCCTTTGCTTGATGATGTGAATCTCTAGAATATGAATAAGGTATTACCTTATTATTACAATGGGGCATCTTACATTTTCGGATACTTTTCTAGATACACTTCCCAATCCTTTAATTTTAGCAAATCCATGCAATCCATTGCTTCCGATAATTATCATGTCTATCATGTTATCTTTGGCGTATTCCACAATCTTGATAGCAGGATCACCATACATAACAGATGATTCAATACTAACTCCCTCAATTAATTTATATTTTAGTTTTTTTTCATTAATCTCTTCCTCCATCAAAGTTTTAATTTCCTGATAAATATCTTCAATACAGTTATCTAATGATGGGTTTTTCTTCTCACATCCTGTGATCATTTTGTCCAAAACAGCCTTTGTTAGAGGTAGTTCTTGGATTACATGAAGTATCACTATCTTTATGTTTTTTTCATTCGGATTACCTTTGGAGAGGGACTTTGCCAAAAATACCGCATAATCTAAAGCATTTTCAGAAAACTCGGAACTATCGTATGGAACTAAAACCTTTCGAACCTCCAATTTCAAAATATGAATAACACCAGATAGTAATAAATTATCTCACTTCAATATGAAAGAGCACAATACTGCAAATCATAATATTCCTTTGACAAAAATGAAGCAATGTTGTTCTTCCTCATAATTATATAAATTATGATTAGAATGACTCCTTGTGTAGCTGATTGTACTCTCTTACAATTTATCAATATGTGACTCTAATCAAAGGTATTTGTTAATATGCTAAAATAATTTACAAAGGACGAATTCATATCTACTTCGTCCTTTCATTGAAAATCATTTAAAAATTGATGGTGCTAGGAGAAGACATCAACATTTCAACTATTTTTAATATAAAACTCCTCTCCAAGAGATTATCTAACAAAATTATTAAAGAACCAAAAATGTGACATTTCATCCTTAATTCGATTCTCTGGAATCGGAAGATCACCGCTTGTTATTATGTCAGAAAGCAAATCTTTGTTTTCAACCAAATATCTAAAGATGTCTTTATCGGTTATAATTCCTGCTAGTCTATCATGATCTAGAATTATTATCCTTCTTATCTTTTTTTCATACATTAATTTCATCGCATCTAAAACTGTGGCTTGTGATGATAACGTTATCAAAGGATGGCTCATATGTTCTCTCACTGGAACTACTAACTGATGTGGCTGTAACATACCAATTGATCTGATGACATCTCTTTCTGTAATAATTCCAACTGGCTTTCGTGTTTTAAGATCTTCTACAATGACTACCGAGCCGATATTATTATTAGACATTATTCTAGATATGCCGATAATATTCGCGTCCTGTTCGGCTACTACAATATTTTTGGTCATTAAACTAGAGATTCCACTGGAATCGAGACTCATATAATTCTGATCCAATTATGTATATATAAAAATGCTTATCCATATTTTAATAGTCCTAAAATATTAATAATTAGAAACCTAGCTTTATAAACGCACAGTATAAAACAAGATCCAACAATTGTGGAACAGTTTTGATTTTCTCATAGTCTATAATTTTTTGATATTACTAATAGAGTTTAATCCACAGTATGCTCCAAAGAGTATTATTAGGTAGAAAAACAAAAGCTAATTTGAAAATAGATATAATGAACCAGCATTTACAATAAGGTAATGAAAATACTAGTTCCTGTTGATGGATCAGAGCAGTCTATCAAAGCTCTGGAGTATGCTATAAATTTACTAAAACTTACTAATCCGAAATCTAATCACTCACAAGATAAAGGTTCGGGAGAAGTAATAATCGTTAACGTATTACCGCATTTTCATATACCTTTGGGGTTTGAAAAACCCATGAAGTCGATCAAAACAGGAAATACAATTCCTTTATCTGAATACATTGCAGAAATGAACGAGATGCTAAAGACAGAGTGGGCAGAAAAGTTATCGGAAATTAAAGATAAATTTGCGGATTCTGGTGTTTTGGTTCAAACTCAATTGCTTGAAGGAAGTCACTCGAGTAGGGCAATTGCAGACAGTATTGTAGAATTTTCGACTCAAGTGCAAGCGGACCTTATTGTTGTAGGAAACGTTGGTTTAGGAGGTATTTCGAAAATTAAAGCCTTAGGAAGTGTTTCAAGGAATTTAGTGGAAACTTCACATCGTCCTGTATTAGTAGTCCATTAATAATCATTTTTTTGTGGTCTTCTTCTCCTTCGTGCATCATCAACAAGACGTCCAATTATTCTAGAAACATAAACAAAGAAAATGATGCCAATAATACAAATAACTCCATCTTGTATTATCTGGAGCTCAAACTGAAGTAATATCATGACCGACAATACTATTCCTAACCCAGACAAGATGGGAAATCTTTTAATACTTAATGGAGATGTGAATTGTCTATCGAGTCTGTTTTTTTTGTAACGCAGTCTTATTAAAGCAATATTTATGATAGTATAAAGCACGAGAACACAGAATACCGTTACTCCAGCAATGACTGACAAGGTTCCATTAAATAATATAACGATCATGATTGCGATAAGCATGACAACTAAAATAGAAAGCCATGGAGTCTTTCGTTTTGAATGTATTTTGGATAAGAAACTGGGTAGAGCTGACCTCCTATCATTTGAAATTCCATAGATCAATCTAGATCCTGAAACTAGCATCATTAATACTGTATTTGAAGTTGCAAAAAGTGCTATTACAGAAAGGATGAATGTGCCTACAGTTCCACTTGCTTTTTCAGCGGCTTTCGCTAAGGGTGCTTCTGATAGATACAGGTCATGCCAGCCAACTAGAGATATAGCGGATATCGCTATTAAAATATAGATTACAATAGTAACAATTATAGATATCATTAGGGCCTTTGGTATTGTTTTATTGGGAACTTTTGTTTCATCAGCGATATTTACTATATTTTCAAATCCCAAAAAAGCAAAAAATATCAATCCTGCTGCTGAGAATATCAATCCAAGCATCAAACCAGGATTCAGGCTTGATGGCGAATTATTATTTGGAACCTCGAAATAATCAGTGTTGTAGATCTGGCCGGATGCAAATGCATGCTATTATGATAAAGAAAAGACCAACTAACTCGACAAATGTAAAAAGTACATTGATATTTATTGACTCAGAGATACCATAAAAATTAACTATTGATAACAACACGATTAGAATTATCGCAATAATAATTTCAGGTACGTAATGAATGAAAATAGCCATATAACCTGAAAATCCAACTGCAACTGTTGCAGCAGACGATACTATTACAAAAATAACAATATAACCTACAGATAACGACAAAAATTCATTGTCAAAAGCTTCTCTTACAAACAGGTATTCTGCAGAACTTTTAGGAAATATAGACGAAAGTTCGGCATAACTTAATCCTATTATTAATGCAAGTAAACCTGCAACTATAAAAGATACCCATACTACATTTCCCGCAATTCCAGCAGCTTCACCTATAATTGAATATATTCCCGCTCCTAAGATCAACCCTATTCCAAAAATAGTTGCCTGAAATAAGCCGATCGTTCTCTTAAGGTTAGATGGAGAACTACCACCTCCCCCATCGCCACCTTCACTAGATTTCATCTTAGGTCTTGCAACTATCCAATTCTTCTCATCACTATATGTATATACTCAATAAAGTTCCCACTATATATGATACTAACGCTGCAATACCTCCTATTATCAAAGTAATAAAACCAGATCTTAAAGGCGGTTTATCGACTACTTTTCCAGAAATGATCCCTATCGAGAAGAAAGATAATGCTGTAAAAATTGAGGAGTAAGCAAATATGGTTTGAGATGACAAACCTGACGTATTGTCTATAACTAGTGCAAAAACAAATGGAAGAAGAGGTATTAAACCTACTAAATTAAATGCAACAAATGTCGTGACTGCTTTGAATACAGGATCCTCATTTTTTTTATCTGTAATACCAGTTTTCTCTCTCAACAGTATGTCTGTCCAAACTTTTCGATTGGCAATTATAACATTTGTCACTTTTTCTAGTAGTTCTTCCTTAAAACCCTTTTCTGCATAAATGTTTCTAATTTCTGATATCTTACGCTCTGGAAAATCCTGAATTTCTTTGTATTGCCTTTTTCTTTCGCGTTCTTCGTACTCTAACTTTGATCTTGTTGACAAATAATTTCCTGCTGCCATCGCAAATCCATCTGCAAACAGGTTTGCAAAACCTAATATTATAACGATGGAAGGAGATAAAGATGCTCCAACTACTCCTGCAACTACTGCAAATGTAGTAACAGCTCCATCAGTTGCACCATAAACGAAATCCTCTATAGTCCACTTCAAGAATATAGCATACTCTTAATATTATATATGAGTTAACGCGTTAGAATGAAACAAACACTTCGCTTCTTTTGTTCCTTTTTCAGTCAGTAGGAGTTAATCACTTACCTTTTGAAAACAAATCTTAAAGAAAGACCAATGAGCTACTCTTGGACAAAATTGTAATGAAATCAATTATGCTGCAGCAGCAATAATTAAAAGAACAAGCATTTAAACAACAATAGCAATCTAAATTATTACAATGAAAATTTTGACGCTTGTTGACGGATCAGAGCACTCTCTTAAGGCTCTGGATTATGCTGTAAACCTGATATCTCAGAAAACCTCAACTTCAAATCATCACGGTGATAAAATACAAACCAAACATAAAATAATAATTTTGAATATATTACAACCACTTAAATTATCAGACGAAGTCGTGCAGCATTTCAAATCCATCGGAGCTGAAAGAAAAAGTTCCTTGAAAAAATACTTGAATGATGTTAATTCTGCCATGAAAGACGCATGGATAAAAAAGCTTTCAGATCTTAAATCAAAATATGAAAAGACAGGCATTTTAGTTAGCACGAAAATAGTCACAGGAACTCATTCGAGTCTGTATGTCGCATATAGTATTGTCAAATTTGCTGAAGATGAAAAAGTGGATATGATTACTGTTGGAAGCGTTGGAACTGGAGGCATACATGCGAAAAAGTCACTTGGAAGTATATCAAGAAATGTTGCAGAAATATCTACTCGGCCCGTCTTGATAGTTCCTTAATAGTATGTTAAATCTGACAATAATAATAAAACAAAATTTTGGATTTGAATTTGGATTGATTATTAGATACTGTATGTATGTGTACTTGGATAAAGAAATTAAATCAAAAGAAATTCTTTAAATCATTTCTGATATTCATTGCAGATTTTCCAAAAAGTCGAGTATCCATTTCTTTGATTTCTGATGATATTTGGGGTTTAAAATTCATCTTAGACAATACGTCTTTTTCAATGTCGATACCAGGAGCGATTTCTTCCAATACCAATTCATTATTATTTTTATCAAGTCTAAATACTGCTCTCTCAGTTACATACATGATCTCCTGTCCACATTTAGCTGCTTGATATCCGCTAAAAGAAATTTTGTAAACATTTTCAACAAATTTGGCTATTGGACCATCATACAGAATTTTAATTCCATTATCGGTAACATTAATTTCTTTTTTTCCTCCTGTGAATGCTCCAGCAAAAAATATCTTAGAAACTCCACCTGCTATGACTGGAAATCCTCCTGCACCAAATAGACGATTAGGCAACATAGATGGATTAACATTTCCAAATTTATCAATCTGTAAAAATCCTAGTGATGCAGCATCTATTATGCCACCTTCAAAATTAGAAAACATATCAGGAATAGTAGACAATGCAAATGAACTCACGGCCAATCCAAAGTCATTTCCATATAATGCAACTCCTCCCCAAGGTCCAGATTCGATGAGTGATATGATAAGATCTGCTATATTTTCCTCATGAATGATTGATGAAATAAATGCGGGAATTCCAATCCCTAAATTTATCAAAACTCGCTCTTTTTTTTGTAGAATAAGATTGACAAACTCTAATGTTACTCTTCTAGCAATAACTTTTTCATACATTTCCATCTTATTGATATTGATAATAGTTTCCAAATTACGATTGGATGGTGAAACTATTTCACTGGACAATCGGGGGTCGTAAGCAATAGAACCGGTTTGCCAGTGATATTCAGATGGAGAAATTACAATATGATCAATTAGTGGAAATGGAATATCAACATCACGAGGATTAATTGTTCCAGACTTTGTTATCCAGCGCACCTGACAAGCGACTTTACCGCGTGTTGGTAGAGCTTTGGTTGCCTGTGCTATGCTAAGCACGGTTCCACGTATTCCCTCCTCTTTCATAGATACATTGCCCATTTCATCTGCTATTGAAGCTCGAATTAAAGCAAATTTTGGTTTCGGTGCTTTATAAAAGAGATAATCTTCTTCATCTATCTTTAGGATTTCAACTTTACAGGATGAACGAGATTTAGATAATTCATTTAAAGCTGCATCATCTGTTCTTGGATCTAGAAATGTATCTAGGCCGATCTTTGTCAAAAGTCCTGGTCTGCCAGATGCTATTTCTCTAAACCAGTATGCAGTTATACCAATGGGCCATCCATAGCATTCTATTCTATTGTCCATTACGAGCTTCTGAAACCAAGGGGAAAATCCTAAGAAAGGCATCAATGAGCCTTTCAAAAAGTCTTGATCCTTATCGCTGTATAATTGCTGGGCAACATAATCAAGTGCTCTCCCCGGTACAGCAGGTAAAGCGTCTGATATTATGAACAGATTATTTGGGTGACCAGATCTCTGATATTTACTATAAAGCCGATTGATTAAGAACTCTGGAGTAGTTGCCATATTAAAACCTGAAATTGCTATAGTGTCGTTATCCTGCACTTGATCCAAAGCGGAAATATCATCAGTCCTTGGAAACATGTTGACATGTAATCAGTGTTGCTTGTATTTCATAAGTATTACCATGAGATAATTACTCTCAGCGAATGTCTATATATATTCCAAAGTGTTACTTACAACATGTTTGTGTGCAACCATGGTTATTTAACTATCAAAATAATTGTTTTCCATTCTTTATTGGCTACTACCATGTTATTTGCATTTTCAGAATTTCATTATACTTCAGCCTTTTTATTTAATGAGACTAATCCGTAAACCGTTAAAAATGAGCATTGGATAAGCCAACGAGATGATTTGAATATAACTATAAAACTTGTGCCCAATGTCCCGGTGATCGATGAAAATACCAAAATACTATTTGATGTGAATACATCTTAACAACTCTAGGCCTTATGAAGACCTGAATACACGAGTTACCATAACCGATCATGATGGGAGGTTATTTAAATTTGAAAATAAACTCATACCTCCATTACTAATGGACAATTTTCTATAAATTACATTTTTCCTGATGATGGCGAACATAGAATAATTTTACAACTATACAAGAATACACAACTCCTTATACAGTTAGTTCATTTAATCTACTTACCCCTCATGCTGCTCTTCAATCACAAACAGACAAGATGCTAAAACCTTTTTTTCGACTTTTTCAATTCCCTTATTTAATTAAGTTATTGTAATCTTCATTTCATTGGAAAATGCCAAATTTATCTAAATTTTTAGGTTTTTACGCCTACAATGACTAGTTCACTATTACCTTTCCAATCATCCACGGGTGGTAGATACAATAATAGCTAATTACTCCTTTATCAATAAAAATGGTGGAAAAGGCATCATTATTTGCAAGTACGCCAGAATCAAATAGTCCATTACTACCTGTTGAAGGATCACCAGATGTTACCGTGTGAATGAGCTTATCATTGTTAGTCCATCGTACCTCCTGACCCTTGTGTACTTTAATAGTAGAAGGTGAGTAAAAATTATCATTATTAGGAAGGCCTGCATTGAGTGGGATGGATACATTTACAATTTTACTTATCGTGTTGCGGTTTAAGATATTATCTATATTAAAGGAGTCCTGAAATATTTCAGTTTCATTGATTTCAGTTTCAGTTCTAAAAGACATATTTGGATCTTGAAGTTCTATTTGAAGTTCATATTGACTATTAATTAATGAAACCGATTGATTAAGAGGTTTTTGAAATGAGGATTCATTGAAATCCATTGGGGAAATCTCTATCATACCTTTGCTGCCATGTTCTTGTTGCAAACCATGACTATGAAATAAATATGTACCCGGATACTTCCACTTTGCTTCGATTATAGATGCATCGCCGGGTCCTATCAAAACAGATTGTGATTCTATTGGGGTGTTCGTAAACAATCCCGACGGATAAGCTTTGAAAATTGTACCATGAAGATGGAGTGAATAAGGTAAATTAACTCCTGCATTTAAAACGTATAGTCTTACTATATCGCTTTGGTTTGCTTTAATAGGGTAGTATAGATATTGATCAGTGTAACCATTAATCAAATAATAATCTGCGAAAAACTCTAGGGGATTTTTCATGTTAAACTCGCTCATTACCAGGACAGCCTCTTTGGCCGGCGGAAAGGCAGTTGTATTTTTAGGATCTATAATTAAAGCACCATACATGCCCATTTTGATATGTTGGGAGGTTGGCACTACATGACAATAATACAATAAAGCACCCGCGGGGATGCCTGTAATGTTATACAAATAGGTTTGACCAGGCATGACCATAGGACCTACGCCGTCATTATTTTCATCATGATAACCATGAAAGTGTATAGTATGAGGAATAGGTGATTTATTAACAAATTTTACAGTGATGTTTTCGCCTTCATCCATTCTGATCGTTGGACCGGGCATGGTTCCATTGAATGTCCATGCTAGTACTCTGTTGTTTGGACCTATTTCTATGCTGATATGTTCTGCAACCAGTGTGTATATCTTGTCGGCTTGAAAATTATTATCAAGATGCTTATTATCTTCTACAATGGAAGAATTACTAGTTTGACCATAAAATTCTGGAGCTAAAGGGCTCTCTGTAACTGACAAATTTGCTGTTACATTGGTGTAAGGAGCATTACCATCGTCGTTAATAGATGATTCACTATTTAGGCCACTACCAAATGATCCGTTAGGCGCAGATCCTATATTTATTAATAGAATTACAAATCCAAATAAGTAAAAGGAGTAAACCAGCCGGTGTAAATTTATACCTGATTCGATTCTGAACAACAATTTAATCAGATTTATCATTCTAATAAATTATTCAATCAGCTTTAATCCTGCGTTAATAGATCTCTTGAGAAAAGAATTCATACAAACACTTGAAGGTCGTTTCGGACCTAGAAATTAATAAAATTTTATATATTTATCAGGACGTTTTCACTAGTTAATGTTGTGAAATATGAAATATTATCGAACTTTTTGTTACTAATTCGCAATAAATAAAACAGCATAATGGAGAGGATAAAAGAGAGAGAGTGTATACAAAAGTTCACTAGCACACATCGGTATTACAAATTTCATATTTCCTTTGATTACATACAGAGATAACTTGTTTTGAGTGTTCAAATCAATATCGTTTCTGTTGCTCTCTCGCTCTCTCGATTCGAAGCTCTTTCAGAACTACTACTAAATCTGACTGTAACTTTTTAATCAATAATATATAATACTCTAGTTATGTGGGGGGATTTGGATAAAGATCAAATCGATGATTTTTTAAAATCAGAATTAATAGGAAGAATAGGCTGCTTTGATGATAACAGGGTATTTGTAGTTCCTGTCACTTACGCTTATGATAATGGATATATTTACGGACATACAAAGGACGGATTAAAAATTCAAATGATGCGAAAAAACCCGAATGTATGTTTTGAAGTTGATTGGATGAAAGATATGAGCAATTGGAAAAGTGTGATTCTTTATGGAACCTTTGAGGAACTAAAAGGAGATGACGCTAATAAGGGATTGGAGATTCTGATGAAATCCATCAGGACTAATTTGGATAAAAAATCCCTTTGGTCTGAAACCACTGATCATGATAATTTAGGTTTAGAAAATTCCGCGTTTCTACACTCCTATTTATCGCCGTTTTTACATAGTAAGAACAATGAAATTTTTGAAATTGTAGTATATCGAATAAAAGTAAGTGAAGCTACAGGAAAATTTGGAGATAATACGAAATCCAATTCGTATTACTAGAATAGGATTCTAATAGTACTCCAATTTAAGGAAGAAATGAATGTTTGATTTATACCATTAATTCTTTGATCTAGTGTTTACACTCTACCAACAATATGTAAATACAATGATAGATACACAAGCCGTTTTAAAATGCACAGTAATGTCAGTTACATACGCTTTTGTTCAGTTGTATTTAGGGTCTGTGCTTGAGCTTGGTTGATGGCTTGAGTAAGGAGGGAACTGTAAGCTGAAATTATGGTCACTACTAATACGGCACCGATCCCAAATATTCCAATTGTTTATTTTATCTGGTTTTTTCATTTTATGTTTGACAAGGAAATAATGTTACTACTTTTACATATGCTTTTTTTAATAATGACTCGATTTATAGCAAGCAAGAATCATCTTTTAAGAATTTTTTAAAAGTGGATAGGGGATTAGATTCCTCTCTCTGTGTCGATACACGACTTCTTTTTATTCATCAGCTCAAATATTTATGTAACTGAAAGAAAGAACTCTATTATTTCATTTACAGTCTCAGGATACTGCTGCATCACACCGTGACCTCCATCATGTATTTGGATTAACCATGCACCTGGTACTTTTTCTGCTATTCTTAATGAATTAATAGGTGGAGATGTAATATCTTCGGTTCCAGTCATAACCAACACGGGTTTATCGATAGTTGATATGCTATTACAGGAGCCTTTCCATTTGCCCAATGCCTCGCCATATTTTAAAAGATTTTCTTGGGACACCTGAGGAAGGATAAATGTTCTGTTTATCTCATCACTATTTTCTCGTATCCACTTATCAGGAAATAAAGCATGCAAAAATAGTGACTTATTTGCCGTTCCAGTTTGCATACTTTGTAAATCACCTGGTGATAGTTGTGGTGGTAAAGATTCTCTTCCTCCACAGGATGAGGCAATCACAATAAGATGGTTTACCTTTTCTGGATGGGACAATGTAAGTTCCTGTGCAATCATTCCCCCAAGAGAAAGACCTAACACATCTACTGGTTTTTCAATCTCCAATGCTTCTATAAATCCAGCCGTATCATTAACGAATTGATCCATTGAAAAAGCCCTGTTACCAGCGGTTGTTTCCCCAATTCCCCTGTTATCTAATGTAATAACAGTGTGATTCTCTGACAATTCATTTAGTATCGGTCCCCACATTTCTTTAGTCATTGAAAAACCTGGAATCATTAAGAGAGGGTCTCCTTTTCCAAATACCTTGTATGCTATATCTATATCTCCGACTTTTATCTTTTGAGATGTCAAGTTGTTATCTGTTATTATTGCGCCGCTATGCAGAGAAGTATTTTTTTGGATTTGACCAACATTTGTTTGATTAGTTACATCCAGATTGATATTACTTGTATTATTAATAGTCTCTGTAAACGTTCGCTGAACTTCTCTATTAATTGCGGACTGCAATTCCTCCTGGCTTTGTCGAATAGATTGGTCTAGAGATGTTGTTGCATAAACTACGCTAGGTTTCAAACTCGATATAAAAAATAGGCTGCTTACAATATTTGATGAAAAAATACTGATAATTAATACAAAAGTTGCAATCTGAGGGATATTCATACTATGTTTGTTTTGATCTTATTAATAAGATTTAGAACAAAAATTTCTCTGCTAGCTTCATAACAGAAGATAACATCATTTTCAAATTATTGGCTAATATTGTTTAAAATGGATATTATGTGTGAAGTTGGTATGTTGAATTATTAGGCAAGTTCACTGTGGCAACGAGGTCTTATGATGAAGAATTTCCAAAATCATTTCATGGTTTGCACATAAAATTTCTTCTGTATATCCGGCTTGCTTAAATCGAAGTCAAGGTAATTGATAAAATTAAAATGTATTATTCCTTTTCTATATCCAGAGTATATCAAATTTAGATCCTATAGTATCATTTGCAAGGCTTTCAATCGCTAACTTGATAGTAATGGATAAGATTATTATTTTACGCAAGTTCAAAATCAGCCAGTGCATCATGAATTTCAAAAGATCGTGAGCCTATCTATTCTTGTGATTTCGGCGGGATAAACAAAGGTACAGGGAAGGGGATTCGAACCCGTTTCTTGCATTCACAAGTTTGTTTTTTTGAAAGTTAAACGTGAATTGCTTCAATTTTTGGTGATTGTTTTATATCGTATTCAATATATTGAGCTAGCCCATATATTATATCACATTTATTGTGCTCTGTGACCTTCTAGCGTAGGGAGTCCTTGCTTATAGTTTATGGTTATATTGTCTCCCTTTTGATAGGGACAATTGTTTATAGTACGTGGTATTCCATCAGATGCTTCTACAACACAGGTATTTCCTTCTTTAAGTTGAACGAAGACGCTTTCTTGTACACCAGAACTAAAAAGTTGGGTCAATGAACCTCCCATTAACATAAAAACAACTACTACACCTGCAACGACAAATAGTAATGCCAACCATTTAGGTGAGAACTCAAAATCCATGACTGTTTCTTATGAAGATCTAATCCATATAACAACTGATCTTTCTCTCTTTCTCTTTCTCTCTCTTTTTCTCTCTCTCTGTGTGTTACAAATTTTCTTTTTCATTTATTATCAACTTAATTTTACTAATACTCTTCTATCCGTATATTGTAATTCACCACGACCGACTAATTAATAGTCAATCGCATTATAACCCAGTTTCAAAATATTATGGGTTTAAGCAGTCAATAAAGAAATTGTAACATTGCATAAAAAAATTACAACTGCATTGTTTGAGATATTTCAATTAAAGGAATCGAAACCTCTTTTAGAACTATGGTTGTTCCTCGTGAGCATATCCTTTCTCAATTAGGAAATCCTTAATCTCTTTGGACTCTGTTATCATAAGATCTATACTTCTCAATAACATTGCATAAAAAAATTCCATTGATTCATGACTCCTCTGACAATTAGGACAAATATTTGTATCTTTTATTGGCAAGAATTGATGAAGCTCTCTTTTTGATGAAAATTTTTCGTAAATTTCATCAAATATTTTCATTATAGGCTGGCGTAGATCATCCATTATTCCTTCTGTTATTCCATTAACCTTAATTATTGCGTCAAATTCCTTGTCAATACCATATTTACCCCAAGATCCTCTCTCACAAACAAATCTCTTCTTCCTTTCACCCTTTTCCTTTTTTTGTCTAGGATAAAGGAACACATATTCCAATCTGTACAATTCTTTCAAAGTTGTGTATACTATACTTACAGGGATCTGTTCCTGCTGTGTTATCTCTTCAGCAGTTATTCCCTTCGCACCTGCTTGTCTTATTCGATCCATTATTCGCCAAGTGGATTCTTTAGATAAAATGTCAGCTTCTATATATGATTTGACAGGAAAATGTGTCAAATATGTTCTCAATTTTTTACTTTTTTGCTTCAACTACTAATATTATATCGGCTCAATTCTTAAATTTTGTGAAATTCATAATTTCTATAATTTGAATATATTGTAATTTACATATTTTTCATCAGCAATATTTTGATTTATTCATCTTAATTTGGAGGATAATCTGAATTTGTAGTGTATTAAATCAGTTGATCTGATTTTCTCATTTTTTAAAAAACTCAAAAACTCAAAATTTCAGAAATACATAACAATTAAATATTGATGTTCTTGTACAAATCTCGAGTTTCCTATAATGATAAAATTTTCAGAGGATTTAGACGGTATTTATGATTTCAATGTTTGAACACTCGATACCATTATTTTGGATGGTCATAATATCTTTTGTCTCTGGCGCTTTGTTCTCTTTATTGCTTAGAAAACACGGTGGTGGAAAGCCTTTTTTCATTCCTACTATCATCGGATCCATCTTTCTGATAATACTCTCGTTGAATGTGATAATGAACGGCAGTTCTATTCATATTGAATTAGCACCTAACAATGTCTTTTCGTTCAATGAATTCCTTATAGATGGGATAGCTGCATTTTTTATTCTTCTTATAGGGTTAGTTTCCTTGTCAGTGTCGATATATTCTTTGAGTTACATTAAAGAGTATATTGAAAATAGACATGTACCTGTATTTGGATTTTTTTTCAATGCTTTTATACTTTCCATGTTCCTTTTAGTCTCATCAAATGATATTTTCTCATTCATTGTATTTTGGGAATTAATGTCTCTGACATCTTTCTTTCTTGTAATATACAATCACAAAAATGATTCCAGCTTGAAATCTGGAATAATCTATTTAATTATGACCAATCTGGGTACTGCGCTGATATTGGCTTCACTTCTGTTACTTTCATCTCAAACTGGAAGTACTAGTTTTGAATCCTTTAGATTGTCTTCAGATACTTTTTCTGTAACAATGAAAAATATCGTTTTCATACTGGCCTTTATTGGTTTTGGCACAAAGGCAGGTATCGTACCTTTACACATGTGGCTTCCCTACGCACATCCATCCGCTCCGAGTAACGTGTCTGCATTAATGTCTGCTATAATGATCAAAACCGCCATTTATGGATTGATAAGAATCATTTATGATTTTGGTGGGGTGGGTTCAGGTGCAACGGATAATTCTGAATTTGCTTGGTGGGGATTGTTGTTTGTTACCACAGGTGCGATATCCTCAGTAGTGGGTGTATTATACAGCGTAATTGAAAAAGATATCAAACGTGCTCTAGCATATAGTAGTATAGAAAATATAGGGATAATTTTTATTGGAATGGGATTGTCTATTGTATTTCTATCTTTTAATTTAATCTATCTATCTGCAATTGCAATGTTAGCTGCAATGTATCATTTGTTAAACCATTCTATTTTTAAAAGCCTTTTATTCATGGGTGCTGGCGCTATAATTTTTAGAACTCAAACTGCAAATATGGAAAAATTGGGAGGGTTAGTCAAAAGGATGCCATGGACTTCGCTTTTCTTTTTAGTAGGGGTGCTTTCAATTTCTGGTTTACCTTTTTTCAATGGTTTTATAAGCGAATATCTCATGATGCTCTCTTTTATATCTTCATACCGTATTCCTGATGTCGTTATTGCAATCTCTGTGGGTTTTGCAAGCGCGGCGTTTGCACTGACTTTGGGGATCGTTTTGGCCACCTTTGTAAAAATTTTTGGGATTTCTTTTCTCTCAAAACCTCGAAGCGATATAATTTACAAGATAAAGGAAGTTCCTCGCACAATGCTTGCAGGAATGGGGATTGTTGCTATCATGTGTATTACTTTAGGATTGATTCCCGCAATTGGTATAGATATGATAACTCTTGCATTCAATTTTCAGTTGCCTTTGAATCAACCAATATTTTCGTTTGGTTCGATTTGGTCTGAGTCTGGAACAAATAATACAGTTTCTGGACTTTCGTTGCCAGTGGTTTCCGTGATATTTGTATCAATTCTGGCCGCGACAATAGGGTTTCTATATGGAGTCGGCGGTAGAACAAAACATAGAATTACTGAAACTTGGAGCTGTGGATTTGTCAATCTAAACGAAAGAATGCAATATACGGCTACTTCTCTGTCTCAACCTATACTTCACGTATTTAGAAATTTCTACAAGCCGTCTTTGGTTATTGAACATATCCCATACCACTCCTCTAATCCCTACATTAAAAAATCAGTTAAAATTCACGTTTCTAACAAAAATATTATTGAGGATTTTATATATGGACCAATTATTAGAAACGTACTTAAAGCAAATAAAATAATGAAAAAAATTCAGACGGGAAAAGTTAATTTGTATTTACTCAATGTCTTGGTGGTCATCATCTTGCTTTTGGTATATGTGAGGTTATTTCCATAATGCCTTTTGATATCGCTCAATCCGTGTCCGGGATTCTTATTGGTATTATTCAATTTCTGACCATTATAGTACTTGCTCCGTTATTAACCGGAATAATGCGAAAGATAAAGGCAATCACTCAAAAAAGGACAGGCTCTAGCATTTTTCAGACGTATTTTGATTTGCTGAAATTGATAAGAAAGGATGAAGTAATATCCGAAGAATCTTCTTGGATATTTAGATTCTCTCCTTGGATTATATTTTCTTCTACATTGCTTGTTGCATTCTTCGTACCAATCTTCTCGGTCTATTTTCCATTTGGTATGGGAGCTGATATCATATTAGTAATTGGGCTTTTTGCCCTCTCTAGGTTTTTTCTAATGCTGGCTGGACTTGATGTTTCTAGCGCTTTTGGAGGTATCGGTGTCAGCAGGGAAATGATGATTTCATCTTTAACAGAACCTGCACTGTTTTTGGTCTTATTTACTATCGCAGTAACGTTTGGTGCAACAAACATTGAAACAATTGTATCTCATGCCGCAGAATCATCCATTATGATATCTGCAAGCTTGTTGTTTTCGCTATTTGGTTTTTTTATTATTGTCATGGCCGAAACCGGAAAATTGCCTTTTGATAATCCGGCTACTCATTTAGAACTTACAATGGTTCATGAAGCAATGATCCTGGAGTTTTCAGGAAAAAGCCTTGCTCTTATTGAATTATCCCAATCTATAAAGCAAATACTCTTGTTATCACTTTTAATCAACATTTTTATCCCCTGGGGACTATCCACAACTTTTTCAATTTCTGCAATTATTATAGGGTTATTAGTTTTTCTTTTAAAAATGATATCTTTAGGCATGATGATCGCATACATTGAATCTAAGGTTGCTAAATGGAGACTATTCAGAATTCCTGATTTAATATTTTTGTCTTTGGCCAGTGGACTAATGGGTATAGTCTTTATTTATATTTGAGGATAGGATTAGAAATGGCTTATAATAATATTTTGATATTTTTGTCTGGTACATTACTGATTGCAACCTTTATTTTAGTCATAAAAAGAGAATTTTCGGGCTGGATTCAAGCTTATAAGTACCAAACAATCATCCTTTCTTTAATAACTGGGGCAATTGGTTATATCACTAATAACTGGGAGATATATCTTGCAGCAATTATCACATTTTCATTAAAGGCAGTAATTGTACCCAGACTTTTAACAAAGGTAACAGAAAAAATAAGTTACGACTTCAAAAATGAAACAAAGCCATACATTAGCATACGTATGTCACTTGTTGCTTCGACCATCTTTGTAGCGCTTTCGTATTTTTTAACTCAACAAATTCAACTGGGTGAAGATGTTATTGCCAATAGTTTTGTTCCTGTCTCCATTTCGTTGTTACTAATTGGCCTCTTAGTAATGATTGGAAGAAAAATTGCCCTTAATCAGATAGTTGGTCTTTTGATATTGGAAAATGGATTATTCCTGTTTGTTCTCTCCCTTACTCATGGTATTTCTTTAATAATAGAAATAGGCATATTCATAGACATTTTAGTCGGAATTGTAATATCGTCAATTCTGATACATAGAATTGGATACACATTTGATAGCATGAATGATATTGATCAGAAACGTGAAAACTTAGAGTACGCAGAGGAGGATGACTAGAAAGATGATAACCATGGCCAATTCAATAATCAAAATGTTGCCTGAATCATTCTTAATTATGTCTATTATCTTGACTCCAATTTTGAGTGGTATTCTAGTAACAATATTCAAAAAGAAAAGATTCCTAGAAACTTTCAGTGTTTTGTCAACTGCCTTTATTCTTTTTCTGACCTTTTTTCTGTTCCTATATATAGTTGATTTCAAGAAAATTACTCTATTCAACGAATTTTTTTATGTGGATTCACTGAGTATGGTTGTACTTTTGTTAATTTCTTTTGTCAGTTTCGTTTCCTCAATTTATTCTGTTAACTATATGGGAAAACAGTACCAAGATGGACTAGTTGATGATAAACATCTAGTCCGATATTATCAAGGATTCAATATTTTCATTTTTACAATGATTCTAGTCCCCATTATAAATAATACCGGACTAATGTGGGTTGCAATAGAAGCAACTACCCTGATATCTGTTTTATTAATCATGATTTACGTAAAAGAGGATGCAATAAGATCGGCCTGGAAATATCTCATAATCGCTACCGTTGGATTATCATTTGCACTAATTGGGACTATTTTCTTTTATTATGCGAATATTCATGATCCTTTATCGTCTGTTCAACCAGAGGAGGATAAGATAAACTGGACAAATATGCTACAAAACTCCAAACTTCTTGATCCTATGATTGTAAAAATAGCATTTATTTTCATAATAATTGGTTATGGAACAAAAGCAGGTATAGCTCCAATGCATACTTGGTTACCTGATGCACATAGTGAGTCTCCCACACCAATAAGTGCTATGTTGTCAGGAGTACTCTTAAACTGTGCTTTATATGGGATACTTCGTTTTCATCTAATAAGTAGCGGTTCAATAGGTGAAGAATATTCAGCTAATTTATTAGTCATTTTTGGACTATTATCAGTTGGCATTGCTTCTTTTTCAATTCTCTTTCAAAAGGATATGAAGAGGATGTTGGCATATTCTAGTGTAGAGCATATAGGTATAATCACTTTAGCATTTGGATTTGGAGGTCTCGTTGGTATATATGGCGCGATTTTGCATATGATAAATCATGCCATTGTGAAACCATTAATGTTTTTTGCAAATGGAAAGATTAGCCAGAAATACGAAACTAAAGCAATGTCTAAAATAAAAGGAATATTTACGATCATGCCTGTTACAGGGGTTATGTTTCTTATAGGAGGATTAGCAATAATAGGCCTACCTCCGTTTAATATCTTTTTAAGTAAATTTATGATATTATATTCCGGATTTAGTAGCAATAATAATATACTGGCCAGCACTGTTTTGATAATCCTGTTGGCAATAATTTTTGTCGGTTTTATAAGAAATCTAGTTATGATGTCTTTTGGTAAACCTAAAACACAAATTGATAATGGAGAACTTGGTAACCTTTCAATAATAGCAATGGGAATACTAGTTGCGTTTATAATAATATTAGGAATGTACATACCCGAACCCTTGGACACTTTAATCAATGATGCCGTGAAGATATTCAAAGTGGTATAAAGTAAAGAAGAGGGAGAAGCCAGATTGAAGCAGGAAATGATAACAGTAGTTGTGAAGGAAAGCGACGTTAGTAATTTAAATAATCTAACAAGTGAGGGGTCTGAGATAAAATGAGCCACCATACTTTTAACAAGAAAATCTTTGAATACGAGTCACTTTTCCTTGAAAAATTTAACGAAATAATACAGAGGATCCATTACAAAAACTACAATGAAATTCACATTTTGACGATCAGCCCAGAAGCCAGTACCGAGATTATTTATTTCATATATGATTATTTGGGATGCAGACTTGTTACCATGATATGTACAGATGAACGATATATTGAAAATAGACATGAGAAAAAAGTTGAATCGGGTAATTCTAAACGTGCATTTGACTTGATGAATAAAAGATATGATGGATTGAGTATTAGACATGTTTTTTCTAGCAAGACTGAAGATATTTTTTTCATAGTTACATCATCACTTCCCAATGTGGATAAGCCCACATATCCGAGCATAGTTTCGCATATACCATCTGCTGCTCTCTACGAAAGAGAAATTTCTGATATGTTTGGTGTCGTTGCCCAAGGGAACCCTGATGATAGAAAGCTTGTTTTACACGAACAATTGCCAGAGAATCATTTTCCGCTTAGAAAGGATTTTGATATAAAGACAAAAAATACAGGTAGTTTGGATAATCATTATGAATTTCTAAAAGTAAAAGGCGAGGGTATCTGTGAAATACCTGTAGGTCCAGTTCATGCTGGAATCATAGAACCTGGACATTTTAGATTTAGTATTTACGGCGAGAATATACTTAACTTAGAAACGCGCTTATACTATACCCATAAAGGTATTGAAAAACTAGCGGAAACAATGACTTTGGATGAAGCATTGCTTTTATCTGAGCGTATATCTGGTGATGAATCTGTGGCAAATTCTACAGCATATTGCCAGGCGATAGAGAGGATGGCTTCAATACAAATTCCTACGAAAGCAATGCAAATTAGATCGATTTGTGCAGAGCTAGAACGAATTTGGAATCACTTTGGGACGCTCGCAGGTATGTGTACTGATGTTGGGTTTGCATATGGAAGCTCAAGAATTAATATACTCAAAGAGAAAGTAATGCGCATAAATGAAAAACTAAGTGGCAGTAGACTCCTTTTTGGAGTAAACAGGATTGGTGGAGTAAAAGTCGATTTTAAGCCTACAACTCTGATCTTGATCTCTAAAGAACTATCTGATATACAACATGACTTTGAAAGTATGGTAAAATTATTACATAATACATCCTCCTTTATTGACCGTCTTAAAGGGACAGGTAGTATATCGAGTCATGACGTACTTGGATTAGGAGCAAATGGTGTAATTGCAAGGTGTACTGGGGTAGATATTGATACGAGAAAGAATAATCCCTATGCATATTACCCCTATCTTAATATGGAAAATATTCAAGGTATTGTTGATAAGATTGCATACGAAGTTGAGTTAAACAAACGAAAAGGCGATGCTCTTTCAAGATTTCAAGTCCGAGTTGTGGAAACAAGACACTCGATAGATATTATAAAAAAAATTGCGACAGATATTTTAGATAAAAGCACCAATTATGAGTCCTGCTATGCTCATCGAACCTGTAACGATGATAGTTTGGCTGTCAACGATCTGAAAAATTATCTTCAACCCTACGACAATGCGTTAGGATATAGTGAATCCCACAGAGGTCAAACTATTCATTGGGTCATGCTTGGAAAAGACATCAATAGGATTTTTAGATTCAAAATAAGAACGGCTTCATTTTGTAATTGGCCGTTGATAGAATTAGCTGTACAGAATAATATTGTTCCGGACTTTCCATTGATCAATAAGAGTTTTGATCTCTCTTATTCAGGGAACGATTTGTGATGAAGGAAAAGGATATCATCGATACTGTTACAAGTAAGAACAAATTTGATTATAAAGGCATATTGTGGTCTAACTCTAAAGACAAAACTAAAAGTGATATTTTAAAGAATAAACGCGTAACGATATCTAACCCAATCAAAGAAAATGATCAAATTTCTGAAAATTTTAAGGGCAAAATTAACTTAGTTACGTCTAAAGGTATCTGTGATTTTGAACTGAATGGAAAGGCAGATGAAATAGAAAATATTTGTCTATCAAATGCAATCAAAATAAGAAATAAAGAGAGTAACACAACTGAAGTAACATTAGATAACGGAAAGTGTTTTCTTTGCGGTAGGTGTGAAGAAGTATATCCTAATTTATTTAAGATGGGAAATAACCAAAACACTGCAGCAAGAAATAAAGAGCAATTGATAGATTTGGTTGAATTGCAACTACTACAAACAGACAAAAAATATTTGAATGAAACTATACATGAGAAAAGCTCCAATGGTTTATCCTACGAACAGGTTGGTAAGGAATTGAAAGAAAAGATCAACAGTTTATTTGGTAGATCTTTGGCGATTCGACAAGTTGATGGTGGATCGTGTAATGGATGCGAGATAGAGATAACTGCTTTGAATAATCCCATCTATGATATAGAACGATTTGGTGTTCAATTTGTTTCATCTCCTCGACATGCTGATGTGTTGTTAGTTACAGGCCCAGTATCTCAGAATATGGCTATTGCACTTGAAAAAACGTATCAGGCTACTCCTGAACCTAAAATTGTAATTGCCGTCGGAGCATGTGCATGCAGTGGAGGAATCTTTGGAAATACGTACGCCACAACCGGTGGCGTTGATACTCTGCTACCTGTTGAAGTATATATTCCAGGATGTCCACCCAGACCAGAAGCTCTCATTTACGGAATTCTAACGGCAATGAATAAGATTCAGGTTTGATTCTTCAAGTTTTAGTCAAGGTGTCAGTAAGGTAAATTTGGATTAATGATAAAGATATTCTATAGAACTGATAAAGTGAATATCTAAACAACTAGGATAAAAATATAGATGAATATTAAATCCGGTCGAGGAGATAATCAAATTTCCATAAATAATATAAAGAAAATAAGTAAATTAAGATCTGAATTTGCTGAGGAATATTGTTATTAAAGAATCGTTGTTTTTTTTCTTACTCAATAAGTAACTAAAAATCATGAAATGAAAAATCGAATCAGATGAGGTTTGGGACTCAAATCCATACCGTATAATCGTGGTTTCGTCAATATAACGTTTTGATCTATGAAAAGAGATGGGATTTGTTTACATGAAAGGTAGTCGCGGGTTTATTATTGCCTCAAATATGTAATAAAAAAGTTATTGAAAGAAATAATCTTCCTTATTATTGTCAGAAGAGTGACCGCATTTTGTACAGTTTTCTGAATTATTGGAAATCGTGCTCGCCTCAAAAGAATCTTCATCCATTTGAAGAGCTGAAGGATGTTCAAATCAACATTGCTTACACTTTAACATCATAGTCATGATAAAAAATAAACAATGATTTCTTATATGTAATTCTTGTTTGCAATTGCGTAATTAATATAATTTTAATTTGATAATCGATTAGCCGTTGATCAATTATCATCTGCATGTCAAATTGATCTGGGATTAAATATTATGTTGGTTATAATATTCTACTTTTATTTGATGTGTCAGACTCTTACGAGTTTGAGCAATGAATAAAGGGTAATAAGGCTACAGTCATGTCATAAGTTAGCCATCGAATTGGTCCTCCAATAAGCGCTATCATGCAACCCGCCTGATAGTCTCGTGGATAACAAAAACATGGGAAGGTCTGAGGTGCTCTATGTATTAGAGATGCCAAGTTTACTGTCATAAGAAACAAGACCTTTGTTGATGCCTTATTACATTTGAAAATTGTTTTGTATATATTTTAAATTATAAAATATACAGTTAGGAAAATATAAAAACCATTATTGCTATACTAAAATATGTCTAACATCACTGACACAGGTCTAACTAATAGAGCGTATGATATACTACGGACATTAGGTAAAGATGCTGACTTTTTATATGATACTATCGGTAAATATATCCAAGATGCTGAAAAGGACGGACGACAAGATTTAGTTGACATGTGGAAAACTATAAAGCAAGATAGAGAAAAACATATTAGATTATTAAAAGACGCATTAGAAAAAGAAATCCATCAATAGATCGGACATATCATCAATTTTTTAAATTTTAGTAGAAAGTCAATACACTTTTTATACTTTAAAAGAATTGGGTATTATTTCTTAATGTTCTTCTAATAAGTAAAATTATCAAATCACAGGTGGAAAATCCTTATCTTTTACTTTTTGTTTTGAATGTGTATTAACAGACAGTGAAACTTTAGAATCAAATTTATCATTTCTATTTAATTGTTCTTCTTTCAAATCTGTAACTTGGTTTTTACTATAGCCGGAATACGATTCTGCAATTGCACTTTGGTTTCTTTGTCTAAGCTCCTCTGTAATGTATTCTCTTAACTTGTTTGAATAAACAAAGTTATCAATTGGAGGATTATCTGCAAGTTTACTAGCAATCGATTCTGATATTTCCTTAGCCATCAAAAATGGTGTCCCAGCTCTGCTTATTCCTGTTAAAAGCTTTTCACTACTAAAGTTTTCTCGCTTTCCACTCTTTTTTTCAACTCTTAACTTCGATAGAGAAAATTCTGACTTTTCAACCATTATAGTATTATATTCAATTAAGTATAAAACCCTCATTATAATCCAGTTGCATCACTTTATCTTAAACGACAAATTCTTAAGACTATCATCATTACCGATTATTCGAGAATCGAATGAATGATCTTTTTGATTGTGCTATTATCGGAGGAGGTCCGGCGGGTTTAAATGCTGCCCTGGTGTTAGGACGTGCAAGACGAAATACCATTTTATTTGATAATAATAATCCAAGGAATGCAGTTACTCAAGAATCTCATGGATTTATTACGCGTGATGGAATTAAACCTAAAGAATTTAGAGAAATTGCACACAGAGATATAGCTAAATATCCTTCAGTCATGTATGAAAAGACAGAAATAATTTCAATAACGAAAAAAGGGCGATTATTTGAATTAGTTACCTCTGATAAAGAACTATATCAATCAAAGACTATCATCATATCTACTGGCTTAAAAGATGTTTTACCAGACATAGAGAATATTTCTGATTATTATGGTAAGAGTTTATTTAATTGTCCTTACTGTGATGGATGGGAAATGCGAGATAAACCCCTAGTTGTCATTATAGAAGAACAAACACAAGGTTTTCATTTCATTCAGACTGTCTACAATTGGTCTAAAGACCTTATTGTATGTACCAATGGCAAGTCCATTTTAAACCCTGAACAAAAGCGTTTGATTCAAAATAAGGATATAAAGATAATGGAAAATAAAATTAAAAACTTTGAAGGAAAAAACGGACAGATGGAAAAAATACATTTTGAAAATGGAGATAGTATGATTAGAAAAGGAGGTTTTGTTTTACCGCAACCAATACAAGCTTCTGATTTTGCTAAAAAATTAGGATGCGAATATAATTCGCTAGGTGGCATTTCAGTAGACTTCTACGGAAGAACAAATGTCGAGGGTGTTTACGCAGCAGGTGACGCTTCTGTATTTGCTCCTGCTCAATTAATCATCTCCGCTGCGGATGGGCTTAAAGCAGCAGCCGGTGTTAATAGAGATCTAATACAAAAAGAGTTTTTAGAATAAATTTATTAGTGAAAATTTAGTGGGTAATCAAAATCGATTCACTTTGTGGTTAAAGCTTATACCATCTGACTATATCCTAAAATGATTTCTCTATATGTGACTTTTTCAGATAGATTGGCAATTATTCATATATAGAGGAATGATTTCTTTGTGAAGGATTATTGAATTTCAGACCTTTAGAAGCCTTTCTAACGTCCTCCTTAATTAATACCTTTTTCTTCTTGTATATTTGATTCAAATCGTCTTCATCTGTCACCGCGGTATTACTTTCTTCTGTTTCCTTGATGGTTTGCTTTGCTTTTAGATTCCGATTAATAGACTGCTTTAGATCTATTACGAAAGTATAACTATCATCATTTTGATTATCTCTTAATACTCTAATTTTTGATTTCTTTTTCATTTATTTTCATATTCCTAAATAATCTTATCGAATTTCTTTGAATTTTTAGTTAATAGCACAGGCATTTGAATTGAAAACAGATGCTTCCAACAAGGAAGAATAAGAGATAGCAATACAACTACCTAAAAGAAAAATACTAATCTAAAAATTTTGTGGGTCGTCAGTGATTGCATTGATATACAGAAAAAAGGTTTGAATGAATAACAAATATTGATCTACTATGGTAACATGTAGAATCTGATCTCACCAGATTCAACTCGTTCCTTCACATAGACAATATTTGAAGTACATACAATAAGATGACTATTAAATATTAGAGTTGATGAATATGATTATGTTATATTTTATAGTATCTTTTTTCTCAAAAGAGTAAGAACTTGGTTATTAAAAAATACAAAGACAGATCATTTGAGGTGGGACTCGAATCCATACCGTATAATCGTGAAGTCATCAAGTAAACTATTGGGTCTATTGGATGGAATGGGTTTGAACCCGCTTCTTGCATTCACGGGTTTATACTTTGGTAGATAAAGACACGACTGGTATGTTTTGAAAACCGGGAGGATTCGAACCTTTGGCTATAGATGAGGGTTCCACTTAATCTATTAATATCAAGTAAATTCAAGTTCTTCTAAAGAGTATGCTATGCCAAAATAAGTAGATTTTACCAACTCATTACGATCACATTGTCATACTTGATGTGTTTTTCAGGGCCAAAGCCTTTGCCTTGGTAGATACTTCCGTTTATTACAAGTTCTTTATTATCAAATGATGCTCGTAATTCAATGTCTAATTGACCATAACCCCAAGCGCTCTTAAAAACTGCAGATGCATTATTTCTATCTAGAATTTTTGTTTGTAAAGATGTACTATAAAGTTTCAGGGTGACTTTTATTTTCTCATCAATGAAATCCAACTCCCAAGTAAGGTCGTGATGTCCTAGGCTATACGTTCCAAGTTGAACATAATGTATAGATGTATTCTTATCTTCCATAACTTTTCTTTGACGTTGTCCATCCCCGTAATACTCAACGATCTCAATTCCCATTAATTTTTAAATTGTTTCCCATCAAAAAGGTATTTCGGATGATTTCTATTTAACTTTGAGTAATATTTTGTTTTGCGAGTATGGGGAAGTTATTATCTTTAACTTTACTTTTGGTAATAACTTATAGGAACCTAAAAATTGTTAGTGTAATTGGTGGTTTATTTATCTAATTAATATTGACTGAAGAACTATGTGTGCTAATACGATATTCTCTGGACCTGATTATCTAATTAACTGTATTCATTTTACCTACCTACTTTGATAAATTCGTAATCTTCGAGTATCATTTTTAGATTGACATTATAAATAATTACCAACTAGCAGTAAGTTAGATTTATTATGTTATTGTTTTACTTGCCAGAATTCTGTATGCATGTAATAAATTTCTCATTCATTTTCTTTTATCTGGGTTCTTCTTCCAAATTTCTATCTTTTCTATGGTAAAAATATCAACTATTAAAGTATAATTATGCACTACTACCATACGCCAATGTATCAATTTTGAAAGATCGTTGATTCTTTCCAAAGGTACAACTAATGATAATGATAAAAACTATTTAAAAAATGAGTTGCTAAACCAATGATGTGCAAAGTCTTGGTACATATCCTTTTGTGGAATTGGAAGATTGCTGTCTGCTACCATGGTAATCAAATCCTTATTCTTCATTAAAGTATTGAATAAATCGTGTTCTGTAATAATACCTACAAAGCTGTTTCCCTCGAGTATAATAATTCTCCTTATTTTTCTTTCATACATCAGTTTCATTGCATCCAAAATTGATGACTGTGATGATAACGTAATGATAGGACAACTCATGAGTTCTTTGATAGGAACCTGCAAATTAACTAACTGTGTTGAACTTAGAATTCTGATTATATCTTTTTCAGTAATTATTCCGACTGGATTTTTACTTGCATTACTATCAACAATAACAATCGATCCTATGTCATTATCAAACATAATCTTGGATACTTCAAAAATATTCTGATTCTGTTCTGCGGTTTTAACATCTTTATTCAAAATATCCATGATGCTGATTGACTCTAAACTCATCTAATATCATGCTGGGTACTAAAAGTATTTAGGCTTTGTGAGAAGAATTTTATATTTTATCTATTCCCTCAGCAAAACTAATGATACTATCTTCATATTAATCTCAAAGCATAAATTATGAATTTTATATATGTGATTTAGAACTTTCTCTTGTATACTGGGTTTTAATCCACCAAAGGAAGTCTATTCAGAGACAAAAGAGCTATGATTCGACTATCGTCTTTTTTTGTCATTCTTTATATCTATCAATAGATCAAAATCAGATTATTCTTATTTTACTACTAAAACTGGACAATGAGCATAAGTCACAACTCCACTTGCAACACTACCAAGCAGCATTCTTTTCACCCCTGACGCTCCTCTTGTTCCAACTACAATTAGGTCAACTTTTTCATTCTCTGCAAACTCTACAATAGTAGAAGCAATACTATTTGTTTGTGCGTTCATTAGGATTTCAGTCCTTGTGGTAACAGAGATTTTTTCTGCATTATTTTTTATATTGTTCAATACCTGTTCAATTCTTTCTTTTTCTTTATGATATGCTTTGTCGAGTTCGTCCTCCGATCCCCATTCATAAGCATGTTTGCCATATAACCATGGCTCTGTTTGCAATACATTAACGATTATTAGCGATGAATTCATGTTTTTGGCTATCAGGAGAGCAAACTCTGCGGCTTCAAGTGATTTTTTTGAGTAATCAACCGCTGTCAGTATCTTTCCAATCGATTTTGAATTCATCCTATATATTTAACCACTAAAAAATGTTTATATACGTTCATGTTTTATGCCTTTAGACGTGTGATATATTTTAATACAGAAGGTATCATTGATGGATGACCTGTTATTTTAGCATTATATCTCCATGTTTCAATAATCTTTTAAAATAACTTTTGTTGATTCTTATCAATATATTGAAGGATAGTCATCAAATTAATATTACACAAAGCATAGATTTTATTCCAACTTATTTAAGGTCATCGCTAAAAACTGTCATTAGAAAAAGAGTACCATCCATAATAACGAATATCTTAAAAAAATAATAACATTGAACTATCAAAAAAAGCTGACCTAGTTATATTGTCAAAAAAAAGAAATAGATAAGATTATTAACGTATACCCCATCTTCCGACAACATTAGAATTTTCTTTCTGAGCAGTCTGTTCTTCCTCCTGCGGTTGTTCTTCAATATTGATATTATCCTCGGAATCGACCTGATTGATATCTTCTTCTGCTTGATTAGAATTTTCTGTCTTTGCCAAAACACCCTTATCATCACTTGGGGAGATAACGCCTATCCCCCAATGTTGACCGGAGCGAAACTGAAGTTCTGGTTGTCCACATGTTACTATGGTTCCCAAATCTGACCCACCCATCGTGCAACTTTGACAATAGGATTCTCCAAGACTTGATCCATTTGATTCTCTCCAACAACACGTCTTGAGATTATAGGTGGTTTTTGAGAAGCTACAGTTAGCAGAACTTTTGAATCCTGAAGAGGGATTTGCTGCAAATACATATGATAAAGTAGAACTAAATAACAGCATTACAATTACTAATGATACTACAACTATTATCGAAAATTTTAGTGGCTCTTTCATTGTATACACCATTGTGATTTACTACTTTTTTCCTACAGTTAACAGATAACCAAGTCTTAAACCGTTCTCAACTACATATGGATCTATTGCTTTTAGAAAATCAGCTCTTAACAATTCAGGTTGGTTTTCACTATCTTTCAATATCTCCAACACCTTAATTAGTGGTCCATATTTTGTGCTCATAAACTCCCAAAAGTGATTTGGACTAAGTATTGGAAATACCGTGGTTCCTCGATCAAAATAAATTTCCGACAGGTCATGTAGACGCTGTTGTATTATATCTGTATTTCCCCATAGAATTGGCGAGGGAGGAGAGTCTGGTTTTTGAGGCAAATGTTTAGAATTTACCCTAAATATAGATCCAATCGCAAGTTCGGGTGGCCAAGTAGCCAATCCAATTTTGCCTCCCTTTTTTGTAACCCTTATCAGCTCCTTTGCGGCGATATCGGGTTGAGTTGCAAACATGTGTCCAAAGGTTGATAGAACTACATCGAAAGACTCGTCCTCAAAGGGTAAGTCATGTGCATCCGCCTTCTTCCAGTTTATTCCACTAATTCCAGCAATTCTTTCTTCCTCTTTTGCGATTTCTAAAAGTTCTAATGTAAAATCAACTCCAGTTACATTTGCACCTCTTCTTCGAGCAGTAATTGCAGTGTTACCATTTCCACATGCCACATCAAGTACAGATTCTCCAGGTTGGATTCTTAGCAGGTTTACTAAATGAAAGGAGATTTGAGGTAGCATGGTTGATATGCTTCGGTAATCTCCTAATTCCCATACATTCGTATTTGCAGTTCCTGTTTTTGTACTTTTGGTATTTACGTCCAATTTCTCAATTATTTGTTTACTCATTACCTTTAGTTTACAAGGTAAACTATATAAATTAGTAAGAGTAAAAGAGGAAAGCAATAGTCATTAGGGAAATTGGAACCTGCAGATATTGATTCAAGAGACTGGAAATTATTGTTTATCAAAAGAATGAAAAAGGGTACAGAATTTGTGATTAAATGTTGGGGATTTGGAATATAATTTTTAAAAGATATCATTATCTGTTATTTATCACGAATTACTAAATATCAACGACCCAGTTCTACGGATTCATTAATTCTAATAAGAATAAATTTTGATCAATATTATCAGTTAATAGAAATGTGTTATAATTCGAGAATGGTGGTATGTAATGTGGGGGGGGGGTGCTGCTAGTAACATAAAAACTTGAGTCAAATTTCTATTGTGGGGTCAAATAATAATTGATATTGTCACTACTAAATCGACATGATATGAATTATAGTTTTGCTTATCCCTTTTGATTTCAATCAATTTAGGAATCGGAATTATTTCTTCTCTGACCATTTCCTCATCCATTGAAGCAGATTGATAATAGATCCAACAAGTTCTTGACCTTTTGGGGTAAGATGGTATTCTACTCTAGGAGGAATTTCATTAAAGGATTGTCTGTTTAGAATACCATTTTTCTCTAACTCCTTTAAACGTATTGTAAGAGTTTTACTACTGAAACCTTTCATTGATTTTCTAAATGTGATATATCTAACAGGATCGGTAGTACAGCACAAAGGTATTAATATTTCTAGCGTTCCTCTTTTAGTAATTATATTTCTCAGTTCAGCTGTTTCCTTCATTAAACTCTCCACATTATAACCATAGAAATCGCAAGAATCATTATCATCCTCAAGTATTGGTAGCTTAGATGGTTTTGGTATTGCTTTACTATGTCCATTTTCATCTGGTTTCTGAGATTTCACTTACTTTCCTCTTTTACTCTTACTAATTTATATAGTTTACCTTGTAAACTAAAGGTAATGAGTAAACAATCAAACATAAAAAACAAGATAATAGAACAATATGGAAAAATAGCATCTGCAGATGATGGTTCACTATCATGCTGTTCTACCACCTCATCAGGTTGTTGCGGTAGCACCGAGGCATTGATATCTCCCATAGAATCATCTAAAACAATTGGATACGATCAAAATGATTTGAATTCCGTTCCACAATCATCTATCCTAGGTTTGGGCTGTGGTAATCCATCCACCTTTGCTCATCTCAAGGAAGGGGATGTGGTTGTAGATTTGGGTTCAGGAGCAGGTATTGACGTATTTATAGCTGCAAATATTGTCAAGAACGAGGGAAGGGTCATTGGAATTGATATAACAGATGCTATGCTGGAAAAGGCACGAAGGAACGCCAAAATTCACGGGTACCAGAACGCAGAATTTAGAAAGGGTGATATCGAGGAAAAAATTCCAGTAGAGGATAATTCAGTTGATGTAGTTATCAGTAATTGTGTTATCAACTTGACAGAAGATAAGGTCAACACATTCAAAGAAATACACAGGATTTTAAAGCCAAATGGAGTAGGAAGATTGATAATCTCAGATGTAGTGACCTCTAGAGAAGTAGAAAAGGTATTAGTCAACGAGGATAATTGGTGTGGCTGTGTTGACGGTGCATTAACAAAAGCTAACTACCTCGACAGTATTAAAAAAGCAGGTTTTACAAACGTCGAGATCTTAGAAGAAAGACCAGGTAACGTAGTTGAGGATAGTGAAAAGAAGACCAGGAATATAACAAGCATTACTGTAAAGGCAATTAAAAATTGAATATGAGAAAATGAACTTTCTATAAGAACCAAATGAGTAGATACGAAAATCCTTTTATTTTATGCATTTTTCCTATAGTTTCTCTAATTTCACTTAGTTTACTGTACTTCTCTTACCAACTTAAATAGTTTTTCTAGTAAACCTATATCTATGGATAAACCGTCACATTTAAAAGAAAAAATAATGGATCAATATGGAAAAATTGCTTTAGATGGTAATTCTAATTCATGTTGTATGCCCTCTAGTGATTGCTGCGGCACATCCATCTGAAATTCTCTTAACTCCGCTTGAATCATCAAAAGCTGTTGGATACGATTCTGACAAATTGAAGCTTATTCCTGAATCCTCTGTGCTGGGAGTAGGTTGTGGAAATCCTATTAGATTTGCAGATATAGGAGAAGGTGATACCGTGGTCGACTTAGGTTCTGGAGCAGGTATAGATGTATTTCTTGCAGCCAATTTAGTGAAAGAAAGTGGTAAGAGTCATTGGAATTGATATGACAGAAAATATGCTCAAAAAAGCAAGAGAAAACGCTGATAAATATGGGTATACAAATGTCGAATTTAGACATGGTGATATTGAGCAAAGAATACCAGTTGAAGATAATTCTGCTGATCTAGTAATTAGTAACTGTGTTATTAATCTGACAACTAACAAGGAAAAAACCTTCAGAGAAATTTACCGGATCCTTAAACCAGAAGGAAAAGGAATGATGATCATTTCAGATTTGGTTACCTCTAAAGAAATAGATGCAGACTCTATCAATGCGGAAAACTGGTGTAGTTGTATAGACGGTGCATTAACAAAAGCTAATTACCTCGACAGTATTAAAAAAGCAGGTTTTACCAATACTGAGATACTTGACGAGAAACTGTATATGGAACTAGATAATGACAAGATAGGTCAAGAAAAAAGGCAAATCACTAGTATTTCTATCAAGGCAGTTAAAGAGTAAAAATACTAGCGAGGGAAAGGAGAGATTTAGATGAAATTTTCATTTGGTAAACGAGATCATGAAAATACAAAAAAAACTGTCCTTTTTGTATGTGTTCAAAATGCTGGAAGAAGTCAGATGGCTGAAGGTTTCTTTAAAAAGTATGGTCCAAAAGGCTACGAACCTATTAGTGCGGGGACAGTTCCTACTTCTCAAATCAATCCTGTTGCAGTAGAGGTGATGAAAGAAATTGGAATAGATATTGGCAAACAAAAACCTAAAGACTTGACAGAGGACATGATGCGAAATGCAACAGCTATAATCAATATGGGCTGTATGGACGATAAATTCTGTCCTGCATTGTTTGTACCCAAAGTTATAGATTGGGGGATAGAAGACCCAAAAGACAAACCAATAGAGAAAGTGAGACAAGTAAGAGACGAAATTGAAAAAAGAGTATTGGAAATAATTGAATCTGTCCAAGATAATAAGATTCCAACTTAATATGCCTCTGTTTATTTCGGTTAAAGTGATACCCAAGTAACTAGCAAATGATTATGTCAAAGGAATCAACATTTGAGTCAGTAGCAGACAAGCTGAGTTCAAACCAAAAAAGATTTATTGTTGAATTAATAGGAACGTTCATCGTTGTGGTTTTAGCTACTGGTTCAGTAGTTATTGATACAAAACTGAACGGCATATTAGGTCTACCATTCGTTGCATTCGCACCATTTGCGGGTGTTGCAATAGGTGTATATCTTTTTGGAAAAATCTCTATGGCTCATTTTAACCCTGCTGTATCTGTGGGGTTTTTGATAACAAAGCACATCACAAAAAGGCTATTAGGTTTGTACTTTTTAGCTGAGATCGGTGGTGCTTTCCTTGCCAGTCTTTTTGTAAGTATTGTAATAGGTAATGAAGCAAATCTTGGAGCTAATGCGCCTAATTATTCATATCCTTTACCGTTAATATTTGGAATAGAAGTTTTAGCTTCAGCCCTTTTGATGGCAGTAATACTGACTGTCGTTTATACAAAAGGTTTGAAAGGATTTGGAGGAATAGTGATTGGAGGTATTGTTGGATTAGACATTTTGTTTCTAGCATTTATATCTGGAGCTTCTATGAATCCGGCTCGTTCATTGGCTCCAGCATTACTATCTGGAGTATGGAGTGATCTATGGCTATACTGGACGGCTACTTTTGTGGGTACGTCAGTGATTGCATTGATATACAGAAAAAAGGTTTGAATGAATAACAAATATTGATCTACTATGGTAACATGTAGAATCTGATCTCACCAGATTCAACTCGTTCCTTCACATAGACAATATTTGAAGTACATACAATAAGATGACTATTAAATATTAGAGTTGATGAATATGATTCTGTTATATTTTATAGTATCTTTTTTCTCAAAAGAGTAAGAACTTGGTTATTAAAAAATACAAAGACAGATCATTTGAGGTGGGACTCGAACTCCTATGCTCAACTTGTGGGTTTCATTTAATTTGATAATGATCTAACCCGATAATAAAAAAATCAATCTATATCCAATAATTAGCATTGAGTAGATTTATCTTATAAGCTATTTTGATAATCAATAACATCCATGACGAAAAAGGAAAGAAACACCATTTCATCTATAAACACCTTCATTGTTGAAGATATTTCTAAACAGCAAAGAGTAGTTAACATGCTTAACGATGCAACCCAACAAATAATGGTTAAACATGATGGTTTTATTTCTTCAATTATTTACACGAGTTTGGACGGAACTCGAGTAGTAGGTTTTGTAGAGTGGAAAAATAAAGAAGCGATTGAAAATATGCTTAATGACCCAAGGATGATAATACATATGAATGATATTGCAAGCATAGTAAATGTTGATAGAAGTTTGTATCAACTCGAATTTTTTGAGGAAAAGAGGTAAAATATGTACGTTACAAATCTTGATTGGGTCGGTTTAGATTGGAGTCCGATCCACTTGTGAAAGAAATGTTATATCGGGTTCTTAACTATATTATCTACTAATTATAGTTCCAGTATAGGATTCTTACTTTTGACCTTTATGAATTTACACTGTAGGTCCAATATTTTAGCAAGATTGATTCTTGATATTAATCTTGGATCATATTGAAGCATCACAATATTGGTAATATAGTTTATCTCAACTTTTTTAATACCATCTAATTTTTCCAAGACTTCTTCTAACTCTATCTTACACCTATCGCAATATCTTCCATTAATTCGGAAAAACTCTTTTCTATAGACTGACGATGATTCTAGTGAATGAGTTTGGGTTTGAATAATTTTATACTTACATTCTTCTATAAAAAAGTTTCAGAGATAATAATCCTTTTCAGTCGGTGAAGAATTACCAACCTAATTGATTACATTGAAGCCAAGTGTTCTTCATATCAGAATAAAAAACTTCTAGCACTCGGTATTGGAGTATGGACATAACAGCAAGAATTCTCTATGTTGTACTATAATAGTTTCCAGAGTATGTAAAAAACATGGTCGATGATAACGATGATAGACAAAAAACTGATCGCTCACAGCAGTATCTTGCAAACGAAAGGACATTTCTGTCGTGGGTAAGAACCAGTATTGCAATGATAGGACTTGGATTCATAATATCCAAATTTAGCTTATTTTTGACTGAATTTCGAATTATAATTTTCGGTTATTCATTAGAATCGTCTGAATTAAATCCATACCAAACCCCTTCCTCAATCGATCAAATTTCTAATTGGATCGGTATCGGTACTGTATCTTTAGCGATTGTATTGATATTGTTTGCTTTAAAGAACTATCTCAGTACTCACAAATCAATAAAGACGCAAACTTATTCGCCAAATCAAAAGACAATTTATTTTACGACTGCGATAATTGTCTTTTTGAGCATAATTGTTTTTGTATATCTAGTGCTTGTACCCAGTATCTAGATTTGCAGTGTAGAAACGGATATGGAATTCAATAAATGCAGATTATTTTTGTGAATGTAGTCTACAAGGTTGATATCATTAAATAAATGATCAAATTTAATCCTAAGAACCGCCTTTCTTTGAGCTGACGATATAATTTTATCTCTAATTACCAAGTCAAAAAAAAGTACGTAAACAAAGAAATGGTAGGAAACCATATTGCAAAATTTACTCTAGCTAGACGATAGAATAAAAAATCATCTTGAAGATTGCTTTAGATAAATAAAGTCAGAAAAAGAACATTGATTTCCTTATTTTGAACGACTTATTAGATATACAAATATTATTTCTAGAATACTGATAGAAAGTTATTCAATTTCAGACCGGATTCGCACTCCACCAAACTTTTGTTTTTTAACTCATTCCACACTTCATTGATGTAGTCTTTACCATAGTCAGACTTCATTGCATAAACTTTACTTAAAATTTCTTGTTCTTCCTCAAAATAGCTTTTACTATCTATTAAAGTAGAAGCTATTACCAGCCAATCTAATTCCTTGTCTTTAAAAAAATCCAAGAACCTCTTCGTGAAACCGCTATCTAATTTCCAATTTTTCTTTATTATATCATCGTCTATTCCGCTAGTATCCAGTTTTTCGTAATAGTAATTTGCTAATTCTGGCGAATATGGACCGTTGTTGTAGATGCTGAATTCATAACCAAAATCGTTATTCAAGCAGGTTTGAGCCAAGTATATATATTTTTGCAGCTTTAAGCGGTTAATACTTCCAGTTTCATCCTTTCGAGGAACGCTATGTAAATCAACTAATTTATTTTCATGTAAAAAGCACATAAAATCTTTCAATTTCATGTTCATAATTTGTTTAATAGATACTATTCGTAGAACTGATATATTAATTCAATGATTTACTTCTTAATACCATAAGAAGTCGGTGTTAAATATTGAAACAGGATAATTAGAGTTAATACGTCCGGATTTTTGGATATTTATCCTATGGTTTTTTAGATATGAGGAAGTTAAAATAAGAATTGCTTGTTCGTAAGTTTTCTCTATTCAGATATCAAGCTATTATATCATAAATCAATATTTTCCCATATAGGTGGAATAATGAATGTTGAAAGCCTGCAAAGTATTCATTATAGAAAATACTGTAGGGAAGATCCTGTTTGGTACAACTAATTACTAAATAAATTAAATATGATTATGTCAAAAAAAATGGAAGTTATTGTTGACCTAATGCTAAATTGCCTTCGTTATTTTGGAATAACAAGCCAACATTGTTACATCCAGCTATTGTGAATTCACCAGATACACATTGTGCGTTCTGCTCGTTTGACTGTTCTTGTTCGATTTCTTGTTCTGCATCGTTGTGTTTCTTCTTTCCACCTGCATATGCATAGTTGTCGCCAAAGGCTACTACTGAACCTATGAGTGCTGCTGCAATAAACATTGCAAATATTCCGACTTTATAGTTTTTTGTTATCTTACTCATTATAATCGAAATGTATAATTGAAATTAATCATATTTTGGTTTAGAAGCATATCTCTGTTAGATTTATTCTAAATGAAGAACTGTAAAATTATTCTAATAAACAAATTCATGATGACAATTCATAAGAGATATTAGATTCAAAATGCATTGATATAACTTTTTGAACTTGTAAAGATCATTATTATCTATGGACCAAATTTTATAGATCAAATTAATTCGCATCTTTTTTATCAAATAATGACTACTATTTCTATCAAATCTATTCAGTTCTTAAACAATATCGTTTCTACTAGTAAATTTCTGGAGAAGCTATAAAATATCAAAAAACAATCGAATATCATTGGTAAAAAAAAATTTTATTAAGTTATTTGTTTTGTCTGCTTTTTGCATGTTATTATTATTGTGTTCTAATTATTCTATAATCAATATATCATATAGTGCATACATAAAAGCCCCCTTAGCTCCTGCCGGTCCAACCGTAAAGGATGATAACCTCGTAGTCGAAAAAATAACTGATGGATTAGATATACCCACCAGTATGGCTTTTTTGGGACCAAATGATCTTTTAGTTACCGAAAAAGAAACAGGAAAGGTAGTAAGAATTGTAAATGGTCAGATACAACCAGAGCCAGTCCTTGATGTACCAGTAGCTAATAGCATAGAACGAGGTCTACTAGGTATTGCCATAGCAAAACAACAAATCGATGGAAAAACATTCATTTTCCTTTCTTATACTGAATCCGGAAATGATGAAGATGGAAGTGATGTTGAAGATAATGTAGACCCAGAAGGAAACAGGCTATACCGCTATGAGTTTGTAAACGGTCAGCTGACCAATCCTGTATTGTTATTAGATTTAACTGCAACTCCAGAAAATGATCGAGGTGAACATAATGGAGGTAAGATCCGTATTGGTCCAGATAATAACGTTTACTATATAGTAGGAGAAGTAGGTGGACATAGAACTCAGGCACAGAATATAGAAGATGGTCCAGAACCAAATGGGTTGGGAGGAGTATTGAGGATAACTCAAGATGGTCAAATTGTACCTGGCGACGCAATATTTGGTGATGAATCGCCACTTGATTTGTATTATGCAATGGGTATTCGAAACAGTTTTGGCATGGATTTTGACCCCGTAACAGGGAACTTATGGGATACCGAGAACGGACCTGATACAGGTGATGAAATCAATCTGGTTTTTCCGGGCTTTAACAGCGGCTGGTCGTTGATTCAAGGATTATCAAAGAATGACCTTTTGGAAAACGAAGTAACTCCTGATAACCTTGTTTATTTTGGACAAGGAAGTTACGCTGAACCTAAATTATCCTGGGTTACTCCAATTGGCATTACCGCATTAAAGTTCTTGAATTCGGATAAATTGGGAACTCAATATCAAAATAATATGTTTGTAGGCGATATAAATAATGGACTGCTATATCGATTCATGCTTAATGAAGCTCGTGACGATATATCTTTTGATAATGGACTGTACAGGAAATACATCTCTACTTTTAGATAGAGAAGTTAATGATCCAAAAGAAAATCAACCATTTGTTTTTGGTCAAGGTTTTGGCGGTATAACCGATATTGAAGTAGGTCTAGATGGATATATGTATGTGTTAAGCTATACCGGATCTTTATTTAGAATTGTACCCTCTTCCTCTGCTACTACTGCTGCTAATACAACAAGTGGTTCTACCAATCTTGCTAATAGCGGTACTGGTACAGAAGAAGGCTTTCAAACCGAACAGTCCGAAGACGAAAATGATCAAAGTGCAGCACAAAATGGAAATTCTGTTCCAGCGGTCATTTTAGGTTTATATGGTGATAAATCCTACTCTCCAAACCCCATCACCATTGAAAGAGGTCAAACTATAACATGGTATAATGGTGATACTATTTCTCATTCTGTGACTTCAGGACTAGATAATGATGATGATGCAGGAGAGGTGTTTGATTCTAAAGCTATAATACCAAACCACTATTATAGCATCAGATTCGATGATGCTGGCGAATATCCATACTATTGTTTTTACCATCCTTCAATGGTAGGAGAAGTTATAGTTGAATAAACTCATTGTCTGATTTTTATTTATTAATCAAACCAGGATGGCAACACTGGATTCAACTTTCTTTTAAATCGTATTTTAAAATCTATCTTGAAATATAACCCAGGTAAAGAAGACTATCTATACCAAACGAAAAAGCTCAAAAGTATCTGACTTGACTTAGAAGGCAAATGTCAGTGTAACGAACCTGCATTTAGAATTTTCAATCTCCTTATGTATGTCTAAGCTGGACGTTAAACCTAAATCATATTCTACCATCATAATATTTGTAATATAGTTTATCTCAACTATTGATATAACCTCTGATTCTTCTACTTGTTTTTCTAAATGGAGTCTACATTGATTGCAATATCTTCCTTTAATTTTAAAATAGTTTTTTTGATACAGGATGATAGCAACAACAAATTAAAATTCAATGAGTCCATAATAAGGTTTATCCTCGAAAATGGAAGGTCATTTATAAGCATTCTATTAAACTATACTAAAATTATCAACTATAACTAAATATGGTAAAAATTTTAAAAAATCATTATATCATAAACTATTGCTATACAAAATAACACAGAAATGTTAAATAGAAATAATACCAAAACAAAATCAGTATTATTAGTAGTAGTAGCTTTGTTTTCAACTGCAATGATCTTAGGACCAGCCATATCAAGCATTGATACAGTTAGTGCAAAACAGAAATACAAAAACTGGAGTGATTGCAGAGAAGATCATAGCAAGAACTGGTGTAAAAAGTATTTCAAAAAACATGATAATGATGACAATAAAAACAACGGTGGAGGTGGAAACAAAGCTTCACAAGGCATAGGTCAATCACAATCATCAAGTCAAAACAGTCAATGTGTTTCAGGCGGAAGCACTAGCGCTTCATGTAATAACATAAACATACAGAACCAACAAAACAGTGGAAACAATGCATTGGCACAAAACGGAAATGGTGGAAGTAATAAGGCTTCACAAGGCATAGGTCAATCACAATCATCAAGTCAAAACAGTCAAGTAGTTTCGGGTGGAAACACATTTGGTTCAGGCAATAACTTTAACTTCCAAAATCAGGTAAACACAGGTAATAACGCATTAGCACAACAATAATCCTTTTTTATGTTTTTTAGAATAAATAAGATTGTATCAAACCAGTAAGTAAGCATCACTATCTATTCTGCAGGCAAAGCAGTGTGATATTCGATCTGTGTTAGAGATGTTTATATTTTTGTTTTAAATAATTTTAGAGACAATTTCTTTTAATTAATATTCTGATAAATACAGTCATGTATTCTTCACACACGTATACAAATGGTCCAATAGATAATCTGGTTACCCAACTGTATATAAGATAATGAGTTAAGAATACCGAAACAATTTGTATCAATATTCTAAAATTTGAATTATCAATACAGGATAATAAGAAAAACGTGTAGGCAATACCTATTATCCTGTGATTTTTGAATTATCTGGTATAAATATTAGAAAATAGTTACATAAAAAGTTGTTTAAGTCATTATTCTTCTTTACAGTGACAGCAAAAAAAAGCGGTAAAGTAGAACTATGTTGCGATAGTCGACTTGAACAGATTTAAGGATTGGATGCAGACTAGTTTTCATAAAGTAAAAAATTACTTCATTTAAGTAATTTATATATTAAATATTAAATTAATGAATTATTCTAGTTAATTTACAAGTAATTCATATAATTATTTTTTTGACAGGAAGTTTATTGGTTGGCGTCAATCCCAGGCTACCTTGTCATTATTTACTGATAATGGCTTTAGCGGTGGTTGTAATGAGCATATCAAATAATTGGATACTTGCTCAAGAGATTGATGAAAATAGTTGTATTAGTTATAGTACCGACAGTGATAGGAATACAATTTCGATTTCATGTAGTCAAGACGTCAACATTTCTGATATATACAACACCTTACAAAATCCAGAAATTTTAGAAAAAGAGGATAATGGTATATGGATTTTAGATTCTCGCATAGTAGTTGAGAAAGGTGCTACATTGGTAATTGACTCGAAGGATACGAGTTGGTTAAAAATACTGGCAGGAGATAAGAATGGAGATGGTGATAGAGATAATGTTAACTCTATTACTGTTTTGGGTAATTTAATTATAGATTCTGTAAAAGTTTCTTCATGGGATCCTGAAAACAATGATTATATAAAATTTGAATTTGACATATTACCAGATAGAGAACATGAACATACTGGCATTGATGCTGTACCAAGACCATATATCAAAATAGATGACGAAACTACAGGTACTGCAAATATTACAAATTCAGAACTCGCTTATTTAGGCTATGAATGCGGTGGTGGTTGCTCTGGTTTAAGCTACTATGGAAGTAATGGTACTAGTATAGTAAAGAATAATGAAATACACCATAATCGCTTTGGGTTTTACTCGGTTGGTGTAGACAACATGGTTTTGGAAGATAACCATGTGCATCACAACTTTATGTATGGATTTGACCCACATACGGCTACTCATGATATGATAATAAGAAACAACACCGTCCATGACCATGGAGCCATGGGTATAATATGTTCTTTGGATTGTTACAACATTACTATCGAAGATAATGAAGTATACAATAGCGCAGGCTCGGGAATAATGTTTAGTAGAAACATGTATGATTCTAGTAGCCAGAAATAATAACGTTCACGATGAGGTAAAGTGCATATTCCTATCTCAATCACACAATAATGAGGTTTATGGCAATACGGTAAGTAATTGTGAAAGTCAAGGAATTTACTTGTATCATAACTCTGTTGAAAATAAAGTTTACAACAATACTTTGATTAATGCGACAGAAGGAATAGAATATAGCGATGATTCTATGGGCAATACCATAGAAAATAATATAATGCAATGAACAAAACAAGTATTCTAAAAAATCAGTGACTAGATTTGTAAGAAATGAAATAATTCAAGGTTAGCAATTCAAGAAAATGAGTGTTACTAATTTTTCTGAACTTAATATTAGTCCTAAGAATAATAGTACACGCTAGTCAGATTTAAATTTGACAAAAGTCAAAAGGATTCTTTTTTGCTAAATAATCCGAGTATCCTTTTCCTAAATAAAATACCTAAGGACAATAGTATCAAGACAGTCCATGATAATGCCACAGTTACTTCTGAATATTCAATCATTTCTCACGATTGCTTATTTAGTAGATATTATATTTGTACACGGTCGAGCTAAAATACAGATCTTTACCATGAAAGACATATTAGCATTCATTTAAAAAGAAATTGGATCATAGGTGATGGAAGTACATGAACCAGGTTATATGACCAGACATATTATTCGAGTTGATGTCTGTGAATAACTTTATGCTCATCACAGTAATGAGTTTTACATTGAGCACATTGAATCGTAGGAGGATTATTACAGCCAAGCATACCACATAATTCACCACTTTCAGAGCGTTTCTCCCATTCCCGTGGATCAATAGACATTCGATACAAAATATGGGGTCTATTCACCTAAAAGGTTTCGGTTTAGTCGATTTATGAATATATTAAGAATTGATAGATTCAATGATAGGTCTAGATTTCATATACTATCTATACCCGCTTTATATTACACTAATTTTAGAATTCTAATTCATGATGTTAAACGAATATGAGAAAAAGAAATTGAGCTTTCTATTTCATTTCTAATGAATACACAGGTATTTTCAATGAATCGGAGCCATTACTAACCGGTCTTCAATTTGATGGAAAAATAAAAGAGGAACTGAAGATTTTTATTAATTCTTAATATTCAGATATCTCTTCCAAAGTGTAGATTTTCACTTTGTTAAGGTAGTTTCGACATCAAGGGTGTTTGATATCTTTTCTGTATGACTGGTATCAGTCATCACAATTTCAGCTTTAACATCTTTAATACTTTGATCTTCAAAGGATGTTGCAAATTGCATTGGACCTGCTTGCCCTAGTACATAACCACTAGGAATGCTCGAGGTTTTTACTAGAGTTCCCTCAGTCGTGTATACCTTCATAACGCCGGCCATAATAGTATTTACTAATTTAGGATCATTAGTTTGGTAGGTTATGTCAACTTTTAGCTGATTAATCTCAGAATCTGTAAGTGGTGCAAAAGATACAGAATCTAATTTGATTATTACGGGGTAAGATGAATTATCATCAACACCTCTTTGTGCTTGTTCTTGTTCAGATTGCGCGTATACATTATAGTCTGTTATCAATACTCCTTTTTCCATAGCAGTAGAAATGGAAAACAACAATCCCATAGCAAGAACTGTTACAGTCAATGTTAGTGTCTTGGAACATATGTCAAATTTCTTAGACTGTATCTCTCGTATATTCATGATCTTTCTAAACGAAAATGAATTAAGATTCAAATTTAATTCAATATATTACTTGATTTAATGCCATTTAACTGATAAATTGATATTCAACTAAAGATAATTAGATTTGCAAGTTACTAATCATGTAGATATAGTGTAGTTCTATACGATTTTTAACGTATTTGAGTAATGGATCATTCAAGACAAGATTCATAATAGATTAGCAAACATCTGGATTTGACATCCGTCTGTATGGAAATTCATATGACAAAAACATCATATTAATTGAGTAGCATATGTAGTCGGCATTTCGTATCAGAGCATCGGTTAAGTGATATGATACTATGTTAAATTAACTGTCAATTTTTTGCAAATTGATTTTAGTGATTTCTAGGCATAATTTTGATAGTGAGGAATCCTGAGTTGGCACTCGAACCCTGGTCATAAAAACAGGGAATCTTCTTTATGGCTTTTTGATTATGAGGTCAAGGGATTTGAACATTACTAGTAAAAAGGGTTGATATTTATGAATTAGCGTTCATATAAACTAAACATTCACTTTCTCAAATAATTATAATGGAGGGGATGGGATTTGTTTCACATGTCAGGTAGTCATGGGTTTGAATTTCTATCTTCATATCAGAGACATCTTGACTTTTTGGGACATATTTCTTCTATTGGTTGTCATTGTCATGTCCTAATTGTAATTTAGCCCATGCTTGTAATTTGATATTGAACCAAAATTATCAAATCATTTAATAGTTATGCAATTAGCATTAACAAGTGTGTACTCAACTTAATTCAGCAAAAAGAGGAATCGCAACTGAAGAAATGAAACAGGTGGCAAAAGATGAAGAAGTTGATATTAATTTTATTTTAAGGCATATAGCAAATGGTTCTATTATAATTCCAAAAAATATTACAAGAAAACAGCATATCAAACCAACAGGTATTGGAAAAAGTCTAAGAACGAAGGTTAATGTAAATATTGGAACTTCTACATTATATCAAAATATTGGTGAAGAAATCTCAAAAGCCAAAATAGCTATGAGGTATGGCGCAAATACCATTATGGATCTTTCTGACGGTGGCAATCTTGATTTGATAAGAGAACAATTGCTAGAAGCTGCAAGCTCTTTGACTTTTGGTTCAGTTCCAATATACCAGGCATATGCTTATGGTGTTGAGAAGTATAAGAATCCATTAAGCATCACTGAAGATGATTTTCTCAACGCATTTGAAAAACATGCAAAAGATGGAGTCGATTATACAACCATACATTCTGGAATAACACTAGACCTAGCAAAGAGAATTATGAATGTCAAAAGACACGCAGGTATTGTATCAAAGGGTGGTACGATTACTGCAGCATGGATGCTAAAGTACAATAAAGAAAATCCATATTACGAACATTTTGATTATCTTTGTGAAATAGCCAAAAAATATGATGTTACTTTTAGTCTTGGTGATGCATTAAGACCTGGCTCAATACTTGATTCACACGATGAATTACAAGTTGCAGAAATGATAAATGTTTCTAGGCTGGCCAAGACTGCATATGAAAATGATGTACAGGTAATGGTTGAAGGACCTGGACATGTACCTTTAAACGAAGTGGCAGCAAATGTACGATTAGCTAAATCTTTAATTGGAAACGTTCCGTACTATGTATTAGGGCCATTGGTTACTGACATAGCTTCAGGGTATGATCACATAGCTAGCGCGATTGGAGCTGCTATATCTGCCTCTGAAGGCGTTGATCTACTATGTTATTTGACACCTTCCGAGCACTTGGGACTTCCAAATGGAACTGAAGTAAAAGAAGGACTCATTGCTTACAGAATTGCTGCTCATGCAGGCGACTTGGTAAAAATTAGAGAAAAAGCGATAAAGTGGGATACAGAGATGACAGAAGCAAGAAGAACATTAAACTGGGAAAAACAACTTTCTTTATCCATAGACCCTGAGAATGCAAGAGAGATTCATTATCGAAATACTGGTCAACACGAGGGCAATAATGTTCCTTGTACAATGTGTGGAGGAGCCTGTGTATACTTAATGTTACCACAACAAAGAAAATACAAAAAGGAATTGGAAAGTTTAGAAGAATAATGGTTCCAAATGACTATAAAAAATAAATTTTAGAATCCTGGTAAGAGATTATTCAATTTTAGACCTGATTCATACTGAATTAGACTTTTGTCTTTTAAATCATTCCAAACATCATCAATGAATCTTTTGCTATGATCTGATTTGATTGCATAAACCTTATTCAAAGTTTCTTATTCATCGTTAAAATGATTAACACTGTCAATTTTTGTTGAAGCCACTTCCAACCATTGAGGTTCTTTGTCACCAAATAATGTCAAAAATTTGTTTGCAAAAATCGTAAAAATGTCAATTTCCAGCCTTTACATCTACAGACATCGTATTAACATTAATTTTTTCATAATAATGATTAGCAAGTTCTGGAGAATAAGGACCATTATTATACATATTATACTCATAACCAAATTCATTATCCAGACATGTCTGTCATCTTACGATGAAATAGGGAATATAACCTACGATCAACAACCTAATTCGATAAACTTTACGATGCCGTTTTCTTATGATGCACAACGAATAGCCGATCCTAAAAACACTGTGTTTATTCATCAGGAAGTGGAAATCCCAAAACCTAGTCCACTGTCTGCGGAAGGTGGTTATCAGGGATTTACTAATGGCAAAGACGTTACAAATGTACTGATGGTTGATAGGAATAATAAAACAAAGGATGTCGTACATTTTATGATCGCTAAACCAATAGTGCGACAGATAGCAAATATATATTTGCAAGATTCAAATAACGGCACGGATGGAATAATGACTTTTTCATTAGTGCCACCTAAGAACGGCTCGATGACGAGTGGAGGAATGACTATGAATTACACGATATCTGTGATGACTCCAATGTGATAGAATAATGTATTGTTCATTGCTTTTGGGAAATTACTTCATATTTTACCAATTAGGACATTGTGATGAATAGTATCGACAATACGTTTCCTTTAATAAATATGATCTGACGGTAACAACTTTTAATTTTGTATTAATTCTTTTTTATATACTTTCTTTAGCCAAATTGGTGTAATTATAGTTGTAACAGCTACCATTAAGATTATGGAGGTATAGACATCAGTAGATAAAACGCCAGAAGTAACTCCTACGCCAGCAACAATCAATCCAACTTCACCTCTGGATACCATTCCTATTCCTACTCTCATTGATTTTGTTTTATCCTTAAGAAATAACATGGATGGTAATCCACATCCTACAAGTTTTGTAAGAATGGCTATCGCTATAATTATTCCTGCAATGATCAATACCTCTAAATTAATACCTCGAAGATCAACTTGAGCTCCTATAATCGCAAAAAACAAAGGTGCAAAAATAAACTGTAACTTATGCGCATATTCTTCAACTTGTTTGATTAGCTTCGTACTAGCAACAGCCATTCCAGCAGCAAATGCTCCAACTATCGGAGATAAGCCAGCGTAAGCCGCAACCCCTGCGATACCAAAAAATATAGCTGTGGTAATTCCTTCTATACTGCCTTTTGATCTCCATAGTTTTTCTCTATGCAATATCCTTGGTACTATGAGGACAGCACCAATTAGTAAAACTGCAAATAAACCAAGGATTTTTAGAATTAGGAAAGCAATATCTGCTATCTGGGGTATACTGTCACCGGATTGAACCATTGTAACAACTACAGATAATATGGCTATAGCGAGGATGTCGTCTACTATTGCTGCACCAAGTATGAGTCGAGCCTCCTTTGATTGCATTTTACCTAATTCAGTCAAGACTTGAATGGAAATTGCTATGCTTGTTGCTGTTAATGCAGTGGCTATAAGCAGTATTTCAAACGTGCCCAGTCCATATATTGAAAGAACAATAAAGCCTACAAAGAATGGCACAATTACTCCTAACGCACCAACTGTAAATGATGCTGCGCCACCTCTTAGAAATTCTCTAGGTGTAATTTCTAGCCCTGCAATAAACAAGATTATGATAGCTGCTAATTCTCCAATGTGTTTGACTGTTTCATCTAAAACGACCAAAGGTTGACCGTCAAATAGTGGCAGACCTCCCAATGCATAAGGTCCTACTATGATTCCAGCCAATAATTCACCTAAAACAACTGGTTGTTTTATCCTCTGAAATATCTCTGCAAATATTTTAGCTGTAAAAAGAAGAATGGAAAGTGATATTATGATATGAATAAAAACCGATTCTGCAGCCATAATCTATATTCTATTCATTGATTAAATTTAATATATCTATATTTACCGCTAAACTAGTTTTACTTGTAGTTCTGCATATTTAATTCAAAAGAGACTTCTGGGAATTTCGTCTAGATCATAGTAATATCCCAAGATGTTATCTACAGTATGCTCTAATTGTGTATTACTATTTATAAGAACAAAAATTATTTTATCATTTTCAAATATTTTAAGTATTCTAATCTTATCGTATTCCATGACAACCCATTTTATCTTGCCTAAGCTGTTGTTGTATTCCTCTTCTGATTCTTGTTTTATCACATAAGTTTGTGGTTTTTCATTATATGATTTTCGATCTAATTCTAAAATATGAATTAGAGATTCGATATAGTTTCTATCTAAGTTGGCATTCTCAGCTATATACAACTCCTTAATAACCGATGACTCCACTGAAAAAACAGCTAAAATATCATCATCTACTTCTACCAGATGTTTTATTTTATCATATTTTTTAGTGTCTAGGTCGCTACCTTTCACTATCTATATTTCATACCACAAAGATATATTATTTAATTGGATTGATTGAACCATGTATTAGGTAATTCAGCCCGACTCAAAAAATCAGTTTGCCTTGGAGATTATTTTTAACAATACTTGTTTGTAGTTAATAATGTAAAGATCAGCCAAAACTATTATCTCTATACTTAAGAATAACCTTTAACTTCTTCAAAATAGTTGAAGACATGCACAAGAAATATTCTATTGGTATGATCTTGATTGCGATTTACATAGTCTTTGTTTTTACAATTCCACCTTTAGTGTTTGAAAAAAGTGTTACTCCTATCTTAGCAGGCATTACGATAATCATGGTAGCTATCTATGTTATCCTTGGACTGGATATTATTCATAGAACGGTTATTGCAATGTTTGGAGCTGTATTGTCCATCATACTGGCCATAATACTAGGTTCTATGGTAGCTGAAGACAGTCTCCATTTTGTTATAGAATCTGTAGATTTTAACACCATTGGTCTATTACTTGGAATGATGATCTTAGTAGCCATACTTGGAGAAACAGGAGTATTTCATCAAGTTGGAATAAAGCTTGGAAAAATCAGCAAGGGAAATGTTTGGATATTAATGCTGTTACTATGTACTTTTACATCTATTGCATCAATGTTTGTAGATAATGTTACTACTATTTTGTTGATGATTCCAGTTACCCTGTCTATAACGCGTACTCTGGGAATACATCCTATTCCCTTTATAATTGCTCAGGTTTTGGTGTCAAATATTGGCGGGGCTGCCACACTAATCGGAGATCCTCCCAATATCTTGATTGGATCTGCAGCAGGTATCGACTTTAATTCCTTTATAGTTTACATGGGACCAACAATAGCTGTTGTTTTTGGATTTTCTTTATTGCTAATCAAACTCTTTTTCAAAAATGAACTAAAAAGTGAACAGAAGTTAGAACAGAAGGAAGATGTCCAAGAATTAATGCATAGAGATGAAAACGTAATAGTGATTCATCATAAAGGCTTGTTAATAAAATCGTTGATAGTATTAGTAGGCGTGATCATCATGTTTTCTCTGCAAACCATTACTCATTTAGAAGTATCAATAGTAGCTATTGGTGGAGCAGCTGTATTGCTCATTATAAGCAGAGTTTCTTTGGAACGAATATTGCATGAAGTTGATTGGGCTACATTACTATTTTTTGTAGGTCTTTTTGTTATTGTGGGAGTTGCGGAACATGCTGGATTGATAACAATTCTTGCAAAATTGGCAATTGGCATAACAGGTGGGGATCCTTGGATTACATTTGTAATGGTTATTTGGTTAGCTGGTATTGCAAGTGCCTTTGTAGATAACATCCCTTTTACTACTACTATGATTCCATTAATTCATACACTAAATGTTGACCCCACTATCGCATCTTCATTTGGACCTGAAAGTGGTTTCCAGTTTAGCCCCCTGTGGTGGGCTTTGGCATTGGGGGCTGACTTGGGAGGTAATGGTACGTTGATCGGTTCCAGTGCGGGGGTAGTAGCTGCTGGACTAAGTCAAAAGTTTGGACACCACATTTCATTTGTAAGGTGGATAAAAATAGGGTTTCCATTTATGCTGATAACTTTGGTAGTCGGAACAGTGGTTTTATACGGGTTTCTATTATTAATGCAATAGCGAAAATATTACTCTTTCAATTCTTTATCTTAATTTTAAATAGAGAATCTTTTCAATAAATAAAATAAATTTCGATAATAGTACTATAATACCTTTGTATATAGAACATATGGTGCAAATAATTAGTTAATTTTTTTAATAACTAACCTGTCATGAAAGGGTCCATTTTTGATTATCAGAAAATTTACTTTGGTATAGAGAGATATTTATCAGATCCGTTACTACTTTGACCTTTCGATATTTGAGATTTAAATATGAATGCTTAAAGATAATAACACTAAGCAGTGTCTATGGAAAATACATAGCTCAATTGGTTTTTGAGACGAATGGATTCAGATGGTAGATAAATATATTCGTCTCTTAAAATATACCACATTTAAGATAGAAATAATGATTCAAAACATCTTAGTAACGGATGACAGCACAGAGATTTCGGATAAAGCACTTGAGATAGCTTGTGAAATAGCTGGACCATGTGGTGCCTTCATTACAATACTGCATGTTATAGAGCATATCGAAGATCCCAACACCATGATATTTGGAAACAACAAACAACTTATTGAAAAAGCAAAATTAATGAATTTGATGTCATCATCAATGGAAGATGCGTGGCATGAACGAGCACAACAAAAGATTGAAAAGTTAAAAGAACAAAATATAGAGTCTAGCAGTAGGTGTTTAACTGGGGATATCGCAGAAAAAATATTAGAATACGCTAGTGATGAGAAAGTAGATGTAATTGTGATGGGAAGCAGTAACAGGTTAAAGGGTATTTCCAAAATAAAAGCATTAGGTAGTGTTACTCGTAAAGTATCAGAATTAGCAGACTGCCCAGTACTTATAATTCATTAAATTATATGTAGCCTTTTTTTATCTATTCATCAGTATTTTATCATGTGAATAATTTCACAACATTCATTTAATGAGGATGCAATTGCAGTCTTTTCTTAGATATATTCAAAAATAAATATATAATTGTGATTATTTCAAATCTTCCTACTATCATATTAATAATAAGAACTATTTTTGATAGAGGATTCATTTCAATTGAAGTTATACCTGTGGATAATCCCGTTGTTGTTAATGCAGAAACAGAATCAAAAAATGAATTCACAAAATCTTCTTTTTCCATATGAGATACAATCATTCCGGTAAATAGTGAGACGGCGATAAATAATGCTGCTACATATATTATCTCATTAAATATTTTTTCTTCCTTTTGCTTTACTGGTTGTCTCGACTCGTTGGTAACTATATATTTCTTATTAAGAGGTGATGCTACCGCAGATATTGATCCACCACTGTTATCAGTTGTAAATTTTTTGCTTAAAGTTTTTTGAAGAATGTGTAATATTCGACCCACTTTTATACCTCCTGCAGTAGAAAATGCAGTACCACCAATTAACATTGCAATTATCAATACCATTTTCGCATCAATCGATATTTCGGAAATGTCAATGAATTGAAATCCAGAATTAGTCGCAGCGCTAACTACATGGAATACCGATGTCATTAACTCTGATTGGACTTCTAAAGTGTTGATAAATGCAAAATAGAAAAGAACTGTAAAAGTAATAATTATACCCATATACAAGAATAATTCAGGGCGAACACTCGTTGTATGCATTTCCTTACTAAAAACCGCATAATGAAACACGAAGGGAAGCGCAGAAATAATCATACCTATCATAAGAGTAGTAAGTTCCAGGTTATTTGGTGAATCTAATGCTGTAGAGGTGGGAACAAATCCACCACCAGTAACAGTACTAAATATTAAGGTGAGGGAAAAAAGTATATCCTCCTGTCCGCTTAAATATAAGAAAAAGACAAGAACTATTGCATAAGCACTGAAGATGACTCCAATTGTCAATATCAGTTGTCTTACTTTGAGGTTTCCACCACCTAGCATTCCTCTAATGTGCATCAATTTTCTTTCAGGATAGAAAAAAGCAACTATCAAGTATACGAAACTTAGACCTCCGATATATTGCGTATATGAACGATAAAGATCAAAGCTTTTGGGTAACTCTTCAGGTAAAGTTATGAACGAAAGACCTGTAGTTGTAAATCCAGATGCACTTTCAAAGAAGCTATTGATAAAAAGATTTGAAGTGTCAACCTCGGATGAAAATGGATTTACATATATGTATGGAATACTTCCAAAAAGACTCAGCAGAACAAAACTTGAAACCATAAGAAGGGAAGCTTGCCTCAGATTCATAGGTGTCCTTTCGCCATAAGAATTCAATACAAATCCTGTTATAGACATTGAAATTACACAAAGAAAAATTCCTACAGCTGAATTGGCCTCTCCCATCAATGCAGCTACTGTGGCAGGAACAATAAACAAAAATCCCGCAAACTGTAGTATAAAACCTAGGTTACTCATAATAGGTTTGTAATGTTCTCTAACTATGGTTCGATATGGCCTAAATGTTTGTTCCAAAACAGATGTCCTAATGGCGTTAGCTAGGCCTTCTTGAGTTACAATACCCAAAATACGAATATTATCAGTAACCGGAACTCTCTTTATCGTATTGAGCCTCATAAGTTCAAGTGCTTGTCTTACATTTGCTTTCGCGGAAATAGTTATGATGGGTGAGGTCATGATTTTCTTTATAGGTACATTATCTGAGTCTTCACCCTGCATTACAATTTTATCTAAAATATCGCTATCTGTTATGATTCCGATATACTCATTATTATTATTCTTTACAATAATGGTCTCAGCTTTAACATCATGCATTTGCTTAACAGCTGTTGCAGAATCTATATCCTCATTTAAAAAAATGATTTGATGATGCAGATAAGATAAAACAGACCGTTCAAGTGCTTCACTAACCATGATTATATCAGAATAAAGTTGATGATGCTCAGATATTGTTTAAACTTTGCTTGTCTCTGAGAAACATGACCCGATCATCATGAATTTTATAAATTTGCAGACCATCAAAATACGATAAGTTATTTTTTCTGTACGAATTTTGAATGTATTCTAGTCATACATATTCTAACACATCCAATTCCCAGTCTTTTCATTGATTACTTACTATTTAGATTTGTCTAGTAAAAAATCGAGATAGTCCTTTTTAATTGACGTATTTTTGGACCTAGGAGGAAATAGTAGAGATAAAAGACACATTTTTTCCCAAATATTTTTTGGAACGTAAAAACAGGATTAACATAAGAAATTTGTCTGTTTATCCTACTCTGATATATATATGAAGGTAAATGGCTGTCCAATTCTATGATAAATGAGGTTGGTCATCGTTTATGTGGTCAAGAAAATAACGATTCGCGGGTCAATCCTTATGCATATATAGAAGAATGGTTTCTTTGAGAAGGATTATTAAATTTTATCTCCTTAGAAGCCTTTCTAACATCCTCATTTGTAATACTTTTTTCTTCTTGTACATTTTGTTCAGATTATCTACATAACCACCTAAAGAATTAATTAATATCATTTGTCTCGTATTATAAGTTCTAATCCCCTTTGTGACTTGGGTCATCTGTATCGGATTTTTTGGGTGAATTCAAGTAATTCAGTATGTCATGTTTGGTTATTTCTCCAAAGTCTTTGAAATGTAGAAATCTATTGAATAGATAAATGACTTTAATATAGTTATTTTCGTACTAAGTTTTACAATTTTTTTCAATTTGTTCTACCAGTAAAAAATCGTATAATGACATTGCATTATTAGGTTTGGTTGATAACATTTGTTCGAATATTGATACATAGTAAGGAAATGCTCCTTTTATTATGCCCTCGATATTTCTACTCTAAAGTATCTAATTGAGTGTCTTTGGCTGGATTGTTAGATAGGATGATAGTATTAATTGTTGTTGCAGGTTTAGAGGACATAAGCTACATCTGTTGTCCGCTACAGATTTAAAAATACTACGTCACAACCCATGACTGCAATGGAGGGGATGGGATTTGAACCCATGACCACCTGCGTGTAAGGCAGGTATCCTAACCAGTCTAGACAACCCCTCCAAAAAATTATTTAGAACTGTGTTAATCCAGTGTTATTAATCTTTGTTTTACCGCCGTGTGGTCATTTCCTTAACTAGTCATGGATCAAACGTCCGCATACAGTGAGAATTCATGGGGATGAGGTCTTATCGTTACCTCTTGATGATCCTTTGCTTCTTGTAATATGATAGAATCAATAATTTCATCATCAAAGACAGGCTTTAAAAATTCCCTATCGATATTTAGCTCCTCATATGCCTCTCTAAGCGATGGTGGTAACTGTCTGATTCCCAATTCACGTCTACGTTGAGGTGACATCTTAAAGATATCTTCATCTATTGGATCGGGTATGGCGGTTTTTTTCTTTATCCCATCTAATCCAGCAGAAATTACAGCTGAAAATGCTAGGTATGGATTGCATGATGGATCAGGAGCCCTGAATTCTATTCTTTTCATATGAGCAAATCTTTCACCCTTGTAGTGTGCAGGATTTCTAATTATTGCAGATCTGTTACCTGTACTCCATGCGATATATACTGGCGCTTCATATCCTGGCACTAGTCTCCTGTAGGAATTGGTTGTAGGGGCGACAATTGCTGCTAAAGCAGGGGCATGGTTTAGAATTCCTGCGGCAAAATATCTAGCCAATTGGGACATTTCGGCATAGGAATCATTGCTGTCATAGAATAGGTTTTTTTCTTCATCCCATAAACTAACATTTACATGCATGCCTGAACCATTATCAAGAGCTATAGGTTTTGGCATCATTGTTGCAATTTTTCCCTGTTTTTTTGCAATATTTTTTACGATATATTTATAGCTCTGAACGGAATCAGCCGCGTTTACTAAGGTGTCAAATCTAATATCAATTTCGCACTGTCCGGCTGTTGCTACCTCATGATGATGTGCGTCACAAATAATCCCAAAATTGTTACTCAAAACATCCACACATTGGTTTCGATATTGCATTAAAGTATCGCCAGGAGCACTAGGAAGATAACCTTCCTTTAATCTTAGTGCATAACCTACACCTTCAGTAGACCAAGGTGCTTCTTTGGAGCTTATGTTATAGCTTTGTGATCTGTAAGGCGTAAGCGTATTTACTTCTAATTTATCAAAGACAAAGAATTCAACCTCAGGTCCCCAAAATGAGTTGTGATATCCCTGTTCCTTCACATAATTTTCAGCTTTTCTTGCAATACCACGAGGATCTTTTTTGAATTGTAATCTTTTTTCACCACCAGCTAGAATATCGCATATCAGCCTAGCTGTCTTGTATTCCTCAATCCATGGAATGATAGCATATGTTGAAGGATCCGGTCTAATTATCAAATCAGATTCATGAATCTCAGTAAAACCTCTGATTGAAGAACCGTCTAACTTTGGTAATCCATATTCAAAATCATCTTTTTTGAACATATTTGAGGCCATTGTTGTGTGATGGAATCTACCGGTCAAACCTGTAAATTGTAAATCTATGAATCTTATTTCCTCGTCCTTTAGTCGCATCATGATTTGTTCAGCAGTAAAATTTAAAGTTTCTATTTTTCCATCTATGACTTTATAAGGCAAATGAAATAATCAATCTAGTAAAATAAAAACCTCTAATTAAGCTTATCATGTATACATTATTGTAAAGGCTGATGGATCACAACAAGATACAAAATCTGATAAAAATCGATGATATTCACAATGTTCTAAAGAGAGAAATTCAGGTCACCAATGAACCTCAGCCAATTCCACAGAATCTTTATCAAAATATTGCAAATCTCATTTATTTGTTAAATGAACAAAATGAAAAAAACGACTTTGAACCTTACTCCATGGAAGATGATGCTAACACAGCTAATGACGATGATACAGATGCCACTGTTGATGAAGATGATGCTACAACGGCGGCCATTTCCAAGCAAATCAACACCGAATTAATATCTATGATTACTAAACTAACATCATTACTTTTTATATTAAGATGTAAAAAAATTTTCAATAGTTCAAAATCTTCGCCAGAGAATTTTGAATACTCAAATCTTACCGATGAAGAAAAATATGTTTTTTTTGGTAACAGGGAAAGAGAAAAACGAATTGATGTTATTCTAAAGATGCTGTTAGGTGGTAAACCAAAAACTTTAGAAAAAATCGTTTCCTCGATAAATGAGAATTTTATTATGGTTAGGTTTTTGGATTCTATGGAACAATTTGTAGGGGTTAACATGAATAAATACGGCCCTTTTAAAAAAGACGATGTGGCTATTTTACCATTCGAGAATGCAAGACCTATACTAGAGTCCAAAAAGGCTGTTGAAATACGTCAACTCGTATAACTGTACATGTTATTTTCTTATGGTGATTAATTTTCAGTCACTTTTTCGTCCGTATTCTGCTGCTGTTGTTGTTTAATATAATGATCTGATATTTTCTTTGAATAGCACTTGCTACATAAGAATCCCGAGATATTCCATTGTTGCATGGGCTCGTACCTAAAATCACCAATCTTTTCATTGCATATGCTGCACGTGATTCTTTCTCTCCCCTTAAGCATTCTCTCGGTAAAAATGAAAATATCAGAAATAAAAGTCATATCATTTTTTGCAATGCTATAACAAACTTTACCAAGTTCGTTTTGTCAAAACATAAAAGACATTAATAGGGGCGATCTAATACAATTTGGTTGTCAATATGGCTGACAGAACTGACAAAATAGGATTTTATGGAATGATGGGATTAGCCGTTTTAACTGGAATTATTTGTTATTATGCATTTAGCGCAGTTACTCCAGTACCTGGTGTAGTTGATTCTATTTACAGACAGGAACTCCCACCTGCACCAGAAGCAACGGCTGCTGCTGCAGGCGGAGGATCAGCAGCAGAGGAAGCAATAGACGAATCTGCATTTGCAAATAAAGTCGAAGTGCAAATTTTAGCGGGCTCTGCCACACAGGGTAATCCCGCTTATGGAGCCTGATCCTGCTACTGCCTACAAGTGATGCTTTGAGTTACATGGATCAATGAAGATACTGTTCCACATACTGCTACAAGTGGATCTGGACCTCAAGACCCAGAAACCGGAAAACTCTTTGATACAAGTATAATAATGCCAGCTGCCAACAGCCAGTGTTCCAGCAGAAAAGATTGGCGCAGGAGAACATCCATATCATTGTACAGTTCATCCCTTTATGCAAGGAACAATAACAATAACATAATTTTTTTAAAAAAATTAATATCTTTATACCTTTTTTATAAATTTTATTAAAATATAATTATTATTTGCAGATTTCTTTATATAATATTTGTAAAATATATAAATTTTATAATTATAACAGTGTTATTCTAACGAATATTTATATTATGTATTCGTTCTTAAGTTTTTATGTCATTCTTAACAATAAAAGACCTAAATGTCAATATTGATGATAAAAAAATACTTAATGGTGTTAATCTAGAGGTCAACAAAGGTGAAGTTCATGCCATTATGGGATTAAATGGCTCTGGCAAAAGTACGTTGGCCAACGTTTTGTTAGGACATCCCCGTTATTCTGTAGTCTCTGGAGATATTTTGGTAAACGATGAAAGCATCGTTGATCTAAAAACAGACGAAAGAGCAAAAAAAGGACTCTTTTTAGGTTTTCAGTATCCAACAGAAATATCAGGTGTGGGATACAGTCACTTTTTGCGTAATGCCTATAATTTACTAAGCAAATCACTAGGTGCAGAACAAAAAGACCGTGAGGTATTCATAACAGTAAAGGAATTTCATGAATACCTAAAGCGAAACTTGGATAATGTTGGCCTAGATCCAAGCTTCCTAAGTAGATATCTAAATGAAGGTTTTTCTGGGGGAGAAAAAAAGAGGTCAGAGGTAATGCAGATGCTCGTTCTAAGACCCAATCTGGCAATCCTAGACGAACCTGATTCTGGACTTGATATAGATGCTGTAAAGGCTGTGGCCGAGGCTATAAACAAATTAATTGAAACAGGAGCAGGAGTCATAGTTATTACCCATTATGCTAGGATTTTGCGTTATCTTAACAAACTGGACAAGGTACATGTAATGTCAAAGGGCAAGATAATAAAATCGGCAGGAAAAGAGCTTTCAGAGGAACTTGAAGCTAAAGGCTATGCATGGCTAGGACTCTCTGACGATACTCAGTAGTTTTTTTCGTACAAGCATAAAAAGCTGATTAATCGATACAAAATATTGACTGCTATTGGCTCCTCATCTATTTTATATAAAGATGTTGATATTATCAAATGTAGTCAAATTTTGCTTCCAATTAGGAAGTGTCACATGTATCACAAAAGCGTTAAGAATTATCCATATATATTCTATGTATACTAAAAATATGTTTATAAAGCATCAGGATAACAATTCGACTTAGCTTGGGTCTGTAGTTTATTTCTTTACCAACAAAATGTGATTACAAAATACTATTTGCTATTCAAATTTATCATTTAAAATTCCTTATTTATAAATTATCTTTAATACAACCAATTAATATGTAAATATTATAACAAATCAACTTACCATTGTCGATTTGCATATACCTCATTCATTGCCTGTTAGCATCTTATTAGTACCCTTACAGAAGATTTTGAACCGACTATTAATAAAAGGCATTGTTACAATTGAGTATAGATTCCTTATGTGATGTTAAATGAAAAAGAAAATAAGAATTATAACAAACAAAACTAACTCTGATCGAGGAACTTTTTTGGAAGAATTGGATCCTCCTTCTTTTCAAAACCTGGATGGACAACTTGAGGATAAAACTTACAACAACAATACCATGTCTGATAGTACGACCAAAGACAAGTACAAAAAGAAAAAAGTTATGAGTAAAAATAACAACGTGACTAATCTTGGCCTCAAATATACTAACCCTTCACAAAGAAATCATTCTTCAATTTACGAATGAATAAGCATTAAGTAAAACTTGGATAAAGACAAGAGAAATTCGGTGTCCAAATAATAATATGTTAACTATTTATTAATTTAAAATACCATCAAAATTATGCGCAACAAGAATAAGGCCTTATCAAATGTTGACAATAATTTGACCAATTCTAAAGGAAATTATGCCGCTAACTCCTCCTCCTCCTCCTCCAATAAAAATTCCAATAGCGATGATGTACAGAATAGTGATAAACCTGAAATGTTCTTTACTTTCACCTTTTACAAGGTCGATCCCAAGTGGCGTTGGTTAAATGAAATGGGCAAGGACGAAGCTTCACGTGAATTTAACGAATTGCTTCAAGCTGCAAGCAAAAGAATGAAAATTCAGACCTATTCTACACTTGGACTCAGACACGAAAGTGAGTTTATGATCTGGACCATTTCCTCATCACTAGAAAATATTCAGGTTCTTTCTTCAAAAATTTATACAACTATCTTGGGAAAATACATCGAACCGGTATCCACATTTCTTTCTTTGACTCGAAGGTCCATCTATTCAAATCAAGTTAAGCGTGGATTTGAGCTGGACAAAGACCCATTACAATATGTAATAGTATATCCTTTCATTAAATCTCGAGAATGGTATCTCTTGCCCTTTGAAAAACGAAAAGAAATGATGGAAGAACATATCAAAGTAGGAAGAAAATATCCAGATATCTTGCTCAATACAACTTATTCATTCGGAATCGATGATCAGGATTTCATGCTAGCATTTGAAACAAATAGTCTAGCCAGATTTCAAAATCTTATTATCGAATTACGTGAAACTCAGGTCAGCAGATATATAATTAAAGATACGCCAATGATTCCATGTGTTCGAAAGGGTATAACTGATATCATAAAGAGCCTAGGTTAGAATCATCTAGTATTAACAATATTTATTTAGATTCAAAGTACCTTTGTAATTATAGGTGCTTGTATATGGCTTTTCATTTTCATTTGGATGGTAATAATAATAATAACAACAACAATAACGAGGTAGTCAATAATCATAAAAATGTCCCATTTGAGACAACCAAATTTGGTCCTGAAACCGGAGGTGGACCTTCAACAAATTACATGGGTGTCAACACTCCTTCTCATCCTAGTTCTCCAATATCTTTTGAAAATAATGTTAAAAATAACCAAAACAGTGGTCTTGTACCAATATCATCAAATTCCGATTCAACTCCTCCTCCTCCTCCTCCTTCTGATTCAAATTTTCTCGGTGCCCTAAAGGAGTGGGCTGTTGTGTGTGATGCCATAGAGTCAGGTAATCAAATTTTATTATTTAGAAAAGGGGGAATCATGGAGTACCGAAATGGTTTTGAGCTAAAATTTAAGAAATTTTTTCTATTCCCTACTTTTGAACATCAAGCGAGAGAGTCTATACGCCCTGAATACCACCCGATTCTTGACCAGATAGAAGAAAAAAATAATGACATTGGCGATACGGAAACGACGACAACTGAAAATAACAATTCATCCCCTTCAAAAAAGTACACTGAAATCACTTCGTTTGTCGAGATAATAGATTCTAGCGAGGTACCCAGTTTAGATCGGCTAAAAGCATTAAAAGATTTTCACATTTGGACTGATGATTATCTTAAAATGCGATTCAATTACAATCCCAAAAAACCACTGCATCTACTGCTTTTGCGAGCATATAAACTAAAAGTACCTCTCAAAATCACGAATAAACCTCAATGGATAGGTTGCAAATCTTGGATCCAGATTGATTCACATGACCGGGATCTTGATTTGTATTTTGCAAATAATTCTCTATCAGAAAATCCGTTTGAATATTTGAAATCCATCAGTAACCCTTGTATAGACGACAATAAATTCAATAAATTATCTGAAAAAGTGAGGAGTATAATTTAATGAAATATCGTAATTTGGGAAATACTGGAATTCCAGTTAGTGAAATTGGATTTGGGACTTGGACTTTGGCATTAGATTGGTGGGGAAAAAAACTAGAGGAAGAAGAATCCATAAAGATGTTAAAACGTGCTTATGATTTAGGAATTAATTTCTTTGAGACTGCTGATATGTATGGAAAGGGTAAAAGCGAAAAATTGTTGGCAAAAGCGTTTAAAGATATGCGCAATGAGGTAATTTATTCGACAAAATGGGGTTATGATATGTATGGTGCTAATCAAATTGGGCACGGAGAAATTCCCCAAAAACACAACCCTGAATTCTTAGACTATGCACTATCAGAGAGCCTGAATAGATTAGAAACTGATTTTGTTGATGTATATAGCTTGCACAATCCCAAGATGGACGCTATCCAAAACAACGCATTGTTTGATAGATTGGATGAACTGGTACAAACAGGCAAGATCAAAAGCCATGGTGTTGCTTTGGGACCTGCAATAGGCTGGGAAAAGGAAGGATTGTACGCTATAGAGAACAGAAATATTGTGTGTTTACAGACTGTATATAATATTTTAGAACAAGATCCTGGCAGGGTATTTTTTAACGCGGTAAATAAAAATTCCAGTAAATCGGTAGGCATAATGGTTAGAGTACCTGATGCGTCGGGTGTTTTAACAGGCAAAGTCAACGAACATACTGTTTTTGATAAGAATGATCATAGAAACAACAGAAAGAGAGAATGGATCATTCAAGCTATGAAAAAAATAGAAAAACTCAAACCAATAGCTGATTCCCATGGATGGAATATTACGGAACTTTCAATGAAATACATATTATCTCAAAAAGAAATCTCTGTTCTCTTGCCAACTGTCACAAGCTTGGAAGAAATTGATCTGTTCGCTCAAATATCCGATGGAAATTATTTGTCTGCAGATGAGAAAACCCAAATAGAAAGAATGTATGAAAATAATTTTGATATGCCTAAACTAATAGCATAGCAAAATTATTCAAAATATTTTACCCTTTCTTTCTTAAACTCTCTAGAGCTAAACAATATTTTGTATCTATCAATCTTGATGATCTCTGAAATTTCTTTTGCGATTTTTTCAGCTGCATCAATAGTTCGGGCGTGAATCATGCTAAATAGATTAAACTCCCAGTCTGGATATATGGGTCGTCTATAACAATGACTTACTTGTGGAAACGATGCAACCTTTAGCCCTATTTGATCAATATTGTCTTCAGGAACGTTCCAAACTATCATACCGTTAGCTGTAAAACCTGCTTGTCTGTGTCTTAATATTGCTGCAAATCTTCTCATTACCCCTATTTTTTCATACTCTTTTACCTTGTTGAACAATTCCTCCAGGCTTACTCCGAGGCTGTTTGTAATCGATTTGAAAGGCTCTTTAATTATTTCAATATCCTTTTGTAGTTGTCTAATATACTCTTTGTCGGTCTCTGAGATTTTTTCTGCTTTACCTTCCATTTTCTTTACACTGTCTGTTGGAGTAGGCTTTTCAGCATCTGCATTTACCATGTCCAACTTTACTCCAATTTTGTACATTTTTAAAGTGGGCAATACCCTGTATTTTATCACACCATCCAAAGAAGCCATTTTATCCAGATCCGCCTTCATATCCGCATCAGGAGGTACTGCTAATGTAAACCAAATATTGTACTCGTGGTTTCTTTCATAATTGTGGCTTACCCCGGGGTGCTTGTTTATTTCATTAGCGACATAGTCTGTATTTTTATTGTCAACTGAAAATGCAACAAGGGCACTCTTGTAACCAAGTTTACGGGTATCAAAAATTGCACTTATCTGTCTGATTATTCCAATATCCTTTAGTCTCTGGATTCTGTTAAGAACTTCGTCTTCAGTCAAGTGATATTTATTTGCCATCTCAAGAAAAGGCCTTTCAACTAGTGGAAAAGACCACTGAATATCATTTAATATCTGTTTATCTATGACGTCTAATTCGTTAACCAGCATAAGTGATATGCTATAAAGTATTAATCTAATTATTAAAGTGTTTAGAATTGCCAGGATTACTTAAGTTTAAAAATGAGAGGTTTATTCTTTATAAGCGAGGGGCTATCGTCTAGCTTGGCAGGATACCATCCATTATTTTGGGTATAAGCCCGGGGCGCTGGCGGTCGAGGGTTCGAATCCCTCTGGCCCCATTGATCATACTTTTCTTATATTCGCTATATTCGCTATTTTCTAAGGTCAGGGATTGAGCAAACAAACATTAAAGTTTCAAACTAGTTTATTAACTACGAAAATATTGTTCTAAACGGTGACAATAAAACCTAATATGATTCTAATTTTTTCTGTATTTCTATTAGTTGGAATGTCTGTACTAATTATATTTTTTGTTCCGGTCATAAACACATTATCTTCCATCCAAGCGAGCCAAGTTAATGATACCTTTTTTGCTAATGACATGAACAAATCTCAAATAGATAGCACTTCAAATCCTATATTACTAAAACAACTGGGACTAGATTCACTTTATCAACATTTGAACAACACGATATCAGGTTTAATGACTCTAGCAGAGAATCCACTAAATGGGTCGATTTCCTCTGAAAACTTTCCTTTGGTAAATCTTACAAATGAGATGAAAATAAGTTATCATGGTATACCTAGTGACCAAGATATAGAAAAGAGAAATGTGGCCAGGGATGCTCTAGCCAAAAACAGTGCTTTGTTAGCTATAAGTTTACTTTTGCCCAATGGAGATCGTTATTTTGGTGAACCTTATTATCCATATCAAGCTAATGGCAGTATATTCAATTTTGGACACCAAGATCATTTTAAGGGTGTCATGGAAACAAAAAAGCCGTATCTAAGTAATGTCCTAATGGCCGTAACTACTGGTGAACCAATTGCGATACTTGCCAGCCCAATTTATTTAGATTTGGAGAATCAAGACTCACCAATAGTAGGAATACAGATATTGACATTGAACTTTTCTTACTTTAATGATTTACTAAAATCAGAGATACCGACAGAAGGAGCGAATGATACAGTAAGTACCAACAGGGTGGTGATTGTCGATTCTAACGGTACTAAAATAGCAGAATCGTCTTCTATTAATAATGATATCACAGAATTTAAGGACCTTCAAAGTTTCCAAAATGCAAAAGCTGGAATAACAGGGTCTATAATTGAAACTATGGGTGACAACGATTTAACAATATCCTATGCTCCCATTGACTTTGCTCAATCAAAATGGATTTTACTATCCCTGTCTACTCACTAGCCATGACAATCAACAAAAAAAGTATCCATCTTTTATGTCAAATTTGTTTCACAAACCTCTGGCACCACATCAATATTGTCGCGTAGTTTATTAGAATCATAAAATGGTTCAATTGTTTTTTCCTTTTTCCTTCTTCTTTTCTCCTACTTCTCCTTCTATCAGTTATTATATTATTCTATGTTTAATGAAAAACTCTTGGTGACTTGTTTTTCCTGAGTGTCACCATTTTGTAACCCATAGTTAAAAGTGATCTTTGTGTTGACATTGCCTGAACCTATTGCCCTTAATATCTCATATCCTTTTCCTTCGACAGTTGTAGATTCACTAGCATTTAGCGTCTCAGTAGATATAGCTTGACATGCAATTGCATTGTAAACATTTACATTTTTGTCAAATTGAATATCCAGTGGCGAACCGCCACACATGCTCCCTCTGTAAGTAATTGGTATATTTAGGTTGTTTGTGACTGTTACCTGTACTTTAAACTCATCTTGTGAATTAATTTTTTGTGGTATTGTGTTAAAATTAGAAATAGTTACTTCATCAACACTGGCATTTGTGCATCCTTCATCCTGTCCTGGAGTGCAACATGGAGGAGCATTAGGATTTATTCCACAGTTTTCTATTGGGGGTGAACGAGGAGTAGTAGTAGTATCGTCAGTGACCGTTCCAACGGAATTTTTTTTCCTCTTCATTATTGTTGATAAATGTTTCATTGATCGGGCCATTTTGTTTTTGCAAATCGTTATCAGTTTCAGTTTCAGTTTCATTTTGTTGAGCAAATACCAAAACCGAACTGGTCATATCACCAGCCATCATTATACTAAAGGATAATATCAACTATAATACTGATATTTCAACAATAATAGTTACTGTTAGAACATTTGTTTTTTTTGTGGTTTGAAATCATGTTTGTTTCATTAGATGTGCTACCTGTTGGACTCTTATTCATATGGTGAATTATATCTATTATTATTTAACCATTGTCAAAAAGATCGACAATGTAGGTTCAAATCTCATTACGACGTCCTATTCTATTCAAGCAAACAATTTTTCTCCTCTTATATTATTGTTGTACAACCTATCCCGTATTGTGTATCATTATGTACTAGGATTCCTATAAATGGTATTTGTTCCTATTTTTAAGAATTCTGTTATCGAAATAGGCAAGAGATAGGAGTAGATTTTATAATTGCTGATCCTCGTCATTTTGCCGAAACTACTATCCATAATTTCAATACAGAATAGATGGCATATATGACCCGGCAGGATCATTATACATTCCAATGGTCATGAGGGTAAGTTGATGAACTAGCCTTAGCTTGTTGTTAAGACACCAGCGGAATATCTCCGTATTTCGCGTTGGAATAAGAATACCTGGTCCTCCGTAACTATCAGTTGTTGATGTCGATGATTCTGAGGCAATAAGCGCTTTGAGATCATCATTTGAAAAACCTACAGAGTGATTAAAGTATGTTAATCCACTTGTATAACCTGTAATTTTATTGTCGTATATAACCACTTTAGCAATACCCTGTTTTATGCTGTCTTTTAGCTCCCCATTTCTATCGTGACCATGAATTGCCCTGCATAGCTGGTTACAGGATTCCAAGTCGGCCTCAGTTGCCATTCGTACAGACCTTCCTGGAACACTTGCTTCAATGGGCTTTCCTTGGAGAGCTGAGATTGGTTCTCTAACTTCAAATCCTAGATTGGTATACAGTGCAAGTGATCGGTTATGATAAGCTGCTTGGAGCAAACGAATTGCTGGATAATTTTTGCTCTTGGCTCTTTCTATTATGTTAATCATCAACTTTCGACCTACACCTTTATCCTGCGATTTTGGATCGATGGTTATTGGTCCAACTCCAGCTACTAGAGATGATCGTTCATCTAAAAAGTTACTGCCTACAATTTTGCTATCGATCTGCTTCTTCATATCTTCGGCAACTACTGAATAGAATCCCGGGGTAGATAGAAAGAAAGTTGCAACATTTATCCCAATATCGGCAGTGGGAAACTCACGAGGAAAACCATGTTTATCTGCGATCTCCGAAAATGCCTCAAATATTATTTTTCCAATATCCTTTGCATCGCCTATGACACCCGGTCTTAATCTCAATCCCTGCTCTGTGGTAGTAGTCAATTTAGTATGTATATGAAATTGCGCACTCTGATTTTTATTCGTTTTTTAGTTGATTTTTCTCTGGTCATCTTTATTTAATAAGTGAATTTCTTATAATTTGAAAATAAAATAATAGTCTTTAAGGAGGGATAAAAAATTATAATACAAAAAATAGTACCTTTAGCTACTTCTCATAGAATATTCTAAAAATCTTTGTCATATAAAATGCAGATATATCTTCTACTTTTGTCTCAAATCATCTTTGAGTAGTATTTTAGCATTTGAAAAATCATACATATAATCAACCAAAATAAAAAAAATTATTACCACTAATAGCATACACGATAAAGATAAAAAGAGTGGTGGTTATTGTTCTTCTGTATCTTCCTGCAATTCTTCGCTAATTATCTGTCCTCGTATCTCTCCATTTGGATTCTGCTCTGTGTGTATATTAGCATAGGCGTTTCCGTCGTTAAAAGCATCAACTAGATCAGAAATTTGCATTCCTTCAAGGGGGCCAGACAGATCTTCGGCATTAATAGTTCCACTTTCTGAAACCTCGTCTTGAGGTGAATCAAATTCAAACAAAGTAACTGCTACTGGTCCATTCTGACCTTCAATTCCAAAATGAATATGTCCTGCTGTTGCTGCTTCTATGTCATCGGCAGTAATAGTATAATCAATGCTGTCTCCATCATCAGACGGACTAAAATCTGCAATTCCAGCTGCTGATGTGTTTACTGGTGGAACCTCTTGATCACCTGAAAGTACAGTACTGTAATCTACATTACCGATACTATCGTTATTGTTGTCATTACCATTGTCATTACCATTACCATTGTCATTGGAATTGGTGTCGTTACCCTGAGCAAAAGATTGGGATATTGCAACGGGGGATCCCATTGCAAACACTGCCACTACCAACATAGCGATCATTGATGATACAAAAAATGATTTTGTATTTCTTTTATTCATTAATATACTGAAAGAATCTGATAGTATATAACTGCATATAATAGTATAGAGGAAAGGTTAAGATCCTTATTTTTGTAACCAAAATTTAGCCCTTATTTCTTAAATTATCTTTGTTCAATTTACCTTAACGCCGACTATAACTTAGTTATCCATGGTTATTTTCTAGTAATGACAAATATTCTACGAATTGTATAACTAATAATCAAATTCGCTTAGAAATTTTCAAATCTATTTTACCAATCAAAGATAAATTTTAACGTATTATATACTTTATAAGGGTTGTTGTAGCAAATACCACTGATAATTTCCCTGTCAGCTTATGAGCTTTCAAGCGGAACATTGACCAGTAGAATCATGAAATTGGACACTGAACTGATGGCCAAATTGCATAGTAGGAACATATAACCACAGGAAGTTTACCATTTTTGGTCAGACTTTCATTATATGAGAAAGCTCATGTAATGCCTTTAACCCAAATAGATCGATTGTTATTGGACTCGAAGAAGACAAACGTTGAGATGGAATTAAGTCTATTTGGACTTGAATATATTATTAAAGAAGAGTTAAACCAGGTAATCTAATGACTAGGTAGACTAAAATCTCACTTTTCTAATCCAGCGGACAGATAGTGCAATAAATAATCTAAAGTATCACTCGCATATTAAATTTGTCTCGCTAATTTGGTTACATTAACTTTGTTGATGGTAGAATTCTCCGATAAATGCTCTATGATGTTTTGCCGCTATCAACTAAATGTTATTGACTAGTGGCAACAACATATCGACAGCTGTGCCTGTTTGAACGGATTCCAGTCCTACAGGAGCTATAACCAATATTCCGAAAAGAAATCTTAGTAAAAGTACTATAACTATGATTGCTACGATGATTAAAATAATCGTCCAAAGTGTTCCAAGCATATACTATGGTTGTATAAAATGGTTTAAATACATGTACCATTATGTAGCCAATTACGAAAATATACTCAATTGTACAAATAAATCTATTTGTTTAAAGATTTATAAAACTTATGGGTTTTATGAATTATATTGTATTTCATATACATACAATAGCTGTAGGGATTATCTAATAAGCTAATTTTAGGATATCGTTCTCCTGAGTAGATTCAAGTTACAAAAATTAGAAATAATATAAAATAGGAAAACACAATGGTAAATCATGGTGTTCTTATAATAGGTACCATTAGTGCAGCAGTTGATCTCGTGATAAATGTCCCTATTTCTTAGAAATTCCATAACCTCTGTTTATTTGAGAGAATTTACAAATTTTTCTCCCTTTCTCTTTCTGCTTTCTATTATCAATGCTATTCGTGAAGTTTGTTAAGGTCATTTTCAATGAACCATTAACTAAATTATCAAATCCTTTTTTTATGTTAATTTGTTCACCAACCCCTGAACTAGATAAAATAGTGTATTCTTTGGTGAATGTACTTTTCATCCTCACTAGCACAAGCCAACCCGCAAATATCACAAAGCCAAATATCAAGCTGTTGTATGTCACCGTCTTTTAGTACGACTAAAGTGTTATCATACTGAAGATCTTCTGCAACAACATAGTCGTTTATAGAATTGTTTTGCAAGACAAGTTTGAGAAGGTCCTTGAATCCAGACAAATATCCATTGAATTCAAACTTGTAGATGCCACCTGACTTCTCCTCATATCTTTCGGGTACGTCTTCTTCAATATTGATTGCATATTGATTTAGCACTTTTGATTTAATGATCAGTGACCTTAGATTTTCAGGAAGAAAATTCAAATCGACTTTAATAATCAAAGGTGTTACTTGCTCTTGATTATGTATCAACTCTTATTTTTCTTTTGGTCCTATTTGCAACATCTGTGCCTGATCCAACTATTATTATGATGTTGGCTTGTTATTACTTCTTTGCTTAGTTGCGACCGTTATAAGATAGCCCAATCTTAATTCATTATCGCAGATATAATGCTCCAAAGTCTTTATGTAGTCTTTTCTAAAGGAATCGATTTTATCTTTTTCGTTTTGTTTTTTCAATGCTTCTATTATCTGAATCATAAAACCTGCTTTGGTGATAGTATCTTGCCAGTAATGGTGAGGGCTCAAAATTGGAATTTTAATAGTATCTCTTTCAAAATAAATGCCTTTGATACATGGCAAAAGTTGTTTCACTTTGTCAGCAACACCCCAATTATAAGGAGAAAATGCTTCAGAAGGTGGAAATGGGTTGTATTTGGAAACAACATCTGAAAGTTTGCCGACAGCCAATTCTGGAGGCCAGCTTGTAAAACCTAGACGTCCACCTTGCTTTAGGACCCGCATCATTTCTTTACCTGCTAATTCTTGATTAGACGCAAAAATGTGACCAAAAGTCGATAATACAACATCAAATGATTCGTCTTCAAATGGCAAGTCCTCTACATCGCCCTCTTTCCAGTCGATTCCACTAACATTTGAAATTTTTTCTTCTTCTTTAGCTAGTGCCAAAAGTTTTGGAGTAATATCAATCCCAGTGACTTTTGCCCCAATTGCCCGAGCAGTAATAGCAGTATTACCATATCCGCATGCTAAATCCAAAACTGAATCGTCTGATTGCAATTTTACATATCTTGTTAAACGAGCCGATACTGGTGGAAAATATTGGCCCCGGCTTCTGTAATCTCCTGAACTCCAAATCTCTTTGACTTTATCTTTGGTACTATACAACTATAAAATATACATTGTATGCTGAGATAAATACGAATATCGTGTCTTGGTTTTTTTTATTCCGCAAACAGAATTTTTACAGTTTATCAAGTCAATTCTATTACTACTTGAGAAGTAATTTCCTATTTCTTTCAAGCCCATGATTTTCATCTCCGCTCCATTTCGTTGACACTTCAGAAGTTGAAACTGTAAAACAAATATTTCTGTTTTCATCTACTGGTGCAAAAGATTAGTTCACACGTCATAGCTAATAAATAGCAATATTATATAATAACAAGTTTATCTGAATTAATGAGATAATTAATTGCCCGTAATTCAAATTACAATAAGTCAGGGAAGAACAGTCGAACAAAAAAGGGAATTGATAAAGGTATTGACAGGAGAAACAGCAAGAATTATGAAGACACAAGAAGAAAAAATAAGAGTATTAATTTATGAGGTTTCCAAGGAGAACTGGGGAAATGGAGGCCTTATAGGTGTTGATATGGTATAGTAGCATAAATTCAAAATGACTTGGAACGGGCCTTGACATATGTTACCAATATAATATAATACACACAATATTAAATTTTTTTCTTATTTTCTTATTTACTTTTTATTGGGTTATGTTTTCTGAATTTCCATAAACCTCGTTAAAAGCCAATTCGTTTACTGGTTTACGGTTTTTTCTCTTTCCTGTAATGGACTTTTTAGGGTAGCCAAAACCTAAAACAGCAGAGATACTCAGATTCAATGGGATTTTGAAATCATTTCTCATTTTACTATCATTTATGCCCGTATATATTCCGGAACCAACTCCATTATCCCATGCAGATAGTTGCATATTTTGTATGACCCTTCCCGCATCAAGTAAATGAAATCCATATTTTGGATCTGTTAATAAAATGATGGCAAAATTTGCTCCAACTACCCATTGCCCGCTTGTACTGTCTTCAGATAATTTTTTTATATTGTTTCTCTCTTTTATTACTATAAATCGCCAATGTTGAGTATTTAGACCACTACCACTGAATCTAGCAGAATTTAGAATTGTAGATATTACATTTTCGGGTACATTATCAGTACCTGAATTCCCTTATATCCAGTTTTGTGGCAATACAATCGACAGTATTCATACACTGAATTATAATACAAATAATAAATATATATTTAAAAAATTCCGGTTCTGTTCACAAATTAGAACAAGTCTAATATTATCAGAGTTTGAATCAGAAAGATAAATGAATAGATTGTCACATACACACATATACACACGTGCATATATCAGATTAGTATTCAGTTTTAAATACATTATTATCAACATACTTTATGTTAAAACAAGAAATATTTCGATGGAGTAATACCATTATGGAGGAAATCTCTAATTTTCTAGAGAGAGAAAATAGAAAGATAGTTAATATCCAAGTGGTAAAAGACTTTGACACTGAATTAACTGGTGTAAATTATATAGTTTTTTATGAGGAAGGTACAAACATAACTTTTTGAATTTTTTTGTTTGTTTATTTTGACCCAGCCAGGTTGTAAGGATACACTTGAAGGAGGAGCTTCGAGTTCCGTGCTCTGTCTGGTCCACTTTTAGGATACTCTTTTCTCTTTTTAGGATAATTAATACATTTTGTTCTATTGATACATCATAAGATATTCAAATCATGATTGACTGATAAAATAACCAAAATAGGAACAATCTAGATTTATATTTTTTGATGTTAGTGGCAGTGACGGTTTCAACAACTTAAATAAGTATGCGCAAACCTCACTTCATATTGATTAGAACATGTCAATAAATGGATAGATTGTGTCTAGCCATTGCTAATTCACAAACGAATTTTCATTTTTTATAGGAACCTCTAAAAAGACTTGCTCAGGAACTTTTGAAGGACTGTTGGAACCCAATACACATTTAAAATCAAAATCAATTGAAGTTTCAACACAAGCATTGAATTTTTCATTTACGTTAATAACGCCTGGTTCAAATTCAAATGTTAACTGCATTTCTTGCCCTACCGATTCAGCTGAATCTAGGTTAATTTCTGCTGTTGCACATTCTCCTTCCGTTGTAATGATGAAAATAGTAAGAGGACCAATATCGGCAATATTTTTATTAGATAAATTGACTTGAATCTTTAGACCTGATGGACTATTATTATCATCATTATCACCGTTTGAATTTGAAATGCCGTTAATTACTGTGTTTGGAAAACTTAGGCATTGTGTTTGAAGAGGAGATTGAGTCGCAGAAGCAATCGAGTACTGTACAGAAGAAGATACCAGCAGTAAAAGTGTAAAAAAACAAATGATCAGAACATTAGCATAGTTTTTGTTTAAAACCATGATATCTTATATATTGTATTTTATATATTCTTTCATGTTTTGTTGACATATAGTTTCGGTTATTCTGCAAATACGTTAGCTGAGTAACTATTAGTAATATTACGAGACAGCGAGGAATCTATTTAGAATTCCTGAATTTCAGGGAAATAAATAAGCAAAAATACTCATGTTCTTGAAACGATTAAAAAGACTAGAATGAACCTTTCTTTAATCATCTATGGCCATTCTATTATTCCAGTACACATTTCCACCCAGTGTAAACAGCTATTCGATAATCTTGAGAATTTCATCGGAGCCATAGTATTTATTCTAAAAATTGCAGTTTTTTTATATATATGTGCTTTCGAAATCACTCTATTCTTTCCTACGGTCTTAATACGGCTTGGTTCAAAAAGCCAGGGATCCATTTATTCTATTTATTTACAAATAAAGTAGAAAAGATATAAATGTTACAAAAATATGATCATATTATACGTATTTTTGTTAATTAATAAACATCTTTAAATAATTATTGACCGATTATATATGGTGAATCGAAATGGCCGATTCAGTACTAGATTGGGAAAGCATTATTCATAAGAATGTTAGATCAAGAGACTACGATGATGCTGGAAACGTGGATGCTGTAAATGCTGATTCTGTGATAATAACTTCACAGGGAGATAGGAAGGAGTATAGTTTGCCAAAAAGTCAAATAGATGGATTTAACGGTGCAGAAGTGTTCTTAAAAATTGGTCTCGACGAATTAGAAAGATACAAAATCTAATACAAAATCTTTTTTTTGTTCATAAACAAAAGAAATTAGTAACACTTCGATCTGATTTATCCTCCATCTTCTTGCTCCCATGGTAAGTTGCAAGGAAAGAGAGAAAGAGCTTGTGCGTGTGTGTATCGCGATCAATTCAAAATCAGATCTATATCTTGCAGCATATTCTCATCTCGATTCCCTATCTTGTCAAATTAAAATACCAAATGTCTCTCTCTTTATCTTGTAATGTTTGGAAGAAGAAATAAGAATGATAACCTGTGGAAACTAGAATATATCGATAGTGTATACAAAATTTACGATTGGGATAAGAATTTAACCGGATACTTTTTTCCAAATTACAATATCGATATCCATGAACATGAGGATGATAAATCGCTTGCTGATCATGAAATAGAAGATAAGATCATAGAGCAAATGAATAAGGAAAAGAAATCTGTAAAGGGAGGAAATTTAATGCTTCCAATGATCAAGCTTCAATTACTCGATAATAATGAAGGAATACATTTGGATTATGTAATCAGTTCATTAGAGGAAAATGCTCAACGGACTAGAATTTGGAAACAATGGATTGAAGACAATCGCCAGGAATTTAAGATAATTGGAAGTTCAGTTTATACTGCTAGGGAGGATAGAAATATCCTATCTATAGTATTAGGCGTTGACTCGGATATGATGCTAGGGGAAAAGGAACTTGGTAACACCCTAAAGCCAGTATTAGATAGACTGCATAGAGATGAGCTGATTTAGTAATTATTAATTATTAATTATTAATTATGACTACCAGTACCATCTCAATCTAACTAAATAATTAGCCATCAATGTTGAATAAAATAGTAAAAGAAATAGACAAATGAAAAGTTACTCATTTAATAACCAACACAGGACAATAAGCATAAGTCACAACATCTGTTGCAACACTGCCAAGTAACATTTTCTTTAAGCCAGAGTTTCCCCTGGTGCCTATAACTATCAGTTCCACATCTCTTTCTTCTGCATAGTTTAGAATTGAGGCTGCAGTAGAAAAAGGTGAAGTAATTACCTCTGATTTTACTTTAGTTTTGGTATCAATGGTTGTGTTATTGTTAATGTAGGCTATAATTTCCTCAAACCATTTTTCTGCCTCCTTCTTATATTCTTGAAAATAAGACGGGGCAACCATGCCAAACACCCCTGAAGAATCACCATGATGAACTTTAGAAGGAACAATGGCCAGAAGAAATAAATCTGAATCATATTTCGAAGCTAGATCTAAAGCATAATTTACAGCATTTCTTGAATACTCGGATCCATCTATACCTACTAAAATTTTAGAAAACATTTATTTTTCTATTTGCACTTGTCATTGTTATAAAAGTATCTTAATAATAAACGAGCAATGAACATTGCAATTCCCATCGCCATCGCCATCGCAATAAAGTTATTGGATGAGAACGAGATGTACATACCTATGTGTTGTGTGTTTTTTTTAGACTGGATTAAGAACTTTATTTTTGATGAAATTTATAAAATTATCTATTTTATGGATATAATTTGTATAATTTCGCAAAAAAATTCTATAAATGTTTACGTTCAGCTAATAAAAACAAAAATGTATAAGTACTACGTCACTTATCTAATTTTATGCATGCGTTTGATACTAGTATAGTGGAACATATCGAAATTAAGATGATTCGACCATCCCAGTTTTCAATTAGAGATAAATTCAATGATTATCAAGAAGTAGAATCACTTGTTTCAAGTATCAAAGAACATGGGTTACTTCAACCCATTTTGATACGTCCTTATCAGAATAATTTTGAAATAGTTGCCGGTCACCGTCGGTTCTATGCATGCAAATCTCTTAGATGGCGTCATATTCCTTGCAAGATTAGGGAGATGAATGACAAACAGGCATTTGAAATTCAGTTAACTGAAAACATCCAGAGAAAATCTATGAGCGCTCTTGAGGAAGCCGAGGCTTTTAGAAAATATGTACAGGATTTGGGGTGGGGAGGTGTTACTGAATTGGCCAAGAAAATAGGAAAAAGCGAAGAGTATGTTTCTCACAGAATACAATTACTAAAACTCCCTCAGGATGTTAAGGAAAAAATTATGCTAAACAAATTAAGCGTAAGTCAAGCGCTTGAATTGACTACTCTTTCTCCCAGTAACGTTGCTCAATTTACCGATCACATTATAGAAAATGATTTGACAATACGACAGATTAGAGAGGTCAAGGCAGTATTTTCTAAAGAAGGTTTGTCAGGAGATGATTTGGAATTAATTGCTAACGAAAATATTAATCTTAAAAACATTAAAACTCTGAAGATAACTAAAAAAACAACGCTAGCATTAAAAATAACACTTGCAAGGCTCGATAGCATAATCGAGGAAGTTCAATTAAACTTTGAACCAGAACAAAGCACAGATGTCGTAAGCTTTTTGATGGACATGAGACTTAAAATTCACTCCCTAATAGACGATACAATTCGATTCAAGAATATTAAAATCACTAAAACGGCAAAATACTTGAAAGGACGAGATATTTGATTCAAAAAATACCACAAATAATTACTTGATCATCTTCCAAGAAACGGAGGCATCCATTCATTTAAGAATTTTTTATATTCTTTTTCGGTGTATGTAAATGCATTGAAGGTAGGTTCCTTTAAAGGGGAAAAGTCATATACCTCATACGTCTGGATAATATCTCCAAATAAATTCCTATAAATATCGCTTTCTTCATCTGCAATCTCTGGAGAAGCAAATACCTGAATGGTAATCCAATCATATCCTCCTCTAGTTCTTCCAGAAAATAATACAAAGGGGGCATCTTCAAGATATTTCTTTAATCCTTCTACCCTGCTTCTCAAATGCTGAGATGGTCTAAAGGTAACCAAAACAACTCTGATTATTTTGTGCCTTACTTTTTTTGTATCGATAGAAATCGTATACCTTGAGATTATTTTTTCATCCTCCAATGTCTTTATGCGTGAATCTATCTCTTCTAAGCTCAAATTATGACCGTAATTTCTTAAAAAATCCCAAATTTCATTCAAGTCCTGCTTGGCGTCTTTACTCAAAGCAGAAAGAATTAACTCGTCTATCGAATCTATCATTGATGTGATGTACAAAGTTATTGATCAAATTATTTATAGTTTAGAACTTCAATTTCGAGTTAATTACTACTTAATTTCGTAGATAACAAGAAAAATACTAACAGCAACCACCAGAGAATCAAGATCAACTTAAATAAATCAATTTAACTTTATCAAACAATTGTCATTCATCCTCTCCCAAGAAATTGGTTATCTGATCTTTATTGGAGGTGGTTTGATAATGACAGCACTCGTGTTATTGCTCATTTTTGTAGATACAAAGTGGCTTGGAACTCGGAAAACATTTGAGTGGTTTTCTACAGCTGGGAGAAATATTAAAAGCGGTTTATTGGCGTCATCTGTTATTTCTGCTTGGATTTGGGCTGCCACACTTTTAGAATCCTCAACTGTTGCTTACAAGTATGGTATTGGTGGGCCATTTTGGTATGCTGCAGGGGCTAGCATCCAGATCATTCTTTTTGCAGTAATTGCCTTAGAGTTGAAAAAAAGGGCGCCATCTTCTCACACTTTTACAGAATTTCTATATCTTAGACTGGGAAAATTTGGTCATAAGGTATTTTTGCTTTTTGCACTATTGGCCAATTCTATTGTGACTGCCATGCTAGTCCTAGGAGGGGCTGCGGCTTTAAATGCATTGACCGGAATTGACATTACTATTGCTTGTTTCATAATCCCTTTGAGTATCATGATGTATACTTATTTTGGAGGTTTAAAGGCCACATTCTTTGCAGACTATCTAAATACTTCTCTAATTTTTATTGCGATATTAATACTGGTAACAGGCATCTATTTCTTTAATCCCAATATTGGCGGAATAACAGGATTGTTTGAAGGTCTCCAATTGGCAAGCACCATAAATCCCGTGGAGGGCAATTCTGGTGGTTCATTCCTTACCTTGGCCTCAATTGGTGCACTTATTTTTGGAATAATAAATATAATTGGAAATTTTGGAACTGTTTTTGTCGATCAAGCCTTTTGGCAAAGAGCAATTGCCTCGCGTCCCAAATCTCTTATCAAGGGATTTTTTATTGGTGGATTGGCCTGGTTTGCAATTCCTTTCGCTCTTGCAACTTCCCTTGGACTTGCAGGAATTGCATTGCACTTGGACCTTTCTCCATCAGAAGTTAGTCATGGATTGGTTGCTCCAATAACCATTTCGACACTCCTTGGAGAGGTTGGGGGCATACTTATTCTAACTATGCTTTTTACCGCGGTAACTTGCGCAGGATCCGCCGAACTTGTTGCGTTTTCATCTTTATTTACATTCGATATCTATAGAACTTACTTTAAACCTTCAGCGTCTGGCAGGCAGTTGATGAGGATATCTAAATATTCTGTCTTGGCATTTGGATTTGGAATAGGTGTGCTTTCCTTATCCTTGTTTCACATAGGACTGAACTTACAATACATTTACCTGTCGATGGGTATTCTAATCGGGTCTGCGGTTGGACCTATTTCATTATCCTTAATATGGAAGAAAACCAACAAGACTTCTGCATCTCTATCTGCATTATTTGGTCTGTTGGCTGGTATTTTTGTATGGCTTTTCTCAGCATATTCATTATATGGAAATATTTCTGTTTTATCTACAAGTCATGATATTCCACTTCTTTTTGGCAATTTGACATCGTTTGCAACTGGTTTTGCGTTCGTTATTTTGGGAAGTTTAATCAAACCTGATAACTTTAATTTTAATATTACAAAACAGCGAATTGTCGTTGTAGAGGAAAGAATCAGGTCATTAATCAAGGAAGATAACGATGAAAATCTCTTAAAAAAGAGAACATTATTTGGATACAAATACGGGATCATTTTTACTCTCATATTGGTTGTAATTTGGCCACTGCCTTTGTTTTTTTCAGGATACATTTTTTCTTTTGAATTTTTCTTATTTTGGATCTTGCTAAGTATTTTTTGGACACTTGCAGCTGCTTGTTTTCTTATTATTAAACCAATTATTGAGTCGAAACGAGAAATTTCAACGGTCTTATCCAATCTTATGATTGTCATCCGGTCAAAGTTTCTATTTAGAAAAGATGAAAATATGTTGCTATCTCCTCTATACGGCACTGTAAATTCCAATTTAGAGAGTTCTACTGCGAATACAAATTACAAGCGAATTCTCGTAGCGGTAGATGGTTCTATGCCATCCATAAGGGCGTTAGATTACGCTAGTCATACTTTTCAATTGGACTCTCTAATCTATGTGTTACACATAATTGAATGGCCGGAGGGTACGGAAGATAATGCTACTGCTTCCGAATACGATACAGAGTTATTAAAGAGAATTGAAAAAGAAGGGCGTCTTGTTTTATCCAGTATTCTCATAAAGAATTCAAAAAGATGTGAAAGGATCGTCAAAGTCGGTGATCCTGCAAATAGAATTATTAAAACTGCTCACGATCTCAACGTGGACATTATAGTTTTAGGAACACGCGGATTAGGACATTCTGAAGACCTCGGACATGTAACTAAAAAAATTCTGTCAGAATCTAATAAACCTGTGTTATTGCTAAATTAGTTCCGATTTATCCGGTATATTCTGTACTGTATATTAATAAACTGATATTCAATACAAATTGTTAAACAATACCTGTACAGAATCCTTCTATGGGAATACCAACATATTCGTCGGGAGATCCTCTTCTAGATTTCTTTTATATCTTATTTAATGGAATCTCTGAAGTTCCTCTGTTAAGTTCGCCCGTAACTGGTATATTTATTCTTGCTGGTGTGCTGCTGGCTTCACGTAAAGCCGGTATAATGATGGTCGCCGCGGGTTTAATTGGAGCGGCAACAGCGTTACTACTCGGTGCAGATTATGGGCTTGTTACATTTGGTTTGTTTGGATACAACTCTATATTAACCGGAATGGCATTTTGGTCTGGTCCATTTGTAAAAGCAAATCGTGTGACTCTTACAATTTCGATATTTGGAGCAATTATTACAGCTGTAGCGTGGATGGCATTTGCACACTTCATGGGTGATATATTTAGTCCAGATGATAAAGGTGGAATAGCTAATTCCGTAGCCATTCCAGGCTTTACATCCTCATTCATTTTCACAACTTGGGCTATGATGTATGCAAGTAAGCGTTACGGACATGATGTATGGCCAGAAGTTCCTGAATCCGCAAAAGAGGATAAAATATCGGGAAGCGATAATCCAGTCCAATTGAAACTCGAAAATTTCAAATGGACACCAAAAGAATTTATTATTGCTACCTTAAAGGGTGTGTCTCAGGTTACCTTTGTTGAGAATTGGAAGACAGGGGTGTTTTGGGTTGTTGGACTTACTTTAACCTTCGAGTTGGCACCACTTATCGCTGGCGTTCAAGATAGGCCATGGTTTACAAATGGGTATACAGCACAATGGAATGAATATTCGCCATTGTACCTTGCTGGTCTTATGGCACTTATCGGATCAGCAATCGGCGCTGCGTTGTCGATACTGATGAAGTTGCCCACCCAGGAAACTCGAATAGGACTACATGGATTCAACCAGGTGCTAGTAATGATTGCCCTGACTAGTTTTGTACCCCTTACTTGGCAGTCATTTTTTATGGCAGTACTTGCTACTGTTGCTTGTTCTGTAATTGTAATGCCTGCACTTCAACGGTTCTTTGGACAATGGGGGTTACCTGCACTCACTGGACCATTCGTGTTTACCGCGTGGGTATGGTTAATTGCAATCTTTGGATTTTCCAATATTCCTGCAGGAATAGGATGGTCTAGGCCCGAGGGATAGCATAGCATAGCATAGAATAGAATAGAGTAGGATAGAATAGGACTTTTTTTCTTCCTTCCTTCTGTATCTTTCTCTGGTTAGAGAAAATACTAACCACTTTTTTTTATGATTAAAGTAATATTTCACATCATATAACATATCATGTTGTCTGAGCTTGAGATAGATTTGAATAAGATCAAAGCTGATTCTACTCTTTCTGATACGCAAAAAATCAAAATGTTCTGTGATTTGATGAAAGACCACAATGTTGAACCCATAGTATTGAGGCTCTCTGGATATGTTAAACAAAAACCCATGAAGATCGATTACCTTCTTACATTTACTCCCAATAGAATTATCATGTTAAGGAAGAACATTATTCGCAAACTCACTGATCCTGGCTTTGTTGCTGGACTTGGACCATATCTTTACTATTTATTATCAAAAAAAATTGAATATTCAGATATCAAGAAAAAGGATTCATTTGTTTTAAAGGATGATTCGCATCCTAGCGATGAAACTTCTATACTTTACAAGAATATTACAAAATTTGCATTCTATCCCGATACCAAAACTTTGGTTTCAAATATGCTTGGTACTGCAATAAAGGAAAATGTGTTGATTATTCATACAAATGAGAAAAAGTATGAATTTATTCTGCCAACGGGCAAAAATGGTGACTATGATAAAACATTCTATTGGTTAAAGATGTGTTTGCCTGTTAAAATCTCAAAGAAATAATGATAATAATATAACTATTTAGTCGATGTCGACTAAATCAAAAACCGGATTGTTATTGTTCATATATATTGATTATTATTTTGAATTTTAAAATAATTCACTACGTTTGTTATATGTGAATTAAACATGATGTTAGCCCCAAGAGAAATTGAAAAGATGATGATATGGACGGCGGCTCAAATTGCCGAGGGAAGAAAACAAAAGGGAATAAAACTTAATTACCCTGAATCAATCGCTTATATAGCCAATTTTGTCGTAGAAGGAGCACGAGAAGGAAAATCAGTAGCAGAATTAATGACATCTGCAAGAAATATTTTAAAAAGAACAGATGTTATGGAAGGAGTACCTGAGATGATACATACCGTACAAGTTGAAGTAACGTTTCCAGACGGAACAAAGCTCGTTACGGTCCACGACCCGGTTCAATAGGTGAAAATGAAAAATGATGACAATCAGATATGTATCAAAATTAATAACAAGTGGAGGAGGTTTTAGTCTGCAATGATACCAGGAGAATATGTTTTATCTGAAGGTGACGTACTTTGCAATGAAAACAGAAAAACTATCAAGGTTACCGTGAAACATACTGGCGATAGGCCATGTCAAATAGGTTCACATACGCACTTTTTTGAAATAAATAAAGTCCTTGATTTTCCAAGAGAAAAAGCCTTTGGTTATAGACTAAATATACCAGCTGGAACTTCAGTGAGATTTGAGCCAGGTGATACTAAAGAAGTTGAACTTTGTGAGTTAGGAGGCTCAAGGGTTTGTTTTGGATTTAATGGATTAACTAATGGAAGCATGAAGTCGGGCAATATAAAAAAATCTGCATTTGAAAAAGCCAAGTTCAGTGGTTTTAAAGGAATGGGTAGTAATTAGGAGAGGATGAAATTGGTTCTAAAATTAACTAAAAAACAATATACAGACTTATTTGGAGCAACCAAAGGGGACAAAATTCGCTTAGGCGATACCGATCTCTTAATTGAGATTGAGAAAGATTTGATCTCCCATGGTGATGAGTGTGTTTTTGGTGGCGGTAAGACCCTCCGGGATGGGTTAGCTCAAACACCAGGTGTTACCAATGCTGCTGGAGCTTTGGACTTTGTTATCACAAACGCCGTAGTTTTGGATCCTGTAATAGGAATTGTGAAAGGTGACATTGGTATTAAGGACGGTAAAATTGCAGGCATAGGGAAAGCAGGAAATCCATTAGTAATGGATGATGTTGACAGAAATCTTGTAGTATCAGCATGCACTGAAGCTACAGCGGGTGAACATACCATATGTACCCCAGGACACTTTGATACACACATACACATGATTTCCCCTCAACAATACATAGATGGTATTAGCAATGGTATTTGCAACATGATAGGCGGAGGTACTGGCCCTGCAGATGGTACTAATGCTACTACATGCACTCCAGGTACATTTAACATAAGCAGGATGCTCGAATCAGTTGAAGACACTCCAATGAATTGGGGATTCTTAGGAAAAGGTAATGATTCTCATCCTTCTCTTGCTACCCAGATGGAACAAATTGAAGCAGGTGCCTGTGGATTAAAAGATCATGAGGACTGGGGTACCACAGCAGCAGTTTTGGATGCATCACTGCGAGCAGCTGATTTAACCGATGTACAAGTTGCAATCCATACCGATTCAATTAATGAATGTGGCTATTTAGAGGATACAATTGATGCAATTGATGGTAGAGTAGTCCACAGTTACCACACAGAAGGAGCAGGTGGTGGTCATGCACCGGATATTATCGCAATAGCTGCAGAACAAAATGTTTTGCCGTCTTCGACTAATCCAACAAGACCATTCACAGTTAATACGGTTGATGAGCATCTTGATATGCTCATGTTCTGTCACCATCTAAATCCAGCAGTTGCAGAAGATGTTGCATTTGCAGATTCTAGAATCAGAGCAGAAACTATCGCAGCAGAAGATGTAATGCATGATGAGGGTATACTTAGTATGTATTCATCTGACAGCCAGGCTATGGGTAGAATTGGTGAGGTAGTAATACGTGCATGGCAAACTGCAGACAAAATGAAAAAGATGAAAGGAAAGCTAAAAGACGAAGAGGGAGATAACGATAACTTGAGAGCAAAACGTTACATAGCCAAAACGACGATCAACCCTGCTATCACACATGGTGTCGCTGATTATCTGGGATCACTTGAGGTAGGAAAATATGCTGATATTGTAATGTATAATACTCCATTCTTTGCTGCAAAACCAAAGATGGTCTTTAAAGGCGGATTCATTGCTTGGTCCATAATGGGAGATCCCAACGCTTCACTGCCAACACCAGAACCTGTATATTATAGACCAATGTTCGGTGCAATGGGACGCGCTGTAAAGAAGACTTCATTTACTTTCATGTCGAGGAAATCAATAGAACTTGGCGTACCTCAGAAATTGGGATTAGAAAAGACCACTCTAGCAGTAAAGAATTGTAGAAGCATAGGAAAGAAAGATATGATGTGGAACGATAAAACACCAGAAATTACTGTTGATCCTGAGACATACGAGGTTAAGATAGATGGACAAATTGCAACAGTAGATCCAGCAAAGGAATTAACCTTGGCTCAGAGATACTTTATGGCCTGATCTTCTCCACATTTTTTATTTTCCAAATTTCTGATACATTTATCTCTCGGTTTTTAAATCTAAAAATTATATGTCTTCGCCACAAAATTTTGGAGTTTGGAAGCCAATCGCTGAAAACATCGAATTTAATGCTTTAGAATCGAATTCTAATGCAGTAATGGCAGTAGCAGATACTGTGAGAACAACACTGGGGCCAAAGGGTCTCGATAAGCTTTTGATTGATCAATCTATGAATAGGCACGTATCAAACGATGGTGTTACCATATTGTTATCTCTGAGAGCTATACATCCAGTGGCTAGAATGATTGTAGAAATTGCAGAAAGACAAGAACAAAAAGTTGGTGATGGAACTACTACTGCAGTTATTCTTGCAGCAGAAATGATAAAAGAAGGCAAGAGACTGATTCGCGAACTAGCAGTTCATCCAACCAAGGTTGTTGAAGGAATCGAAAGCGGCGTAATGCATTCTTGTGACTTGTTAATGAAAAGTGCTAAGAAAATAAAAATTAGTGATCCTGAGCTCGATCAGATTGTTAAAACGAGTCTGTCATCAAAACTCGATGGTCGGGTATTGCATAAGATAGTAGTTAATGCTTTGCGTAATGTGGGAAAAGATGCTATATACAATGGACAATACGATTTTGATAAAGCCATAAAAGTAATAAGAAGAGTTGACGTTGATGACAAAATTTTTAATGGAATTGTTTTGGAAAGAAAAAGAATCGATCCTGAACTTCCAAATAGAGTAGATAATTCAAAGATTCTGATCCTCAAATTAGATTTAAAACCCGTAAAGGAATCTTGGATCAAAGAAAATAGCAAATATCAAGATATTCTTACCATGGAAAAGGATCGTCTAGAAAAATCCAAAAAAATTGTAGACTCTATATTAGAAACAGGAGCAAATACCCTCTTTATAGCCTCGCCTGAAGTAGATCAAATAATTGAAGATCTGTTCGTATCAAAGGGCTTGTTTGCAGTACATATCTCAAACGAAGAAATAGAGTATTTGGCAAGATACACAGGAGCCAAGCCCGTACGAACTTTGGATGATCTGAAAAATAATGATATTATCGGTGTGTCTGAAAAAATATACGAAGATGAGGATAACGGAATAATTTATTTAGAAAATGGTAATGGGAAAAAGATTATAACGATCCTGATTTCAGGATCTACAAAAGAAACGTCTTTAGAAAGATGGAGATCGACAATTGACGGAATCAATGCTGCAGAAGCTGCTTTGAATTATGGAGTTGTTCCAGGCGGAGGTGCTGCAGAATTACACATCATTGAAAAAATCAAACAACTAAAACTCAATGGATTAGAGCAAGTAGGACTTGAAGTGGTCACTTCTGCATTGGAAAGTATTATGAGACAAATATTGACAAATGCTGGATTCAATGGTTTAGAAAAAGTAATGAACGCTAAAGCATCACCGGATGGATACGGAGTCGATATAGATAGTGGAGAGATCGTAAATATGGTATCAAAAGGAGTACTCGATCCTGTTTTGGTAAAGACCATGGCATTAGAAGCATCAGGAGAGATGGCAAAATCTGTACTAAGGATAGACAAGAATTTAGCAGCAGACGATCTCAATCCTCAAGCTCTCTCAGATTCGAAAAGGTGATTATGGTTAGTTGCAAATTAGACATTGCACCGAAAAATCTAATGTTGATGACTCTCTGCTAATAATTGACCCTATGAGAATTAAACATGTAATTGTTAAATCAGGAAAATTATCTTTAATCTCTGGTTCTATCGATCCCAAATCTCATCTTAATCTAGATTATCCATATCATTTGGTAAAAAAATGTATTGTAGCTGAAAAATTCGAAATTGGATCTAATGTTGAAATGTCGGAAGGGGGGTTTGTATTTGCAGAATTGGATCCCGCAAAATACGGACAATACGGCAAATATGATTATACTGAAAATTTGCAGAATATGATAAATGCTGTGAAAAAAGTGAGAGACACAAACACGACGGTTTCTCAAGATAATTAGTATCAGACATAACATTCATCTACAAGATTATTGATTCTACGTAAACCGATTAGAATCTAAAATTGTTTTTATGGGTAAGATTGAACTCTATATGGTATCTGATGTTAACCGTTACAACCATCTTAGGAAATATCAAAAATAATCCAGACTTGAATCAAAAGTACAAAGAGTCATTAAATAAAAATTCTCTTGAAACCATAACAATTCAGAGATCCGAAACTGAGAAAGTTAGGATGAGAAAAGTTTCAGATAAAAAAACTGATGTAGGATTTATTTTGCCTTCTAGGACTCATTTGAGGGATGGTGATGTAGCATTTTTAGACGATACTAAAATGATAATCATAAAATTATCTCCAGAGCTTGTGGCTGTTTTGAATATCAAAAAAAATATTCACCATCATAGGGATGATGGCGACGGCAGCAAAAGTGATCATAACCACGACCATCATGACCATAACCACGACCATCATGACCATAACCACGAATTTACAAATGTCGCAATAAAAGTAGGTCACACCATTGGAAACTTGCATAGACCGCTGAAGATCAGTGGCAGTGATATTATATTTCCTATTCAGACTCCAGATGAGATAAATCTGTTCTTAAGGCTTCTATCTGGTCTAAAAGACTATGTAGATATTCGAGCCGAAACCCTTATTTTTGAACCTGATCAAGGATTTGATATTCATGCACACTGAGAATAACAATGTATCTCATACTTCCATATCTATTGAAGATCTGAGTTTTTTACAATTATCTGATTCCTTTTTTCCAACTGGATTATACACCACCTCAAACGGATTGGAACACCTTTTTTATAATAAAAATAGAAAACTATCATATGGTGAAATTTTAGATTTTATAAATGCCTACCTTGTCCAACAGATTGGACCCACCGATTGTTGCGTCATAGGAAATGTATACGATTGTCTACAAAAGAAGGATTTTGCTTCCCTTTTAGATTTGGATAATACATATTACTTTATGAGATTGGTAGATGAAACCCGCTCTGCCTCAACTAGGTCAGGCATTCAATTCCTTAGGTGTGTTTCTACTTTTGTTAGAGAAAATGAAAATCTGACTTTTTATTCAAAGAGCATAAAAGATGGCCTCGCAAAGGGTGTTTTTCCCGTGTCATACGCAATAGGATGTAATTCTATGAATTTAACAAAGGAGAGGTCGGGTTTGATGCTATTATACGGTTTTGTAGTTAGTGTTATCGGGGCGGCACTTCGATTGGGCATTCTTCAGCATTTTGAAGGACAAATGATGATAAATGAATTAAAGCCGGTGATGTTATCTACGGTATTAAAAAATATCAAACAACCTGCCGATGAAATGTGGCAATTTATTCCTCAGCTGGACATAATCCAAATGCATCATGAGCAGATGGATTCAAAAATGTTTATAACTTAATTTTTTCATTTTATCTTTTGTGGCACTTGCAAGAATTCCCAGAATTGGCATAGGGGGACCTGTTGGCTCAGGAAAAACAATGTTAATTGAACAATTGGTTCCTATTTTAAAGAAAGAAGGATATGATGTTGGAATCATTTCTAATGATGTAGTCTCTCGGGAAGATGCCGACAGGATGAGAAAAAATCTTGCCACCGAAAGAGGACTAATGCCTGAAGATCTTGTGATTGGAATAGCAACGGGGGGTTGTCCTCATACAGCAGTAAGAGAAGATCCATCAATTAACATTTCTGTAGTCGAAGAAATGGAAGCCAAACATCCAAATCTTGATTTAATAATAATTGAGAGCGGTGGTGATAATATAACTACCACTTTTAGTCCAGCACTTGCTGATTATTTTATCTATATCATCGATGTTTCTGGAGGTGATAAATATCCTAGAAAACGTGGTCTTGGAATAGAAACATCTGATCTGTTAGTAATTAACAAAATTGATATTGCTTCCTTTATCGGCGCCGACTTGAGCATCATGGAACGAGATGCGAAGGTGGTTCGAAAAGATAAACCATATGTTTTTGTTAATAGTAAAACTGGTCAAGGTGTGAAAAAGGTTGCTGAACAAATAGTAAAAGATGTGTTGTTTGATGCACCACCAAAGTCAGTTGCCGCCAATTAAAATCTTTTTGTGATTTTATGAGTGTGTATAATCTTTCTTATTGTACTCCCGACAAAATCCCTGTTGAGGTATTAAATTATGATAGTGCTTTAGAGCAGATGGGGGTAGGAAAAGCCGGTAAATTAGGTATTCTGCAACTAAAGTTAGAAAAGGATCCCATTGTTCATAGGACATCAATAAAGTACCAACACTATAAGGTTCCACTTTGTATAAAACGGGCAATGTATCTTGAGGAAACTTGTCCTGAAATGGCCTACGTCTATATAATATCTCCGTCTGGGGGCATCTTACAAGGTGATAGGTTTAGAATGGATATCGCACTTACAAATTCGGCCATAGCTCATGTTACTACACAGAGTGCAACCAGAATTTATAGAATGAACAAAAATTTCGGAACCCAAATCATAAATTTAGATGTTGATAAGAACTGTTACCTAGAATATATTCCCGATCAGATAATACCCTATAGAGACTCCAGATTCTACCAGGTTTCAAACATTAAAGTTCATGATGAAGCGACTTGTGTGTACTCTGAAATCTTAACCCCGGGTAGAGTAGCAAGCAACGAATCATTTGAATATGACATTTGTTATATGAAAGTTAAATCAGTAAACCAGAATGACAAGCTAAGATTGATTGATATAGCAAAAATAGAACCCAAGAAAGAAAATGTCAAATCCTTTGGTGTGTTAAATAATTATGATATTTTGGGAAATATTTATATCTTAACTCCAGGAGATAAAATAAACCTCATACAAAATGAAATATTGGAAACCATTTTAGGAACAAAAAATGTAATTGGTGGCTGTACTAAACTACCCGATAATAATGGCCTGTTAATAAGACTGCTTGGTTCATTTGTTTATGATATTAGAGATTTGATTTATTCTATTGTTGGAATTGTCAGAAAAAACGTATTAAATGTTTCATTCAGTGGGATTCGAAAAATCTAAATTCTTTCTTTTTCATAATATATATTGTTTTTTATCCCACAAAACCGCAAATCTCCCGTTAAAAAAATTAATAAAATTACGAATAATAAAACTGGATGCTAAAATCTTTATTCGATATTAGTTCAAAGTCAACACTTTGCTGTATAAGGTTCGCAATAGTGTTATCTATTTTATTACTTTTATCTACAAATTTCGAGTCAAGTCAAGACTCTTTTGCACTCAACAAAACGTTAAATGTAGTTACTTCGGTCTCTCCTATTACTAATATAGTCAAAAATGTGGGGGGTGACAAGATAACTCTTACAGGCTTAGTTCCTGAAGGCGTGAATTCACATACTTATGAACCAGTGCCCTCCGATATTGTGAAATTAGGTAAAGCAGATCTTGTGATAACAAACGGTCTTTACCTCGAGGATCCCATGGAACGAATCGTAAATACATCTTTGAACACCAATCCAAATATTCAATTACTCAAACTTGGAGATAATGCTGTTAATCCCACTGAATGGGTGTTTGACTTTAGCTTCCCTGAGGAACAGGGTCATCCTAATCCACACTTGTGGCTTAATCCCTCATATGCCATGAAATTTGCCAATCTAACCAAAGATAAACTGGTTGAAATGGATCCCAATAACACCGCATACTATACAGAGAATACTGACAAATATGTTGCCTTGCTAAAACAGTTGGATGAGGGAATAAAAGAAGCTACCCAGAGCATACCCACTGAAAACAGAAAATTAATTACCTATCATGATTCTTGGGCATACTTTGCTCCTAGATATAACATGACTGTGATAGGGGCAGTACAACCGTCGGACTTTTCGGAACCCTCGCCACTTGATATTGCAAAATTGATAGACCAGATAAAAGCAGAAAATGTTTCGGCTATATTTACATCCGAAGTCTTTTCCAACCGAATAACAGATCAAATAGCCAATGAGGCCGGTATAGAAATAGTACAAACTCTTAGTGATGATGCATTACCGGGAAACCTGACAGCTCCTAATCATACATATGTTGGAATGATGCTTGAGAATATGAAAAACATGATAGTCCCATTGGGGGGAAATGTTAGTAGCTTATCTGCTGTGAATCCGGCAAACACCTACACCCACGCACCTTAACCTAGCTTTTTTAAATATTAATAAGCTACATATCTAATACATTTAGGATGGGCTCCTTCGAATATCTGAAAATTACTGGTCTATCCTATGGATTTACCTATCATGATTTTGTTATAGAAGGAGTCAATTTGACTATTCCAAAGGGCCGATTCATGTCTATAGTGGGTCCAAGTGGCTCTGGAAAAACCACTCTGTTAAAATTATTGTGCGGAATCTATGAGCCATGGAACGGAGATATCGAATATATTTGTAATAATGATAGCGATTCCATTTTTTACTATCCCTCCATTGGTTACGTTCCTCAAATAGAGACAATTGATTGGAATTTTCCAGTTTCTGTTCAAGAAGTTATTGCCATGGGATCATGGAAGTACAAGAGTTACCTCCCATGGATTGACAAGAAATTAAAAAACCAAATCAAAGATGTGCTAAAAATATTGGGTTTAGCAGGTTACGAAAAACGACACATTAGAGCTCTCTCTGGCGGTGAACAACAACGCGTATTTTTAGGTAGAGCTTTGATAAGAAACCCTGATGTCCTTATTTTAGATGAACCAACAACGGGACTAGACTACGTATCAAGGGAAAAGATCTTTGATATTTTAAAGAATCTCAACAGCAATGGCATGACGGTTATTTTGACCACCCATGATATAACACATATAGCAAATCGTTCTCCTTGGGTAGTATGTTTTAATAAATATGTTATCGCCGAAGGCCCTCCACAGGACGTTCTTAAGGAAGATAATCTTTTAAAAACATACGGACTGGCGGATTATAGGCCCAAATAAAAATAACAATAACAAGATAACCCATATGATTGATTTTCTATTACCCTTTCAATATGAGTTTTTTATTAAAGGCATAATAGTATCTGTTTTACTTGGTGGTATCTGTGGACTGGCAGGAGTATATATTATTCTTAGAGGTTTAAGTTATGTAGGTCATGGTCTTTCTCATGCTGCATTTGGCGGAGCTATAGTAGGAAACATAGTTGGAATGAACTACTATATTGGTGCTATTATTTGGAGTTATCTTGCATCATTCGTTATTTATGAAATTAGCAAGAGAAATAAGATTAAACCCGATGCTGCCATAGGATTGGTCACAACAGCCATTTTTGCATTTGGAGTGTTACTAGTAAGCATGACAGATAGATATACAAGGAATTTTGAATCGTTATTATTTGGAAATATTCTGGCTATTACCGAACAAGATCTATACGTTATTGTTTCAGTTACCATTCTTTCGGCAGCCTTTTTCTTCTTTCTTCATAAACGATTAGTTTTTTCCTTTTTTGATAATGAAAGTGCTAAAATTAGCGGAATTAAAACTTCACATATAGAATTGCTATTTTCATTTGTCTTGGCAACAATCATAATAGTCTCAATGTCATCAATAGGTGTAACATTATTAGCATCGGTAATAGTTGGACCGGCAATTTCTGCACGCATGCTTTCTAATAACTTTTCAAATGTAGTATTCTTATCCATAATAATCGGCTGTGTAGCTTCTTTTTCAGGAATGTATGCAAGTTTCTTTTTGGATTCTTCATCAGGTCCAACAATAGTTATGTTCATTACACTAGCTTTTGGTATAACTGCCCTTTACGCCCTATTTAAGAAAATCTATCATTCTCATAGTCATGGTAGTATTTCTCACTCTCATCCTCATATGCACACTGATGAACACAGACATGAACATACTCATCGCTGATTTAATTTATTTGAAAAATAATAGGAACAAATGGAAGATATATTTCATAACCTTATTTTTTATTTCTGTATATAGAAATAAATCCCTCTTAAAGATACAATAAGTTTTTGCCAAATAATGGGGAAACCTGTAGGGTTTCTATATGAAGGAGTGTTCTTTTATCTAGTTCCATAACAAGTACTATACATTATTGCAGGATAGCTAATTTATTTTTCATATGCAATACGCTGCAACTACTATGCCAGCTTTTCTAATCCTTTAATGAAAGTAAATCCTGCAAAGGTTATACCCGCCATAACCTGTGAGAAAAAGTCATTTTCGTATAAATTAACGGAAATATTCTTTCCTCCGCTCTTTAGTGATTTCATATAGGTCTGTTTTGTAAATTCATCAATCATTTTTGCCAAATCTCCACTTACTAAATAATTATTTAACAAACCAACATATTCATCGCTTCCTACGGATATTATTTGCGCTTTAATTTCATAATCAAATTTTTCTTTCGGATTAGTTCCTTCAATATAGCGTTCTGCAATATTGTCTGCTAGATATCGTGCTTGTCTTACAGCTATTTGTGCCAGCGGTGGATATAATTTCCCTTTGGAATTTTTCATCGCAGCCAAATCTCCTATGGAATAAATATTCTTGTACTGATTTGTTTGACAATATTCATTTACAATGATTCTACCATCGTTGGTCTTGTCAATGTTTGGTTCAATGTCTATATTGTAGCCTCTTACTCCGGCAGTCCATATTATTAGCGATGAATTAATCTCCAATCCATCCTTCAAAAATAGAGTCTTTTGGTCCACCCTTTCTACTAGAGAGTTGTGAAAAATCCTTATTCCCTTTTCTTTGAGAATTTCTTCTGTTTTGTTTTTAACTCTGATATCCCATCCAGGCAAAATTGTTGATGTTGCTTCAATTATGTTTATCTTGATGTTGCTTTTGTTAGGTGAGGCGTTTATTGTTTCTGCCAAAGCGCTCCCAAGACTTATCCCAGTTGCACCTGCCCCTACTATTACTATATTATGTTTCTTGTTTGCAGCTTCATCAATTATTCGTAAAATATGATCGTGAATAATTGAGGCGTCATATATCGATCTTATAGGGAGAGTATATGTGTCAGCACCTGGAATGTTAAAATATTTGGTTGATGATCCTAAGCAAACAATTAGTTCATCATATTTTATTTCTCCTGATTTTAAGAATATGGTACTCTTATCAGGGTACTATTTTTTCTATGTCATCTTGAATAAATCTAATATTTTTGCCCTGTATCAAAGATGAAATAGGGATTTTCAATTGTTCTGCAGTTCTATAACCAGAAGCTACCAGGTGTATTTCTTGCATTAATTGGTGATAATTATTTCTATCTATTAGTATTATTTCAGTCGAATTCTTATCTAATTTTGATGAAAGGTTTGTGCTAAGAAATATGCCTGCATAACCTGCCCCTAATATTACTATTTTTTTCTTTGTCAACGACATTTTACATCAACCTTTCACTCAATTTTCTTGTCTGATGAATACTCTTCATTTTTCAATTTAACTTTTTTTATTAAAAGTTCTATTACTAAGAAGACTAGAATTGAAATTGCCATGCTTGGAATGGTTGAACCTATGCTTAAACCCAAATCGGTTACGTGTAACCCTGATATTGGGGATAGAATGAAATAAGTGATACTTCCGACAACAAATGCAAGAAATGATGATATCTTGACTCGATTGGTTTTTTCATAAAAGTTTTCAATTGTTATCCGTCGTCCTCCCCTTCTTATAATATAGTAATCGGTCAGAACTATGGCAAATAGTGGTGCAAATAGAGCGCCTATTATCAATAAGAAATTCTCGTATTGTTGAATTGGAATTAAATTCGCCAATAAAACTCCTAATGCCGTAAAAAAAATAACGAGATACTTGTAGTTTATCTTGTTATGGATATTCTTAAATGACATTGCAGATGAGAAAATATTTGCAAAAACGTTGTCGACTTCATCAACGATTAATACCAACAAAAAGAATCCATAAAAGAATGTTTGAATAGCAACTAGTATTGCAAATATGTCACTAATACCCAACAAGAATCCAATTATATAAAAAAGACAATTTGTGATTGTAAAACCTATAAATGTTCCATAAAATGCATTTTTGCTCTTTTTTGCAAATCTGTTATAATCAGCCACCAAAGGCAACCATGATAAAGGCATGGCAATTACCAAATCTAAGGAATTAAAGAAACTAAAATCAAAAGAAGTAGAAGCAGCACTAGCAGCATTTGCAGTAGTAGTAGTCGATACGGTTGAGTTAGAATCTATTACACCTTCTGATCCAACACCCCCGCTCGTGGATAATATTATACTTATTAGCAGGACTATAGTTGAACCATATACCACCCATACTGCAAATTTGCTAAGCCATTGCTTTACAATTTTTAATGGTCCTAATATACAAAAAAGTACGATTACTGCTCCAAAAACAATAGACCATATGTAAAAATCAACATATCCATTGCTAAATATATTTGCGGCCTTCGATAAAATGGTTATTTCAAAAGTGGACCAACCTATTAATTGAAAGATATTAAGAACTGTGAGCAAATATGAACCATGCAAACCAAACGCAGGTCTCATACTTACTATCGACGGGACCGAATGATCGCTGCCTATCTTGCCCGCTAATGCCAGCAAAACAGATCCAACTATCGAACCCGCAATTATGGCTATTATTGCTTCTGTTATATTTGACGAGGAAACGAATGAGCCTGCGGAAATCACTAGTAGACCTATTCCCAAACTAGACCATAAAACAAAAAAATTCTTACCAGAAAGTACTTTATATTTGCTATCCACTGGATTTATTCCAAAATCTGTATTACCTTCTAGAAATTTCACAATTATTTCACCTAAAAAGTTCTTTGAGGAATGCTCAGCAGCAGCAGCTGCAGCAGGAGCATTGAATGAGACTTTATCAAATATTTATCTATAATACCAATAATTCCATAAATTTAAATTTGTTTTTATTCATTTGCAAGTCATGTCCTTTGGGGTGGATACTCTTGGTGGCCTTATAGAGAAACTAAAACAATTGGTTAATGATACTCAAAATAATTATGAATCGTTTTTTGATTCAACTCAATTGTTTAAACAAGGAAAAATGGATAACAACGAGTATTTTTCGAGGATGGGTGAATTTCTTGTATCTTCCTCTGCCCTAAATTTTTTATCCTGTCGTGTTATTCTTGAACTAAAATCAGCCATGGATAAGAATATTTCTGCTAAAGGCAAAAATGATAGATCTGCATCACAAACTATGCCTTCGGGTAATATAGGTGGAAGCACCGGTGGTGGTTTTGGTGTGGATGGCTTTATTTCAACTGGTGGTAACGTAGGTCCTACTTCCCCTTCACCTTCACCTTCTACAACATCACCATCACCTTCGCCATCATTAAATGAAGAATATGATCTACCATTGCCTCAGGAAGCCCCTACTTTCAAACCCGTGGATATAATAATAACCAAGCAAGACCGTTCAAACACAAATACAAAAGACGCAAAAAAAAATTGTATTGTTTGTAACGCCTCAATTCCAAAACAGGCTAAATTTTGTAACAAATGCGGTAATTCACAATAATTAAAAGACACAATCCTTCAGTATGTGTTATGAAAATCTTTAATGGGCGATTGGCAACCGAGGACTATATGTCCACCCATTCACTAACTTTTTCTACACCTGAGATGACCCTAAAAAAATTTGCGTTATGGTTGGGCGAAAGTGTAAAAAATTCAAAAACAAACACTTCAACTCCTCGTTTACTCACATATATAGAAGATAAACCTGATTCAAAAACAAACACTTCAACTCCTCCGTCCAATTATCTTCCCGATATAGATGAATCTTTTAAACCTACAGGAGCCATAGCTGATTTTTATAGTACAAAGGATACCTCTAAAGAAAGTATATCCTCAAATCCTGTTGAAAAAAAATACTGTATTAATTGTGGTAATTCGATAAAACATTCTTCAAAATTTTGTAACAAATGCGGCGCTGTCATCGAATAATATTTCTTCTCAAAAAGTTATCTTTTTAGTTGGATTTTTCCTTTAGGATTAGGTAACATTCATTACATATAGTATCTGAGAATAAATAATTCACAGAATAAAATTTTGTCTTATTACACAGTTTACAAGTTTTCATTATTCATTTACTCACTCAAACTATTGAAAGAACTGACTGTTAATGTATTTTATGCCTTCTATCCTGCTTACCAACCAACTAACTATCTATTCGCGTGGTTTCTAAACCTGCTTATATTAATAAGTTATATATTAAATTATTGTTTTTACAATATGAATGACTCGAGTATTTTCGTTTATGTTTTTCTTTATTTCTGTGTGGTTTGGGCTTTCCTCAATTTTGTCACATTTGGTATTTGTTTATAATCTTGATTATTTTTATTACTATTTGATTTGGCCTAGTTGTTTTGCTATCTCCTTATTAATATTCCTCAAACCTCTCATATCCATGCGTGCAGTATTTCGAGATAGAGTTTCAACTAGTATATCGTGGCCATTTGTCATAAAAATAATCAATGGACTCACATGGGCCCTGCCTTTTGTTTTTATATTATTTTTCCAAAAGTATTATCCTTTTTTGTTACTTACTGGTCTATCCTTGGGTAACATTTCTACATTCATATTTTTAAGAAAATATTCCAAAATCTATAGTATCGAACAGATAATAACAGGTGTACTTGTCCTTTCTACATTGTTCTCTATTTTGATATATTATAATTATACTGATGACTATGAACAGATCCTTTTCTTGACCCGAGTCATGATTTCAGTTTCATATGCGATAGGGGGATTAATTGGATATTTCAAAAATGATGATGATTCTAACGCATCGTCAAGTTTACATAACGAATAAGCTGACTTAATATCATAATTGAGACCAGAGTCTACTAATTCCATAGAAAATTTTTCTAAGGCTGTTTGTATATTTAGCGGCGGACTCGATTCTATTAGTACAGCTGCTTATCTAAGGAAATTGGGATTAGATGTATATTTAATTTCATTTAATTATGGACAACGCGCTTCCAATGAACTAATTGTGGCAAAACGCTTTTCCAAATTATTAAAAAGTAAAAAGCATGAGATAGTTGATATATCATTTCTCAAAACTCTTTTTGGAAAAACTAATATCCTGACGAATTCCAAATCCAAAATTCCTCCAACATTTGATTATAGCATGGTTGTGCCATTAAGAAACACTGTTTTTTTGACTATTGCATCAGTATGGGCCACTTCATTGAATATTTCTCTTGTAGTATATGGAGCTCATTCTGGAGATACTCGGTATCCTGATTGTCGCCCTACGTTCACGCGATCTTTAGAAAAAGTATTTAACATGTCTGAAATTGATGGAATTACTGCCGGAATAAGAAATAAACTTCATATTTGGTCCCCTGCATTAGATAAATTAAGTAAATCGGAATTGCTTTTGATGGGGTATGAAACATTGGGAGAGAAAATTTTTGAATCTTGGAGCTGCTATCTAGGAACACATAGCGATAACAAGGGCAGCAGTTCCATCTCCATAGACAGTAGAAACAAACAATGTGGAATATGTGAATCTTGTATGAATAGAAAACATGCATTTTCAAAAGCAGGAATTGAGGATAAAACACAATATGCCAACCATTAATCATAGTAGTATTGAAATCTCAAACATTAACAGTAATCAAGAGGTACTTGACAGAGTCCAATTAAATGAGTTATTTGTGAGTATTGAAGGTGAAGGTATATTTGCGGGTACAAAAACCTTATTCATCAGGTTCTCAGGTTGCCATCTCCGGTGTTATTGGTGTGATACAAAATATTCTCTATCTACTAAGAGTGGAAAAAGTTATACTATTGATGAAGCTAAACGACTTATTCATCAGCACCTTCAGCCTAAAATCTATAAGGTAAATTTTACTGGAGGTGAACCTTTGTTACAACCATTATCTTTGATCGCACTTGCAAATTTTGTTAAGAATGAATTGAATATCAAGACTTATCTTGAGTCATCTTGTTTTGATTGGCAAAGATTTGAGTCAGTGTTGCCATACTTTGATATTTGTAAGGTTGAATTCAAGACTTCCGATTCAAAAGTGATCGAACCATCCAAATCCTATGATGACCTGATACAAAATGAATTAAAATGTTTGGAATTAGCCCTAAACAGGACCGATAAGATTTCATTTGTAAAGATTGTATTTACAAATTCTACAACTACAAACGAAATTAGAGATTTAACGACTAAAATCTTTCAGTGCTCCAATATTGGTAATTTAAGTGGTATAACACTTCAACCAAGCTATCAATTCGACTCTCCATCCACTGAACACATTTTAAAAATCTATGACGAAGTATACCCTTTTTATAAAGATGTAAGAGTAATCCCACAAATGCACAAAATGTTGGATATGAACTAGGTTAATATTCTGTTTATGCTTGCACTGACACTGGCATCTTAATCCTTAGGTTTATAAAAAGATAAGGCTTATAATAAAGACTGATTCTTATAGGTAAAATAAGTATGGTGAACACAATCTTTCGGGTACAGTCTCATAAATTTACTCAAGAAAATATTCAAACCACATTAGTTTGCTCAAATTGCGATGAGGTTTTCACCAAAGAATTTCTATTGGATCTTGAAGGCCAAACAATTGAATTTAAGTGTCCTGTTTGTGGAAATTTAGGAGAAGCCGATATTCCATATAAAACCGCCGAAGAACGTGAGGAATTTGAAGAAGACTTTGACGATGTAACAGAGGAAGATGGCGGAGATGAATTTGAAGACGACTTTTAAATAGATTTTTTGTTATTCTTCAAATTTAATTTTCCAAGCTGTGCCAAGAAGGCTGCCAGTTGAATTTCAGGATGTGCACCATTTGCAAGTCTATAATCATATTCGGCAATAATAGTTGATACTTCAAAAGGGTTCTCTAATTCAAGTTTATAGATCTCTTCATTAGCGTATCTTAGAAAATCAGTTTCCGATACTCCATATACGTTTAGTAATTCTAATAATTTTATTCTTGATTCATTAAATTTCGAGTTAATGGCCAAATTAACTATTTCAGCAATCTTGCTTCTTCCTGAGATGCCTATCGCACTTTGAACTTGCTGCACGTTTACATTTCCACTTGCAGCAGCGGCTTGCAAAATATTTATCGAATATCTCAAGTCTCCGTTGGTGTGTTCATAGATTTTGTGAAGAGCGTTTTCTTCAACCTTTACTCCTTCGCTTTTACAAATATTCTTTAAATATTCTACTATTTCGTCTTCTGAGACTCTAGAAAATCGGAAGATTACACATCTACTTTGTATCGGCTCAATTATATGAGATAAATAATTACAAATAAAAATAAATCTGGTCGTTTTAGAACTATCCTCTATTATTCTTCTCAAGGCTGTCTGTGCTTCGGATGTCATTTCATCTGCCTCATCCAATAAAATAATCTTGAATGGCTTATCATCAGTATCTTGATTTATGGAAAGTTTCATTATCGAGGCAAATTCTTTTACCCTTTCACGAACCATTTTGATTCCTCTTTCATCTGATGCATTTAGCTCTAGTGTATCTCTCTTCCAGTTTTCTCCTAAAATCTTTCTAGCCAAACATAGAGCTGTTGTAGTTTTGCCTGTACCTGCAGATCCAGTAAATAATAAATGCGGTAGTTCATTTGGTTTTTTTAACAAATTTTCTAGCCCTTTTACAATTTCTTTTTGATTAATTATTTGATCCAACCGTGTTGGTCTATATTTTTCCACCCACATAATATCAGAAATTTCCTTCGGCTTCCGCTGTTTTTCCATCCAGATGTATAGTCCATCCCTTGCCAATTTAAAATTATTCAATGTCTCAAGTTCCCTGGGATTGAAATCTTATTAACTCATAGAGATAATTAAGTATGTGAAATCGCCATCATCATCATCCCCATCCCCATCATCATCAACAACGCCCACAATACCACCTAATAACAACATAGATAAACTATTTTTAGAAATGGATGATATTTCTATTCTTTATACTTTTTCTTCGTTAGATTATATTCTAAAGGATGTACGTGTGATTTACTTGAGAGATTTTGAATTATCCATACGTCCACTTGTTTTTATTAGTGCCAAGGAGGGAGATATGACCTCTATACCCAGATGGATCTCTATTATTTTGAGCAAACATGATGTAGTAGAAATTCATGATGATGATCAACTTTCTTATATAAAGAGAGCTTTAAATCGCGAAAGAATATCGCAGAGTCACATGTTATCTACAATAGAACCAGATTTCTATGCCAAAGTAAATAATTACCTTAATAATATCGACGATAAAGATAGAGAATCATTAATCGTAGCTCTGAACCCTTTTATTGCATCTAGGTTACAAAAAATTGTCAAACTTTCAGCTTCATCACCGTTAGTACCTGAACTTGAGGAAAAACTCTCGGTAGAAGAAAAATTTCTCTATGAGAATTTTTATTATATGACATCCAAGTTTAAGAAATTGGTGTTAAGACTTGAGTGATACCGACCCCTCAAATTCTTCTTCTTCATCAAGAAATGTACAAGAACAGGAACAAGAACAACAAACCATATCTGCATTGTCAAATGAATTAGAAAGTTTTCTACGTTCATTTAAGGATCGGGATGGTAACTACAAGTATTTTGACAAGATAAATAATATGGTAGCTACTTCTTCTACTTCCATTACCGTCGATTATATTGATTTTGATAGCTTTGCTCCATCATTAGCAAAGGACATTACTCATAATCCAGATGAAATGTTCTCAGCTTTTAACGAGGCTGTTACTTCTATTCTTTTAGAAATTCATCCAGATTACGCCCATGAAATACGGGAGCATATTAGAGTAAGAATGGGAAATTATGCTGTTCAGAAAGGATTGCGTGATATCAATGCAGATGTTATTAACAAACTGTTAGGTGTTTCTGGGATGGTAGTACGTTCCTCTGAAGTTAAACCATTGGGAAAAAGAATTGCATATAGATGTCTTAATTGCAATCAGATCAGCTTTTCACAGCTAAAAGGATTAGCCTTAAAAAAACCATTGCGATGCCTTAATTGCTCCGAAAAAGAATTGGAAATGGATGTAGAGAGCAGCTTATTTATTGACTTTCAGTTGGTTAGATTACAAGAGTTACCCGAGGATTTGCCAGCGGGACAACTGCCTCATTACATAGAAGTAACAATTCTAGGTGATTTGGTTGATCAATGTAGACCAGGAGATCGAATCATGTTAACTGGTATTATTAGGATAGATCAGGAATATTCATTTGGTTCAGCAAATGCTGCAGCACAAAAAACTTCTCTATTTAGGTTACGAATGGAAGGGAATAACATCGAATATCTTGGTGGTAGAGCCGGAGATAAGAAAACTCGTTCTATTGAACGTATTTCCATAAGTGCTGAAGATGAACGACAAATATTGATGTTGTCAAGAAAGCCCGATATATATGATAAATTAGTATCATCTTTTGCCCCTCATGTATATGGCCATGAAGTGATAAAAGAATCAATATTGTTGCTAATCGTGGGTTCAATTACTAAAAAATTAGACGATGGATCAACCCGAAGGGGTGACATTAATGTGTTATTGGTTGGGGACCCAGGAACTGCAAAGTCTGAAATGTTAAAATTTGCTGCAAAAATAGCACCTAGAGGTTTGTACACCTCTGGAAGGGGTTCTACAGCAGCCGGTTTGACAGCTGCAGTTGTAAGAGATAAATCTGGCATAATGATGCTTGAGGCAGGTGCCGTGGTGTTAGGAGATCAAGGATTGGTTTGTATAGATGAATTTGACAAGATTAAGGCTGAAGATCGTTCTGCGCTCCATGAAGTTATGGAGCAACAAACATGTTCTGTAGCAAAGGGTGGTATCGTAGCCACATTAAATGCCCGAACCTCGATTCTATCTGCCGCAAACCCGATGTACGGAAAATATGATCCTTATAAAAATATCACTGAAAATGTAAATCTTCCAATACCTCTCCTTACTAGATTCGATCTTGTGTATGTAATACGAGATCTACCCGAGAAAGAAAAGGATAGTAAAATAGCTACTCATATATTAGAAATTCATAAGGATGTACAAAAATCATCACAAGGAGCAATCAACATAGATCTCTTTAGTAAATATCTCGCATTTGCGAAACAAATTGTAGAACCTGAATTGACTCCAGAGGCGATAAATATCATTCGTGATTATTATATGAAAATGAGAAATGTTGATTCTGATAGCATGATTACTGTAACTCCTAGGCAATTGGAGGGGTTGGTTAGACTCGCAACTGCCAGAGCAAGATTATTGCTAAAGGATAGAGTTGATAGAGAAGATGCTGAAAGATCATTGTTTCTAGTTCAAAGAATGTTAGAAACTGCTGGTGTTGACGTAAATACTGGTAAGGTTGATTTAGGGGTATTACATGGTAAACCTTTCAGCGAGATATCCAAGTTAAAACTTTTCATGGAAATATTTTCTAGCATTTCAGGGGAAGAAAAGAATGATGTTGAAGAAAATGTGTTCATAGGTGAACTGATAAAAACAGCCAAGTTCACAGATTCAGATGCCAGGTCTTATATCAAAAAGGCAATGAGCGATGGTCAAATATATGAAAGAAAACCCGGATTTTACTCCAAGGCTTAATTTTATACCCTAGAAATTTTAGATCATTTTGGTGCAAAAATATTTATTTATATCATTGGGACTTTTCCAATGATGTGACAGTAGTTTCTGATTCCTACATGGGATTTTTCTTGCCTGCTGATATTTATGAGAGAATATTAAAATTTCTAGATGGCAATTTGATCTTCCCATTTGTTAAGGAAAATGAAATTCTAGGAATCTTTTTTCTTTTTGGTAAAAACTATGGTATTAAGAATAATTTGGATATACTGTCTGCAAAAGATATTACTAGGAAAACCATTGACCAATTAAAGCGTGAAATATTTCAATCTAGAAGCAATACTGAATTTGATAACGATTACATTAAAGAAAAGTATCAAAGGAGAGTTCTTCAGATTTATGTTGAACTTCAGAATAATCCCACGTTTGAACAAACTGTGATAAATGAAAGAATTAGTAGAGATCCCACGCTTTTGATGCTTTGCTACGCCCATCATATTTCTTATTATAAACAAAAATGCTTTTTTGAAATCTATGATCCCCTTAAAAGAGACCAAGTGGACAAGAATTTACATAGTGTGTTGCTAAATAGAATGGTCATGCTAAGCTATAACGTAGAAAAAACTAATGATTTACCATACCAAACTATGACCCCCTTTATCGAATGGATAACCAAGAACCGCTAATTCTCATTTGGATAGATTTTGGTGTTTTATGCTAATAATTCTTGTTCCACTCATTCACATGTCTAAGATACATTCATAACGTAAATTAAATGGTTTATCGTAGTTTAGTTATGTCAATTCAAGATGAGTCGGGGTACATGTCATTATTAGATAGGTTACAAAACAAACTCGGAAATGTCGTTAAGAAAGAAGTTTCAAGGCTTGAAATTCCTATTCCAAGAGTAATATGGGTTGGTCAAAGAACAATTTTTAGGAATTTTATGGATTTCCCAAAAGCACTCAGACGCGATCCTGAAAAATTATTACTCTATCTCAATAAAGAATTGGCTTCTGCAGGATATATTACAGGTGAAAGAGTTATTTTCTTGGGAAGAAAACCAGTATCTTCATTTTCTGGTCTGATAGACAGATATGTAAAGGATTACGTTATTTGTCCTGTTTGTGGTAGCCCAGATACTAGAACAGAAAAAATCAAAAAGTTAGGTTTTATGATCTGCGAGGCTTGTGGAGCGAGGTCTTCTATAAAAAGCAACTATGCTTGATAATTAGTTTTAACTTCATAGTTACAATCATTCAGTTCTTTCTTGATTTATACTTCTATATTTTCAAGAAGAAATCGATATCTAATTATTAGATTTACCCAAATTTATTAGCATGGATAAAACCATAAAAAAAGATCCAACTACTAATGATCAAGGTGATGATTATCTTTTGTTAGATAATAATTCTAATTCTAATAATAATTCTAATTCTAATAATAATTCTCATGATGAAAATGATTATGAGTCAAATACGGAATTAACTGCCGAAGAATTATCTGCAGAATTAAAAACTACACGTGATGACCTTGAACACTATCGAAATTTGTATGATGAAACTTTTAACAAATTAAAGTATAGCATAGCCGATTTTGATAACTATAGAAAGAATATTGAAAAGCAAAATACGTTGAGAATACTTTCAGTAAAGGCAGAAATGCTGTCGACCATAATTAATTTGAGAGAAGATTTCGTACGCGCTTTGGATACTCTAAAACATCACAAGGTTGATAGCTCTATTCTTGAAGGATTAACTAACATACTAAAGAATATTGATACATATTTGGAAAAAGAAGATGTGAAGGAAATACGAGCTTTAAACAGTGTTTTTGATCCTAACTTTCACGAAATTATCGCGTTTTCTTATTTTGAAAATGATATGGAAGAAAACATAATTACTAAAGAAATCCGAAAGGGCTATTTATTAAACGAACGCGTTCTTCGTCCCAGTTTGGTTGAAGTGTCTAAAAAGATAATTAAAAATATCGATAGTGATAATAAAGAAAATACAAAAGGAGATGACGATTAAATGGGAAAAATAATAGGAATCGATTTAGGAACTAGTAATTCTGCTGCTGCTGCTTTGAGCGGTGGAAAACCAGTTATAATACAAGCTGCTGAGGGTACCTCCATTGGGGGAAAGTCCTTTCCATCGGTGGTTGCGTTTTCACAAGATGGTCAGCTACTTGTTGGTGAACCTGCAAGACGTCAAATGCTTTCAAATCCTGAAGGAACTGTTATCGCTGCAAAGAGGAAAATGGGCACCGATTACAAGTTTAAGGTTTTTGGAAAGGAATATACTCCGCAACAGATATCTGCATTTGTACCTCAGAAAATCAAGAAGGATGCTGAAGCATTTCTAGGAGATACTGTTGATAAAGCTGTAATTACTGTTCCAGCATATTTTAACGATAATCAAAGACAAGCAACAAAAGATGCAGGAGAGATTGCTGGACTAGAAGTCGTGAGAATCATAAATGAGCCTACGGCTGCATCGCTGGCTTTCGGATTAGACAAAGTACAAAGTGATCTCAAAATCATGGTTTTTGATTTTGGTGGGGGAACTCTGGATGTTACCATTATGGAAATGGGTGGTGGTGTATTTGAAGTAAAAAGTACATCTGGTGATACTCAACTGGGTGGCACTGACATGGACAATATTTTGATAGATTATCTTGTTAACGAATTTAAGAATCAATCGGGAATAGATGTGCGAAACGACAAAGCGGCTATGATGAGGATTCGGGAGGCCGCTGAAAAAGCAAAAATTGAATTATCCAATATAGTAACAACAGAAATAAATTTGCCCTTTTTAGCATATGATCAATCTACAGGACCAAAAAATTTCGCAATTCCTTTGAATAGAGCAAAATTGGAGGAATTGCTTCGACCGGTTGTAGAGCGATGTAGAAATCCAATGTTGCAAGCCATAAAAGATGCAAAATTATCAGCTACGGATATTGAGAAGATAGTTTTGGTGGGTGGTCCTACCCGAATGCCGATAGTAAAGGAGTTTGTAAAATCTGTCATGAATAAAGAACCTGAGCGTGGTGTGGATCCAATGGAGGCAGTTGCCATGGGTGCGGCAATTCAAGGTGCTATTATTTCAGGAGAAGTGTCTACTGATATCCTATTGGTCGATGTCACTCCTTTGACTCTTGGTGTAGAAGTTATGGGTGGACTTAAGGAAACTCTAATTGAGAGAAATACTACTATTCCAACAAAGAAGAGTAAAGTGTTTACTACAGCTGCAGATTATCAAACGGCAGTTACCATACATGTAGTCCAAGGAGAGAGAACAATGGCTGCTGATTGTGTTTCACTGGGTATGTTTAACCTGTCTGGTATTCCACCGGCTCCCAGATCTGTCCCACAAATTGAAGTAACCTTTGATATTGATACAAATGGAATATTGAACGTAACAGCAAAAGATCTTGCTACTTCAAAAGAATCAAAAATCACCATTTCAGCAAGCACAAAATTATCAAAAGAGGAAATAGAAAAATTAAAGAAAGACTCGGATGCATTTGCTGAAGTAGATAAAAAGAAACGTGAGGAGGCCGAATTAAGAAACGAATCGGATAATTTGATATACTCGGCTGAAAAATTGGTAAATCAAGATCTAAAGGACAAAGTAACTGCTGAACAAAAGGATAAAGTCAATAAAACGGTTCAGGAGCTAAAAGACTCGATCTCATCTAATAATATTGATGTGACAAAAGCAAAAATAACGGATCTGAAAAATGTATTGGCCGAAATAAGCACAGCTGCATATCAATCCGTTCAGCAAAATGCTTCCAATACGGCTGCTGGGCCCGATTCTGGATCTGGTCCAGGAGAACCCGGTCCCGAAACATCTACAACTCAATCTCCTCCTACAGGTGAAAATACACAGGGTCCAAATACTAGCGAAAATAATTCAGGATCTGCAACCACTGGTGGTAGTGGTACCGAAACCAGCAATAATAAATGAAATAGTAGAACTGATGTATAAACAACCACATTCAATTATTTTGTGATCAACGATGAGTAAAAGAGATTATTATGAAGTACTAGGGGTTCAAAAATCTACTACTAAAGATGAAATAAAATCTGCATATAGAAAACTTGCATTAAAGTATCATCCCGATCGCAATAAGTCGCCAGAAGCAGAAGAAAAATTTAAAGAAATTTCTGAGGCTTACGCTGTACTATCTGATCCGGAAAAACGAAAGAGATATGATGCATATGGACACGTTGGAAATGAAGAAGTTTTCCGAGGATCGGAAGACAATTTTGCTGAAATCTTTAAGGATATTGGATTTGGTAACGTTGGTGATATTTTTGAACAAATTTTTGGTAGGATGGGTGGTGGTCGAAGTGGAGGCGGTTTTGGTAGCGATCCTTTCGGCTTCAATTCTGGGACCACAACCAGAAGGCGGAGAGGCAGAGATTTATTATATGACGTAAGCATGACCTTGGAAGAAGTAGTAAAGGGCAAAAAAGAAGAAGTACAGATTCCCATAATTGAGAATTGTTCGGTCTGTTCGGGAACCGGAGCTGCTCCAGGTACAAGTCCAAAAATTTGTCCAACATGTAATGGGCAAGGACAGACCCGTAGGGTATATAACCAAAATCAATTTTCTACCTTTATCTCTCTAGACACTTGCAATACATGCCATGGAGAGGGAAAAATTCTTGAAAAACCATGCAATACATGCCATGGAGAGGGGAAAGTTAGGAAAACAAATAATCTAAAGATTGACATACCCTCTGGCGTTGAGGATGGAGTTACACTGAGGATATCTGGAAAAGGAGAGAGTGTCCCAGGAGGTGCAAGTGGAGACTTGTTGGTACGCATCCATGTCCTACCTCATCAACTTTTCAAAGTTCTTGAAGATGGTGACCTAATGTACAATTATGATGTTTCATTTATTGATTTAATCTTAGGAACCGAGACTAAGGTTCCAACCATAGATGGGACTGAAAAGCTTAAAATACCGTCATGTACCAAAGCAAATGTCATTTTCAAGTTGAAAGGAAAAGGTTTACCAAGATATGGAAAATTTGGACGTGGAAGTCAATATGTGAAAGTGAATGTAAAACTCCCTGATAAAATCAATGATACTCAAAAGAATTTATTAAAGGATCTTTCGAAGGAATTCAAAAAAGATGCATTCTAGAATCTTGTAACTTTTGCAACTCGGATCTTAATGTTTGCCATAGAGTCATTTAATGTAAATAAGATCTACAAGAATTCCAATAAGAAGGCACTTGATGATGTCTCTTTGCAAATTGAGGAAGGGAAAATATCTACTTTATTGGGAAGAAATGGTGCTGGCAAAACTACTTTTATCCGTATTTGTTCTACTCAAATGTTACCTACCTCAGGGAGAATAACTATCTTTGGGGAGGATGTGTTGAGGTATCCAGAGAGAATTCGTCAGATGATATCTATTGTACCTCAAGAGGGAAGACCTTTACGAGCATTAACACCTTGGGATCATATTTATAATTGGCTAAAAATACGTGGCGAAAGAAAGGATGTTGCCGCTAACAAGACTACCGAAATCCTAAATCGATTAGATCTTTACTCAGCTAAGGATGTTCCTGCTCTAAATCTCTCTGGTGGCATGAAACAAAAAATCCTGGTTGGAATGGCTATGGCTACTGAATCGCCTTTGTTGTTTTTGGATGAACCTACTATCGGTCTCGATCCTGTTTCAAGACGTCAAGTGTGGTCCATAATTAAAGATTGGAAGAATAGAGGTGTTACGATCGTACTAACTACTCATTATATGGACGAAGCTGAAATTTTATCTGATTCTATTTTTATCATAGATCAAGGTAAGGTTATATCTAAAGGAAATATGAATGATTTAAGAGGCACGCTAAATTATCAAATAAGAATTGATATCCACATATCAAAAGCCCTCAACATTTTTGACTTGAAAAATCTAGTTAGCTCGTTTGGAAAAATAATCACCATGAGTTCAGATTCTGTAAGGCTATTCACATTTGAACGCAATTTAAGAGAAATATCTGAAATTATGGTGCGTAGCAATTTATCCTTTTCAGTCGCGCCTATTACATTGGATGATATTTTTGTGAATTTGGTTGGAGACCAGGAGATGGAGTAGCCTTCGTTTTTATTAGAATATATGTTGGATTTTTCATGAATATTTTATGCGGGAGTTGCCAAGCCTGGTCAAAGGCGTGAGTTGGAAAAAACACGATGCTCAGAAACCAGGATTTGAGATACCTCATCTCTTAGGGGTCCGTGGGTTCAAATCCCATCTCCCGCATTCGAAATATAGATTATCTCGGAAATATTGCTGTACAAATGAAAAACAATGGAAATAGGGTTGTTGTTACACAGTCATTTATATGATGATATTATTTGCTTTGATTATTTCCAAAATAAACAAAATATCAAATAACATCAGTTTTCGTACTCGATTATGAAGATCGATATATTCTTGATAGAGTTACTAAAATACTATTCAATGAATATGTGTCTTCTTTGTATAAAGTTGTGCTATATACACTATCACCGCTAAATTCAATCAAAATTATGCCTCTTGATAACAGATCTATACCGTATATATACTCCTTATATTACAAATATTAGTTAGCGGGGTGGGGAAGCCAGACCTTTTTAGGGGCTAGGTTATCCCGGCGGGCTCATAACCCGCAGAGCGGTTACTGTGCTATAACGCCAGCCGTAAGTTCAAATCAACCCCCCGCTATCATTTATCCACACTATGCTCTTTAGCATGCGTATTACTTCAAATCGATCATATCGTTTTTCCATACCGTATCTTGAAATTGGTTTTGTAAGATGACGGTGTGCAATAGGTTCTGGAATATACAAACCACTTTTAATTTCTCTCTCCTTCTCTATCTTTATTTTGTCTAATGATCTAATTCTTGTTTTACAAACTTGGCATTCATACCCTTTACTTCTACCCTCTGATTTCATACTTTTTAGACATATAGTACAAGTGGGATTCTTGATTTCAAAAACTTTACCCAATTCTTTGACAATCAAATATTCCAAATTGAGTGTAGTTTGATTATTTGATTTCAGATGTACACCATACCCTATCTCAATTTTGTCTCCAATTGCTAACCCTCTTGCAACTTTAGTTAGACCTGTCGGTTGATATACTGCAACTGGTAACACATAGTCGTACCTATCTTTTATCTTGAAGATTACATGTCCGCCATTAATTGTATAGGGCATTGTTGTGACTTCACAATTAATGTATCCTGCCGTATAAGGTTTCATGTCTACTCTTCGTTTCTCTTTTGTAAGATGAAGATTTGTTCCCTGATTGGATCTAAATATCATGTAGCCATCCAGCACTTCTTCTATACACAAATTTTTTAAAAAATACAAAGTCAATAATGGATCTTCGCCTCTAATACCACAAAATACTGGATCAGGACCATGGGGTGTAATCAGAACCCTCGAGTTTTTTTGATCATAGTTATTATAAGTATATGGATAGGATTCTTCGCTTAGTCTTTTTACTTTAAAATCGTTTGTTTTTCTGCTTTTTCCTATATTTTCTTCTCTCCTGTAGGCTAGCGTTTCAAAAGTATGATCTGAGTCTAAAACACATCCTATAGCCGATAGTGCGCCTACAATTCCATGGCCTTTCCCGTAGACTCGAAATTGCATATTGTACTTTTTTGCTATTTTTATGGCTAATTGTTTACTTAATATAGTATCCATTGCATTTTTGCTAAACTGTGACAAGTCTTTGTTAATGTTATTTTCTTCATAGAAAGCTAAACCCGGATTTGCACCATCGCCTATATCCGAATAATTCTCTATAATTTGTGAAACTTCTTCCTTGATTTTTTCATTGTTATTGCTTTTGATCCTTAAACATACTGCACCGTTACCTCTAGTTTTAAGAGGAACATTGGGATTTAGCCTTATTAATAGCGGAAAATCGATAAACTCTACATTGAACTTTTTAATCAATATTCTTGCTATTAGAAATGACAAGTGAGTGGTACATCTTCCGTTTATTGAATCAGTATCATCAAATCCAATGTGAAGGGTTTTTGTATCAAGTTTCTCCTTGTCTATTGTCATATGCGGTAATGTCGTTGTTATTCTTGGTATCTCGTGTTATTTAACCGAAACTCTTTCTAATGCCAGTTTGTCAAACGACTATTATCATAATAACTTACTTTATTTGAATCCGTAGGCGATTCTTGATTCATTGTTATAAATTTTTATATCAATTTGCTTCAATCACTTTGCGGTGTTAAAATCCATTGATAAAATCGATTTTGAAAAAAGAAATGGTATTATTCCTGTAGTTGTTCAGGATATAAAAACAAAGGACATTTTGATGCTTGGATATGCAAATAAACATGCTTTGTCCAAAACTGTTGAAACAGGGAATGCCCATTTTTGGAGTACATCTCATAACAGATTATGGATGAAAGGCGAAGAGTCAGGTAATATTCAACCCGTTGAGAAAATATTGGTTGACTGCGATTCTGATGCGTTATTATATCTTGTAAACTCCATAAATCCCGCATGTCACACAGGAAATCGTTCTTGTTTTCACAATGAATTGGGCAGATAGACATATGATGGTTAAGTAATACTAAATATTATTTAGAGAGATTTATCTATTATATTGTTAATTAATAATCAGAAATAATGGGAATTATAAGCGCGCTAAAGTGTAGAGAATGCAATAAAGAGTATTCCCCGAGGTTTTTATATATCTGTGAGGATTGCTTTGGGCCACTGGATGTCCAATATAAAATAGATAATAATATAACTAAACATACTTTTGAAAATCGGACAGATTTAACTTATTGGAGATATTTTGAAATCCTTCCTATAGAAGATAAAAAAAATATAGTGAGTTTGAATGGTTCAATTACTCCATTACAAAAAGCAGAAAACTTGGGCAATAACCTTGGTGGATTTAAGAATTTATACATCAAGAATGATTCAGTAAATCCAACTTTTTCTTTCAAGGATCGACCTGCAGGTGTAGCGGTTTCAAAGGCTAAAGAAATGAATTTAGCTGCCGTGGGTTGTGCATCTACTGGAAACCTTGCATCCGCTACTGCTGCTCATGCTGCAAGAGCTAATTTGCCTTGTTATATTTTTGCACCATCGGACATAGAAGATGTTAAAATAGCTCAAGCATTATCTTATGGAGGTAAATTTGTAGCAGTTGATGGTACTTACGACGATGCCAACAGGATCGCTTCAGTGATCGGAGACTCTAACGGTTATGGAATTGTAAACATAAATATGCGACCTTACTACGTGGAAGGCTCCAAAACACTAGCATTTGAAGTATTGGAACAATTGAACTGGACTGTTCCTGATGTGCTGGTAATTCCTGTAGGAAGTGGTGCCATGTTAAATGCTATTTGCAAAGGGTTTGAAGAAATAATGAACCTCGGGTTGATCTCAGATATATCCAATTTAAGAATCATTGCCGCACAACCTAATGGATGTGCACCTATTGTAGATGCCTTTAAAAATAGATCCAATGAAGTGATACCAGTAGAGAAACCTGATACAGTAGCAAAAAGCTTGGCAATTGGCGACCCTGGTGATGGATTATACGTATTAAAGCGTCTAAAACAATTTAATGGGATTGGAGAGAAAGTCACTGATGCGGAAATCAAAGATGCTATATTATTACTTGCTAAATCGGAAGGAATCTTCACTGAACCTGCAGGCGGTGTTGCAGTCGGTGTTCTAAAGAAGCTAATAGAGGACAATAGAATTGAAAAGGATGAAAATATTGTTTGTTATGTCACAGGTAATGGATTAAAAACTACCGAATCTGTGATAGATTTGCTTCCTACTCCTAATTCTGTAAAGCCTGATATTAGACTTGTGTCGGCAATGATACATTGAACAAACGGATATAAATCGAAAATTTGAGGTGTTATGTATAATTGACCACAGTTGAATTTGTTATTCCATCAGTATTGAATAAAGGTGCAGGAGAAAAAAAAATGTCTATCGACGCTTCGACATTAGACGAAGCTTTCAATATTGTATCCGATATTATGGGAGATGATTTTAAACGTAGGGTTATAGACATCAACGGCAAGCCCAGAGCATTAATCAACATTTACATTAATGGAAAAAATATGCGATTTAACAATGCAGGAATGAATTCTGCTCTAAAAGAAGGGGATTCGATCTATATTTTACCTGCTGTAGCCGGAGGAGCTGAAATAACTAATCAAGAAATGCTTAGATACTCTAGACAAATTATGCTCGAAGAAATAGGCTATGTTGGAATGGAGAAACTCAAAGATACTACGATATGTGTTGTTGGCGCTGGAGGAATAGGCAACCCTGTTTTAACTCAATTAGTAGGAATGGGAATAGGAAAAATTCGAATTGTTGACAGAGACGTGATAGAAATTTCTAATCTCCATAGACAACATTTGTACACTGATTCGGATATAGGAAAGGTAAAAGTCGAAGCTGCATTGGATCGATTGCAGAAAATGAATCCTGCAGTAAAGTTAGAAGCTATCCCCATTTCAGTTACAAAGTATACTGCCGAGAAAATTGTCAAAGGCTGTGATATTGTCATTGACGCATTGGATAGTATAGATGCAAGATATGCGTTAAATGATGCTTGTCTAAAACTCGGGATTCCATTCATCTATGCTGGAGCTCTTGGAATGGTTGGTTCGGTATTTACTATTCTCCCTAACCAAAGTGCATGCCTTAGATGTATTTTCCCTGAATTATCCGAAGATGAAATGCCAACATGTAGCACCGAAGGTGTACATCCGTCAATACTGTACCTTGTCTCTGGAGTCCAGGTATCTGAGGCAGTGAAAATAGCTACCGGACAACAACCGTCTCTGGTAAATAAATTACTGTATATAGACCTAAATGACTTAGTATTTGATAAAATTCAAATGAATAGACATGATGAATGTCCGTCATGTGGATTAAACGTAGAACAAAAAGATATCAGCATTCCCTCAATTTTGGTGGAAGAATTGTGTGGAAGAGATCGTGGAAAGAGAACTTATACTGTTACTCCAGCACAAATTACGAACGAAGTAGATTTGTCAAATATATTAAAAATCGCTGAATCAAATGGATACGTGTTAAAATCAAAAGGTAATTTGGGCCTAACAGTATCAAATGCAAATCAATTACTGATCAGCTTTCTTACAAGCGGGGCGGCAACAATAGTTGGTGCAAAAAGCGAAGAAGAGGCTTTGTCAATCTATAATACTTTCACTGAAGAACTAAAACCCAAAGTTAGTTAGTATTTTTTTATTACTTTGTAATAATTTATAGAGATCACTTTTAATATTTGGGGTTTTTATTTCTCTGTATAGATAAAAATATGTCTCTGGAGATTCAATATTTTCCTGTTCTTTTAAACAGGAAAGAAGAAATAATTACTGTTGCAGATGATGATGATCGCGTTTCAAATTTAGAGGATGGTTCTTCAAACTTGGATAAAAACGAGCAAATCAAGGGGGAAATAAAAGATGAAGACGAAGAGTTAGAATTAGAAGAAGATGATGACGATGAAGAAGAAGATGAAGACGAAGAGTTAGAATTAGAAGAAGATGATGACGATGAAGAAGAAGATGAAGACGAAGAGTTAGAATTAGAAGAAGATGATGACGATGAAGAAGAAGATGAAGACGAAGAGTTAGAATTAGAAGAAGATGATGACGATGAAGAAGAAGATGAAGATAAAGCTGGGCGTTCAATTAGAAAAACCATTGCAAAGAGGCCTGATTATAAAGAAATTGATTTAACTCCAATAACCAAGAACTTGGAAACTATCAATAAGAACGTGGATAGGCTATTTAAAGAAATTCAAAAAATGCAAAAGACGTCTCCGCCTATACAAAAAGGCCTTAAATCTATTGAAAAACAAGCAGTTTCCTTGAAACAAACTCAAACATCAATCAAGGAGATTGAAAAAAGGATGTCAAGGATAGAAAAAAGTGTCTTAACTAAATCTACAAAGAGTACTCCTTCTAGCTCAAAAAAGTCTTCAACCCCTAAATCTACAAAGAGTACTCCTTCTAGCTCAAAAAAGTCTTCAACCCCTAAATCTACAAAGAGTACTCCTTCTAGCTCAAAAAAGTCTTCAAACAAAAAGAATAAGAAAAACTCATGAAAATAGGCACAGATACAGGTATGTTATTGTTAGTAGTAGGTAACAGCTACTACGGCTGACATAATTATTTATTACCACCTTCTACCATTTTCTTCTCTAATACTGTAATATAGAAATTGTTGAGCATATCCAGAATATTTGCCATAATGATCTCTTATTTTATTTGAAACAAGTCTATACTGACTCGGGGTAAATTTATCATTTATTTTTAACTCTGAATCTGGTATTATCATTTGACCCAATTTTTTTTGAAGAAGTTTTATAATCCAAGTATCCATAGGAAACGCTTCTACCTTGTCAAATGCGAATAATAAAATACAGTCTGCAATCTTTTCTCCAACTCCACTTAATTTCATTATTTCTTGCTTGGACTTTACATAATCTGAATCCTTGATCAATTGCATATCGATTTCTTGATCTATAATAGTTTTTACAGTTTTTCGTACGTATTCAGCCCTATATCCAAATCCACAATGCAACAGTTCTGACTGAGAGATTGTTGCTAGTGTTTTTAATGTGGGAAACGTGTAAAAAGTGTTGTTGTCCCACTCTATTTTCTTCCCGAATTTTCTGGAAAGGTTTCGTAAGATGAATCGAATTCTTGGAATATTGTTATTACTTGAACATAGAAACGATATAATACATTGAATTGGCTTTTGTCTCATGATGCGTAATCCAATATATTTCTTAGTGATGTTTTCAACGACTTTATCTCTTCTTGAAATATCCTCTATTATTTCATCGTATTTATCATCTAGTCTAAATATAGGTTGTTGCCAGTTCGCTATTATAGGAAACGAATCATATTCATATGTCAGATTGCCCTTAATTTCAGGCAAAGTGATTTTCAATATCGAATCCTCATATATCCCATACCACGAATTATTTATTTTCTCCCATAGAAAGTATTGCCCACTATTAATGGTCGAATGAATATTAAGGATATTTCTACTACTTTTCAAGTGAAATAATATATTCCTTACAAATCTCCATCTTATTTTATTTTATATTATTTGTACCGTTTTTTCTCAATTATACTGTTGTTACTTCACCAGCTTCTGGGGCATGAGCCCTATATCCGTATTTTTCAACAATTTCTTCAGCAAATTTGGTGCATGATAAGTTATCACCATGCACTGTTAGCACTTGAGGGTCTCCTTTCACCTTGTCTAAAATTTCAAATAATTCTGTTCTGCTATTATGTCCTGAAAAGTCAAATCTATTTACTTCGGCAAGACATTTTATTGTTCTGCCATTATAAGTTACTTGTCTCTTGTCTAGTAACGATCGTCCTGGTGTTCCTTCGCCTTGATATGAAACCAAAGCAATTCCATTGTATTGACTCTTACAAATTTCCTCAATGTAGAAAACTGCGGTTCCTCCCACTAACATGCCCGCTGGCGAGATTATTACTCCTGGCTCTTTGACCACTCTTTTCCTTCTGTGCCAACTTGTTATTCTTTCTACATCTTCAATTGAACTCCTGAACATTTTAGAATCACGTAAATATTTTGGATACCTTAGCATTATATCATTAGTCTTTAGAGCCATTCCATCCATTGCAATTTTATATGGGAAATCATAGGTCTTGAGGACACAAGCTATTTCTTGGGCTCTCTCCACGGAGAATGCAGGTATGAAGAATACACCATTTCTTTCAACAACTTCTTTTGCATATTTTACTAGTTCTCTCTCTGATTGATCTCTAGGAACCTGTTCAGCTTGAGAATAGGTGCTTTCTATAATTAACATGTCTATTTCGCCTATATCCAGATCTGCAGGTCTTAGTACTTTTGATCCTCGAGTATTCATATCCCCTGTGTAAAATAATCTCTTTTCGTCATTTTCAACGAGAACTGTTGATCCACCTATGACATGCCCAGATTCATGAAAAGTAATAGTGGTGTCTCTTATATTATGACTCTTTCTATAATCTATATGTCTGGCATGGTTCAACATATTCATCATGTCATGATACTGAAAAGGAAGATAGAATCCGGATATTTTTATCATATCTTGTATCAGTAACTGAGAGAGTTCAAATGTGGGCATTGTAGCCAAAGCCTCTAGACTTGTGTTCTCGTCTAGAAAAAGAGATGGCACACATCCTGAATGATCTAAGTGCGCATGAGTTATTACAACAGCATCAATCTCATTTGGACTTACCTTTATGGGAAAAAGAGGCTCTTTCTTTAAGAGAACTCCATAGTCTAATAGAATATTTGTATTATTCGAATTTACAAGAAATGCGGATCTTCCAACTTCTCTGGCAGCTCCTAATGTTGTTACTTTCAATTAAAAATTACTAAAGTTATTTATCATATTAGTCTTTTTGAAATTTTTAGTCATTAAAAACAATATCCCACAAAAGATGCCTTTTGTCCCCTACGTTAAAGCTTTCTAAATATCTATATCCTACTTCATCTAATATATCTTCAAAATCATATCCCTTGTTTTCCTTCTTCTTTTCATCGACTAGGCAATCTCTTAATTTTTCTTTTATACCTTCCTTGTATTTTGGTTTGGAATAGACATACCATAAATTATGTGCTCCTCTTAGTTCACTTAGAGATTTGACCGTTTCATCTGATATTTTTGAGTAATACTTGTTTGTTATTTCTGTATTGATGTCTTCCCATGACGGGGTTATCCAGCTTGCCACTCTCTCGTAACCAAATCCTTCAAATTCAGCTGCTAGACTAAGACCTTGATCAAGTGTTGTAATTATCACTTCAGTTTTTTTAGCAATTTTGTCTCTGTAATCAACACCAGGTTCCATCCATCCAACGAATATCACGTCATATTTTTTCTCAATTTCATTATATGCATCACCGATTTTTATGTAATCAGGCTTGTATCTTCCTAATTTGAAAAACATTTCGGCACTTTTTTCCATTCCTTCTGCGTTAGGTAAATATTGTCTTACCTTTTCTAAAAAATCGCCATAACCGCACCCAATATCCAAATATGTTGGATCTTTAGATACAGTCTTAGCAATCGAAGCTATTCTTTCTACATCTATTTTTCTATAGGTAAAATATGACCCACACAGAAAGGGAAAAATAAATCTCTCATGATGCAACGAAAACGAGTATTTTCTAAATTGCTTTAACGCTTCAAAAGCGAAGCTCAGGTCCTCAATTTGGGGCGGCATTATATATCAAAATTTATTTTCCATAATCCTGGCGATGATTGTGATGAGGGGCTTACACGCAGCAATTCACCCACTTCAAATCCGCATTCGTCTAGGATTTTTTCATGTGGGTATGGCAAATCGACTTGATTTTTTTCTTGTCTTCTTAATTTTTCTTTTATACCTTCCTTGTATTTTGGTTTGGAATAGACATACCATAAATTATGTGCTCCTCTTAGTTCACTTAGAGATTTGACCGTTTCATCTGATATTTTTGAGTAATACCTATTCATCAATTCTGTGTTTACATCTATCCATGACGGGGTTATCCAGCTTGCCACTCTCTCGTAACCAAATCCCTCAAACTCGCATCCACCATTTATTCCACATTGTCCTCCCTTATCGAATGTTGTAATTATCACTTCAGTTTTTTTAGCAATTTTGTCTCTGTAATCAACACCAGGTTCCATCCATCCAACGAATATCACGTCATATTTTTTCTCAATTTCATTATATGCATCACCGATTTTTATGTAATCAGGCTTGTATCTTCCTAATTTGAAAAACATTTCGGCACTTTTTTCCATTCCTTCTGCGTTAGGTAAATATTGTCTTACCTTTTCTAAAAAATCGCCATAACCACACCCAATATCCAAATATGTTGGATCTTTAGATACAGTCTTAGCAATCGAAGCTATTCTTTCTACATCTATTTTTCTATAGGTAAAATATGACCCACACAGAAAGGGAAAAATAAATCTCTCATGATCAACAGAATTCTTATGCTTATGGAACGTTGATCTAAATCTGTCCAATTCCTTTTGTGCCGATATAATGTCATCAATTAGGAAAGGCATTCTTAAAACATATCAAATTAAAACTATTATCAATTAATGTTTTTATGTCGAACCTCAGACCATAATTTATCAAAACCTTTGAAAAATTTTCAAAATATTTATAAAGTAACTTTACGCTGATTTTTTAATGGTAAGATCATTTGAGGAATGGTGGGCAACCGTTCCCGAGGAATTAAAAGCAAAAGCTCGTAAGGGCGATGAAGACAACAAGGTTTTATTGAATCAGGTAAATTATGTATTACTTCATCTTCATCTACAAGGCAAACACGATACAAAACCGTCTCATGAAGAATTGAAAGATTGGCTTCATAGTGGTCAAGTAGACGTAATGCGTCAAATTAAAAAATAATTTTTTATCTAGATTTTTTTATCTTTGTATAACACTGTTTTGCATTTGGCAAATAGTTTAAATAGTTTTATCGTTACTAGACGTTTAGTGAATTATTAGATGCCAATTGCTATACTTCCAGATGTTGATGAACAAAGATGCATTGGGTGTGCACTTTGTGTAGAAATTTGTACCGCATTAGGTCCGGATGTACTTCGTGTTAAACCTGTTGAAGGTTGGAAAAGAGGCAAAGCATTTGTCTTTTATCCAGAAAGATGTATCTCAGACGGTGCATGCGTAGGTGTTTGTCCAACTCATGCTATATTCTGGATGAGACCTTTAGAATATACTGCAGGCCAACCAGTTCCGTTACATAAAAACGGTGTATTTAATAAAGGCTGGGAAGAAGGCTAATCTATCACCCAATTATTTTTTGTTTGTCTGTCTACTTGAAATCTTTATATAATTAGAAAATTACAAAATATTATGTTATTACCCTCTGAAATTGAGTCAAAGTCACTTATACCTGCTATTCGCGCTATATTATCTAAAAAATTAATTCGTGACTATGATTTGAAGGAAGAGACGGTGGCCAAACTACTTGGAATTACCCAAGCGGCTGTTAGTAACTACATTAGAGGAACACGTGGCGATTTATCATTAGTAGCTAAATTGGAAGATAATTTTGAAGTAATGAAAATGATCAATGATATTTCCAAAGATCTTTCTACAAATAATGCTTATTCTCCAAGCACTATGACAAAATTTATTCAACTATGTAACTTCATGAGGTATACTTTTATTATATGTGACGTTCATCATAGTATAGAATCAAACATAGACAAGCGAATTTGTGAACAATGCGAAGTTATGCTTACCGGTTCTCGTTTTTCTTAATTCTTGCCTGCTATTAACGCTTTAAGGCAATTAACATAAATATTGCATACATATTTTTAACATCGTGAAGATATCTATCTCAGGAATCAGAGGTATATTTAATGAAGACCTTACCATACAGGAGATATCTCGTTTCTCCCGGATTTTTGGTTCATATTTAAAAGATAACTTTGATGTAACAAACTGTGTAATTGCAAGAGATACTAGGCCATCTGGTAAACTGGTTGCTGAAGTTGTTACTGGTTCTCTTTTGGAACAAGGGATTGATGTATACGACTTAGGTATGGCCCCTACCCCAGTATTATTTAGGGAAGCCAGAAAATATACTGGGGGGTTAATGATTACCGCATCTCATAATCCTTTATCCTGGAATGGCTTAAAGATGCTTATTAATGGTAGGGGTTTATTTGAGTCGGATTTAGAACAGTTATTAGAAACCAAAATTCATGAACATTCTCAAATAGGACACACTTTCAAAATTGATCCCCATTACATGACTGACATATTAGATCACTTTCATCCTCCCACTCATCCCAATAGAGATGTTAGAGTGGGAATCGATTTTGGAGGAGGAGCAGCCTGCAATTTTGCGAACCGTTTGCTTAACTCGTATCAGGTTAAATACCTTGGAATAAATGATACGATGGGACTCTCTTCTCGAGGTCCTGATCCCACATCTGATCCTCTAGTTGACCTCTGCAATCTGGTTAAAATTAATAATTTGAACTTTGGCTTTGCATTTGATATAGATGGTGACAGATTGGTCGTGGTCAACAGCGAGGGAGTTCAGCTCAATCCTGATTTAACCCTTTTATTTTGCGTTGCAAACGTCATCAGGAATAATGGATTTAAGAAATTTACAATTAGCCTGGATACCAGTCTGGCTATTGAAAAGTATATAAAAGATCATGGCGGTCAAATTTACTTCTCTAAGGTAGGCGAATCAAATGTGTTGCGACGGATGCTTGAAACACATTCTGAATCAGGTGGGGAAGGAAGCAGTGGTGGTTTCATAATGCCGAGTTTCACTTCTTGTAGAGATGGTTTGCTAGCTAGTGTTATTATTAGTTCTTTGAATCAGGATTTGATTAAAGAGTGCTTGTCAATTTCTTCAAAGTTTAGACAAATACGAACCAAGCATCCAATAAATCCAAAAACCGATAATAAAGTATTATTTGAAAAAATATTATCTGCACTAAAATCTCATTCTATTGAAATAATTTACACTGATGGTTTAAAATTTATTATTGATGATAATTCGTGGATCCTAGTGCGTATCTCTAATACCGAACACGTACTAAGAATATCTTTGGAATCTTCTGCTGAAAAGGTTGATTCGCTATTTAAAACGTTCTATGACAAAATAGTTGAAGTTTATGAAAAAATTCAATGAGAAACAAATATTGAATTTAATAATATCCAGATTTGGAATTCCAAATATAGAACCCTGTTTTGGTAAGGATGATGTATCTATCCTACCTATTAATTCTCTTGGTAGTGGACTTTATGAGAGTAAATTGTTAGCTGTTACATGTGATATGCTAGTTGAACATACCGATGTGCCCCCCAAAATGACTCTAGAACAAATTGCCAGAAAATCGATGGTGTCTAGCATAAGCGACTTGGTCTCAAAGGGTGTAAAGCCAAGATTCGCTTTAATTTCGTTGGGATTGCCTCAAACATTAAAAAATAATGAAATATCCAAATTACTTGATGGATTCACTCTTTCCTCAAAGGATTTCAAAATTGATATTATAGGTGGTGATATTAATGAATCTAAAGAAATCATAATTGATTGCTGTATGTTTGGATCTCTATCTTCGAAAGTGAACGTTCCAAGAAGGAACGGTGCTCAGGAGGGAGATTTAGTTATTGTTTCTGGAATCTTTGGATATACTTCTTCGGGTCTAAGGATTTTGATGAATAATTTACCAAGCCCTGATAACCATTTTAAGAAGAATTCTATCGACTCTGTATTAAATCCTGTTCCATCATACAAATTTGGGATTCTGTTTGCTCATTACCTTTCTTCCTCCACCGATTCTAGTGATGGCCTTGCTGCAGGTTTGAATCAGATATCTAGCGAGAGTAACGTAAATCTATTGATTGACGAGAAAAGTATACCTGTGCCTACACAATTGAGACGATTCTCATCAATGAATGTGCTTGATTATTTCGAACTTATTTTTTATGGTGGTGAGGAATACCATATAATAGGAACTATTTCTAAAAAAAATTTAATGAGGATATCTAAAACTTTGAAAAATCATAAATTGGATATTTTTGTAATCGGCAAGGTAGTAAGAGGCAGTGGACAAGTATTAGTTCTAAAGAATAATGGAGATACTGAAGCACTTGAAAACCGTGGATTCACACATTTAGGTTAAGAAGGTTTTTAAATGTGACACCCAAAAATTCTACATTAATGTCACAAGAAGAAATTACTCAATATAAATGGGGGGTAGCCCATATTTTCAGTAGTTATAATAATACTTTAGTTCATATAACTGATATAAGCGGTGCAGAGACTATTTCTATTAGTTCTGGTGGTCGTCATGTAACTGCAGACCGCTATGAATCATCTCCATATGCGGCAATGAAATCCGCCGTATCTGCTGCAGACGCAGCCAAAACAAAGGGTATTAACGCACTTCACATCAGAGTAAGAGCAGTTGGTGGTGTAGGTCCAAGAATTCCAGGTCCAGGTGCCCAAGCTGCCATACGAGCACTCGCTAGAGCAGGATTTAGAATTGGTAGGATTGATGATGTAACACCTGTTCCACACGATACAACTAGAAAACCTGGGGGTCGTCGAGGAAGAAGAGTATAATTTTCTATTCTAACTTACTATTATTTGATCATGGGACCGGCCGGATTTGAACCGACGACCTCCAGCGCCCAAGGCTGGCATCCTACCAAGCTAGACTACGATCCCTTTCTAAAGAGAAATTTTCTGTCTAATTTTAATCTTGTTTCAATTAATATAAATCATTATTCGCATTATTATTATATTCGGGGATGATATTATCTCTATTTTATGTCTCTAGAGAATTATACACGTGCAGGCCAAATCGCATCCAAGGTTCGGGAAAATACTCGAAAAAGAAATCATATTGGTAGAACGCTCTATGAAATATGCAATTCAATAGAAAAAGAGATAATTGATAACGGTGGACATCCTGCTTTTCCAGTTAATGTTAGCATAAATGAGATTGCCGCTCATTATACCGCCGAGCCAGACGATCAAATTGTAATAAAAGATACCGATGTCGTAAAAATAGATCTAGGAGTACACATAGATGGCTATGTTGCAGATACTGCAGTTACTATTTCATATGATCCAAAGTATGATCAGTTGATAAAGGTAGCTGAATTATCCTTATCAGAAGCCATAAAGATTGCAAAGAATAATACTAAATCTAGTGAAATTGGTAAAATAATTGAAAATACAATATCACATAATGGATTAAAACCGATTCAGAACCTAAGTGGTCATTCTCTTGACCAGTATATTATTCACGCAGGAAAATCTATTCCAAACATTAGAACGTATGGATCATCCTTCTCTTTATCATCTAATCAGGCATATGCAATAGAGCCTTTTGTTACTACTAGCGACGGCCTAGGAATAGTATATGAAGGGAAGATAAGGAATATCTTTTCATTAGTATCTAGAAAACCAACCAAAGATAAAGGGGCAGATGAATTCATTATGTATCTATGGAACCAATTTAAAACACTTCCCTTTGCATTACGATGGCTAGTAAGCGATTTCGCCGAATCCAACGCTAGAACTATTCTTGATTTTCTTATCAAGAAAAAGAATGTAAGAGCATATCCAATTCTAGTTGAAGGGAACAACAAAGTTGTATCTCAAGCCGAACATACTATTTTCATATTTGAAAACAAAAGTTATATAATAACAAAATAATTGCTTTATTTTCTGTGATCTCATTTGTTTTGATAATTTTTTTTGCTAAACATTATATATTTTAGCGATATGAAATGTTTGTGGACCTTTTAGATGAACTGAAATTTTCATTCAAAGGCGAAGTTTCCAATGAATCATGGATTAAAGATTATTATTCTGTCGATTCAAGTAACCATCGAATTCTTCCTGAACTTGTGTGCTTCCCAAAGGATGAGGATGATATTAAGATATCTTTGGACTCTGCAATCAAGAATGGACTATCTATATCTTGTAGAGGTGCTGGTACAAGTCTACTTGGTCAAAGTCTTTCCAATGGTATAGTATTAGACTTTACCAAGTATATGAACAAGATTCTTGATCTGGACTTGCAATCTAATTGTGTGAACGTTCAACCTGGTATAGTTAAAGGGTTGTTGGATAAAGAGTTACGAAAACACAACAAGTTCCTACCTCCAAATCCTGCAAGTAGTAATTATTGTACAATTGGAGGCATGGTTTCGAATAATTCATCAGGGCCATATGGATTGGGATATGGTAGTATCTTAGGATATTTACAATACATCGATTTTATTTATTCTGATGGAAAGAAAGGTTTTGCTCAAAATGGCCTTTGTGATGATAGACTCAATAAATTTTTACAACCATTGTTTTCAATTCATGACGAAATATCTTCTATGTATCCAGATGTAAGCAAAAATTCATGTGGATATAGGCTTGATTCTATCTTCACGCCCACTTTCAATCCACAGAATCTTTTTGCAGCATCTGAAGGAACCCTGGCCATCATTACTTCCTTGAAACTAAAGATTATTGATTTACCCATTTTTAGATCATTATATATGGTCTATTTTTCCAGCGTTCAGAAGGCATGTATGTATACCAGCAAAATACTTTCTACCAGACCTGCAGCTTTGGAGCTTTTAGATTCTCCGGTCATGGACTCATCGATCAAGTCTATCACTGCAAGCAATAACGGGTGCTTATTATTTATTGAATATTTTTACCAACATCAAGGAGAGATCAACAGTATATCAAAACTGCTTAAAAGTGCTGTTTATTCCGAAGGCAAGGTAGTAGAACAAGCTCATGATTTGGATTCTATAAACAATTTATGGGGATCAAGAAGAAATGCATTGAACATGGCAATCAAATATACCGTAGGAAATAGAAAGCCTTTTACTATTTTCGAGGATACAGCAGTATCGATCGATCATATTTATGAATATGTTACCGATGTGTTAGCCTTATACAACAAGTATAATTTATCGTATGTTATTTATGGTCATTTAGGCAACGGAAACCTTCATACGCGTCCCCTAATAACCGACTCTAGCAGTTCTGACGATTTATTAAATTTGACACAAACAAAGATGTTACATGATATCACTAATTCAATATTCAAGAAGGTAAAAGAATACAGAGGAACAATTACTGCTGAACACGGCGATGGTATATCAAGAACCCCGTATATAAAGAACGTGTATAATAGTTTTATTCTTTCTTATTTTAAATACATTAAAAAATCGTTCGATCCATCAAATATACTAAATCCTGGGAAAATAGTTCTCTAGATTATCTTTAGAGCTCCTACATGTTCTCAAATCTTGTTAAGCTTCTTATACTAATTTGTTCTATTCTGATTCCTGTATCAACAGCATTATAGTTTGCTTGCTTTTCCAATAAGGCTATGGTATTAACAGATCTTAGTGAATCTTTTCCTTGCACTGGTGTGCGATTATTCTGCACCTACTAATCCAAGGAAATCAAATCCATCTTCTTCATTTTGGTTGCCTTTTAATTTTACAATTGAAATTAGATGGCCATCAGGATCTTCAATTATTGCATGTTTTCCAAAACCTTCGTCTTTTGCATTTTTGAAAAAGACAACACCCTTTTCTTTTAAATTATTTATCGTATGCTCAAAATCACTTGCGGTAAATCCAATTAGTATATGTTGACCAGATTTCAGATTCTCCTTATGTTTTACTGGATGCAGGGCCAATACTGTTTCTTTATTAAAAAATTCTGTCCATTCTTCTGATTCTTTTTTAATGGGTAGATTAAGAGTTTCTTTATAAAACTGGATAGATCTACGCATGTCTGAAACTAAAAGTATCACAGCACCTAATTTTCTAAATGACATTTGATTTGTCTATATTGCTTCTAAATTATGAACTTTTTGTATTGCATTGGTATTGATGAGTCAAAAATTTTATTGATGTATGCTGTTTATCTTATGGTGCAAGATAAACTATTTTTTATTTATGTGTCAAAGGAAGAGGAATGGAAGAAGCGGTACGAGGAAGATTGGGATTATGTTTCATCTTTGACACGTTTTTTCAAATGGTGGATCAAGCATGAATTTCATGAGGATTTTGCTGTGGAGGCAGATATATTACCAGTGATTCCTGGAAAACTATTTGACCGTGTCAACTTGGCCTATCTTTTAAGAGATCATAAAGAAAGAGGCTCTTCAATATTTCATTTTTATCTTACTTACTTTAAACCCATGTGGACAGATTGTCATTTGGAAGGTTATCATGGTGAGAATTTTGGCCTAACTACTTGGTTTAGACCCAAGGTTTTTTCCTCAAATTTCAAAGTTGAAAGGTATTTTGCTGATAATAATTGCTCAAAAATATCTCATGTATTGAGTCATGAATTGATAAGACGTAAACAAAAAAAGAGAAAAGTTTACTTTGATCAAGTCCATAAAATTTGGGATTCACATGTAAACGATAATGTTCCTTTTTACTACTACAACAAACAACTCAATCGAGTTTCGAAAAATAGTGAATATAGATACGTTACAATCGACACATCAAAACTTGAATATTGACTTAATTCTATTCGAAATGATTGCCACATTAAATTATCGTAGAATTATAAAAATAGGTGCAGTGGTCTCTACAATCGGTGTCATTATGCTCATTTTGTTTGGATTGATACTATTATTGTTTCCTGTTACAAAGATTTGTGAAACTACATGTGACTATATATTGGATGCGCCTAATTTACTTAAACAGGCAATTAATCCTACATTCTTATTTATTTCTTTGATTCTGATTTCGGTGGGAGTTTTTCTTATTAGAATAGGAAATAGACAACTGTACAGAAAAATATAGTCTATCTAACCTTCATTAGTTAATTATTCCCTAGCCATTAAACTAAAATGTGTGATTGTATGATTATTATATACTTTATGGCAAATCCCTTTAGAAAAATATTATATTCTATTACTGCCAATCCATTTAAAAAATGGAAACCAAAAGGAAAAATTTATAGTTTCAGATGTTCACAATGTGGAGATGTTTTCATATCAAGCCATAACCTGGATGCTCCTTTATGTGATAGATGTATTCAGAAGATAAAATCGTTAGATTCTACCGTTGATAATGAAAAAAAATGCTCTGAATGTGGCAGAATTGGAGTTATCTACGGAAAGGACCGATGTCATTCTTGTTACTTTAGCTTTAAGAAAACAAAATAGTCTGATTGTGACTTTTAATAATAATTATCCATCGTACATATCGATACAATTTATCATCTGACCTGAGTAAATTAAAGACCATCAGGTTTCTACACTTCACTCTATTTCCTTTCAGAGTAACTAATTCTGTTATGCTCTTAAATAATGTAAAGATGATAGTACTAATCCAATAACAAGATGGGGCCGAAGGGAATTGTTCTAATATATTCTAATATATTATTTGAACCCCTGATCCACGGGTTTCTTCAATATTTGCCCTTTTATTTGATCTGGAGCCCGTTGCGATGCCTGGCTTCGCTACGACCCCACCTAAATAATAAATTTATAATTGTAACTATAAGTTTTTCTAAATTGATTTTCTTTATTTGGTGTAAAAATTGATTGCTTTTTGTATAATATGCATGTTCCATAAAAAATATAAGGTTTGTTAATCCATTATTGTATTAACCTTGGCAAAATCTATTGAATATGATGTTCTTTCTTCATCAAAAAATAAAGAATCTGAAACGAATGAAAAATGGGGTCTAGCAGAAGAATCTGAATATTTTGCTAATAAAGTAAAACTTTATCGCCAAGATAAATTGAATGCCGATGAATTTAGGCGTTTTAGATTACAAAATGGTGCTTATGGGTCTAGATTAAATAGCGAATTCAGTATGATAAGGATAAAAGTGCCTGGTGGAGATATTGCACCCAATCAGCTCGAAAAGATCGCCAATTTATCAGAATCATTTTCAATCGGATCTGCTCATGTGTCAACTAGACAAAATATTCAATTGCATTGGGTCCAGTTAGAAGATGTTAGCGAAGTTTTTCGAGGTTTGGCTGAAGTTGGACTTACGTCGCGAGAAGCGTGTGGTAATACTATTAGAAATGTAATGTGTAGCCATTTTGCAGGAGTATGTCCGAATGAGCCATTTGATACTACTCCTTATGCTAAGGCAATTGCAAGATTTTTTTTACGAAATCCTATTTGTCAAAATCTTCCTAGAAAATTCAAATTTAATTTTTCATGTTGTTCCAAACATGGTTATGTCCGTATTGCGGATGTAGGGTTAGTTCCAACTATCAGGGATGGGATAAGAGGTTTTCGCGTATATTTGGGAGGTGGCTTGGGTGCTGCTTCATTCATAGGTCATCTGTTAGAAGAGTTCACTCCAGAATCACGACTATTGTCAACATCTATCGCTACCATTAGACTATATGATAGACTAGGAAATAGGGAAAATCTCGCTAGAAATAGAATGCGTTATTTAGTTAGCGAAATTGGGTGGGAAAAATTCAGGGAATTATTACTAAAAGAGCGCACATTGGTGGAAGCTACGATATCCATTCCTACAAGAAATAATTTTGAAAGCTTTTTGAAGGCAGCTGAGACAACTGCAGCCAATCCTGATGCAATAACTTTGTCGGCCAATGGCAAGAAAAGGAAATTACCTGTATTAAGCTCCGAACCAAATGATACCCCATATGACCGATGGCTTCATACAAATGTAGTCACCCAGAAACAATCTGGTTTTTACAGTGTATATATCTCCTTAGGTGCTGGTGATATCACATCGAGCCAATTACGTGTTCTTGCAGATTGTATTCGAGAGTTTTCATTAGAGAAGAAAGCACGTACGAATCCTCAGCAAAATTTCTTAATTAGATATATAAAGGCGGATCAATTGCCAAAAGTCTTTCAGAGATTATCTAGAAGTGGATTGGGAAATCCGGGTGCAAATACAATTGTGTCTACCGTGGGCTGTTCTGGAACTACATCATGCAACCTTGCTATTACCAATTCACATAGATTGGCTAAAGAGATTCAAAGCAAGTTCTTAGAACTTAATGTCGACAAGGACAATGACTTTGTGAATTCAACTATTAAAATCAGCGGGTGTCCTAATTCTTGTGGTCAGCATGAAGTGGCTACTATTGGCTTTTATGGTGGTGCATCACGCATAGGAACGTCTATGGTGCCTATATACACAATGCTTTTTGATGGGAGCACTGGAGAAGACGGTGAATTAGGCAAGGCTGTAATGCGAGTACCCGCTAAGAAGGTGTTAGAAGTCGTCCTTAAAATAATCGATATATTTAAGAAGGAAAGAAAAAATGGTGAGAAACTAAATGAATGGATTCATAAAATCTCTATGGGAAACGGAACTAGCGAGGTTAAGAATCTTGAAGATATGAAAAAGATTCTATTGCCCATAATCGAATTGCCTGCATTTACATCGGCTCCTGATTTCTATAAAGATTATGGAACGGACACCAATTTTGTTGCGAAAACAGCAAGAGGCGAATGTGCAGCTTGAATAGAACTTTCAAGCAAAAAAATAATCAAATAAAGATATTAAAAAAGCGTGAAAAAAGTAAATCGTCTTCACTTGCTTTGAATAATGTGTGTGATATTGACACTCTAAGAACTCTAATTAAAAAAAATAAAGTTAGAATTGTAGATGTAAGAAAAAAGGATGAATACCTAAAAGGTCATATAAAAACTGCCGTTTCTTTACCATTGGCTGAATTGTTATCTAATGATGATCCCGAATCTATAATCAAAATTCTAAATAATCTGGGAATATCTGATGATACGCCTGTAGTGATATACGATGATACATTTGGAGCGTTAGCCTCCAGGGTAGCATGGTCGTTCAAGTACGTAGGTCATAGTAACGTTGCATTATTGGAGGTAACTTTTGATAATTGGAAAAAACTAGGATTAGAAGTTGAGAAAAAATCAAATAAATATCCTAAAACTTCACATTCTATGGATATTGACTATTCTATATTTGCCGATGCCGAATATATAGAAAATGCCCAGAATGATAAAAACAAAATAATAATTGATTCAAGAGAAAGATTGAATTTCTTAACCGAACATATCCCAAATTCAAAGAATATTCCCTATACCATGCTGCGTTCTGAAAATTCTATATTGAGAAATCCTTCTGAACTTAAACGATTCCTAGAGAATAGGGGTATTGATTCAAACAATGAAATCATTACTTATTGTGGAAGTGTTGGTACTCTGTCTGGATTGACATTTTTTGCATTAAAAACTGCTGGTATTTCAAATGTAAAACTTTATCCGAAATCGTTTAAAGAATGGAAATCACTTGGAAAACCCAAAACAGAATTCAAAGATGCAAATTATTGGGATCTGTCGGCCGAATAATATAACACATTTAATTTTCTCTTAACTTTCGAACCATTCATTAACCACCTCTAGGTTGCATCCAGTGATGGATATTTTTATTGGTCCTAATGGAGATTCGTTTTCATTTTCTATTAGTGCAACAACATCCACAAAGGCTGCTTGCTTGTTTATTAAGAACCATGTATTTTCCATGTGGTAATTATTGTAGAGAATTCTTTGTAAGACAGCTAATGATTTTTTGGATTTTATTTTTTCTTTAAGCTTTTCTAAAACTTTGAAATCGTGTTCTTTTATAGATATAGTGTTCTTCTTTTCTATCAATTCTGATTTAGGAAAAATATTATTGAGTGAAAAAATTACCTTTTGTCTGTCCTCAGTCACATTCACTGGGGTCATAATCGTAATTTCAACGTGATTATTTTCCATTTCAAATCTATGATGGGGTAGTAGTAATGTTGTTTTCTTGCTTACTGTTATTGTATTCATCAATCCACTTTTTGATGATCCACTCCACTTGCTCTCTGAGCTCATTCACAGTTATATTGTTATTAGAGATTGATTCGTCCGCTAAAGCTATTGCTTTGCTAATTCCTACACTCATTTCCCGCTCATCTCTTTGCATGAAATTTTCGTGATTCGCTGGTGTATCAGATCTATCTCGCTGTTTGATGTGGTCATATCTAATATCCGAAGAGGCATGTATAGCTAATAATTTTACATACCCTATACTTTTTAGGATGATGAATTCATCATAACTCCTGATTCCATCGACAACGATAAAATCGATATTTTTTAAATCAGTAATTTTCTTGACTGTTAGCTTTGCAATAATTTCATTTCCATGAGTCTTTCTAAAATTTTTCATTAATTCGCCTAGATTATAATCATCTAGTGGCAGGTTATTCTCTTTTGCCTTCTCTCTTATAACGTCTCCCATAGCAATAGGGTAAAATCCGTTTTCTTGTAGAAATCTAGCTACAGTTGATTTTCCTGCCCCTGGCATCCCAGTTAAACAAACAACAAATTGATTTGAATCAACCAACACTTTATTTATGAACTTTTTTTGTTATTTATCTTTTAATTCTGTCAGGAATTTACGAATTAATATATTAAGAGTTTAGTTCAATCATTTTATGCGAACTTTTATTGCAATAGACATTCTCAACGTAGACAAGGTAGTCCACCTCCAAAATATGATTATGAAGCAATTTGAGTTTGACAGATTTAACATTCGACCAGTTGCAAAAGCTAATATTCATATAACTATCAGGTTTTTGGGCGATATTGATGAATCTGCAATCAAAGATGTAACCGAAAATTTAAGTGCTATGAAGTTTGAACCATTTGAGATAAGATTTATCAAAGCAGGTTGTTTTCCACCAAATTCCACCAATCCCAGAGTCATATGGCTAGGAGTGGACGGACCAAGTACTGAAAAATTAAATAACCTTTACAATATCATATCAAAATTGCTAGATCAAGTCAACAACAAGCCCAATGATAGATTTCAAAATTATATAGCAGAGGAAAAAACTGCTTTCTTTCCTCACATTACCCTTTTTCGTCCAAGGCAACGTTTCAAAATTTCCAAGACCTTCAATCCAGATCTTCTAAATATTAATTACGCCGATCAAGTTAAAAACATTAAACTCAAGAAGAGTATCCTTACACCTGAAGGTCCGGTATATTCTGATTTATTAATTATTGATGCTGTTTAAAGAAATGAAGAGTACAAATATCAATAATTTAATCGAACAAATATTAATAGATTGTATTCCCTCATCCTTTGAAGAAAACGTTCTTGTAAATTGTGCCAACATAGTAAAAAAGAAACTTTATTCATACATAGTGGATCATAACCTAGATAATTATGTTACAGATATAGTATTTGGCGGTTCCTTTGCAAAAGGAACTTGGCTTAGAAACTCCGCCGATATTGATATCTTTATCAAATTTAATAGTGATATTGACTATGATCATTTTGAAACCTATGGAAAAGAAATAGGAATGCAATCCTTAATGGAGTATTCTCCATATCTTCGCTATGCCGATCACCCTTATGTAGAAGTTATAGTGGACGGGATAAAAGTGAACGTGGTTCCTTGTTTTGATGTCCCTTTTGGGAGATGGAAAAGTGCTGCAGATCGTTCCCCATTTCATACCTCTTATATGGTTACTAACTTGGATCAAGATCAGAAAAATCAAGTCAGAGTTCTAAAGAGATTTTTAAAATCCCTAAACATCTATGGGGCGGAGATTTCTACTGAAGGATTTAGTGGTTATGTGTGTGAAGTATTGATCTTAAAATTTGGAACTTTTTTGTCGACCATTGAATTTTTTTCAAAGTATAATGAAAATGGATTGATTATTAGGATCGATAAAACTACAATCCCTCAAAACAGGCACAATGATCTTCATAACAGCTTCATCGTAATTTTAGATCCTATCGATCAAAATAGAAATTTGGGTAGTGCAATCTCAACTCGTTCCGTTGCAACTTTGATTCAAGCTTCAAGAAAATTTATGATAAATCCAAATACAAAATATTTTTCTGCTAATAACAACTTTGCAGTTGAGGATCGTCTTAAAAATTCGTTGTCATCATGTATTTTGATAATCGAATTTAGATATACACATAGACCTGCAGATGTTATCTGGGGACAACTCAAAAAACTAACAAAATCGATTGTAAGATTTTCAGGGTCATATGGCTTTAAAATCTTGAAATCAACTTGTAGCGTCAATGAAAAAGAAAATCACTGTGTTATAACATTGTTGCTCGAATCAGCCACGATTTCTTCTTTATCTATTAAGGCCGGCCCAGAAATTCTTAGAAAACAGGATGTTGAAAAATTCATCGAAGCTAATGAGCAATCTCCATTAAAATGGATAGACAATGACTCTGTTACCAAATGTCTTTTTTTTAGGAACTATACAGATATAAAAAAATATCTTGAATCTGCTTTTGCAAATAATCCTACTTTGATAGGGATTCCAAGGGGACTGAAGACCGATTTTATAAATTCCTACAACTTGTATCTCTTGAATCAAGATCATAAACTTGATATGCATGTAAATAATACTATATCCGATTTGATACATACTGATGACAGAATTTTCTAATAAATTTGTTTTATCATCAAGTAAATTAACCGATCTATTATGTTATCCAAGATTTAGTGCAGATGAATATCAAACCAGAATTAACGAACTACTTTCATTGAATATAAAATTTGTAATATTAGAGGGCCCTACTATTTTAAATTCTGTTAGCATTTTGGGAAAAGGTAATGAGGGTTTGGTTCTAAAGGTTATTGATTATGAAAATAATACAATGGCCGTCAAAATTAGAAGAACCGATTCCTGCAGAAATGAAATGGAAAATGAATTTAATTTTTATAAATATGTCAATCTGCATAATATAGGACCAAAGGTCCATTTGCATACAAAAAATATTATGTTAATGGAATGCATTGAAGGCATACCTGCAAAAAAATGGTTCTTATCTTGCAGACCAAATCCAGATTTGGTCAGACATATTGTAATTGATATTTTGAACCAATGTTACGTATTAGATGGAATGGGAATAGATCATGGTCAATTAAATAAATTAGATAATCATGTCATAATTTCCCCTGATGGATTAAAATGTACAATAGTTGATTTTGAGAGTGCAAGTAGTAAAAGAAAAGTTAATAACGTAACCTCTGCATTACAAGGTTTGATTTTTAAGGGATATATATCAGAACAAGTAAATGCGTTTCATAATTACCATAATTCTAAAACTACATTTCTAAATCTCTTATCAATGTATAAACATGAAAAGTGTAGAAAAAATTTCGAGAAGATATTAACTCTGATTAGGTGTAATTGATAAATCAACTTCGAGCAGTATTTCACACAAATTATCCCAAATACAAGAAATCTAAATCAAAGCATCGTAGGACTCATTCTGTATAATTATTGGTATTTTTTCGTTTGCATGTTAAATGGCAATGGCGTACTCAAACTCAAGGAAATAATGTAAGAATTGTCATTTAATTTTGAACCTCCAATGGGATTTGCCTGATCAATGGAGGAGTTGGAGACGTAAGAATTAAATCGGGTAAGAATGACTGCCTTCTAACTGGCGGTGCTAGTCTTGGTCCTGGTCTTGGTACAGGTACAGGTACAGGGTACTGACAAATTCAATTATAGTAGTGGAGTAAATTCAATTAGTGCTTTCAGCAAGGTTCATGAAGATAAGAGAAGAAGTGTTAGAGGTAACAGTCAAATTCTTTTCCTTTTCTTTTGTCTCTCTTTTTTCGTAGTGTTTATTTGATACATTATTATGTAAACGACTATACAATAGACGATCCACCGATTCTTTTCCTTGCTTTCATCTACTCATAAAATACATCTTTCATTCAATATTTGATATCGGATTTTTAATATCAGACCAAGCAGCCACCGAATTAACGTCGCATTCTAATATTTAGTATTTGTATTTGCTTGTAAATGAAATGAATTTAAAAACAAAGCAATTATTAATTAATAATCGGTTATATATCGGACAGCATCCTAATTTGAACAAGATATGAACGATGGGGACAAGAGTATTGCAATTATTATCCCTACATTGAATGAGGCACCTACTATCGGTGAATTAATAGATAATATTCATTCTCTCAATTTAAGTCCCAAACCTTTGATATTGATAGTAGATGGCGGATCTATTGACAATACCGTAGAGATTTGCGAGAAGAAGAATACAAAAATTATATTTCAGAGAAGAAAAGGAAAAGGAAGTGCAATACGTGAAGCAGTCGATCAAATAGGTGAGGATATCATCATCTTTATTGATGGAGATGGGACATATTCAATTCCTGAAATTGAATTGTTACTAGAACCTCTACTGGAAGATAAAGCTGACATGGTCGTAGGTTCAAGGATCCATGGAGATAGTAAAAAAGAAAAGGGATCTATATCAGGGTTTAATGCACTAGGTAACAAATTATTCAATCGAACAATAAACTTCGCCATGAAATCTCGAATTACTGATTCACTATCGGGATATCGAGCGTTATATACAACAACCTTTAAAGAATTGATTTTATTCAGTGACAGTTTTGAGATTGAAGTGGAAATGACCGTTGAGGCTCTTGCTAAAGGATTTAGAATTCTTGAGGTTCCAATAAGCTATGGTGTAAGAAAGGGTTCACAGACAAAATTGAATCCCATAAAAGACGGATTAAGGATCGCTAGGACACTGTTATTTATTTTGATGAATGTAAATCCTTTAAAATTTTTTGGCTTGATTTCACTGATGTTTTTTATCGTAGGGTTATATCCAGGATTATTTGTACTGAATGAAAAAATAACTACAGGTGAGATCTTATCTATGCCCTCTGTAGTCTTTTCATCCCTGCTGTTTGTTACTGGAACAATTTCTCTAGTAGTAGGTCTTCTCTCTGAGCTTGTAGTAAGATCAAGAAGAAGACTAGAATACTTGATAACAAAGAATGAAAAAAGCAATAGGCAAATTAATTAATTGATGATTTGGTATGAAATATCTACTAATGGCAAAATGCAGAGGATGACATTAATTCCTTACTTACTTTCTTTGCATGTTAGTAGATATATCGAGATTGTTTTCATGTAATTGAAATTTGCCACAAAACTCTTATAATCTATAATAGACTTTTCAATGACTTGACTTGACGATGATGCACATAGGTATTAGTAGGAAACTAGTAGCTCTTCTTTTCAGCTTTTTCTTGTTAGTAAATATTGCATCAAGTGGTGGACATTTTGACTGGTGGGATGGTATGGAAACATTTTTTGTCACTGAGAGCATGGTCTTAAAACATACAGCAAAATTAGATCCATTAGTTCCCAGCATTGCAGAGCTTAATTTTGATATAAACTATACTATAAATACAAACAAAATTCTTCAAAATGAAAATAGTTCTAATAATGGTATAGATACAATAATTGAACCAGTATATACAGTAAGATCATTGATCCTTTCTGCTATTGCAGTTCCGTTCTACTATGCTGCTCTGTTATTTTCTGTTTCCCCTATTGCTTTGATTGGCTTATTTTTAAATTCTATGATCATCTCAGCTATATGTGTAGTCATATTCTGTTTTTCTATTGATCTTTACAGATCAAAAAAACTAGCTTTTGCATTGAGCTTGGTCTTTGGAGTATGTTCCTTTATCTGGCCATATAATACAACATTTTGGGTTCAGCCTCTACAAGCTTTAACTCTGATACTGGCGGCTTATTATATTCATAAATCCTTACATTCTAATTCTTCATTTATTTGTCATTTTTTCTCTATGCCTCCCAATAAGAAGGCTGGTATATATTTTGCATTGTTAGGCGGTATATTTTTGGGATTATCGATATTTGCACATCCAACAAGCATAATTTTTCTACCGGGGTTCATATTGTACTTTTTTATTACTACTACACGAAGGCACAATAAGAACACGAAAACATTTGTTTATTTCTTGATGGCCCTTGCTATAATGGTATTTCTTGCTGGCCTAGTTAATTATTTGAGATTTGATTCTTTTACCGAGTTTGGATATGGTTCATTTTCTTCTCTTGAAATGCATGATGGATGGAGAGGGTTAATTGGTTTACTCATTAGTCCTGGTGCAGGCATGCTTGTCTTCTTCCCTTTGGCAATTTTGTTACCATGGGGCTTTAAGTACTTGAAGAATCAAAACAAAGGACTAGTTATATTATTTGCCTACATTATCATACTAAATTGGATATATGTAGGAACATTATCTTTTGATTTTGAACCTTTTTCTTGGAGTGGTGGGGTTGCGTGGGGTCCTAGATATTTAATACCAATATTGCCATTTGTCACTTTAGTTATTGGAAGTGCCTTTATGAGACTTGGTCAAAAGTTAAACTTAAAAGTTATTGCACTGGTCTCATTATGTATTTCCGGTTTTGTGGTAAACCTGTTAGGAAAACTTGTTTGGTATCAATATGGAATAATGTATGGATGGGAAAGAGAGAGTCTGTCAACGTTACCTAACAGCCTAGACATAATGACATGGAATCCCTATTACTCTCCCATAATTTTACATGTTAAATCTTTATTTGAAGGCTATGTAAGCACGATTCAGCCAGAAATGTACGCTGGTACTACATGGAATTGGGTCGCTTATGGATTAGCACCATGTTCTATTGATGGGTACATTTATTGTACTTTTGGATCAATATTCATTGCGATAGTATTATTGATAACGACGTTTATCGCTATAGTGTTGATGAAAGAAATAGGTCTCTTGAAAAGACCTTTTAACATTTCTTTATTAAAGAATCAACACAACGGAAGGTAATTTAAAATTTATTTTTGTTAAATTGCTTAAATTATGGACCTAAAATTAACTAATACATTTCAAAGTCTAGAGAGATAACATTCCTTATATTCAATGACTAGTTTCATATAAAGAGGCTATGGACATCGATGCTGGACACTATACAGGCCACGAAAATTTAGAATTAATGTCAGATAGTCATCGTTTCAATGACTGGATGTACGAAGAAATATCATCTTCACTGTATGGAGACATTCTAGAAATAGGAAGTGGTATAGGAACGTTTTCAGAAAAATTAACAAGAGATTTCCCTAATTCCAATTTAACATTTACCGACATCTCATCTATGTATGTTGAATTACTAAAGAAAAAATTTTCATCTAATGGGAGTGTTGTAGTATATAGATTAGATCTTAATGAACGAATTGACTACGAAAGAATTGGTTATAAAAAGTTTGATTCAATATTGGCAGTGAATGTTTTAGAGCATGTGGAAAACGATGAATTTGCATTTGCCCAGTTATACGATATGCTAAAAGAGAAAGGAACCCTCATTGTTTTGGTTCCTTGTCATAAATTTCTTTATAATATTATTGATAAAAATATTGGCCATTATAGAAGATATACCAAGAAAGAATTAGAATATAAAGTTAGAAAAACTGGATTTGTTATTGATAAGACGTTTTATTTCAATACCGTGGGAATGATAGGGTGGTATCTGAATGGTAACTTGTTTAAGAAACCAAAAGTAAGTAGGACGGGAGTCAAGATATTGGATTCTGTTGTTCCGGTGCTCAAGTATACTGAAAGAATATTTGGCAAAAGAATTGGCTTATCTATTATATGTACTGTAAAGAAGAAGAAATAGGTTTGGATTTCTTAAAATGGTCAATATTTTTTTGGATAGTGAGATGAATCTATACATGTTGTAAATTCCTTCATGGTTCAGCACACCATATGGTTGGATCAAAGTGATTAATTGTTTTCATAGAATCTTAGAAAAACATTAATCTTCTTATACGTCACTTCAATTATGACACTTCCTAAAGGATATGTAATACCCAATAAAGAAGCAGAAGATAAGGCCAAAAGAGAAGCAGAAGATAAGGCCAAAAGAGAAGCAGAAGATAAGGCCAAAAGAGAAGCAGAAGATAAGGCCAAAAGAGAAGCAGAAGATAAGGCCAGCTCTAAAACAAACGACCCAGCTTTAGTCAAACCAGAAGGAACTCCAGCTTTAGTCAAACCAGAAGGAACTCCAGCTTTAGTCAAACCAGAAGGAACTCCAGCTTTAGTCAAACCAGAAGGAACTCCAGCTTTAGTCAAACCAGAAGGAACTCCAGCTTTAGTCAAACCAGAAGGAACTCCAGCTTTAGTCAAACCAGAAGGAACTCCAGCTTTAGTCAAACCAGAAGGAACTCCAATGAATTCAACCACAACAAACTCAGATAATGTTGTTGACTATTACGCATTATGGGACCAATTACGTGATGCTTACCTTCAAACTATGAAAGAAGCAATCTCGTCATATTTTAGATTGCTTGATTTTTGGTCGCAGTATAATAGTCAAAAATAACGATCGTTATATCAGTTTGATTCGATCTTCATCAATTTGTTTATTAAGAGTATAAATCAAGTTCATTGTCAGAGTTAACAATCCTGTAGATCTGTTGTGATAAATCACTCGTATTTACATTCTTATTGATCAACAAAAACAAGATATGTTCTTTTACTGGTATTATCAATATTCTAAATGAACTGTACTCATAGCAAATGGAGTTTAAGTTACCAAATGAAGAGGAAAAGCCTTTTCTTAAATCAACTGCATATGCCGATTCAGAAATAATCAATTCGGCATTTCTTCCTTTTAAATACTTATCTAATGAATCTCTTTGACTACTGATATTTAAATGCCCAGATTTTTCAATGATCCCACTAAATAAAATATTATCATTTAAATCGAGTATGTTCTTTGTAAATTGCTCCGCCTTCATATAGTTACAATAATGTAATAAACATATAGCCTTTATGAATTTTCGATTTATTACTTCTATTTTTCAAATCTTTGTAACGAAATCATCATATAAGTCCAAAATACAGTATAACCATGGCTAACGATGCGTCATCATCTTCTACTTCTACAGACACCATTCCATATCCTACGTTGACTATTTTATACCTGCCATCAGAAGCAAAATTAGCAGTCGAAGAAATAAGTCAAAAATATAATAATATGACCGTCGAGGATTGTAAAGGTTTTTTTCATCAGGGCAAGGAAAGAGACTATAAGAAAATTACTATTTGGAGTCAAGGCATCGATAGTCTCTGGTTTAATGCGATTATTGCTCGCATCAAGGAATTATCAAATCTAGAATCTATTCCAATAGTTTCTGGTGGAATAATGTATTCTATATAGAGCTAATTTCACTCTATTAATTTGTGTATTCCTAGGAAAATAGATGTTGTATTAGGTACTTCAAGTGGAAAATCCGAAGGATTGTAGAGATAAATACTCGTCAAGGTGTGTGAATACAATAGATTCGACAAGTCATCGGGAATTATTGACTGATACATACACATACTTCCGGTCCCAGAAAAGTTGGACAAAATATTTATCTGTATTGGAAATAAGTTGTTATCCGAGGAGGAACCAACAATCTGTAATAATGGGTTGGTTGAATTACATGGGAGTTTAGCCAAAATATTTCCATTTGCAATTTTCAACGGCATTGAACTATACAATGGAATAATATCTTTCGAAGAGATGGTCATAGGGTATGGTAAGATTAACATCGGCTGTACATTGTCTACAAAGTTTTCATTAGTTGTACTATTCTTGCTAGTGGTGTTTAAACTTGGAATTAGTGTCTCATTAATAAATGGGGCAACAGTTGTAGTACTGTTAGGTATAAGGAAATTTAAATTGCTATCTAACGGCTGAGATGCATTATTTTGGTTGTTGATTGTTTGATTCATAGTTGGATAGGAAATATTTCTCATGTCCTCTACAACCGAATCGAGTAGAGATGATCCCTTCAAAGAATCAATTATTGATAGCGCCTCATCGCTAGATGATTTTGCTTGATCAAAGTTATCTGGTGGTTGGTCCATTTGACCAAATATGTTTACGCTAATTAATGGAAGTAAAATTAAACTCAACCCGATAATGGAAAAAAATCTCACATGAATAGGATTCAACACTGTGACATAGCTGTAAAAAAATTTATTTAATTCTTTCTTTTGATGATGATGATGAATGTGAGGCTAAAATATTCTCTATCTCCCGTAGGTCTGATATTGGGGGAGTACAGGCAAAATCTTTACATATCAATACAAAATCACCACTTGGTTTATCTTTGATCATTGTTTTATTTCTAAATAGACTATATTTTTCAAGGTCTTGTAAAGCATTCCCTTCATACAAGACGGAAAATATGCTATTTGGGATAAACATTTTGTTCAATTCATCAGTGATTTTTGAATCATTGACATCATGAGAAAAGATGGTGATTTCTATTGGTTTTTTGATGTAGAGATAGCAAGACGATAACAACCAACCAAATCCAAAGGGGTTATCTAACGCTGCTGAGATCGACCCTTTTATCATTTTCTCTGCTTTGTCTATATAATCACTCTTTCCAACTATGTGATACAAACGAATCAAATTGGATACGAAAACCGAATTCCCACTAGGAGTTGCAAGGTCGTATAGTATTTTAGTTCTCAGAAGTAGAGATTCATGCAGGTCGGAGGAATAGTAAAAGTTATTCTCTTCTACATCCCAGAAATGTTTTAGTGCCCAATCAGCGTAATTACAAGTCAAGTCGATGTACTTTGAATCAGTCTTTACCTCAACAATGTCTAAGAGGGCGTTAACATAAAAAGAATAGTCATCTAAATAAGCAGGTATCTTAACCTCGCCCTTCTTGTAAATCCGATATAAAAATCCATTCTTTGATTTTAACTCTTTTTCTATGAATTCTACGGCCTTTACTGCAGCTTCTAGGTATTTTGCTTTTCCCGTTATTTTGAAACCTTTGACAAAGGCCGATATGGCCAAAGCATTCCATGATAAAATTGTCTTATCGTCTTTTTGAGGTCTTACTCTTTTCTCTCGAATATCAAAGAGTATTGCTGAATTCACATCTATTATTTTTTTAATCTCTTCTACGGTTAAACCATATTTTTTTGATAGTTGCTCAATTGAATACTTTACATTGAGTATGTTTTTTCCCTCAAAATTTCCCATTTCAGTAACACCAAAATATTCACAAAATATATCTTGATGTAGTGGAATTTTGATCTCTGAAATTATTTCTCTTTTTGACCAAACATAAAATTTCCCCTCTTCGCCATCGGAATCTGCATCTTCGGCCGAATAGAAAACCCCTTTATCATTGGTAAGCTCTCGCAATATGTAATCTAGTGTTTTTTCAACAGTGTCTCTAAATATTTCGTCTTTGGTAATTTGATACATTTCACAAAATAGTACAACCAATAATGCATTATCATACAACATCTTTTCAAAATGAGGTACTAACCATTTTTGATCTGTTGAATATCTAGAAAATCCTCCCCCTAAATGGTCGTGTATTCCCCCAAAGATAATTTTGTCACATGTTAATAGAACAAAATCTTTGAATTTTTCTATTCCTGAAATATGATAATATCGTAACAAGAACAACAAATTTGAAACATTTGGGAATTTGGGAGAAATACCAAAACCGCCATTAACAAGGTCTGCCATCTGTAATAGATTTAGCGCTGATTCATCTAATACCGTCTTGTCAATTTCACCAATATTGTTACCTCTGATATCTTTTGAGGTACTTGCTAATGCTTCAACAAATTCTGAGGTCGTCTTATTTATGTCGTCTTTCTTTGCCATATATGCTTGTGAGAGTTGTTTAAGGATTTCTCCAAAGCCGGGCATTCCATATCTACTCTCCTTTGGAAAATATGTACCCACATAAAATGGCTTGAGGTCTGGAGTCAGAAATACGGATAAAGGCCAACCTCCATTACCAGTTACTAATTGACATGCCCTTTGATAAATATCGTCGATATCTGGTCTTTCTTCTCTATCGACCTTTATGTTAATGAATTTTTCATTCATAATTTTTGCAATTTCATTATCTTCAAATGACTCATGTGCCATCACATGACACCAGTGACAAGAGCTATAACCTATGCTGAGAAAGATCGGTTTATCCTCTTTCTTTGAGCGATTAATTGTCTCGTCATTCCAAGCTAACCAATTAACTGGATTAAATGCATGTTGCAATAAATAAGGGCTACTCTCATGTATCAAAGAATTCGGTTTTCTCTCGACCTTATCATTCATTATGATAACTAGTCATCTTAGATGTATTATGTATTTATGTGCGTAAATTGTAATAATGCGCTACAACAATTACCATTTTCGAAATTTTGTTTGTTTGTGTACCTGTTAACAAATAGTATGGTATGTTATAATGCTTAACTTACAACAACTGTACCGACCATTCCGGGATGCAGTGTGCAGAAATAAGGATATTCGCCCACTACTTCAAAGGTATGTTCGAATGTTTTTCCTTTGCTGGTCAGCGCTGTAGGTCCAGTCAACCCTGAATCGAATTCTTTTCCAACGTCTGCTGCACCTACTTCGCCCAGAGGTAACCGTATGAAAAGCTGCGTCATCATTTGTCCAAACAACCGTTTGACCTATAGTAATCTCGACGGGATTTGGATTATAAGCGGTATCGGTCAAAGTAGACGCACCTGAAACTATAGATACTTGTACCTTTTGTGAGTCTGAGCTTGTTGCATTAGAGGAGCTTGTTGCATTAGAGGAGCTTGTTGCATTAGAGGAGCTTGTTGCATTAGAGGAGCTTGTTGCATTAGAGGAGCTTGTTGCATTAGAGGAGCTTGTTGCATTAGAGGAGCTTGTTGCATTAGAGGAGCTTGTTGCATTAGAGGAGCTTGTTGCATTATCCGCAAGGAAAGGACGAAGTGAAGGGGGTGTTTGCAATACAGTTGGGTCTGTAATGACAGGCTCTTCTGGTAAATGATATTCAGCTCGTAGGGTTGATTGTTGCAAATTTAAAACGTCAGATGAAAAGGATGGACCAATATATCCAAAAGAAGCCCATAATACATAAATAAATAACAATGAAAGTCCCATTACTATCAGGGAGATACCTATAGTACCTATTTTCCATTTCTTGGCTGGGAGTTTTGGAAGGTCATCCTCCGTTGACATAAATACAACAAAAGATAAAGATATTAAAAAGGTTACTAAACGTAAAAGTTAACATTTTAGTTCTAACAAGTATATTAAATTATGAATCCTGAGAAAAAAATAGAATCACTAAATCTTGTAATACCAAAGGGAATATCAAAAGCACTAGGCTCTTATGTTCCAATAGTAAGAGTAGATAATCTTGTTTTCATTTCTGGTCAAATTCCACTTGATATGGAATATCCTACTAATGATTTAAAATATAGAGGTAAAGTGGGAAAACAAATTTCAATAGAAGATGCGCAATCAGCTTGCAAAATCTGTTGTCTTAACGCGATCTCAATTCTGAAAAATTTGGTAGGGGATTTAGATAAAGTAAAAAGAATTGTCAAAATAACTGGTTATGTAAATTGTGAAGACTCTTTTATGGAGCATCCAAAAGTCATAAACGGTGCTTCAGATTTTCTTATTGAAGTCTTTGGAGAAATTGGAAGACATTCTAGAGTGGCAGTGGGAGTAAACAGTTTACCATTAAACGCCCCAGTTGAAATCGATTTTATAATTCAATTGTAAAAACTGCGATTTTCTTCATTTAGAAAAGAGATGGGGTTTAATGACCAAATAATTTAAAGTCTGTTATCCCGAGACCCTTTTCTAATGTACTTCCAAGGGGTACTATCTTTAGGAACTTTGCTTCAATAGAGGATGGGTATTTGTAAATTTCTGGTAGTTCTCCGCTAAATCCTGTGTTGGAGAAAACTATGGGATCAGAATATAGACTTCCGTCATCGGAGCTTTGTACTGCAAAGAAATTTATGTCATTTTGAGCATTTTTGAGTCCTAATTGAATACCACAAATGTTCTTAACGTCTGCCAATTGTACATTTAATTCATCTATTATACCAAATGAAAGTTCTTTAATCAATGGCTGATTAATGACTTGGTTCAAAACGCTAGTAGCGGGATTGCCCATTGCAGTTAATTTGTCTAATGGTAATTCATTTCCACATTGGTTAGATTGTGGAGTTAAACTCAAAAGATTTTGGTTGTTATCTACTACGTTAACTAATTTTGAATAGGATACATATTCTCCATCTGGGTATATTGCATGAACATCCAGATTATAAAGGCCTGGAGATGGTGTATTAGCCGTAAATTCTCCAGTGGATAACTTTTCTAACGCCCACAATGTGGTATAGTCTGTTTCATAATCTATAAGAAAAGCGTCTACTCTCGCTGGCTCTTCCTCAAAGTCAAAAGATATTTTGTCCCCTCTGTTTATTGCATATATCAATGAATTGAATTCGAACTCATGTTCATCTTCAGGAACTTGTATTTTTTTCATTAAATTGTCCTTTACTGTCAATGATGGTTTTAAGTCTGAGATGCCTCCATTATAGAGTAAACTTGCTTTGGGTAGCTCTGAAGACTGTGCTAATACAGTAACCGGACTTACAGATATTAATGCGGAACTAATCATGAAGACTATGAATGCACTTGTAATTACAACATTCTTTATTTTAAGATATTGAAACAATTTTAATTTATATTACGGTTGTTGATATTTATGAAATATGTTGTAATTTGTAATAAAATTTTATATAATTTTATCTAATAAGCTCTTATTATATCATTTACTCTAGTAAGAAATTGATAGAATAATGTAGATATTAATTATTAATTATCAAACTCGCATAACTTAATATATCATATTTCTTTGATAATAAAAGTAAGCGTCTCATAAATATTAAATTCTCCTAAATTCTTGAAATGAGTATAATTAATGCGCTCTTAGTTATCGAAATTGATTTGAATTATCCAAAAAATTTCAATTTAATGGAGGCACGTGTTTAAATGAAAAATTATAACAATTTTTTAAGTATTTTTCTTGCATTAACCCTGATTCTTTCATCTCCGGGATTAGCCGATTTCTTTACTCAAGCATATGCAAGTTTGAACTTGAATGACATTATTGGCGGGTATTTGGATGGCGGGCTTTCTCCGGGAAATGGAAATTGGCCTTGGCCTTGGCCCAATCCAAATCCTACTCCCACCCCCACACCTGATCCTACTCCCACCCCCACACCTGATCCTACTCCTGACCCCATACCAGCAGATTGTACTGAAGCTACAGTTACTCGCATAGGTGCAAGTGGATATGATGCTAGCAATGTGCCACAAAATGTTCTTGACAAAAACTTCAACACAAGATGGTCAGAATATGGTAAAGGATCTTACATCCAAATCGAACTTGAGAAAAATGATATCCTTTGTGCAGTAGATATTGCATGGCATAGAGGTGATATGAGAACAAATGACTTTACCATTTCGACCTCTCAAGATGGGTCAAGCTTTACAACTTTGTTGTCTGGAAAAAGTAAAGGCGATACTAATTCATATGAACAGTATGTGAACACAGACCCTGCATTAAAAGCAAAGTATATCAGAGTTACTGTGAACGGCAACACCGAAAATGATTGGGCTTCTATATCTGAGATCCGCGCATTTTCCAAACCTTCATCATCTGATCCTACTCCCACCCCCACACCTGATCCTACTCCCACCCCCACACCTGATCCTACTCCTGACCCCATACCAGCAGATTGTACTGAAGCTACAGTTACTCGCATAGGTGCAAGTGGATATGATGCTAGCAATGTGCCACAAAATGTTCTTGACAAAAACTTCAACACAAGATGGTCAGAATATGGTAAAGGATCTTACATCCAAATCGAACTTGAGAAAAATGATATCCTTTGTGCAGTAGATATTGCATGGCATAGAGGTGATATGAGAACAAATGACTTTACCATTTCGACCTCTCAAGATGGGTCAAGCTTTACAACTCTTTTGACTGATCGAAGCTCACAACAAACCAATTCATTTGAGTCTTACGTAATTAAGGATTCTACATTAAAAGCAAAGTATATCAGAGTTACTGTGAACGGCAACACCGAAAATGATTGGGCTTCTATATCTGAGATCCGCGCATTTTCCAAACCTTCATCATCTGATCCAACACCCACACCTACACCTACACCTACACCTACACCTACACCTACACCTACTCCAACCCCTGATCCTAATAGCGGAGTAGATGTTTTTGGAGTAAAGAAAATTTATCGTGATAAACCAAATGGGGAAAAATGGTTCATGAACATGAATGATCCGAACTCAGATAGCCGATTTGATCCTAAATTAACATTAAAGAAAAACAGTGATGGATCGTGGAAAGTAACCTCCGACAAAGTTAGAATGAACGTGTTTACTAGTACCGGATATCATCAAGATGACATTGACACATATGATCAAAAACAACTCTCAAGTAAAGGTTATATGCAAGCAGTAAATGACTGGAGGAATCTGGAAATAACAGGAATTGTAAAAATAAATTCAGCATCTGATTCGGACTTTGATTTGACTTGGTATGCCCATGGTGGTAAACACAACTCTGATGTTCCTTGTGAAGGAACTGCATATAAGGGTGGATTATTCAAAGACGGTCGCTCTCGATTTGCAAAAGAACAGTGGCATTCAGGAGGCTATTCATTTACACCAGCTCAAAAGAATATTGGATCAATTGAAGATAAGTGGGTCGGATACAAAGCAATTATGTACAACACTGTGGTAGATGGTAAACAAGTGGTAAAGCTTGAAAATTGGGTTGATGAAAACAATAACGGACAATGGAAAAAGATCTTTGGCTATACCGACAGTGGTGGATTTGGTGATGAGGGTGATAGATGCGGAGGAAGTCCAGGCGAATTGATTTCATGGGGAGGCCCAATCGTAACATTCCGCTGGGATGGAAGCTCTAACGTCGATATTAAGAATCTAAGTGTCAGGGAGATAGCCGTCAACTGAGCCTTCACTTTTCCTCCCAATCCTCTGCTTCTCTTCTATATTATTTTTCTATACAATTCTTCCTCATAGATTAATTAACAGAAAAAATATTAGAAATTTGTGTCTTTCATACGTTATAGGCTTGTTAGATTAAGGAGATTTACTTATAACAAGATCTTTATAATTACAAAGTTTCTGTTATTTTTGTACATTAGGGTAAAGATGTTTTTTGGATTGTACTAAAAAATCCATAAGGAATCTTAACATTCAATAAATAGTATCCATTCTAATTATTCATGGACTACCAAAAAATAATTGATACTATTTTTGAACTAAATAATGATATCCGGTATGCCGGATTGATTGATGAAACCGGCTCCCTAATAGTTGGTGGAATGCGCCATGGAATTGATTCTATTGTTGATCAACCAAGTGAAGAATTGTATCTTACACACACAGCCCTCCGAAAATCTATGAGAGAAAGATTTGATGATACGATGGGTAAAGCTCGATTTGTGTATGTAGAACGTGAAAAACTATCTTTATTAACATTTTACTTGGATAAAAAGATGTTATTAATAACTTTGGAGCCTAATATGGAATCTCAAAACGTGATTGATTTAGCTGAGGATATACTAGACATCGTAAGTGGAAACAAATCTTAGATCAAACTTTAATCTTTTTCTCAAATTTTTATTCTAGAATTATATTATGCATTACAATCAAATCGTCTTTAAATAATTCCAATTCAACAGGTATTTTTGTTTTGATGGGATCTTTGAGGGAAAGGGGTTTATTTGTAATTTCGGACAGAGTTTCTTTTTTCTTATTCCAAATGTCTGAATTGAATTTGACTATCGACTGCGTTGATGATCCAAAAGACTCGTATTCTTTCTCTACAATTGGAATCTTTTTCTGACTTGAAATTACCTCTTTATTGCCATAAATTTTCGACCAAAGTTCATAGGTTATAAATGGAGAAATTGGTTCTAATAGGAGCAATATTGTTTTAAAGCATTTATGAATCGTATACAATGCAGATTTTCTATCGTCAATAGATTCGGTGTTGTATGCCCTGCCCTTGATCATTTCTATATAATGAGCAGCAAACATATTCCATGTGAAATCCCTTAAAACATTTGCAGGTATGAAAAAATTTAGATCTTCATAACCTTGAAGACATTTCTCTGTAGCTTTTGACAGCTCGGCGAGTATCCACTTATCAGTTGGATTTAGCTCTTGAGGTTTACTACTTTCTTCAATGACTTCAAAATTAGAAATGAATCTTCCGATATTCCACAATTTTGATAAGAACTTTTGGGCACCTTGTATTTTCAATTCTGAACATCTAAAATCATATCCTAGGTTAGTTTCACTTGCAGACCAAAATCTGAATACATCGGCGCCGTACTTGTTGATAAGGGGAAGAGGATCAATAACATTTCCCTTACTTTTACTCATTTTTTCGCCTTTTTCATCAACTCCGTATCCCATTATCCAAGCACTATACCACGGGATTTGGTCCGTTAGATACAGGCATCTTAGGATAGTGTAATAAAGCCAAGTTCTTACAATGTCTTTGCCTTGGGGTCTAATACTTGCAGGATAAGCTTTTTCGAAAAATTTTTTATCCTTGTCAAATCTTGAGATAAAGAGGGGAGTTATGCTAGAGTCCATCCATGTGTCGAAAATCCTCTTTTCACCCTCAAACTTGTTATTATTACACTTGTTGCACTTTTCAAATGGGGGGTCTTCCTCCCAGGGTTTATAATATCTTCCTGGCTGAGGCAAATTTGGATTATTGCATTCAGTACAATACCAAATCGGGATCTCAGTTCCATAAAACCTCCTTCTTGATATAGGCCAATCAATAGCAACCGAGTTTATCCAGTTTACAAGGATTTGTCTATGCATTTCAGGGTAAAATTTGATGGCTTTGGATCTTTCTAGCAACTCCGTTTTAATATCAACTTGTTTTAAATAATAATCCTCAAGCGGAATTATTTCAATCTGAGTTCTGCTTCTTTCACAAAGAGGTGTTCTATGTGTGATGCTTTCTATCTTTTCCACTAATCCTTGATTTGTCAGTTTATCTATTATCCTGTCTCTTGCTTCTTTTATCTTGAGATTGGCGAACTCTCCTGCAAATTCAGTGGTTCTTCCATTCATATCAATGGATCGGATTTCAGGCAGCCCTAACTCCCTAAATAGTTGAACATCGTTTAGATCGCCGTAACTACATATCATAACTGCTCCTGACCCGAAATCCTTGTCAGCGGAGTGGTGAGGTATTACTTTTACTTCCCTGTCAAACAATGGAATTTTCAAAAATTTTCCATGAATTTCCTTGTATCGCTCATCTTCTGGATTCACAGTTATAGCTTGACAGGAAAAGAGCAGCTCTGGTCTAGTAGTTGCGATAACAATTCTATCGTTACTATTTTTCAGATAAAATGCTATGTAAACTAATCTTGTTTCAATATTTGAATAAATAATTTCTGCATCAGCTATCGTTGTACCGCAGTCAATACAATAATTATTAGGTCTATTGCCAAGGTATACAAAACCTTTATTCCACATTTCAATAAAGGTTGCTTGTGTAAAAGCCCTGAATTCAGACGAATCAGTTTGATATTTTTGATTAAAGTTTGCACTTAGGCCAAGACTAGCCAAGATTTCTATAAATTCACTTTCAGTTTCATCCAACGTAAGTTTGCAAAGTCTTAAGAATTCTTTTCTTTCGGTATTTCTCATCCTTATTTTGTATTTTTTCTCTGTATGAATTTCTACAGGAATTCCATTACGATCTACCCCAATAGGAAAGACTACTTTCAATCCCTTTAAACGGGCAAACCTCGCAATCATGTCAATTTGTGAGTAGTGAGCAGCAGCACCGATATGCCATGGTCTTCCGGAGGGATAAGGTGGGGGAGTATCTATAACAAAATATTTTTCATTGCTTTGATCAATTGTATCATAATCGTAAATATTACTAATTTTCCAATCCTGTAGAATTTTTTTTTCAATTTCTGACGACCAGGTCTTTTCTGTAATCTTTGAACTCAAAGCTTAATTTGTAATATTCTTTAATTAATTAGTTATTAATCTTCCTCGACTATGCAAACTTCTCTTCTATAGTCGCTATAAGAATAAAGGCCTCAATCGAGTGTCCTATCTGCACCCTATTTCGAAATACTGGTTTTGGGACTAAATTACAAAAACAAATTTGCTGCAAAAAAGTTTCCAAATGAGCACTGTTTTTTTTAAATTAGGTTGGTTATTCATGGTCTATTTTTATATATATGAAAGTATATGTGCCCCCTTGTTGACCCCTTCATATATATATACACCCAAAGCCTGAACATTGGGTGGCATTTTGCTTGATAGCATTGCTATTATTTCGGTAGATAGATTTTCTACGGTGGCCTCTCCATCCAAAAGATATGTAGTATATTTAGGCACTTTTAAATCAAAATAACCTTTTGGACCATCAAATTCTATAAAAAAATGATCTCCATCTTCTTTCTTTAAATATTTCTTGTTGATAAAGAATTTGTGATCTATCTGATACAAGGCTTCCTTTATGATTTTCTTTGCTTCTGAAAAGTCAATTACTAGATTGTTTTTCATTTCTCCTATGATTTCAACCATAATTGTTGAAGTATGACCATGTATTATCGAGCATTTTTCTACCAAGGGGAGAATATGTGCGTAGTCAAATGCCAATGACGGGTCTTCAATAAAAATCGAGCCAATTTGTTCACTCTGCTTGTCAAACATAAACATACTATCCATCTCATTAATTTTTCCCAAATAGGATGACTTTCCAACGGCAATCAGATCTAATAGTGGAAACTTTTCCTTAATTATTCTGAACTCATTCATGTCGGAGTCGTCCTCTATTATTTTAATATATTTATCACCAATTTTAAAATCAATATTTAAATCAGAATCATTGAATCTATTGTTATATTCATATTCTATTTTAAGAAAATCCAATAACTTTGATATCGAATATCCAGTTCTATTTTCAATGAGGTCCTTCTTTTGACCTATAAACTTTAGATCTTTATCCAAATCTATTAATTATTATCTTCTCTCTATTATAATTATTACAAATATATTTTGAAGGTATCAAATCATAAAAAATGCTGATATCTGAGGAATTGGCTCTCCGGTTATATTCTACCGTTGAAACTTTCATAAAAAATAACGATCAAGTTGTCATTGCATTTTCAGGAGGGGTTGATAGTTCCATATTGGCAAAAATTTGCAAAGATCTAGGCAAACAAGTTTATCTAGTTACAATAGGTTTTCCAAATTCTCATGATCTTCTTTTCTCAAAGTCCATATCCAACCTCCTTGGTTTGCGATCAGGTCACATGACTTTCGAAATTACTCCGAATGATATGCTAAACAATATTAGATATGTGAAAACCAAGATGTCTTGTAACAATCTTTCACACATTGAAAATTGTTTTGCCTTTTACCTCGTAAGTAGAGTCGTCAGAGATAACGAATTAAGTGACTTTTTTCTTACTGCCAATGGATTCGATGAGCTTTTTTGTGGATATGATAGATATAGATCTTTTTATCATGAGGGTGAGGTAGCTATAAACAATTACATGGAAGAAAAATTGGCCAACGAGACTCATATGATGAAAGAAATCTCTGAAGTAATCAGGGAATTGGGAATCCGTTCTTATCAACCTTTCCTGTCAGAATCGTTTGTCAAATATTCAAAAAATATATCCCTAGATTACAAAATAAGGAGTTCAGATGATCTATTACGGAAGCATATCTTAAGAGATATAGCTTTGAAAATAGGCGTTCCTAAGGAATCTGCTTCACATCCTAAAAAGGCTATTCAGTATGGCTCAAATATTCACAAATTTATGGTTAAGAATAAGAGTATTTTATCCTAGTTTTTACCTCATTTTGTTTATCTATGCTTTCATCATGTCTGTGTGTGTAGCTTGATTGTCTCGTGATGATCGGCAATAACATATGAGTCACTCTGAGTGACTCATTTTAAATAGCGTTCTTACCCATAGTTAACATGGGCGTATATAGTTGCAATCAATGCAATAAGAACTTCAAGAGAAAATGGAATGCATTACGTCACAATAAGAAAATACATCACGAATTGGCAATAATTTTTAACAAAACCAATGGATTCGTGTATCAAAATAGTAAGGAGTCGAATAATGTCACAAATTTTGATCCTTTATATGAACAGGAAGTTGAAGAACAAAATATTGTTGATATTTTTGGAAAGTTAATGCATCCATTTGCAGAATTAGAAAAGGAATTGGATGGGAGTTTGGAGAGCAATAAAGTAAACTATCTTTCTACCCTTGTCGTTGGAGCATTAGCTAGTTCTGATCCCGTGAAAACACTTCAAGATGCTTTACAATTTCAACCGGTCAATAAAAGGGAAAAGTTAGAATAGTTTCCTATGTAGCCAACGGCATGAATATTTCTAATATTCAGGCAGAGCAGTATCTTAATCAAATAATAAAAAGTAGTAAATATTTTAAGAATTATTCCAAATTAAACAATACTAGATTTTGATTCTTCAGCTAGTTGGAGACTATTTAAGAGGAAATATTTTCAAGATGAATGATTTACTTGCTATAAATAAAAGAAATGGTTGAACACTTTCACTATACCTAACTATAACTTTGATTTTAGGTCGGTCTTAGTTGATCTGGACAAATTAGAATTAAACCGAAAAGCATTCAAATTACAGGTTTCTGTTACCTGAAATTTCCCTACTGTACAGATATCTTCTCTTTTCGGTTCGTATTAAATAAATTATTCCGATTACCAATATTATTTCTAGAGATTTATCGATAATACCTGCCAAATCAACATCTTCTGGATGAGCATTGGGCGAAAGTGGAGGTGGAAAAGTAACTGAATAAATGTATAAACCTATTAACACCAAAGAACCTGCCAAACCTATCGAATTTAATATCTTTGATTTTTTGTAGTATTCTTTTGATATGAATTTCTTGTCCGTTTTCTTAATGGAAAGTCTATCATCGGAGAAGATCAAAAAGATGTACGAAATTCCATAAAAGAGTTGCCCTCCAGCTGCAGATAATAAGAATATGCTATATTCAAGCCTCAATGTTGCGTGACCTGAATATACTGCAAGATGAACTATAGCTGCACCAACTGCTAAAAATAGAACTGAATATTTGATAAACTCATCATTTGAAATGGGGTTTGTTTTGCTTTTTCTTCTGCTTAAAAACATCCATGCTAATACAGATCCAACTATCAAAATTACTCCTAAAATTGAGCCGTAAATTACAGTAATGAAGATAAATCCAAATGATTCTCCTATGGAAATATTGAATACAGCTCTTTCACAATTGCAGTTTGAACTATCCCCCAAAAGAGCTCGTGGAGGGGGAACAGTATTTAGTATTTCTTCAGAATTAGCTTCATTATTTAAAAGACTCAACACAATTTGATAATTTCCAATTTTGGGAAAGATAAAAGGGATTTGAAAATCTCCAATTTCTACTATGGTCCAAGGAAAAGCTGCTATGCGTTCATTCGTAAGTGTAGAATAAATTTCTACCATGACTACTTTATTACTAACATCTCTACCTTGTTTATCTTGGATACTGAATTGGATATATGATGTATCATTGGGTTTTGGATACTCAGGTTCCATTTGTTGAAAGATCGAAAATTCATTACCTATACCTATTTGACCATTATTATAGTGTGCAGAATGGCTAAAATGACCATACACTGAAATATCGATTGAAGAGTTAAGAAAAAAGAATGAAAAAAATAAAGTGATTGCTATGATAATAATTAAGGGGGTTGTAAAAGATTTAAAAGGAATACTTCTACAATTAATCAATATTATCTAATGTTTGAGAACCAGTTATAAAAAACTGTCTTTATTACATTCTCACTGCTAAAACTGTAACAACAGATCAAGAATCAAATCATATAATGGTATTTGTCTTGTTGACCATTGTATTTGTACCATTTATCACAGTTTGAAGTTGGGATTGATTCATAGCTCGTGATTATGCTAGGATATATAAGTTTCATATTATTATCTTGGAGTGAGAATATTAAGTAAATAATGATACATAATATTCTTTTCTTGGATAGGTAACATTCATTCATTCATTCATTCATTAATAGATAGATTTCCAATTCTAATCGCATTTAGTCTCTTTTAGTCGATTAGAATCATTGGCTTGAATTAAAAATAGATTTAAACGATGAGCAAGAGAGCAAGTTTATAATATCATATGTACGTTAGTTTTTAAATAAATTGCATAATACTGCAATAGAAATCGTCAAAAATAATATAAAAATAAGGAAATTGAAGATTGTCCTCATTTTATTGGCCACTTATATGGTAGTCGAAATTCTTGCTGGTTTTTACACTGGCAGTTTAGCTCTTATTGCAGATGCTGGGCATATGTTAACTGATACTTTTGGAATATGTATAGCATTGATAGCTGCAATTTATAGTAGAAAAGAAGCCACACCAATTCACACATACGGTTTCTTTAGAACAGAAATTCTTGCCTCTTTCATAAATAGCATAGTATTATCCCTTTTGTCCATAATCATAATTTACGAAGCGTATAGACGGATTTTTGAACCTACAGAAATTCAGAGCTTTCCAATGATACTTGTGGCGATAGTAGGTTTAATTGTAAATCTTGTAGGGATGTACATTTTGCGTGGAGAACATTTCCACGGTCATCATGAAAATGGCCCTAATCATAACAAGGCTAGCGATCCCTTATTCAAAGACGATACTACAAAGGGATTCCTTGGTCGTCGACAAAAAAGATGATGCTGATACAGAGGATTTGAATATTCAAGGTGCCAAATTGGAACTATTAAGCGATATCATTGGTTCAGTGGGTGTAATATTAGGAGGAATTCTAATTGCTATAACCAATGTAGTAATAATCGATCCCATATTGAGTATTGGACTTTCTTTGTTCATATTACCTCGAGTTTTTATTTTATTAAGAAAATCTGTGCATATATTGATGGAAGGTGTGCCCTCAACCGTATCATATGAACAAATACAACAGGCTCTATTACAGGTAAAAGGAGTAACTGGGGTATTTGATTTACACATATGGAGCATAACTTCAGGGTTACATGCATTGTCGGCTCATATTGTCGTAATAGATACAAGCAATTCATACCGAATTTTAGACGAAATCAATTCATTATTAGAAAAAAAATTCAGAATCAATCATTCTACTATTCAAATAGAGCGATTTCATCCTACGGACAGTAGTGAATAAATAATATTGTTGGTCGCTTCAGATATCCAAGCTTTTCCCATCAAAAATTGTTATTACTGTATAGTGGTATTAGTATCACAGTATGCAGTAACCCCTTTATCTGATCTCCAGATCTACTATTTTTGATACAGTGATGTCTTTATCATGTTTTGCACTAATCGTTAAAGTATAGTTTCCTGGAATCGCTTCTTTAGTTGGTTGGATCGCTAGTGTTACCTTTGACTCTGGTGGGGATGAGGAAGATGGTCCATTCCCAGTTGATGGCTTTTCTCCGAAATGTACAGTGTCTTGACTAAAACTAGCTGTAATATTGGTCAATTTGCCATCCCTAGAGAGAGAAGACGTCGCATCCATCGTTATATTCATAGGGCTATTGATCTGACTTGTGGTATTACTACTACTAGGTAAAGTCGAATTGATAATCTTGCTAGAAATGTAAATATCTAACATGTCACTTTTATTGTTTTTACCATCTATGACTAGCTTGTCTTTTGAAACCTCTAATGATATTGGTATCTGATCAAACCGATCTTTTGTTATCACACCCAGTTTATTCTCAGTCCATTCTGTAAACCAGATTGATCCATTATTATCAAACGTAAATCTGAGAGGATTTGAAGAATTTACCCACAATGGGTTTTGAGATGGAATATAATATTCAACCAGGGTTTTTTCCTTAGGATCATACGATGCTATGGCGTTTCCATAGTGTTCATTAAACCACAATTTTCCATCTCTATAAACGTTATAGTACGGCAAAGTAGTCAAATTACCAGAAGCAGAAGGATTGGAAGTAGCGTATTGTCTTATTTCGCCAGTATCCGGATTTAATGAGAAGAATAGATTTGCAATATGGCTATTAGCCCAAAGAAGTCCATTTTCATCTTCAGCAATACTGAATGGAACATTATGAGTATAGGTGACATCGTGAATGGTTAGCGCTTCAGCTGTTACATCATATCCAATGATATGTCCGCCCACAGGAAAACTAGCAGTTGAAAACCATAATGTCTCATTTACGTTGGTTGGAGAAGTGGAATTGACATCGATATTGCCAAATCCAAAACCATTAGATATTGGACCCATGGTTTGAAAGTCTATTTGTCTTGACATATCTAATTCTGAGATGCCTTCTGTGGTGTTTGTTATTACCTTGGAAGGTTCGATAAAACCCAGCCTATTGCCAAAAAATTGTGTAAACCATACGTTACCATCAGAATCAAATGCAATAGATTGAGGATATCCACCTTCCGATAATAATCTATAATTTTCAAATTTTCCTTCCTTGACAAAATACTTCCAAATGGAATTACTAAGTTCATCTGTAAACCACAAATTACCGTTTTTATCAAATTTCATATTCCATATCATAGAACCCATAATTCTGGTCTGTTCCAACCAGTTTGGTATTTTGATGATATTATCAAATTCTAAGGTCTTTGAATTAAAGACCAATAAACTTCCTAACTTTCCAGAAGCTACCCATACGTTGTTGTCCTTATCTACTGCTAATCCTACGGGCTGGCTACACTGAACTGGAATAGCAAACTCATTAACGTATTGGTTTGAGTTTATTTTGTCTGTTCCACAAAATCTCATTTTATCTTCTTCCGACATAGTTGCATTGGATGAATCGTGACGCATTTCATCCATGTGTTCTGAATGAGCCATGCTTGATGTCGCTGTCGTCGCAAATGCAATTAACGGAGCCGTAAGAGTAAGCGAAGTGTCATTCGTAGAAAAATTACTTACTCCGAGTGTGAGCAATATAGAAATAACAAAAATTCCTAAGATATTGAATCTGGTTATAATCATTATATTTATATTCATTACCCAACACGGTTAATATTTATTCTTGTACATCCTCGAATGATGAAATAATTTCATTTATTAGACCTTAATTTATGCATTTATCGCTTGTTTTTTAAATACTATAGTTAGTCTATCAACAAAAAAGGTGCTACTTTTTCTAATACATCAATATGGTGTGCTTAGTATTCTAATTAATTCAAATTTGAATAACAAACGATATAATTATTTACCAAGTATTCATGGTATAAAGTCATGATATATTTCCTTTTGGAAGTTTTGTAAAAGATTTACAATGTTTGTAATTGAAATTAAATATTATTCATTAATTAAAATTATTAATCAAATTTTAGAAAATGGAACTATTTTCTATAAAATTCTTATGTCCAAAAGGTTTAAAAATATCTTCTAGTCTAATTTAGCACAATGAAGAGGTACATTAGCAATTTTTGCTTTGTCCGCTGTTCTGATGTCTGGATTAATTTTACTTCCTGGCATAAACATGAAATCATTTGCAATATCAAATGAGCAAGGTCAATTAACACTAGCCAATATGAATTTCAAATTAGGTGGTGCATTCCAACAAATCTCTACTGAAGAGGCTGAGGAAAGTGAAGCCCCAGTAAAGAATGTAACATTTGTAGCAGTTGAGAAGAATCTCACATTGCCAAGTGGTCAAGAGATAGCCGCATTAACATGGAATGGTACTATTCCAGGTCCAACAATTCGTGTGACCCAAGGTGATGTTTTAAATGTCAATATAATTAACCATCCAAATAATACATTGATTCACAGTTTGGATCATCATGCATCAATTATAAGTGCAGTGCCTAACTTTGGTCCAATCAATGTAAGTGATTCAAAACAGTATACCTTTGTTGCAACTCAACCAGGATTCTTCAAATACCACTGTGAAGGAAATGCAGTATTGACAATGGACCAACACGTTTTCCAAGGAATGGTTGGTGGTGTAATCGTTGATCCACAAGTAGGTTATACCGGATATGAAGGTGTAGGCGTAGAAAATGGTACAAACGCATTAACTACAACTGATGTCGAAGCAGATGCAAAAGAAGTTACATTCCAATTCTCAGAATACTATCTTGACCCATCTGGTCAATACGATGCAGCAGCAATGTTTGCCCATGCACCGACAGCCGCATGGATAAATGGTATTCCATTTGGATATGACCCAGTAATCACAAAGACACCTAATGCCACAACTTTGTTCTTCAAACAAGGTGACCATGTAAGATTCTTCATAATAAACCATGGTGATTTACCAACAAACTTCCACATAGTAGGTGAATTATTAGACAGAGTCACAGACGGTAGCATTGTAAGTGGAATTGGTAAACAAACATACACAATTGGCGGATCAACTGATGCAATTATTGACGTCGTATTTGACCAACCAGGTGTCTATGCATTCGTAAACCATGACTACTCACAATTGTTCAAAGGTCAAGCAGGCTTAATCGTAGTTGATGGCCCAGATAATGGTACAAGCAACTTGTTAGGTTTGACTGATGATGCAAATCCATCCAATGCAATCCCACCAACTGGTGCAAACAGCATCCCAGTGAATGTAAAACCATACATGCTAGGTACACCCTTAGCATGGAATGGCCAATAAACCATTTTTTTTAAAATCTTTAATTTATTATATCAAAAAAAATAAAAGTAAAAAATAATTTTCTATCAGTTCAAATTCCTTATCTTAATAACTCGAGCAGGATTCTCTCAATGTTATTAAGTTTTAGCAATGAATCTACATCGCCTCTATCTGCCAGGGCTTGATATATTTCGAAAATATTAGCTAATGCTTCTTTTATTTTGGCATTTTTCTGAGTATCTACTGCTTTCGGAGTAGCGGTTGTTGGTGATGTTGCTGTATTGTTGGGGTTGGTGGGGGTTTCTAAAATATCTATTTGTGCATGCACGAGCTGACTGATTGGATACATTGAATTACCTGCTATGAAAACAGCTATCAATACAATAGATATTTTGCCTAGATTATTCATATGTTATCAATATTTTTTCTTATTATAAAAGTAATACCTTGGTTAGTAATTTAAAATGTATAGTTATGAATTATCTTGTGCTATGGCATTGTATTATGACATTATATATTCTTAGTAAAAATTCATGACCATGAATTATCCTTGATTTTCTATAATAACTCGTCCATCTCTATTTTTGTCAAAAATACTCTCTATTGCTTTCTTTGAGTTTTCCAATGAAAATCGTTTCCAAATTTTAGTTCGTAAATTCTCTGTTTTTACCATGTTTATCAACTTGTCTAATGCACTTACCGAACCGCCTGTTGTACCTTTTATGGTAATCTGATTGTTATACAACAATCTACCGTCTGTTATCAGGTTGCCACCAGTAAGTACTCCAAATGTAACTATAGTGCCCAATTTTCCTATAACGTTTATCCCCTGACTCCAAGTTAATTCGCCAAGAGAATTTATGACAACATCAACCATATTACCGTTGGTAACATATGCTATTTTTTCATTTAATGCCGAACTATTTTCAAAGACATAATCTGCGCCAAACTCCGTTACCCATGGTTTTGAAGAAATGGAAATTGTTTTTGCACCTATTATTTTGCCAATTTGTGCAGCAAAAAAGGCCGGTATTGCCAGAACCACCAAATATCAACAAATATTCATCAGCTTTTAATCCCGATTCCTCGATAGCATTGAGGGCAGTAAGTCCTGCAACGGGTAACGCCGATGCAACCTCCCAGTCTATTTGATCAGGTATTTTTAGAACATTTTGAATTGGAACTTTCAAATATTCTGCATATCCTCCGTTTGTTACTAGTCCTATCATCCCGCCATCGACACAAAGCATCTCCTTATTGTTTCTGCAGTATCTACATGTTCCATCGAATAGCCTATTGTAGATAATAACACGATCACCTTCAACAAGATTAGTTTTTGAATTTGGGCCTTTTTTCTTTACTATCCCTGCTATTTCAGTACCCGGAATGTGAGGAAATGGTGATATCTTCATTTTGGGACCATTTATACCGTGTATACCAGTAATAGTGTAATAGTCGATTGGATTTACACTCATGCATCTTGTTTCAATCAAAACCTCATTTTCTCTTAAATCTGTTAATTGGTAATCAGAAAATGTGAGATTTTCTATACCTGGTTTTGAATAGAAAAGAGCTTTCATACTATATGTCAGTAATAATTTATTATATATAATTTGTTTTCATCCTATCGTAAAGATATTAGTAAAAATTGTTTTGATGATTTATTCAAAATTTAAAAATATATTTATCGGCTTTTGGTTGCTATGAACCAGTATTTCGTAATTGCATTGATATTAGTTGTTGGATTTTCGATGTTCTATGCTCCTAACGGTTATTCTTTAGATAAGAAGAACAATAATAGCTACACATACTATGAAAAAAATTGCAATAATGACGAATGTGTAGTGACTACATGCAGCGTTGATAAATCTTGTTCAACCACCGGTGTAAACAATTCTACGGTCAACAATACCAAAGAACAAGTGACTGATAGCGGAAATTTTGATTCAAGAACTTCGGAATTTATGAATTTCTGGAAAAATTTCATGAATTTTGAGGAATAGTTCGATGATCAATTCGAGTTTATTTTTTTTCTTACGCCGTAATTATAAACATAGTGTTTTCGCTTGAGGCATCTAAGACAGTTTATATTCTTTTGAACGCACCAGATTATCCATTTTACTCAATTACACAAATAAACTTAAAAGCACCTTTTATTCCAATAATTTATTTTACAATTCATTAAAACTGTTAATCAAAAAATCAAAACTTTATGATAATTTTATTAATCCTATTGTTTTAATTAAAATTTTTAAGCTAAAAAGGAAAAACTTTATAATCTACTGTAAACCTTTTGTGACCGTTGGCAATAGATACTGGTGATACCACGTGGATGTTAGTCGCCACTGGATTAGTATTTTTGATGACTCCTGCTCTTGGTTTTTTTGAGTCGGGATTGATCAGATTAAAAAATTCTTTATCTGTTATTATGCAAACAATGACTGGGATGATGCTCCTATCTACCCTATGGTTCATAGTGGGCTATACTCTGGTATTTGGACCCGATGTTAGCGGTGTTATAGGAGATCTTTCTAATTTCTTTTATAACAACGTTCCATTTAGTGAGGGTGTAGCATTAGCGCCTACGATACCTGGAATTACATTTGCTACCTATCAGATGATGTTTGCAGTTATTACGCCACTGCTTGTTACAGGCGCATTTGCAGAACGTGTTAAGTGGAGTGGCTTTGTCTTGTTTGTGATCCTCTGGAGCTTGATAATTTATTATCCACTTGCTCACTGGATTTGGGGCGGAGGTTGGCTAGCTCAATTAGGTGTTTGGGATTTCGCGGGAGGTATAGTTATACATGTTAGTGCGGGTATGGCATCTTTGGCGTCTGCATTGGTATTAGGTAGACGAAAAGGATATGGACCAGAGATCATGGTTCCTCATAATCTACCGCTTGCGGCAATAGGTGCCACACTTTTGTGGTTAGGATGGTTTGGATTCAACGCAGGTAGTGCTTTAGCATCCGGACAATTGGCTGCAACTGCCTTCTTGAATACTCAAATTGGAGCTGCAGTCTGTGCGCTTGTATGGGTAATTATAAGCTGGGCCAGGACAGGAAAGCCTACTGTTAGTGCAGTAATTAACGGTGGAATTTCTGGACTGGCAGGTATCACTCCTGCAGCCGGCTTTATTACCGGACAGTCTGCCTTCTTCTTGGGCATTGTGCTGGGATTAGCATCTTATTATGGTATTGTCTTGATCAAAGAAAGATTAAAGATAGACGATGCGCTGGATGTAAGCTCGGTTCACGGCATTACAGGTATGACAGGAGCATTGTGGATAGGATTGTTTGCTACTTCGGCTGTAAATTCTATCGGTCCAGATGGTTTATTCTATGGTAATCCTATGCAATTAGCTATTCAGGCGTTTGGTATAGGTGTGGCTGCACTCTTGGCTTTTGTGGGCACGGTTGTGATATTGAAGATTATTCAATATACCGTTGGCCTTAGAGTTTCAGAGGAAGAGGAAGACCTGGGTCTGGATATATCGTATCATCAGGAGGTGGCGTATGAAAACAGATAGCCTTTTTCAAACGTAATATATTTATTATTTTATTTTTCGATTCTTATTTCAATCTAAATTTTTTTATTAAAATGTATAACTAAATCTTAACATATTGTTTTTATAGTATTTATTTGATTTTAATTTGATGCTTACTACACTAAAAAATCATAAAAGTATTGTGATGCTTTCTGCAACGCTATTTGCTACCACTGTGCTGCTTTTTGGAGCCTATTCATCAAATGGCATAAACGCACAATCATTGGAAAAAATCACAATAAATTTTAATACACTTACCTTTGGACCGACTACTTCCAATCCATTACACCAGGTTTACTCGCTTGTAGACTACCAGCTTAAGGACCTCTCTTTATTAAATACTGGAATCAATGGTGAGATGAAAGTATTTGCACCTAATGGAACGCTTATAAAAACTTCTTCTTACACGAATGGATTTACAATAAGTGATGAATCAGGAACCGTTCAGTTTAGGACTGCCATTCCTGATCAATCATTAACAGATGTTCAGGTCAATGTGACTTTTACCGATCTAAATAGAACCGAACCGATATCTAATACAATATCCTCTGGTGTCGCACTGACTCCTTAATTAATATCTCTTTTTTATAGACTACTTTTAGAATATAGGAAATATCCAATATATATTGCAGTTTAAAACAATTTTATTCATATATCTGTTCTATTATTGTAAAAGATTTAATTAAATTCAATTAGATTTGACAAATTTATCTAAGAATGTTTAAATTGTGTTCGCTATAAAATTAGGAGAGCCTAATGTCATTCTTATTTCATAATTATTTTAAAGATCAAATGCATTTCATCTTGAACCCTTGGCTGAGGGGAAAATAATCATGGTAAGATTGCTAGCATTATTTATTGTATTTGCATTAGTATTGAACATTTCTTTCTCATGCATCAATAATGTTTCAGCACAAAATTCGACTTCCAGTGAATCATCATCGATTTCCAATGAAAATCTATTACTTTTGAACCTTAATTTAAACAGAATTGAAACTCAATTAAATATTCTCTTAGACAAAGTAAATGGCAACAACAATTCTTTTTTGTTTGAACATGCTTATATTCCACATTCTGTAGTTTATCCATCGATTAAACCAGTCGCAATTATGTTAGACAGTAATTTAGCTAGTAGTTTAGAGGCCAATTTAACTGATATTGGAATTAACTCAAGAACTTCGCCTGATTCACCTATTTTGCATTCAGAAATCATAAACTCGATAAATCTTGTTAATGATTTCTACTCTAAATTAAAGGATGCACTTCCAGCCCAAGATTTTTCCATTCTCGAAGCTCAGACAATGTCATACTTACTTAGAGACGCCTACAATTCATATGGCATTTATCTAAACACCTCAAAACTAACCGATCCAGAAGCCGCAAATTTTGCCACTATGGATTACGAGAATACATTAGGATTACTAAATCAATCAAGTGAGATTTTCGAGATCATAAAATTAAATATGACTGATACAAAATCCAAAGAAGTTGAATACTTTGTTTCAAGTTTAAATACGTTGGTCGAATCTGAAAGTGAAGATACAGCAGAATTTATGAGATTAGTTTCCGCAATAGAAAATGATCTAAATGAATCAAATAACATTCGTTTACAGAGTTTCCCTGGTGCAGTCGATCCTGCTCTCCAATCTTATTATGACAACATAGATACCTTACTAAATAATGCACTTTCCTCCCTTCAAAATGGCGATTATGTTGCTGCAGACAAGAATGTATCTTCTGCATATTTGGATAATTTTGAATATCTAGAGGCCCCGATCGAGGAGGTAAATTCCACTCTTATGTTGCAAATTGAAACAAATATGAGAGAAAATCTGCGTGACATGATCCAAAATCAAACTTCGTTACCCGTAATCGAGGCCTATATTACCGACATAAAGGCAGATCTTGAGGTTTCCAAACAATTATTGAGCTCAAGTTCTTCTGGAGTCGATCCTGCTCTCCAATCTTATTATGACAACATAGATACCTTACTAAATAATGCACTTTCCTCCCTTCAAAATGGCGATTATGTTGCTGCAGACAAGAATGTATCTTCTGCATATTTGGATAATTTTGAATATCTAGAGGCCCCGATCGAGGAGGTAAATTCCACTCTTATGTTGCAAATTGAAACAAATATGAGAGAAAATCTGCGTGACATGATCCAAAATCAAACTTCGTTACCCGTAATCGAGGCCTATATTACCGACATAAAGGCAGATCTTGAGGTTTCCAAACAATTATTGAGCTCAAGTAGTAACCCCTCAGGAGCAAACCCTGGAAATCTAACACTACCTTCAGCCTTTGTTTCAAATACCGCTAATATTGACTCCCTTAAACAGGGATTTGGTGTTTATACTGGTGAAAGGCGGGTTATGGGAAATGCTACAGAAGACTTCAAGAACCAGGTTCGCGATGACATAGACACTATAAGAATCAAACTGGATCAAGTCATTACCGTTTACAATCAAAATGATACATCCGATGCCTTGGCCACTGCAAGGTCAGCCTATTTAGATAGCTATGAAAATATAGAGATACCTCTGAGGCCAATTGATCCTGATTTTACTCTTGAAATGGAGATAAAATTTGCAGAGTTACGTAATCTTATCTCCTCGAACGCACCGTCTGATCAGGTTGTAAGTAAGGTATATGAACTTAAAACCGGGCTAGACGAATCCGAAAGGTTTGTTTCAGGCATAGGCGTTGTTGCACCAGTCATTGCTTTCTCCTCTTCATTTTCCATAATTTTTAGAGAGGGTCTTGAATCTGCATTAATTATTGGAGCGATACTGACATATTTGGAAGCTTCACGAAATGAAAAGTTCAAAAAACATGTTTACGCTGGAATTGTCCTGGCCATAGGTCTGACTGTTGTTACATGGCTGATAGCCGAATTCTTGATCGAAATTTCCGGTGCACAAAGAGAACTTATTGAAGCTATTGCAGGGATTTCAGCTGTGGCCGTATTGTTCTGGGTAAGCTTCTGGGTACTTAACAAGATTGAGACCAAAAAGTGGATTGAATTTGTTAAGGCAAAAGTATGGCAGGCAACAGCTACGGGCAGCTTCATGGTTTTCATTCTGCTTGCTTTCTTCACAGTATACAGAGAAGGATTTGAAACCGTCCTGTTCTATCAGGCGCTATTTTCTTTTGCGAAGTATATGGAACTGTATGTGTTAGCAGGAATGGTATTAGGATTGGCAATAATTATTGCAGTTGTCTTTATAATTCGAAAACTAGGCAAGAAACTACCTTTAAGAGTACTATTTGGATTAACTATGGGGGTTGGGGCATTTATGTCCATCACATTTTTGGGTAATGCATTGAGGGAATTCCAGGAGCTTGGATGGCTTTCAACTACACACCTTTTTGGAATAATTCCTAGATTGGACATAAACATAGCGACGATGACCGGTATTCATCCAACGCTTGAGACTGTTGTTGGACAATTGATATTGCTTGCCATTTATGTAGTCGGGTCATTGTATATCCTGTTTATCCAACCTAGACGTCAACAAAAAATAGCCTCTATGAGAAAATCAGTAGCCAATAAAGAAAAGGGAGAAGCCACTGCTGGTAACAAAGGAACCCCTCCTACACCCGATAAGAAGAAAAAAACCTAGAGAGGCGATCTAGTGATATCTAATAATTTCCTATTTTTACTATAAATTTCATAAAATTAAGAAAGTAGTTATATTTGTTAATTCAATAATTTCTTTGTTTGATTGATATACAAGACCTTTTTTCTTTTTATAGTAGTTCAGGTTATGTTGGTATCTTTCTAATCAGTTTTATCGGTAGTATTATTCCGTTCATACCAGTACCGTATTTTCCCATTTTAGTCACTTCTGCCCTTAACAAAGAATTGGATCCCAATCTAATAGTCTTGATGAGTACAATAGGAGCAGTTTTGGCCAAGACGATTATTTTTATTGCAAGTTATTATGGTCGCAACATTTTAAGCAAAAAGACAAAGACTAGGATGTTGCCTCTTCAAAAATTATTGGGCAAATATGGAGGCATCGGAGTGTTTGTAGCTGCTTTGACTCCTATTCCTGACGATTTGGTCTACATTCCTCTTGGAATAGCCAAGTATAGCCCAACTAGATTTGCATTGTTTACATTTATCGGCAAGTTCTTTTTAGGAGAAATTATTGTTTGGGGCACAGTTTTTCTGGGTAGACCCATAATGGATAGATTTCTGGTCGTAACAGATTCTAACAATGAATATTCTACTATATTGGTTACGGTGATGTCAGTAGTCTTGCTAGCCCTTGTCTTGTATTTTACCTTCAAATTTGATTGGGCAAAAATAATTGGAAAATGGTTTCCTTGGGCCATAGATAATTCTGATACTGAATCAGATTCTGATAATAATAATAATAACAACGATAAAAAAAGATAGCATTCACGTTTTATTATGTGATATTTTGTTAGAATATTTTACAATTAGATTATTTTCTAATGTTTAATAACAAAAAAATACCATTATAGGACGTCCAAGAATGACTGGTAATTCAAATATTGATTTCAATATTTTATTTAAAAAGAGCTTTAGAGAGCTTGGGATTAATTGGGTCGATGACCTTGCAAAGAATGATGATTATTTTATTATGATAATGAATGATTTTCGAAATTTGTTTCCTGATGTTAAGGTTGTAGATCCGTACATGATCTTGTTAAAAACGATAACAATCTTGATTCAAAATGAAAAATTTGTCTTGAAAAAAAACGATGCATATGATTTCTTTATAATGTCATACAAATTCCTTGTGGATCATCTGATCAAAAAACAGACCAATTCGATTCCCTTTACAATTTCCACATATGATAATATTGTTCTCGAAATTTGTGATGACCTGCTACGTAATTATGACAATTTTCCTAATAATGTAAAAATTCAATTTCCAAACCTTCTTGTTGATATAATGTCTATCATATTTTTTAAGACCGACCTAGAGGGTAAAAAAATATCTCTTTTTCAGTTAAAGAGTTATTATGATTCTAAAAAATCGTTGCTGATGTCTCAAAAGTACTCTTATCCCAGTCGTGATCTGAATTCTCTTTTGAATTTGTCAAAAAGCCCGTCATTGGAGCAGGTACACCAAGATCCAAATAAAATCGAGGATTCTTCATCATTAAAAACAAACTACTCTGTTTCAAAGGAAAATAGCCGTCAATTTACTACCCCTGACCATAACGAAGATAAGATATATCCTATAGGTGAAATAGCGTATAAGATAGCACAGATCATCCATAGAGATCCATCACAGGTTAAGAATTCTTTGTCTACATTGCCAAAAAAAGAACTGCAAAAACTATATGACATATGCAATAATTATAACAAAATACTAAGGTATGGCAAATTAACTGAATTAAAGGATTTCAAATCAGAGATTGAATCTGAACTCGGACGTTCTTTATCCGACAAACAAATTAGGCATTCTCAAATCTCGATTAAAAAGGTCCAGTTTTATATTGAAAATATATTAGATGGTAAATTTGAACCCCACCTAACACATGGTATTAACCATGTAAAACATAATTTCGAATATGGCTATCGCTTGGTCGGATTAATCAGCAATACAAAGTCAAAGAATAAGAAAATCGAGTCTTAGATTTTACGTTTTCATGCTCACTAGATTCATTATTTTATGTGTTTTATGGTAGCGCCATGATATTATGATCAGTCTTGTATAGCAATCGCTCTGATGGGTGATCCAGAACAATTCTTGAGTTTAAGGGGCAGCGCTATCAAGGTGAATCTCTTGTTTAGTAATTTATCAAGATTCATAAGATTTTCTAAAATGAGGATATTGTTTTCACTAAATATCCTATGGGAACCAAAATCTTCATCTGTGGCTGGATCAATATTTGGGCTGTCTATTCCTACGAGATTTATTTTGATTTCTGCTAAATATTTAGCTGCGGCTTTAGAAAGGCCGGGACTATTGGTAAAATACTTATTCATGTTTTTATATTTTGACCAATTGGTGTTAATTAATATGGAATCGTTTTCCATGATTTCGCAATTTCTGAGGTCGCTAATTTCAATTTCTTCATTATCCTTCTTTTCTATTTTAAGAACTTTTGTCTTCTCTCGAACTATTAATCTCTCGAGAGAAATCTTATCAATAGCACTACCACTACTGTTAAAGTGATATGGGGCATCGATATGTGTTCCTACATGGGTACTGCAAAAAATTGCCTCAGAAGCAAATTTATGCGATTCAAAGTTTGACCACTGTAATAAACTAACCTTTGGAGAGCCTGGAAAGACTTGGATATGCTCATCAATTTCCTGTGTTAAATCAATTATCTGCAATTATTTTCAAGAGGTCTTTTACATTCACCATATATATTTAGCATTATTCATATTTCGAGAATTTTGGATTTTCTCACAATTAATTTCAATTGAACAAAGGGGATCAAGTCTTAAATTCTTTATTTTACCCATTATTATTAAAAACAATAATACGTAACCTTTTAATTAATTCAGGTTTTATTTTTTCCGTTGAAAAGTCTTGATCATGATATTAATCTATTGATTTTTATGTTTGCTCTTACACTGGTATTATCTTTTTCATCTGATTCTTACTCTGACCATTATTCTTATGGGGCGTATTCTAAGGCACTGCCTTCGCCATCTGGGCCCACTATTAATGATGAGGGCTTAACTGTAGAAAAAGTAGTCTCTGGATTAACCTTTCCAACAAGTATGACATTTGTAGGAGAAAGTGACATTTTAGTTACTGAAAAAAATACTGGTCAAGTTATGCGAGTACTTGATGGACAAATACAAGATAGTCCTTTAATTGATTTATCCGTAGCGACCAAAATAGAGCGGGGATTGTTAGGGATAGCTGCTTCAAAGCATCCTGATGGAAAAACATTCGTTTTTCTTTCTTATACTGAATCTGGAAATGAACAGGACGGTAGTGATGTTAAAGGAAATGTTGATCCCTTGGGAAACAGATTGTATAGATATGATTATGTGAATGGACAACTAGTCAACCCAGTTCTTTTGTTGGATCTGACTGCTATCCCTAATAACATCAATAGAACGGATCACAATGGAGGTAAACTTTTGATCGGACCGGATAACAATGTATATATGATAATTGGAGAAGTTGGGGGGCACCGAACACAAGCACAAAATGTAGAGAATGGTCCTGCACCGAACGGATTAGGTGGTGTCCTTAGAATTACTCAAGACGGTCAGGTAGTAGATGGTGAGCCAATCTTCGGAAACGAACTTCCATTGGGTATATACTATGCTATGGGTATTAGGAACAGTTTTGGTATGGATTTTGATCCTTTGACAGGGAATTTATGGGACACCGAAAATGGACCTACATCTGGAGATGAAATAAATTTGGTTTTTCCTGGTTTCAATAGTGGATGGTCTTTAATACAGGGTTTTTCTGATGATGATCTGTTGGGTAACGGCGCATCACCCTCCGATCTAGTAATTTTCGGAAGTGGAAAATATGCAGAACCTAAATTTGCATGGCATATCCCTATAGGTCCAACAGCTTTAAAGTTTCTAAATTCGGATAAATTGGGAAAAGAATATGAGAATAACTTGTTTGTAGGCGATATTAACAATGGAAATCTATATAGATTCACATTAAATCAAGCACGCGATGACATAGTAATAAATAATACATATGCCGGTGATACAACTCCTCTTATAGATAAGAGGGTAGACAATACTGTTGAAAGCATACCTATAATTTTTGGACAGGGCTTTGGCGGAATCACCGACATTCAAATTGGCCCAGATGGTTATATGTATGTATTAAGCTTTACAGGAGATTTATACAAAATACTTCCTACATCTCAGAGCACCGTACCAAAAACTAATTCTTTATCACAATCCAGCGTCGTGCCTGAAGATTCTGTATTGGTAACGATAAACGGTATCAGCGGAGATAATTCATATTCTCCCAATCCGATTACCATTCAATCTGGTGATACCATAACATGGTATAATGCAGATACAGTATCACACACCGCCACTTCTGGGTCTGACACTGATCCAGATGAAGGTCAATTGTTTGATTCTGATGCAATCCTTTCAAAACAAGCGTATTCATTGAAATTCGACGACGAAGGAATCTACGACTACTATTGTGTTTATCATCCATCAATGGTGGGAGAAATTATTGTAGAATAGAAACCAATAAAATTCATACACATTATTAGATTTTAAACCTTACATATCCTGCAGTCTACATGCCAATTGTAATATTGCATATATTCAAAAAAATATAACACCGTTTAAATATTAGGTTATCCTAATTATTAGGTAAGCCTAAATGATGTACTCTGATCAACAATATTTATTGAATCATGAAGACAAGAATGCTTCAATTCTCTTAAAGGAATTGTTTGATGGATTTTCATACAAAATTGTCATGTCTACTATAGAGGATTCAAAAACCGTATTTGAAATCTGTAAGGAAAATGATCTACCAATTAGCTCCACTTACAAAAAGATTAGAAAGCTTAAGAACCTTGGCCTTTTGTTCATTGATAGAATTGTAATAAACGAGAAGGGAAAAAAAGTTGTATTTTATAAAAGCAAAATCCAGTCTGTGGAGCTAATGTTAAACAAAAAACAAATTGTCTTACAGCTGAAGAAAAACGAGAAAAACTTGCCACGCTCACTTTCACAATGAGCCATATTTGAATCACTAATTTTTTTTAGCAAGTTCCAAATCAATAAATTTAAAAAATAATACTGTGTAATCATAAGCATTGACTACATATTCAAAAAATTCTGGACTTCCTGAACAATTGTATGTGGGTACAGCGGAAGCCGAACACGTCGAAATGTATCTAAAGGCAATGTGGTCTATTTTGGAGAGCGGACAAGAATTAAAGGTAAGCTCTATAGCCAAGATCTTGAATGTAACTCAACCATCAGTCGTTCAAATGCTTCATAAATTGAATGACTCTCACTTGATCGATTACAAGAAGGGTTCAATAGTGACTCTTACAAGTGAAGGAGAAAGCATTGGAAAGCAAATGATACGTAACACCCGATTATTAGAAGTATTGATGAAAGATGCCCTCAAAATCGATGTAGACGAAGAGATGGTTTGTGGCATAGAGCATCATATGAAAGAAATTTTTACTGATGCTCTCTGTACTTTATTAAAACATCCCAAAATATGTCCTCATGGTTATCAAATACCTGAGGGAAATTGTTGCATCAAATAATATACGAATTCAAACATTTTTAGTCCCTTGATGAGTGTCATTACTTGTGCTACATAGACCCATTGCCGTATTTGATTCGGGGTTAGGATCCTTATCTGTTGTCAGAGAGTTAAGAAAGGTTATTCCTACTGAGAACTTTCTTTACTATGCGGATAAAATGAATTTTCCATACGGAAGAAAGTCAAAAAATGAATTAAAAAATATAATTGTAAAATCAATCAAATTTTTGGAAAAATATCAACCGAAACTAATAGTAATGGCATCAAATACACCATCAATTCAAATATATGATGAAATAAAGAATAATTTCTCAATAGATATTATCCCCACTCGTCTGCCTTTGAAAAAAACTATAAACCTTAGCAGAAAAAAACACATTGCCATAATGGCTTCCAGAGGTACGCTCGAAAGCAAAGAGTTTACCTATCTTATAAAAAAAGAAATACCTCAGCAATTTTTCGTAGAAAATATAGATTCTTCCGAAATAATCGACCTCGTTGAAGAGGGGGCATTTTTGATTGATCAGAAATTAACATTTCAAAGGATTAAGGAGGTGATTAGACCGCATATGGTGAATAATACGATTGATGTAGCAGCATTATGTAGCACTCATTTACCAATAGTTAAGAACTACATTGAAGCAGTTTTACCTTCAGTTAAATTGGTAAATTCTTCAACTGAAGTTGCACGCGATGTAAAGAATTATCTCAAATATACGGGAGACTTGAATAAGAATGGTAAGGGCAAACTTGAAATCCTTGTATCCGCAGACAAAAACAATTTTCAATCCATCCTTCGCTCTATGGGGGTTCGCGATTTAATATTTGACGTATCATTGCAACTTTAGCAATTTTTTGGGAGCATTTAAATTACATGAAATTTATGAAATATTCGTTTTTAGAGCTTCTATGAAGAAGAGGATATAAAAAGCATGAAAAAGATTCGAATCGGTATAGACGTAGGAGGAACTTTTACCAAGGCCGTAGCCATAGATATGGTCGAAAAGAAAATCCTTGGAAAAAAATCTGTCCCGACAACTCATTCTTTGGACGGCGGTGTTTCTATTGGTATTGTGAATGCGTTATCTGCGCTAATTGAGCTTTGTAATATAGACCATGAAGAGATAGAGTTGATTTCTCACAGCACAACCCAAGCTGTGAATGCATTCCTTGAGGGGGATGTTTCAAAGGTTGGTATTATTGGAATGGGTGTTGGGATGGAAAAAACAAATGTTGTAAAACGAACTCATATAAAAGATATATCTTTGAATTCTAACAAGTCTTTAAAAACTTGCTATACTTTTTTGGATACTTCTAAATATTTAGAAGGACCCGGAATTCTCAAATCTATAGAAAATTTAGTATCTGAGGGAGCTCAATCGATAGTTGTTAGTGAAGCTTTCGGAGTTGATGATCCTAGTAATGAGCTCTTTGTTATGAAACATTCGAAACTTCCCTGCACCGCGGGTCATGAATTAACAGGAATTTATGGATTAGAAATTAGAACTTTGACAGCAACAATTAATGCCAGTATTCTTCCTAAAGCTACGAGCACTGCAACCTTTGTAAAGTCCGCCGTAAGCAAGCTTGGTATCAATGTACCTGTAATGATAATGAAAGGTGATGGTGGCGTAACTACCCTGGATTCTTTTTTGCATAAACCAATAATTACTGTATTATCGGGTCCAGCAGCAAGTGTTGTGGGGGCGTTACTGTTTTTACAGGTATTAGAGGGAATATTTATAGAAGTTGGTGGCACCTCAACCAATATTAGTATCATTAAGGATGGTAAGCCAGAAATGCGTTATGTGAACATTATGGAACATCCTACTTGCATAAGATCTCTTGACTCTAGAATATGTGGAGTCGCCGGTGGTTCATTGATAAGAGTTTCTTCAAAGAGGAAAATTATAGATGTCGGTCCCCGATCCTCACATATTGCAGGAATGGAATACTCTTGTTTTGCAAATCCTGAGGATTTATTAAAAGGCGAAATTGTTACTATTAGCCCGTTAAATAATGATCCTAATGACTATATTTGCATCGAGGTTCCAGGTGGAAAGAAATATGGAATAACTAACACGTGTGCTGCGAATGCATTGAATCTTATTCCCAAGAATGATAATGCCTACGGGAATACGGACGCAGCTAGGATTGCATTTACTAAACTGGCAACTTATTTAGGGGTAACTCCTGAGCAAATTGCCAGGCAAGTCATGGATATTTCTGTTTCTAAAATTGTAGATTATATCCTACCCATGATTAAAGAATACAAATTATCCAAAAACAGGATTGTAGTTATAGGCGGAGGTGGAGGAGCTTCTGTTCTGGTTCCTATGGTCGCAAGAAAACTTAATTTTGAGTACAAAAAGGCAGATCACGCGGATGTCATATCTTCAATTGGAGTTGCTACTGGGATGATTTATGAAGAAAAAGAAAGAACAATTAATAACCCTACTCCTGAGGATGTTACTCAATTGATAACAGAAATCAAGGAAGAAGCAATACGAAAGAATGCCTCACCAGATTCTCTGTCTGTTCAATCTGAATACATAAGTGATCGATCTATACTAAGAGTTACTGCAATAGGTAATGTTACTCTTGATTTAAATAATAATGGCTCTAAAGAATTAAGTGAAGAAGAATTGTTCGGAATTGCGAAAGATTTATTTCAATATCGTGGAAACATTTCTCTCGAGCATAAACTAGGTAATTATTATATTTTTACTAATTCATACAAACATAAAAAACTATTCTTCAATACAAATAAACAATCTATACTTGTTTTAGACAAATATGGCAGAGTGCGTCTCTCACTGGACAATGGCAAATTAATATATAATTCGTCCACTATGCTAATGACCGATCTTCCCTCAATTATTTCAAAATTCTCAAATTCCGATCTAAGTCCAACTGTTCACTTGCTGGATGGATTTCAATTGTTAGATTTTTCTAGCCTGAATGCAAATGAACAAGTTATTCAAGCGATAGCAGAACAGTTGAACAAAATAAATTCAGACGTTATATTGATAATAAAACAATAAAAAAAGACTGATCATTATTTAATTGAGCAAGAACCTTTGGTATTATTAGTCATGCTGCTGCTGCTGCTGCTTCTTAGAACTATATCTCTATCTTAAAGCATGCATAATTGTCAATAAGCAATCTGGTTCATTCACATTGGTTGAACATTTTTAAGATTCTCTTTTTATCTCAATGATGTCGTGAAAGATTTAGCGGTTTTACCTGGACCATCCTCAACAAAGTTAGGAACGTCTATTGCATCCATCTTGAATGTTGATCCTGTTGAAGTTGAATTGCGAACTTTTTCTGATGGAGAAAGTAAAATAAGAATAAATGCGAACCTAGTTAATAAGAGATGTGTCATAGTCCAATCCACTTTTCCCCCGGTAGATTCACATTATTTACAAACTTTTATGATGCTTTCATATTGCATTAAATCTGGTGCAGCAGAGGTTATACCAGTTATCCCATATATGGGATATGCAAGACAAGATCGAACTTTCTTAGAAGGCGAAGTTGTATCCATGGCTCTCATATCAAAGCTTTTTGATTGCTTCCGTATCAATAATTTAGTTACTATTGATATTCACAGTGCCACAGCCTTATCTTGTTTTGACTTGAATGTTTTTAATATCTCGTCCATTCCGTTGCTTGCCAAGTATGCACAAACCAATTTCAACTTGGTTGATCCCCTGATTGTATCCCCTGATCAAGGTGGGGCTACAAGGGCAAAGTTGTTTTCTGATATCCTAAGAACTTCCTCCGTAAGTTTAAGGAAGAAGCGCGATAGACAAACTGGCAACATTACTATGGATGAAAATCTTGATATTGAAGTTAAGGATCGCGATATAGTAATAATAGATGATATGATATCAAGCGGGGGAACAATAATGAGAGCGATTGATGTCTTGAAGAAAAATGATTGTAACAGAATTTTTGTCATGTGTGTCCATGCCTTATCTGATGAAAAATCATTGGATACTTTGCGAAAAACCGGAATCCATGATCTGATATCTACCAATAGTATTCCTAAATCATGTTCAAAGATCGATTTAAGTGATGAAATTGCCAAAACGTTATCTTCGATTTTAGACGAATAGATAATATTCTCTGTGATTGATTATATTATGGTAAGTCTTGATGTAATATTCTTAGGTACCTCTGCAGCAATGCCTACTGCTGACCGATCACTTTCATGCATAGTAGTGAATAGACATGGAACATTGCTCATTTTTGATGCAGGAGAAGGTATGCAATATAATTTTATCCGGGCAAAACTCGGATTCAATAAAAGAACCAAGCTATTTATCACACATTTGCATTCGGATCATATTTTGGGAATTTTAGGTTTTCTACAAACGCTCTCACTTCAAGGAAGAACGTTACCTATTGATATTTTTGGCCCTGAGCCATTGAATGATTTCATTTTAGAAAATATAAGATTGCTGCATATTAAGTTGACTTTTCAAATAAACATACATAAAATTTGTGGTTCTCATGGGATATTGGTCAAAGAAAAAGAGTATAGTATATTATATTGTAAATCTGAACATGGACCTGGTGTTTGTTCTTATGCCTATTGTGTGGTTGAAAACGATAGACCGGGAAAATTCGATATAAAAAAAGCAAAAACGCTGAATATTCCCGAAGGGGAATTATACAGTTTACTTCAACAAGGAATAGATATTGTAGATAAGAACCGAGTAATTCATTCTAGCGAAATTGTTGGTCAAAGAAGACCTGGTAGAAAAATTGGTATTTCAGGCGATACTCGCCCATCTGATAATCTTTGTAATTTTTTTAGAGATTGTGATTTACTGATATTCGAATCTACTTTCTCATCCAACGAACTATTAAAGGCAAAGGAAAGCTATCATTCGACGGCTATTGAAACTGCAGCCCTAGCAAAATTGGCATCTGTTCACAGACTGTGCCTAACTCATTTTAGCAGTCGATATAAAGACTTGGAAGTATTGTTAAATGAAGCACGTTCTGTTTTCTTTTCTACCGAACTTGCCTTTGATCTGAAAACTGTTTCTGTTGACTATAAAAACTAAAATCTAAAAATTTTGTCAGTAATGTGCATTAACTAATTCTTTCAATAAAGTTCTTTAGCAATTCTTTTTTGTCATTGGACAGTATCATACAAGTTTCAACCAATTCTTTTTCAATGGTTATTTGTTTCGAAATTACCTTTTTCAATCTTTCAATATCAAGAGTATCCAATCTTTCAATTTCGCCACGATTATAGGCAACAATATACTCATTAATTATTTTTAAAATGAATGAAGGTGCATATCTTGATAACAATAATATTCCCTCATTGATTATAGCGGCATTTTCATTTCTACTTGTACCGTTTATACTTGAATTCGATATGTAAAGTTCTAACAACTTCATGCGAAATCTGATATCTCCTGTTTCTTCAATAGTTGATGCAATTATTAGCCCTGTGTTGGTTAACTCGTAATACGGTATCCCCTCTATTTGTAAGGCTTTTGGGCCTCTCTTTGTTGGCAATCTGCCACCCTCTTTGACAACCTTTGCAGGTATTAGTACCTCATCAAGGTCTTTGAAAATTGCAGAGTAAATGTTTTGCCATGCAATTCCATATTTTTTTGCCAAGATGTGAGCAATTGAAGTCCTTGTTTTGCCACTAGGATCCTTTTCTAATGCAATATGTGCAATTATTCCTCTTTGTCGCTTTGATTCTCTGGTAGATTTTGCTTGATATGTCTTAAAAGTATCAAAAATTGCAATATGACTACCCCTCTTCAAAACTCTTTTTTATATATGCAGGTATTTATATATATTTTATTTTTTAGTTTTTATGTTATAATAGATAGAAAATAAAAAAATAAAATTTTCTAAAAAATTTATTTTTTAATTTGACGCATTACGTCTACTTGACCACTATGAAGCCAATCTTTCAATTCTTCATGAGATGGTTTTGTATCGTGTTTGCCTTGTAGATGAAGATGAAGTAATACATAATTTACCTGATTCAATAAAACTTTGTTTGCTTCATCGCCCTTTCGAGCTTTTGTTTTCAAATCCCCAGGTACGGTTGCCCACCATTCATCAAAAGTTCTGTTTTTTTGGGTGTTAGATTGTGAACCAAATCCCTTTGGTAATGTCATGTTGGTTCTAACTTAACGAAGCGTGGTATTAAATGTTTTTTAATTAGATTTTTAGATCATTAAATAAATTTAGATCGCGGTGTAGCAGAACAAACAGATATGCTCGGTTAAATCTATGAAACTGACTCAAAGTTGTAAACTCTCGACTTCTAATATGCATTGAAAAAATTTGCATGAAATGACTACAAAGAAGAATCTGAACTTTAAATGTATTATTAGTTATGATATGTTATTACTCATTGTGAAGTAACCAGTGTTTGAATAGGTGAATTAAATCTAAAAGATATTTCAATAGAGGATAAGATAAAATGACTATAACAATAATAGAAAATTTAATATTTCAATTGACTATATGTACCATTATGCCTGATTATTCGAGTACTTTTTGCACAGTTTGCAAATCCGTTGTAATTATGTCGGATATAAAATTTGTGAAACTGGCGAATAGTATGGTGACCATAGATGGATATTGTAATACCTGCGGCACCAATATAATGAAAGGAAGAGTATTACCAAAGACTGGAAAAAATCCGCTTGCTAAATACAGAAGAAAATTAGCTAGAAAGCAATTGAATGTTTATAGAACAAAAAAATAACAGGATTTCATTTTTCGATTTGATATTTTAGTACCTTTTCGAAGTCTATCTACCGGCTATATTATCAGCAAAAAATATATTTTTTGCTGATAATCAGCTAATAAACGAATTCTATGCCAGAGAATCAGTTCTTTTCCTATTATGGGATGATTCTAATCCTATTACACCCATCATTGATTCACCAATAGGTTCAAATATTGTTCTTAAAGACTCGTCATCATAATATTTTGCAATTTCAGATAATTTTGCCTCTATCTTTTTTTGTTCTATTTTAAGCAACACGTATCGGGCTATTAGTGCTTTTACTTCATCAGTTTTATCCTCTGGAATAATGTGTTTTCCCGATGAGGCACTGTTACTCGAAGCTGCGCCAGGATTAGTTGTTACCAATTGCCACATCACCCTATACGAGTATCACGGAGCATCCTTTAGTATTACTATTGGACCATATCTTATAGCAGTTTCGTTTAATGCAAACGTCATTTGATCTAAGGGATCCAAGATTCCGTCAGTGTTCTCACAGATGAAAGTTATGATGCTCTCCTCTTCATTTTCTTCTACAAGCTCTACTGACTGAGAGGATGTGAATTTTTGATGCAAAGTCATTAGTTAAGCCTAATTAAGCGAGCCTAATATTTAAACCATCTCTATTATACTTTCTCGTTAGGTTAGTTGTGATTGATTGCATGATGGTATCTGATAGATTTAACGCGTAAGTATTTGTCATTGCTGATATAATATTTCGTTACTTCGACAATGCCATATGTTAGTCTTATGCTACTGCAACATCTGGAAGATTAGCAACCTCTTTATAAATATGCGACTTTTATTAGGTTATGTCTAATTATAGTTCGGATAAAAACGTTCATGTAATAGTCCACGGTCAAAAACAACTGTTTGAATCAATAAAATCAAAGCTATCTACAGTTGGTTTTAAGACAGAACAGATGATTCTAGCGGATATGAACAAGCCTGGCAATAAGGGTGATTATGTCGCCATGCTCTGGCCTCCAATGGCTCCTAAAGAGATTATTATAAGCCAGATCATCGATTTAGAGGGAACCAACGGACGAGGTATGGGTGCATGGGCTTCTGTTAATCAAAAGGAATTAGAGCGTATCCCGCTTAGTTAGTCACCGCTGCTATCATTTTTACCTTTTCTATATCCATGGGTAAATTTTGAATCATAAACCTTTGAAAATTCATATTCTTTTGGGGAAATAACGTCTCCAACAATTATTAGAGCAGTTTTAACTATTCTCTCTTCTTTTACCTTTCTTGCAATAGTGCCAATGGTTCCTGTTAATATTTTTTGATCATTCCATGTTGCCTTGTATACTATCGCAACTGGCGTATCATTGGTATATACTCCTCCATCTAATAGCTCTTTAGCAATTCTATCCAACAAATGAACACTTAGATAAAATGCCATTGTTGCACCATGTTTTGCGAGTTCAGAGATTTTTTCTCTGTCTGGTACTGGAGTTCTAAATTCTGCTCTAGTAATTATTACCGTTTGTGTAATCCCTGGCAGAGTCATCTCCAAATTCATTGAAGCTGCAGCACCCAGTAAGGATGTTATTCCAGGTACCACCTCACAGTTAATGTTATCTTGCTCCAATTTGTCAATTTGTTCTCGAATGGTACTAAATAAGCCCGGATCCCCGTCATGAAATCTTATAGCCAGTTTGTCATTCTTTGTAGATTCTTTGAGAATTTCATATATCTCGACTCTGCTCAATTTTGCTGCATCAAATAATTGAGCATCATTTTTTGCGTATCTCAATAATTCGGGATTTAGCAAGGACCCTGAGTAAATTATCACGTCTGCATTTTCGACAAGATTTTTTGCTTTGATGGTTATTAACTCTGGATCGCCAGGTCCTGAGCCTACAAAATATACAGTATTTTTTTGAATCATTTTTTCTTTTTGGCTATCATGATGGAAAAGTACTTATCATTGTTTTCATTCTTGTTATTCGCTATATCAACTAACTTTCTTCTTTGTAACGATTCCGCATTTGTAGACACATCTTGTGCTATAAAGACATCCGAATCATCCGGAAAACTGGATTCCATTAAAACATCAATTACACTATTAAAATATCTTCCATCTTTTAAGAAGACTAAAGTATCACAACATTCTGCAGCAGTCTTCAGTCTGTCTAAATTATAACATGCGGGAATTATACCTATTATTTCCTCTCCCTCTCCTACGGGAGTTTTAAGTTCTGCAGAAAACGAGAATATCGAAGTTATACCCGGGACAATTTCAACTTCCACATCCTTATGATTTGTCTGTATTTCTTTATGTATATAGATCCAGGTACTGTACAGGGAGGGATCACCCACAGTTAAATAAACGGCTTTTCTTCCAACCCTAACTGCCTCGGCTATTTCATTTGCATTATTTTTCCATGATTCCTTTAATCTTGTTATGTCTTTTGTCATTGGGAATATTAGCTGTCGTACCTCAGTTCCCTTGGATACATATTTTTCAACTATTGAAAGAGCAACACTAGGTTTATTTTCCCTTGCAGTTGGTGTAAAAATTATATCGGCATTTTTTATCAAATTTATTGCTTTAATGGTTACTAATTCTGGGTCACCTGGGCCACATCCTATACAATAAAGAACTGAATCACGCATAAGTAGAATTCTAAATTATTTTAATTAAAGTGTTCATATTTGAACCATTTCATTTAGTACCCGAGAAAATGATAACAGGATTTCTTGATATCATCATAGTACCTGAGCTTGTTTTCTTTGACTTTGCAATTGTTATTTGAGTAATATCTATATCTCTTAAACTTGATTCCTGCATAGCCTTAAGGGCACTGTAAATGGTTTCTATTAGAATCGATGTAATTACCAACCTTCCACCTTCATTTAATTTCGACAGCGCCAATTTCACTATTTTATCAGTTTCTCCAGTGGTTCCTCCAATTACAATCGCATCAACATTTGGCAAGGTTGGTAGTACTTCTTGGGCCTTTCCATGAATAATGGCTGTATCTTTTAAAGTACCAAATTTCAAAAGATTTTTCTCTGTTAAATTTATAGCTTCTAAATCTGAATCAATTGCATATATTTTGGCTCTGGTTTGGAGAGCAATTTCTACAGTTATACTGCCACTGCCGCACCCTACATCGATGGCAGTAAAACCTTCTTTTAGCCGTAATTTACTGATTATTATCGATCTAACGTCTTCTTTTGTAATTGGGACGTTTTCAGTTCTTTCAAATAATTCGTCTAAGATACCAGGTGTCTTGTAATTCCATATCATTTTCTGTCTGCTTATATGATATTTTGGTTAATTACCGTGTATATCAATATCATAAATGTAAATAGCATGAAAATGAATCCAAAAATTGCTATGGTAACCACCTTTTTCTTTTTATCTTTGGGGACATCTTTGGCCATTCGGGTAGCAATTATTTGAGATATTGCATAAAAAATGATGCCAATGAGTATAGTTAATCCTATTGTATTAGATTGATCAGAATTGGGTTTTACAACAACACCTAATATCGATCCTGCTATGATAGCGAAACCGATTCTTAAATAATAAATTTTATCTTCTATTTGCAATGGTATGTGCTATTAATTTTAATTAACCACATTTAATCTCTACTTTTCGTAACTCTAATAAAAACATACTCAGATATCGTCAAGAATCAAAAACTTGTAATTATTTAAACCTCAGCAGGTTAGTTTTATATGTAAATATTTATCAAGCAAGCCTATTACGGTGGAGAACAATTAAATCCCATCTAGTTATTATATTCAATAAAAACATATTATTATTCAAATGGCTATTTCGGAGATAGAATTAAGATTTATCGTAAACAATATCAAGGAAGTTATAGATAGCGTTTATTACGTAAGCAATATTTCCCTAATATCAAAAAACTCTCTGATAATCAAATTTCATCATTCCCAAAAAAATGATGTTTCCTTATTGATTTCTACATTTGGAATTTGTATTACAAAGTACAAATACTCTATTATGGAAGACAATGACACTCTTAAGAAGATTAAAACCGACCTAGAACGCTCAAAACTTGTCGACGCTGTGGTTACTCCTGGGGAACGAATAGTACAGTTTGTTTTTCAGAATATACTGGGGATAAAATATTATCTCATTGTCGAATTGTTTGGTCATGGGAACATAATGATCTGTAATGATTCTTTTAAAATTTTGAATATCTTGAATCCAATTAATGTCAGACATAGGATTCTAAAGGTGGGACTAAAATATTTTCCTCCACCCGCAAGAGGAGTCGATCCTCTATCCATTACATTTTCTGATTTTTTGTCCCTAATTGAGAAAAATGAATCTGAAAATATTGATCTAAAAAGATGGTTGGGCAGAAGCCTTTCTATTTCAAAAAAATTCATTGAACTCGCAGTACATAATTCAAAGATTCATAATAAGAAGGTGAAAGATTTGAGTCCATCTGAGAAAAAAATTTTATTTGAAGAATTAACCTCCACAATAAGAAATATTTCAACTGGAGTTGGACACGAACCGTGCATACTTTTGGATGAAAACAAAAATCCCATCGATATTAGTCCAGTAATTCCTAGTGATGTTGTTGATTCCGATCTCATCAAAAGATTTGATTCATACACTGATGCAATTGATGAATACCTGAATTATAATATTTTACAGAATAGTACTACAAAAAATTCCGAGTTAGAAAAACAGATCGAGTCAATAGAACACGATTTAAATGAACAAGAGAAAGCAAAAGAACTGGTTATTTCAAAATCGAACAAACTTCGAAATTTTGCCAATTTGCTTATGCAAAATTCGGCTGCCGTTGTCGCTAAATCTTTTGCCTTTACACCCCTCTATTCCTCCTCCATCTCTTCCTCAACCCATATTGATTCTGGGAGCACTACCGTTACAGAAAATCACGACCATCCTTTGGATAAATTACTAAATGATTTTGATGCCAAAATCTTAAGCATCAAGGGGAAGGATTATTTGGAAATTATGGGAGAAAAAGTACCCATAGACAAGGGGAGTTTCAATATTCCAAAGATTTCTTCACTCTTGTTTAATGTAGCTAAAGAAATGGAAAGGGGTTTGATCACAATTGAAACCTCTCGGGCAAAGTTACATGAACAACTGGAAAAAATTCAAAAACAAAAAAATAAAAAACCTTTGTCACAAATCAAAATTTTAACCAACAAAGAATGGTATGAAAAGTATAGATGGTTTCTTACTACCGATGATATGCTGGCTATAGGTGGCAGAGATTCTTCGTCCAATTCGGTGCTTATAAGAAAACATCTAACGGAACATGATTATGTATTTCATGCTGAGGTATATGGCTCTCCTTTCTTCATCTTAAAAAACGCCAATAACAAGTCCGTTGAGGACATTTCTCAAAGTGTACTCCAGGTGTCGCAGGCGACTATATCATTCAGTAGATCATGGAAAGACAATCTTTCTTCAGCGGATGCCTATTGGGTTTATCCAAACCAAGTTAAAAAAGGTGCACCAACGGGCCAATATTTACCAAAAGGTGCTTTTATTATTGAAGGTAAGAGAAATTTTGTCAAGAATTTGGAAACAAAACTGGCAATAGGACTTTCTTTTATAGAGGAAAGACCTTTGTTGATCGTAGGTCCTCCCATATCCATATCGAAAAGATCGATATGTTTGAGAAAGGTAATTCCTTCCGGTTTTGATGTCGTAAAGGCTTCAAAAAAGATAAAGTCTGATTTTGTAGAATACTTTATAAAAAATGAATTTCCTGAAGGCCTCATAACTTTTATGAAGAATTTATCCATTGATGAGATCGTGCGAATCCTTCCTGTGGGTCAGTTTAAACTTCTGCCAATTGAAAAAGGGGATTTAAAATATGAATTTAAAGTTCTCCAAAAAAATGATTAGGTTCAAAAATTTCTCATGTCCTTTATTACACACTGTATGAATAGAAAAGTAATTAAATTCAAACACTGAAGATTGGATGTGTCTAAAGATATTAGAGACGAAACTACTGGAATGACTACACGGGTTTTAGTTAGTGACGTCATGAATAGCCCTATTGTCCATGCAGGACCTAATGATGATCTAATCAAGATTTCAAAATTAATGACTGATGCTAAAATCGGAAGTATCGTAATCATGGATAATGATAACCCTCTAGGTATTGTAACGGAAATGGATATTGTTTCCAAATCAATTGCTGCTGGACATATTCCTTCTGAAATCAAAGCGTCAAGTATAATGCAACCATTAGTTTCGATTAATGGAGAGGAGAGTATTACCTCTGCAGCACGACTCCTGCGACAACACGGGATAAAGCGCTTAGGTGTAACTCATAAGGGTAATCTTGTTGGAATTATCTCTGTATCTGATGTCCTAGCTGTTACTCCAGAATTATTTGATGTAGTCTCTGAAAAATCATTGCTTATAAGAGGTGAAATTGGACGTTCTCCTAGAAATATTTCTGGATATTGTGATGAATGTGGTGAATGGTCTGATTTTCTGCTCTATGCCGATGGATCCTATACTTGTGAAGTTTGTAGAGGAGAATAATGATATCTTGGATCCACTTTTATTTTATTAAATGTTTGAACATGCGACCCAAGCATTTTTTATTTTCAATAATAAATAGTCAACTTAATTTGTGATTCCCTGCCTAGATGCATGTGCTCACGTACATGCATATATACGCGCACACAAAAAAAATTTAGTTTATTTCATTTCAATTTTTTATGCATTTTATCTTGTGTCGGTCGTTCAATCATTTATTCAGCTAATTAATTCGTTAGTGGTTATCGACCTTGCACAGTATTGACATTTTAATAGTATGTCTTTTTTATCGATAATCTCTATTTTTGAATCTAGTCCTTGTTCAGTATTGGTTATGCATCTCAGATTTGGACACTTGAAAAATCCTATTATTTTGTCTGGGAGTTGAATTCTTCTTTTTTCGGTCAACTTGTAATCTTTGATTATATTGATTGTCGCGTTAGGTGCAATCAATGCTAGCTTGTCCGTTTCTTTCTTTTCCAAGAACTTGTTTTCAACTTTTATGATGTCTTTCTTCTTTTGTTTGACACTCGGCACGTTTAAGGCCACGGTGATTACATTTCCTTCCTGACCTCTGATATTTAGGATATTAAGTACAAGTAAAGCCCTTGATGCCTCAATATGATCTATTACAGTACCGTTTTTTATTCTTCGTACCAATAGTTGATTGAATTCCGACATTTGACCAATTACATTACCTGTTTTCAACCTTTTTATGTTATTGTTTATCAACGCTGGGAAAAGGTATCTGGATCTTGTTTTAAGAAGATAATCATTAACGTAGCGTGGCCTAGTGTAATTGTCTTATTAATAGTCAAGCAAAAAGAAAAAATTCAAATTTTTTTCCTGCTTGTGTAAATTAAGATTTCGAGGAGATGTATTGACTTTTCATATCTTCCACCCATGAATCCTTCTTCTTGAATATCTGTTTTCTGGCCCTAGGCTTGCATTCGCTAAGCAAATATGAACAGAGGATTGGAAAATATACAGATGAGTCTCCATAGACTATTACATTTCCTTTATGGGATGTCTTTATTTTACCCCAGCTTTTTCCTTCTTGTAGGGTTGCTCCAGATAAACCACCAGTATCTGGTCTTGCGTCTGTAAGCTGGACTATAAAATCATGACCGCCTTCCTTTATTTTTAGAATTTGATACAATGCTGGACCAGTCTGTTGAAAAAAGTTTTTGGGAACCCCGCCACCCAATTCGAATCCACCGGAAATTTTACTTTTCCAAAGAATTGCGGTTGATTCTGCAATGTCTTTGATAGGATTTATTGACCTTTTTCCGTCTAGCATAGACGGTAACATATTTAGTCCGATTGATGAGTCACTAAGTGCTGGCATATAAACAGGAACATTAGATTTGAATGCTGACACCATGAATGATTTTTCAGGTGATTTGGATTTTTCAGAGGCCTCTTTTCCTATCAGATATGACAAATCGGCAGTTGAACCATTTAGAATATCTATATCTTTTTGATAAATTTTCTGAATATTCTTTTGAATTATAAGGTCTTGTGACTGGAGGGTACCATATTCCTTTATGTATACATCGTATATCCTCACAATTCGTTTAGAGTACAAAACATCATCGTCAACATCGAAATGACCCTGCCTGACTGGCAAATCATATGCAAAGTGTAAATCGTGATAGGCATTAGCACCGGTGGTGACTATCCAGTCCACAAAACCATTTTCTATCATGGTTGCTATCATTTTACCAAAACCGATGGGTGTTAATGCTCCAGAAATGGTCAAACAAATCGTGGCATTGGATTCAACCATTTTTTTTAATATATCGGCTGCCTCAGCTAACCTACGTGCATTATATCCCGTGTTTCTGAATAAATCTATCATTTCTGAAATACTCATGTTGGCAGAGATTTCTGGAGGATCTATTTTTTTTCCTGAAAAACTATGTCGATCGTGATTCAATCACTTAAATCTATATATCACTTATATATTTGTGATCGTCCCGCTTGTTGATAACAAGATTATTGCCTGATGCAGTTTATTAATATGAAAATAATTACATCCATTGTTGAACCACATAAAGAAGAGTAGTGGCCAAAGCAAAAACCAAAGCAAAAACCAAAGCAAAAACCAAAGCAAAAACCAAAGCAAAAACCAAAGCAAAAACCAAAGCAAAAACCAAAGCAAAAACCAAAGCAAAAACCAAAGCAAAAACCAAAGCAAAAACCAAAGCAAAAACCAAAGCAAAAACCAAAGCAAAAACCAAAGCAAAAACCAAAGCAAAAACCAAAGCAATAATGCCAATGTTAAAAATAGTTCTGATTATTTGAACAAATCCATTGACGATTATTCCATTAATAGAAATACATCTTTAAATCAGATTCTGGTAAATATGGCTCATTCTGGTGGGTTTGAAGGGAGACATCTGGCTAGTGGGATTGGAATATTGAAAAAAATGATGAGTGAGAAAAACTGCACCCGCTTCCTTTCATTTGTTGGTGCGCTTGTGTCCACTGGAAACCGTGGAATTATCCGAGACATGATAAAGAACAAGATGTTTGATTGCGTTATTACTACATGTGGTGCATTGGACCACGACATTGCAAAATCCTTTTCTTCTTACTATGAGGGTGATTTTAGATTAGACGATCAATTCCTCTTGAAAAAAGATATTCATAGATTGGGTAACATACTTATACCTAACGAAAATTATGGACCCCTAATTGAAGCTAAAGTCCAGCCTATTTTACAAGAACTTTATGATAATGCCAAATCAAAAACACGTTCACTAGAATTGGCTCCATCTGAAATGCTCAGGTACATAGGAAGTCGTCTAAATGAGTCTTCTTTCTTGTATTGGGCTGCCAAAAATGATATCCCTGTTATGGTTCCAGGAATAGTAGATGGTGCAGTAGGAAATCAGATGTGGCTGTTCAATCAGTCACATAAGGAATTTAGAATCGATATCTTGAAGGATCAAACCATCTTATCTGAGTTGATATTTGATGCCAAAATGACTGGGGCCTTCATGATGGGTGGAGGATTATCAAAGCATCATACCCTTTGGTGGAATCAATACCGAGGTGGGTTAGATTATGCTGTGTATATTACAACAGCTTCAGAATGGGATGGTAGCCTAAGTGGTGCTCCTGTAGCAGAAGCCATTTCATGGGGCAAAGTTACAACTCAAGCCAAACAAGTTACTATCCATGCCGATGTAAGCACAGTATTGCCGTTCATCTATTATAGCTTGTTATCAAAATAAGAAACTCCTAGATAAAAAAGGGATTATGTAAAGAGGTGTTGCTTATTGTATTGTAATTTTGGTAATTCGTGCTGAATTGGGGTCTTGTGGCTGATCCATTGAGTTGGTAGTGGAATTTGCAATCTTATCCACTATTTCCAATCCCTCTGTTACCTTGCCAAAGACAGTGTATTGATTATCTAGAAAATTCGAGTCGTTAAGCACTATAAAAAACTGTGAACCTGCACTATTGGGATCGTTTGTTCTTGCCATAGACAATACTCCTCTTTCATGAGGCATATTGTTAAATTCCTGATTTATTGTATATCCTGGACCGCCTGTACCCCAAGATTCTCTGCTAGCACTATCATTTTTTGTATTTGGGTCTCCTGCTTGAATTACAAATCCTGGAACTATCCTATGAAATACTATCCCATCATAAAATCCCTTGCTGGCAAGGTCTTGAAAGTTCTTCACGTGATTTGGCGCCACATCTGGGTAAAACTCGATTTTTATTGGACCCTGTGTTGTTTCAATAGTTGCAGTAGCATTAGTAGTCGTTGTCATATTGTTACTAGAAGAAGTTGTATTGTCTATATTATTTAAAATATTAGATTGTGAGATCGAGGCGTTGGATCCATCGGTTTGATTATTATTACCATTTGTTGCTGCGAAGTTGGCAGCAGTAGAGTTGACTGTGGAACTATAATTCTGATTAACTTTGTAGAGCAAAACTCCAAAAAATAGTCCTGGATCATTACTTTCAAAGCTCTTTGAAGCGTATTCTAAAGACAATGGCTCTTCAGTATTGCCCTTCGGATATTTTATATCCTTTGTATAAAATGGAATTGCATTTGGTTGATATGTTGGTGAGAGAGTTCCAATACTTGGATTAAAGTATCCTATAGTCTTAAAAGGCATCATATTTCCCAAGAGAGAATCCCAATACTTTTGCTTTGGAGTGTCTCCGTTTGATTCCACATATTCTGATTCATTGAATCCGCCAATCCGGATAAACCAATGCTTTTTGCTTTCATCTCCTCCACTACCCAGCACATATAGCGGCGTTGGATTAGCAGGGTCTAGGGAAGGAAGTTTTTGTCCTACTACATATATCAATATGTAGTCTGATTTTAGATTATTTGCAATTTTCCAGCCTTCTTCTTCTGGACTGATAAACATCTTTGCTATGGTTTCAATTCTCGTTTGGTTAATGGTTGCATTATCGGCAATAGATGTTCTATTTCCCAATGTAGTAATCCAGTATCCATAATCCCACCAAGATGTTATTACCGAATCCTCTGGTGTGTTTTCTGATATCCAGTCCAAAGTCTCAATCCAGTCATTAGTGGTCAATCTATAGTTAGTTCCTCCATTAGCTATGGATGTTGGCACATCGGCAGAAGTAATCCAATTTGTATTACTGTCATATACCATGGGAATAGTTAGCATTATTATCAGAATCGTGACAAAACCCATGTAAGGCAAAACTTGTTTGCTCATTTTCATTTTCATCTCCTTTCTTATTTTTGGATCGTCCTTACTTGGAGAAGATGATGGCGATATTGCCCCTTGCTCATACTCTGTTCTGATCGATGTTATGCTTCTGATGGATTGGTAAATTCCTATACTCGACAGTATTATGATACTTAAAGACGCAAATACCAGCAATCTCGCAAAGGTTGCACTGATATAGATACCCGTCAATCCTATTATCAAGGCAAAAATCATGTTGGAATTACTCTTGTTCTTAAAAGCCAGCCATATTCCTAAACCTGCGAAAATTATTAGAACCGAGAACTGTCTAAAATAATCCACTATGGTAGGTGTAAAGTGCTCCGCTACAGACTCTACCAGCTTATTTTCTGCCGAAAGAAATGGATTTATGGCGTTAAGATATCTAAACGATGGTGTTTTGTAAAAACCTCCTGCCACTATAGAAATTCCGATTATTACAAATATCCCCAATACTGCTGCAGTCTTTAAGGTTGCCCTTTTCTCTGAAGTTTTTAGTCTAACTATGGTAGTTACAAATAGAAACAGTGTACTTGTCATCAACAGTATACCCGGTAGTCCAATAACAAACGACATTCCTGGTCTTGGGAATGCACCGGCTACTGAAATGACTGAAATTGTAAACAAAGCAGCAACTATTAAATTATTTTTGAGGTCTTTTGAAATAAATCCTAATACTATTATGAAAATTCCAATCGGTATTACAAAATATTGAGACCCTCCCCAAGAGGTGACCGCAAGTCCTACTAGTATTCCTCCGACAATTGCTTTTGGGATAAAATACTTGTATTTTTTATCCTTTAAGGCAGATAAGAACAAGTATGTTCCACCTAGGCCATAAAACAGTCCCAATGGTTCTGACTTAAACCAACCCAGGTTTCCTCTTTGTATTATTGCGGGACTTACAGCAAAAAATAGGGCTGCTATTAATCCTGGAATAGTATTGCCTGTTATTACTCGTACTAGCAGAAACATTAGTACGGTTGACGCTGACCCAATTACTACCGGAAACCAAATTGTGAAATCCATCAAGGTCATATTCAATCCAAAAATTTGGTAAAGGGTAGCCGCCGTTAAATGCAATCCCGATTGGGAGGTTCCTGCTATGTCCCTACCGTCAGGATACCATGACTTGTAATCATGCCAGTCAAAATACGCAACCACCCCGTTATTTACTATATATTCTGTAGCTCTATAATCAAAAAAGGGGTCAAATTCATTTAAGTAAAATCCATATTTTATTGGATAAGCTCTAAGAATGAAAGCAATTGAAAAAGCTAAACACAGTACCGCGATAATTAAAAGGTATTTGGTTATCTTTCTATTCCTCTCTGATTTAAAAAACTCTATTCCTGCCATTACCTACACGTTATTATGATTTTTTTAACTTTATTTAATATTTAATCATTCTTTTAGTGAGTATTTTCATTAGAGTAGGCCAGAGAGGCACACAGGCAGCTAGACAATGCTTTCTTTTATTCTATTTCCTGTATCGAAGTCTTGCAAACATTCACACCCTTGCTAAACTCCTCTGCATCTTTAACTGATCCAACAATTGTTCCATAATGCATTGGTATAGCAAGTTTTTTTGGTTTGATTATTTCATTTGTAGCCTTTATTGCTTCTTTTGCTGTCATTACATACGTGCCCGACACAGGTGCCAACAAGACATCCGGATTTACGTTTTCCATCTCCGGAATGATATCTGTATCCCCAGTGTGATAAATTGATAAATTATTTATTTCTATGATGAAACCGATTTTTCCATCCTTTTTTGGGTGAAAGTTCTTGTTTGTGTTATAAGCTTTTATGCCTGTAATTGATATGCCTTCTTCTATCTTTTTTGTCTCTCCGTGTCCTAATAAAATGATGCTGTTAGCTGGATAATTCTTCTTCAAAGAATCCAAGCATTCTTCTGGAGCACAAATTTTTGTATTTTTGTTAATTATTTTATTTATGTCTTCAACACTTAGGTGATCAAAATGGTTATGTGAAATCAATAGAATGTCTGCGTCATTCTTGTTATCGTATTCTGCAATTAGCTTGTAAGGATCAACGTAAATCCTCTTATTATTTGAATCAAATCTAAATCCATCATGTCCATTCCATCGTATTTCAACTCCTTCAACATTGATCATAATGAATAAAGAAGGTAATTAGGGATGATTTAAGTTTGATCCAACTTTGGAATGAACATAGATTATTTTATTATTTTTTAATGTTATGACATCAACGCCTTTTTTCAGGGCTCGCGTAATCAAACCCTTGTCTATTGTAGCTAGAGGTCTTTTCTTTTGGAATGATAGGTTTAGTAATACAGAGTCGACTGAAAGATTCGTAACATTTTTATCAATCTGATTCAATTCGATTTCATCTAGATATCTAAAATCTCCTTTCTCTATCTGATTTTTGATAATCCTTAAGGATAAATTTGCAATTTTTGATCTTTTTATACCTGCCGCCTTTTCTAACTGCATCAGCTCGTCAACCGTTTGTGGATGGATTAACCATATCAATTTTCCAAATTTTGACTCTAGCGCATCCAGGTTTTTGACGGGCTCATAGCACAAAACCATTAAAAAACTAGTATCGCTAACAATCTCCATATTGGTTTAAACGGCTATTCCTGCACCAATTAATCGCCATCTATCTGCAATTCTTCTACTCAGAGCAACACGACTTTTAGGCATGAGACAAATGGGTTTTTTTATCTTTACTTCGATTCTTTGATTCTTTGAATTCGTAACGTTTCCAAGGGTTACAGCAGTTCCAATGTTTAACCTAAGGTTTTCTTTGGTCTTTATGGGCTCAACTTTTACCAAATCTTGAGTACCGACCGCCGTATCAAATAGATTGATATCTATTGTAATTTCATCGACAACTGGGGGCAATGAATTTGGTTTTCCAACCACCGCACCTATCAGTGAATCACTTTTGATAAAGGACGGGTCTAGTTTGGAACCTATTGCAACCAACCCGCCTGGCCTGACCTTTTCTACCAACCCAGCACCGGTGGCCAAGGAACCTATCTCAGAAAAAATGGATTCATACCTATTCTTTCTTTCGTTGTAAATTCCAGGCAAGATTTCTATTTCACTTCCTATTTCAAATTCGCCTTGAACCAAGGCACCTCCCAATACACCTCCTTTAATGTTCTTTATTGAGGTTCCAGGTTTATTTATGTCAAAAGACCTAAGGATGTGCATAATGCCATTTTCATTGTTAACTCTTTGGGGAGTAGGAATATACTTTTCAATATATTCTATCAAAACATCAATGTTTGCTCTGTGCTGCGCTGAAATAGGTATTATTGGAGCATTTTCAGCTACGCTATCTTTTACAAATTCCTTTATTTGGTTGTAGTTTTCTACAGCGTTCTCCTTCTCAGTAAGATCCACCTTATTTTGAACGATCACAATATTTTCAATACCCAATACTTGAAGTGCTAAAAGATGTTCTCTTGTTTGAGGCTGAGGAACCTTTTCGTTTGCAGCTATTACTAGTATTGCACCATCCATTAACGCTCCTCCCGAGAGCATGTTTGCCATTAAACTCTCGTGTCCGGGAGAATCTACAAAACTTACTACTCTTGATAATTCTGCCTCAGAATTACATAGAGCACATTTGGGTTGAACAGAGTAATTTGATGGGGGTGGGCAGTTAGGGCATTTATAAAAGGCAGCATCTGCATAACCTACCTTTATTGTGATTCCTCGTCGAAGCTCTTCACTATGTCCACTTGTCCATACTCCTGTAATAGCTTCAATAAGCGTTGTTTTACCATGATCTACATGTCCTGAGGTGCCTATGTTAATACATGGTTGATAACCATATTTTTGAATATACCACTCAGGTAAAGTATCCTTCCAGTGCAATACCTTTTGTATTTTTTCATTCAAATATTAATTTACTTAAAGTGTTAAACCAAAAGATTATCTAGATGCAATCAGAAAAAAATCAAAAAAATGTGATAAAAAGTTTTACATCTATGCCTGTGAACTATCCTGATTGTTATTGTTGTTGTTCGCCTTCAGCAGCAACTGCTGTGGAAGGATCAGTATCAGTCGGAAGTTCCTTTTCAGGCAATTTTGCATCGATTAACTGACAGTTTAATTGATAAATTTCTTCTGTGATGAGATTTCCTCTGACCAGCTTTCTCTTTCTCTCTCCTGGTCCTAGGTTGCGCATTCCAACACCCTTGGTCATGAGAACATATTTCTTTGTAGCTCCATGTAAATCTGAACGCATAGGTGTTCCAGATTTATCGCTGCCACCTGTTAATTTCACCTTTCCTTCCTTAAATCCGAAAATAGAAGATTCTAACACATCTCCAAGCTTAGAACCTAAAAGAGGCTGGGCACTTTTGTCTTTTAATTCCTGATTGGTGCTTTTACCAGCTGAATCTGAAATGACTACTTTAAATTCTACCAAAGTCCTTTTTATTTGAATTTGTAGCCTTAATTAATCTTGCTAAAATATCTACTTATACACTCAAGATGCAATGGTCTGTTCATTGTCAGCCTCAGAACATAAAATAAATTAAAATCCTCTCTTATCCCAGGTCGACTGAAAATCATCAGCCATTGTAACTGCCTTTTCTTTCATTCTTTCAATGTACTCTTCATAATCTAATTCCAATCCGCATTCTTTGCAGGTTACCTTGCTTTTATCAATATCAAAATCTGCTTTCCTATTACAGTTTACACACCTAGCATCCATATATACAAGAAAATATTGCGACTAAAGAATTCTTATGTCTTTTGCATTTTAGTCATGAGCTCCCAACCTAAATTCTTGGTATTTGTTGTTTTATCTTCATCATATGCTTTTGTTATGGTGACATCAAAACATCCGAAAAAAGAAATAATACTACTTATGAGCCTCTTGATTTAATATTACTACCCAATTGAAAATTAAGGAGTTATTAAATGGAACAGTTGTCGGAACGGGTACAGATTACTTGGTGATTCAAAAAGAAAATCAAAAAAAACGCTACCTAGTGGAAATTCATCCAAATAGCATAAGAGAATTAAAAAATTCGTCCACCCCATACGGTTCCCAGATTGATTGAGAGTAGTTGGTTCTAATCAATTCAATGTTGAATTGGAATAACGATTAAATCAAATAAGATATTATCTATTATATTTGATGCCGACCAAATCCTCTGCCGCTCCTACTACTAATACTGCTAATGCTACTAATATGACTACAAAGACGGCCACTTCTGCTATTACTGCTACTACTAATGCTACTGCTAACAATACTATTACTACTACTACCAAGACAACCCCTGTTCACGCTACCTCAACAAAAACAACAATAAAGGATAGTGTCGTTTTGGATTCCAGCAGGGATAGATCATTAAAGAAAAAAGAAGAAGAAGGACATTCTGCTTCTTTAAATAAGCTAGAAAAATACAAGATTATTTATAATAAGAAAGCAGAATCTGAGTTTTTTGTAGATAATTCCGCTTTGGCCGGTTTTACTGGTGAACGTATACTGTACATGGCCATACGAGAGCTAATCGAAAACTCGCTAGATTCTTGTGAGAGTTTTTCAATCTTACCATCAATTAATGTATCTTTGAAAATTTATGATCAGGCAAATGATCTGTGGACTCTTTCATGCGAGGATAACGGGACAGGTATCAACTCCGAAAAATTACCTGTCGCGGTATGCTCATTTTTGACTTCTGCTAAATACATGGAAAAACAACAAAGGGGACTTTTTGGTGTCGGATTAAAAATGGTTGCGGCCTTCTCTACAAAGGATACGGATTTTCCTATCAAAGTATGGAATCGCTCCATTGACGAATCCGATGAATATTATTTTGAACTTAGGACTGATATTGGAACTAATAAACCCATTGTATTATCCAAAAAATTACTAAAGGGCCCTGATGCGCGCTTCGACACTGCTACCACAGGCAAATCTGGATTCAAGATAGAAGTTATTTTAAGAGCCAAGTTAATGCCCATAACTAAAAACAAGATTTACGAGTATGTTTCTGAAACAAGTATTGTAAACCCATATGCATCTATTACGTTTGAAACAGATGACGGATTGTTTCACTTTGACCGAAGGACATCTATAATGCCGCAGCCGGCACAAGAAATTCTACCACATCCTTCTGACATGGATCTCAAGACTCTAAAAAAAGCAATTTCAAAATTTCAGAGTCAAAAAATGTCACTACCCAAAATATTAAGCTCCTCTTTTCAAAAGCTCTCATACGAAAAGGCCAAGGACATTGTTACGAATGCTGGGCTCTCACTAAAGACCGCCATAAGTGATTTCAGTGAACACGATCTTATTAAAGTAGTAAATATATGTAAAAAAACACGATTCCAGAATCCTAATACCGACCACTTAAGTCCCATTGGAGAGAATGTTTTAACTATTGGAATGATGTCTGAGTATACTATCGTCTCAAGCAAAAATAATAGTACTAATAATGATACTACCATATCAGCTGATAAAGCTGAATCTCACAACTCGGTTGTCAACAAATTAGAATCTGATAATTCGTCAGTGGCTATGAGTGATTCTTATGCTGCACCTACTACTGCTACTACTGCTACTACAGTTGCTAGTCCTCATATGACGACAACAGTAGATAATTCAGTGGCGACGTTATCAAATACAGAACAATCACTACTACAACAACAGAACCAGCAACAAATACAACAAAAAAATAATATATCTTCTAAGTCTAATTTTTCAGTCAAAGTCCTTAAACCTGTCTTAACGACCTATACATCACGAACATGTGTCATAAACAATAGGCCTACAATTGTTGAAACCGGCTTGGCTTATGGAGGTGATATTCCTTCGTTTAAAATGTACCGGTTTGCAAATAAAATTCCCTTATTATATGATGAAGGCTCAGATGTCGCTAGAGAGGTAATATCTGAAGTTGAAATTAATAAAATGGGTATTACTAAAAAACAGGCCAAAGAACAATTCTCTACCAACAAAGAATCAAAAAAAGATAGAGTCATCGAAGTGTTACCATTGCATATATTCTTTCATATTTGTTCAACAAAAATACCGTACAAGACTGCAGGAAAAGAAAGCATTGCTTCTGAGGGCGAATTAAAATATTACATGAAATCCTGCCTTTCAGAGTTATATCGAAAATTAAGTACTCAGATTCGTAAAGAATTAAAACTAAAAGAGGCCGAAAATAAGTTGCGATTATATAAACACTATCTTCCTTTCATCGTAGATTCCATAAATGAATCTCTTGGAATCAAGAATTCAAAATTAAATGACTCTTTTTCTCGCTTAATTGAGAATCATCTGGCTAAAAAGCCAATGATTGATGAAAACGAAATGTCTTCTTTGGCTAATGTTCTTCCACAAGCCACTGCCACTGCCACTGCCACTGCCACTGCCACTGCCACTACCACTACCACTACTACCGCTGCTTTGACTTCTAGAGGGGACGCGTTGCATGCAAGTTCCTCATCTCCTCCTTCTCCTTCTCCTTCTCCTTATGCTAATTCCGCAAATTTAGAAGGGTCTTTTGATTCCACAGTTTCAAAAGGTTCTACTGTTTCCACAGGTACTATCGAATCCCTCTCTTCTTCAAATTTACCATCACAAGCGTTATATAAAATTGATCATCGCAATCAAAAAATGAATCAGGTTCAAAGGTCTAAAAAACAAGATAAGCAAAAGAAAAATTCAGTTTCTGATTTTGGACCTGGTGGCAAAAATACTAAATCTTCAGGTCTGCCCGATAAATCAAAACCTTCAACTAAAAACAGGAAATTGAACCTAAAGGTTGTAAATAATAAAAAGAAAGAGAAAGAGAAAAAGAATGCTACAATTAATGAAAAAAAATCCAAAATGCCAGCACCAGTTACTATTAATAAAAAGAACAATAGATCCGATAATATTTTGAAAAAAGATATTGGCAAAATTGAAACCAAAATTAATAAAAAAAAATCATCAAGTAAAATGGATAAAGAAACTGGAGGTAGAAGAAGGGAAAGTAAAAGAGGAGTAGAAGTGGGATTGCGAGTGAAAGGTAATGCAACTAAAATTCCCTCTTCTCATCCTTCTCAAACAAAACAAATTCAATCAACCATTGATTCATTCAGTAAAAGAGTAAATAAGGGTAAAAGGAAATAGGTGATCTATTAATTGTCTACAGTAAAAAAACAGGAATTTATATCTATAGTAAAACGGATTATGAAGAAAATTTCTGATGACGTTATAAAACAGAATCAAATGCCGGTTTTGGATTTACCAAAAATAGGTTATGATAACACCGTTTGGTCCAATGAAAAAAGGATGCTCACCACTGGTGACAAAAAGGTCGAGGTTAGCCCCGATAGTGTTAAGAGGATACCTACATTTGCTCAGTACTTGGTAATGGCAAACGCTGTAAAGAAGTTGCTAGATGAAGATATGGAAAGTACTATACGAGGGATGTACTATGCTACCCTTAGTAATGTTGGAGATGATAAAAATAAACAAAAATTTTGGACCGGACAAGAGGACTCAGATAATGCCATAAAAGCAGTGGAACTTTTGACTGGTATCCCGAGGGAGGAATTTTCCGTAACTTCTAAACCAAAGGGCATGATCTCTGGACCCATAAAATTACGAGTTGGAGGGGATGTTATTGATTGTAATCTTGGAAGCCGGGCTACGTCTCAGCTAATTCCTACCAACATAGGCGATGTCCAAATTGAGGACGTGAAAGCGGACTTTGTTATGGTGGTGGAAAAAGATACTGTTTTAAATAACATTAGAAAATCAGGATTTATTCAGAAATATAATGCCATTTTATTAACTGGTTCAGGGGAACCTGATCGTGCCACTCGAATGATGGTAAAGGTTCTAAACGAAAAGTGGAAAAAACCAGTAGTTGTCTTTGCTGATGCAGATCCTTGGGGGTTAGGTATTGCTTTAAGATATAAAATAGGTAGCGAATCTTTGAGTTACGATAGTGAAAGACTTGTGACTCCAAATGCTCAAGTCCTTGGAATGATGTTCTCTGATATCTACGAGTTTAACATACCAGAAGTTGCGAGACTGACAGCTACTGAAGAAGATATTAACAGGGCAAATGATATGAAGAAAAAACCGTGGATGCAGAATAAACAATGGCAAAAAGAACTAAACCTCTTTTTAAACAAGAAAGAAAAATGCGAATTGGACGCTTTCTTTAAACATGGATTCAAATATCTATCTGAGACTTATTTGCCACAAAAACTGCGATTGGCAGGTCTAATATGATTACCAATTTAGTAAACTAACAATCAATCAATCAATCAAGCATAATTAAAATCAATCAAGCTTGAAAACTACCTTATTTTACTGTATTTAAGGACCTATCTATCGATGATTGTAGTTGATACGATTATTTTCTTATTTTTACCCTTGACTACTGTCCGTTCTATGTTGTTTATCTTCTTGTTCCTGTTAAAATTCGTAATAATTAAATCATGATGATCACTTCGTCTTTTAGCGTCACAGTTGATATTTCTTTGTGATTTAACCTTGAGGATACGGTATTTTTCATAAAGAGATTTTACATAGTCTGAATTGGAGTTTGAAAGTAATACTTTAGCGCCTATATCGTTGAGACGGTCAAATTCATTGGCAAGTTCTGCATGTTCCTGTACTCCGAAATTTTCTTTTGTATAATCTGTAAAGTTTGCTGTTCTTGAAACAGGAAAATATGGCGGATCCAAGTATACAAAATCATCTTCTTGGCATTTTGTAGTGGTATTCTTGTAAATATCACATCTTATATCAACCTCCGAACGATTTAGTAAATTGGAACATTCCATTAGTTTTTCTTTATTGCAAATTTTTGGGTTGAAATATCTTCCATGAGGAACGTTAAAATTTCCTATTTTATTTACTCGGTATAATCCATTGTAGCAAGTCTTGTTTAGAAAAATGAACCTCCCTGCTACTTCCGCTGCTGAGTGGGTATTATTACTAATTTGGATGTTTAATTGGTTGGCGTCAGTGTTGTCTCTGACTGAATAGTAATATTTTTCACCGCTCTTGTAGTATTTTTTTTGATGATTCTCCAAGATCTCTATTAATTCTTTTACGTTGTCTCTAACTACTCTATATGTGTTTATTAACTGAGGATTGGAATCTGATAAAAAAGCTTTAAAGGGTTTTCTTGTTTGGATTAAATAAAAGAAAAAGGCGCCACCGCCTAAAAAGGGTTCAAAATACCTGTCAACATAATTTGGTGTTAGCTTGTCTAAGAGCACTACTAGTCTTTTCTTTCCACCAGCCCATTTCAAAAACGAAGTTGTGTGAGTTTTATGCAATTGGTGTGATATTATGAACTAGATTAACATTAAGACATATGATTGTTTTCTATATAATTGATTTATAGTACAAACCCCTAAAACGCTTTTATTGTTCTATCTCTGTCTTTTACTCCTTTGCTAAAGTTAGAAAAGAATATGATTCTTTAACTTTGTTTGACGTATCCGAAAGAAATTGATCTCTTATAGCTTTTCCGTAAAATACTATATCCCTGGATAACATCTCGATACGCAAGATTGTCTTTTTGTTCGTTATGTTGCCCTCTGAATCAAAATCATCTGAGCTTGTTGAAATACCATATGGCATGCTCCACCCGTAACATTGTCTTACTGCTGTTCTCATTTGTTCCATTACTGTTAACCCTTTTTCATGTGATGCACAAATATATCCAAATGTTTTTCCAGAAAATTCTTTCCAAAAGAAATCCAAAAAATTCTTTAAAACTCCTGACATAGAACCGTGATAGTCTGGGGAAGTCAAGATAATTGCATCTGCCCATCGGACAAGCTTATTGGCCATCTCTAAACTCTCTTTTTCTGACAATGGAATTTTGTCCAAGTCTAGATTGGGTTCATAAATTGGTAGTTTGTTTTTCCTAAGATCAAATAAATTTATTTCTGCATGATAGTTGTTTTTAGATGTTTTTAAAGCAAGATCTAAGGCTTTAAAACTATAGGAATTGCTTCTCATACTCCCTGCAATTCCCAATAATTTTATAGTCATTAGTTTTTTTTCATGTGTTTATTATTTGAATATTTAGTTACAAAAAGAGAGAATTAGCTATTGTAGTTCTCTGCACAATTTACTATTTCTTCTGTGGATAGGTAGTTACCTTTGTCATATGCTCTTTCAAAGCATGCAGTGAGCAACAATTTGCGTTCCTGTTTGGTTACTGTGCTTTCATTGTAAACTTTGTTTTCATCGTCGTTATTATTGTTATCATTATCATCATCATTGTCTTTGTCTCTTGCATCCTTGTCTTTATCATTATCATTATCATCATTTCTGTTGTTGTCATTATCATCCTTATCATCATCATCATTGTCTTTGTCTCTTGCATCCTTGTCTTTATCATTATCATTATCATCATTTCTGTTGTTGTCATTATCATCCTTATCATCATCATCATTGTCTTTGTCTCTTGCATCCTTGTCTTTATCATCATCATTATCATTTGGATTGTTTTGGTTGGATGTGAAGGCGGTCGATTGAACCGGTGCAAAGGTTGCTCCATTAGGATTGTTGGTGTCCACCACTTTTACTACACCTGCGCTATCGCTTTGTCCTCCAACTGCTGTTTGGGGACCATCAGATGCTGGTGGATATGCTTGGCTTTGCACAGGGGTTTGGCTTTGTTCTGCTGGGGTTGCAGGTGTAGATGCGTTATTGCAGTTGTCCGCTGAACCAGCTGCATAAACATATGTTTGCATAAAATTGACCACACAGTTTGCGTTCTGCATAGCAGAGTCTTTATTTGGATCGTTGGGTGAAGTATACATGTTAAAATTGTTGTTATAATTTACCAAGTCACCTGTGGCTGCATTAACTAGCTTTACAGATGAAAAATTAACTGAACTTAAGATTAGTAACAAGAACATTGCCGATATTACTGTGGGAGCTAATTTATTGAAATACATGATGTAATTTTTTAGTGGATATTCTTTATGAGGATTGTTTTTAATAATTATGTACGTGTTTTTTTCTCAAAACTATAATCTAATTCTAATAGAAGATTGATTGTATTTTTTTCAACAGCTTGCTTATCTAACATCGTGAAAAATCTCCTTTGCAAAGTCTAAAAGTAAACTATAGTTTGACAATTACAATTTTACATGAAATAAACTACTATTGCCATAATATACAGCCATCCAATATTGTGTAGACTGGGAACACCAATAGCTTTATTGCAGCTTTTAATCCATACATACACATCTATACAAAAAAAGGTTTTACCGGAATCCTGAAAAGCTGCGGCAAAATAGTAGAGAGATAGACAATTAAATTACTAGTTGTTTTCTTCTTTTAATGGTTCGGATTATATGGTGAATTCAGACATGGTCAAAGGAAATTATTTTGATAGACTTGAATCTCTTTTTGATAATGGCTTGATAGATCAAAATGCCGTTACTCAGTTGCGAAAAAGAAGTCTAAAAGTTTATGATACTGTTGACGATTTACAATGTCCCTATTTGTCAAAAGTGATTCCATATGTGGTAATTGGTGCTTCGGAAGAATTCGTTAGTAAGTTGACAGTTCCCTATCAAGCTACCAGTTTTATTGCTGCAGAAGCCTTTTCATCTCACAGCGGAATCTATGCTTTCAAGCTGCTAGGATTGAAGGGTGGAGGCGTCACTTTGCTTACTGGTGGTAGCAGAAAACTTGGAGATAATGTGTTTGCTTCGTTGCACAGAATGCTTGTAGGAAACAACGCCATTATTGTCACAGTAAACAATATGATGGAAAATCATGCTCAGATTTGGTCATGGGATTTTTTTGGAAATCATCTGAGACCCAAGTATCCAAAAATATATGATGAGCTTTTGAATCTCTCCAAGAGATTTGTTAACTTGGACAAGTTTTACTTTGTAGTATCCATACGTTCGCTTGAAAGTATAGCCAAATCAAGAATAGTAGAATTATATGAAAAAAATGAGATAGCCATGCTTAATCCAAAAAATAAGCTGAGGGTAATCATTTTGACTACCGACGCGGTATACGAACATCTTTCAAAGATGATCAAAGAATCTGAGTTTATTACGTACCTGCAAACTGGAGAAAAATTTGACATGCACAAGGGGCTTCAAATTCTTCGAAAAGATTACGGTATAAAGTATCTGTTAAATGATGGGGGTAGGAAAATGTCTGAATCGATGAGAGATGAAGGTTTGTTGGCAGAAGAAAGGGTCACCTTGGAACCATTTAATGCTGCGACCCTAAAGTACAAGATAGATGAAAACTGCATCCTTGGAAAGAAGGGATGGGGAGTTGACGGTTCAGAATTGAAAGGTTCTTTGCTGCTGGATTCAATCAGAATCGGAGATGAGAAGGCAAACGTGTACGTTTATCCTCTCAATGAATCAAAGATCAAATATTGAGGTAAAATAAGGATTAATTCTGTGGCTATTTAATATCTTATCTTACTATCCTTGCTGTTTGCTCACCTTTTCCTGTTTTTGAGCCTGGTATTCATCCGCTCCTCACCTTCCTGAAATCTCCTTTGCTCTTCGTCATTTCTCAATACTAGTTTTGGAACCTCGGTTGGTTTTCCCTTTTCATCTAGGGCAACTAAAGTTACATATGCTGTGCCAGTGTGAACCTTTTGAGATTTGTTCAAATCCTCTGCTTCTATTTTTACCTCAACTTCCATAGAACTCTTTCTTACGTAGTTTATTCTGGCCTTTAAGATCAAAGCGTTTCCTATGTATACTGGCTTTAAAAATGTCATACTATCCATGCTTGCTGTTACAATGTTGGCATGGCCGGCGTGTCTTTTTGCAACCAGTCCTGCTAACAAGTCAACATATTTTAGAATCATGCCTCCAAAAACATTTCCAAGCGGGTTGGCATCGGAAGGCAGCATTACAATTGTGGTCTCTGCTTCAGATTCTTGCACTGTTTTTTTGATTATATTTTGAGCATTTTCTTCAGACAATATAAAAAAACAAGCGACATGGAAGTATTAATTCTTAAATAATAAAAGGGCATGATTTTTTTGCAAGGCTAAAAGCTAAATTTATTGAATTTATATTAAACTTTGGCTCAGTATCTCATATGCTTTTGTCTGACCCAGTTAGACTATCAAGTATTATTATATTTAAAAATCTTGTGAATTTTCATTGTTATTCTGTCCAAAGGCTATCTGGTCTTGGACAATTTAAAATTTTAACCTGCTCTGCCCTTCTCCTTGGCTTGTTTTATTTTAGTTTTGTTGACAGCGATCAAGCAGCTTTGGCTCATTTTTTTGGTGGTACTAATGAAGGTGATGGTGACACCAGCAGTTTAAGTGGGGCTCAAAACCAGACAGCCGGAAATTTTGTAATCGATCTTTTGCTAAATCCCTCAAAACCATTGGTAGGAAAAGATACTGCTTTTTTAATGCAGGTTAAATCTACTCAAGGCGATGAAATCATAGAATTACCTGTTGCTTTTTATATCCTCAAAGATGGAAATCCGGTGTTTTCCAACCCCGCTAATTATATTATGGTCAGACAAGGTCATTATGATTTTAACTATACTTTTAGCGAACCGGGCAAGTATTTGCTTTTTGTCGATATAAAAGATATTTTTTATACACTGGATATCCAAAGTGCTACATTCGAAATTGATGTACAAGTACCTGTACTTGAAAGAATAAACGATTCTGTAATTAGCTTTATGATTAATTATTATTATATATTTGTCATTCTTGCAGCCCTTGTGGGGGTTTCCTATGCTATAAAAGTAAAAAGACGCAACGGAGTAAAGCAAACCACATAATGATATTTCGACTTTTGTACTGAAAACTACATAAATACCAGTAATTTTATTATAAAATAATGATGAAAAAATCCACTAGTACAAAAGTATCACTTTTTGTAGTTTTTGTGCTCGTATCTGCAATATTTTCTGGTAATGGATACGTGTACGCACAAAACGAATCATTATCTGAAGCTCTAAATGTAACAGAGGTACCACTTGACAATTCTACTAATGTAACCCAAACAACAGTACCAGTTGAGGAAGAGTTATTGCCAACAACAACAGATGGCTTGGTGGCTGATAGTCCAACCGGCAATGAAACAGAAACTACCGAAAATGTAACCGAATCAGTACCAGTTGAGGAAGAGTTATTGCCAACAACAACAGATGGCTTGGTGACTACAAATGCAACGAGTGCAGCACCCAGAGATGAAGCTTCATCTACCGATGACCACTCTGAAAATGCTACCGCTCATGAAAGTACAGTGACTAGGGATTCCCAAACTATATTGTTAGAAGGTGAAAGTTTACCTGAAGGCAGTTTTATTCACCTGTATGATTCCACACCATATAAGATAGAAAGTGGTCATATTGCAGCAAAGGTTCCATGTGATGAAGCAAATGCTACCGCTGTAGATGTTTTGATTGGTCAAGCACCGAATCTAGCACCAGCTGAATTAGAATTTGTAGCACCACTGTCCTCACCTGGAGACCTTTGTCTCTATCATGCAGATATTGCATCTGACGACGCAAACACCATCACAGATATTGCAATAGCAAATAACTCTACAGATGATATTGACTTTGCAGCTACATCCACAATCGTCTTGGGTGTTAATGAAATTAGCCCATTAGCCGACCACGGTCACGCAGAGTAAAAAATCATCTTCTTATTTTTTTAATTTCTAGTTTCAAATTTTAAATTTCTAAACAAACAAGTATTTTATCTCTCATAGTGATTTTGCTGCCTGGCTAGTAATACCTGCGAATTTAAATCGATTCCATATATTTAGTGTACAAGCTTTGAAGATGTAAAAATAATAAAATCAAAAATGAATATTTTTTGGTTCCAGCATCCATATACAGATAACTGGAATAAGTGTCTTCTTGTGTTTTGTATTGTTAGTCAGAGTCTTCTCTGCTGTAATTATTCCTTCTTCCCAACGGTCTGGTAATTCCGCTTAACCTTCTTGATTGAAATTTGCTGCTGTTGTCGTAGTTGTTTCTAGACCTTTGTTCTGCTGGAATTCTACTGCGTCCATAGCCACGTCTGCTATCTCTGTCACTACTACTACTGCTACTGCTACTACTATTGCCGCTGTTGTGGTCACCACTTCTGCCATAACTACTGCGTCCATAGCCACCGCCGCCACTACTTCTGCCATAACTACTGCGTCCATAGCCACCGCCGCCACCGCCACCACGGCCGTAATTAGATCTGTAACGACTGGGTCGTGGAGGACTGTTGACATTAAAGTCTACTTCTATTCCATACTCGGTGTTGAGGTTCTTTAGAGAGTTCTTTGCGATATTTTGAATTTTTCTGAGTGTAAACATGTCGTGCTGGGAAACAAAAGAAAGCGCAGTGCCGTTTGCCCCTGCTCTAGCAGTCCTTCCTATTCTGTGGAAGTAGGTCTCTACATCGTCGGGGATATCGTAGTTAATAATGTGGCTTACAGAAGTTATATCCAATCCTCTTGATGCAACATCCGTAGCGATTAAAATGTTGAATCTCTTATTTCTAAACCTAGAAAGAGTGTTTTCTCTTTGTCTTTGATTTAGATCTCCATGAATACTTTCGACGTAAAAGTCATCATCTCGTAGTTTGAATGTTAAATCTCTGGCCCTCTGCTTTGTTGCCGTAAAAACAATGATGTGACTTTCATCTTTGTTTGAGATGGGTTTGAGGGTGCTAACCAATTGTTTGAATTTGTCTTTTTCATTGAGGAGTAGATAAGATTGATTTATGTTGGCTTGAGAGATTGTCTTTTCAATACTTATTTGCTTTGGATTGTTCATCTGCTCTCTGGCAAGCTGGACTATTGAGTCAGGCATTGTTGCCGAAAAAAGGCAGATTTGCTTTTTGTTGTCAATGTGTGAAAGGATTTCTTTGATATCATCAATGAAACCCATATCCAACATTCTATCTGCCTCATCAAGAACAAGAAAATTAATTTTGCTCAAATTAATAGTTCTTTGATTCATGTGATCCAGGAGTCTGCCAGGGGTGGCGACTACGATGTTTACACCTTTATTGAGTATTTTCTTTTGCATTTGATAATTTTGTCCGCCATAAATGGCAACGGACTTTAGGTTGCTATACTTTACAAGTTGATTTATTGTGCTTGTAATCTGCATAGCCAATTCTCTTGTAGGAACTAAAATAAGTGCCTGAAGAAAATTATTAGGATTCAACTTACTCAACATAGGTAGTACGAATGCGGCTGTTTTACCAGTTCCTGTATTCGATCTACCAATAACGTCTTCTCCTTTTAAGATAAGTGGAATTATTGATTCTTGAATAGGAAATGGTTGTTCGATTCCCGTTTCTGTTAATGCTTTCACTATAGATTTTTCAATACCAAGTTCTTCAAAACTAACCAATTAATATATTCAGCTCGGATTACTAAATGTGGTTATACCTTATAAATAGCAATGCATTGAAATCATGAGTCATGCTTTAATAGTAGTAGCTAAACCAAAAGCAAAGATTTTATTTAAAAATTTGTTAATAAAATGGAGATTTTGAATAGCTATAATTTTGTTTTGTTGGGGGATACCTCAATTGCGGGAGAGTTGGGAAAAAAGGGGACATCTAGTGATATCACAATATACGATCGAAAAACAAATGATAAGATTATTTCATATTGTTTCCCTAATACGTACCCCGAAAAGCTTCAACCATTATTACAATCTGTAGCAATGTCTGATTACGCTATAATCAATATTTCAAAACTCGATACTTTTTTGGGTGAACAACTTGTTGCCGTTGATATTTTTGGGATAAAAAGAGGTTTTATTTTGCATAGCTATGAAATTGACGCTGAAAAGATTAGAAATATAATAAAAAATACCGGATTATCATCATTTGTAATTTTGGATAATTTAGACCAGCTAAAAAGTGCCATTGCTGACCTGGGTCAAGAGCAAATCGATGGGGCTGAGACCGATTTTGCTAAAGAAAAAGAAAATGAAAAAGAAGATGGGGTTTGTGTTTCTATAGATCATGCTTTTGATGTTAAGGGAGTCGGAACGGTGGTGCTGGGTTCTGTAAGGCAAGGAGCGATCAAACCATACGACGAACTAGTACTCTATCCTGCTGACAAACCCATAATGATTAAATCTATCCAAATGCACGATGACCCTGTAGACATATCAAAGAAACCTTCACGTGTGGGCCTTGCATTAAAGGGTGTTTCAGGCAAAGGATATTTCACGAGGTGACATTATTGCATCAATCTGGTTTGGCCAAAATTGCTTACAATGACCTTCAGGTCAAATTTATCAAAAATCAATTCTTTAAAGAAGATCTCTCTGAAACCCAGAATTATATGATCTCTGTGGGCCTTCAAATCCGTACTGTAAAAATAAAACAGATCGCTGATTCAAACCTAAATATTACATTTGAAAAGCCACTAGCGTACGTGCGAAATGAAAAATGTGTATTGTTTAGACCCGATTCCAAGGGAATGAGGATTATGGGCTATGGAATTATTATAGAATAAATCTACTTTGAAAAGAGAATACCCTGGTTGGTTGATTAGTTGGTTAGTTGGTTAGGCTTTAATAAGCCATTTACATACAAATAGTCATCCCCTCTTATGTCTATGCGAAGTTTTTTCCCTCTTGAGACCATTCGTCCTAAACAGGCCCAGGTTATTGAGGAACTTGATCAAGCTCTAAAATCCAATTACAAATTCATATTCTTAGAAGCTCCCACTGGATTTGGCAAAAGTGCAGTTGCTGTTACTTTGGCAAGATTTTTGGGAAGCTCTCATATCTGTACATCTACAAAAGATCTTCAAACACAATATAACAGAGATTTTCCATATCTTTCGGAAGTAAAAGGACGTAACAACTTTCCCTGTATAATAAAGGAGGATATGGGAATAAGTGAGAACTGTGAATACGGACCATGTTTGAAGGATGATGATTTTGATTGCATTTACAAAACTAGGATGAGCGACTATGATGTAAAGGCTGAAGGGACCATTTATGAAAACATAGACATAAACAAATTCGCTTTAAAAAAATACCACGATAAGGCAAGGGAGCATTCTCAACTGATTAGAATTGAGTGGAAACCATGCTTGTATTATCATCAAAAGTGGATATCTATCAAATCAAGCCATACAATATACAATTACAAGTATTTTTTATCTGATTTGTTTTATTCTTCGGGCGCAAACAGGAGAAAACTTTTGATATTAGATGAAGCACACACACTAGAATCTGAATTATCGTCTTTTAAAAATATTATTTTTAGCAAAGAATCCCTGACTAGGTTCTTTCCAAAAATCAAATTACCCGATAGCAAGCAAACTGATGTAGAAACCTGGATAAATTTTTGTACCACTTTAAAAGAACAGTTTACTGGGTATGTTGAAAAAGCAGCGAATATTTTGGGAGCAGGAGGCGGCGGCGGTGGCAGTAGTAGTAATAATAGCAGTAGTAGCAGCAGTTTGGGTCAGGATATTTATGTTAGCGAAAAAAATCTGATTGATGCGCTAAATTATGAAAAGAGTTTGTCATCGTTTTTGGAAGATTTGCGGCTTAACAAGGAAAACTGGCTTGTTACCAATATTACTAAAAATGAAATTGACAATACTCTATCAAGGATCAAATTAGAACCATTGGTCGTATCAAGTTACTTTGAAGATATATTTGACAAGGGTGAAACTTCTCTGCTAATGAGTGCTACTATATTGAGTAAAGAAAACTTGTGCAAAGCAGTAGGACTAAAAAGCGATGATGTCAAGTTTATAAGAGTTGAAAATTCAGATTTTCCAATCAAAAACAGGCCTATTTACTTAATGAATGTAGCGTGGTTAAATGCAAGGACAATGAGTGAATCTTTGCCAAACATCGTTAAAGTACTAGATAATTTGCTAACTGTACATAAAAATGACAAGGGCATTATACACACTACGTCATATTCTCAAGTTCAATATATCAAAAATAATCTATCAAAAGCTAATTTATCACGTCTTATCGAAACCAATCCAAAATTTGACAGAAATGAAATGATTTTAAAACATGTTCAAAGTACAAAACCCACCGTTCTGATATCGCCTTCGATGTTTCTGGGAGTCGACCTTAAGGATGATCTTTCTAGGTTTCAGGTTATTGTAAAGGTGCCCTATCCTGATTTAACTGACAAAAAAGTCTCTGTTTTAAAACAGAGAAATCCCAAATGGTATGAATGGAATACTATTCTTAGACTTATACAAGCATATGGGAGGAGTGTACGAAATTCTGAAGATTATGCAAATACCTACATTTTGGATAGCAGTGTTTCATTTTTGTTAAAAAACGGACGAGATATGGTTCCAAAGTGGTTTTCAGAAGCTATCATTACAAGATAGGGGTCACTACAATATCATCAAAGATGGGGAGATGTAGATATACACGCACACGCGTGCGCACCTGTGAGTGTATGTGTATAGGTATGAGCGTAATATACAAATCGATAGATTCTTACTTTTTTTACAAAAGTAAATAATCATTTTAAAGCTATTAGTGAATATGGATATCCAAATACAGGATTATGAAAAATATTGCTATAAACCTGATATTAGAATAAGAAATTATTATTTTCAATGGGACACTGGTGGATTAGGCCTTGCTACACATGAATTAAACCATTTTAGGAATTTTGTTCGCAAGATAATCCCTGTATTAGAACAGTATATGATATTTTTGCAAAACGACAATAATATTGATAGAAATGATCCTTACAGGGATAAAAAACAAATCTGTATCAGAGACAAATATAACCAAAAGACTTCATTTTTAATGTTTATTGATTCTCAGGGGTCTACTATTTTTTTTAGGGAAGAATCCTGTGAGGTTGATATAAATCCCAAACATCAAAATGGGTATGATACATATTCGGTAGATCGGAGTAGAATCGATTCCAATAACAGTAGTAGTAATAATGATCATAGCAATGTCAAAATAGATCTAAAATGGTTACTTGGAGAACTATTATTTGATAGAACAAAGTAAGATAATATTGAAAATAATAATAATAATACTACTAATTTGAAAAAAGACTAGAAAAGAAAAAAAGGATAGAGTTTATTGCTGACCTGCAGCGATGTTACCGTCTTGGAATTGGAACATCAAGCCTACGTTGTTACATCCAGCAATTGTGAAATCTCCGGATACACATTGTGCATTCTGCTCGTTTGCTTGACCCTGTTCAATTTCTTGCTCTGCGTCATTGTGTTTCTTCTTTCCACCTGCATATGCATAGTTGTCGCCAAAGGCTACTACTGAACCTATGAGTGCTGCTGCAATAAACATTGCAAATATTCCGACTTTATAGTTTTTTGTTATGTTACTCATCGTAATTGAAAAGTATAATTGAAATTAATTATATCATAGTTTGGATGGTTGTTACTGTTATATTTATCGCAAATAATTTTCTAGATCTTAATTACAGAATAATAAAGGATTGTTGAAATCTATGATAAGTACAATATGACCCAAAAACTAGTAACAACGATGTAATAGTAATAATGGTAATGATAATTATTGATTGAGATGTGATGGTGACTATATTCTAAGAAGGTTAATAACTAAAACTTTAAAATGATCTGTAAAAGCAAAATCTGATATTTAGTAAAATAATAAAAAAAGGGAGGTTTATTGTTGACCTAAGGCGAGTTCGCCGTCGTTATTTTGGAATAATAATCCTACATTATTGCAGTTTAGTAAGGATACTGTACCAGTAACACATTGTCCGTTTTGTGCATTTTCTTGACCCTGTTCAATTTCTTGCTCTGCGTCATTGTGTTTCTTCTTTCCACCTGCATATGCATAGTTGTCGCCAAAGGCTACTACTGAACCTATGAGTGCTGCTGCAATAAACATTGCAAATATTCCGACTTTATAGTTTTTTGTTATGTTACTCATCGTAATTGAAAAGTATAATTGAAATTAATTATATCATAGTTTGGATGGTTGTTACTGTTTTTATAAAGTAGTATAATGATCAAAGAATATTTACTCGAACATTTTATCATTGTAGTTGTTTTTCAATTACTTTTTTTTGTTTAGCTGCCCAAGGACATACTAACTATTGACTTTTTGAATAAAACAGCTATCACTTTTGCACAGAGGCGTGTAAAAGAAAGCTAATCTATAAAATTAAATTGTACTAGTCCGGTATAGGAGTTGATGGGCCCGTAGCTCAGCCAGGTAGAGTACCGGACTTTTAACTAATCAAGAAAGAAATCCGGCTGTCTGGGGTTCGAATCCCCACGGGCCCGCTTCATAACTGAATCCTTTTTTAGGCCCGATGTGATGAATATCGTTAGGGATAGAGTTGCAATCATTTGAGTATAATGATACCGAACCAATTATGATGGATTCTCCATATTTTAGATTCATTTATGCATTGAAGGCTCCTGAAACAAAAAGACAGTATCCGAAACGGCTGGAGGTTTTTCTTGACTATTTGAAATTACGAGGTACAACCATTGAGGAGAAGGCTAATCAATTTTATGAATTCATAAATCAAGACCCGAAGACCTTTCAAAATACTTTGTTAAATTATATTATCTTTCATAATGATCGAGCCAAAAAGGGACAAATATCTCAATCAACTATTCCTAACTATTACAAACCCATAAAGTTATTTTGTGATATGAATGATATTATAATCAACTGGCGATTAGTAACCAGAGGTATCCCAAAGGGAAGGCATGCATCAGAGGATCGTGTTCCTACTAGGGATGAAATAAAGAAATTGTTAGAATATCCTGATAGACGAATTAACCCTTTCATATTTTTTAGGAGCATGGTTCTAGATACATGTTTACTACGTTCCAAATAAGCAGTAATAACTAAGATGGCCTATCTGATATTGTTCTAATAAATGGTGATGACGGCCCCTACCATGAATTCGTGTGTAATATTTTTTCTATTGTATCTCTTGGCGCAGGTTTAAATGAGGTTCCCTTATAGTAAGCTACAGGAAGCAACGCCACTTGCATAACTTTTTCGTATGGAATATTCAATAATTTAGCGGCCTCTCTTTCAAATAAAAGGTGAAAACTGGTCCAAGTTGTTCCCAGTCCGTATAACCTCGCAGCAAGCATAAAATTCCAGACTGCAGGAGCAATTGATCCCCAAATAGCGCTTTGGACTACCACTGGAACATTTGATCCGTCGGTTCTGCCTTCAATACAGGGAATAACAAATACAGGAACTTTTCTTAAATTGTCTACTAGATACTTTGCGGATTCATATATTTTTCTTTGAGATTCACTCTTCTTTGGGTCATCAGAGCTTATGGTCTTGGCAACAGAAGTTGGTGAATCTATATAGGATTGCCATCCCTTTCTAAAGAGATCAGATAATGAATTCTTCTTGACTTGATCAGTAATAACCAAAAAGTGCCAATTCTGTCTATTGGAAGCCGATGGAGCCTGCTGGGCTATTTCTATGCATTTTCTGACTAATTCAATTTCCACAGGTTTTTGAAGATCAAGTCTCTTTCTTACGGCTCTTGTAGTTGTAAGTAGTTCTTCAGGAGTTAATGCAGTCATACTTATGACCCTGAATCTTGATTTATAAAACTAATGAAAATTACGATTTATTAATAATTCGCTATATGGAATCAAATATTAGTTCGTAACCTTGCAAACATATACTTTTGATCCGGTGTATACTTATTAGATAATTGTGAAGTCTGCATCACGATAATGTTAATGATATGTATTTAATCACAATAATTGGCAAAAGATAAAAACTTTTAATAATAGCTATTTCTAAATAAATTATGCCAACACCAGGCTGGGCTAATTATAATCCAGCTACCAGAATATTGACTATTACATGCCAGTTGTGTAACAATAGGATTCTTTGGAATCCTGTGGATCCAGCTACTGTTATACTTTCAATAACGGCAAGTGTGGGCGATGGGGGTTCAGCTATCAAATATCATTCAATTATTTGTCCATTTCTGCATAATAACTCGCCATGTCAAACAGTCTATGAAATAAAGTATAATCATAGCACAGATAATGTGCTAGATGTAAATATAACACCCCAAGGATGGTACGAAAGAATGTTGATGGATATGGCAAAAAGATGGCAAGAAAATACAATACCTACCCTAGACAAAAGGGCAGAATATATGATAACAACAATAGTAGGATTGATCGCAGTAAATTTTGGGATTATATACGTGTTTAATATCACAGATATTTTTAATATCTCAGATCTAGTTATCAAACTTGTTCCAAATGTTTTTCTTTCCATATCTGTACTGTTTTTTGCTTTGTCACATTTTCCAGAAAAAAGAACAATACGATTAGATGTACCAAAAGAAATATCGGAAGCTTACGAAACAAATATTGATAGGAAATACTATAGGCAAAAATGGGGATATGCTCTTTTCATAGTTGGATTGATTGCAATAGCAATAGCCGCCTCAGCATCGTTTTATACAGTTCCTGATCCAGTATCAAATGTATCATTGAAAGGGGAGGTCACCTTATTACCCCCACCTTAGATTATAACCTTATAATCAACCCTAACAGATAGTTTGATAATAAATATCTCGCCATGAGATAATGTTGCCGGATCATTTCCCATAATAAAATTCACTCGGATAAGTCGTCCAAACGTTCGTACATACCTGTTATTTGATTTAAAATCATTGGACTCTTTAATCTTGAAGCGTATCCCCATGCACCCAAACTAAATGATACTATAATGGGGTAATACTATTTGGAATGTCTGATATCAATATCCTTGGAGCTATAACTTTGAACGGCAAAATTTACAATACAGAGAAGTAACAGGATTGATGGAAGTTATGGACAATACAATTATAAATCTACAAAGAAGGAAGCGAAATTCATCTTGACAAACAAGATCATTGAATCTAAAGAATGTATTATAGACGGATGGGATGATTTTTCTGATGGAATTAAGATAACGTGACTGAAATAAGTTCGGGTAGCTATATCCATTTGGGATTAAACTATATCGATAGGTAATTAATCAAAACTATATACGAACATTACAAGGGAAGAAAATCAATAACGATTCAATTATCTGTAAATGAGGACAGTGAGTAACAGACAGAGATAATGGATAAGGATACGGTATATACTAAAATAAGGCGGTCAAAATTAAACAATATTGAATGATATTAAACCGTTAAGATGTCCTATTTGTTCTTATGAAACGGTTAATTGGGTTCTACGCGAATGGAAGGATCAGATAAAAATTAAAAGTTGGATGAGTCGTGATATGTTTGATCACTTAAAAAAGACTCATGACTTGAATGAAGATAGGTCAATAAGAAAAATTATAGATCTTATAGAGGAGAGGTATAGCAGGGATAATGACTAGTCAACCAAAGTATAACAAGGACAGTATTATATTCTCTATGTTGGTGCATCACTACAATCGGCTAAAATAATCTTTTATTTTTACGAAGTCTAGATGAGATTCAACCTTGAACCGTATCCCCACATGCCCAAACTAAATGATATCAAAAAAGGTAACACAATATACAGCATAGATTAGAGTAAGAGATGATGCAAGCAATCTAATATCTAACTTCGTATAGTTAAGTACGTTAGCGAAAGACAGTCAATCCGGATGAGTTATCGAACTAATTGCCATTCATGACTTCAAGACTCTTTACCTCATTCCAGTGTTTCTCGAAGATTATTTCTTGAACCTGCACTTTATGTTCCTCATTTGTAAATGAGGCTATCATCTTATTGTCATTGTCATAACGTACTTGAAGAACGTATTTGCTATCACTTATTAAAATCATTTCGTCAAATCTGCCTAGATTATTCCAATATCCCATTTGTATGCGTTTGCTTTCCCTTTCTTCAATAACTGAGTTCATCTTAATTTGAAAATATTCACTAGTGCTGTCTACAAGAATCTTGATACTTATTCCTCTATCTAACAACGATTTTACATAAGGTAATATGTCTGTTTCAAAAATGTTATGTAGTATTTCAAAAGATGAAAATATTATCAATTCATTAGCAACCTGATTGACTAATGAATCGATTTCACTTCTAATTTCATTCTGATCTGTAATAATTCGCAAATAATTTAATTTCTCTTGATATTCGATTTCTTTTAATCTATGTGATAACGGAGTAGCAATCTCCCATAGTCTATCAAACAGTTGTTGTTGGCTTCCCACAAGTGCTCGAGAATTGCTAAAGAAGGCCTGAGAGGGAGGTTCATTTTCTTTGTGGAATATTTGAACCATATACGATGTTTCATCCATAATTGCAAAATTGGTTCTTATGCTGTTGACATGTCTAATTTCATGATGTCTTATCGAATTTATATATTGCAGATTTTCCTTTGTAACTTCAGTAATCAATCTAAACTTGACCCCACTTTCTTTTGCTTGCTTTTCAGCCATATTGATTCCCTCCCTAAAATAATTCCAAACAAAGTCTAGCATCGGCCTGTCCCAAACAATGTCAAACCTATACTTGACATTTAAAAGAGCAAATAGCCCTATCTCAAACATCTTTTTGGGTTCGAGTATGACTTGCGTGATTTCAGGATGCACAAATTTTGATTCCTTTAACTGTTCGAGGACTATGTCATCCACTCTATTATATTTACAATATATTTTATAAGGATCTTGAGGTCGTGACTTTTTTTCATTATGGTCAAAACATGACTGATGTTTAAACCCTGATACTCTATCTGTATTAGATTAAGATCAAGTTCTTTTATGCTACTGCTTTTTAATTAGTGTTAATTGTTGAATTTTTGGTAAAACGATTTGTATGACGTGGTGACTTCTTATCCTATAACAAGATTTATGAACTCGGGTTCTATTCAATCTTGAACCGTGTCCCCACGGGCTCAAACCAAATAATTCGCAAATGGGTAATGCTCTAGTCAAAATTTTTCTAGGTTCTAAACCGCCCTAAATGATATCTTCACAACGCATTAAAACAAACATAAATCTCTAATCAATTCTATACCTCAATGGAAATTATATGTTGATTGTGGGGATACATGTTGTAACTAGTTACATACAGCAGCCACCTGTATTTTTTTAGAGCCCTAATAATCTATGCAAATCTTGCTAAAACTTTTTTTTGAAGACTTTTAAGGAGGATCAATAATTTTTCTAATTTCTTTTAATTTGCTAAAATATTAAATAGATAGGTAGGTGTAGGAGTACCTAACTCTATATCTTTGATTTTTCTAATAAATATCTAGGATTCAATCAAATGTCGGAAAATCGACATATGATGTACTAATATTATCCGAGTTCAGTTTTATCATCAAAACCAACACGGCACAGTTCTTATTTTAGCAGAGTAACTAATAGTGACAAGGTGTGTATTTTGCTCTGCCACCTAATTTAGAGAGTTTGGATGGGTTAAGATGATTATCTTTTTTGATTATGTCTTGATGGATGTTGTTGGTGGTGATTCATGTTGCCAAATAGTTAAGAAGATGCGACTATATTCTGTAATTATCTAATTTCCTTGAGGCTTGAGTTTTGATAAGTGTGAATAAAGAAAAGATGGAAAACCCTTTTCCATCGCTAAAATCTTTTGCAAGTTATTGATATTATTGACTTTTTCTCTTCTCTTACTTATCGACAGATTAGGGAATAATCATATCACTAAAATAAACTAGTTTTATATATAGTAATGGTCAGAAGACTATGCCTTCATGTATAGTAGCTATGGACATATCTATAAAGGATTAACCGATTGATCATAAAAATCTGTAACGAGACTATAGACAATGTTGATCTCATAGTTACAATATGCGTATCCAGATATAGTTCAACAGAGGGGTAGTTATCTAAAAGATAAGTATTATATCTTGTTGATATACAAGAAAATGAATACTCAAACATGCTTCTTTCATATATTTAACACAAAACAAAAATTAAAAGAACTAAAGATCTAATATTTTAAAAGTGTCCTTAGATATCCAGCTAACTTCTATTGAGAAGAAAACTACTGTGTATTAGAACCTTATTATCATGAGATACTTAATCCCCACCGGCCCGAATACTTTTTTTGTTTGTTAGTGATGAAAATTATCTTCTAGATGTCATTCTGTCAAGTTTACTTCTCCGAAATTCGAATCTATAAAAAGTTACTCTGAGTAACTCTTTTATTTATTTATTTAATATCATAATTATGAAAAAGAAATTTTACCAATGCGACGAGTGTGGAGAAAAATTTGGCCGAAAATGGAATGCGCAACGTCATAATAAGACAAAGCATAGTTCTGCATCTGAAATAATTGACATGAATGTCAAAAATAAAACTCTAAATCGATCGTCTAACATATACGTTCGCTACAATAATAAATTTGATATTCTCAATCAAACCGATTTAGAGATATACAACAAATACAATAAAAAATTTCCTGATATATTCAATCTAAGTAAGGAAGATGTTAAAATTATTAAAATTATTGATCAATTGATCAAACCATTCAATGAATTAGAGGCCTTATTAAATCACACCGATGAAGAGACAAAGGCATTTATTCTTTCTGAAAGTTTCGATATGAGCATACAATCTCATACTCCTGTGGAAGACATGAATGAGATGGTCGAATTGTTACGTTCTATAGATGGAATCAAAAAGATTTCCAAGTATAGAAAAATGAATGATAATACCATAGGTGATCCTATAACTGATATAAAACGCAAAATCGAAAAATCATTTTTGTTCAATAGACCAAATAATTAGAAAATAAAACAAATAATCTATTTCATATGTGTAGTCCTGAAAAACCCAAAAGAATTGAAAAAAAGGTGTTCCATTGAGAAAGCAAATTGGTGCTGAGAACAGCTATTGCTCATAATACCCTTTAATTGCGGTACTAATTAAATCAAAAAGCCAAATATTTTGTTAATTTAGACCATCCAGCTATTTGTAAAAGATTGCTTATCATATGCCTAATAGAAATATAATAAAACAGGATTGCACGTTTGTCACAACTGCGACAGTACAGCCAGATTTTGACTGTAAAATGATATTGAATGCCACAATTTGTCAAGCAAAGATGTTTCTATTTATTCTTCCTTTATTTTCAGTGTTGAAAATGGAATATTATGCAATAAGTTCTTTGATGGATTAGATTAAATAGTTTACAGAGAATTTAATTCCATATTTTTCTTGAATGCTAAAAATCTATGTATATCTTCACAATATTTTTTCTTTAATACTCCAGCGGCGGTTGAGAAATTTTACATAATTTGTTTCAATTTCTATACTCTTAACTATCGTACCCTTTATTTTAATAGGCTATATCAAATTAATGGATTTTTTATCCCATAAGTTGAAACCTCAATCTCCAGTGATGACATAAAGTCGTTTGAAACTTGTTTTCTATTGAAGTTAACACATAGTTCAATCCTTATTTTAATGAATGGCTATCTGGATACAGGAATGTGCTTTTCTGCATTAATACACGACTGGAACTATTTGGGTATGCTCAATATCATGATTTACAGGGACGACCATAGCTGTGATTTGCCATTTCTTATCCTCTACTCTCGCAAGATTTTGCAACAAGTTATTATTATTGATTGATTAATCAATATTCTCGGTCTTGGATATCATTATCAATAGGACCCACAGAGAAAAAAGCCTATATAGTAATTATAGCAGACGTTTATGATGAACGATAGATTTCACTCAAATATTATTCAAACAACAGTTTTGTCTTCAAAAATAGGATTGGCAATTATTCTTGTACCTGTCTTTCTGATTACTTTAGGAGGAATTACAACGGTACATGCAAGTAGTGATGAAGTCAGTTGTTTTGAACGAGGCATAGTCGATGGTGAAGACCATCCATTTAATCAGAGAACCTATAGCAATTGTGGTGACGACTATTATCAAGGATTTCTTGAGGGATGCATGTCGGTAGAAGGCAATACAAGAGATGCCTGTGAAAGTGCAACAGACGCTTAATATGGGCAAATGCAATTCCATCTAACAGTGAATGATGCCATAATAGCTATTTATTCAGCATGAATAAATAATCTTTTTTAAATTTCATAAATTAGAAAAAATTGGTGTTTTGGATTGTGTATAGTATGTCCTGGGGTTCTAACTATCATCTCCACCGCTATCATCTCCACCGCTATCATCTCCACCGCTATCATCTCCACCGCTATCATCTCCACCGCTATCATCTTGTCCATCAGTGCTATCACTGGTTTCATCATTTGAGCCGTCATTGTCACTGTCATTGTTCTGTTCCTCTTGCTCTTGCTCTTCTAATATCTCATCCATTTCTTCTTGACTTAAATTGTATTCTTCACCACGGTCGTCTTGCCAATCTATAGAATCATACTTGGGATCGTTTCGTGGATCCTGAGGTTTATCTTGTGATTGTGGATACGAGTACGTTGTTGTTACCGTAACGTCCACATAATATTTGATCTTCTTTTTACCATCTCCGTCATTGTCGCTGTCATCTTGTTCTGAAATCGCACCCGACACTCCATCAAACACATAGGTCTGATTAGGAGCAAGGTAATAGTTAGCAATTAATCCATTGTCAAGTTCCATGCTAAAGTTCTTGGCATTTGCTGGCAGATCGAATTCATTAATGGCCTCTTCATATGCTATTGATGATTTTACATCGTCCAAGTCATATCCATATAATGGGTTTGTAACTGTTGAAAAAAGCAGTATGAAACTGATTGTTGCTATCGTAGTTAAAACATAATTATTACTATTACAATACATTCTACTCATTTTAGTCTTGCCTAATTTTGGAAAAGAAATTCATTATTCCTGGTATATTGTTAAAGGCTTGATAATATATATTTTATAATAACAATTACTTTATTGTTACTCTGATATGAGGTAATAGTAATGATAGCAAATGTTGCTGTTTGGTTAGTTTTGATAAATCCATTAACAAGTCGATAAATCCTTATAAAGATCGAGACACATGGTGATGATATTGTCTCAAAAATCAAAAATCATTGCTTTTAGTATTGTATTTTTCGTTACTATATTATTGACTTCTTCTCTTACTTCAAATATTTTTGGAGCCCCTAAACACCAATTTTTTGATGATCCTAATGCCCGATGCTGGACACAGCCAGGTGCAGATCCTGGTACCTACGGTACCACGTGTTGCTGGACAGAGATTGTACCTGGCGATCCAGAAGGAATTGAAATGGAATATTGTCAGCACTGTCTCTATAATCCTAATACGAAAACGCACTATGACTGCGGTGAAGCCACTCAACCACGAGGACCCAGCCCAGATGTTGGCCGGATCTCTCCAGACAATGGAAATAATTTACCTGTACTAAAAGAAGAGCCAAACCAGACGCCACCTCAGTTTGACGATGAAATTAAAGCAGACGCTCCTCGAGTAGATATTATCGAACAAACACCACAAAGTGATACAGGTTCAAACGATGAAGACAATGAAGAAACCACTGAGTTTGACATTCAGAGAGAGACCAATGTTCCTATTGATAATGATACTAGTGAGTGATCAAGTATAGTCCTAGGGAAAATACTTTCAAATCTTAAAGCAAATTTGCTCAAAAGTAATTTCTATATGTCTCCTATGAATTGATATTTTTGCATAGTGATTATATTCGACCTTGAATCGTATCCCCGCGCACCTAAATCACTTATCAACGATAATCAAGATCTCCTTTAATGAGACAACAATGTTTTGAACCTGTATGAAATTTACTATAGTATTCTCTAACATATTATTGGGAATGATTCACAATTGTTAAATATGAAAGATGTATAATTTGTCATCATGATCAAAAAGGAGATCGTCTTGGCAATATCAATTTCGCTAGTTCTTACATTAGTTCCGACGACTTATGCTCAAAAGGGCAGCTTTATAGTGGAGGTGAAATTTATAGACAGTTCGAGAAACGGACCTAATGATGTGAGCGTGTACATCGAAGAGTTTCCGCAATATTCAAGAGACAATATCGATTTGATCGATGCAATGTATGATGATGATCCCAATACTCCAGATGGACAGTATACCACTAGAATAGTAATGCCGTCTGGTTTAATCGATGCAAATGAAGATTTTCATGTTTGTGTGGTTGACGAGGATGACGGAAGCATATATGATTGCTTTGAAATGACGAATAGTCCTAAGAAAGGTCCAGAATATCTCACGGTAAGGGTGTAACTGAGTCATCCATCAGAGTTATATTTTTATTTATTATACCATCAAAGGAAACTCCTGTTAACTCACTATATAATTTTACAAGATAGTTTTGGCTTAATCATTGAAAGTTTAAGTATTTCTTTCAACAATTCATTGTAGAATCCTGTTAAAGCACCGATATCCGCATTAATCCCCACGCGCCCAAACTAAATGATACTATAATATAGTAAAATTAGTGTAATGTATTGGGATTTGAATCCGCTTTCACATGCTCGACAAAAATTCCTTAAATCGTGCTCCACAAGACCATAAGGGATTTTCTCTTATACAATTTAATCTTAAGAATCTGGATTATATTTTTAAATATTTCAAAATCAAGAAATTACAAATGGTATATTGTAAGCACTGTGGCAAAGAATTCGCCTCTGAGGAAATCACATATTGTCCTTCATGTGGAAAGTCACAACTTCAATCGGTTACTCAATCTGTTGTTGTAACTCAGAATAAAAACCCTGGGACTGCAGTTCTAATCGCACTAATCGCAGGCTTTTTTGGATTCCAGGGGATTGGACATATGTATATAGGTAAAACTGGTAAAGGTATTGGTCTATTGATACTCGGTTGGGCACTTGCCATTACTATGGTTCTCTCTATAATTGGAGGAGTAATTCCACTGTTTATTATACTGGGTATCGTAATTTTTGCATACTGGATTTGGCAAGCATATGATGTAAACAAATCGACCAAATATTATAATGAATATCTTATGCAAAATGGCAAGGGTCCATGGTAACTTCAATCTGACAATCATAAATTGGGCAATCATATAATTATTTGATACTAGATTCTATTCAACCATGAACCGTATATCCACAGATGTATTCAAATAAATATGAGAACTTTAGAAAATGACTAAAATCCAACTCTGTTTTACCTTTACTATCCATAGAAATGAATCATATTTTGATTGTTCTTGAAAATCATTTTCAACAACCTAAGATCTTACATAGGCGCTATTATACGTAACGGTTGTTCTTCAACTAACTTAATAATATCTGCATATACCATGTATACATGGTGGATTTCCCAGATGAAATTGTCTATCCGAGTGGTATTAAAATAGGTATTGATAGAAACAGATGGTTGTTAGGCCTAAAGAAGCCCTATACACTCAATCAAGTGACAAGTACCCTTCAGTCTCCAATGGCTTTAGAGAATCCTTTGAATCCTGACGAAAAAATAAACCATACCAATAAGAGATTCTGGATATACAATTCAGAATTATTTACTCCAGCAGATATGAGCGGAACATTACATAATCTATTTGGTCAGGACTTTGATTGGGTCGCTCCAGTTTATAGTAATTCAGATATCTCAGGACAGCGAGGAATGATATGTCCGTTACCACACGTTCTCATACTCACATTTACAACTCAAGCAAGTAGTGATGAACCATCAATTTCTCAGGATCTTTACAACCATTATTCAATGAAAAAGTCGATTGAAAAATCAAAGTATTCTGGAAAGAATACTTACTACTATGAAATAGGAAATCTGAATAATTTTAATGCGTTTAAGATAAAAAGTATTTTAGATTCTGATACAGATGTTTATAGCCTAATACGTTTTGAGCACATGCCTATGGTAGTTCCAGTATCTAATGTTCCCAATGATCCTGATTATCTTAGCCAATGGAATATGAGACGCATCAGAGCAGGTGGTGAAGTTACTATGCCTCCTGACAAAGGTACTACCACATGGGATCTATCAAGAGGCAGTGGAGATATAGTGATTTGTGTACTGGATTCTGGATGTGATTTAACTCATCCTGATCTCAAGTTTGCTAGTCCAGGTGTAAACTTGGATACTATGTTGGGAAATGGCTCTCCAGTAGAACCTCCTGGTCCTACAGAAATTGGACATGGAACTGCAGTTGCAGGTATAATTGCCGCTACAATTAATAATTCACTTGGAGTTGCAGGCGTAGCGGGGGACTGTAAGATACTTCCACTTGCATTTGTAAACTGGACTGAAGAGGAACTGATAAGAGGAATAAATTTTGCAAGCGTGTTTAAAGCTAGAGTCATCAATATGAGTATCTTTTTTAATCTTCCAGATACAACTGCAGTAGAAACAGCCTTAAGTGAGGCATCCACTGATTCACTTATTTGCGCTTCTACTGGTAACAATAACAATAGTACGATAAATTATCCTGCAAGTAGTAAATACGTGATGGCTTGTGGTGGAACAGATCAAAATGACAATCGTCAATCTCCTACAAGTTCAGTCTCAGGCGGGACAGCATACACGGGTTCTAATTTTGGACCAGAAATGTCTGTAGTAGCGCCGGGCATACTAATACCTACTACCGATATGGTAGGAACGCAGGGATATAATAATTCGGGCGATTATATGTTAGATTTTCAAGGAACATCAGCTGCTGTACCGCATCTGTCGGGATTAGCAGGATTAGTTTTTAGTGTATATCCTGCCATAAATCCAGAAGAAGCTCGAAATATCATAGAAAGAACCGCAGATAAGGTTGGGACTTTACCTTATAGTATAGACGCGGCTCATTCCAATGGGACTTGGAATATTGAAATGGGATATGGACGTATTAACACACTTAGAGCCGTATTGGCGGCCGCAGCATTCAATCCTGATTCTCCATGGTATCGTGAAGTTGCTCTTGAAGGAACCATGGTTCTACATGACTATGAGGATTTCGGAGATGATGAAGAAAAAACTGTCTCATTTAACGCTGGAGTTCCGCAGATATTTCAACTAGGACCCTTTCAAACCCATGTCGACATACCTGTTTGGATCGACAAGGTGGGCGGCGAAGTTAGAGGTGAGATACGTTTAACCCTTGACTGGAAAACTGATTCGTCTATTGATGTCCACTACAACATAAAATTGTATGAGGGAACTTCGGAAGATACAACTGACTTGGATGGTGAAAAATCAGGTTTGCTGAATGTTCCTAAGGATTCATCACGTAATCTAAACGAAACAGTGTTGAATACTGATGAGGGTGCCAATGACTTCATTAAATTAGAAATGAAAATTACTAATAATAGACGGATCTAGTTGACTAGCAAATTGGTTCACCTGCTTTTCCTTCAATTCTTATTAAAAATAATTTCATGCGAGTATTAGACAATGTCCAAATATTTCAAAATGCTGGTTTCTTTATAAGTTTAAGTAGTTCTTAGAAGCAGTGGAAGCAGAATCCCATTTAAAACACCGATATCCGCACGAATTCCTACGCGCCCAAACTCAAACTTTCTTCAGGTATGCATCACATCTAATTTAGAAAAGGATAAATTTTAATTTAGACGCACCTCAAATCAATACCAGATGAACAATGGAGTCAGAATTATCACATTATTTACATTGTTGGCTGTATCCTTCACTTCACTAGGTTCATATTCATTTGATGTTCTTGCTACTCATGTATCAAAACCTATACCATATATAGATAAGAATGAGTTTCGTCATAATGAAACAATAGATTTGAAAGGTTGGGTTGAGTACAATGGACAGCCCGCTTCGGATGTATTATTACAGGTTTGGTTAGAAAAGGAACGTGACAAGTTGATATCCGATAATGTCACAAGTGATGCAAATGGAAATTTTTCTGCTATTTTGTCAATTCCCAATGATATAGAACCTGGAAATTATACAGTTAGCGTCACAAGTCTTTGCCAAGAGATCCATAGCAATGTATGTACTTATCAATTTGAGGAACGTCCAATTACTATAAGAACTAAATAATACGTAGTTGTAACTATAGTGAAATATGACTATCCGTATATTGTGTTTTTAAACTTATTAAAATGGTGATATTAGATCTACTTTTGAAAACTAAATTTGTGACTGATCAAGGCTTGACAGTTTAGTTCTAAAAATGGGGATCAAACAAAATTAGGGACCTGTAATTTCGTTATATAGTTTAAATTCAATCGGCTTTGAAACCAAATCTTGAATTTTGGTCCTCAAATCTACTGATTCTTGGTTGTTGTAATGTTTGTCGTATGCTTCTTTGCTTTCCCACACTTCATCAAATAATAATTCATTAGGGTCTTCGATCGATTTGTTAAAAGTATAAGTAACATTACCTTCGCGCTTTCTTGGTGGGTTTACTAACGGCATTAATAGATCTAGTAACTCTTGTTTTTTTCCTTCCTTTGCATTGATCAAAACTATTACTCTTACTTGATTGCTTTGACTTGACATTTTTACTCGAATTAATTAATTTTTATATCTTTTAAAGCTTGTCTTAAATTAAACGGTTTTGACGATATGATAACCTTGTAGTATCCTACAATATTGTATCCAGGTTATTGGGTTCACGTGAACATGTTCTGTAATGAGTGCGAGGTCCTGACTGAACCAACATCTTAATAAGCGGCTGTACAAGTATCTCATTATGAAAGTGGATGGATGTTATGATATGCTGTTTAATTCTGAATAACATTTCTAAAGGTTAACCAAAAGTTAACTAGCGGGTTCAAATCGATCTCAAAAAGGTATGAAATGCGGGATTTGGACCCTTCTCTATTGGTTAGTGTCAAAATTAACTTTGGATTCTATTCAATTTTGAACCGTATCCCCACGGTTGTATTTAACTACAGAAAAAGTCAAACTACCGTTAAAGAATTTATTTCATATTATTTGAGGATCTGTTGACATGCTTGACCTGATCCAAAGTGTATCAAATATTGTTGCATAAGATGAAACTGTTGATTCACTATTCGAATAAGTGGCCAAACCCAATAGGTCAAATATATCTTCATCATTAGTCGTTTTGTCTTTGATCGACTTATTTGATTCTATTATTGCTATTGTTTCCCTGTCTGATATGAAAACATTTAATCTTTCATAAATGTCACTGAGAATACTCTGTATTTCTATTTGATCTTCGTGATTCTTTTTAAGATTATACAGATTACGAAACTGCTCTTCAAGTTTCGGAGGTTGAGAATCCATGTTCTGTTTCTCTTGATGAATCATAATCTGTATATGATTGCCCTCTTTTAGTTGACCTCTGAATAAATTTATTAAATCGATTTCATTTTCAAATAAATGTAGTATCTCCTGATTTGAAATTATTACTTGTATTTCTTCTGTAGATGAAGCAATTATTTTGCGTAACTACATCAAGTATTTCTTTGGGTTCTTGAATTGTTTCTATAAATTCTCTTTTCAGATCCTTCTTCTATTTCTTTAATCCTTCTTTTAGCAGGGACCGCTTTTCTCCACAGCATATCAAAGAAATATTGTTGTTGTTCTGCTAATGCTCTCAAGGTGCTACATATAAGAAGCGGAGGAGGTGCTGTTTCTGTTGATTTCGCACTGGCTCTATAATATATACCATCACCTATTCCAAAATTTCCCTTTATTTCGTCTAGATGACGCAATTCGCATAGTTTGAGCAGTTCTTTACAATACTCTATATTATCTGTAGTAATTTCAGTGATTATTCTTACCTTAATACCTCTGGCTTGGAGTTTGCTAAACGCATTGGCAACTTGAGGAATAGCAGTATATGAATAAGGAACATTTTTGTCTGCACAAATGTCGGCGGATTCTTTTAGTTCAGACCATAATTCATTATTTATTTTTATAATGTTCTCGGGACCATAGATAACTTCTGTTTTTTCCTCAGGAGGATTGTCCTCTTTAATCAAAGATTAGGAGTAATGTAAAATGCAACCATAAATAGTTTTAATGTATTAGGACTATTGCAGATTTTAAGAAAGCATGTGGTATTACCCGATATAGATTTACAACCGAAGTTTTTAACAAATAGTGATACCATATGTTTTTGTGGATGAGTCTACGGTTAATCACTTGATTGCATCTAACTTTCGGAACCCTGTGATGACTGATATAATATCCGATCCTCATTTGATGTATGAAATTGTTCGTCGTGGGCTTCCGTTCACGGAGAAGGATTTCCATACTGTATGGGATCCTGCAATATTTGATTCGGCTTGGAAATATTTTCAGGACGGAAGAAAAGTGGTTGAACAGCGATTAGAAAATGGAGAGGTAGAATTGAACTTGATAGTGGAAACTACTAAGGAAAATGTTGATCGCGTAAGTGAATTGAATTTTCCAAATATTCATCATGTCGATAATCTAAGAGGAAATATGGGGATCGCTGACCAAAGAGCATATATGGTATATCTCTTCCATCAAAAGAGCGACTTACCTGATCAAACCTTATTTAGTAATAATCCTGATTTAGTGAAACGACAGGTTGGTCTTTTTAACAAATTATGGGAAATTAGCATTCCACTTTCTGTCCGAATAAGAGAACTAGATAGAAGCGATCAACCAAAATATCAGCGAATGATCAATAATATATATGAATTCAAAGACGAACTTGATTACATAGTAGACCAGAGTAGAAAAGAACTTTTAATTTTCTCATCCTTAAGGTCTTTAAATCAGTTATTTATGAATAATAATAATTTTGGTAAAATTCAGTCTGCTCAGAAAAGAGGTGTTTCAATCAAAATATTAACTGATGAAACCGACCAAGTATTTTCGAAACAAATTTCAGAATTAAATAGCCAAAATGGGGAAAATCCAATAAAATATGGATTTGGTAAGAGCCTTTGCTGTTTCAATGAAATGGTTGTTCTGACTGATGAAAAACAAGTACTGCAGACAAAACACCAACAGGATGGTAAAATATTTGCGTTATCCTCTAATGAAGAACATACCGTCTTGGTTCAAGAAGTATTATTTGAGAAATATTGGAACGAAATCCAAAGTCTCGGAGATTCAAAACGGTTAATCCCTCTTACTCCTAATACAACACGGCAATACTACTGCGTGATCATTTAACCTTTTAACATCAAGTATTAGTTTGTATTCTATACCCGATGGTCCTTCGTTAATTTTTGTGATTGAAAACGTCTTTGTACATCAAAAACTAGTTGCTATTTACAACATCCAGACTTTTAATTTCGTTCCACGACTTTTCAAATAATATCTCCTGTACTAGAACTTCGGCTTCATTAGTAGACAGGTGTGCCATAAATTCTTTTGAGGGTTGAAGTATAGATCGAAGCATTGTTTTGCCATCACTGATAAGGACTAGTTCATTAAATTTGTTAAATTGATTTGAGTATCCATATTGCAATTCGTTACCCAATTTTAGACTATTGATAAAATTGAATTTATTTTCAATGTCTGTGTCTAGGGAATCACACAAAATTCTAATTTTAACTCCACGTTTTAATAGAACAGAAACTTGAGTGAGAAAATCAGAGGCTAAAAGTAGCAAATTTAATATTCTGACCGAAGAAATTATCAGTAATTCTTCCCTACACTGTTGTACAACGTTACTAATTTCTGCCTTTACTTCACTTGAGTTGGATAATGTATCACAATATTGCGGAACTTGCTGATACTTTAATTCCTTATTTCTCACAGAGAGCGGAATGGCAAGATCCCACATTTTGTCAAATAGTGTTTGTTGTTTGTCTACAAGTTCTTTTGAATTGCTCCACAATGTTTGATCTGGTTGTTCACTTTCTTTGTGAAATATGAAAACAATATATGCTCTTTTATCCCATATTCCGAAATTGCCTCGTATTCCATCTGCATGTTTTATTTCATAAAATTTTATGGCATTTAGCGCATCAATGTTTTTGCTGTTTGCATCTACAATCATTCTCATTTTTACCCCAGTTTCTTCTATGTGCTTATCTATGAGGTCAATTCCATGCTTGAAATATTTCAATAGAAAGTTAAACATAACTGAATCTATTACCGTATCATATCCTTTTTCTGTGACACTTACGGCGTCTGCAACCAGATCAAGCATCATTTTATAATCGGTAATTACATCAGTGATTTTAGGTTCATAGTATTTGGACTCCTTTAACTGACGAAATGTTAATTCGTCCACTGAATTGTAAGATTAATCCATTCTATTAAAAAGTTGCTTAACTGATGAGATTCGTATTATATCTTACAATTCGCATACCGATCATTAGAACTGTAGGACTATGGGATGTAGAATAAAGAATTATACTTATAATTTTCTATTAAAATGATTTTAACTTAATTATATTTCACCCATCTTATCAATTAAAGTCTAAGGAAGGGACAAGGAACAACTTTTTAATAAAATGTAATTTTAAGACATTATGGTGGATGAAATAACTCTCAAGCAGTTAAAAGAGTCCAATTATTATTATCCAGTAATAACTGACGTTATTCAGGATTACAAAATTATGCTTGAAATTACTTTAGATGGATTGAATTCCACTGAATTAGGCTATAATACAGTATGGGATGCCGACATGTGTAAATGGGCGTCTAAATATTTTGTAGAAGGATTGGAATTAGTAGGACAAAGGGTCAAGGAAAAAGGCATAAGATGTAGACTAATTACTGATGTGAACTTAGAAACTATAGGATTTCTTAATACGTTACCTTTCTTAGAAATTAGACATTTAGAGGGATTGAGGGGAAATTTTGGAATCCGCGACGAGATGGGATACATGGCATTTATACTTAATAAGCAGAATGATGAATCCTTACAAACATACTTTAGCAATTCTAAAACTCTCGCCGAACAACAAATGCAGATTTTTGAAGAATTGTGGAGTATGGCCGTACCATTTACCACAAGAAAGAAAGAGTTAGAATACGAAGACAAAACAAGCGCTCAAAGAACTATAACAGATTACGAAAACATAGAAAAAGAAGTAGAGTCTTTAATACTTACTTGTAAGAAGGACCTTACAATATTATCCTCCAACAAGATCCTATGCTATCTTCTGAACAAAGGTAATTTTCTTCATCAATTACCATCGATATTACAAAAAACGGCATCGATCAAGATTCTCATAGAAGATGTAGATGTATATTTGACAAAACAAATTGCTTATATAAACAAGTCAACACAAATCAGGCCAATCAAGTTAGGATATACAAACAAAATTACAGAAATAGATGAGATGGTGATGATATTTGACAACAAACATTTGCTTCAAGTTAACTATTCTCCAGACGGCAAACTAAATGCAACTTATTCAAATGAGGAGCACAAAGTGTTGATTCAAGAATTGATGTTTGAGAAATATTGGAATGAAGTAAAGAGTCTTGAAGTAATGAATAACAATTAGATCTTTCTAGTATATTATTTATGTTGTCCATGTTACTATATATAGTATCATTTAGGTTGGGCGCGTGGGGATATGGTTCAAGATTGAACTGAATCTTTGTTCACAAATCCTTTGCAATATTAGGAGTTATTAAGAAATACAAATCATTTTTACCAAAATTGAATAATCAACATTAATCAAAAAGTACCTGTTCTAATCAACTTTAAGATGCGAAGTCACAAAAAATAAAGGATTTAATTCTTTATTACCTTGTCAGCTGGTCTAATGTCTTTAACACATACGGCTTCTAGTTCATCCTCGTCGTCGAAGATTGGTTCAAGAACAAACGAAACTACATTTTGAACATTAGTTCCAGGATTTAGTGTGAGTGGTGCACCAGTTAATGCGTTAGTTCCCGTAAATTTGGCTGGAAGGTTTGACATTACTGCCTTATCCTTATTTACAATAACTTCACCTGGAGATTGGAATGTTATTGAAGTTACGGCTGGATCAGATCCACATGGGTCACCCGGAACATTTGCCAATGATACATAGTGATTATGCCATCTTGGATCATTAGCATTTCTTTGGTCTTCACTATCTAATACACCTGCATGTGTTGTGCTAACCATAATGGCACTCAATTGTTGTGTCGTTAAAATACCATATCCAAATGCACCTCCGCTACCATCCTTTGGAATATGTCCATGGGCTTGTAAAACAGCTTGAACCTTATTTGCTGCTTTTGCAACAACAGCTTTGTCAATATCTAAATAATCTTTACTTGAGCTTTGAGTTAGAATGTTATTGTCTTGAGCCTTCTCTTTAAATAAGTCAAATCCAGGAATGTTCTCTAATCCCACTAAACCACCGGCTTGTGCACTTGTTTGCTGAATTTGATTGTATGAAAGTAATCCTATAGATAAAACTCCTGCTACTATAGCTGCAGTCATTATCAATTTTGCATTTAAATTCATATTATTCACTATTAAACAAGTAATTGGCTATATTTGGCGTTCTTCTTAAAAATATAAAAAAGTGGAATATAATTACAAATCGAATTTAATTAGTAGAGAAATCTAAGGAAATTATCTGTACTTTGTTTCATGGTCATTTCCACCAAAGAATATGAAAACGATTATAGTTATAAAAATTTAAGAAGGTGGAAGAGGTTACCTACCCAAGCTTTTCCTTCATTGTGTTAAAGAACTTATGTCCCCATCTATTGTATAGGTTATCACGAATGGTTTTCCTTCTATATTGTGAAATGCCAAAGCGTTACCTGCAAATACAAGCGAACCAGCACTCACTGGAGAATCGGTAAATTGCTTCATCAAAGAAATTGCAACTTTGCCATCGCCAAACGGAGCATTCAATGGTTCGCCTGTCTCAGTTGTATTCACTCCTGAAGTATATGGATGTAACATTACCACTTCAACTGGTTGACTTGCTGTGAATGAGGTAATTCCCGAATATATCTTGCCGTCATCCCTTGGAGGAGCTGCAATAACTATTTGATGAGCTTCGTGACCAGGTAATGGATCTACCATTGACTTGGTTGTGTTTTGTACTATAAACGGAGTCGATTGTTCTGTTTGATTTTGTTGTGCGGAGACTTGTCCAATGGTTTGTGTCATCATTGCAATCACACTTAGCATTGCAATTGAGGTTATTGTAAAGATGAATTTATTCATCATATTGTAATGTCATGCCAATAAATATAAATGCTTCGCAAATACATTCGAAATAGTATTCAGAATCCTTTAATAAAATCATAAAATGATTGTGCCAGATTGGAGCATCAGTATCAGTTTAATCTTTACTGTATAGAATACCTGGATGTATTGTACTGACGACAACTGCATCCAATCCCTTGAGTGTCAAAATACAATATCCAAATGCACCGCCATCATCATTTGTTGGAATATGTCCATGAAATTTGAGAAAAGCAGACATTTGTTCAGAGTCTGTAGCATCTATGGTCGCTTCTCTTATATTGAGAAAATCTTCATTAGTTGTCTCTAAATGGGTAACAGCCATGGCACGTGATGATGTACCGATACCAACAATATGGAAATTGAAGTTGTGATTAGAATCTTCATGATAATTCTACTAGTTTGTATATTTATGTTTATTGTGATTCAATAGCAATATTTATAAAAAACTCGGTATATCTTAAATCTCTCCGCAGTCCATATACTTCAAAATAATTCCGATCTCCTGTGTATCTGAATGAACCCATTGGTCTTTAAAGATAAATCTAAGAAAAAAATTAATATTTGAAAATTAGTGTCTGCACCGAGTTTGGTTCAACTTTTATGTTATTCGTCACTCTATACTCACCATCGGGAAAAAAAGCAATCAATATATATACTCCTGGCTTCAAATCTTGAAAAACATATTTCCCATCAGGTTCTAAGCCTATGCTTACAGTCTGAAATTTTCCGCTTTGCTCAGCGGCAACCATGATGGTTCCAAGAATTGGTACTTCAGGCGAGCCAATTACATAACCGTTAACAGATCCTAAACCGTTTTTGTAAACGGGCAATGGATCGAAAATAGAACCCATGCTTACATTAGATAGCGGTATATTTACCAAGACATAACCCCCAATTATAAAAGTGGCAGTTATTGCTATCACTATACCCATTGTCTTTCTGTCTGCATGACCATGGCCTTGAATTTGTTGTTGCTGTTGATACATATCTACATCGCTTTTGTATGTTATTGGTATTAATTGCATGTTGATCACAATATCTATGGTGTCCGCCTATTAAAGGGTTTACATTATTTCTTAAAAGTTTTACATCCTGATATTTTCTTTTGAAATAATTACTACAAAAGACAGAAAGATTATGATTTTTATGTATAATTTTCGAATTAACGATATAGTTTGTTAACTTACAAAGACTGAAAAATGATAAGATACAACTTTGTATTGCTACTTAGA